>NZ_JAAFIX010000002.1 GCF_013297935.1 Rhodoferax sp. | reverse complement strand
GGTTTGCGGGGGGCGTTGGCACCCATTTTGGGGCCCCAGAATGCGACCTTGCCAGCCAGCTTGGGCGCGAGTTTGCCCAGCACGGCGGGTGTGGTCACCACGTCGGCCTGGGGGAACACTTCTTTCAAGGCTTCCACACCGAAGTAGTAATCGGGGTCGGCCTGGCTCACGTAGATAGTAGTGAGCTCTTTGCCGCTGTCGAGTACGTTGGCGGCAATGCGCAAGCCGTCGGCACGGGTGAAACCGGCGTCGATGACGACAGCGTCTTTCTGGCCATACACCAGTGTGGAATTGACGTTGAAGCTGTTGCCGTCGGTGTTGTAGACCTTGACGGTGAGTGGCTGCTGGGCGTGGGCCGCGCCAGACAGGGAGGTGAAGGCGATGGCCAGCGATGCGGCGATAACGGTAGTGCGGATCATGGTGAACTCCTGGTGGTAGTTAGGCGCTTTGAAAGAGGTCTCATCAGCGTTGGAGTGAACTTTAATTTCAATATCCGCGCAGATAAACCAGATAATCCGGCCATTACTGTTTCATAAATAGAGCAAATCATGGACCGTTTGACCGCCATGCAGGTGTTTGTGGAGGTGGCACAGAGTGGCAGCTTTAGTGCCACGGCCGACAAGCTGGACATGTCCCGCGCCATGGTGACGCGTTACGTGGCCGAGCTGGAGCAGTGGCTGGGTGCACGGCTCTTGCAGCGCACCACCCGCAGCGTCACGCTCACCGACGCTGGCGAGAGCTGCCTGCGCCGCAGCCAACAAATGCTGGCCCTGATGGACAACGTGCAAGAAGAAACCAGCCGCCACGACGGCGCCTTGCGCGGGCAACTGCGGGTGACCTGCAGCATGTCGTTCGCTTATGCGGAGCTGGCGGCGGCAATTGCCGTCTTTCTGGCGCTTTACCCCCAACTCAAGATCGACCTCAATGCCAGTGAAGGCGCACTCAACCTGGTGGAGGCGCGCATCGACTTGGCCATCCGCATCAGCGCTGAGCCGGACCCGGCGCTCATCGGCCGGGTGTTGGCGCCCTGTGCCTCGGTGCTGGTGGCTTCACCCGGCTACTTGGCACAGCAGGGCACGCCACAGCAGCCCACAGACTTGCAGACCCACCGTTGCCTGAGCTACGCCAACTTCGGCAAAAGCGTGTGGAAGCTGCAGCGTGGGGATGAACACGCCGAGGTGCACGTGGGCAGCCACTTCAGTGCCAACGAGGCCACCGCCTTGCTGCGCGCTGCCCTCGCCGGTGGCGGGGTGGCCATGCAACCCACCTACCTGGCCAGCCCGCACTTGGCCGATGGCAGCTTGCAACAGGTGCTGCCGGACTGGCAGCTGCCCATGATGTCCATCTACGCGCTCTACCCCTCGCGCAAGCACCTCTCGCCCGCAGTGCGGGCTTTGCTGGACTTTCTGGCCGAGCGCTTTGCGAGCGAGCCCTGGAAGCTGCAGGGTTGATTTGCTATCGTTTCAGTAGCTTCTTGCGCATATTCGACGGGGGCTAGAGCCTGTTTTTATATAAAATTCAGCCCAGGTGCTCTACCACCAGCACCGCCTTGGCCATGCCTTTGCCGGTGTTGCTGATGGCGTGCTGCACATCCACCGCGTAGCGCGCGCTGTCACCGGCTTTGAGGAGTTTGCTGCTGTCGGCGGCCTGCACCGTGAGGCTGCCGGTGATGACGGACAGGTGCTCGCGTGCGCCCGCCTCGTGCGGCTCAGAGGCCAGCACTCCGCCGGGCTCCACGGCCAACTCGTACCACTCCACCCGGCCCGCCAACGCAATCGGCCCCAGGATTCGCAGCGTGCACTTGCCGTCGGGGCTGGTGGTCACCGGAATGGTGTGGGCCGGCACCAGCTCCACGGTGGGGTGGGCCTTGCCTGCCGTGCTAGTGCCCAGCAGGTCGGTGAGGCTGATGCCCAGCGCCGTGGCCAGGCGCCAGAGCACACCCACTGTCGGGTTGGCCTGGTTGCGCTCTACCTCGGAAAGCATGGACTTGGACACCCCCGCGCGTTTGGAGAGCTCATCGAGCGACAGCTTTTGCGCTTTACGGGCGGTTTGCAGCGTCAGGCCCACAGCGGGTGGGCCTTCGTTGGCGGGCACAGGGTAGGGGGCTTGCATCATCGTCGTGTTGGTCGGTAAAATGGATTTTTGTTCGATATACCGGAAATATCCGCTAAAACGATATTACACCGCCATGACCACTTTGACCACCACCACGCCCGGTTACCACCTGCAATTCGCCAGCGACAACACCTCCGGCATCTGCCCCGAGGCCATGCAGGCGTTCATGGCCGCCAATACCGGCTTTGCGGCGTCCTACGGCAATGACGACGCTACCCGCTTGGCCTGCGACCGCATTCGTGAGGTGTTTGAGGCGGATGCCGAAGTGTTCTTTGTGTTCAACGGCACGGCTGCCAACTCAATTGCGCTGGCGTCCTTGTGCCAGTCCTACCAAGCGGTGATCTGCAGCGACACCGCCCACGTGGAGACGGACGAATGCGGCGCGCCCGAGTTTTTCTCGAACGGCTCCAAGCTGCTCTCTGCCCCGCACCGCCACGGCAAGCTCACCTCGGCCGGCGTGCTCGAAGTCATCACCCGCCGCACCGATGTGCACTACCCCCGGCCCAAGGTCGTCACGCTCACCCAGTCCACCGAGATGGGCTCGGTGTACCAGAAGGGGGAGATCAGCGGCATCAGCCGCATCGCCCAAGAACACGGCCTGAAGGTGCACATGGACGGTGCCCGCTTCGCCAACGCCGTGGCCGCCCTCAAGGTGGCGCCGGCCGACATCACCTGGCGCGCAGGGGTGGATGTGCTGTGCTTTGGCGGCACCAAGATGGGCCTGCCGATTGGCGAGGCGATTGTATTTTTTGACCGCAAGCTGGGCGAAGAGTTTTCTTACCGCTGCAAGCAGGCCGGGCAGCTGGCTTCCAAGATGCGCTACCTCTCAGCCCCCTGGCTCGCCATGCTGACCGATGGCACCTGGCTGCGCCACGCCGCCCACGCCAACGCCATGGCGCACCGGCTGTCTGAGCGTATCGCCGGCATCGCCGGTGCCGAGCTGCTGCTGCCCACCGAGGTAAACGGCGTGTTCGTCAACCTGCCCGAACCCGCCATTGCCCGCCTCAAGGCGTTGGGCTGGACCTTCTACACCTTCATCGGCGGTGGCGCGCGGTTTATGTGCTCTTGGGCTACCACCGAAGAGGCAGTGGACCATCTGGCGGACGATTTGGAGCGGGTACTGAACAACTGACCCGCAGATCACTCGCTACTAATTTCGTAGCGTGAATACCATGTGGGGTAGGGGCTAGCAGTTATTTTTATGTAATTCAGCCTTGTCGCGTGGGTTGAGGTCGAGCACCATTGGGAGGTGGTCACTGTCCTGTAGCCACTCTGCAGCTTGTCCGATATGGACACTTTGAACCGACCACTGATCCGCAGTAAATGCGTAGTCAATGTGATAAGACTTCGCGACCTTGCGCTGCAGGAAGAAGGTGGGGCGAGATTCTTTGCCTTGCGTTTCACCAAAGTGTGTGTGGTAGCAGCTAGTGAGACCCAACTCAGAGAGTTCGCGTACCACATCGGAGTGATTCCACCATCGGTCCCACTCATCCCATATGGAGTTGCTGTTCAAGTCACCCACGAGCATGGCTTGCGGGTGACGCAGAAACTCTCGGTGTGTTTGAAGAAATTTCCAAAGTTGTCCGATGTACCCAAAGTTGGGTGAATTGGCCTGCTTGGTCCAAGTGGCAAGCAGCGGCCAGCGGTCGTTCACGATGCAGGGCAGGAAGAGCTCCAGCGGGGATAGATCCAGCTTCACTGGCTGCAGCTTTAGTTCTGGAGAAGCAAAAACTCCCAGCCCTTTGTTTTTATTGATCCCAGTCCAAAGGTGGTTGCTTGCCCACGCTCTGTAGGCGAAGTCGCGGGTTTGCGAAGGATCTTCACACTCTGGGACGATATACAGGTCGGCTTGCAGTTCGGCAAGTCGGGGCCACTTTTTCCGTAGTGCACCATTGCAATTCCAGGTCACCACCCGCAGAGGCTGCTTCGTCAACATCCGACTCCCCGAACGCAGTTTGAATAAAAAAGGCCACAACCTTGTCGGTTATGGCCTAGGCATTGCAGTGGCTTAAGGCTGCTTGTCTTTAACTAAACCAAGCGCGCCCGATGCCGCGCCACTTGCGCCCGTACCTGCGCTGGCGCCGTGCCGCCCAAGATGTTGCGGGCGTTGAGCGAGCCGCGCAGGCTCAGGCACTCGTACACATCTTTCTCGATGCTGGGGTTGAACTCCTGCAGCACATTCAGCGGCAATTCCGACAAGTCGCAGCCATGCGACTGCGCCGCCTTCACGGCGTGGGCTACGGTCTCGTGCGCATCGCGGAAGGGCAGGCCCTTTTTCACCAGGTAGTCGGCCAGGTCGGTGGCAGTGGCGTAGCCCTTGAGTGCTGCGCGTTCCATGGCTTCAGCGTTCACGCTGATGCCGCCTTCTTTTTTACCGGTGGCTGGATTCACTTGGCCGCCGATCATTTCAGAGAAGATGCGCAGTGTGTCTTTGAGCGTGTCCACGGTGTCGAACAGCGGCTCTTTGTCTTCCTGGTTGTCTTTGTTGTAGGCCAGGGGCTGGCCCTTCATCAGGGTGATCAGGCCCATCAGGTGGCCGACCACACGGCCGGTCTTGCCGCGCGCCAGTTCGGGCACGTCGGGATTTTTCTTCTGCGGCATGATGGAACTGCCGGTGGTGAAGCGGTCCGCAATCTTGATGAAACCGAAGTTCTGGCTCATCCAGATGATGAGTTCTTCGCTCATGCGGCTGATGTGCACCATGGTCAGGCTGGCGGCGCTGGTGAACTCGATGGCAAAGTCGCGGTCGCTCACGGCATCCAGGCTGTTCTGGCAGACCGCTGGGGACCCGTTCACATCCACCATGCCCAAGGTCTTAGCAACGCGCTCGCGGTCCAGCGGGTAGCTGGTGCCCGCCAAGGCAGCGCTGCCCAGAGGCAGGCGGTTGGTGCGGCGGCGCACTTCTGCAAAGCGCTCGGCATCGCGGCTGAACATTTCTACATAGGCCAGCATGTGGTGACCAAAGCTCACCGGTTGGGCCACTTGCAGGTGGGTGAAGCCGGGCAGGATGACTTCAACATTCGCCTCAGCCACATCCACTAGAGACTTCTGCAGGTCCACCAGCAGCTCGCCAATCAGGTCAATTTCTCCGCGCAGCCACAGGCGCACGTCGGTGGCGACCTGGTCGTTGCGGCTGCGGCCGGTGTGCAGGCGCTTGCCGGCATCGCCCACCAGCTGGGTGAGGCGGGCTTCGATGTTCAGGTGCACGTCTTCCAAGTCCAGCTTCCACTCGAAGGCACCGGATTCGATTTCGCCCCAGATCTGCGCCATACCTTTTTGGATGGAGGCGTGGTCTTCCGCGTTGATGATGCCTTGCGCGGCCAGCATCTCTGCATGGGCCAGGCTGCCGGTGATGTCGGCCTGCCAGAGGCGCTTGTCAAAAAACACGCTGGAGGTGTAGCGCTTGACCAAGTCGCTCATGGGCTCAGAAAACAGCGCGGACCACGCTTGGGACTTTTTATCGAATTGGTTTTGGGACATGGGAGGCGCTTTTCAGGAATGGAGTCAAAATCCGGTGGACATGAACGACAACCAAATATTATCGACGTTCCAAGACCTGACCCCGCGCGAGGTGCCCGCCTCGCCTGCGTCTGCACCGGTGCTGGTGTTTGATGCCTGCCACATCGGGGTCGTGTTGCGGGCGGTGTTGTTTGTGGAGGTTTCCCTGGCGGTTGCCAGCATGTATGGTGCCAGTAGCCTATGGGACTGGGTGGCCCGCCTGGCACTCGTCACCGGTGCGGCATTGCCCGGCACCTTGGCGTGGTTGTTGTCGGCCTGCATTGCCAAGCGCTGGCTGGCGGGCAAGCCCAAAGCGGTGCAGTACGGGTTGGCCGTGGGCCTGGGCGGCATTGCGGGAGGCTATGGCTGCGGTTTGCTGGCACTCACCGGCTTGTTGGAGCGCGTTCCATGGGTGGCCAGTGTGTTCTCCGGCGCACTGTTGTCGAGCTTGTTGGTGGCTGCGCTGGTAATGCGAGCCAAGAGCCGCACCCCGGCAGACACCGCGGCCCGACTGGCCGAGCTGCAGTCCCGCATCCGTCCCCATTTCTTGTTCAACACCCTGAACAGCGCCATTGCCTTGGTGCGCGCAGAGCCGGCCAAGGCAGAGGCGCTGCTGGAGGATTTGAGCGATTTGTTCCGCCACGCGCTCAAAGACGCGAGTAGCGCAGTCAGCTTGGGCGAAGAGCTGACCTTGGCGCAGCGCTACCTGGCCATCGAGCAAGTGCGATTCGGGGACCGCCTTCGGGTGCAGTGGGACCTGGACCCGCTGGCCGATGCTGCGCGCCTGCCGCCCTTGATTTTGCAGCCGCTGGTTGAAAATGCGGTATGCCATGGGGTGGAGCCCAGCCCGACGGGTGCGGATGTCAAAATTTCGACACGCTGCAAGGGCTCGGTGGTGCTGATCAAGGTCACCAACACCGTGCCTGCCGGTCAGGGGGCACACGGGCATGGGCTGGCGCTGCGCAATGTGCAAGAACGCCTAGCTTTGTTGCATGATGTGCAGGGACAATTCAAAAGCGGATTAAAAGACGGTGTGTACCAAGTACGCATGGAGGTGCCTTTATGACTGCAATGCAGCCTGACACCCTTCTCAGGGTCATGCTGGTCGACGACGAGCCTTTGGCGCGCGCGCGCATGCGCACGCTGCTGGGCGACTGCAGTCATCCGGCAGTCCACGTCGCTGCGGAGGCGCCGAATGCCGAGTCGGCCGCAGCCCTCATGCGCCAGCAGCCGGTAGATGTCGTTTTTCTGGACATTCACATGCCGGGTGACAGCGGTCTGTCGCTGGCCAACACCTTGCGCGCCTTGCCGTATCCGCCTGCCATTGTGTTTGTGACCGCGCACGCCGAGCACGCAGTGGCCGCCTTTGACCTGGAGGCCGTGGACTACCTGACCAAACCTGTGCGCTTGGAGCGGCTGCAGCTGGCGCTACAAAAAGCAGAGCGCTATGCGCATTCAAAACGGGCGCTGCAGGCCGATTTGGCATCAGAAGAGGTGCTGGTCATCCAGGAGCGCAACCGGACCGAAAGGGTGCCGCTGACCCAGGTGCTTTATTTCAAGGCGGAGCTCAAGTACATCACCGTTCGCACCGCGAGCCGCAGCTACATTCTGGACGGCGCACTGAATGACTTGGAGGAAAAGTACAGCCAGCAGTTCATCCGGATCCACCGCAACGCGCTGGTGGCCCGCAAGATGGTGCGCTCGCTGGAAAAGCATTTCGATACGGAAGAGGGCGAGGGTTGGGCCGTGCGTTTGCAGGGGCTGGACGAAGTGTTGTCGGTCTCGCGGCGGCAGCTGTCGTCGGTGCGGGGGCTGATTTCGCAATGAATCCGGTTGTCAGATGGGTGCTGGGGTGGGTGTGGGCGGGCGTTGCCCTGCCGGCGGTTTGGGCCCAGCAGAGTGGCACCCCTATCCGCATTGGTGCTGAAGACGATTGGCGCCCTTACTCCTACGTGCAGGCCGACAAGCCTGCTGGCTTTGCGGTGGACCTGGTCCGCGCCGCGTGGGCGGCTGCAGGAGTGCCGGTGGAGTTGGTTCCGCTGCCCTATGCCCGCTGTATGCGCGAGGTGGAGGCGGGCAAGCTGGCCGGTTGTTTCGATACCCTGCGCGACTCCCGCACCGAAGACCAATACCTGTGGCACAAATACCACCTGTTTCGCGCCCGAATCGGTATTTACGGCCGCAGCGATGGCTCTGCTGCCCCCATGAATGTGCAAGCCTTGCGGGGCAAGCGGGTGGGGGTCACCAACGGCTACGACTATGGCGCCGCCTTTGATGGTGACCCCGCCATGGTGCGGGATGTGGCGACCTCGGACCTTACGACTTTGCGCAAGCTGGTGGCCGGGCGGGTGGACTATGCGCTGGTGTTTGACCGGGTAGCCACAGAGATCGCTTCCAACAACCCGACGCTGGGCCAGAGCTTCCGGCTGCGCGGCGTATTGCTGGAGCCCAGCCTGTACCTCTCATTCTCGAAGAAATATCCGGGTGTGGAGCCCTTGATTGCCAAGTTCGATGCGGGGCTGGACACCATCCGCAAAAACGGCGAATACGCCCGCATCGAAGCCCGCTGGCGCTGAGCGGGCCGCAACCAGGCAGTAAAAAAGGGCCCGAGGGCCCTTTTTTCTTTTTGGCGACTTCCGGTCAGCCGGTGTTGCGCAAGCCGGCCGCGATGCCGTTGATCGAGATATGGATACCGCGCTGCACCCGCTCATCCGCCTTGCCTTCTCGGTAGCGGCGCACCAGCTCCACTTGCAAGTGGTGCAAGGGGTCGATGTACGGGAAGCGGTGCTTGATGGAGCGCTGCAACGCTGCGTTGTTGGCCAAGCGGTTTTTCTCACCGGTGATGGTTGCCAAGGCTTGGGCGGTGCTCTGCCATTCGGCTTCGATTGCGGTGAAGATTTTTTTGCGCAGCCGCGCATCGCTCACCAGCTCGGAGTAGCGCGAGGCCAATGCCAGATCGCTCTTGGCCATCACCATGTCCATGTTGGAGAGCAGGGTGCCGAAAAACGGCCATTGCTTGTACATTTTTTGCAGCAGTGCGACGCGCTCCTTTTGCTCGGCAGCTGTGCCGGAGCCCACGAACTTTTGCACTGCCGAGCCAAAGCCAAACCAACCGGGCAGGGTCAAGCGGCACTGGCCCCAGCTGAAGCCCCAAGGAATGGCGCGCAAGTCTTCAATGCGCTGCGATGCCTTGCGTGATGCGGGGCGGGAGCCGATGTTGAGCTCGGCAATTTCGCGCAAAGGCGTGGAGCTGAAAAAGTATTCGGTGAAACCGGGGGTTTCGTAGACCAAGGCGCGGTACGCGGCCATGCTGTTGCCCGACAGTTCTGCGGCAGCTTCCAGGAAGGCTTTGGTGGCCGATTTGGTGGGCTGCAGCAGGGTGGCCTCCAGCGTGGCGGCGACCAGAGTTTCGAGGTTGCGACGGCCGATTTCCGGGTTGGCGTATTTGGAGCCGATCACCTCACCCTGTTCGGTCAGGCGGATCTGGCCGCGCACCGTGCCGGGGGGCTGGGCCAAAATGGCCTGGTAGCTCGGGCCGCCGCCGCGGCCCACCGTGCCGCCACGGCCGTGGAACATGCGCAGCTGGATTTTGTGCTGTGCGGCCAGCACATCAAACAGCTCGACCAGCGCGATCTCGGCGCGGTAGAGCTCCCAGTTGCTGGTGAAGATGCCGCCGTCCTTGTTGGAGTCGGAGTAGCCCAGCATGATGTCCTGCTCGCCACCGCCGCGCTTAACCAAGTCAGCCACACCCGGCAGCGCATAGAACTCACGCATGATGGGTGCCGCGTTGCGCAGGTCTTCAATGGTTTCAAACAGCGGCACCACGATCAGGTCGGCAATGCCACTTGCATCCAGGGTGCCGCGCATCAGGCCGACTTCTTTTTGCAGTAGCAACACTTCGAGCAAGTCGCTCACCGTCTCGGTGTGGCTGATGATGTAGTGGCGGATGGCTTCCACGCCAAAGCGCTCGCGCATGACCTTGGCCATGGCAAAAATGGCCAGTTCGCCTTGGGCATGGGCCGAGTATTCGGCGCCATGGACCCGCAGGGGGCGGGCATCATTGAGCAAGCCCAGCAGCAGGCTGCGCTTGGCGTCTTCAGTGAGGCTGCTGTAGTCGGCATGGACCCGCGCGGTCGCCAGCAGTTCGGCAACCACTTCTTCGTGTTTGTCGGAGCTCTGGCGCAGATCGACGGTAGCGAGATGGAAGCCAAACACCTCCACTGCGCGAATCAGCGGGTGCAGGCGCTGGGCCGTCAAGGCGGCACCGTGGTTGGCTTTGAGAGACGCTTCGATGACCCGCAAGTCGGCCACAAAGTCTTCAGCCAGCAGGTAGGGGTTTTGCGGAGCCACGGCGTGGCGGGCGGCTTCGGTGCCGGTCAGGTCAGACAAGGTGGCGGCCAGGCGGGCATACATGCCGGTCAGGGCGCGGCGGTAGGGCTCGTCTTTGCGGTGGGCGTTCTGGTCGGGGGAGCGCTCGGCCAGGGCCTGCATTTCGGGGGTGCAGTCGGCCAACATGGCAGAAATGGACAGCTCGCCGCCCAGGTAGTGCACCTCGGTCAGGTAGTGGCGCAAAGCCACTTCGGCTTGGCGGCGTAGGGCGTATTCCAAGGTTTGTGCGCTGACGTTGGGGTTGCCGTCACGGTCGCCACCAATCCACTGGCCCATGCGCAAAAAGCTGTGCACCGGCTGGTTGCCCAGCATGCCTTCGAGCTCGGCATACAGCTTGGGGATCTCACGCAAAAAGGTGGACTCGTAGTAGCTCAGGGCGTTTTCAATTTCATCGGCCACGGTGAGCTTGGAGAAGCGCAGCAAGCGGGTTTGCCAGAGCTGCATGACGCGGGCGCGCATCTGGGCTTCGTTGGCGGCCAGCTCCTTGGGGGTGAGGGCGTCTTTTTTGCTGTCGATAGTGCCAGCGCGTTGCTTGATCTCGTCGCGCTGGGTCAGCAGCTGGGCAATGTCGCGCTCGGCATCCAGAATACTTTTGCGCTGGACTTCGGTGGGGTGGGCCGTGAGCACCGGCGACACAAAACTCTGTGCCAAGGTGTTGGAAATTGTTTTAGGGGCAATGCCGGCCCAGCGCAGGCGGGACATGGCGACTTCGATGCTGCCCTCCTGCGTGTCGCCCGCCCGTTCATGCACGGCGCGGCGGCGGATGTGGTGGCGGTCCTCGGCCAGGTTGGCCAGGTGAGAGAAATAAGTGAATGCGCGGATCACGCTCACTGTCTGGTCGCCGGAAAGGCTCTTGAGTAGTTTCTTGAGGGCCTTGTCGGCTTCCTGGTCGGCATCGCGGCGGAAGGCGACCGAGTGGGTCCGGATTTTTTCGATCAGCTCGTAGGCTTCTACGCCTTCTTGCTCTCTGATCACATCCCCCAGAATGCGCCCGAGGAGGCGGATGTCTTCTACCAAGGGACGCTCGTTGTCTTTTGTGCGCTTGGCCGTTTCTGCGGCAGGTGCTTTATTCATAGGTCTGGGGGTGAGGTGAGAGAGGCTTCGGCTGAAGCAAGGAACGCGCCCATGCTAGCATCGAAGGCATATTTCCGATTACAGCCGAGTTACGATTTTGCCCACTTTTACGATCGCCACCCGAGAGAGCCGATTGGCGCTCTGGCAAGCCGAACATGTTCAAGCCTTGCTGACCCAAAGCGGCGCAGTTGTGACCCTGTTGGGCATGACCACCAAGGGGGATCAGATTCTGGATCGTTCCCTGAGCAAAGTGGGTGGCAAGGGTCTGTTCGTGAAAGAGCTGGAGGTCGCGCTCGAAGAGGGGCGTGCGGACCTCGCAGTGCACTCGCTCAAAGATGTTCCGATGGAGTTGCCCGATGGGTTTGCCTTGGCCTGTGTCATGGAGCGCGAGGACCCGCGCGACGCTTGGGTGTCCAGTACCTACGCCAGTGTGATGGACTTGCCCCAAGGTGCCGTGGTGGGGACTTCGAGCTTGCGCCGTGTGGCCCTGCTGCGCGCCATGCGCCCGGACCTGAAGATCGAACCCCTGCGCGGCAACCTCGACACCCGGCTGCGCAAGCTGGACGAAGGTCTCTACGACGGCATCGTGTTGGCTGCCGCAGGGCTCAAACGTTTGGGGCTGGAGTCCCGCATCCGCGCCGTGTTCGAGCCTGAGCAGATGCTGCCCGCCGCAGGGCAGGGCGCCTTGGGGATTGAGATTCGCAGTGACCGTGCCGATGTCGAAGGGGCATTGCAGCACCTGGTGCACTTGCCGACGTGGTTGGCGGTGTGTGCCGAGCGATCTGTCAGTCGCATGATGGGGGGCAGTTGCTCCATGCCGCTAGCCGCATACGCCACTCTCCATGGCGACCAACTGCACATCCGTGCGGCCTGGGGCGACGCCGAAGGCGTGAAGCCCGTGGTGTATGCCAGTGCCCAAGGCACGGCGACCGATACAGCCTCCGCCACGGCGCTGGGCGAACAAGTAGCCCGGGCACTCCAGGCCGGCGTGTCGGCGCAAGCCGTGTGAGGTCACTATGCGCGTTGTAATCACCCGCCCCCAATCGGAAGCTGCTCCCTGGCTCAAAGCGCTGGGTGATGCAGGCTATGAGGCGCAGTCCCTGCCTTTGATCGATGTCCGCGCAAGTGCACACGCTGGTGCGGTGGCATCGGCTTGGGAGCGCTTGGGGCGTTGCGATGCAGCGATGTTTGTCAGTCGCAACGCCGTGCATTACTTTTTTGAAGGAAAAAGCACTCAAGCCCCCGTATTTACTGCGCAAGCAGCTATCAAAACAAGAGCGTTTGTGACCGGCCCCGGAAGCTACTCCGCCCTGCAACGGGTGGGGGCCGAGACCGCCTGGATCGACGCGCCGGACCACTACGCCGGTCAGTTTGATTCCGAGGCTCTGTGGGCGGTGGTCCGCGATCGCGTGACTCCCGGTTATCGCGTGCTGATCGTGCGGGGTACAACGGTCGATGAAGGTGCCAGCGACGAGGGTTTGGGGCGCGACTGGTTTGCGCGCCAGGTGCAGGCGGCTGGCGGTGAGGTGGAGTTTGTGGTGGCCTATGAGCGCCAGCGCCCGGTCTGGGATGCTGAAACGGTAGCCCGGGCCTGTAGCGCGGCCAGTGATGGAACGGTTTGGGTATTCAGCAGTTCTGAAGCGGTGCGCAACCTGCAGGCTTGCTGCCCCGGGCAAGGCTGGGGAGAGGCGAAAGCGGTGGTGACCCACGCCCGCATCGGCCAGGCGGCCCGTGAGGCTGGTTTCGGGCAGGTGCGGGAGTCCAAACCTGTGCTGGCGGCGCTCCTGGCGTCGATAGAATCCCTGCAATGAATCCAGTAGCTCCTGAGCCTGTTGCCGCGACCGCATCTCCTCTTGCAGACAGCCCGTCTGCCGGAGCCTTACTTCCGACAGTGAAGTCTTCGCGTCGTTGGTTGCGCGGCGTCGCCCTGGTGGCGGTTGCCGGTGTGATCGGTAGCGGTTTGCTATGGCAGAAGCTCGGGAATATTCAAGAGCAGTTGGCGCGCCAGACGGCAGAGTCCGGCAGCCAGGCCGGAGAAGCCCGCTCGACGGCCAAGCAGGCCCAAGAGCTGGCGCTTGAAACCGCGGCCAAGATCGCCGTGCTGGATGCTCGTTTGAGCGAGGTGGCCTTGCAGCGCACTCAGCTCGAAGAGCTGATGCAAAGCCTCTCCCGCTCACGGGACGAAAACCTGGTGGTGGACATCGAGTCGTCTCTGCGGTTGGCCCAGCAGCAAGCGCAGCTGACAGGCAGCGTAGAGCCTTTGCTGGCATCTCTCAAATCTGCCGAGCTTCGCATTGCGCGGGCGGCACAGCCTCGCTTGACACCGATCCAGCGTGCCATAGCAAAAGATGTTGTCCGTATCAAGGGGACCGCGCTTTCTGACACGCCCGCCATGTTGGTGAAGCTCGACGAACTGGTGTCACTGGCAGATGAGTTGCCGGTGGCCAATGCGCTGCCCTCAGCCAAATCTGCACCGGTGTTGGACCGCCAGCCGCAGGAGTCGTGGACCGGGTGGTGGGGGCGTTTGGCAGCCGTAGTGCGCGACGAAGTGCGTAGCCTGGTGCGGGTCAGCACCATCGACAACCCCGACGCAGCCTTGATGTCCCCCGAGCAGGCATTTTTTGTGCGTGAAAATTTCAAGCTCAAGGTGCTGAATGCGCGCTTGGGCCTCTTGGCCCGGCAAACCGAAGCTGCCCGCTCCGATCTGGCGGCTGCATCCGGCTCGCTGACCCGTTTCTTCGACGGCGCATCCCGCAAAACACAAGCGGCCCAGGCCGCTTTGCAAGTGCTGCAAGTCCAGATGCGGACCCTGGAGGTCCCTCGGGTGGATGAAACGCTGGCGGCACTCACCACCGCCGCGGCAGGACGCTGACCATGCGCTTTGCTCTGTGGTTAATGGCGTTGTTTGGCATGGCGGTGGTCGCTGCGCTGTTTGCCGGTAGCAACCAGGGCACGGTGACCGTGTATTGGCCACCCTACCGGATAGACCTTTCTCTGAATTTGGTGCTCTTGGGTGTGGCCCTCGCATTCGTGACCCTGCACTTGGCGCTACGGGCGTTGTCGGGGCTGTTCAACATCCCGCAGCAAGCCCGCCGTTGGCGCCTGAGCTACAAAGAGCGGACGATTTATTCCGGGCTGCTCGACTCGATTTCTCACCTGGTTGCCGGGCGTTTTGTCCGCGCACGCAAGTCTGCTGAAGTAGTGGTAGCGGTTGAAGACGCCATGCTGGCAGGCGGTGACGCGCTGCCGGATGCCACACGGCTGCGCACCTTGGCGCACTTGCTCGCGGCCGAAAGCGCTCACGCCCTGCAGGATCGCACGGTCCGCGAAACCCATTTTCAGCGTGCTCTGGACGAAGCCGGTAGCAAAGAGGCCAGCGATTTGCGCGACGGTGTCCAGTTGCGAGCCGCGCGCTGGGCGCTGGAGGACCGCGACGCTGCGGGTGCGGTGCAATGGCTGGAGCAATTGCCGGTGGGCACGGCCCGCCGCACGATTGCATTGCGCCTGCGCTTCAAGGCTGCCCGTCAGGCGCGCAACAGCCGGGTCGCCCTAGACGCAGCACGGGTGTTGACCAAGCACCGCGCTTTTTCAGAGGTGGCGGGGGCCGGCATTGTGCGTGGCCTGGCGTTGGAGTTGCTTCGGAGCGCGCATGATGCTGCTCAAGTGGAGCAAGCCTGGTCAGCCTTGGACCCCGCTGAGCGGGTGCTGCCCGATGTGGCCCTGGAGGCCGCTGAGCGTTGGCTGCGTCTGCAGGGTGATGTGTCGGTGGCCCGCCTCTGGGTGCTCCCCTTGTGGGAAGCCCAAGGCAGTGGCTTGAGCTATGACCAACGGGTAAGGCTCACCAGCGTGCTGGAGATGAGCTTCGGATCGTCCGATGCGCTTCCGGATGCGGTGTGGTTGTCACGCATTGAAACGGCCCAGATGGCCCTGCCGGGGGATCCGCTGCTCCAGTACCTGGCCGGCGTGATGTGTGTTCGGCTGTCGCTATGGGGCAAAGCACAAGCCTTGCTGAAGCAGGCCATCCCCATGCTCAAAGACGCCGGTTTGAAGCGGCGCGCCTGGCTGGCCTTGGCCGATTTGGCAGAAAACCGGCTGGACTCGAAAGCCGCAGCCGAAGCCTACCGGTCAGCCGCCAGGGCGTAAACCCATGGTGACGCGGCCACGCGTTAGGGCTATTATGGTTTCATGGCTTCACTCATTGAACACCTCATCAAACTCACGGACCATCGCGACCGTGACCTGTTGGAACTCACGCTTTCCAAAGCACTGATTGACCTCGTCCCGATACAGCGGGTACTGATCTCCAAGGTCGTCAGTGAGGAGGGCGTCAAGCGCTGGATGGACATCACCGTTCTGGATGCCCGGGGCGGCGGCAAGGTGGTAGACCCCTTGCGCATCGACTTTCAGACCCTGCCGTTACTGGAAGACAACCGGGATCGCTTGCATTGCATCCAGCAGCAGCAGAAAGTAGAAATTGCCTGGGCCGGCGAGGACGGCCCGCGCATCACCTATTTGCCTTTGTTTGCAGACCCCACGGCCGATGTGGAAGGGGTGCTGGAGATTCATTCGGCCAGCGCACTCCAGGACGATCATTTGCTGTTGATCGCCGACCTGGCACGGGTGTTCCGCAATATGTACCGGCTACTGGCCTACAGTGACCGCGATGCTTTGACCGGCTTGCTCAACCGCAAGTCGCTGGATGACACTTTTTACAGTGCTGTTTTGGAGGAGCTCGGTGAGCTGGAAGAGAGTTCCGCCGCCGCTCGCCAGGCGGTTTTGGCAGCCGGGCAGGAGCGACGCCACCGTGTACCGCCCAACTACTGGCTGGGCACGATTTCCGTGGATAACTACGGCACCATCAATGACCAGAATGGTCACCTGATTGCTGAGGAAGTGCTTTTGCTCGTTGCTCGCATCATGAACAATACCTTCCGCACCTATGACCGTCTCTACCGCTTTGGCGGGGAGCAGTTTGCAGTGCTGATGCATTGCCCGGATGAGGCACTGGTCCAGGCTGCCTTCGAGCGCTTCCGGGCCAATATTGAAAAATTCAACTTCCCCCAGGTCGGGCGTTTGACCATTTGCGCCGGATTCACCCGCGTGACCCCCGACGACTCTCCCAGCACGGCGCTGGAGCGCGCGGAGCGGGCGGTGGACTACGGCCAGCACCACGGACAAAACAAAGTGTTCAGCCATGCCGAGCTGGTGCGCAAGGGCTTCTTTGCCGAGGCTTTGAAGATCGGCGCCGTAGACATTTTCTAGCCCTTGCCGGCAACTGCCGGGCACCCAAAGAAAAAGGGCACCGAGGTGCCCTTTTTCTTTGGGACACCGCGCAAGGCGATGTCCGGGTGTGCCCGTCAGGCCGGCTGATCGTTTTCAAACGGGAGCTTCATGTCGCGCAGGTCGCGGCGTGTCTCCACCAACACCAGGGGACCTTCGTCCAGCACGACAGGCGCAGGGCGCTCGCGCGGCACGTGGACCGGCTTGGGTTCTGCGGCAATGGCTGCTTGCACGGCAGCAATTTTGTCGGCATCTGAGTTCACCCATTGCAAACCGGAACCGGTGGCTACTTCGACCAACGCGGCAGTCGGCAAGCTGTAGCCTTCCACTTTGGGCATGCGGCCCGCTGCAGCAGGTGCTGATTGCGGTGCAGGTGCAGGTGCAGGTGCCGGTGCCGGTGCGGCAACGGGGGCTGCCACAGGTGCAGCTACAACAGGTGCCGGTGCCACTACTGGCGCAGCGGCGGGCGCTGCTGGAGCGATGGCTTCGGGCGCTGCAGTCGCTTCCGGTGTTACCGCTGGCACTTCGGTGGCAGCCGTGTCCGAGGCATTGCGTGCGCCATTTTCGCCACGGGGACCGCGGTTGCCACGGTCGCGACCATAGCGGTCACGGGAGCGGCGTTCGCGGGGTTCCTGGCCGGCAACCTGGTCCTGTGCGCTTTCTCCGGCAGGCGCGGAGTCTTGAGCTTCGGAGACAGTGGCGTCCGCAGGCATGGAGGTCTGGCCTTCATCCTGGCGGGGCGCACGGTCGTTGCGGCGTCCGCGACCACGGCTGTTGCGACCTTCGCGGGGTTCGCGTCCTTCAGCTGCTGGATCTCCAGCAGGCGCTGCACCGTCTACTAGCATCTGGGGGGCGGCCTCAGGTGCGGAGTCGGCGTTGCGGGGCTGGTTTTCAGCGCGCTCGCCATTGCGGGGGCCGCGGTTGCCGCGCTCGTTGCGGTTGCCACGGTCCTGGCGGCCTTCGCGAGCTGCTTGCATGCCCGAGGCGTCAGCCTGCAGGGTGACTTCCGTGTTCAGCGCTTTAGCGGGGTCTGCGTCCATGCGATCCTGGCGGTTGGCCGGGTTGCGATCACCTCGCTCGTTGCGGCCGCCACGTTCGGTGCGCTCGCCCCGTTCAGGACGGGCATTGCGGTCGCCGCGCTCATTGCGGTTGCCGCGGTCGGTGCGCTCGCCACGGCTGTCCGGACGGGCTTCGTTACGAGCTTCGCCACGGCCTTCAGAGCGTTCACCGCGTTGGTTACGTCCGCCATTGCGCCCACCTTCACGGCCGCCGTCACGGCCATTGCGGGCTTCACGCTTTTCTTCGGTTTTCACCGGAGCGGGTGCTGCAGGGGCTGGAGCGGCAGCGGGCGCTGCAAACAAGGACTTGAGCCATCCAAAGAAGCCGGTTGCCGCTGGCGCGGCCACTGCTGCAGGTTTGGCGGCTGCAACGGGTGCAACTTTCACCGGCTCCGCCTTGGGCGGTGCGATAGGGGCTGGAGCGTCGGGCAACACGCCCTTGATCACAGGCGTTTGCTTGTTGGTAGGCTCTTGGGAGCGACGGGTCACGCCGGTGGCCTCTTCCATATCGTCGGCCATCTTGTAGCTGGCTTCGATGTGGTCCAGACGCGGGTCGTCGTGCTTCAAGCGCTCCAACTTGTAGTTGGGAGTTTCCAGGGTCTTGTTGGGCACCATCAACACGTTGATTCGTTGCTTCAACTCGATCTTGGCGATCTCGGTGCGCTTTTCGTTCAGCAGGAACGAAGCCACTTCCACGGGAACCTGGCACAGCACCGAGGCGGTGTTGTCCTTGAGGGACTCTTCCTGGATGATGCGCAAAATCTGCAAGGCGCTGGATTCAGTGTCACGGATGTGGCCGGAACCACCGCAACGCGGGCAGGGGATGGACGCACCTTCGGAGAGTGCCGGGCGCAGGCGCTGGCGGCTCATTTCCATCAAGCCGAACTTGGAGATGGTGCCGAACTGCACACGGGCGCGGTCCTGGCGCAGCGCGTCGCGCAAGCGGTTTTCCACTTCGCGGCGGTTGCGGGACTCTTCCATGTCGATAAAGTCGATCACGATCAAGCCGCCCAAGTCGCGCAAGCGCATCTGGCGGGCCACTTCGTCAGCAGCTTCCAGGTTGGTGCGGGTGGCGGTTTCTTCGATGTCGCCGCCCTTGATAGCGCGGGCCGAGTTCACGTCCACTGACACCAAAGCTTCGGTGTGGTCAATCACAATGGCGCCGCCGGATGGCAGGGTCACGGTGCGGGCGTAGGCGGACTCGATCTGGTGTTCGATCTGGAAGCGGCTGAACAGCGGGGCGTCGTCACGGTAGCGCTTCACACGGGCTGCGTGCTCGGGCATGACGTGGGCCATGAACTGCTGGGCCTGCTCGTACACGTCGTCGGTGTCGATCAGGATGTCGCCAATGTCGTTGTTGAAGTAGTCGCGGATCGCGCGGATCACGAGGCTGGATTCCTGATAAATCAGGAAAGCGCCCTTGCCACCCTTGGAGGCGCCGTCAATGGCGCCCCAGAGTTTCAAGAGGTAGTTCAGGTCCCACTGCAACTCTGGCGCGCTGCGGCCGATACCGGCGGTGCGGGCGATGATGGACATGCCGTTGGGGTATTCCAACTGGTCCATGTTTTCTTTGAGCTCGGCACGGTCGTCACCCTCGATGCGACGGCTGACGCCACCACCACGGGGGTTGTTGGGCATGAGCACCACGTAGCGGCCGGCCAGGGAGATAAAGGTGGTCAGGGCTGCGCCCTTGTTGCCACGCTCTTCTTTTTCCACTTGCACCAGCAGTTCCTGGCCTTCGCGGATCGCGTCCTGGATGCGGGCATTGCTCGCAGACACGCCTTGCTGGAAATACTGCTTCGAGATTTCTTTGAAGGGTAGGAAACCATGGCGGTCTTCGCCGTAGTCTACAAAGCAGGCTTCCAGGGAGGGCTCTACGCGGGTTACGACCGCTTTGTAGATATTGCCCTTGCGTTGTTCGCGGCCTTCGATTTCGATTTCGTAGTCGAGGAGTTTTTGTCCGTCGACGATGGCCAAGCGGCGTTCTTCAGCCTGCGTGGCGTTAATCAGCATCCGTTTCATGGATTGCATCCTTCTTCAATAAGTACATGCCCTGTGGGGGCTCACGAAGCCGGACTGACGAATTGAAGTGAGGAGGAATTGCCGGAGAACTTCAGGTCACACGAGGTGTCGAAGCGTAGGCGCGTGGATGGGGACGAGGGAATGCGTTCGTGAATTCGCTATCAAAATGATAGCTGATTGCGCAGGTGGTACCGGGGCTGCAGGCCGATTTGTGCCAACAAACGGAGCGTATACGCTCCGCAGGCACATGGTCATCAGGCTTAGCAACACAAACATCTCGTTTCATTCCGCCCGCCAACCGTGGGTTGGCAGACTTGGGGTATTCCGTATCAGGGTTTCAATTCGTCGGCTTGCCCATCGGGTGTCCCTGCCATCACAGGCAAATGGCGTGTGATTTACAGGTGGTTCCCGGCGGGGGCTTCGACCTTCCAGCGCTGCGTTCAGTGGGGTGTGGACTAAACTCCAGATAAATCAACCACTTACGGCGCGTCGCTAGTGAAACACATTATAGGGGGCAATATTCCCTCGGTCGTCCCTTCTTCCAACTCCCAAGTCAAGTCTGTGACGGTCGATGAGGACAGCGCAGGCCAGCGCTTGGACAATTTTTTGATGCGGGAGCTCAAGGGCGTCCCCAAAACGCACGTCTATCGCATCATTCGCAGCGGCGAAGTCCGGGTCAATAAAGGGCGGGCGAGTGCGGATACGCGCATTGCGGTGGGTGACGTGGTCCGCCTGCCGCCCGTGCGGACTTCGGAGCGGGCCGAGCAGAAAACAGCCGCCATGGCGGAGCAGGCGGGTCGGTTTGTGCCGGCTAAAGACTTTCCGGTTCTGTTTGAAGATGATCACTTTCTAGTCGTCGACAAGCCGGCCGGTGTGGCGGTGCATGGCGGCTCCGGGGTCAGCTTCGGGGTGATTGAGCAGCTGCGGATGGCCCGCCCTCAGGCGACTTTTCTGGAGTTGGTGCACCGGCTGGACCGCGAAACCAGTGGAATTCTGCTGGTAGCCAAGAAGCGGAGTGCGCTCAAAAATTTGCAAGACCAGTTCCGGGAGCGGGAGACCGGTAAAACCTATCTGGCGCTGGTGGCGGGAGCTTGGCCCTCTAACAAGAAGGTGCTCGACAAGTCTTTGCAAAAGTACCTGCTGCCGGATGGCGAGCGCCGTGTGCGCGTGGTGGCTAAAGACCACCCGGACGCCATGCCGTCTTTGAGTCTGGTCAAGGTGCACTCGGTCACTCCACCGGCCAGCGTGGCGCAGGTTCCGCAGCAGCGGCCCTTTTCTTTGCTGGAAGTCACCATCAAGACGGGGCGCACCCACCAGATCCGCGTGCATCTCGCCTCCGAGGGGATGGGGATTGCGGGCGACGACAAGTATGGTGACTTTGAGCTCAACAAGGCCTTGGCCCGCGACGATAGTGCTGCGCCGCTCAAGCGCATGTTTTTGCATGCCTGGCGGTTCCAGTGCAAACACCCGGCGACCGGAGAGCGGGTGGTCTTGCAGACCGACTTGCCGACAGAGCTTGCCCGTTTTCTGGTGCGGGCCATTCCGCAAGCCAGCGGCGCAATGACACCGGTTCAAGATTAAATAGCAGCATGACACTCCCTACCTTCCGCCCCCGCCGTTTTGATTTGATAGCCTTCGACTGGGATGGCACCCTGTTTGACTCCACTGCGTTGATCACCCGTTGTATTCAACTGGCAGTGAAAGACGTAGGCGGCACGGTGCCGAGAGACAAAGATGCGTCCTACGTGATTGGTATGGGCTTGATGCAGGCACTTGCCCATGCGGCGCCGGACGTGCCTGCTGACAAATACCCCTTGCTGGGGGCGCGCTACAAACACCACTACGGAGTGCATCAGAACGACATCACGCTATTCGACGGTGTCTTGGGGATGCTGGACCGCCTCAAGCAGCGCCAGCACCTGCTGACTGTTGCCACCGGCAAGAGCCGCGGGGGCTTGAACGAGGCTTTGCGCGATGTGGACTTGCAAGGCATTTTTGACGGTTCCCGCACGGCGGATGAAACGGCGGGCAAGCCGCACCCCTTGATGCTGCAGGAGTTGATGGCGGAGTTCGGGGTGCCTGCTGAGCGGGTGCTGATGATCGGGGACACCACCCACGACCTGCAAATGGCGGTGAACGCCGGCTGCGCCAGTGTGGCCGTGAGCTATGGCGCCCATGAGCCGGATAGTTTTGGCGCGCTGGGCCCCCTGACAATTGCCCATTCTGTGGCGGAATTGGACGCTTGGTTGCAAGCCAACGCCTGACGCAGCCACTCTTGGAAGGAAGCCTCATGCAAATCCCTGTCCCCGACACCCCCGGCATTGCCTTGTGCAACTCCACGGATTTGCTGGACAGCGGGCTGGCCGTGCCTTTCGATGTGATCTATTGCGGCCAGACCTGCTACGCCTTTGCCATCCGCTATGCGGGTAAGGCGTATGCCTACCTCAATCGCTGTTCGCATGTGCCCATGGAAATGGACTACCAGCCCAACCGCTTCTTTGACTTGACCGGGCACTGGCTGATTTGCGCCACGCACGGTGCCATGTACAGCCCGCAGACGGGGATGTGCCGCACCGGGCCTTGTCGCGGTGGCCTGGTATCGATCGCCTTGACCGAGTCAGATGGTGTGGTCCACTGGCATACTTCTCCCCATCTGCAATCGGTAGTGTTTTAAATGACGGAATCCCATATGTCGACAGAAGTGTCTGAAGATAAAAATACGCCTCTAGCCGGCACGGAGTCTGCGCAAGCAGCTCCTGAAAAGATAGCAAGCGCAGCGCCGAAGGCTGACGCCGGCTGGGAGCGTGCGACCTTGGAAAAGCTGGCTACGGCGACACTGGTCGAGCAGCGCAGCGCCCGCCGCTGGCGAAACGGCATCCGGATCGCCTGGCTGGTGTTTTTGTCGGCGGTGGTGTGGATGGGCTTGCAGCAGAGCGGTGCGCCGGCCGATATCGCGACCCCCCACACGGCGGTGGTGAGTATCCAAGGGGAGATTGCCTCCGGCAACGAGGCCAGTGCTGAAGTGGTGGTGGCGTCTATGCGGTCGGCGTTTCAAGACCAAGGTGCCAAAGCGGTGGTTTTACTGATCAACTCCCCCGGTGGCAGCCCGGTGCAGGCGGGCATCATCAATGATGAAATCCGCCGCCTCAAGGCGCTGCACAACAAACCGGTGTACGCCGTGGTAGAAGAAACCTGCGCCTCTGCGGCCTACTACATCGCGGTGGCCGCCGACGAGATTTTTGTGGACAAGGCCAGCATCGTCGGCAGCATCGGGGTGTTGATGGATGGCTTCGGATTCACCGGGCTCATGGACAAGCTCGGGGTCGAGCGGCGTTTGATGACAGCGGGAGAAAACAAGGGATTTCTCGATCCGTTCAGCCCGCAGACTGAAAAGCAACGGGCTTTTGCCCAAGCCATGCTAGACCAGATCCACCAGCAGTTCATTGCAGTGGTGAAAGAGGGGCGGGGCAAGCGCCTGAAAGACACGCCCGAGATGTTCAGTGGTTTGTTCTGGACGGGCCAGCAGGCGATTGACCTGGGCTTAGCCGACAAGCTGGGCAATATCGATTACGTGGCGCGCGAAGTGGTGAAGGCCGAAGAGATTGTGGACTACACACGCAAAGAAAACGTGGCGGAGCGCCTAGTCAAGCGATTCGGCGCATCAATCGGCGACGGTGCCGTCAAAGCCTTGCGCTCACTTCCCGCGCTCCACTAGGTTTCTGCTTATCGGCCCAAAGCGAATACGGTCGGGGTGGCGTTGTCCAAGGTCCACCCTTTTTGTTTCCAGAGTTTGACGAGTTGGCTGTGGGTGCAGGCAGTTTCCAGCGTCAGACCGCTGGAGGTGGCCAGGCGGGTGTTGGCTTGCAGGGTTTGCACCAAGCTCTGTAGTAGTGCCTGGTTGCGGTACGGCGTTTCAATAAAAATCTGGGTCTGACCGGTCTTGAGCGCCAAAGACTCTAGTTCTTTGATGCGCTTCACCCGCTCCGAAGGTTCGGCGGGCACATAGCCCACAAACGCAAAGTTCTGGCCGTTCAGGCCGCTGGCGGCCAAGGCCAGCAGGAGTGATACCGGCCCCACCAGCGGGACGACCGGAATACCCAACTCATGGGCAGCACGAACGACGGAGGAGCCGGGGTCGGCAATGGCGGGCATGCCCGCTTCGCTGACCAAGCCGACATCATGGCCCTGCAGTGCCGCGGCCAATAAAGGCTTGGCGTCGAAGCCTCCAAAGTGGTCGCCTTTTTTGTGAACCTCGCGGGGTAGCTCCTGGAGCTGCATGTCTTGGAGTGTGGTGATCAAGGGGTGCGATTCCCCGACGCGCTTGAGGTAGGCGCGGGTGCTTTTTGCGTTTTCGCAAATCCAGTGGCGCAAGCCGGCAGCCCGCTGCAGTGTCTGCTGGGGCATGCTGTCGGACAGGGGGCTTTGGCTGGCACAGCCGAAATCTAGCGGGGCCGGGACTAAATACAAGGTTCCAGTCATACGGCGGATTCCCAAAGGTTGAGGCCTGCGTTGCGCAGCATGCGGCAAGTGCGTATCAGCGGCAGGCCCACGAGTGCTGTGGGGTCGTCGTTGTCAATGGCGTCGAGCAGGCTGATCCCCAAGCCCTCGCTCTTGGCGCTGCCGGCGCAGTCATAGGGGGTCTCTGCACGGAGGTAGCTTTCAATTTCAGCATCGCTCAGGTCTCTGAACTGCACCCGCACTGGAGCCAGATCCTCTTGCGCAAAACCGCTGGCTTTGCAAACCACCGCAACAGCCGTCTGGAAAATCACCGTCTGACCCCGCATAGCCCTCAGCTGCGCCACGGCCCGCTCGTGGGTGCCGGGCTTTCCCAGGGGTTGGCCATTCAGGTCAGCAACTTGGTCCGAGCCGATCACGATGCAGTCAGGGTGCTGCTCCGCCACTGCAACAGCTTTGGCGAGCGCCAGCCGTCGTGCAAGTGCGGCAGGGGCCTCGCCGGGCTGCGGTGTTTCATCTACATGGGGTGCGGAGACCGTGAAAGGCAGGCGTAGCCGCTCGAGAAGCTCCCGCCGGTAGACCGAGGTGGAGCCGAGTATGAGTTTTCTTTGTGGGGTGCTGTGCATGGGGGGATTCTCTTACACTGCGCGCATGAAACATGAATACGTACCCCGCAGCCTGCCTGTCAAAGCGTTTGCGCAAGCCGACGGCGAATTGAGTGGCAGCGTGCCCTTGGCCGAGATGGAGCGTTTGCACAGCGAGTCCTTAGAGCCGGCTGATACCGCCGAGGTGAGCTTTTCCGCCGAAGGCGAGATGCAGGAAGATGCTGCAGGACAGCTAGAGCCTTGGATTCACCTCTCCGGCGCGACTACACTGGTCATGACCTGCCAGCGTTGCCTCACACCGGTCGCGACCGAGATTGAATTTGAGCGGTCTTTCCGTTTTGTGGCCAGCGAAGCGCTCGCAGAAGTGGAAGATGAAGAGTCTGAGGAGGATGTGTTGGTGCTGAGCCGGGAGTTCAACCTGCTGGAGTTGGTGGAGGATGAGCTGTTGATGGCCATTCCCGCTGTGCCCAAGCACGAGGAATGCCCGGCGCCCGTTAAACTCGAAGCGGTGGACGCAGACTTTGACATCTCGCCTGCCGAAAAGCCGAACCCTTTTGCGGTTTTGCAGCAACTCAAAAAGTAGGGTTTGGAAGTCGCGCGGAGTTTGGGCTATAATCTAAGGCTTCGCGCGCCAGACCTGCCGCGTTTTTACTAACCCCAACCGTGTTGCCGCCTGTGCAGCACCTTTGCCCAGGAGCCGATCATGGCAGTTCAACAAAACAAAAAGTCCCCTTCCAAGCGCGGTATGCACCGTTCGCACAACGCACTGAATGTGCCTGGCATCGCTGTGGAACCCACCACTGGTGAAATCCACTTGCGTCACCACATCAGCCCCACTGGTTTCTACCGTGGTCGCAAGGTGCTGAAGACTAAATCTGAAGCCTGATTCATCTGAATCCCGCAAAGCCCGAAGCTACAGTTTCTGTAGCGACGGGCTTTTGTCATTTTGGGGCCGGATAATTCCCGCTCTATTGTTGTTGGATTGATTTGCGCATGATTACGATTGCCGTTGATTGCATGGGCGGAGACCATGGCCCCGAGGTGACGCTCCCTGCCTGCCGCGAGTTTCTGGAGCGCCATCCGGATGCCGCTTTGGTGATGGTGGGCTTGGCGGACGCACTGAAGGATTTCTCTCACCCGCGCGCCACCGTAGTGGTCACCACCGAGGTGGTCACGATGGAGGATGCCCTTGAGGTCGCCTTGCGCAAGAAAAAAGACTCGTCCATGCGGGTCGCGATTCAGCAGGTGAAGGAGGGTGTCGCGCAGGCCGCAGTGTCCGCCGGCAACACCGGGGCGCTGATGGCAATTTCCCGCTATCTCCTGAAAACCATTGATGGCATCGAGCGTCCGGCCATTGCGGGCCAGATCCCGAATGCCCGTGGTGGCGCCACCACCGTGTTGGACCTCGGTGCGAACGTAGATTGCACCGCGGAGCATCTGTTGCAATTTGCCGTGATGGGTTCAGCGTTGGTGTCAGTTTTGAGCGGTGACGAGTCACCCTCTGTCGGGCTGCTTAATATTGGCGAAGAAGTGATCAAGGGCAACGAAGTCATCAAAAAAGCAGGTGAATTGCTGCGAACAGCTGCGAAAACCGGCGATTTGAACTTTATTGGCAACGTGGAAGGCAACGACATCTTCAAAGGCACTGCCGCCATTGTGGTGTGCGATGGTTTTGTCGGAAACGTGGCGCTCAAGACCAGCGAAGGCTTGGCGTCCATGTTCGGGACTTTTTTGAAGGCAGAGTTCTCGCGCAATATATTGACAAAAATGGCGGCTATTGCGGCTTACTCGGTCTTAAATGCCTTCAAAAGCCGGTTTGATCATCGTCGCTACAACGGCGCGGCCTTGCTGGGCTTGCGCGGTCTGGTGTTCAAGAGTCACGGCTCTGCCGACAGTTTGTCGTTCGGTAATGCGTTGAACCGCGCGTATGATGCAGCCCGAAACAACTTGCTGGACCGCGTTCAGGTTCGCATTGCCAAGGCTGCACCGCTGCTCGTGCCGGCTGACGCAGAGGCTTAGTCTGAACGGGTGCGCGCTACAACACCCATGACACGTTATTCCCGAATTACTGGCACCGGTAGCTATGTGCCGCCCCGCCGGTTGACCAACGCAGATCTTGCCGCCCAGTTGGCGGCCCAAGGGGTCGAGACTTCTGATGAGTGGATCGTCGAGCGCACCGGAATCCGTGCGCGCCACTTTGTGGATGAGGGTGTCTACAGCAGCGATCTGGCCTTGGAAGCCTGCAAAAGCGCTTTGGCCTCGGCAGGTTTGCAGGCGACTGATATTGACCTGATCATTGTGGCGACCTCCACGCCCGATATGGTTTTCCCGTCGACTGCCTGCATCTTGCAAAACAAGCTGGGTGCCAACGGCGGTGCTGCATTTGATGTGCAAGCGGTCTGCAGCGGCTTTGTGTACGCGTTGACCGTGGCAGATGCCTTGATCCGCACCGGTGGCGCAAATAAGGCTCTGGTCGTCGGCGCCGAAGTTTTCTCCCGCTTGCTGGATTTCACCGACAGGACCACCTGTGTGCTGTTTGGCGATGGTGCCGGTGCCGTGGTGCTCGAAGCGTCAGACACGCCCGGCATTCTGGCCAGCGATTTGCATGCTGATGGCAAACATGTCGGTATCCTGTGCGTGCCCGGCCATGTGTCCAATGGCCATATTTTGGGCGACCCCTTGCTCAAGATGGACGGTCAGGCCGTCTTCAAGTTGGCCGTGGGCGTGCTCGAAGACGCGGCTCGCGCTACCTTGGCGAAAGCCGGTAAGACAGAAGCCGATATCGATTGGTTGATCCCGCACCAGGCCAACATCCGCATCATGCAAAGCACTGCCAGAAAGCTGAAGCTCCCGATGGACAAGGTGGTGGTGACCGTGGATCAGCATGGCAACACTTCTGCGGCCTCGATTCCCCTGGCGCTCGACGCTGCCGTCCGCGCGGGCCGGGTCCAACCGGGTCAGAACCTGATGCTCGAAGGCGTTGGCGGCGGCTTTACCTGGGGCGCAGTGCTCCTGACTTTGTAGCACTACCCGCAAGCAGATTGCGGGCTAGGGCTCAATTTGACTACTAATTTCTTATGAAACCATTTGCTTTTGTATTTCCCGGCCAGGGCTCTCAATCGGTGGGAATGCTGGATGCATGGGGTGCGCACCCCGTCGTGCTGGAAACCTTGAAGGAGGCGTCGGATGCGCTCGGTGAAGATGTTGCCAAGCTGATTCACGAAGGCCCCAAAGAAGCGTTGGCATTGACGACCAACACCCAACCGGTCATGTTGGTGGCTGCGGTGGCGGCTTATCGCGTCTGGATGTCTGAAACCGGAGTGGCGCCACAAGCGGTGGCCGGCCACTCCTTGGGCGAGTACTCCGCGCTGGTTGCAGCGGGTGCCCTGACATTGGCCCAGGCCGCGCCTTTGGTGCGATTGCGCGCTCAGGCTATGCAAGAAGCAGTGCCCGTGGGTGTGGGTGCCATGGCTGCAGTTTTAGGGATGGATGCTAGCAAAGTAATAGCAGGCTGCGCAGAGGCTACGCTGGCTATGGCCGGTTTTGAGTCTGAAGTCGTCGAAGCTGTGAACTTCAATGATGCCGGTCAGACGGTCATCGCGGGGAGCAAGGCTGCGGTGGACAAGGCGTGTGAAATTTTGAAGGCGGCGGGCGCCAAGCGCGCGTTGCTCCTGCCGGTGTCGGCACCTTTTCACTCCAGCCTGATGAAGCCGGCGGCCGAAAAGCTCAAGGCGCGCCTGGAGGAAATCGAGATCGCGACCCCGCAGATTGCACTGATCAACAACATCGACGTCGCCGTGGAGATGGATGCTGACCGCATCCGTGATGCGCTATACCGTCAGGCGTTCGGTCCTGTGCGCTGGGTGGAGTGCGTGCAGGCGCTCAAAGCCCGGGGCTTTACGACACTGGTGGAGTGTGGGCCGGGCAAGGTGCTGGCCGGCATGGTCAAGCGAATTGACGCGGAAATGACCGGGGCCGCTTTGTTTGATCCTGTGACATTGGAAGAAGTGAAAGGTCTGTTGGCATGAGTGAAATGAAATTAGAAGGCCAAGTGGCCTTGGTAACCGGAGCGTCCCGAGGTATCGGGGCTTCCATCGCATTGGAACTGGCCCGCAAGGGTGTGAAGGTTGTCGGCACCGCCACCTCCGATGCGGGGGCTGCCAAGATCCGCGAGGCACTGTCTGCTTTTCCCGGTTGCGATGGACGCACGTTGGATGTGAATGACGCGGCTGCTGCGGAAGCCCTGGTGGATGCCATCGTCAAGGAGCAGGGTGGTTTGCATATTCTGGTGAATAACGCTGGCATCACGCGGGACACCTTGGCGATGCGCATGAAAGACGACGATTGGGATGCCGTCGTGGATACCAACCTCAAAGGCGTGTTCCGGATGAGCCGCTCGGTGTTGCGGACCATGATGAAGCAGCGCTACGGCCGCATCATCAGCATCACTTCGGTCGTGGGTGCGTCCGGCAACCCGGGGCAGGCCAACTACGCGGCCGCCAAGGCGGGTGTGGCCGGCATGACCCGTGCACTGGCCCGTGAGCTGGGCTCGCGCAACATCACAGTCAACTGTGTAGCGCCTGGCTTTATTGAAACCGACATGACAGCAGGCTTGCCCGAAGAGCAGCAAAAAGCGCTCTTGGGACAGATTCCGTTGGGGCACTTGGGGAAACCCGCAGATATTGCACACGCGGTGTGCTACCTTGCGTCTCCGCAAGCGGGCTACGTCACGGGGCAGGAAATGCACGTGAACGGTGGCATGTACATGTAAGAAAAACACCGCCGATCTATCCGAACGGCGACCCGGTTAGAGACTTGTCTCTAGGGCGGGTAAAATCTCGGATTCTTTTACAACCCTTAGAGGGAACCCATGAGCGATATCGAAGTCCGTGTCAAAAAAATCATTGCTGAACAACTCGGCGTGGAAGAGTCTCAAGTAACCAGCGAAAAGTCCTTTGTGGCCGATCTGGGCGCTGACTCTCTGGACACAGTGGAACTGGTGATGGCTTTGGAAGATGAGTTCGGTATTGAAATCCCGGACGAAGATGCAGAAAAGATCACTACCGTGCAAAACGCGATCGACTACGCGAACACCCACAAAAAGGCGTAATTGCCTTGCGCAATGCGTTGACGCGCATTGCACCCCCCGGCCGGCAACCGCAGGATGATCGCCTGAAGGTGTCCGGCCGGTTCCTTCCAGTATTCTCTGTATCGCCCCCGGGCGGTATTTCTTTGACGAACTGTTAAATCCAGGTTTCTATGTCCCGTCGTCGCGTTGTTGTCACTGGTTTAGGTTGTGTCAGTCCCGTAGGTAATACGGTGACAGAGGCTTGGTCCAATCTGTTGGCCGGCAAGTCCGGCATTGATGTCATTTCCAAGTTCGATGCGTCTGCTTTTGCCTGCAAGATCGCCGGGGAAGTGCGTAACTTCGAGTTGGAGGCTTACATCAGCTCCAAAGAAGCCCGCACCATGGATACTTTTATCCACTACGGCATCGCTGCGGCCATGCAGGCAGTGGTGGACTCCGGTCTGAAGACCGGAGACGCGCTGGACGACGAAGAGGCCACCCGCATTGGCTGCGTGATCGGCTCCGGAATCGGCGGCTTGCCGATGATTGAAAACACCCACGCCGAGTACACCAACCGCGGCCCGCGACGTATTTCTCCATTTTTTGTGCCCGCCTCCATCATCAACATGACTGCGGGTCACGTCTCCATGCGCTACGGCTTCAAGGGCCCGAACATAGCGATCGTGACAGCGTGCACCACGGGCCTGCACTGCATCGGCGAGGCGGGGCGCATGATTGAGTACGGCGATGCCGATGTCATGATTGCCGGAGGCTCAGAGGCTACGGTTTCTCCATTGGGTATCGGTGGCTTTGCCGCCATGCGCGCGCTCAGCACCCGCAATGACGATCCGGCAACAGCCTCGCGTCCTTGGGACAAGGACCGTGACGGCTTTGTGCTGGGCGAAGGCGGCGGTGTCATGGTGCTGGAAGAGTACGAACACGCCAAAGCCCGAGGCGCCAAAATTTATGCCGAGTTGGCCGGTTTTGGCATGAGTGCAGACGCAGGTCACATGACAGCACCCAACATGGATGGCCCACGCCGTGCCATGCTCAGTGCGATGCGCAATGCAGGTGTCAACGCGGATCAGGTGGATTACCTGAATGCCCACGGCACTTCGACCCCATTGGGCGATGTGAATGAAACCAATGCCATCAAGGCCGCGCTGGGCGACCACGCGAAGCGCGTGGTGGTGAACTCGACCAAGTCGATGACAGGGCATCTCTTAGGGGGGGCAGGCGGCTTGGAGTCGGTGTTCACCGTGTTGGCGCTGCACCATCAAAAGAGTCCTCCCACCATCAACATCTTCAACCAAGACCCGGAGTGCGACTTGGACTACTGCGCCAACACGGCCCGGGACATGAAGATTGAAGTTGCGGTGAAAAACAATTTTGGCTTTGGTGGTACCAACGGAACCTTGGTGTTCAAGCGCGTTTGATACTCCGATAGCGCCTGCACTGAAGCTTCATGCAACGACCACCAGCGGCAAGCCTCAAGGTTTCGCGGTCGAACCGGTTGGGCTGCTTTTTTGGCAGCCTGATTTTTTTGTTTTCCTTGGCACCTTTGCACGCAGTGTGGAGCGAGCAGGCCTTATGGCGCAGCAGCGCCATAGCCCTCATTTGGTTGCTGCTGAGTAGCGTCTTGCTGCTGTCATGGCGCCGCATGCCTTCCGGTAGCTTGCGCTGGGATGGCGAGGCCTGGCACTGGAGTGGCAGTGCGCAGTCCATTCAAGCCGTGCGCATTCAATATGACTTCCAGCAATGTATGTGGATCCAAGTTCGGGTTGAGTCGGGTCCACAATTCGGGGTCTGGCTGGAGGCGGGGACTGCCCAACCTGAACAATGGCGAGCTATGAGGCGTGCCTTAGTTTGGTCCGATGAGGTCGGCTCACATGCAAGTCAAGCCGAGACACACAGCGTTCAGGTGCTTTCATGACGGATCTATTGGAGTCAGCGCCAGACGCAGATTGGCCTTTGGTGCAACGCACCATCGCCGGAGACCAGCGGGCGTACGGCCTCTTGGTGCTGAAGTATCAGAGGCGGATACAGCGACTTGTCGGGCGCATGGTGCGCGATGTCGACTTGGTGGAGGACATCACCCAGGAGACCTTCATTCGGGCGTATCGGGCTCTCCACCAATTCCGCGGTGACGCGCAGTTCTACACGTGGCTGTACCGTATTGCCGTCAACACGGCGAAGAAGAGTCTCCTGGAGTTGAAGAAGGACCGGACTATTTCGGAGTCTTTCTTTGCGCGTGACGAAGAAGATGAAACTTCTGTGCGCCAAAACGAACCAAGCAGTGATGAAACCCCGGAAACCGTGCTCGCAGCCAAAGAAATTGCAGGCGTGGTGAACACTGCGATGGAGGCCTTGCCTGAAGAACTCAGGCAAGCCGTCGTCCTGCGGGAAATAGAAGGGCTCAGTTATGAAGAAATTTCGCTTGCCATGGCATGCCCGATAGGCACCGTAAGGTCCCGCATATTCCGGGCCCGGGAGGCGATTTCGGCCAAATTGAAACCACTTTTGGATAAACAAACCGGCAAGCGTTGGTAAACATTATGGATAGCCTTCACCGCAATCAATCTTCCGTTCAGGAGCAGCTGTCTGCGCTGGCAGACGGTGAGCTGCAGCCTTCGGACATCGGTGCCTTGCTGGACACCCTGGAGCGCAACCCTGAGCACTACGCCGTGTGGACCGGGCTGCACACACAGGCGGCAGTGGCTCGGGGTGAGTCGGTCTCCGGGGCTTCCGGCGATCTGGCCTTCTGGCAAGCGCTCCAAGGCCAGCTTGCGCTGGAATCAAGCCTGCCGGTTGAGGCGGCTAGCAAGGAGGCATTGCCTTTGATTGCGCGTGCGGCAGTGCCTGCGAATGATTCATTCTGGAAGGCGCGCCGTCTGGCGTCTGTCGCGCTAGTGCTGGCCGTGGGCGGGATGGGCGCTATTTTGTGGCCCGGTGCGGGCACGGGGCAGATGGAGCTGAGCGCCAACCAAGTGCCGCCAGTTTTGACCGGCGCAAATACTGAAGCCGGCGTCATGCTGCGCGATCCCCAACTAGATGCCCTGATGGCAGCCCATCAACAAATGGGCGGTCATTCTGCATGGCAAGGCCCATCCGGCTTTCTGCGCAATGCGACCTATGAGAGGCCAGCCCGGTGATTTCAACGCGGCGAATAGTTTCCAATGTTGCGCGACTGGCGCTCTCCACCGTTGTGTGTGTGATGGCTGCGCTGCCAGCGGCGGCGCAAGAACCTTCGGTGAGTGCATGGCTCACCCGTTTGCATGAAGCATCGAAACATCGCACCTACACCGGCACCTTCGTCGTGTCCGCGGGTACGCAGATGGCTAGCGCCAAAATCTGGCATGTGTGCGAGGGTGAGCAGCAACTGGAGCGCATTGAGCCCCTCAGTGGCACTCCGAGGACCACGTTCCGTCGCAATTCAGAGGTATTGACGCTGTTTCCGACCGCGAAAGTCGGTATCGCAGAAACCCGCGAGGCTACTAGTTTGTTCCCGGGGCTTCTGAAGTCGCAGGGTGTTGCGCTGGATGAGTTTTATCTTCTGAAGTCCATGCCACCCGAGCGCCTGGCGGGGGTGGACACGGATGTGGTTTTTATCCAGCCCAAAGATAACCTGCGCTATGGCTACCGGGTGTGGAGTGAGAAAAAATCGGGCCTGGTGATTCAGTTACAAACGCTGGACGTTGATGGCAAAACACTGGAGCAGTCTGCGTTTTCGGAGCTGCAGTTAGATGCTCCTGTCAGCTCCTCCAAGCTGAACCAGATGATGGGTCAGACCGATGGCTACCGCATTGAGCGGCGCACCACGGAAAAAACGACCGCTGCTGCACAAGGATGGGCCATGGCGGGAGGCGTTCCGGGTTTCAAGGCCGCAGGGTGTTATGTCCGTCCCGTAGCGCTCCTGGCCGGTGCTTCAGGCAAGACCGAGTCGTCGATGCAGTGGATGTTTTCCGACGGGTTGGCAACCGTCTCCTTATTTGTGGAGCGATTCGACCCGACCCGCCATCTTCAAGTGGGTGCCGCCGAACTGGGCGGGGCCACCCGGACCCAAACCCGCAAGCTGGGTACATGGTGGATCACGGCAGTCGGCGAGGTGCCAACGAACACCCTTGCCGTATTTGCCCAGTCTCTTGAACGCAAGAAATAAGTCTCTATCTCCTTCTCTTTCAGGACATGTTGCAGATGACACATCACACCTTTTCAATTCGGCGTTGGGGTATTGCGGCCATGTTGTTTGCTACGGCAGCCACATTTCTTCCTGTATCCACGGTGAGTGCGCAGGTTCGTGCGCTCCCTGACTTCACGGATCTTGTGGATCAGGTCGGCCCCTCGGTGGTCAACATCAGAACCCTCGAGAAAGTCGCAGCCCGCAGTTCGCAGGGTGGTGGTGCCAACGAAGAAGAGATGTTGGAGTTCTTTCGACGCTTCGGATTGCCGATTCCCAACATTCCAAAACAAGCCCCTCGGCAGAATCGTCCGCAGCAGCAGGAAGAAGAGCAGCCCAGGGGGGTCGGATCCGGCTTTATTTTGACCAGCGACGGTGTCATCATGACCAATGCGCATGTGGTCGAAGGCGCAGACGAAGTCATTGTCACGCTCACGGACAAGCGTGAATTCAAGGCCAAGATCCTCGGTGCTGACAAGCGCTCGGACGTTGCGGTCGTGAAAATTGAGGCCACCGGGATTCCTGCCGTCAAGGTGGGCGATGTCAATCGCCTGCGGGTAGGGGAGTGGGTGATGGCCATCGGCTCGCCGTTCGGCCTGGAAAACACCGTCACCGCGGGCATTGTGAGTGCCAAGCAGCGCGATACCGGTGACTTTCTGCCCTTTATTCAGACAGATGTCGCGATCAACCCCGGCAACTCAGGTGGCCCGTTGATCAATATGCGCGGGGAGGTCGTGGGCATCAACAGCCAGATTTACTCACGCTCCGGTGGCTTTATGGGAATTTCCTTTTCGATTCCCATGGATGAAGCCGTCCGGGTGAGCGATCAATTGCGGGCCTCGGGTCGGGTTTCACGTGGTCGTATCGGTGTACAGATTGATCAAGTCAGCAAAGAAGTTGCCGAATCCATCGGTCTGGGCAAACCGACTGGTGCACTGGTAAGAGGCGTCGAGTCCGGCTCGCCCGCTGAAAAAGCGGGTGTAGAAGCAGGGGACATCATTACGCGTTTTGATGGCAAGGTCATCGAAAAGTCCAGTGACCTGCCCCGGATTGTGGGTGGAACCAAGCCCGGTACCAAGAGCAGCTTGACGGTATTCCGTCGTGGCGGCAGCAAAGAACTGCAGGTGGTAATTGCCGAAATTGAGGCAGACAAACCTGTAGCCAAGGCGCCGGCTAAAGAGGAGCGTCCTGCCACATCGCTTTCCACCCAAGTCTATGGTTTGACGGTATCGGCTTTGACCGAGGCCCAGAAGAAAGAAGCCGGCGTGCGGGGCGGTGTGCGTGTGGAAGCCGCGACTGACGCTGCCGCACGCGCGGGTCTGCGGGAAGGGGATATTGTTTTGCAGGTGGCGAACTCGGAGGTGTTGACCCTTAAGGAGTTTGATGCGGTGATCGCCAAGCACGACAAGACCAAAGCTCTTAATGTCTTGTTCCGTCGGGGCGACTGGACCCAATACGCGGTTATTCGCGCTGGACGCTGACCCGATCAACCCTAAAGCACAGCAGGCTATGGGGTTGTTTGCAGGGCCCCAAAAGCATTCACAAGAAGATTTTGGGTCTCGGCTCTTTGGAGGCCAGTGCCTAAATTCAGCGCTTGTTTTAAAGCGTTGGTTAGAATACGGGCTGAGTATGGATCAAAGCAGGTATATAGGACTTGCGATAATCCATGATGTGGGAAGCAAAGGTTTGCCCCACAGGCCTTCCACAGCTCTCTCACAAGTTGTTCAGTTGTTTTGTTTGAATCTTGTGGATAACTTGTGATTAAGGTTGATGTTGCCAAGTCGCAACGACCCCCGGACCGGATTTTTTCGGCTGTGTTTTTTGGACTTTTTGCCTACAATGAACGTCCAACTATCGCAGTTGCCAAAAGATTGTTGGTTCGGGGCGCGTCTCACCATGACGCGCCCTTTTTTCATGGCTGATCCTTTTAATTCAATTACTTGAAGCGCGTCGTTGATGAATCACATCCGAAATTTTTCGATCATTGCCCACATTGACCACGGGAAGTCAACGCTGGCCGACCGCTTGATTCAGTACTGTGGCGGGCTCGAAGCCCGCGAAATGGAAGCTCAGGTTCTGGACTCGATGGACATCGAGAAAGAGCGTGGGATAACCATCAAGGCCCAGACTGCTGCTCTGCAGTACAAAGCCAAAAGTGGGCAGGTCTACAACCTGAACCTGATTGATACGCCCGGACATGTGGACTTCTCGTACGAGGTTTCCCGCTCGCTGTCTGCGTGCGAGGGCGCACTGCTGGTGGTCGATGCTTCGCAAGGGGTCGAGGCGCAAACAGTGGCCAACTGCTACACCGCGTTGGATCTGAATGTTGAGGTGCTGCCAGTCCTCAACAAGATCGACTTGCCGAATGCAGACCCCGACAACGCCAAGAGCGAAATTGAAGATGTGATTGGCATCGACGCCAGCGATGCGATTGCCTGTTCAGCGAAAACCGGCTTGGGCATTGAAGACATTCTGGAAACCATCGTCGCCAAAATCCCTTCGCCCAAAGGCAACCCTGACGGACCTTTGCGCGCGATGATCATCGACAGCTGGTTCGACCCCTATGTGGGCGTGGTGATGCTGGTTCGCGTGGTTGATGGTCGTCTGGGTAAGGGCGAGCGCATCAAGATGATGGCATCCGGCGCGATGTACAACGCCGACAACCTGGGTGTCTTCACCCCCGCCAACCAACCTCGTAGCTCGCTGGAAGCGGGTGAAGTGGGCTACATCATCGCTGGCATCAAAGAGCTGCAGGCCGCGAAGGTGGGGGACACCGTGACCCTGGTGAAACAGGGCACCGGCGGCGCAGCCTTTACCGCCACCGAAGCCTTGCCCGGCTTCAAGGAAATTCAACCCCAGGTGTTTGCGGGCTTGTACCCCACCGAAGCCAGCGAATATGACTCGTTGCGCGACGCGCTGGAGAAACTCAAACTCAACGATGCATCCCTGCACTACGAGCCTGAGGTGTCACAGGCGCTCGGCTTCGGATTCCGCTGCGGCTTTTTGGGCTTGTTGCACATGGAAATTGTGCAAGAACGCTTGGAGCGCGAGTTTGATCAGGATTTGATTACGACTGCACCAAGCGTGGTGTACGAAGTGATGAAGAACGATGGCGAAGTCATCAAGGTCGAGAACCCCTCGAAAATGCCCGAAGTGGGCAAGACCGCCGAGATTCGCGAGCCTATTGTGACCGTGCACCTGTACATGCCCCAGGAGTATGTGGGTGTGGTCATGACCCTGGCGAACCAGAAGCGTGGTGTTCAGATGAACATGGCCTATAAAGGCCGACAAGTGGTGCTGACCTACGAGATGCCTTTGGGCGAAATCGTGCTCGACTTCTTCGACAAGCTCAAGAGTGTGAGCCGTGGCTATGCGTCCATGGACTACGAGTTCAAAGAGTTCCGCGTGTCGGATGTCGTGAAGGTCGATATTTTGCTCAACGGCGAGAAGGTCGACGCGCTGTCCATCATTGTTCACCGCAGCCAGTCGGCATACCGTGGTCGCGCAGTGGTCGGGAAGATGCGCGAAATCATCTCCCGCCAGATGTACGACGTGGCGATCCAGGCCGCTATCGGTGCGAACATTATTGCGCGTGAGACAATCAAAGCCCTGCGCAAAAACGTGCTGGCTAAGTGCTACGGCGGCGACATCTCCCGCAAACGCAAACTGCTCGAAAAACAGAAAGCCGGTAAAAAGCGCATGAAACAAATCGGCTCTGTGGAGGTTCCGCAAGAAGCCTTCCTCGCCATTCTCCAAGTGGAAGATTAATGCAAGCATTCACAGCAGCAGTACTGGCAGCCTTTGTGGGCTATGGTGCGTCCTGGTATTTTGGTTTGGTCGATGGCAACTTTGCGCTGCTCCTATTTCTGGCCAGTGTGGTAACCGGTGTCTATTGGTTGGCAGAACGTTTTTACTTTCTACCCCAGCGGCAGCGTGCGGTCGCTGAGCTGGAGGCGCAAGACATCAAGCGCCGTGAAAGCCTCACCCAAATGGGTATTACCCAAGTGGATGGCGATATCCAAGAGGCCAAAGTCAAGCTCTTGATGCAGCCCTGGTGGCTGGACTGGACTGCCGGTTTGTTCCCGGTGATCATTGTGGTGTTCTTGCTGCGCTCGTTTCTGTTTGAGCCGTTCAAGATTCCTTCGGGCTCCATGATCCCGACGTTGCTGGTGGGCGACCTGATCCTGGTGAATAAATTCACCTACGGAGTGCGCTTGCCAGTGATCAACCTCAAGATCACCGAGGGTAACAAGCCCCAGCGCGGCGATGTGATGGTGTTTCGCTACCCGCCCAAGCCCAGCTTGGACTACATCAAGCGAGTGGTTGGTGTGCCGGGCGACACCGTGGCGTATTTGAATAAGCGCCTGACGATCAATGGAAAACCGCTCGACACCAATGCATTGCCCGACTTCTTTGACGAGGACGCCAGCCAGTATTTCAAGCAGTTCGAAGAAACGCTGGGTGAAAAGCCCCACCGTTTGCTGAATGACGCACGTCGCCCGGCCTTCGTGGCGGGCATCGAGAAATTCGATGGTATGGAAAACTGCAGCTACACGGTCGAAGGCGTCACGTGCAAAGTGCCTGAAGGCCAGTACTTCATGATGGGTGACAATCGCGACAATTCGCTGGACTCCCGTTATTGGGGGTTTGTGCCTGATAAAAACATTGTCGGCAAAGCGTTTTTTGTGTGGATGAATTTCACCAATCTGAAGCGTATTGGCGCATTCCACTAAGTGTTTCATTAACTAGCGTCCGGAATATTCACTATGCCAAGCAAAGCTCAACAGCGCGGAATCTCGTTCATCGGTCTCTTGTTTGTGGGGGCCATTCTTGCCATGTCCGGCGTGATTGCCGCGCAGGCGTTTCCCACGGTGATCGAGTACTTTGCCGTTGAAAAGGCGGCACAGCGGGCTTCAACCGGGCAGTCGGTGGCGGAAGTCCGCTCCTTGTTTGACAAGCAAGCTGAGGTGGACACCATCAAGTCCATTTCCGGTAAAGACCTGGAAGTTACCAAGGTGGGCGACAAAGTCGTGGTGGCCTTTGCCTACGAGCGGGAAATCCACTTGGCCGGCCCCGCCTACCTCACCCTCAAATACGCAGGACGATCCAAATAAGTGGCAGATGGTTTGACCGCGCTGCAGCAACGGCTGCAGCACCAGTTTTCGAATGTTTCTTTGCTGTCGAGGGCATTGACCCATCGCAGCTTCTCCGCTGACCACTACGAGCGCCTTGAGTTTCTTGGCGACTCGGTCTTGGGGTTGGCAATCTCCGATTTACTCTACACCCGCTTAGCGTGTCTGCCCGAGGGAGACTTGTCCCGCGTGAGGGCCAACCTGGTTCGTCAGGAGACCCTGCACGAGCTGGCCTTGAAGCTCGGTTTGCCCGACGTACTCAAACTCGGCGAGGGCGAAATGCGCTCCGGCGGGCCCAAGCGGGCTTCCATTTTGGCGGATGCGCTGGAGGCCATCATCGGAGCGGTTTACTTGGACGCTGGCTTCAACACTGCGCAGGCGCTGGTGCACCGGCTGTTTGAGGCGGTCGAGATCAATCCTCAAATGCAGGCCATCAGCAAGGATGCCAAGACTGAGTTGCAGGAGTGGTTGCAGGGTCGCAAAATGAAGGTGCCCGTCTACACCGTCGTGGGTACGATAGGCGCCGCCCACAAACAAAGTTTTGACGTGGAGTGCGAGGTGCCTGAACTGCGCTTGTCGGAACGCGGCATCGGTGGTTCCCGCCGTGCCGGAGAACAAGCCGCAGCCGCAGCCATGCTGCAAACGATTAAAGCAAAGGTCAAATCATGAATGCTCCTAAAAATATAGCTGGTAACGCAGATTCCAAGAAGGCTAAGGGGCAAAAAGATGCTCAGTCCGCACCCGAGGTCGTCGAGGTTCAGGAGGATCTGGACGCGATGCTGCAGGGGCTGCTCAAGAGCACGCCCAAACTGGCCAGCCCGGGGGCCGATGGCGGTGACCAGCGTTGCGGTCTGGTGGCGATTGTGGGCAAGCCCAACGTAGGTAAATCCACCTTGCTCAACGCTTTGGTGGGCCAGAAGATCAGCATTACGTCCCGCAAGGCGCAGACGACCCGTCACCGTATCACCGGCATGCGCACCGAGGGGCAGACCCAGTTTGTGTTTGTGGATACCCCCGGTTTCCAGACCATCCACGGCAACGCGCTCAACAAGTCCCTGAACAAAGCGGTGCAGGGCGCTGTGTCGGATGTGGATTTGGTGCTGTTTGTGGTGGAGGCGGGTAGCTTCACCTCCGCCGATGAGAAGGTGCTCAAGCTCTTGGGTGACGGAATCCCTGTGGTTCTGGTGGCCAACAAGCTCGACAACGTGAAGGAACGTGCGGGCTTGGCGCCATGGTTGCAAGCCATGCAAGCCCGTGCCAAATTTACCGAGATGATTCCTCTTTCGGCCAAGAATGCCAAGGACATTGATCGCCTGCTGGGTATTTGCGAAAAATTCTTGCCCGAACAAGCGTGGTGGTACTCCGAAGACGAGTTGACCGACCGCAGCGAAAAGTTTCTGGCCAGTGAGTTGGTGCGCGAGAAGCTGTTCCGCCTGACCGGCGACGAGCTCCCTTACACCTCGACAGTGGTAATCGACAAGTTCGAAGAAGAGCCGCCCCAGAAAAAAGGCCAGAAGCGTTTGCTGCGCATAGCAGCCACCATCGTGGTGGAGCGCGATGGGCACAAAGCCATGGTGATCGGTGACAAAGGCGAACGCATCAAGCGCATCGGCATGGAAACCCGGGTCGAGCTGGAAAAACTGGCAGATGCCAAAGTGTTTCTGGAGCTCTGGGTCAAGGTGCGCTCCGGCTGGGCCGACGACGAGGCGCGCGTCCGTTCTTTCGGTTATGAGTAAGGTCACCCGCGGCGCTTGCGGGGCTTAAGCCCTCGCACCCCGACGAATCATGGCAACCAAGCGGATTGCGGATGAGCCTGCGTTTGTGTTGCACCGCTACGACTGGAGCGAGAGCAGCCTGATTCTGGAGGTGTTCACCCGCCACTATGGCCGGGTGGCGCTGGTAGCCAAGGGCGCCAAAAAGCCCACGTCGAGCTTTCGCCCCATATTGTTGCCGCTCCAGCCACTGCATGTGGCTTTTGGTGGCGATGCAGAAATCCGCACCCTGCGCAGTGCGGAGTGGCAGGGCGGCCATGTCATGCCGACAGGCGACGCGCTGCTCTCGGGTTACTACCTCAATGAGCTCCTGATCACCCTGCTGGCGCGGGACGATCCCCATGCCGAGCTTTTTGATATTTATGCCCACGTGGTCCGCGTGATTGCCAGCGAACATGGCGAAGTGCTCCAAGCCGCTCTGCGCACCTTCGAATTGCTTTTGCTGCGGGAAGTGGGCTACCTGCCCCCTTTGGATGCCCAGACCATGACCCTCGCGCCCTTGCGGGCGGATGCGCCCTATGTGCTGGTTCCTGAAGGTGGGCTGCGCCAAGCGGGTCCGGAAGACCGTGTCAGCTTGTCGGGCGCCCAGTGGTTGGCGCTGCAGGAGGCCGTGGCAGACCACACTCCGTTCACCTCGACGTTGCGCACCTGTGCCGGGGTCATGTCCGAGCTCAAGCCTCAGCTGAGAGCCTTGCTGCACTACCATTGCGGCGTTAAAACGCTGCGCACGCGGCAGATGATGATTGATATTCAAAGCCTATGAAAACCCATCTCTCCGTCAACCTCAACAAAGTGGCGCTGGTCCGCAACACCCGCCATCTGGGCATCCCCAGCGTCACCCGTGCGGCGACTTTGTGCCTGCAGGCCGGCGCCGCCGGCATCACCGTGCACCCGCGGCCGGATGCGAGGCACATCCGTGCGCAGGACGTGCTCGATCTGGCAGACCTGTTGAAGGCTTGGCCTGACCGGGAGTTCAACGTCGAGGGCAACCCTTTTCACAACCTGATGGACTGCGTGCGCGACCTGCGGGCACGCGGCTTGCCGGTGCACCAGGTTACGTTTGTGCCGGACTCGGAAGGGCAGTTCACCAGCGACCACGGTTGGGTGTTTCCGGCCGATGCCGCTCGCTTGCAGCCCTTGATTGCGGAGGCACATGCCTTGGACTTGCGGGTCAGCCTTTTTATGGATGCCGAGCCCGCCGCCATGGCGGCTGCCAAGGCCGTGGGCGCCGATCGTGTTGAGCTCTACACTGAGCCCTTTGCAGCTGCGTGGGGCACTGCCGGCCAGCAAGTGCAGTTGGATCGTTTTGCAGCGGCTGCACAGGCCGCGCTGGATGCGGGCCTGGGCGTGAATGCCGGTCATGATTTGAACCGCGACAACCTGGCTGCATTTGCGCAGCAGGTGCCCGGCTTGCAAGAGGTTTCCATCGGCCACGCCCTGATTGCCGATGCTCTGGAGCTCGGCTACGCCGAGACCATCAAGGCCTATCTGGCCTGCCTCGGGCAATAGAGGTAAACGGTGATCTACGGCATCGGCACCGACATCTGCGATGTGCGCCGCATCCGCGCCAGCGTGGAGCGCCATGGCGAGCGTTTCGCGGCCAAGGTTTTGTCGGATGCGGAGCTGAAGACCTGGCAGACCCGCAGCGCCCGCTGGCCCGAACGGGGCTTGCGCTACTTAGCCACCCGCTTCAGCGCGAAAGAGGCGTTCAGCAAAGCCATTGGCTTAGGCATGCGCATGCCCATGACCTGGAAGCTGTGCGAAATTGCCAATGAGCGTAGCGGCAAACCGGTCATCGTGCTGCATGGCGAACTCAAAGCCTGGTTTGAAGCCCAGGGGCTGCAGGCGCACATTACGGTGACTGACGAAACCGACTACGCCGCCAGCTTCTGCGTGGTCGAAACCCGCGAAAATAAGAGCCAAATTGGCAGCTAGCCCTCGTAAAATATGCGCAAGTAGCTCCTGAATTGATAGCAAATACCATGATATTCCACGCCCCCCTCATCATCGATATCGCCGGCACCAGCCTCACTGCCACGGACCGCAAGCGCCTCAAGCACCCCTTGGTGGGCGGCATGATTTTGTTTGCCCGCAACTGGCAGAACCGCGAGCAACTGACCGCGCTGTGCCGCGACATCAAAAAAGTGCGCGCTGATTTGCTGATCTGCGTGGACCACGAAGGCGGCCGGGTGCAGCGTTTCAAGACCGATGGTTTCACCCACCTGCCGCCCATGCGCGCACTGGGCGAGATGTGGATGCGCGACATCGTACCCACCACCTCCGCTAAAAAAGCCGGCGCGCTGGATGCGACCAACGCCGCCACGGCGACCGGCTACGTATTGGGCGCCGAGCTCCGCGCCTGCGGGGTGGACATGAGCTTCACGCCCGTGCTCGACCTCGACTACGGCGAAAGCAGCGTCATCGGCGACCGCGCGTTTGCGCGCGACCCGCGCGTGGTGAGCATGCTCGCCAAGAGCCTGATGCACGGCCTGCAAAAAAGTGGCATGGCCAACTGCGGCAAGCACTTCCCCGGCCACGGCTTTGTGAAAGCCGACTCGCACATCGACATCCCGGTGGACAAGCGCAGCCTCAAAGCCATTCTGGCGGACGATGCTGCGCCTTACCGTTGGCTCAACACCGTGACCAGCAGCGTCATGCCCGCCCATGTGATCTACCCCAAGGTAGACAGCCGCCCTGCGGGCTTCTCCAGCACGTGGCTCAACGACATTCTGCGCGGGCAGCTGGGCTTCACCGGCGCCATCTTCAGCGACGATTTGTCCATGGCCGGGGCCCGCCTGATAGACGGCAAAACCGTGAGCTACACCGAGGCAGCCTTGGTGGCCCTCAACGCCGGTTGCGATCTGGTGCTCTTGTGCAACCAGTCCATGGCCAATGCCGAGGGCGGTGGCAAAGCGGTGGATGCGCTGATTGACGGCCTCACCGAAGCCCAGCTCAAGGGCCAGTGGCAGGCGCTGGAAGCCAGCGAAGCCCGCCGCCGCGCGCTGCTGCCCACCAGCCCTGCGATGGCGTGGGACGACCTCATGGTGCACCCCGACTACATGCAAGCGCTCGACTGGATCGCCTGACCCGCCCGAGGCGGCACAGCCCATGGATTTGGCCGCGCTGATCTACTACCGCGAGGCATTTCTGGATGGGCAGTGGTGGCTGCCCCTCACGGCGCAGCTGGTTCACTTCAATCTTGCGCATGCCTTGGCTAACCTGACAGGTTCCGTACTTTTGTGCAGCCTGTTTCGTCCATGGCTACGCTGGCAAGAGCAAGCCCTTGCGATGGCTGGAGGGATGTCGGGTGTCGCTTGGGTCCTCGTGTGGGACGCAGATTGCGCTTACTACGCCGGGGCTTCCGGTGCCTTGCACGGATGGGCTGTTGGCGGAGCCTTGCTCATGGTGATGCGGCACTTCCGCACATCGCGAGTGGCCGTTTGGATAGCGTTTGCGTTGTTAGCAGGCCTGACAATCAAACTGTTGTTAGCGCTAGGCTTGAAAACGAATCCTGCGGTGTGGGGTTTTGCGGTCTACTATCCGGCGCATGTGGCCGGAGCCCTTGGCGGGCTTCTTGCCGCCTTAGCTTACCTGGGCGCGTCCCCGAGGTCTGATAAGCACAGACAAAAGGGCTAGCGCAGCCAAAGCCCATAGGCTGCGGCCCTCCAAACTGCCACCGCCGCCACCGCCACCGCCGCCACCGCCGCCACCGCTGGACACGGCAACCGGCGCGGAGACCATGCTGACAGTCACGAAACTGTCTGCTGTTTTTGCAGCGCTTGTTTGTGTAGTCGCCCTGAAGCGGAAAACGAGGTTGTTGTCGTTGGAACTTGCCGGGGTGAGGATGGTTGCAACGTTGCCAGCAGCGTTGGAAATGCTGACTGCCGGGCCCGAGACTTGGGTCCACTGTACGCTTGCCAAGCCCGCCCCGCTGGTGCCTGCACCGGCCACGCCCGTTAACGTTACGGAAACGCCCCGCGCCACATTACTGCTCTGGCTCGCATAGGCGTTGGCGTAGGGCGCATCGTTGTCTAAGGTCTGCGCTACCGCGGCATCCGCATCCAGCAAACCCGCTCCGCACAGGTAGTTGCCGCTGCAGAACGTGCTGACGGGAAAGCTGCGAACGCTGTTGATGAGTCTGGAGGCGACCTCGTCAGGTGTGATACCCGGTTTGATCTGGTACAGCATGGCGGCCACGCTACTCACCATGGGCGCAGAAAAACTGGTTCCATTCGCGCTTTCAAATGTGTCTGACGCGGGAGCTTGCGCGCCCGAGTTACTGGTGCTGTAAATGCCGACGCCCGGGGCACTGAATGAGGTGCCTGCCCCCACGTTGGCGAAAGTGGGGCTGGTTCCATCGGCGCGATGGGCGGTTACCGCAATCACGTTTTTGCAGTTAGCAGGCTGAGTGATGGTGGAGTTACTCGACTCGTTTCCGGTAGAGACAATCACCGTCGCGTTCTTCGTGTTGCGTAGGTCGTTGATTGCCGATTGGTATCGTGAATCGCAAGTGCCATTGCCGCCCAAGCTCACGTTGATTACTTTGGCTGGATTGGCGTTGGTGAGGCCATTCACCGTAATGCCCGCGGCCCAGCGCATCGCATCGACTACGTCTGAGACATAGCCACCACACACCCCAAGCACTCGGACGGGCAGCACCTTGGCTTTGTAGGCTGCACCCACCATACCACTGGCATTGTTTGTCACCGCGCTCACTATACCCGCCACACGCGTGCCATGCCAACTGGAGCTGCTGAGATCGCAATTGGCAGAGTTGGTGTTTCCGTCACCTGGGTCTAAAGCGCTGTTGTCTCTGCCGTCGCCATCATTTGCGGTAACGAGCGTGCTGCTGAAGGTGCCCGCTGGGTCTGCAGAAATAAAGTCATATCCGGTCAGAAGATTGGCGACCAAATCTGTATGCGGTCGATAGCCGGAATCCAATACCGCTACGACCACATTCTCACCACTGACGGCGACGGATGCGGAGGTCACGCGATTCCAAGCTCCTGCGAAATTCGCGGCGCCTAAATCGGTGGTCGGGGCCTTCAGTTGCCACTGGGTGTTGTTCACGTAGGCCGTGTCATCCGGGCTGAATGCATGAGGCACCATGCGCTCATCTATAGAGACGCTCTCAATCGCCGGATCACTGGCGAGCGCTTGAATCACGGTCTGCATGGAGGACCGGTCCAGCGCCCTGTCCGTGAGGTACACATGGCTGTCGCCGGAAACCGCTCGGAGGTGAGAGAGCCCCTTGACCTTGCCAGCGCTGGCTTCAGACGCGGCAGAGGCCATGCGCTCCTTCATCCGTTGCTCCACCGGTGCCTGACGTGAACTCCGGGGCGCAGAATTGTCTTTGAACGTCACCAAAATGCGTTGGAGCTGTTCCTGGGGTCGCAGTGCACTGGACTGCAAACTCTCGCCCGAGCGTGTGCGGGACCGCAGATCAATGTCATTTGCTGATCCCGAAGCGGCAATTCCCATGGTTCCCAAAAAAATGGGAACAAGAAAAATGCAAAAAATGCGTCGTGGAGACCTCATAAGGAGGCAGTTTAGCCTGCCATCTGCGAATTCTTTCTGTCCTTCCGCGCATAGGCCGCCATGAAGCCTTCGTGGTCACAGATGGAGCCCCCTCGCGTCGCAGCCAACTGTGTGTCGAGTTCATTGGTCCATTCTTGGAGTGGCAAGCCCAAGCATTTAAGTCGAGCTTCGTGCAGGGCCCACGCTGCGGCAAAGGCAGTGGCACGCTCAAGGCCTGCCAAGGCTTTAATTTTTTGCGATATGGAGGGCGGCAAATACTCATTGGCCACCCCGACGCATTCTTCAAACCATTCTGCTTGGTGCCCGACAGCCGCCGCATCAATACCGATGGGCCCGTGCATGTCGATGGCAATGAATGCCCTGTCTGATTCATAGCTCAATGACACATGGACTCGTCGGCCTCCAACCATAACGACTGGCGCATTGCCCGGCACCGTTTCGATCGAGATAGCATGGGCTTCGCGTCCGAGATGGCGTTGCAAAGCATGCTGCAATGTTGCCCTGGCTAGCTGGCGCGCTTCTGCGCGCGGGAGGCCGGGGCGCAGCGCTAAAGTGAAAAGCACGAGTTCCTGTTCGCGCAAGTCCTGCGCAGCTTCATCACTGAACTGGTTATGGACGCGCACAGGCTGCATCACGGCTTCGCTGGGATCAGGCTGCTGTGGGTGCCGCCGGGCAACCACTCCACTTGCTGGCGGCAGGAATGCTTTCCCCCTTCATCACCAGGGTGAGAGGGCCGAGCCACGCTCCGGAGCCTACCTCTGCGCTGTAGAGCACCGCGCTGCGCGGTGCGAGGTACACGCGATCGGCAATGCGCACATCGTCGATCTTCATCACCCGGTCTTCAAACAAGTGAGTTTGCGGGCAGGTGAGGGCGTTGAGTTCGCTGTAGTCGCCGATATACACACAATCAAATTCGGTGATGTCGGTGGTGTCCAAATACACGCCTTTACCGATGTGGCAACCCAGCAAGTTGAACGCCACCGGGAGCCAGGGCGTGCCGCGCAGGTAGCGCATGAAATTCGGCACGGCAATGCCTTCAAACAAGTTGGTCACACCTTCAGACAGCCAGACGAAGGGTGTCCACATCGGGGTGCTGCGCTTGCGGTAGCGGCCCATCAGCAGCCACTTGAGTGCGACCACAAAAAGGTAGGTTCCTAGACCGTACAGCAGGCCGGAAATAGTCAGGTAGCCGATCACCGTCCACCACAGCCCTTCACCCGCATACGGCATCACTTTGAGAACGATGGTGTAGCCCACGGAAATCACAATGGCATGGGGCGCCACGATGCGGAAGCCTTCAATCAGCCCCCGCGCCAAACGGCGACCCGGTGACGGCTTGAAAGTGAGTGATTCGGGGAATACAGCAGTCTCTTCCCGTGCTGGCAAGTGCAAGGGCGGGGAACCCAACCAGGTGTCCCCGTTCTTCATGTGCGCGTTGGCCGGGGCAGTGGAGTGCACACCGATCAGCACGTTCTCCGGCAACACCGTTCCATCCGGAATATAGGAGCCATTGCCCACGAAACTGCGTTTGGAAATGACCGTGGGCTGCATGCTCATCCAGCCGCCGTCGATGTGCTCATCGCCCAACATCACCGCGTCGGCGATAAAGGTCTCGTCGCCCAAGGTCAGCATGTCAGGCACCAGGCCCAGAGCCGATGAAATTTCGGCATCGCGGCCCACTTTGGCACCTAGCAGGCGGTACCACCAGGGCGCGTAGAGCGTCGCATACACGCCGTGCACCACCTGCAGGCTGGATTCCTGAATCTGGTTCACCAGCCACTTGGCGCAGTAGAGCGGGCTGTGCACCGGCCAGCTGCCGGGGCGCATCCGGGGGAGCACCGTCCACCTTATGCCTGCCGACAGCAGTGCCGTGCACACCAGCAGCACAGCGGCTGCCGGAAAAGCCAACACAAAATACTTCAAGAGTTGCCAACCCAGCTCGTTCGAGGCCATCCACGGAAACAGCTCGTTTTCATCGATCCAATCGATCAGCACAAAGCTGGGAAACACGGGCAGGAAAAACAGCGTGGTAATCAGCAAGGCACCAACCACGAAGTACATACCTTCAAGCCACTGGGTGGTACGCGTCAGCACCGGCCGGGGCTTTTGTGCCTCACGCTCAAAGCGGCCCACATCCCTTGCCGGTGAGCCCGCCCACACGCGCTCGGCGGGAATGGTCTGTCCATCGCGAAGCGCGGACTGGCCTTCCAAATGGGCCCATGCTTGCAAGCGGGTGTTGCCCTCCAGCACGGCGTAGGAATTCACTGCGCTGTTCGCTTCTAGGGTGATGGTGCCGATACGTAGCAAACCATGTTCCACCCGCGCGTTTTCGAAATTCGCCGCATTGCCGATGCTGCAACCATCCCCAATGGTCAGCAAGTGAGGCACGCGCAGCGTGATGGAGCCGATCACTACATCATGCCCCACCTTGGCCCCCAAGGCACGCAGCCACCAGCCATACATGGACGAGCCGCTGAGCAAATACACCGGTGCTGCCTCCAGCAGCCGGTCCGCCAGCCACCAGCGGTAGTAGGTGAGCCCCCACAGCGGGTAGCTACCGGGCTTCATGCGCCCCATGAGTAACCACTTACCGGCGATCGCTACCGCGAACTCCAAAATAGTGGCGATCAGATAGGCCAGTACGGAGGCGGCAATCGCCACAGGAATAGAGTCCTCCGGCTCACCCGTGAAGAAGTGGTAGGTGAAGAAAGGCGCCAGCCACTGGCCCATGCGCATGGCAACCAGCCACGGAGTCGCCGCCGCCTGCGCGATGCCGCAGCGCCAACGTTGCCAGGTGCCGGGTGGTGCCCATGTGGTGTCGACATTGATGGCATCAGCCCGTGGCGCGTCCATGGCTTGTGCAATCGCGCCCACCGTGCGGTGTTGGTAGATGTCACGCACCGTCACATGGGCGTAGCCCGGTTGTTGCCGCAGGCGCGAGGCCAGACGTGCAGCGAACAGCGAGTGCCCACCCAGGTCGGTAAAGAAGTCCGCAGTGCGCCGGATAGCCTGCCCGGCGAACAGATGGCTTAGCGCGGCAAACAGTACGTGCTCCGCAGGTGTGTGCGGTGTGTCGGACCCGGTGTCGGCCACAGCCGGCTGACTCAGCGCTAGCGCCTTGAGCTGCTTGCGATCGATTTTGCCCGAGGCCAGCCGCGGCATGGCCGGCAGTACTTCGAAGTGGCCGGGCACCATGTAGGCGGGCAAACGTTCCGTCAGCGCATGGCGCAATGCGGGTGCATGCACCTCGTCGCCCACCAGAAAGGCGATCAGCTGCTCCACGCCATCTTCCACTCGCAGGATGACGGCGGCTGCCGCCACGCCGTGCTGGTCACACAGCGCGGACTCAATCTCGCCCAGCTCTACCCGGAAGCCGCGGATCTTGACCTGGTCGTCCGTGCGGCCAAGACACTGCACCTGTCCCTCCGGCGTGATGCAGGCCAAGTCCCCGGTGCGGTACAGCCGCTGGTCGTGGGTGCCAGTGGACCAGGGGTTGGGCAGGAATTTTTCGGCTGTCAAATCCGGGCGGCCCAGATAACCGGCAGCCACACCCGGGCCGGTAATGCACAGCTCGCCGGTCGCGCCATGGGGCACCAATTGCAGGTCCCCAGTGCTATTCACATCCAGCACCATCAGGCCATAGTTCGGCAGGGGCTGGCCGATGGTCACCGGCTCGCCCGCATGTAACTCGGCGAGGCTGGCAGACACGGTCGCCTCTGTAGGCCCATAAGTGTTGAACACCTGCCGTCCGGCGCGCGCCCAGCGGTCCACTAGGGCAGGTGGACACATTTCGCCACCGAGGTTGATGATGCGCAGCCCCGGAATGTCGCGGTTGAGCAAGCCCAACAAGGTCGGCACGGCGTGCAGCACGGTGATGCCATGGCGCTCCAACACGCCGGGCAAGCTCTCGATATCGCTGGCGACTTCCTTGGTAGCGACAAAGAGAGTGGCCCCGACGAGGTAGCTGATCCAGATTTCCTCGAACGACATGTCAAATGCCACCGAGAAGCCTTGGTACACGAGGTCTGACGCCCGAACGCCCAATCGCACGTTCTCACTGCGCAAAAAGTGGCAAATGCTGCCTTGGGTGATGCTGATGCCCTTGGGCTTGCCGGTGGAGCCGGAGGTGTAAATCACATAGGCCGGATGGTCTGGGCTGTAGCGCGTGCGTCGACGGGGCGGGGCCTCGGCGCTGAGGTTTTCCAGGGTCCACAGGGGAATGCCTTTTGCCTCCATATTTGGGGCGAATGGCGCTGCCCTGTCGAGGCTGCTGATCAATCCTTTGGCTGCGGCATCTTCCAGGCAGGTCCACACCCGCTCGGCAGGGGTGTCGGCATCCATAGGGAGCCAAGCGGCACCGGTTTTGGCAATGGCCAGTTGCATTACCAACAGCGGAATGCCCCGGGGCAGCCACAAGCCCACCATGTCGCCGCCACCAATGCCGTTTGCCAGCAGGTGGTTCGCGGCGCGGTCAGCCTGCGTATTCAGTTCTTCGTAGGTGAGGCTGGTCACTCCATCGGTCAGGGCGATGACGTGAGGTGAGCGCAGTGCGCTGGCTTCAAACAGGTCGGCCAGAATTTCCGGGCGCAACAGCTCTGGCATGTCCGGGCCGCGCAGGACAAGACCGCCCTCTGAGCCGGGCGAAAACGAACCAAAAGACATCAGGGCGAGCGGTGCAGGCGGGGGGCGGAGAGTGCCACGATCTGGTCGCGGGTGGCCTCGTCAATGAGGCGGTGTTTGAGTAGGCTGCCGTCGGCGGTCATCAGGGCGCGCAGTTGTTGCAAGTCTTTGACCGTGGGGGCGACTTTGATTTGTGCAAGCGCAGCCTGGCTGTTGTTGCCTTTGATGAGTGCTGCCACTTTGGTGGCCCAAACGCTGGGACGGGACATGGTTCTTGAGGGTGCCTGTAGTGGTTGTGCGCCATTTTCGCACACCACGCTTGATTTGGTTGCGCAGGCTGCTATGAAAATGATAGTGTTTTATGTGTTGAGCTTTGGCACTGGCAACCCCAAGGCGCATCGTGGAACCATCCGCTAACATCACAGGCTATGACTAACCCGTACTTTTATTCCCCGGCCCTGCTGCGTCATGCCCTGTTGGCGGGCGTTTGTCTGCTGGCTTTGCATAGCCATTCCGCATGGGCTCAAGACGCCCGCAGTGGCACTTTCAAGACTGTGCAAGGGGGCGTGAGTGTGCTTCAGGGGGAGGCGAAGCGGGTAGCGACCTCCGGGAGTCCTTTGAATGAAGCCGACCGGGTGCAAACCGATGCACAAGGCGCTGCGGTGCTCATGTTGAGGGATGGAACCACCATCTCAATCGGGCCCGGCACGACGGTCGATCTGTCACGGTTTCAGTTCAATGGCGTCACGCAAGAGGGCAGTTTGATGGTGCGCTTATTGCAAGGCTCCATCCGCATGGTGACAGGCCTGTTGGGTAAGGTGCAACCCGAGAATGTCAAGGTGATTACACCCACGTCCACCGTGAGTGTGCGTGGTACAGATTTCATCGTGGAGGTGCTATGAGCCGGCGTCTCGTAGTGCTTGGGCTGTCGGTTGCGCTACAGGCCTGTACCCCCATCAGTCGGGTCACTTTGCTACCGGATAGCGAGGGGCGCAACACAGCAGTACAGGTAACGGGATCTGCGGGTGTGGCGGATTTGGTGCGCCCCTATCAAACGGCTGCCCAGCAGCGCGATGGTCGCTTGCAAACAGAGCAGTCCAGCGCGGAGGCCGTGCAGGCGGCGCATGGACAGTTGCTGGCCCTTCCTTTGCCGGTTGCAACGCGGCTGGCCTTGCAGTTTGAGCCCGGCACCTCGCGGCTCACCGCGGAGTCTGAAGCGCAATTGCCCCAGATTCTGGAACAAGCCAAAGCCCGTAGCGGCGGAGAAATTCAGGTTGTAGGTCACACCGACCGTACCGGCAGTCCGGCTGCCAACGATGCACTCTCCTTGCAACGCGCACAGGCCGTGCGGGCCTTGCTCATCGAGCGGGGCTTTTCGCCGGACTTGGTAGTGGCAATCGGACGGGGTGAGCGCGAGCCCGTTGTACCCACAGAGGCCAATGTGAACGAACCCCGCAACCGGCGCGCGGAAATCATCATTCGCTGATTCCGGGCGGCCGACGCGTATGAAAAAAACCCTCTCTGATTTGGGCGGGCTGGTGTACTCCACGGAAGTGGGCCGTACCTGCCCGACTTGCCGCTTTGCCATCGCGGCCTGCACCTGCCACCAGATCAAGCGCCCGGCGGGCGATGGAATTGTGCGTGTGTCCCGCGAAACCAAAGGCCGGGCCGGCAAAGGCGTGACCTTGGTGCGGGGCGTCCCGCTGGATGATGAAGCCTTGATCGCATTGGGCAAAAAGCTCAAAGCGGCCTGTGGCTCCGGTGGCACGGTCAAAGAGGGGGTGATCGAGGTGCAAGGCGACCATGTCGACAAGGTCATGGCCTCGCTCGTTGCACAAGGCTTCACGGTCAAGCGGGCCGGTGGATGACCTGCGTCGCCATTTCAGGCAACCATGCAAGCTGAAGACCTGCAAAAGCTGGTAGAGCGCACCATGCCTTTCGGCAAGTACCAGGGGCGCTTGATTGCGGACTTACCGGGCGATTATTTGAACTGGTTCGCCCGTGAGGGCTTCCCCCGTAACGAAATCGGTCGCTTGTTGCAGCTCATGCATGAGATTGACCACAATGGCCTGAGCGACCTGCTCACCCCCTTGCGGAGCCCGCGCTAGGCCCGCTTATTGGCCTAGCAGTGCCGCCCGCAATTCCGGCTTGCGGGCTTTAGGGTCTAACCAGATTTTGAAAAAGGCTTCGCTGAAGCCGCTATCGGGCGTCTCGCCGATGAGTTTGCCATTCAGGAAGAAGCGGGCGCCAGCGCCCGGCACATGGACGCCGATCAGCCGGTCCCCGGACTTCACGTCGACAAACATGGATGCCATGAACGCAGCCCACGCCTGCACTTGCTCAGGGGTGGCAGCGCTGATGCGCGACATTTCGATCAGCGAGGTGTTGTTGATATCGCTCGCCTTCACAGAGGTGTTGTAGAGAATATCCAGCGCAAAGGCACGCCCGAAACTAAAAGTGCCCCCGCTGGCACCCGGTAGCCATAGGGTTGCGTCGTAGGCCTTGAATCCAAAAAACTTGAGAGTGCCACTGCCCTTGGGCAGCCAGTCGGCGCCATAGGGCAACAAAACGGCAGACGCGCGGTTGCCGGCAGACTCCTGTGCAATAGCAGGACTTCCCAGTCCCGCAGCTGCCACGCAGACCATCAGCGCACGCCGGCTCAGCATTCGGGAGGGCGCAAGACCAAGGAAGCGGGGCGTGTCGGGTGTGTGCATGGCGCTATTTTTAGCGCTTTGCGTGAAAAGTGCAACTGCTTTGGATAAAAAAATACCAATCGGTATTTATTTGGCTTCGCTAGGGGAACGCGGGCGCCACGTCTTGCCACTGGCCGGGTGTCAGTGCATCGAGGCTGTAGGACCCTATGGCAGCGCGCACCAAGCGCAGTGTCGGGTAGCCCACTGCAGCAGTCATGCGGCGCACCTGGCGATTGCGGCCCTCACGGATGACCAGCTCTATCCACCCGGTGGGGATGACCTGCCGGAAGCGCACTGGGGGGTCCCGGGGCCAGAGGCTGCTGGGTTCATCCATGAGCCGAGCCCGCGCAGGCAGGGTAGGGCCATCGTTGAGCTGCACACCATGGCGCAAAGCGTCGAGTGCCGCTTCATCGGGGCGGCCCTCGACCTGTACCCAGTAGGTCTTTTCCATCTTGAAGCGCGGGTCGCTGATGCGGGCCTGTAGCCGCCCATCGTTGGTGAGCAGCAGCAGGCCTTCGCTGTCAGCGTCCAGGCGGCCGGCGACATACACCCCGGGTATCTCGATAAAGTCTTTGAGCCCGCGCCAGCGCCCCTCGGGCGTGAACTGGCTGAGCACGCCATAGGGCTTGTTAAAACAAATCAGTCGGGATGCTGGTGTGGCCATCGGCTACTCCGCGGCGGCCCACAAGCGCTCGCCCGTGGCTTCCAGGTGCGTGAGGTAGATGCGTACCTCAAACTCCAGCTGGTGGTAGGCCGGCTCCATGTGGGTGCAGAGCTTGTAAAAAGCCTTGTCGTGCTCGCGCTCGCGCAAGTGGGCCAGCTCATGCACCACGATCATTTTGAGGAATGCCTCAGGCGTGTCCTTGAACAGGCTGGCCACGCGGATCTCACGTTTGCTTTTGAGCTTGCTGCCCTGCACGCGCGACACGGTGGTGTGCGTGCCCAGCGCGTTTTTCACGACATGCAGCTTGCTGTCAAACGCGACCTTGCTGAGCGGCTCGGTGCTGCGCAGGTAGTCGGCCTTGAGGTCTTGCACGTAGTCGTACAGCACCTTGTCGGTCCGCACGCCATGGGCCTGCGGGTGGCGCTGCAGCATCCACTCGCCCACCCGGCCTTCGGTGAGCATGCGCTGCACTTGGGCCAAGGTGTCGGCGGGGTAGCCATTCAGGTAGCGCAGCACGGGAGTTGCTACCATTTTTATAGCTGCTTGCGCAGATTCTGCGGGGGCCAAGCATCAAAAAGATGTGGAAATTCGCGCAAGGCCGCCCCGAGCGGACTTAGCCCCCTCGGGGGGCAGCGACCCGTGCAACGGTGGAGCGTGGGGGCGATCAAACCTCGCGGCGCAGCGCGGGGAACAGAATCACGTCGCGGATGCTGGCGCTGTCGGTCAACAACATCATCAAGCGGTCAATGCCGATACCGCAGCCGCCGGTGGGGGGCATGCCGTATTCCAGGGCGCGCACGAAGTCGTGGTCGAAGTGCATGGCTTCGTCGTCGCCGCTGTCTTTGGCGGCCACTTGGGCGTGGAAGCGGGCGGCTTGGTCTTCGGCGTCGTTCAGCTCGCTAAAGCCGTTGCCGAACTCACGGCCGGTGATGTAGAGCTCAAAGCGCTCGGTCACTTCAGGGCGGTCGTCGTTGGCGCGTGCCAGCGGCGAAATTTCGGTCGGGTGCTCCATGATGAAGGTGGGGTTCCACAGCTTCTCTTCCACGGTCTCTTCAAAGTACAGCACCTGCAGGCTGGCCAGGCTGCGGCCTTCCAAGCGGTTCTTGGCTTCGGTGAGGCCCAGCTTTTTGACTGCGTTGGTGAGCCACGTGGCGTCAAACACGTTGTCGCCCGCGTCGGTGTATTTCTGGATGGCCTGCACAATCGTCAAGCGCTCGAACGGTTGCTCCAGATTCACCGGCTTACCGGCGTAGCTGAGTTGCAAGCTGCCGGTGGCTTTTTGGGCCGCGTCGCGGATCAGCTTTTCGGTGTAGTTCATCAAGTCCTGGTAGTTCCAGTACGAGGCGTAGAACTCCATCATGGTGAACTCGGGGTTGTGGCGCACCGAGATGCCTTCGTTGCGGTAGCTGCGGTTGATCTCGAACACACGGTCAAAGCCACCCACAATCAAGCGCTTGAGGTACAGCTCAGGCGCAATGCGCAAGAACATTTCTTGGTCCAGCGCGTTGTGGTGGGTCTTGAACGGTTTGGCGTTTGCCCCACCGGGAATGGGGTGCAGCATCGGGGTTTCGACTTCCAGGAAGTCGTGCTCCACCATGAACTCGCGCAGGGCGCTCACGGCCTTGCTCCGGGCCACGAAACGCTTGCGTGACTCCACATCGGTCATCAGGTCCACATAGCGCTGGCGGTACTTGGTTTCCTGGTCGGCCATGCCGTGGAACTTGTCCGGCATGGGGCGCAGGCTCTTGGTCAGCAGGCGGATGCTGGTGGCGTGGATGGACAGTTCGCCGGTTTTGGTTTTGAACAGCGTGCCCTCGGCGGCCACGATGTCGCCCAAATCCCAGTGCTTGAAAGCGGCGTACAGGTCCACGCCCACGTCTTCACCGCGCACATAGAGCTGAATACGGCCGCCGCTGGGGCCGAACGAAGAGTCTTGCAAGGTGCAGAAGCTGGCTTTGCCCATGACGCGTTTGAGCATCATGCGGCCGGCGACCTTGGCGGTGGCACCCAACGCCACCAACTCTTCGGCGGTTTTGTCGTTGTGAGCTGCAAACAGCGCTTCGGCTTTGTCGTCAGGCTGGAAATCGTTGGGGAACGCCACGCCCTGGCCCGCTGCCTGCTGCTCGCGCAGTACCTTGAGCTTTTCGCGGCGCTCTTGGATCAACTGGTTTTCGTCTTGCGGTGGGGGAGCGGCTTGGTTTTGGTCAGACATGGAGTGACTTGTGGGTTCAGGTGGGAAATCGGCAAGCCCTGAGGGGCTTTGGCCGTAACCCTCCATTGTAAGAGGGCGGCCTGCCGCTATGATGCGCTCGCACTTCACTTGGATCGCCCATGCTCTACAAAATCATTGTTCTGTTGTTGGAAGTGGTCTCCGGCTTGTTGACCACCACCTGCCTGCTGCGCCTATACATGCAGCAACAGCGTATTCCGCTCTCGGCCCGCTCGGGCAACCCGCTGGGGCGATTCGTGTTTGCCTTGACCGATTGGATCGTGCTGCCCCTGCGCCGCGTTGTGCCGGCTTTGGGCCCGTGGGACATGGCCAGCTTGGTGGCGGCCTTTCTGATCCAGCTGGCGCACTTCGGTATTCTGTGGTCCCTCAATGGCTTTGGGGTAACGCCGCTGTCGGTGGTGGTGTTGGCGTTGTTGGGGCTGGTTCGCCTCAGTCTCTCCGGCTTGACCGCCTTGGTACTGGTGTACGCGGTGCTGAGCTGGGTGCAGACGCAATCGTTCTTTTCGGAGCTGATCGGCCGGTTGGTCACGCCGGTGCTGGCCCCCATCCGCAAGCTGGTGCCCTTGGTGGGAGGTGTGGATTTGTCGCCGCTGGTTTTGCTGGTGTTGTTGCAGATACTGACCATCGTGCTGGGCGACCTGCAGTACGGCATGTTGGCTGCCGTAGCCGGATAAAAAAAGAGGCCTCAAGGGCCTCTTTTTTTGGGGTGATCGGCAGCCTCAGATTACCGCATCTGCCGGCTGGCGCTGCAACATGGCCAATGTGTCGGCCACGGTTTTGCGCAGCTCGCGGCGGTCACAGATAAAGTCTACAGCGCCCTTGGTCTGCAAGAACTCAGCACGCTGGAAGCCTTCGGGCAGGGTAACCCGCACGGTCGATTCAATCACGCGGGGGCCGGCAAAGCCGATCAGTGCTTTGGGCTCGGCAATCACCACATCACCCAAAAATGCAAAGCCGGCACTCACGCCGCCCATGGTCGGGTCGGTGAGCACGCTGATGTAAGGCAGGCCCTTCTTAGCCAAGCGGGTCAGGGCCGCGTTGGTTTTTGCCATTTGCATCAGGCTCAAAAGGCCCTCTTGCATGCGGGCACCGCCGGTTGCGGTAAAGCACAGGAACGGGACCTTTTGCTCAATCGCGGTCTCAACGCCGCGCACAAAGCGCTCGCCCACCACAGAGCCCATGGAGCCGCCCATGAATTCGAACTCAAAGCACGCTGCAACGAGGCTGACCCCGTGCACGGCGCCGCCCATGACGATCAGGGCATCGGTCTCGCCGGTGTTTTCCAGGGCTTCTTTGAGCCGCTCGGGGTACTTGCGGCTGTCTTTGAACTTCAGGGCGTCGACAGGCAACACTTCCTGTCCGATCTCGAAGCGGCCTTCGTTGTCCAGAAACGCGTTCAAGCGTGCACGGGCACCGATACGGTGGTGGTGGCCACAGCTAGGGCAGACGTTCTGGTTTTGCTCAAGGTCGGTTTTGTAGAGCACCGATTCGCAGCTGGGGCACTTGATCCACAGGCCTTCGGGCACGCTTCGGCGCTCCGTGGGGTCGGTGTGTTGAATCTTGGGGGGTAGCAGTTTTTCTAGCCAACTCATGGGATTTCTCCAGTGCAGTGCCCGTCGGGGCGTCCAACAGACAGGGGGCGATTATCCGCGAAACCGCCCCCGGTTCCAATTCCCGTTCAGGGCATGTCCATGGCCGTTCGGATCTCTTGCAAAAACGCCTGTGCCACTGGGCCAACTTCCTCGCGGGGAGCGTTCTCCAGCAGCTGAATGATCTTGCTGCCGATTACCACCGCGTCCGACACCTTGGCGATGGTCCGGGCGGTTGCCGCATCGCGGATGCCGAAGCCCACACCGACCGGCGTGCTGATGTGCTGGCGGATACGGGGCAGCATCGCTTCGACGGCACCCACGTCCAGGGCGCCGGAGCCGGTCACCCCTTTGAGCGACACGTAATACACATAGCCGCTGGCCACGCGGGCCACCTGCTGCATGCGCTCTTCCGTGCTGGTAGGGGCCAGCAAAAAGATCAGGTCCATATGGTGGGCGCGCAGGTCGGCTGCGAAGTCTTCGCACTCTTCCGGCGGGTAGTCCACGATCAGCACACCGTCTACACCGGCCTCGGAAGCGTCTTGGACAAACGCACTCGCCACTCCGGCGCGTGCATGTTTCTGGTCGTAGCGCTCGACAGGGTTGGCGTAACCCATCAGCACCACGGGGGTGGTGGCATTGGTCTTGCGGAACTCGCGCACCATGGCAATGATTTGCACCATGCCGATGCCGAAGGCCAAAGCCTTGTCGCCCGCCTTTTGGATGACCGGGCCGTCCGCGCTGGGGTCCGAGAAGGGCACACCCAGCTCGATCACGTCCGCACCGCCCGCCACCATGGCATGCATCAGTTCGGGGGTCACATCGGCGTAGGGGTAGCCGGCCGTCACAAAGGGAATCAGTGCTTGGCGACCCTGGGTCTTGAGGGCGGCAAAGGTAGTGTCGATACGGCTCATGCTGCGGCTCCTTTCACCACGTTGACGGGTTGCTCGCCACCTTTGACCGATTGGCCACGGCAGCTGGGGCGGCAGTAGAAGTCGGCATTGCTCAAGTCCGCCACAGTGCCGATGTCCTTGTCACCCCGCCCGGACAGGTTGACCAGAATGCTCTGGTCGGTGCGCATGGTTTTGGCAAGCTTCATGGCGTAGGCCACGGCATGGCTGGATTCCAGCGCGGGGATGATGCCCTCCGTGCGGCACAGGTAGTGGAAGGCGTCCAACGCCTCCTTGTCAGTAATTCCCACGTATTCTGCGCGGCCTATGTCGGCTAAGAACGCATGCTCAGGGCCCACGCCGGGGTAGTCCAAGCCCGCGCTCACGCTGTGGGTTTCGGTGACTTGGCCGTTGTCGTCTTGCAGCACATAGGTGCGGTTGCCGTGCAGCACACCGGGGCTGCCTTTCTGGATGGACGCGGAGTGCTTGCCGCTCTCCAGCCCTTCCCCCGCCGCTTCCACGCCGATCAGGCGGGTCGCGTCGTGCTGGATGTAGGGGTGGAAGATGCCCATTGCGTTGGAGCCGCCACCCACACAGGCAATCACCGCGTCGGGTTGGGCTGTCTTGCAGCCGGCAGCGGCCAGCATTTCGGGCATTTGCACCAGGCACTCGTTGCCGATCACGCTCTGGAAGTCGCGCACCATCATCGGGTAGGGGTGCGGGCCTGCCACGGTGCCGATGATGTAGAAGGTGTTGTCCACATTGGCAACCCAGTCGCGCATGGCTTCGTTCAGGGCGTCTTTGAGCGTCTTGCTACCGCTCTCTACCGGCACCACGGTGGCGCCCAGCAGCTTCATGCGGTAGACGTTGGGGCTTTGGCGCTTTACGTCTTCGCTGCCCATGTAGACCACGCATTCCAGCCCGTAGCGGGCGCAAATAGTGGCCGTGGCCACGCCATGCTGGCCGGCACCGGTTTCGGCAATCACACGGGGCTTGCCCATGCGCTTGGCCAACATGGCCTGGCCGATGGTGTTGTTGACCTTGTGCGCGCCGGTGTGGTTCAGGTCTTCGCGCTTCAAAAATATTTGTGCGCCGCCCATTTCACGGCTCATGCGGGCCGCGTGGTACATGGGGGAGGGGCGACCGACAAAGTGCGCCAGCTCGGACTGGAATTCCGCCAGGAACTCAGGGTCGTGCTGGTACTTGGCGTAGGCGTCTTTGAGCTCGTTGATGGCGTGCGTCAGTGTCTCGGAGACAAAGCTGCCGCCGTACTGGCCGAAGTGACCTTTGGCGTCGGGTTGTTGGTAATCGAACATGGTGTTTACATTCCTGCAAGGTGCCGGTCCGCCGCGCGCACGGCGGCAACGAACTGGCGAATTTTTTCGGGATCTTTGATGCCCTTTTGGGGCTTGCCGTGAGCGTCCTCGGCTTCGACGCCGGAGCTCACGTCTACAGCCAGCGACTTACAGCGCGGCCGGACCTGCGTGATGCCATCGCCCACGTTTGCACTGGTGAGTCCACCACTCAAGACGAGGTGAGCGTTGACGCTTGGAGGAAGAAGTGACCAATTGAATGTTTTGCCCCCGCCACCGTAGCCGTCCACATGGGCGTCTAACAGAATAGCTTGGGCGTTCGAGTAATCCTGCGCAAATTGTACGAGGTCGAACGTCGGGGCGTCGTCACCGAGGGGAATACGTGCGGCGCGCATATAGGGGCGAGCTGCGTTGAGCGTAGCGTCCAAGCAGTCATGCGGTGACTCATCACCATGAAATTGCACTGTAGCCCCCGCCAATAGTGTGCAAGCAGCTCCTATTTCTGTAGCGGATGCATTCACAAACAAAAGCACCGGTGTCACAAAGGGCGGCAAGCGTTTGGCGAGTTCTGCGGCGCGTTCGGCAGTTACTGCGCGCGGGCTCGGGGCATAAAGTACGAAACCAATAGCGTCGGCACCGGCGGCTACGGCAGCATCAACGTCCTGCTCGCGGGTCAGGCCGCAAATTTTGATTCGGGTACGGGGGGAGGTGTCGGTATTCGTGGTGCGTGCGTTCATGGCAACGCATCATACGCAGGCGTACGGTCCGGCATGCCCCACCGGGGGTCATAGCGGGGCCCTAGAAAATACAGACCATCCGGTGAAAAGGTGGGCGCAGCTACCTTGCGGTTACGGGCAGCCAGCACCTCTGCCATCCATTCCGGTGGCTTTTTTCCTTGGCCGATTTGCACCAGGCAGCCCATGATGTTGCGGATCATGTGGTGCAAAAAAGCGTTAGCTTCAAATTCGATTCGCCAGTAAGCCCCACGCTTGTGAAAATCAATACGCATCAAGTTTTTCACGGGGCTGAGAGCCTGGCATTGGGCCGCCCGGAATGAGCTGAAATCGTGTTGGCCCAAAAGCAGGTCGGCAGCTTGGCGCATCGCAGCTTCATCGAGCGTATTGAATGTCCAGCCCACCCGCCCTGTTTCGATACTGGGCCGGATTTGGGACTCCAGCAGCACATAGGCATAGCGGCGCGACAGCGCTGAGGCCCGGCAATGAAAGTCCGCGGTGGTTTTGACTGCCCACTGGACCGATATATCTTTGGGAAGGTTGGCGTTGGTGCCGCGTATCCAGGAGTAAGTGTCCCGCTCCAGCGTGGTGTCAAAGTGAACCACCTGCATGAGCCCATGCACGCCCGCATCCGTGCGTCCTGCGCACAGCGTGGACACGCGTTGGGCGGTAAACGTGCCCAGCGCGTGTTCAAGCTTGTCCTGTATCGTGAGGCCGGAGGACTGGCTTTGCCAGCCTTGGTAACCTTGGCCGTTGTAGCTAACGCCTAAAACAATCCGCACAAATCCCTGACGTGAAAACGTAGTTACTCAATGGGGATCAGCTGAGCTGGGCCAGAGCCAGCTGGGCTTTGGCGCGCATGTCGCCAGTGGCTTCAGACATCACTTCTTCAATGAGGGCGCGCGCGCCGTCTTCATCACCGATGGAAATAAATTCCTCAGCCAACGCAAGCTTGGTTCCCAGAGGGTCATCGCTCAAGTTGTCCGGGGCGGCCGTGGGGGCTTCGGCAGGGCTGTCGAGCTCCATGGACAGGGAGCTCAGATCAAACTCCATCATGCCTTCTTGTGCGACGGGAGTCGGTGTGGCGGGGGCATCAACCGGTGCGGGGCTGGTCGCCTCAAATCGCAAAGGGGCGGAGCTGCCGGTGTCCAAGGGGACTTCCAGGTCGTCCAGGGACAGCGAAATCTCCGGCATTTGCGACACTGGCTCAAAGCTCGGTGCGGGAGCGGAGGTGGTTGCGAGGTCGTCACCGAGATCGAAATCCATGTCCAAAGCATTGCTGGCATCAGACGCCGCCATCTTCAGGGTATCTTCTGCGCTGTTTTGGATGGTTCCGCCAGTGACATCGCTGATCGCGCTGGCTGCGGGCTCGTCGTCCAAGGAGAAATCGAGGTCCAGATCCAAGTCCACGCCACTGCCTTCAGTGTCCAATTCCGCATGGGCTGATTGGGCTACTGTGCTGCTGCCAAAACCGGAAATCGGGCCGGCTGCTGCGGCTTCACCAGGTGCCGAGGGGCTACCGCCGGGTTGGTACAGGGCGTTGCCAGGGTCGATCGACAAGCCCATGTCGCAAATGCGGGTCCAGTCCGGGCTGGTGGAGCCTGTCAGTTTGAAGGCTTGCGTTGCAGTGCTTTCGAAACTCCGTGTGTCGCGACGCTTAGCAAAAATCTCCAAAAGCTTGGTGTGGATAGCCAGGCGCCCGGGGTTGGAGCGCACGGCCTCTTTCAGAATTTCTTCGGCTTGCAGGTCGCGGCCATAGGCGAGGTAAACATCCGCTTCGGCGACCGGGTCTACATCGTCTGCTGCATCGAGCTGGCTGGCCGAATAGACCATGGACGACGCACTGACCGGGCCATTCTGGTTGGTATCAACTCGCTGGCCGCCACTGGCTCCAAAAAATGAATCGGGTTGCAAACGGCTTTCGAGGAAAGCGCTATCGACTTGGGAGGCATTTTTCTTTCGCTGCCGCAAACGGTAGATGCCCAGTCCGCCAAGGAGTGCCAGTAAGCCGGCTGCGCCAGCAGGTACCAGCGGGTCTTCCAGAAGCGTGTCTAAGAGTCCCGGCTCTTCCATTGGGGGTACAGGGGCCGGTGCTGCAATCTTGGGTGCAGGTGGGGGTGCAACCGCTTCGGATGCGGCTGGTTGCGTTGCTGCTGCGACTTCAGGCGCAGAGGCGGCTGGCGCGGGCGCGCTGGCAGGCGCCACAGGCTCAGGCGCGGTAACCGCTGTCACAGGAACGGCAGGTGCCACCGCAGGGGCTGGCTTGCTCGCTGCAGGCGCAGGTGTGGCGGCAACCGGCTCGGCGGCCTTGTCTTTGAGTTTGTTCAGGTCGCTGATGGTTTTATTCAGCTCTGCGGCGCGGTCCGCTGCGTCCTTCGCTTCGCGCTCTTTTGCAACCTTTGCTTCATCGAGCTTGGCGGACATCGATCCCTTGGACAGGGTGAGCTTGTCAGGGGTGGGCGAGGCGGCTTTCTTTTCTTCGACCTTGGTGTCGATAGAACCACTGGCTTGGCGATCGGCAGTGCCGACGGAGGCCTGGGGTGCATTGCCTGCAAGGTTGCGACGGAAGTCGCTGAAGTCCTTGCTCTGGGCTACGACGATCTTGGATGCTTCTGCGGCCGGAACGCTGGTGGCACTCTCCGCTGTGGGGACGGTTAAAACCGCACCTGCACGGAGTCGGTTGAGGTTGTCGTTGACGAATGCGTCCGGGTTCGAGCGGAGCAACGCAACCAGCATTTGGTCCAATGACACGCCGGCACCCGCATTGGCGCCTGCAATCTTGCTTGCGGTGTCACCGGGCTTGACCGTGACACGGGTTCCTTCGCCTGCGGCGGCCTTGGCGCTGGCGGATGCTTGGGGTGCAGGGAGCGGTGCCGGAGCACGGGCTGCAGGGCTTGGACGCGGAGAGGGCTCTGCGCTTGCTTTCGGAGTGCTAAAAGCGGCGGGAGTCTGGGCAGGTGTCGATGTGCTGGGGGCCGGGGCTATCTGGGCCAAGGTCGGTGCAGGGCTTGTCTTCTTGAGGCTGGGCGGATCCAGCAACAAGGTGTAGTCCCGAACAATACGTCCTGACGCCCAAGACGCTTCCAGAATCAAGTCCACAAAGGGATCGTTCACTGCCCGGTCGCTGGTCAATCGCAAATACGCCCGACCGTCCGGCCTGCGTTGCACGCTGGCCTGTAAGCTGCTCAAGGCAGGGCTGTACTCCAAGCCGGCCGCGGTGAAGGCCTCCGGCTGGGCCACGCCTGCTTTCAGGGATGCAGCCTCATCTGCCGTGATCTCGGGGATTTCAACTTCAGCCCGCAGGGGTTCGCCTAGCGCAGATTGCACGGTCAGCCGACCAAGCGAAAGCGCGTAGGCACCGGTGCCTGAGAGGCCAAGCAGTGCGATAGTTGCAGCCGCTACAGCCGTCCTTTGCCAACGATGTGTCTTTGCGATCAATTTTCAGGCCTCCGGTGCTCAGGCGAGCGGCAATGTACTAGTCTTTTTCGGGCGAACGGGCCCGACTCTTAAAACGTAAAAAGTACCATAACATCAATATCTTAGGCAGACAAGCTAAGAAAGCGCTTAACTTCCAAAGCTTGCCTCAGAGGCCTATTGTCACCTTCAGTCTTGTTGCCTCGGGGCAACGACGTGTAACTCTCTGTTACGCGTCCAGCAAAATGCGCAACATGCGGCGCAATGGCTCAGCAGCGCCCCACAGCAACTGGTCGCCGATGGTGAATGCGCCTACATATTCAGGTCCCATGGCCAGTTTGCGGATGCGACCGACGGGGATGGTCATGGTGCCGGTCACGGCGACAGGAGTCAGGTCCTGGATGGTGGCTTCGCGGGTGTTGGGCACCACTTTGACCCATTGGTTGTCGGCGGCGATCATGGCCTCCAAGTCGGCGACGGGCACGTCTTTCTTCAGTTTGAAAGTCAGTGCTTGGCTGTGGCAGCGCATGGCTCCCACGCGAACACAGAAACCATCGACGGGAATGGCGGAGCTGTTAAAGCCTTCACCCATGCCCAGAATCTTGTTGGTTTCGGCCATGCCTTTCCACTCTTCTTTGGACATGCCGTTGCCCAGGTCTTTGTCGATCCAGGGTATGAGCGAGCCGCCCAATGGCACACCAAAGTTGGCAGTTTCCGCACCGGTGAGGGCGCGTTGTTTGGCGATGACTTTGCGGTCGATTTCGAGAATGGCGCTCTTGGGGTCGTCCAGCAGCGCTTTGACTTCGGCGTTCAGCGTGCCGTATTGGGTCAACAACTCGCGCATGTGCTGAGCGCCGCCGCCGGAAGCTGCCTGGTAAGTCTGGGTGCTCATCCACTCGACGAGGCCGGCTTTGTACAGTGCGCCCACGCCCATCAGCATGCAGCTCACCGTGCAGTTGCCGCCCACCCAGTTCCTGCCGCCCTTGGCCAGCGCGTCTTGAATAACGGGCATGTTGACCGGATCCAGAATGATGACGGCGTCTTTTTCCATGCGCAGGGTGGATGCGGCATCAATCCAGTGGCCGTCCCAGCCGGCCGCGCGTAACTTGGGGAACACCTCGGTGGTGTAGTCGCCGCCTTGCGCAGAGATTATGATCTCGCAGCGCTTGAGTGCGTCGATGTTGAAGGCGTCTTGCAGCGTGGTTTCGTTCTTGGCCCAAGCGGGGGCTTTGCCGCCCGAGTTGGAGGTGGAGAAGAACAAAGGCTCGATTAAGTCGAAGTCTTTTTCCTGCTCCATGCGATCCATCAACACCGAGCCGACCATGCCGCGCCAGCCGACCAAACCTACCAACTTGCTCATATCAACGCCCTCTGTAAAAGTAAAACAAACGATGCCGCCACACGATGTATTGCGGGCTGTTTGCTCCGGCTCGTCTGGCCGGGGGCGCACGACGAAGCCGGAGCTGGATCAGCCCTTAATGGTCGTGGTTTTGGAGATGATTGCGCGCGTAGCCTTGCCTGCCGGAGGGGCAGTCAACAAGCTCGGAAAGAGAGAGCGGGCGGCAAACATGGGTTTTATTGTAGCGCAAAACAAGAATTTTTTGCTCCGCGCGGACTGAAATGCTTTTGATGCGCGAGGCGATATTGCGTGAGATCGCCTCGCGTTTGGCGATTACGCCAATGCCTTCAAAACCGCGTCGCCCATCTCTTTGGTGCTGACGCGGGTGGTGCCTTCACTGTAAATGTCGGCGGTGCGGTAGCCCTGCGCCAGCACTTTTTGCACAGCCGCTTCAATGCGCTGGGCCGCAGCTTCCTGGTTCAGGCTGAAGCGCAGCATCATGGCCGCGCTCAGGATGGTGGCCAGCGGGTTGGCAATGCCTTTGCCGGCGATGTCGGGTGCGCTACCGTGGCTCGGCTCGTACAGGCCCTGGTTGCTGCTGTTCAGGCTGGCCGAAGGCAGCATGCCAATGGAGCCGGTCAGCATGGAGGCTTCGTCGGAGAGGATGTCGCCAAACATATTGCCGGTGACCAGCACGTCAAACTTCTTGGGCGCCTTGACCAGTTGCATGGCGGCGTTGTCGACCAACATGTGGTCCAGCTCCACGTCGGGGTACTGCTGGCCGATTTCGACCATCACGTCTTTCCAAAGTTGCGAGGTTTCCAGCACGTTGTTTTTGTCGACGCTGGTCACGCGCTTGTTGCGCTTTTGGGCTGCTTGGAAAGCCACGTGCGCAATACGCTCGATTTCGGGGCGGCTGTAGCGCATGGTGTCAAACGCTTCTTCAGCACCGGGGAAATGGCCATCGGTGGCAATGCGGCGGCCGCGCGGTTTACCGAAATAAATATCACCGGTCAGTTCGCGGATGATGAGGATGTCCAGGCCCGCAATCAGCTCGGGCTTGAGGCTGGAGGCGCCCACGAGCTGCTCGTAGCAGATGGCGGGGCGGAAGTTGGCAAACAGGCCCAGGTTTTTGCGCAAGCCCAGAATGGCCTGCTCGGGGCGGAATTGGCGCTCCAGTTTGTCGTACTTCCAGTCGCCCACGGCGCCGAACAAGACGGCGTCGGCTTCTTTGGCGAGCTTGAGAGTGGCTTCGGGCAGGGGGTGGCCGTGGGCGTCGTAGGCCACGCCGCCTACCAGGGCGGTTTCCATTTCCAGCTTCAGGTCCAGCGCCTTCAACACTTTGACGGCTTCCGCCACGATTTCGGTACCGATGCCGTCACCCGGCAAGACTGCAATTTTCATGATGTCCTTTGAATACTATGAATTTGATAGCTGCTCACGCAGTCATGGTATGGGCTAGCCACGGTTTTTGTGCCAAACGTTGGGCTTCGAAGGCCTTGATCTTGTCGGCGTGGCGCAGGGTGAGGCCGATGTCATCAAAACCGTTGAGCAGACAGTATTTGCGGAAGGCCTGCACCTCAAACGGGATTTCTTCGCCCTGGGGCTTCACGATGACCTGGCGCTCCAGATCGATGGTGAGCTGGTAGCCGGGGAATGCCAGCGCTTCGTTGAAAAGCTGGTCCACCTGGGCTTCGCTCAACACGATAGGCAGCAGGCCGTTCTTGAAGCAGTTGTTAAAAAAAATGTCAGCGTAGCTCGGCGCGATGATGGCGCGAAAGCCGAATTGGTCAATCGCCCACGGCGCGTGCTCGCGGCTGGAGCCGCAGCCGAAGTTCTTGCGGGCCAGCAGCACCGAGGCACCTGCATAGCGGGGCTGGTTGAGCACAAAGTCCGGGTTGGGTTTGCGGCTGGCGGGGTCCTGGCCGGGGTAGCCCGCGTCCAGGTAGCGCCACTCGTCAAACAGGTTTTGGCCGAATCCGGTTTTGCGGATGGATTTCAGAAATTGCTTGGGGATGATCGCGTCGGTGTCCACGTTTTCGCGGTCCATGGGCGCAACCAGCCCTTGGTGAACGGTAAAGTTTTTCATTTCTTGGCAGCGCCTTCAATTTTTTCGCCCGCTTTTTGCAGGTCCTGTCCCATGCCTTTGACGGTGTTGCAGGCCGACAGCAACAGCAGGGTAGCGGCGCAGGCGGCGATCAGTGCGGTTTTCATATTCAGTCCTTTCAATGGGTCAGGCGAACTTGCGGATATCAACAAAATGGCCATGAATGGCAGCAGCGGCCGCCATGGCAGGGCTCACCAGGTGGGTGCGACCACCGGCGCCTTGGCGGCCTTCGAAGTTGCGGTTGCTGGTGGATGCGCATCGCTCGCCGGGCTCCAGCCGATCGGCGTTCATAGCCAGGCACATGGAGCAGCCGGGTTCGCGCCATTCAAAGCCGGCCGCCTTGAAGATCTCGTGCAGACCCTCGCGCTCGGCCTGCTCTTTTACCAAGCCGGAGCCGGGCACGACCATGGCCAGCTTGATGTTCTTGGCCACTTTCTGGCCCAGCTTCTTCACCACGTCAGCGGCTTCGCGCATGTCTTCGATACGGCTGTTGGTGCAGGAGCCGATGAAGACTTTGTCGACGAACAAATCGTTCAGCGCCTTGCCGGGCTCCAGGCCCATGTAGGTGAGAGCCCGTTCAATGGCGCCACGCTTGTTGGCGTCTTTTTCTTTGTCGGGGTCGGGCACCGAGGCGTCCACCCCGAGCACCATTTCAGGCGAGGTGCCCCAGGTGACTTGCGGCACGATTTGCGTGGCATCCAGCTCGACCACGGTGTCGAAATGGGCGCCAGCGTCGGAGTGCAGCGTCTTCCAGAACTCAACCGCTTGGTTCCATTCCACCGCAGCAGCTTCAGGTGTGGCTGCATTAGCGCCGGGGGCCAGGGGGCGGCCTTTGACGTAATCGATGGTCTTTTGGTCCACTGCCACCAGGCCAGCGCGGGCGCCGGCTTCAATGGCCATGTTGCACACGGTCATGCGGCCTTCCATGCTGAGCGCACGGATGGCGGAGCCGCCGAACTCCATGGTGTAGCCGGTGCCGCCTGCGGTCCCGATTTTGCCGATGATGGCCAGCACAATGTCTTTACCGGTAATGCCGGGGGCGACAGTGCCTTCCACCTTCACCAGCATGTTCTTGGCTTTTTTGGCCAGCAGGGTTTGCGTGGCCATGACGTGCTCGACCTCGCTGGTGCCGATACCGTGGGCCAGCGCCCCGAAGGCACCGTGGGTGGAGGTGTGGGAGTCGCCGCACACCACGGTCATACCGGGCAGGGTGGCACCGTTCTCAGGCCCCATGACGTGCACGATGCCTTGGCGCTTGGACAAGAAGGGGAAAAACGCCGCAGCACCAAACTCTTTGATGTTGCTGTCCAGCGTGGTGACCTGTTCTTTGCTGGTGGGGTCGGTGATGCCGTCGTAACCCAGTTCCCAGCCGGTGGTCGGGGTGTTGTGGTCCGCGGTGGCCACGATGGAGCTCACACGCCAGACCTTGCGCTTGGTTTCGCGCAAGCCTTCAAACGCTTGGGGGCTGGTGACTTCGTGGACCAAATGGCGGTCGATATAGAGGATGGAGGTGCCATCGTCTTCGGTGTGGACGACGTGGTCGTCCCAGAGTTTGTCGTAGAGCGTGCGTGAACCAGTGGCCATGGGTGTGCTTCCTTTAGAGAGACGATTTTAGGTGGTCGACCAGCAGCCGCGCACTGCGCGGCAGGGTCGAGAAGTCGCGGGCCACCAGCTCGATACGGCGGTGGGCCCAAGAGTCCGAGAGAGGCACGGCAGTCAGTGCGCCGGTGTTGTGCATGAGGGTGAATGCGCGCAGGGGCATGACGCCCACGCCCAGTCCGTTGTGGATCATGCGGCACATGGCGTCCAGCCCAGTGACCTGAATTCGCAGCTTGATGCTTTGGCCCAGCTGGGCGGCTGCTTGCCGCATGGCCACATAGATAGAGCTGTTGGAGTGCAGCCCCACATGGTCCAGCGCGAGCGTGTCCGCAAACGCTACCGCGGATTCGCGCGCCAAGGCATGGGGGCTGGGCACGATGAGGACCAACTGGTCATGGCGGTAGGGCCGGGTTTGCAGCTCCCCCACGCCATCGGCGGTGTTGCATATTCCGAGGTCGGCAGCACCCTCTTGCACGGCCCGGATGACTTCGGTGCTCAGGTGTTCTTCCAGGTCAATCCGGATGCCTTGATGTGCGTGGATGAAAGCCCCCAAGTCCTCCGGCAGAAACTGCACGGTGGCCGAGATGCTGGCGTGGATGCGCACCTGGCCGCGCGCGCCATCGGCGTATTCGTTCAACTCGGAGTGCATGCGCTCCAGACTGAACAGCACGCTGCGCGCATGGTGCAACAAACTTTGGCCCGCCGGCGTGGGGTGCACTCCGCGGGAATGGCGTTGGAGCAGCGGGCTGCCCAATGCCAATTCCAAGTCGCTGAGTCGCTTGCTGAGCGCGGACGGTGCAATGAATTCGCGCTCTGCCGCCTTGCCGATACTGCCGGTTTCACAGACGGCCACAAACATCTGAAGCGATGTCAGGTCCATGCGGCGGGTAAGGGGGCGGTCGGTGGGCGTCATTGAGCAGCTACATCGTTAAATACGATGTGATGGTGCAATTTTCCCACTTATTGATGATTGCGCCATCGCAATTAGCGATGCCATGTTTCTTGGCCGATGAAGGCCACAGGGCTAACGCTCATGGGCCTAGAGTTGCAGAGTGCTATGAAATCAGTAGCGTCTGGCGCAGATGGCGCTTGGGCTGGAGTGCTATTTCATTAAAAAACCCCGCGGCCTTTGCAGGCGGCGGGGTTTCGGGGCCAGCCGGGGAGGGCTTAGCGCTGGTTCAGAGGCTTGACGTCACGCTTGACGGAACCGGTGAACAACTGGCGTGGGCGGCCGATCTTGTACTCGGAGTCACTGATCATTTCGTTCAGCTGGGCAATCCAGCCCACGGTACGGGCCAAAGCGAAGATACCGGTGAACAGGTTCACAGGGATGCCGATAGCGCGCTGCACGATACCGGAGTAGAAGTCCACGTTGGGGTAGAGCTTGCGCTGGACGAAGTAGTCGTCTTCCAGTGCAATTTTCTCGAGTTCCTTGGCGAGCTTGAACAGGGGGTCGTTCTGCAAGCCGAGGGCTTCCAGCACTTCGTTGCAGGTTTCCTGCATGAGCTTGGCGCGGGGGTCGTAGTTCTTGTAAACGCGGTGACCGAAGCCCATGAGCTTGACGCCGGAGTTTTTGTCCTTGACCTGTTCCATGAACTGACCGACCTTGGACACACCGCCTTGGCGCTGAATGTCTTCCAGCATGTTCAGGCAGGCTTCGTTCGCGCCGCCGTGTGCCGGGCCCCACAAGCAGGCCACGCCGGCTGCAATCGCTGCAAACGGGTTGGTGCCGGAAGAACCGCACAGGCGTACGGTGGAGGTCGAAGCGTTTTGCTCGTGGTCAGCGTGCAGGATGAAGATGCGGTCCATCGCACGTTCGATCACGGGGTTGACCTTGTACTCTTCGCACGGTGTGCCGAACATCATGCGCAGGAAGTTGCCGGAGTAGCTCAGGTCGTTCTGCGGGTACATGAAGGGCTGACCCACGCCGTACTTGTAGGCCATAGCGACCAGCGTTGGCATTTTGGCGATCAGACGGATCGCAGAAATATCGCGGTGCTCAGGATTGTTGATGTCGGTGCTGTCGTGATAGAACGCAGACAGAGCGCCCACCAAGCCGGTCAACACGGCCATAGGGTGCGCGTCGCGGCGGAAGCCACGCAGGAAGAACTGCATCTGCTCGTTGACCATGGTGTGGTTGGTCACGAGTTTGTGGAAATCCACGCGCTCGGTAGCGTTGGGCAGTTCGCCCTTCAGCAACAGGTGGCAAGTGTCGAGGTAGTCGACGTTGGTGGCCAACTGCTCAATGGGGTAGCCGCGGTACAGCAGTTCGCCCTTGTCGCCGTCGATGTAAGTGATACCGGATTGGCAGGATGCTGTGGAGAGAAAACCGGGGTCATAAGTGAACATGCCGGTCTGGGCGTAAAGCTTGCGGATGTCGATCACATCCGGTCCGATGTTGCCCTGGTACACGGGCATTTCCACGCTAGGACTGCCGTTACTGAACGACAGGGTGGCTTTGTTATCAGCTAGTTTCATCTTTCGCCTTTCAGAGAGGTTCTCTCAACATTTTCAAAACTTCATGGACATCCGCACGGTCGAGTGCAGCGTCCACTTGTGACAGCGTTTTTCGTGCCAGGTGTACATCGAGCAGGTCGTTGTCGCTCAGGTCCATGAGCGCAGACAGGGCGTCGGCATGGCGGACCGTCAAGGTCTCGCTGTGCCGGCGAAAAAAGCGCTCGATGAACAAGTCGTTCTCCAGCAGGCCACGCCGGCAACGCCATTGCAGCTTGCTGAGACCCCGCTCATCGATTTTTTCTTCAGTCATGCGCGTGTACCGTGGTCTGCGTTAAACAGCACGCAGGACCATCATTTCCTTGATCTTGCCGATGGCTTTGGTGGGATTCAATCCCTTAGGACAGACGTCAACACAGTTCATGATGGTGTGGCAGCGGAACAAACGGTAAGGATCTTCCAAGTTGTCCAGACGTTCGCCGGTGGCTTGGTCGCGGCTGTCCGCAATGAAGCGGTAGGCCTGCAGCAAGCCGGCAGGGCCGACGAACTTATCGGGGTTCCACCAGAAGCTCGGGCAGCTAGTGGAGCAGCTGGCGCACAAGATGCACTCGTACAGGCCGTTGAGCTCTTCGCGCTCTTCGGGCGACTGCAGGCGCTCTTTTTCAGGCGGCACGGTGTCATTGATCAAGTAAGGCTTGATCGAGTTGTACTGCTTGAAGAACTGGGTCATGTCGACGATCAGGTCGCGAATGACTGGCAGGCCCGGCAGTGGCTTGAGCACAATCTTGCCCGGCAGCGTCAACATGTTGGTCAGGCAAGCCAGACCGTTTTTGCCATTGATGTTCATGGCGTCAGAGCCGCAAACACCTTCGCGGCAGGAGCGGCGGAAGGAGATGGTCGGGTCGATGGCCTTGAGCTTCATCAGGGCGTCCAACAACATGCGTTCGGAACCATCAAGTTCGACCTCGATGTCCTGCATGTAAGGCTTGGCGTCCTTGTCCGGATCGTAGCGGTAGATGGAGAAAGTGCGTTTGGTCATGATCTGGATCTCGCTTTAGAACGTACGAACCTTGAGTGGCACGGAGTCCACAGTCAAAGGCTTCATCTGCACGGGCTTGTAGGACAAGCGGTTGCCTTCGCTGTACCACAGCGTGTGCTTGTGCCACTCTTTGTCGTTACGGCCATTGGGGTTCTCAGCTGTATCGCCATAGTCGTCCACCGTGTGGGCGCCGCGGCTCTCGTGGCGCGCGGCAGCGGACACGATGGTGGCTTGGGCAGCTTCGATCAGGTTTTCTACTTCCAGCGCTTCGATGCGCGCGGTGTTGAAGACCTTGGACTTGTCTTTGAGGTTGATGGCATTGACGCGCTCGCGCAGTGCAGCGATCTTGACCACACCTTCGTCCATGCTCTTCTGGGTGCGGAACACGCCGGCGTGTTGCTGCATAGAGGCGCGCATGTCATTGGCAACGTCTTGAGCGTACTCGCCGCTCTTGGCGTTGTCCAGACGGGACACGCGCTCCAGCGTGCGGTCTGCAGCGTCTTTGGGCAGAGGCTTGTGCTCTTTGCTGCCTTTGATGTAGTTGACGATGTGGTTGCCAGCCGCGCGGCCGAACACCAGCAAGTCCAACAGGGAGTTGGTGCCCAAGCGGTTCGCACCGTGTACCGACACGCAGGAGCATTCGCCCACAGCGTAGAGGCCGTTCACCACCTGGTTGTGGACGTCGCCATTCTGGATGACGACTTGGCCGTTCACGTTGGTGGGGATTCCGCCCATCTGGTAATGAATGGTCGGCACCACGGGGATAGGCTCTTTGGTGATGTCCACGTTGGCGAAGTTCACGCCGATTTCGTACACCGATGGCAGGCGCTTGTGGATGGTTTCAGCACCCAAGTGGTCCAGCTTCAAGAGCACGTAATCCTTGTTAGGGCCGCAGCCACGGCCTTCCTTGATTTCCTGGTCCATGGAGCGGGACACGAAGTCGCGCGGTGCCAAGTCTTTCAAGGTGGGCGCATAGCGCTCCATGAAGCGTTCGCCATTGCTGTTGAGCAAAATGGCACCTTCGCCACGGCAGCCTTCAGTCAGCAGCACGCCGGCACCGGCCACGCCGGTGGGGTGGAACTGCCAGAACTCCATGTCTTCCAGCGGGATGCCAGCGCGCGCTGCCATGCCCAAGCCGTCGCCGGTGTTGATGAAGGCGTTGGTGGAAGCGGCAAAAATGCGGCCTGCGCCACCGGTGGCCAGCAAAGTGGTCTTGGCTTCCAGAATGTGGATGTCGCCGGTTTCCATTTCCAGTGCGGTCACGCCGACCACGTCGCCTTCAGCGTCGCGGATCAGGTCGAGCGCCATCCACTCCACGAAGAAACTGGTTTTCGCTGCTACGTTCTGCTGGTACAGCGTGTGCAACATGGCGTGGCCTGTGCGGTCGGCTGCCGCGCAAGCACGCTCCACAGCCTTCTCGCCGTAATTGGCGGTGTGGCCGCCGAAGGGGCGCTGGTAAATGGTGCCATCTGGGTTGCGGTCGAACGGCATGCCCATGTGCTCCAGGTCGTACACGACCTTGGGGGCTTCCCGGCACATGAACTCGATAGCGTCTTGGTCGCCGAGCCAGTCGGAGCCCTTGACGGTGTCGTAGAAGTGGTAGTGCCAGTTGTCGTCGTTCATGTTGCCCAAGGAGGCGCCGATCCCGCCTTGCGCTGCCACAGTGTGCGAGCGGGTGGGGAACACTTTGGACAACACAGCCACGTTCAAACCGGCGCGGGCCAGTTGGAGAGATGCGCGCATGCCGGAGCCGCCGGCTCCCACGATGACGACGTCGAATTTACGTTTAGAAACGGAGTAAGACATGAATTAGTGCCTGTTGGAGGGGATCAAAGACGCCACAGAACCTGGATAGCCCAGCCGGCGCAGCCAACCAGCCAAACGATGGAGAAGACTTGCAAAGACAAGCGGATGGAGACCGGTTTGACGTAGTCCATCCAGATGTCGCGCACGCCCACCCACACGTGGTAGAGCATGGCAACGATGACCGCGAAGGTCAAAAACTTCATCCATTGCGAGGAAAAAATGCCGGCCCACTTGTCGTAACCGATGGGGCCTTTGGAAAAAATCACTTGCGCCAGTACGACCAGGGTGAACAGCGCCATCAACACAGCGGTGACGCGCTGTGCTAACCAGTCACGCAGGCCGTAGTGCGCGCCAACGACGACGCGTTTGGATCCGTAATTTACTGCCATGAGGTGGTTCCTTTTTTAGTTGTAGGTTAGTAAACGCCAAAGAGCTTGAGCGCGAGAGCCAAGGTCAATACGCTGCCCAGGCTCAGGGTCACGATCGCCGAGCTGCGACCGAATTCCTTGCTGACGGCGTGGTTGACGTCCATCCACAAGTGGCGCATTCCGGCGATGAAGTGGTGCAGGTAAGCCCAGATGATGGCCAGTGCCACGAGCTTGACGAACCAGCCGGGGATAAAGCCCACCCCGATGCTGAATACGCTGGTGAATTTGGCAAACGAAATTTCGGAAGAAACCGAGGTGTCGAACATCCAGATGATGAAGGGCATCAAGATGAACATGATGGCGCCACTAATGCGGTGCAGGATGGAAACCCAGCCGGCAGGCGGTAGGCGGTAGGTGGGAAGGTCACTCAGCGCGTTGATGTTGCGGAATTCGGGCCGCGCGCGCTTGGAGGTGGAGGTGAGCTCAGTCATGGATGGGCTTTCTTGGTTGTAACGTGTTTGTAATTCTGGAAATTGCAGGCCAAAATTCTATTGCACCGCACCAATCTGACATTGGACTTGCATGGTGCAATGCATCAATTTAGCGCATTTCGATAGTAGTGTGTGTCGGTCAAGTACAAGCCCCGACGGAGCTCCATGGGTAAATCGTTGTAGGTATAAGCAATGCGCTCCACGCTCAGCAATGGTGCATAGGCACCGATGTGTAGCAACTCCCGTTGTTCGGGGTCGGGGAGTACGGCCTTGATCTTTTCTTCTGCCCGCACCATGCGAACGCCGAATTCCGTTTCAAAAAGTGCGTACATCGCGCCGTCGTAGTTGTTCAAGCGCTCCGCCGTCAGCCCTTTGAAAGGCCCGCCGGGGAGCCAAAGATCTTCCAAAATAGTGGGAATGCCGGCAAAAGACAAAACCCGGCGCACTTGGAGCACCGCGTCTCCGGCCCGCAGCGAGAGGGCGCGGGCTACATCCGCCGCAGCGCGGGTGCGCTTGCAATCGATGATGCGTCGGGCCGCCGGACCTTCATGGGTGTGCTCGCCACCTTCGGGGACGAGACGCAAAAAACGGTACTGGGTGTGGCGCTCGGCGTGCGTTGCGACAAAAGTTCCTTTGCCCTGGCGGCGGACCACCAGGTTTTCTGCCGCCAGTTCGTCAATGGCTTTGCGCACGGTGCCTTGGCTCACCCGGTAGCGGGTGGCCAGCTCTTGTTCGCTGGGGATGGCGGTGCTGGGTTTCCACTCGCCGCTCTGCAAGCTTTGAAGAATGAGTGCTTTGATCTGCTGGTAGAGCGGGCTGAAGGCCGGTGTGCCCGCTGGCAAGCCCTGATCGGCAGTTGCGCCAGTGGCACTGTCGTTCAAAAGGGGGATGTTTGCGGGCATGATGAGGGCGTAAATGTCAGCTGCGAGTCAGACTCAAAAAGTGCCTAATCATATCTTATATAAGACATAAGACAAATTGACTGCGCATTAAATTCGAGGGTAAACTCGGAGGCATTCTGCAGCGCAGCAAGGCATGTTGCGGGCGCTGCGCAGTCACCGTTTTCTCAACACTTCCTGGAGTTTTACCATGAGCAAGAAACCCGTCCGCGTTGCCGTTACAGGCGCAGCAGGTCAAATCGGTTACGCCCTTCTGTTTCGCATCGCCTCCGGCGAAATGTTGGGCAAAGACCAGCCCGTCATCTTGCAACTGCTCGAAATCCCTGACGAAAAGGCTCAGAACGCGCTCAAAGGCGTGATCATGGAACTGGAAGACTGCGCATTCCCCCTGTTGGTGGGTATCGAAGCGCACTCTGACCCCATGACTGCCTTCAAGGACACCGATTACGCACTGTTGGTCGGCTCCCGTCCCCGTGGCCCCGGTATGGAGCGTGCAGAGTTGCTCGCCATCAACGGCGCCATCTTTACGACCCAAGGCAAGGCCCTGAACGCCGTGGCTTCCCGCGACGTGCGCGTGCTGGTGGTGGGCAACCCTGCCAACACCAACGCCTACATCGCCATGAAGGCCGCTCCTGATCTGCCAGCCAAGAACTTCACCGCCATGCTGCGCCTGGACCACAACCGCGCTGCCAGCCAATTAGCTGCCAAGACCGGTAAGGCCGTGGCTGACATCGAAAACTTGGCCGTGTGGGGCAACCACTCTCCCACCATGTACGCTGACTACCGTTTCGCCACCATCGGCGGCCAGTCGGTCAAAGACATGATCAACGACGAAACCTGGAACCGCGAAACATTCCTGCCCACCGTGGGCAAGCGTGGCGCAGCCATCATCGCCGCCCGTGGTTTGTCTTCTGCAGCATCTGCTGCCAACGCAGCGATCGACCACATGCGCGATTGGGCACTGGGCACCAACGGCAAGTGGGTCACCATGGGCATTCCATCCGGTGGCGAATACGGCATCCCCAAGGAAGTCATGTTCGGTTACCCCGTAACTTGCGCTAACGGCGAATACAAAATCGTTGAAGGCCTGGAAATTGACGCATTCTCCCAAGAGTGCATCAACAAGACCTTGGCTGAGCTCCAGGGCGAACAAGACGGCGTGAAGCACCTGCTGTAATCCTTGGCCCACGCACCGGCACCCACCGTGAAGCATCCTCGCGACATCCTTTTAGGTGCGCAGGGTGCTGCCGGCATATTGCCGGTGTGTGACCATTACAGCGGGGTGGAACCCCGCATGGTCAAAAGCCTGCAACTGCAGGCAGATATGACCTTGGAGTTTGGTGCCTGTGTCTTCGACGTCACCTTGGACTGCGAAGACGGGGCACCGGTTGGGGGCGAGTTTGACCATGCAAATATGGTTGTAGCCCTCGCCAATGTTGCGCAAGCAGCTCCTGATTTGATAGCAGCGGGCCTGTCTCGCCGTGTGGGTGCCCGCTTGCATGCGGTGGATCACCCGGCTTTTTTGCAAGACGTCCAAACCGTGGTGGGCGGTGCAGCAAAGGCACTGAGCTACGTGATGCTTCCCAAAGTGGAGTCCGTGGCGGATCTCGATGTGGCGGCAAGCGCCATCGACGCTCTAGGGGCTGCGGCCCGCGCCTTGCCACTGCATGTGCTGATTGAATCTCCGGCGGCGGTTCACCGGGTGTTTGACATCGCTGCCCATCCACGGGTGCAGTCAGTCAGCTTCGGGTTGATGGACTTTGTGTCCAGCCACGGCGGTGCAATTCCTGCAGCAGCCATGGGGGTGCGTGCAGCGTCGGATGCAGAGACTCTGGATCAGTTTCACCATCCTTTGGTGGTGCGTGCCAAAGCCGAAATCGCCAGCGCGTGCCACGCCTTTGGCAAAGTGCCGTCACATTGTGTGGTGACCGAGTTCAAAGACGTGTCCGCCCTGATTCGCTCGGCGCGATTTGCTTCCCGCGCTTTGGGTTACACCCGGATGTGGAGCATCCATCCGGATCAAATCCGTCCCATCGTGCAGGCTTTCGCCCCCGAACAGCGTGAGGTTGAACAGGCTGCCCGCATCTTGGAGGCCGCAGCCGGTGCAGATTGGGGTCCGGTGTCTGTGGGCGGTGTGCTGCACGACCGGGCGAGTTACCGGTTTTTTTGGCAAGTGCTGGAGCGTGCACACGCTACCGGCGTCGCTTTACCAGACACAGTGGCGGGCTTTTTTGCGTCCGCAGTCTCCCTGGAGGTGCAGTGATGGTCTTCCAACGAGTTTTGACCGCGGTGTGTGCTTTTGTCCTGGCGCTATTTGCGGGCGCAGCAGCAGCCAACACTGCCGGGAGTGGGGTGCCGGTGAAGCGAGCGCAAACCCCGGTCGCGGCAAAGTCGCCGGTCAATGCGCAGAACTTGCCACCCGCGTTGACTGACGCGCAATTGGACTTGGCAGGTCGGGTCACTACCGGGCATGTGCCTTGCGAGTTGGCTCAGCGGGTGTCTGTCCAACCCCACCCTACATGGCCCGGACATTTTGATGTTCAGGCTGGTGCGCAAAAGTTTGTGATGCAGCCGGTGGTGACCACCACCGGTGCTATCCGCTTGGAAGACACCAAGCGCGGCGCCGTGTGGCTGCAGTTGTCCAACAAGTCGATGTTAATGGACCAACGCCAGGGGCGCCGTCTCGCAGACGCCTGCATGAGCCCAGCGCAGCAGGCGGTTGCTTTGGCAATGGAGCGGGATCCAGCGCCCGGTTTGTTGGAGTCGGTTGCTGCTAAATAGATAGCGTCTAGCGCTTTACCTGTAAGGGCTAGATTGAGTTTTTGTTGTTTTTCTGAAGGAGAGTGAAGATGTTGCAAGCTTACCGAGACCATGTAGCTGAACGCGCTGCGTTGGGCATTCCCCCCTTGCCGTTGTCTGCCAAACAGACTGGTGAACTGATCGAGTTGCTCAAGTCGCCTCCTGCTGGCGAAGAAGCAACTTTGGTGGAGCTGATTACCCACCGCGTTCCTGCCGGTGTGGATGACGCCGCCAAAGTCAAAGCCAGCTACCTGGCTGCCGTGGCCCATGGCACTGAAAAATGCGCCTTGATCTCCCGCGCACGCGCCACTGAGCTGCTGGGCACCATGCTGGGCGGCTACAACATCAGCCCCATGGTTGATTTGCTGGACGACGCTGCTGTGGCTGCTGAAGCCGCTGAAGGCCTGAAAAAGACCTTGCTGATGTTTGATCAGTTCCACGACGTTAAAGAAAAGGCCGACAAGGGCAACACATTCGCCAAGGCCGTGCTGCAAAGCTGGGCCGATGCCGAGTGGTTCACCAGCCGCCCTGAAGTGCCGAAAAGCATTACCGTGACTATTTTGAAAGTCACCGGCGAAACCAACACGGACGATCTGTCTCCCGCGCCTGACGCATGGAGCCGCCCCGACATTCCGTTGCACGCCTTGGCCATGCTCAAGAACAAGCGCGACGGCATCACCCCCGAGGAAGATGGCAAGCGCGGTCCGGTCAAGTTCATTGAAGACCTGCGCGCCCGTGGCAACCTCGTGGCCTACGTGGGCGACGTGGTGGGCACCGGCTCCAGCCGCAAGTCTGCGACCAACTCCGTGCTGTGGTTCACCGGTGAAGACATTCCCTATGTGCCGAACAAGCGTTTCGGTGGCGTGTGCCTAGGCACCAAGATCGCTCCTATCTTTTACAACACCATGGAAGATGCCGGCGCTCTGCCCATCGAGCTGGATGTGAATGCCATGAACATGGGCGACGTGGTCGAGCTGCGCCCCTACGAAGGCAAAGCCTTGAAGGACGGCCAGGTCATCTCTGAATTCACCGTCAAGAGCGAAGTCTTGTTTGACGAAGTGCGTGCCGGTGGCCGTATTCCCCTGATCATCGGTCGTGGCCTCACCGCCAAGGCTCGTGAAGCGCTGGGATTGAAGCCTTCCACCCTGTTCCGCCTGCCGCAGAACCCGGTTGACACCAAGAAGGGTTTCAGCCTGGCGCAGAAGATGGTCGGCCGCGCTTGCGGTCTCCCCGAAGGCGAGGGCGTGCGCCCCGGTACTTACTGCGAACCCAAGATGACCTCGGTCGGCTCGCAAGACACCACCGGCCCGATGACCCGCGACGAGCTGAAAGACCTAGCTTGCCTGGGCTTCTCGGCCGACTTGGTGATGCAGTCTTTCTGCCACACCGCGGCTTACCCCAAGCCCGTGGACGTGAAGATGCACCACGAACTGCCTGACTTCATCAGCACCCGTGGCGGCGTGTCCTTGCGCCCCGGTGACGGTGTGATTCACTCTTGGCTCAACCGCATGTTGTTGCCTGATACCGTGGGCACCGGTGGCGACAGCCACACCCGTTTCCCTATCGGTATCAGCTTCCCCGCAGGTTCCGGTTTGGTCGCGTTTGCTGCCGCGACTGGCGTGATGCCATTGGACATGCCAGAGTCGGTGTTGGTGCGCTTCAAGGGCAAGATGCAGAACGGCGTGACCTTGCGTGACCTGGTGAATGCGATTCCTTTGTACGCCATCAAGGCAGGTTTGCTGACCGTGGAGAAGAAGGGCAAGAAAAACATTTTCTCCGGCCGTATTCTCGAAATCGAAGGTCTGCCGGATCTGAAGGTTGAGCAAGCGTTTGAGTTGTCCGATGCCTCTGCCGAGCGCTCCGCTGCGGGTTGCACTGTGCACCTGAACAAAGAGCCGATCATGGAGTACGTCACCAGCAACATCACCATGATGAAGTGGATGATTGCCAATGGCTACGCCGATGCGCGCACTTTGGGTCGTCGTATTGCCGCCCAGGAAGCCTGGCTCCAGAACCCTGAGTTGCTCAAGGGCGACGCCGATGCAGACTACGCAGCGGTCATCGAAATCGACCTGGCCGACATCCATGAGCCTATCGTGGCCTGCCCTAACGATCCGGACGATGTGAAGACATTGGCTGAAGTTGCCGGCGCCAAGATCGATGAAGTGTTCATCGGCTCCTGCATGACCAACATCGGTCACTTCCGTGCAGCGTCGAAGCTGATGGAAGGCAAGCGCGATATTCCGGTCAAGCTGTGGATTGCACCACCCACCAAGATGGACGCCAAGCAGCTGAGCGACGAAGGCCACTACGGTGTGCTGGGTGGCGCGGGTGCCCGCATGGAAATGCCGGGCTGTAGCCTGTGCATGGGTAACCAGGCGCAGGTGAAAGAGGGCGCTACGGTGTTCTCTACGTCTACTCGTAACTTCCCCAACCGCTTGGGCAAGAACAGCAATGTGTACCTCGGCTCAGCTGAGTTGGCGGCTATCTGCTCTAAGCTGGGTCGTATTCCTACCAAGGAAGAGTACCTGGCCGACATGGGCGTGTTGACTGCCGCTAGCGACAAGGTGTACCAGTACCTGAACTTTGACAAGATCAGCGACTACACCGAGTCCGCAGCGACAGTGAAGTAAGCGATCTATCGCTTAATGGCCCTTGCGGGCCCTTGAAGCCCCGTCGGCTCTGCCCGCGGGGCTTTTCATTTGCGGCTGCCCGATAATTTAAAGATGCAAATTCTGACCCAGATACCTCTTTCCGCCCAAACAATTCTCTTGTTAGTGGCCAGCAATATCTTTATGACCTTTGCGTGGTACGGGCACTTAAAAAGTCTCGCCACGGCGCCTTGGTACACCGCTGCGATGGTGAGTTGGGGTATCGCTTTGTTTGAATATTTATTGCAGGTGCCCGCGAACCGCATCGGGTTTCAGCAAGCGGGCTTCAGCATCGCCCAACTCAAAATCATGCAAGAGGTGATCACGCTGGCGGTGTTTTTGCCCTTCGCCATGATTTACCTGAAGCAGCCCTTCAAGCTGGACTTCGTTTGGGCTGGCCTGTGCATGGTGGGTGCGGTGTACTTCATTTTCCGGACTCCGTGAGCGTGATAACCCCCTGAAACTCGCAGGGCCATAGGCGGTTAAACTCGCAGGCGTTCATAAATCAGTCATCCGACTGTCATATTCAGCCGTTAGGAGTCCCGCATGTTTTTTGGAAAGTTGTTGCCTCGTGAAGGCAATTTTTTTGAGATGTTCAATCAGCATGCGGATCGCATCGTGGAGGCCGCCCAAGCCTTTTCGCGGCTCGTGGCCAACTACAGCGACGCTGATCTTCGCGCGAAATACAACCAGGAAGTAGATGACGCCGAACGCGCTGCAGACCGTGTGACGCATGAGGTGAACAAGGCGATTCACATCACCTTCATCACCCCCATTGACCGGGAGCAGATCCACTCCTTGATCAACACCATGGACGACGTGGCGGATCTGATTCAAGACTCCGCAGAAACGATGGCACTGTACGACGTGCGCGTCATGACCGAAGAGATCGTTCGATTGACCGACCTCAGCGTGAAATGCTGCGAGCGCCTGCGTGACGCGGTGAAGCTACTGGCCGATATCGCTGACCATGCTACGGCCGAGGCAGCGCTCAAAACCTGCGAAGAGATTGACCGGCTGGAGTCCGATGCCGACCGGGTCATGCGCACTGCCATGAGCAAATTGTTCCGCGAGCAGGAAGATGTCCGTGAACTGATCAAGCTCAAAGCCATCTATGAGTTGCTGGAAACCATTACCGACAAGTGTGAAGACGTTGCCAATGTGATCGAGGGCATCATCCTCGAGAACTCTTGATCTTCAGCACAGGTTCATAACGATGGAACAAGTCCAGACAGCCCTTTGGGTAGTGGCTCTGTTGGTGGCACTCGCCTTGGCGTTCGATTTCATGAATGGTTTTCATGATGCCGCGAACTCTATTGCGACCGTGGTTTCTACAGGGGTACTCAAGCCCGGTCAGGCGGTGCTTTTTGCCGCTTTTTTTAACTTCATTGCGATCTTTATTTTTCACCTGAGTGTCGCGGCCACCGTAGGCAAAGGCATTGTGCAGCCGGGGGTGGTGGATACCCATGTGGTGTTCGGCGCCCTGGTTGGGGCTATCACCTGGAACGTCATCACCTGGTATTACGGTATTCCGAGTAGTTCTTCGCACGCCCTGATTGGTGGCATTGTCGGAGCGGTGATCGCCAAGGCGGGTGCCGGTGCCTTGATTTCTGCGGGCATCATGAAAACTGTCGCCTTCATCTTTGTCTCCCCCTTGCTCGGCTTCACATTGGGGTCGGTGATGATGGTGCTTGTGGCGTGGACCTTCAGGCGTATGCGCCCCTCAAGGATTGACAAGTGGTTCCGTCGCTTGCAGCTGGTCAGTGCTGGTGCCTACAGCTTGGGTCACGGTGGCAACGATGCCCAGAAAACCATCGGCATCATCTGGATGATGCTGATCGCAACGGGCTACGTGCTCCCCACCGACACAGCGCCGCCGACCTGGACCATCGTGTCCTGCTACGTGGCGATCGGTGCCGGCACGATGTTCGGGGGCTGGCGAATTGTGCGGACCATGGGCCAGAAGATCACCAAGCTGAAGCCCGTGGGTGGCTTTTGTGCGGAAACTGGCGGTGCTTTGACCTTGTTCCTGGCCACTGCTTTGGGTGTGCCCGTTTCTACGACCCACACAATCACTGGCGCTATTGTGGGGGTCGGTTCCACAAAACGTGCCAGCGCCGTGCGTTGGGGCGTAGCAGGCAACATCGTGTGGGCGTGGGTCCTGACTATTCCTGCGGCTGCATTTGTGGCGGCCATTGCCTACTGGGTCAGTCTGCAGATTTTTTGATAGTTTCTAGGGTGGTCTCGCTCTGAGCGGTCTGCATTTGGTACTCAAACGAGCGCTGAATGCCGAATGCCAGAGTGGCCATCAGCACCGTGGTTCCGAGCCCTAGCGCTGCTACCAGGCCGGCTACGGTCAGCCAGTGCGTGTTGCCCTGTGCTGCTTCCGGGCTTGCAGGGTTAAATTCCTGATTCCACTTCTCCGGACTCTTGAGTCCGTAGACGATGGCGTTCAACGCGCAGGCTGCCAAGGTGAGCCCCAGCAGGGGCATCAGCAGCCAACTCACCTGGTCATCCACTCCGAAATGGCGCGCACGCCAGACGCCATAGCTGCCCAGCAGGGTCGGCAACGGTAGCAGTTTGGCCCAGACGTCATAGCGCCCGAGGTACAAGCGGTGCAAGCCCAAACACCCCACCAGAAGAGTTAACCACACAGCCAAGGTTTTGCTCTTCATGGGGCGATGTCCACTGGTGGTGTGGAGTGTCCGGCGCCTATGCTTTTTTCCATGAGCACAATGTCCAGCCAACGCTCAAATTTCCAGCCGCAGGCCTCAATCACGCCCGCATGCCGGTAGCCACAGCGGGTGTGCACGCCGATGGATCCCAGATTCGCAGAGTCGCCGATCACCGCAATCAGCTTGCGAACGCCACAGCGCTCCGCCTGCGCCATGAGTTCGGTCAGCAACAGGGTGCCCAAACCTTTGCCATGAGCCTCAGGGGCAAGGTAAATGGAATCCTCTGCTGAAAACCGGTAGGCAGGCCGCGGCTTAAACCAATTGCAATAGGCAAAGCCGATGACCTTGCCATCCACCTCCGCCACCAAGTAGGGGAGTGCTTTGGACAGCACATCTGCACGGCGCCCCTTCATATCGTCTTCAGTGGGAGGCGTGGTTTCAAAAGTCCCGGTCCCCGTCAACACATGGTGGGCGTAAATAGCGGTAATTGCAGGGATGTCAGATTCGATGCTGGGGCGGATTTGGGTCATGGTACGGAAAACGTTATAATGGAAGGCTATTCAGAGTGTCACTGGCCGGGTGGTCAGTTGCGTGTCTCAAGCTCTGAGTTCAAGGCTGAATTCTCTCAGCTACCCAAAGGATAAATCATGGTCGTCATTCGACTCGCTCGTGGTGGTGCTAAAGCCCGCCCGTTTTTCAATATTGTTGTTGCTGACAAGCGCACCCGCCGCGACGGTCGCTTCATCGAGCGTATCGGGTTCTACAACCCCATCGCCAAGGGCAATGAAGAGAGCATCCGTATCGCTCAAGACCGTTTGACCTACTGGAAGGGCGTTGGCGCTCAAGCTTCTCCTACCGTAGAGCGTCTGATCAACCAAGCTGCTAAAAAAGCCGCTTAATGATCCATCCGGCGCCGCGCTGCAAAGCAGAGCGCCGGTAGATACCTCCTATGACTATGCTCCCTGGACTCGAAGTAGCCGAATTGCCGGCAGATGCGATTGAGGTCGGGCGGATTGCAGACGCATGGGGTATCAAAGGCTGGTTCAAGGTGCTGCCTTACAGTGCAAATCCTGAAGCGTTATTCGCGGCCCGCCAGTGGTTTTTATTGCCGACTGAAAAAGGTCCGCAACCGTTTGTTGGCGCTGCCAGCATGGCGGTCAAAGAATCCAAAGTCCATTCTGATTCGGTGGTGGCTTGCGCCTCAGGCGTGAATGACCGGACCGATGCAGAGGCCTTGAAAGGCTCCCGGATTTTTATCTCCCGTGCCGTGTTTCCTGCGGCAGCCGTCGATGAGTTTTACTGGGTCGATTTGATCGGCCTGCAGGTTATCAACCGCGAGCAGGAGAACTTGGGGACTGTGAAAGAGCTGCTCTCTACAGGACCCCAGACGGTGTTGGTCATCGATGCCGTTCAAGACGGTAAGCCCATCGAGCGCATGATTCCGTTTGTATCTGCTTACGTCGATGATGTAAGCCTGCCGACCAAAACGATCCGCGTGGACTGGCAACTGGACTACTGAGGCGCTTGAAGTGCGCTTCGACGTCATCACTCTTTTCCCTGAGCTGTTTGCCCCGTTACTGACGGCGGGAATCACCCGCCGAGCTTATGAAAGCGGGTCGGTAGAGGTCCATCTGCACAACCCCCGCGACTTTGCACAGGGCAACTACCGCAGGGTGGACGACCGGCCTTTCGGCGGTGGTCCCGGCATGGTGATGCTGGCGGAGCCCTTGGAAGCCACGCTGGCGCATATTCGTCAGCAGCGCTCCGATCAGGCGCCTGTGGTTTTGTTTTCTCCCATCGGTTCGCCCTTGAATCACGAGGGCGTCGAAGCCTGGTCGCAAAGCCCGGGTGCCATTCTCTTGTGCGGGCGCTACGAGGGCATCGATCAGCGCTTTATCGATCGCTATGTGGAGCAGCAAATCAGTTTGGGCGACTTTGTTTTGTCCGGCGGAGAGATTGCCGCCATGGCCCTGTTGGATGCAGTGGCGCGCTTGCAGCCCGGCGTGCTGACTGATGCGCAGAGCCACCATCAAGATAGTTTCAATCCTGCATTGGATGGCCTTCTGGATTGCCCTCATTACACCCGTCCGGAAGAGTGGTCTGGCGAGCGCGTGCCGGAAGTATTGCTTTCCGGTCATCATGCTCGCATTGAGGTCTGGCGTCGTCAGCAAAGCCTGGCGATCACGGCTGCAAGCCGGCCCGATCTGATTGAAAAGGCGCGTAGCAATGGGCTGATGACGGCAGCGGATGAGCGCTACCTCAAGACTCAAAACTGAACTTGCTATAATAGAGGGCTAACCGATCCTCTGCCCGGCCAGGCATCCAACCCTCGGGTTGGTGTGTTGGCACCAATTCCGGTGCCGGCGCGTGCAAGATCACGAAGGAAACTATGAGCAACATTATCCAAGCGCTCGAGCAGGAAGAAATCGCCCGCCTCGGCAAGACAATCCCTGAATTCGCCCCCGGTGACACCGTCATCGTGAGCGTGAACGTGGTTGAAGGTACACGCAAGCGCGTACAGGCCTACGAAGGCGTTGTGATCGCTAAGCGTAACCGTGGTTTGAACAGCGGCTTCATCGTGCGCAAGATCTCCAGCGGTGAAGGCGTGGAACGTACATTCCAAACCTACTCCCCTTTGATCGCCAGCATTGAAGTCAAGCGTCGCGGCGATGTTCGTCGCGCCAAGCTGTACTACCTTCGTGACCGTAGCGGCAAGTCTGCACGTATCAAGGAAAAACTGCCAGCGAAGAAGACAGCAGCGTAATTCGCAGCTATTTCTTCATGAGAGCCGCCCCGGTGACAAGCTGTGGCGGCTTTTTTCATATCTGCGCCCCATGACTACCCGAGCCAAGCTACCTGCTTCCTTTGACCCGCGCGTCGTCCCGGTTACAGGGGTAGATACCCACCTGCCGCCGGTCGGGTCGGCTAGCTTGACACCGCATGCCCTGCGCGAACGCTTTCGCAGCTCCGTGGCATGGGAGCCTGAGTTGCGTGCTGAGAGTGCTTTCTCAGAGCGTGCACCGTCACACGCGTCTGTCCTCATCCCTTTGGTAATGAGAGATGTGCCCACGGTGTTGCTCACTCAGCGCACGGCCCATTTGTCGAGCCACTCCGGGCAAATCGCCTTTCCCGGGGGGAAGGTAGACGACACCGATGTCGATGCGGTGGCCACGGCACTGCGCGAGGCCGAGGAGGAGGTGGGCCTCGACCCCCGCTATGCAGAAGTGCTGGGCACTTTCCCGCACTACACCACAGGCAGTGCTTTTATCGTGACACCTGTGATTGCGTTGATCTCACCTCAGGCGGTGTTTCAGCCCAATCCCGATGAAGTCGCCCATGTGTTTGAAGTGCCATTGGCTTTCCTCATGGATCCGGCGAACCACCGGCGTCACCGGCTTGAGTGGGAGGGGGTTCGCAGAGAGTGGTATTCCATGCCCTTCAGCAGCCCGCAAGCGGAGTGGTTTATCTGGGGTGCCACTGCTGGAATGCTGCGCAATCTCTACCGCTTTCTGCAAGCTTGAAAGACCTCCGCTCTGGGTATGATTGACCTATGAGTTTTATCTCCATCCTGCTGGCACTTTTGCTGGAGCAAGCCAAGCCCTTGCCACAAGTCAACCCTGTCCATAACGCAGTGCGGAACTGGGTGCGCTGGGTCATTAAGAATTTCGATGCCGGGGCCTCCAGTCACGCATGGCTGACCTGGATTCTGGCGGCAGCAGGACCTGCCCTCATTGTTTTGGCGATCCATTGGGCTTTGGTGTGGCAGTGGGGTTGGTTGGCAGCTGCTGTGTGGAATGTGCTGGTGTTGTATGCAACCCTCGGATTCCGTCAGTTCAGCCACCATTTCACCCAGATCCGCGACGCCCTGTTGGCCGGAGACGAGCTTGCGGCGCGAGCTGCCTTGGCGCGATGGCAGCGGATCGATGCCACTGAGCTGCCGCGCAGTGAAATTGTGCGCCATGTCATCGAGCATTCGGTGCTGAGCGCCCACCGCCATGTGTTCGGTGTGTTCGTCTGGTATTCCCTATTGGCGGCTTTCGGTCTCGGACCTGCTGGCGCGGTCTTCTACCGGGTGAGCGAGTACTTGGCGCTGCTGGCCAAAAGGGCGCAGCGCCCCGAGTTGCCGCCTGTCAGCGACGCGGTACGCGGGCAGGCATTGCGGGCGTGGGAGTGGGTGGACTGGCTGCCGGCTCGCGTGACCGCCTTGAGTTTTGCGTTCGTCGGCAGCTTTGAAGATGCGGTGGACAGCTGGCGCCGTCACGCAGCTGCCCACCCCTTGGACAATGATGGTGTAGTGCTCTCGGCAACGGCCGGCGCGGTGAATGTGCGGTTGGGGGAGGAGGGCATCACCCAAGGCCTGACACCGGAGCCCGCCCACCTCAGCGCAGTTGTTGGGCTGGTGTGGCGCACCGTGGTAATGTGGATGGTGTTTTTGGCTTTGCTGTCTTTGGCGCGCTTGATCGGATGAGTCTCTCAGCCCCGCGGGGCTGCCGGAGAGTACCGCTTAGTAGCGGGTCAACGATAGCTCTGCAAACAAATCGCTATAAATTTTATAGCGGTTAGCGCTTATCCCACCTGGGCTCGTGCCCTCTTTGATCCTTGAGAGTACCCCGCAGCCGGGCTCATGCAGGTGGCTGCAGTTGTAGAACTTGCAGTTGCCGGCGTGTGCTTTGATGTCGGGCATCAGGCCCGCCAAGTGCATGGGGTCGATGTGGTTCAACCCGAACTCCTGGAACCCCGGCGAGTCAATCACCGCAGCAGTTTTGGCCTCGTCGACCCAGTACAGGCTGGTGCTGGTGGTCGTGTGTTTGCCCGAATTCAGCGCCGTAGAAATCTCATTGGTGAGTACATCAGCATCGGGCAACAGCCGGTTGATCAGCGTACTTTTGCCGGAGCCTGACGGACCGAGCACTAGCGTGGTCTTGCCCTGCATGAGCTCTAGCAAGATGTCGAGCTCCGTGGCTTCCAAGCCTTCGGCTTTGGGTTTGAGTGCCAGCGGTACGAGGGTGTAGCCCATGTCGCGGTAGATGCTGAGGCGCTCCCAGGCGCGGCCGAAAGGGGCGGCCAAGTCGCTTTTGTTCAGCGCGATGATGGGTTTGATGCGCTCCGCCTCGGCCGCGATCAAGGCGCGTGAAAGCTGGCTTTCCGAGAACTCCGGCTCTGCGGCAATCAGTATCAGCACCTGGTCGAGGTTGGCCGCAAACGACTTGGTGCGGATTTCGTCTTGACGATAAAACAGGTTGCGCCGCGGGAGGACTTTTTCAATGGTTCCCTCGTCTTGGGTCGCCTGCCATAGCACCTGGTCGCCGACGACGGTGACGCTTTTTTTACCGCGCGGGTGGCAGATCAGGCGCCGACCGTCGGGCGTTTCTACCCATACATGGCGTCCGTGTCCGGCTACGACAAGGCCGGGTTCGAGGCCGGGGCGGTTCAAGCGGCAACTTTCATGCTGAAGGGCTCGTCGGGGCGTAGAGGGCGTCAACCAGCGCCGCACACTCAAAGTCCGAGCGCGACACGCCCTGTACATCATGGGTGTTGAAGCGGACGCTGCAGCTGCCATACGTGAGCAACAGTTCGGGGTGGTGATCTTGTTGCTCGGCCACATAAGCCACGGCATTCACGAAGGCCATGGTCTTGAGGAAGTTCTCAAACTTGTACGTTTTCTCAATGGCCACATCCGCGCCATCGCCGTGCAATTTCCAGCCCTCTGCCTTGGCCAGCGTTGCTATGATTTGTGTAGCGCTAAGCGCAGTTCTGGTGGTGGCTGATTGCATAAAGGATATTTAAACTGTGGTGGCAACCGGTGCAGAGGTCGGCATCTTGGCCAGGCGCTCAAATGCAGGCGGGTGTGAATAGTAAAACTTGACGTACACCGGGTCGGGGGTGAGAGTGGACGCATTGTCCTTGTAGAGCTTGAGCAAAGCTGACGACAGTGCCGCGCCATCCGTATGCGCTACAGCAAAGGCATCGGCTTCAAACTCGTGCTTGCGCGACAGTTGTGCAAACAAGGGGCCTGTAAAGCTCCCCGCGAGGGGTAGCACCATCATGAACAACAGCAGCGACAAGGCTTCGTTACCGCCCGTCATATTCGGCCCTACACCGAGACCTGTAAAAAACCACGCTTGCTGACTCAACCATCCCAACAAGGCGAAAGCCCCCAGGCTCAGCGCAAACATGGACGCCATGCGTTTGCGGATATGCCCATGGCTGAAATGCCCCAACTCATGGGCCAGCACGGCATCCACTTCTGCGGGGCTGAGCTGAGCTAGCAGGGTGTCATAAAAAACCACCCGTTTGGAAGCCCCGAAACCGGTGAAGTAGGCGTTGGCATGGGCACTGCGCTTGCTGCCGTCCATCACATAAAAGCCTTTGGATGCGAAGCCGCAACGGGCCATCAGCGCGGAAACGCGGTCTTTTAAAGCCGCATCGTCCAGGGGCTTGAACTGGTTGAAGAGGGGGGCAATCCACGTCGGGTACACCAACATCATCAGCAGGCTGAAACCCGTCCACAAACCCCATGTCCACAACCACCAGAGTGGCCCGGTGGCCGCCATGACCCACAAAGCAAGCGCTGCCAGCGGGAGGCCGATGAGGGCGCTGAATAGCAAGCCCTTCAGGGCATCTGCCAGCCACAAGCGCGGCGTCACCCGGTTAAAACCAAAGCGCTGCTCCACCACGAAGGTGCGGTAAAGCGAGAAGGGCAGATCCAGCAAAGAGCCGATGACTGAAAAACTCACCAGCAAGGCCAATGATTGAACTAGGCTTGAGTCCAGATTTGTGTCGAACCAGCCCAGCAGGGCTTGGTTCAAAGCATGCAGCCCGCCCAGCAAGGTCCAGCCGAGAATCACCACCGTCCCCCACGCCAGCTCCAGCAGCCCCAACCGGGCTTGCGCAATGGTGTAATCGGCGGCTTTTTGATGGTCTTGCAGGGCGATATGGCTGGCAAATACCGCTGGCACTGCGTTACGGTGTTGGGCCACATGGCGAATCTGCCGGGTTGCCAACCAGAACTTGAGGGCCACACTCGCCACCAGTGCGAGGGCAAATACCGTGGTCATCCACAGGGAGGGTGAGAATTCAAACGCGTTGTCTTGCATGGCGGCAGAGTTTAGGTCATCGGCGACAATTCGCAGATGGACGAACCAAACACCCCCATCCCCGTTACGCTCATCAAATCCGACAAAAACCTGGTGTGGTTGGACTGCGAAATGACAGGCCTGGAGCCGGAGAACGATCGCTTGCTGGAAATTGCCGTCATCGTGACCGACCCCCATCTGGCCCAGCGGGTCGAGGGCCCGGTGTTTGTCATCCACCAGTCGGACGCATTGCTCAATGGCATGGATGCATGGAACAAAGGCACCCATGGCAAGAGCGGCTTGATCGACAAGGTGAAGGCCTCCCGCGTGACCGAAGCAGAAGCGGAGGCTGCTTTGATCGCTTTCATGAGCCAATACGTGCCGGCAGGCGTGTCCCCCATGTGCGGAAACACCATCGGCCAGGATCGGCGTTTCTTGGTCAAGTACATGCCCAAATTGGAGGCGTTTTTTCACTACCGCAATATCGATGTGAGCACGCTCAAAGAGTTGGCAAAACGCTGGAAGCCCGGAGTTGCCGAGTCGTTCAAGAAGCAACAGAAGCACACCGCCCTGGCCGATGTGAACGAGTCCATCGAGGAGCTGGCCCACTACCGCGAGCACTTCTTGAAATTAAATTAGGTAGAAACCCGAATCCATGCCATAATCGAGGGCTTCGCAAGCAACGCCGTGTTGGCGGCTTGTGAAATTTGTACATCTCCCTTCATTCACCGGGCACGCTTTTTTAAGCGACATACGCCCCCAGCACTGAAAAACCCCTTGGCGGGTCAGAGCAGGTTCCGTTTGATGGTTGATGTTTTTTAACCATTGACGGAGCAGCCGCACAACCTGCGGCGCTTTCGTGTGAGAAAAAATATGACTGACGCTTTTGAAGTGACAGGCGAATTCGCGCCTGCCGAAAACCTTTCCGTTTCCGCAACTTCCGTGGAAACTTCTGTGGAATCCGAGGCTGTTGAAGCCGCTGCACCCGAGGCCCCTAACGGCTTCGTAGAGTTGGGCTTGGCCCCCGCCTTGGTGCAAGCCTGTAAAGACCTCGGCTACACCCAGCCTACAACCGTTCAGCAAAAAACCATCCCCATGGCCATGGCGGGTATCGGTAGCGAAAAAGCAGGCAAGTTCGTGGACCTGATGGTCTCCAGCCAGACCGGCTCCGGCAAAACTGCTGCATTCTTGCTGCCTGTGTTGCACACCCTGCTGACCCAGCAAGCCGAAGCTGAAGAAACAGAGCGCGCTGAGTTTGAAAAGGCTTGTGCTGATGCTGCCGCCAAGGGCGAGCCTGCTCCCAAGCGCCCCAAGCGCAAGGACCCGACTAATGTGCGCAACTTCAAAGCCCCGACTCCCGGCGCCCTGATTGTTTGCCCTACCCGTGAATTGGCCCAGCAAGTGGCCCATGACGCGATCGACTTGGTGCAACACTGCCGTGGTCTGCGCGTTGCCAACATCGTGGGCGGCATGCCTTACCAGTTGCAAATTGCCAAGCTGCAAAACGCCAACCTCGTGGTGGCAACACCCGGCCGTTTGTTGGACCTGCAGCGCTCCATGCAAATCAAGCTGGACCAAGTTCAGTTCCTGGTGGTGGACGAGGCGGACCGCATGTTGGACTTGGGCTTCTCTGACGATCTGGCTGAAATCAACCAGCTCACCATTGACCGCAAGCAAACCATGATGTTCAGCGCGACCTTCGCGCCCCGCATTCAGCAGTTGGCAGCCCGCGTCATGCGCGAACCCCAGCGCGTCACAATCGACAGCCCGCAGGAAAAGCATGCCAACATCAAGCAAATGCTGTTCTGGGCTGACAACGCCCAGCACAAGCGCAAGCTGTTGGACCACTGGTTGCGCGACACCACCATCAACCAAGCGGTTGTTTTCGCCAGCACCCAAATCGAGTGCGATGGCTTGGCCAACGACCTGCAGCAAGACGGCTTCTCCGCTGTTGCATTGCACGGCGCTTTGAGCCAGGGCCTGCGTAATCGCCGTTTGATGGCGCTGCGCCAAGGTCAGGTGCAGATTCTGGTGGCGACCGATGTGGCAGCCCGCGGTATCGACGTGCCCACGATCACCCACGTGTTCAACTTCGGCCTGCCTATGAAGGCTGAGGACTACACCCACCGTATCGGTCGTACCGGTCGTGCCGGGCGTGACGGTATCGCTGTGACCTTTGCGGAATTCCGTGATCGTCGCAAGATTTTCGATATCGAAGCCTATAGCCGCCAGCCTATCAAGCCAGAAACCATTCCAGGCTTGGAACCCCAGCAGCGCGCTCCTGAGTCACGCCCCAGCTTCGGTGGCCGTGGCCGTGGTGGCGATTTCCAACCCCGCGAACGCAAGTTCGGCGGTCCCCGTGAAGGTGGCTTCGGCGGTGGACAGCGCGATGGCGGCAACCGTGAAGGCGGTTACGGCCAAGTGCGTGGCTTCGGCGGACGCCCTGAAGGCGGTGGCGGTGGTGGCCGTGGTTTCGGTGAAAACTCCCGTGATTTCGGTGGCGCAGCCCGCGAAGGCTTCAGCTACGAGCGCAAGGGTGGTTTCAACGACCGCTTTGCCGGTCAAGGTGCTCCCCGTGGCGATGCGCCACGCGGTGACTCCCGTCCTCCCCGTGGTGATTTCCAACCCCGCGGCGACTTCGGTGCTCCCCGTGGTGATTTTGGCGCCCCGCGCGGCGACTTTGCAGCACGCAAGCCTGCTGGTTTTGCCAAGCCCGGTAACGGCGGCAAGGTCTTTGTGCCCCGCGACGCTAAGAAGCGCCCCGCACGTAATTTCGATTAATCTGCTAAGCGGCAGGTAACAAAAAGCCCCGCGGCGCGAGCCGGCGGGGCTTTTTTACGTCCATGGCTGTCTAGGCACAGACCGGAGTTTGCTGTGCGTCAGGCCATCCCGTTGCGGCTGGCAAGTTCCACAAACAAGCCGGCGTGGTCCAGGTCGGAGAGGCCGTGCTCAATGCCCTCGGCATACAGCTTTTCAAACAAGGTGGTGATCGGGGCGTCAAACCCCACTTCGGTAGCTGTCGCCAAGGCGTTGCGCAGGTCTTTCACTTGCACCGTCATGCGGGCACGGGGTGCAAAGTCACGGTCCACCATGCGCTGGCCATGCACTTGCAAAATGCGGCTGTCTGCAAAACCACCAGTAATGGCCTCTTTGACCTTGCCCATGTGGGCACCACCGCGTTCGCAAAGCAGCAAAGCCTCGGCCACGATGCCGATGGTTGCTCCCACAATCATCTGGTTGGCAAGTTTGGTCAGCTGCCCCGAGCCGATGGGGCCGACGTGGGTCGGACGACCGAAGATCTTCAAGACCGGCAAAGCCCGTTCAAAGTTGGTCGCCTTGCCGCCCGCCATGATGGCAAGCGTTCCTTGCTCTGCGCCCAATGTGCCGCCGGAGACCGGCGCGTCGAGGTAATCCACCCCCAACTCACTCAGCCTGGCCGCATGGTCCCGCGCCTCAACCGGCTTGATAGAAGACATATCCACCAGCAAGGTGCTTTGCCGGATAGCCTGCGCCGCCCCTAACTCAAACAACACATGGGAGACGACACCACCATGGTCCAGCATGGTGATGACGACGTCGGCCTCAGCCACTGCATGGCTCGGGGTGGGGTGGACCGTTGCGCCGAATGCGATGAGTCGTTCGGCCTTGGCTGGTGTGCGGTTCCAGACATGAACTGTGTGGCCGGCCTCACAAAGGCGACGGCCCATGGGAAAGCCCATGAGCCCAATGCCGAGTAGTGCGATTTTCATGGTGACAGTGTGCTCCTGCCCTACAGAATACCGCCGGCCCCCGGCAGGGGGAGAGGGTTTGTACCGTGAAGGCTGTCGAGGTGCTGACAGCCTTCACGGCACGGTCTTACATCAGCAGGTGTTCGCCCGCGTTGTCGCCGCCCAGGGTCACGTAGTTCACCTTGCGGATGTCCATGAGTTTCTTGCCACCGGCATAGCTGATCGAGCTTTGTACGTCCTGCTCCATTTCAATGAGCGTTTCGGCCAGCTTGCCTTTCACCGGCTCCAGAATGCGCTTGCCCTCAACGTGCTTGTATTCGCCTTTGTTGAAGTCGCTGGCAGAGCCGTAGTACTCCTTGAACAGCGCGCCGTCGACTTCTACCGTTTTGCCGGGCGACTCCTCGTGGCCGGCAAATAGCGAGCCGATCATGACCATGCTGGCTCCGAAACGGATGCTTTTGGCAATGTCCCCATGGCTGCGGATGCCGCCGTCGGCAATGATGGGTTTGGTCGCTACACGGGCACACCACTTCACCGCGCTGAGTTGCCACCCGCCGGTACCGAAGCCGGTCTTGAGCTTGGTAATGCAGACCTTGCCGGGGCCCACGCCCACTTTGGTGGCATCTGCGCCCCAGTTTTCGAGGTCAATCACCGCCTCAGGCGTGGCCACGTTGCCGGCAATCACAAAGCTGCCCGGCAGGTGTTTCTTGAGGTAGATGATCATGTCGCGCACGCTGTCCGAGTGGCCGTGTGCAATGTCGATCGTGATGTATTCCGGTGTCACCCCCAAGGCTACCAACTGGTCGACGGTGGCGTAATCGGGCTTCTTCACCCCCAGAGAGATCGAGGCGTAGAGCCCCTTGGCATGCATGGCCTGGGTAAAGGCAATGTTGTCGAGGTCGAAGCGGTGCATCACGTAGAAGTAACCGTTTTGCGCCATCCACTCGCAAATGGTTTCGTCTACCACGGTCTTCATGTTGGCCGGTACGACCGGAAGACGGAATTTGCGGCTGCCTAGCTCCACGCCGGCATCGCACTCCGAGCGGCTCTCTACCCGGCATTTGCGGGGGAGCAGCAAGATGTTGTCGTAGTCAAAAATTTCCATGGCCCAAGCTCCTGTCCAAAGTTTCCATCGTTAAAACACTGAGCACTTGGATCGGCACCGGCCAAAAAAAAACCGGGTGCCAATTGCTTGGGCCCGGTGCTTGATTGTAGAAAGGTTGGGTCCGGCGCGGTATATGAATTTGCGTATGACCCCCAAAAGGTAGTGCACAAGGCAGTCGTCTGGTGTGCGGTGGAGGCGCCGTGGCCTTTCTACAATCGGAGCATGCATTCTTTCGCCGCCGCTGGCACCACTCCCCCCCTTTTACACAACCTGAACCCCGAGCAGTTAGCCGCAGTGACCCTGCCGGCCGAGCATGCGCTCATTCTGGCGGGGGCCGGTTCGGGCAAAACCCGGGTGCTCACCACGCGCATCGCCTGGCTGCTGCAAAACGGCTACACCTCGCCCGGCGGCATTTTGGCGGTCACCTTCACCAACAAGGCAGCCAAGGAGATGATGACCCGCCTGTCCGCCATGCTGCCGGTGAATGTGCGCGGCATGTGGATAGGCACCTTCCACGGCCTGTGCAACCGTTTTTTGCGCGCGCATTACAAGAACGCCGGCCTGCCGCAGGCCTTTCAGATTCTGGATACGCAGGACCAACTCAGCGCCATCAAGCGGCTGTGCAAGCAATTCAAGATTGACGACGAGCGCTTTCCGCCCAAGCAAATGGCCTGGTTCATCGGCAACTGCAAGGAAGAGGGCTTGCGCCCCAAAGACGTGGTGGCGAGTGACCCGGACACGCGCAAAAAGATCGAGATTTACCAGCTCTACGAAGACCAGTGCCAGCGTGAAGGCGTGGTGGACTTTGGCGAGCTCATGCTGCGCTCGTATGAGCTGCTGCGCGACAACGGGCCCATTCGTGAGCACTACCAGCGGCGCTTTCGCCACATCTTGATCGATGAGTTTCAGGACACCAACAAGCTGCAATACGCCTGGATAAAGATGATTGCCGGTGTGGGGCAGGGCGGCAGTGTTGAGGGCGGCGGTTCGGTGCTGGCGGTGGGGGATGACGACCAGAGCATTTACGCCTTCCGCGGCGCGCGCGTGGGCAATATGACCGACTTTGTGCGCGAGTTCGCGGTGCGCCAGCAGATCAAGCTGGAGCAAAACTACCGCAGCTACAGCAACATTTTGGACAGCGCCAACGCGCTCATCAGCCACAACAGCCGCCGCTTGGGCAAGAACCTGCGTACCGAACAAGGTGCGGGCGAGCCGGTGCGGGTGTATGAGGCGCCCAGCGACTTTGCCGAGGCGCAGTGGATGGTGGACGAGATGAAGCAGCTCATTCGCGACGATGTGGAGCGCAAAGAAATTGCCGTGCTCTACCGCAGCAACGCGCAGAGCCGGGTGATTGAAACTGCGCTGTTCAACGCCGCCATTCCCTACCGCGTCTATGGCGGCCTGCGATTTTTTGAGCGGGCAGAAATCAAGCACGCGCTGGCGTATTTGCGCCTCTTGGAAAACCCCAACGACGACACCAGCTTTCTGCGGGTGGTGAACTTCCCGGCACGCGGCATTGGCGCGCGCAGCATCGAGCAGCTCCAAGACCTGGCCCGTGCCACCGGCTGCTCGCTGCACGACGCGGTGAGCACGCTCACCGGCCGCCCCGGCGCCGTGATTGCTGGCTTTGTGGCCAAGCTCGATGTGATCCGTGAGCAGACCGCCAACCTCAACCTCAAAGACATCATCAAGCTCATGCTGGAGCACAGTGGCCTGCTGGAGCACTACCGCAACGAACGCGAAGGCGAAGACCGCGTCGAGAACTTGGACGAATTGGTCAACGCGGCCGAGAGCTTTGTGATGCAAGAAGGCTTCGGCCGCGAGGCCCCCGGCATGGCGCCACTGCTCAGCAGCCCTGAGGCCTTTTTGAGCCAGAGCCCGGCCAGCCAAGGCCTGACGGGCGAACTGCTGGCCGCACCTGCGGATGAGGGTCTGGAAGACACCGGTGAAACCCTCTCGCCCCTGCAGGCTTTCCTGACCCATGCGGCGCTGGAAGCGGGCGACAACATGGCGGCGGCCGGGCAGGACGCCATCCAGCTCATGACTGTGCACTCCAGCAAGGGGCTGGAGTTTGACTGCGTGTTCATCACCGGGGTCGAGGAGGGCTTGTTCCCCCACGAGAACTCCATGAGCGACCACGACGGGCTGGAGGAAGAGCGGCGCTTGGCCTATGTGGCCATCACCCGGGCGCGCAAGCGCCTGTACCTCAGCCACTCGCAGACGCGCATGCTGCACGGGCAAACGCGCTTCAACCTCAAAAGCCGCTTTTTTGACGAGCTGCCGGAGGAGTGCCTGAAGTACCTCACGCCCAAGCAGCAGCCTATGCCTGCGGGCGGTGGTTTTGGTGGAGGAGGCTATGGCGGCGGCTCCGGCAACAGTTGGGGTGGCGGTGGATATGCTACGAATTCAGGAGCTGGTCGCGAATATTCCACGGGGGCTGGAAGCACATTTGGCTCTTATTCGGCCCCGCAGAAGGAAGTGGTGCGCAAAGAAGAGCCCACCGGCTTGCGCAAGGGCCAGAAGGTCTTCCACGCCAAGTTTGGCGAAGGCACCGTGCTCACGCTGGAAGGTGCAGGCGACGACGCGCGTGCGCAGATCAACTTCCCCCGCCACGGCACCAAGTGGCTGGCCCTGAGCGTGGCCAAACTCACGCCGGTCCCTTGACCCCTTGACCTCTTGCCCCCTCTGAGAGCACCGCCCATGAGCCAGGACATTGCCAACACCCCGCCTGCACCGTATTACGCGGTCATCTTTACGAACCTGCGCACTGCGGTGGATGAAGGCTATGGCGACATGGCCGAGAAGATGGTCGCGCTCGCCGCGCAGCAACCCGGCTTTCTGGGCGTGGAGTCGGCGCGGGACGGGCTGGGTATCACCGTGTCGTACTGGAAAGATTTGGAGTCGATACGCGCTTGGAAGGCCAACGCGGAGCACCAGGTGGCGCAGCAACTGGGCCACGCCAAGTGGTACGCCGCGTTCAAGACGCGCATTGCCCGGGTCGAGCGCGACTACGCGTTTTAGGCCACTAGCCCCCGCTGATATTGCGCTAACAGCTATCAAAAAAATAGCGGGCTGGATTGCTGCAGCCCGCTGGTGTTGCCGCCCCGCAGGGCGTGGCAGGTGGCTTAGCTACCGATCACGCCGCCATCTTTCTTGGTGATGACGATAGTGGCCGACCGTGGGCGGTTGCCTGCGCCGTAACCTGCGTTGGCAGGCCATTGGCTGGTGTACTTGGCGGGGTTGCCAATGTCGGCCATCTTCGATCCTTCACCTGGGTGCTGGATGTTGATGAACATTGCTTTGCCGTCCGGTGTTTCGCACAGGCCGGTGATTTCGCATTCCACGGGGCCCACCAAAAAGCGCTTGAGGATGTCTGGCGACTGCGCCTTGCCCATGTAGGTGTCCACACGCTTTTCGCTACCATCCGCACGCTTGTAGCTTAGGGTTTTTTTGCCACCGTCGCCCACCTTGCCGGGGATGGCGGCCAGCATCATGCAGTTGGTTTTGTCCGTGTAGGCGTTATCGTCGGTCTGAATCCAGCACAAGCCGGTCACGTCGCTGAAGACGAGGCCGTCCGGGGAGGACATGTCGTTCTCGTCCGTCAGGTTGGACAGGTTCACCTTGGATTTGTCGGCATCGGCTTCCGAGGCAAACAGGTAGATGTCCCACTTGAACGCGGTGTCGGCCGGGTTGCCTTGGGCCACGCGGATGATGTGGCCGTGCACATTGCCCTTGTTTTCCTTGCTGCCCTTCATGTCACTGTAAAAGCGAGGGTTGGCCGAGTCCAAGCTAGCGTCGCCGTCCACGGTGCGATTGCTGTTGTTGGTCAGTGTCATGTAGAACTCCCCGGTGCGGGGGTTGATGCCACCCCACTCCGGGCGGTCCATCTTGGTGGCGCTCACGGCGTCGGCGGCCAGGCGGGTGAAGATGGCTACGTCGGCATCCGACTTGAATTCAAAGTCAGGGTTGGCGGCCACGATGGGGTTGTTCATCGACAACTCAATCCAGGTGCCTGTGCCATCGTCTTTGAAGCTGGCCACAAATAGCGTGCCCTTGTCGAGGTACTTGTCGCCCACAGCGATACGGTTGTTGGCGTTGGCGTCTGCAGCGTCCCACTTGGCGGCAGACACAAACTTGTACATGTACTCATTGCGAGCATCGTCTCCCATGTAGGCCACGATGGGTTGACCCGCCACGGCCTTGGCAAAGCTCACGCTTTCGTGGGCGAAGCGGCCCAGACCGGTGCGCTTGCGCACGGGCTGGCTGCCGTCGTAGGCATCCATCTCCACCACGTAGCCGAAAGTGTTCATTTCGTTACGGTAGTCGGCCTTGGCGTTGGCGCCCAGCGCGCTGTTGTTCCAGCGCACGTATTTGTCTTCGGCACCGGCGCTCTCCCAGCCGTGGCGGCTGGCGGTACCGGCGGGGCGGCCGTAGCGCACCAAGCCCGCGACTGCTTTGTCCTTTTTGCCGCGGCGATCGTCGTCCTTGGCATCGCGGCTGAAGTAACCAAACCAGTTTTCTTCACCGGACACAAAGGTGCCCCAAGGTGTTTTGCCAGTGCCGCAGTTATTCAATGTGCCGCGGGCGCGGGTGGCGTCGGGGCTAAATTTGGTCACCAGGTGCTCGCTGCCTTTGGCGGGGCCGCTGATAAGTACCTCGGTCATGGCGGTGACACGGCGGTTGTAGTTGGAGGCCGGTTTGTAGTTCCACTGACCAGCTTGGGCTGCAACTTCCACTACAGACAGGCCGTGGATGGCTAGTTCCTTGTCCACTTCGGATGCAGGGCGGGGCAGGGTGGCAGTACCGCCGTTGGCGTGGATGAAGAAGGAAGTAAGTTTTTCGTCTGTGGTGGCTTCATGGTTGATTGCCAGCAAGGCGCGGGTGGTGCCGTTGGCCGAGGGGCGGCCATTGGCGTCCAGACCAAAGTACTCCATGCCGTCATGGTGGTCGCCGGAGCGGTTGTCCCAGTCGGTATCGTTGCCGTCGTTCTTGAACGCGGCGGTGCCAGCTTTGAGCGGGTCGCCCAGCGCGTAAATGATTTGTACGTTGTAGCCAGCGGGTACCACCACTTTGTCTGCCAGGCTCTTCGCGACAGCCGTGAAACCCAGTGTGTTCAGGGGGGCAGACATGGCGGCGGCTGCGCCAGTGCCGGTCGAAGCGGTGGCGCAGCCTGTGAGCGCACCTGCGCCGAACAGCGAGGTGGCTGCAGCGCCCATACCGCCCAGCAGCAAGCCGCGGCGGTTCAGGCGTGCGGACATGATCTGGTCGATGTGCGGATTAGCGGTGGTGTTGGAGTCTTCGTTGTTGAAGATGTCGCTCGAAGTGCGGGTGTTGTCGGTCATACAGGGTGCCTCAAGTTGAATTAGCCTGCGTAATGTGCGACGTTGATGTTTCAACTCTGTGACAGGCCGGGGCTTCTCTCGGGTATTGCAATGTCGCTACATTGGAGCTCCCTGACACGAAGGAGCGTTTATGAGAAAGTTGTTGGTCGCTTGGGTGATGGTGAGTGGATTTGCACATGCCGCAGACACCCCGGTGATGAATGTCCCCACGGTAAATCAGCGCATGGCCTCTGCACGCGCGGCTATTGCAAAGTCGGATTGGAGGACTGCGAAATACGAAACCCAAAAAGCAGTGGCCGACGAACCTGAAAACGCCGATGCCCATAATCTGCTGGCCTATACCTACCGCAAGCAAGACAAGCCTGAGCTGGCCAAAGCCTTTGAGCACTACAAGATTGCGCTCAGGCTCAACCCCCGGCACAAAGGCGCGCACGAGTACATCGGGGAGGCTTACCTGATGGACCGCAAGCCTGAGTTGGCCGCCCGGCATCTGGCTGATCTGGAAAAAATTTGCGGTAACCGGGACTGCGAGGAATACCGGGACCTGGCAGCCGCTATGGCTGCGTACCGTTGAGGTAAAACGCGCCCGCCGCGTTTAGATCAGGGGCATGGCGGCCGGGTGCAGCTGACCCGGTTGCTCGTCCATATAGCCCTTGCCGTCTTTCACCCCTTTTTTGCCCATGCGTTGCCACGCCGTTTGCTGGTTCACCAGCCGGGCCAGAAACTCCAGCTCTTCATCGGTGTGGTTGATCGCTTTGGCGGGGGTCAACAAGCGGCCTTCTTTAGGGCTCACCTCGCCCCAAAACGCTTGGTGGTAGTCCGAGCGGCTGACGAGCCGGTCGCGACCGGCAGCCATGTCCACGGTGCCGTAGCAATTGCAAAAATAGCTGCGCAGGTCCTGGTCAGGAAACACCTCGGTGTACACCCCGGTCCCCCGGATACCTGCGGTTACAGTGGGCGTGACGATGCGCCGTGTGCGCCCGGGCCCCCACACACTGATGACTGCGCCCGTGAGCAAGCGCAACAAGCCCACAGCGTTCAGGCTGCCCCCGCGCTCGACAGTCAGCCGGCTGCGCTGGCGTATGTGAAATGAAGAGTTGCCAATCACAAAGATCAGACTGGAGTCCGGGCCGGTTTCTATTTCGTCACCGGTCTGAATGGCCTGCTCGGGTCGCAAGCGGCTGCCGTTGAGTGTGGCATCGCCGGTGAGTTGGACAATATTGCTGCGGCTTTGCGCCCAGGCCCCTGCGGCTCCCCCCATGGCGGTCCAGGCGGCGGCCGCTTGCAGAAAGCTGCGGCGCTGAAACCAGGTAACTTCCGCTTCACTGCGGCCTTGGAGGGTGTGCTGGGTCATGGTCAAGTCTCCGGCGGTGCGTCAAAACAATCACGGAACGTGAAGTAAAACGACGTAAAAAACATGGCGGCCATGGCGAGGCCGACGGGGAACAGAATCGCGTTGATCAACTCCGGGCTTCCCAGCACGCCCACCAGGATGGCGACCACCATCGCCACGCCCAGAAAACCGGCCATCCAGACCAGCCCGAACACGGTAAAGGCCCAGAAATTACGCAAACACGCCACTGCACTGAAAAACAGGCTTTTCATCGGCGTCACACCGTGCCAGTGCACCAGGGCCGGGGCGTGCCAGAACAGCAAGGACAAAGGCAGGTAAAGGACCATGGCCAGCAGGGCGGCGGTCTGAAAATCTCCCTGCAACACCACTTCCGGCGAGAGTTCTCCGCCCAGCAGGTACACGCGGGCAAACTGCCCGCCGTCTACGGTGGCAGAAATGCCCATGACCAGAATAAAACCCACGGCATACAGCACGCCCAGCACCACCATGGAGCGCAGCCGCTCCCGGCCGGCGCGAAAGCCTGCAATCAGCACCTGGGGCATGGGGAATTGGCCCTGGTCGGCGATCTGGGTCGCAGCCATCAGCCCGAGGGTGGCGGCAGGCAACAGCGCCAGCGCCAAGGGCGTCCCGATGATGGGCACCAGGCTCAACAAGGACACCGTCGCCATGAACATAAAAAACAGGCCGGTGAAAGCCAGCGGCTGCTTCAGGAAAGTGCGGACACCTTGCTTAAACCACACGACGCCTTGGCGGGGAGGGACGATCTGGAGTTTCATGCGGTGAGAGATTCGGGGTTCATCAGGTCGGAGAGTGTGAGGGGTTGCGCAATCCGTTGCTGCAGGACGCGCTCAAAGTGTGTCGGGTCGTGGGGTTTGAGCATGGAGGCTTCGCGGGGCAGGTACCAGTCCCACAGGCGTGAGAGCCAAAAGCGCAACGCGCCTGCCCGCAGCATGGCCGGGAACAGCTCGCGCTCTTGCGCAGTCAAGGGGCGCACGCTCTCGTAGGCTTGCACAAAAGCGCGGCTGCGCTCCAAGTCGGCGACTCCCGTGGGCAGGTCTATGCACCAGTCGTTCAAGCAAACGGCCAGATCGAACAGCCAGGCGTCGGTACCGGCAAAATAAAAGTCAAAGAAACCGCTGAGGAGGGGTTCACCGTTCACCTTGTCGAACATGACGTTATCACGGAACAGGTCGGCGTGAATCGCGCCGCGCGGCAGTGCGGTGTAGGCGCTTTGGGCGGCCACATGGTTCTGGTAAGCCAGCTCGCTCTGGATGAGTGCGGCTTGCGGCGCTTCCAGATGGGGTAACACGACCGGCACCGTTTCGTTCCACCAGGGCAGGGCGCGCAGGTTGGGCTGCTGCATGCCGAAATCGCGGCCTGCCAAGTGCATGCGCGCCAGCATGGCACCTACTTGCTGGCAGTGCTCCACTCCGGGGCTGAGTTCGCTTTTGCCTTTTAGCCGGTTCACCACCGCGGCCGGTTTGCCGTTCAGGCTGTGCAGCACGTCACCATCGCGATTGGCGGCAGGGTCCGGCACCGGAATGCCGTGGTGCGCCAAGTGCTTCATCAGCCGCAGGTAGAACGGCAATTGCTGCGCCGTCAGCCGCTCGAACAGGGTCAGCACATAGGGCGCCTGATCAGTGGTGACGAAGTAGTTGGTGTTCTCAATGCCACCGGAGCAGCCCTCCATGGTTTGGAGAGTGCCCAATTGCAGGGAGGAAAGAAAAGTGCTGGCCTCGTCGAGCGAGACCTCTGTGTAAACCGCCATGGGGCAATTGTAGGGTGGCGGGGCACTCCGGCTTGGGGGAGACCTTGCCCGGTGCGGGGCGCAACATCCGCCGCCGGGCCGCCCCAAGGCGGATGCACCCCCTCGGGGGGCAGCGACCCGCAAAGCGGCGGAGCCTGGGGGCACAATACTATTTATGACAGAACCCAAGAAAACCCTGCTGCTGGTGGATGGCTCCAGCTACCTGTACCGCGCCTTTTTTGCCGGTGGCGACAGCATGAGCGTGACCCTGCCGGACGGCACCGTACAAAAGACCGGCGCGGTGCGCATCATGATCAATATGATGAATAGCCTGCGCAAGGAGTACCCCGCCGATTACGTGGCCTGCGTGTTTGATGCCAAGGGCCTGACCTTCCGCGACGAGATTTACCCCGAGTACAAAGCCCACCGCGACCCCATGCCCGACGATCTGCGCAGCCAGATCGCGCCCATCCACGAAATCGTGCGCTTGCTGGGGTGGAAGGTGCTGGACGTGCCCGGCGTCGAGGCCGATGACGTGATCGGCACGCTGGCCGCCATTGCCGCGTCGCAAGGCATTGAAGTCATTGTGAGCAGCGGCGACAAAGACCTGGCGCAACTGGTGAATGAGCACATCACCATCATCGACACCATGAACGGCAAGCGCCGCGACCTAGCCGGGGTGGAGGCCGAGTTCGGCGTGCCCGCCCGCCTGATGCTGGACTACCAGACCCTGGTGGGCGACACGGTAGACAACGTGCCCGGTGTGGCCAAAGTGGGCCCCAAGACGGCGGTGAAGTGGTTGCAGCAGTACGGCTCGCTGCAAGGCGTGGTGGACAACGCCGCCCACATCGGCGGTGTCGTGGGCGAGAACCTGCGCAAGGCGCTGGACTGGTTGCCCACCGGCCGCACGCTGCTGACCATCAAAACCGATTGCGATTTGACGGGCTGGGTCGAGGGCTTGCCTGCTATGGATTCCATAGCTGCTGGCGCTCAAGATACGGGGGCTCTGCGTGCTTTTTATGAGAAATACGGCTTTAAGGGGCTGGCCAAGTCAGTAGGCGGCGCTGAGGCTGCGGCCACTGCCCAGGCCCCAGCGGCGCGCAGCGCGGAGCCGGGCTTGTTTGACGAGCCGGCTGCGGAGTCTGCAGCGCCGGCATCCCGGGTGAGAACGGTGGAATACGAAACCATCTTTACGCAAGACGCCCTGGCTGCTTTGCTGGCGCGCATTCAGGCAGCGCCGCTGACCGCGCTGGACACCGAAACCACCTCGCTGGACGAAATGCGCGCCGAGATCGTGGGCATCAGCTTCAGCACCGAGCCGGGCAAGGGTGCTTACATCCCGCTAGCGCACCGCTACCCCGGCGCGCCTGAGCAGCTGGACCGCGACACGGTGCTGGCCCAACTCAAGCCTTGGCTGGAGAACCCGCAAGCCCACAAACTGGGCCAGCACATCAAATACGACCGCCATGTGTTTGCCAACCATGGCATTGAAGTGCAGGGCTACGCCCACGACACCATGCTGCAAAGCTATGTGCTCGAAGCCGACAAGCCCCACGGGCTGGCGAGCCTGGCCGAGCGCCACCTGGGGCGCAGCGGCATCAGCTTTGAAGACCTGTGCGGCAAAGGCGTTAACCAGATCAGCTTTGACCAGGTCGACATTGCCAAGGCCGCCGAGTACGCTTGCGAAGACTCGGACCAAACGCTGGATGTGCACCTGGCGCTGTGGCCGCAGATCGAGGCCAACGACAAGCTGAAGTTCATTTATGCGCTGGAGATCGCCAGCAGCGAAGCGCTCTACCGCATTGAGCGCAATGGCGTGCTGATCGACGCGCCCACACTGGCGGCCCAAAGCCACGAGCTGGGCCAACGCATCGTGCAGTTGGAAACCGAGGCCTACGAGATTGCCGGCCAACCTTTCAACCTGAGCAGCCCCAAGCAACTCGGCGAAATCTTCTTCGACAAGCTGGGCATGCCGGTGGTCAAAAAAACCGCCACCGGTGCGCGCAGCACCGATGAAGAAGTGCTGGAGAAACTGGCTGAGGATTACCCCTTGCCGGCCAAGCTGCTGGAGCACCGTGGTCTTGCCAAGCTCAAGGGCACCTATACCGATAAGCTGGCGCTGTTGGCCCTCCCGCGCACGGGCCGGGTGCACACCCACTATGCGCAGGCAGTGGCGGTCACGGGCCGCCTCTCCAGCAACGACCCCAACCTGCAAAACATTCCGATCCGCACAGCAGAAGGTCGCCGCGTGCGCGAGGCCTTTGTGGCGGCGCCCGGCTGTGTGATTGCCAGTGCTGATTACAGCCAGATTGAGCTGCGCATCATGGCGCACATCAGCGACGATGCGGCCCTGCTCAAAGCCTTTCATGATGGCCTGGACGTGCACCGCGCCACGGCCGCCGAAGTGTTTGGCGTGCCGGTGGACCAGGTCAGCAGCGAGCAGCGCCGCTACGCTAAGGTCATTAACTTCGGGCTGATTTACGGCATGAGCGCCTTCGGTTTGGCGCGCAATCTGGGCATTGACAACACGGCGGCCAAAAACTATATCCAGCGCTACTTTGAGCGATACCCGGGGGTGAAGCAATACATGGAAACCACCCGCGCCGTGGCGCGCCAGCAGGGCTATGTGGAAACCGTGTTCGGCCGCCGCTTGCAGCTGGCCGGTATCAAAAACGCCAAGGGCGCGCAGCTGGCCGGTCTGGAGCGTGCGGCCATTAACGCGCCCATGCAGGGCACGGCAGCAGATCTCATTAAGTTGAGCATGGTCAAAGTGCAGCAGACCCTGGATGCACAAAATCGGGGCACGCGCATGATCATGCAGGTGCATGATGAATTGGTGTTTGAGGTGCCCGAGTCCGAGGTGGAGTGGCTTCGGGCTGAAATTCCGGCCGTGATGGCCGGGGTGGCGAGCCTCAAGGTCCCTTTGTTGGCGGAAGTAGGGGTAGGTCCCAATTGGGACAAGGCCCATTAATGCCGACGATACCAGTACGTAGATTGAATTAATATTTGTTGCAAATGTTAAATTTACGTAGATAATTAATGCATTCAATCAAACAGGGGCGTCGTATGGGACTCAGTGGAATGAAGATCGCTACCAAGCTGTGGTCGTTTATCGTGTTAATCATCGTGGCCATTTGTATGGTGGCCGTGATCGGTCTGATGCGCAGCAACGCCATCTTGCAGGAAGGCCGCCAGAAGCAGGACGTAGCCACGGAGTTGGTGCAACTGGCCACGGAGTGGAATGGGTTGACCAGCACCAATTCGGCGCGCAACACGGCGATCCTCATCAGCAGTGGTGACGCGGTGTCGGATGCGTTCAAAGACGTTGTGACCTCCACCTCTGCGGAGATCACTGAGCTGCAGAAAAAAATTGAAAGCATGGCCCAAACGGATGCCGACAAGTCGCAACTCAAAAAGGTTGCCGATGCACGCAAACTGGTGCTGTCGAGCCGCGAAAAAGCCCGTGACCTGAAGAAAGCGGGTCAAGACGCGGACGCCATGCAAGCCATGACCGGTGAGTACCAACCTGCACTGAAGATTTACCTTGAGGAGCAGCGCAAATTTGTGGCCTTGCAAAAGGAAGCTACGGTTGCATTGCAGGCCGAAATTGTGGCCAAGCGGGCGACCAACACCACGGGCATTCTGGTGAGCTTGGCGGTCATTGTGTTGGTCATCTTTGCCGGTACCACCTGGCTGGTGCGCTCCATCCGCGAACCCCTGAACATGGCCAATGAACTGGCCGCACGCATTGCGGAAGGCGATCTGACCCACTCGGTGCACTCCGATCGCACCGACGAGTTCGGCCAGTTGCTGCACTCTCTCGAGGCGATGAATATTTCGCTGGGGCGCATGGTGTCTGAAATCCGTGGCGGTACCGACAGCATTGCGATAGCCAGCGCCGAAATTGCCACCGGCAACAACGACCTGGCCCAACGCACCGAGCACACCTCCAGCAACCTGCAGGCGACGGCCTCCAGCATGGACGGCCTGACCCAGATCGTTCAGCAAAGCACCGACAACGCCCGTCAGGCCAGTAGCTTGGCAGCCAGCGCATCCCAGGTGGCTCAGCGCGGTAGCGAAGTGGTGACCCAGGTGGTCAGCACCATGCAGGAAATTGACGCTAGCAGCAAAAAGATTGCAGACATCATCAGCGTGATCGACGGCATTGCCTTCCAGACCAACATCCTCGCGCTGAATGCGGCGGTCGAAGCCGCTCGTGCCGGTGAGCAAGGCCGTGGATTCGCGGTGGTGGCGTCTGAGGTGCGCTCCTTGGCAGGTCGCAGTGCGGAAGCTGCCAAGGAGATCAAGGCCCTTATCGGCACTTCAGTCGACAAAGTGGAGTCGGGTACCCAGTTGGTGACTGATGCCGGCTCGACTATGGAAGAAATCATGCAGTCGGTCCGTCGCGTGGCGGACGTGATCGGTGAAATCACGTCGGCTGCCAACGAGCAAAGCTCCGGTATTGCCGGTGTGAATTCGGCCATCAGCAACCTCGACCAGATGACCCAGCAAAACGCGGCTCTGGTGGAAGAGAGCGCCGCCGCCGCAGAGAGCTTGCGCGAGCAGGCTGACCGCATGAAGCAAGCGGTGGCAGTGTTCAAGGTTACAGGCAGCCAGTCCGGACCTTCTCTGGCACCGGTGCCAGTGCGCTCAGGTAAACCGAGCACCTCGTTCAAAGGCCCGGAGCGCCGCACCGGTGACTCAGCAGGCCCCCAGGCCCGCAGCACGGCTTCGGCCAAGGCCAGCACACCCAAGCCGGCCAGCGCCCACAAACCTGCTTCAGCCCCCGTGCCAAGCTTGCAGAAACCTGTCGTCACCGCCTCAAACCGGTCTACACAGGCCGGTGGAGACGACGATTGGGAAACGTTCTAATAGTGGGCGAAGCTGATTTCCTGTAGTCTGCGTGTGGCGTCGCAAGTGTTCTCACTTGCGCCTGCTTTTCAAACACCATGGAGACACGCATGCTGGAAAATCTAAAGAACGAATTGGACTCTTTGCGCCCCGGTCGCACGACCGAGGCAGGTGCTACGCGCCGTACGGCCATCATGGCCGCGCTGGGGGTGGGTTATGCCGCCACGGCCATGCCCATCATGGCGCAAACAGCGATCAGCACACCGGCCGATGGCTTGGTCACCGGCTCCGAAATCTACGACGTAGCCGGCGAGAGCGTCCCCTTTTACTACGCAGCCCCTGCCGACAAGACCGACCTGCCGATCGTGCTGGTGGTTCAGGAAATTTTCGGAGTGCACGAGTACATTGCCGACACCTGCCGCCGTTTCGCCAAAGCGGGCTACCTCGCGATTGCGCCCGACCTTTACTCCCGCCAGGGGGATGCGTCCCAGTACACCGACATCGGCAAGTTGCTGGCCGAAGTAGTGTCCAAGGTACCTGACGAGCAAGTCATGGGCGATCTGGACGCCGCCCTAGTCTGGGCCGCAGACAACGGTGGCAACACCAAAAAAGTGGCGATCACCGGCTTCTGCTGGGGCGGTCGCATTACCTGGCTGTACGCCGCGCACAACAAGGACGTCAAAGCCGGCGTGGCCTGGTACGGCCGCTTGGTGGGCACACCCTCCGACCTGACCCCTAAAAACCCGATCGATCTGGCAGAGAGCCTGAACGCACCGGTACTGGGCCTGTATGGTGCCAAAGACACCGGTATTCCGGTGATGACGGTCAACGACATGAAGAAAGCGCTGGCGGCTGCCGGTAAAAAAGGCAACAAGGCTGCCAAGGCTTCGCAATTCGTGGTGTACCCCGATGCAGGCCATGCTTTCCACGCAGACTACCGCCCGAGCTACCGGGCCAAGGAAGCCGCCGATGGTTTCAAACGTACACTTGCGTGGTTTAAGGCAAAGGGCGTTGTTTGATTCTTTTGGCAATTGTGGCCGGCACCTTGCTGGCCGGTATCGGTAGTGTGTGGTTGGCAGCGGCACTGAGTTTCGGTGCGCTCGCCCGCTACACCCAGCATATGTTGAGCCTGGCGGCGGGGGCCTTGCTGGCCACCGCCTTCATGCATTTGCTGCCCGAAGCGTTTGAGAGCCAGGCCGGCGCCCATGACTTGTTCTTGGTGCTCCTGATCGGTCTGGTTTTCTTCTTTTTACTCGACAAAGCGGAGCTCTGGCACCACGGCCATGAGCACCACCATGGTCCTGCCGCGTACGGTCACGAGGTGCATGACGAGCACGGCCGAGCTCACCACGACCATCACCACGGGCATAGCCACGGTACGGACAAGCCCGCAGGAAGTTGGGCGGTCCTCACTGGCGATAGCGTCCACTGCTTCGGGGACGGAGTGCTGATCGCGTCGGCCTTTATAGCGGATTTGCGTTTGGGTGCCATCGCCGCCTTGGCAGTGCTGGCCCATGAAGTGCCGCACCACATGGGCGATCTGATGGTCCTGCGTAATGGCTCTACCAACAAGCAGGCGGCGTTGATCAAGGTCACCCTAGCGGGGGCCGTGACCGCGTTGGGCGGAATTACTGGTTACTGGTTGGTCGACCAGCTGCAAGACTATCTGCCGTATTTCCTGGCGGTGGCGTCCAGCAGCTTCATCTACGTCGCATTGGCGGACCTGATTCCCCAGCTCCAAAAGCGACTCTCTGCACGTGAGACTGCGGCACAGATTGCCTGGCTGGGTGTTGGCATCGGGATGGTGGCGCTCGTCAGCAGCATCGGCCACGCGCACTAAGCCGGTTCCCGACCATGGAGCCGCAGGCTGTGTTGGAGATGGAGTTTGCGGACTCCGAAATCAGCCAGATTCAATGGCATGGTGACGATCTTCATGTGGTTTTTTCTGCCGTTTCTGCGACCCGGCATGCCCTGGGTGAAGCACCGGTGAGTGGGTTCCTGCAAGGGGTCGTACTGGTGCTTCAGCGTTGCGTGCCTGTTCATGGCGTGGATTTGCTCGGGCGAATTCGATCCGGCAGCTTGCGCGTGCAAGGGCAGCCTCCACAAATCCGCATCTTCGTCCCGTCCCGGTGGGACTTGCCCCTTGACTTGGAGCTGGAGCCTGCCCAATCAAGCATTGTGCTCTTGCAGGCACAGGCTCTGGAGTGCCGTTTGCAAGCGGGGGGCGTTTTCCGCGAATCGTTGTTTTGCTAAGCCTAAAACCTTGCTCACCATCGTACTTTAATCAAACGTTTGATTTGTATGCTTAGAATCGACGCCTATGTCGATTCCTTTGTCTGAGACCATTTCCACCAAGCCCACACGCAGCGATGGGGTAGAAGCGCGCAATCGCCTGCTGGATGCAGCATTGCAACTGTTTGCGGAGCAGGGTTTTGCCAAGACCTCTATCCGCGAGATTGCCCTCGCAGCGCAGGCCAATGTGGCGTCCATCAGCTATTACTTTGGGGACAAGGCCGGCTTGTACCGCGCCGTGTTTTCCGATCCGCGTACCAATCCCCCCGTCCCGCCCGAAGCACTGGAGGGCACCGATGTCACGCTGGAGCAGGCAATTCGCGGTTTGTTGTCCAGCTTTTTGGAGCCTCTAAAGCAAGGCCATGTTACCCAGCAGCAGTACATGAAGCTCTGCTTTCGCGAAATGCTGGAGCCCACCGGCGCCTGGCAGCATGAGATTGACACCAATATTGCCCCCGCCCACATGGCCTTGACCCGCGGGCTCTGCCGCCATGTCGGCCTGGCTGAATCCGATGACGATATCCACCGACTCGCCTTCACCATCAGTGGCTTGGGCGTCATGCTCCATGTGGGCAATGACCTGTACACCCAGATCCGCCTCGGGCTGGTCAACTCGCCGCAGGCGCTAGATGCGTATCTGGAGCGACTGGTGTCCTATGCCCTGGTGCTGGTGGATGCTGAAGCGCTGAGACGCCGCTCTAAAGCCTCTGCCCCGGCTCAGGCCCATTTCCCTGAATCCACCTCACTCCAAGCCCCATGAAACCCATGCATTTACGAACCCCCAAGCCCGCCTATGTGGCACTGGCGCTCACGCTGATGTTGAGCGGATGTGCCATCGTCATGCCGCCCGCCAAGGTGGACGCCACCCCCGCCTTGCAGTGGCAAGCTCCACTACCGCATGGCGGCGCCGTCGGTTCGCTGGCTGAGTGGTGGCAAAAGCAGGGCGACCCGCTGTTGGTGGAGTTGATCGACGCCGCCCAAGCGGTGAGCCCTACGGTGGCGCAATCTCTGGCGCGGGTCGAGTCCGCCCGCGCGCAGCGCACCACCGCCAACGCGGCCCTGTTGCCGCAGCTCAGCGCCAATGTGAGTGCCAGCCGGGGCGTGAGTACCCCGGATGTGCCGGTCGCCACCACCCAGAGCGTGGGCCTGCAAGCCAGCTGGGAGCTGGACTTGGTGGGTGCCAACCGTGCGGTGAGCAATGCCGCCGACGCTCAGTTCCAAGGCACCCAGGCGCAGTGGCACGACGCCCGCGTGTCGGTGGCCGCCGAAGTGGCCAACACCTACTACAGCCTGGGCACTTGCCGGCAGCTGTTGGCAGTTGCCCGCAAAGACGCTACCTCGCGGCAGGAAACCGCCCGCCTGGCCGAGCTCAACGCCCGCGCCGGCTTCACGGCCCCCTCGGTAGCGGCACTCGCCCGTGCCAGCGCGGCCGATGGCTCCAGCCGCGTCACCCAGCAGCAGGCGGCGTGTGACATAGACACCAAGGCCCTGGTAGCCCTGACCGGGCTGCAGGAGCCCTATTTGCGGAAAAAAATGGCTCTAGCCCAGGTAGATACTGCGCAAGCAGCTCCTATTTTGATAGCAAGCGTGCCGGCGCAAACCCTGGCCCAGCGGCCTGATGTGTTTGCCGCCGAGCGCGATGTCATGGTCGCCAGCGCCCAAGTGGGCAGCGCCAAGGCCCAGCGCTACCCGCGCCTCACCCTGAACGGGTCGGTCGGTGCCTTGCGCTACAGCAGCATGGGCCGCGAGACGAATCTGGATACCTGGTCCTTTGGCCCCTTGGCAGTCACGCTGCCCTTGTTTGATGGCGGCCAGCGCAAGGCCAACGTGGTGTCGGCCGAGGCGACCTATGCGCAGAGCGTGTCGGCCTACCGCGGCAAAGTGCGCCAGGCCGTGCGCGAAGTCGAAGAGGCACTAGTCCAGCTGCAAAGCACCGATGCCCGCCGGCAGGACGCCGAAGTGGCCACTGCCGGCTACGCCGAATCGCTGGCAGCCACCCAGGCCCGCTACGGCCAGGGGCTGGCCAGTCTGGTGGAGCTGGAGGACGCCCGCCGCAACGCGCTGGCGGCCGAGTCGGCCCAGCTGTCATTGGGCCTGGAGCGCAAGCGCGCCTGGGTGTCTTTGTACCGCGCGCTGGGTGGTGGCTTTGAGCCCGACCGCCTGAACGACAGCGGCGCCTCCGCACCAGCAGCTAAGCAGCCCTGAGGCCCCGGCCTCAAATATTGAGATTTTTGTTGTCACTTTTTCGAGAGCAAACCCATGAACCGTTTTCAATTCAAACCTCTGACGCTGAGCCTGCTGGCCGCCAGCGTGGTGTCGGTCGCCGCGTTGGGCCTGTGGTCCACCCGCACCGAGGCGGCTGATGCCCCCAAGCCCGCCGCTGTTGCCAAAGCGGCATTGACCGTAGCCCTCACGCAGGCCAAGAGCAGCCAGTTGCCTGTGAAGCTGTCTGCCAATGGCGGCGTGGCCGCTTGGCAGGAGGCCAGCGTGGGCTCTGAGGTCAGTGGCCTGCGCGTGGCCGAGCTGCAGGTGGGCGTGGGCGACAGCGTGAAGCGCGGGCAGGTGCTCGCGGTCTTTGCCTCCGAGAGCGTGCAGGCGGACGTAGCCCTCGCGCGTGCCGCTCTCAACGAAGCGCAGGCCAATGCCGCCGAAGCGCTAGCCAATGGTGACCGTGCCCGCGCCGTGCAAGGCACCGGTGCCGTGAGCGCCCAGCAAATTAACCAATACCTCACGCAAGAAGCCACTGCCAAGGCGCGGGTGGCGTCTGCCCAGGCCCAGCTCGATGCCCAATTGCTGCGCTTGAAACAAACCCAATTGCTCGCACCCGACAGCGGCATCGTCTCCGCTCGCAGCGCCAGCGTGGGCGCGGTGGTGGGTGCTGGCACCGAAATGTTCAAGCTCATCCGCCAAGGGCGGCTGGAGTGGCGCGGCGAGGTCACCTCTGCCGAGTTTGCCCGTATCAAACCCGGCATGGGGGTGCTGGTCACTTCGCCCGGCGGCGTGCAGGCCAAGGGCAAAGTGCGCATGTTGGCGCCTACGGTAGATGCTGCCACTCGCAACGGCCTGGTGTACGTGGACTTGCTGGGCGTAACAACCGCCGGCCAGTCTTTGGGCGCCGCTTTTAAGCCCGGCATGTATGCCCGTGGCGAGTTCGAGCTGGGCAGCACTGGCGCACTCACCGTGCCGCAAACCGCGGTGGTGGTGCGCGATGGTTTCAGCTATGTGTACCGCGTGGGTGCCGACAGCCGCGTGAGCCAACTCAAAGTGCAGACCGGCCGCGTGGTGGGTGAGCAGATCGAGATTCAGAGCGGCGTGAAACCCGAAGACAAGCTGGTTGCCAGCGGCGGCAGCTTCTTGAGCGAGGGTGACACAGTCAAGGTGGTGGAGGCGGCAGATTCAAAGCCAAAAGTGGCTGTAGCCCCCGTATCACCTGCGCCAGTAGCTACGAAATAAGGAGCAAGCACATGAGCCCCCACATTCACTTGCGTTCATTGCCCCCCGAGGGGGCGCCTGCCTCCTTTGAGGCGGCTCGGCAGGAGGCGGTATGAACGTCTCCTCGTGGTCGATCAAAAACCCCATACCGGCGGTCATGCTGTTTGTGATGCTGACCTTCGCCGGCATGCTGGCTTTCAACAGCATGAAGGTGCAGCAGTTCCCCGACCTGGAGCTGCCCAACATCACCATCTCGGCCAGCCTGCCCGGTGCGGCGCCGGCCCAGCTGGAAACGGAGGTGGCCCGCAAACTGGAGAACGCGATTGCGTCCATCCAGGGCCTGAAAAACATCTACACCAAGGTGCAGGACGGCGGCGTGTCCATCACCGCTGAATTCCGCTTGGAGAAACCCACCCAGGAAGCGCTCGACGAAGTGCGCAGCGCCGTGCAGGGTGTGCGCAGCGAGCTGCCCAGCGATGTACGCGACCCGGTGATCAACAAGGTCAACCTCTCCGGTGCGCCGATTCTGGCGCTCACCATCCGCTCCGACAAAATGGACGACGAGGCCCTGAGCTGGTTCGTGGACAACACCATTTCCCGGCGCCTGCTTGGGGTCAAGGGGGTGGGTTCGGTGGCCCGCGTGGGGGGCGTGACCCGCGAAGTGCAAGTCGCGCTGGACCCGATGAAGCTGCAAGCGCTGGGCGCTACGGCGGCCGACATTTCGCGCCAGCTCAAACAGGTGCAAACCGAGAGCGCCGGCGGCCGCGCCGACCTGGGTGGCAGCGAGCAGCCCATGCGCACGCTGGCCACCGTGAAAACCGCCGAAGAGTTGGCTCGTCTGGAGCTCACGCTCTCCAACGGTCAGCGCGTACGGCTGGATGAAGTGGCCACCGTCAAAGACACGATTGCTGAGCCTCGGGCTGCAGCACTGCTCAATGGCGTGCCGGTGGTGGGTTTCGAGATCACCCGCAGCAAGGGCGCGAGTGAAGTGGAAGTGGGCGCTGCAGTGAACGCAGCGCTGGACGAGCTCAAAGCCCAGCACCCTGATATTGAGCTCACCCAGGCCTTTGACTTTGTGAAGCCGGTGGCCGAGGAGTTTGATGCTTCCATGACCATGCTGTACGAAGGCGCGGTGTTGGCGGTGATAGTGGTGTGGCTGTTTTTGCGCAACTGGCGCGCGACCTTTGTGTCGGCGGTGGCCTTGCCGCTGTCGGCCATTCCGGCCTTTATCGGCATGGCCTATTTGGGCTTTTCGATCAACACCGTGACCCTGTTGGCCCTCTCTTTGGTGATCGGCGTGCTGGTGGACGATGCGATTGTGGAGGTCGAAAACATCGAGCGCCACCTCGACATGGGCAAAACCCCCTACCAGGCGGCCATGGAAGCGGCCGACGAAATCGGCCTGGCGGTGGTAGCCACCACTTTCACGCTGATTGCCGTGTTTTTGCCTACTGCTTTCATGAGTGGTATTCCGGGCAAGTTCTTCAAGCAGTTCGGCTGGACGGCGGCGCTCGCCGTGTTTGCCTCTCTGGTAGTGGCCCGGGTGCTCACGCCCATGATGGCGGCCTACATCATGAAGCGCAGCCCGCGCCCGCACAAAGAGCCCTTCTGGATGCCGGCCTATATGCGCGCCAGCCGCTGGGCTCTGAACCACCGTTGGATCACCATGGCGGCGGCGGCTGCGTTCTTTGTCGGCTCCATCATGCTGATCCCGCTGCTTCCTACCGGCTTCATCCCGCCGGATGACAACTCGCAAACGCAGGTCTACATCGAGCTTCCTCCGGGCTCTACCCTGGCGCAAACCCGCGACGCCGCTGAGCACGCCCGCCAGTTGCTGGGCAAGGTCGATCACATCCAGAGCATTTACACCACCATTGGTGGCGGTGCTGCGGGGTCTGACCCGTTTGCCCCTGCAGGTACGACCGAAGTCCGCAAGGCCACGCTCACCGTGCTGCTGACCGAGCGCGGCCAGCGCCCGCGCAAGCAGGGCATTGAAAACGCCATCCGCGCAGCCATGGCCGAAGTGCCCGGCGTGCGCAGCAAAGTGGGGCTGGGCGGCAGTGGCGAGAAATACCAACTGGTGCTCACCGGTGAAGACCCCTTGGCCCTGGCGAGTGCTGCCGCTGCCGTGGAGCGCGATTTGCGCACCATCCCCGGCCTGGGCAGCATTACCTCCAGCGCGAGCTTGATTCGCTCTGAAATTGCGGTGCGCCCCGACTTTGCCCGCGCGGCCGATCTGGGGGTGACCAGTGCCTCTATCGGCGACACGCTGCGCATTGCCACCGTGGGCGACTACGACACCTCGCTGGCCAAGCTCAACCTCAGCCAGCGGCAGGTGCCCATTGTGGTCAAGCTCGACAGTGCGGCGCGGCAGGACCTGGAGCTGCTGGGGCGCCTGGCGGTGCCCGGTGTCAAAGGCCCGGTCATGCTCAGCCAGGTGGCCACTCTGGAAATGGCCGGTGGCCCCGCGGTGATCGACCGCCTGAACCGCTCGCGCAACATCACATTTGAAGTGGAGCTCTCCGGCGCACCGCTAGGCGATGTGACAGAGGCCGTGCAAAAACTGCCCTCCATTACCAACCTGCCACCCGGCGTGAAGCAACTCGCGCTGGGCGATGCTGAAGTCATGGGCGAGCTGTTTGCCAGCTTCGGCCTGGCCATGCTGACCGGTGTGCTGTGCATCTACATCGTGCTGGTGCTCTTGTTCAAAGACTTCTTGCAGCCCTTCACCATCCTCGCGGCCTTGCCGCTCTCCTTGGGTGGCGCCTTTGTGGGCTTGCTGGTCGCGAACCAGAGCTTCTCCATGCCTTCGCTCATCGGGCTCATCATGCTGATGGGGATTGCCACCAAGAACTCGATTCTGCTGGTGGAATACGCCATCCTGGCGCGCCGGGGTAGCGATGGTAGCGACGGCCATCCAGTGGCTGCGCCCATGAGCCGGTTTGATGCCCTCATTGACGCCTGCCACAAGCGTGCGCGGCCGATTGTGATGACCACCATCGCCATGGGCGCCGGCATGGTGCCACTGGCCGTGGGCTGGGGCGCTGCCGACAGCAGCTTCCGCAGCCCGATGGCGGTCGCGGTGATTGGTGGCTTGATTACCTCTACCGTGCTCAGCTTGCTGGTGATCCCCTCGGTGTTTACGGTGGTGGACGATCTGGAACACCTGTTGGGCCGCATGAAACGCTGGGTGCTGCGCGAACAGACTTAGCCTTTACAATGCGAGTCCCGTCATTGGGGAGTAGCCGCACTTGCAACTGCAAGTGGCTTGCGTCAACACACTGAGTCTGCAGACTCTGGCGCCAGCAGTTCATTCTTGGCAAGACCTTTGACCACCGCACATCCGCCTTGGCCGGTGATGTGCCGTGGTCATTTGTCTTTTTACCGGCCTTGGAACTCGTGCACATGGAATCCCTTCTCGTCTCTACCGGTGTAGTCGCTCTGGCCGAAATCGGTGACAAAACCCAGCTTCTCGCCTTCATCCTCGCGGCCCGCTTCAAAAAGCCTTTGCCGATAGTGTTGGGCATCTTGTGCGCCACCATTGTCAACCATGGTCTGGCCGGTGCCTTGGGCGCCTGGATCACCTCGGCCATCAGCCCCGGCGTGTTGCGCTGGGTGCTCGGTGCATCCTTTCTGGGCATGGCCATCTGGACGCTGATCCCCGACAAAATTGAAGACGAAGAAACCAAGATCGCAGGTCGCTTCGGGGTGTTCGGTGCCACGCTGATTACGTTCTTCCTGGCCGAGATGGGCGACAAAACCCAAATCGCCACCGTGGCCATGGCAGCCCACTATGCTGCGCCGTTGATGGTGGTGATCGGCACCACGCTGGGTATGTTGATTGCCGATGTGCCCGCAGTGTTCGCCGGCGACAAGTTGGCGAACAAAATTCCAATGAAACTGGTCCACTCCATTGCAGCCGCTATTTTTGCGGTGCTGGGTGTGGCGACCCTGCTGGGTGCGGGCTCGGGCTTCGGGTTTTAAAACCGGGACTGACGGGGAAAGCGCCTCAGGCGCCTTCCTCTTCCTGGCGGAGTTCCGGCGCTGTGCTCGGTAGTGTGATGGTGACGGTGGTGCCTTTGCCCACTGTGGACTGCACTTCCAGGGTGCCGCCCATAGTGGCCTTCACCAAGTTTTCAACGATGGACATGCCCAAGCCGGTGCCGCCGCGCCCGATGCGGGTGCTGAAAAACGGCTGGAACATTTTCTCCAGTGTCTCTTCGGCAATGCCCTGACCGTTGTCAGTGCATGAGAGGGTAATGAGCTGGTCGTCCGCAGTGGCGGCGATGAGTACTTCGCCTTGCTCGATACCCTCGAAGGCGTGGAGGTATGCGTTGTTGATGAGGTTGATGACAACCTGCCCGAGCGGGCCTGGGTAGCTGTCCATGGTCAGACCCTCGGGCACTTCCAGCACGACACGGTGGCTGTGTCGTTTCAGGCTCGGGGCCAAAGTGGCAAGAACCTCTTGCAGGCATTGCCGGAGGTCAAATTGTCGGCGCTGCTCACTCGCCTGGTCCGACGCCACCTGGCGGAAATTCTTGAGCAAAGCCACTGCTCGCTCCAGGTTGCGCATCAGCAAGGTGTTGCCATCTTTCACACTATTCACAAAGGCCGCAAGCTCTGAGCGGCGCAAGTTACCGGCGGCCAGCTGTGCATCGAACTGCACTGCCTGGGCGCTAAGGGTACTGGCTGTCATCATGCTGTTGCCCATAGGGGTGGCCATCTCATGCGAGACGCTGGCAATCAGGGTACCCAAAGTGGCACGCGCCTCACTGCGTGCCAAGGCTTCTTGCATTTGCACTTCTAGGCTTGCGTTGAGCGCCTGGATACGGATTTCGGCGTCCCTTTGCTGGGTGACTTCGAGGTTGATTCCGGCGATTTTGATGGGCCGACCTTCCGGGTTGCGCTCGATCACATGGGCGCGGGAATCGATCCACATCCAGTAACCACTCTTGTGGCGCATGCGGTACTCATACCCAAACCGCTCACTAGTATCTACCGACAGTTGCCCGAACACCCGGGAAATGTTCGGCCAGTCGACCGGGTGAACCAAACGCTGCCAGCTCTCCAATACGTTGTCTCCCAGCTCTTCCCGGCTGTAACCGCTCACGATATGCCAGCGGTCGCTCACGCTGAGAAAGCAGCGTTCAAGGTCGTATTCCCAGATGGCGACACCGGTGCTCTCCACTACTTCTTTCAGCCGGTATTGCTCCTCCAACAGCTCGTCGCGCAGTAGCTTTTCTTGCGCAGTCGCTTCTTCTGTCTGCCGCCGGCTTTGTTGGCTCCGGGCGAGCAGGAAGGTGAGCAGCGCGGTCAACATCAAGCCCACGATCAAGACCAGAGTTTCGCGGTGCAGCGGGCCAGCGGCTTTTCCATCCACGGGGTGAATCAATACCTGCCAGCTCCTGCCGCCAAAGCCCAGCTCCAGGAGGTGATCGGCTTTCTCCGGGTGCATGCTCTCGTTGTCATGCCCTGCGCGATGTTCAGGGTCGCTGAGGCCGGAGTAGACCGGCAAGCTATGGTCTTCCGCTCCGCGCTCGGTGATGAGCAGCTCGGAGGCCGCAGACTGGGCCTGGGATGTAGCGTGCCGGCTCAGCTCTGTCGTGTCGATCAATGCATTGATAAAGCCGATTTGGCGGTAGGTCCACGGCACACCCGGCATCCGCTCATACACAGGGACCGTGAGCGCCACGCCGGTTCGGGCGGTTTCCGGTAAGGCAAACGGCCCGGTCGCGATCGGGGTGCCCACAATGCGTGCGTCCTTTTGCGCCTCTTCCAGTTGTGCAGCAGCCCGACCAGTCCAGCCAGAGCGGTTGGGCGGGAAGATGTAGCCGCCGTGGCTGGTAAACCGCTCCCACTGCAGTGAGGCAATCGACGAGTGAATGCCTTGGAGCCTGCGGGTGTAGGCCTCGAACTGGAGGCCTGTCATGCCAGGCATCATTTCTGCGAGCAGCGCAGTACCGCGCACCGCCTCTAGGGTCGCCGTGGCGTCCCGGTCCAGGGCCGCTACTACGGTTTCCGCGAGTGCATTGCGTTGCTCGAAGTTTCGCAGCAGAGCCGCCTCGTGGAGGTAGTCGTAGACCGTGGCGGTCATCATCAGGCCTGCCGATGCCAAGGCCACACACAGGACCACATCGGTGGCCATGCGCTGGGCGGGGAGGCTGAGTTTGAGCAGGCTCATGGCGGCTCAGTGTAAGCCGTGGTTCAGCCTTGCGCTACCGGGAAGCCCGGCCGGTTGCACCATTCGCTCCAGCTCCCGGCAAACAAGGCTGTGTTGCCCAAGCCCGCAATTTGCATGGCCAGCACATTGGGCACGGCGCTCACGCCGCTGCCGCAGTGGTGCACTACGTCCTGAGGCTGGCGCTCGCCCAGCAAGGCTTCAAACTCGGCCCGCAATACTGCAGCGGGCTTGAACAGGCCGTCGGGGCCGAGGTTGCTGCTGAACACGCGGTTCAGCGCACCGGGGATGTGGCCCGCTACCGGATCGATAGGCTCCACCTCACCCCGAAAGCGCGGTGCTCCGCGCGCGTCGATGATGTGCTGGTGCTTGCGTCCCAAATTGCGCAGCACGGTGTCAGCACCGACCAGCGTCACCAGCGGGTCGGCCACGGCAAAAGTGGTGGCTGCGCGGGGCGCCTCGGCACCGCTGGCCACCGCACCACCGGCTGCCTGCCAGGCTTGAAACCCACCGTCGAGCACCGCCACATTCGCATGGCCCAGCCATTGGAGCATCCACCACAGGCGGCCGCAGTAGTTGGCGCCCTGGCGGTCATACACTACCACCTGGTCGGTGTTCTTCAGCCCCACGCTGCCCAGCCAGGCGGCAAACTTGCCTCGCGAGGGCAGGGGGTGGCGCCCGCCGGAGGCAGCACCGGTCACCGCCGGGTCGCCTTTGGCGCTGAGGTTGTCGTCGAGGTGCGCATACAGCGCGCCAGCAATGTGGCTCTCTGCATACTGCGCCGGGCCTTGCGCGGGCTGCATCAGGTCGCAGCTGCAGTCGAACACCACGGCGGGTGTGGCGCTGGCTTGCAGGGCTTGGAGTTGGGCGACGGAGATCAGGGTGGTGTAGGGCATGGTGTGGAGATTATGTATTTGCATCACCATAAAGAAGAACGCTTGCAGGGTTTGCGGGGTTTTTTAATCCTGGCGATAACAGAGCCGCATTCAAAAAACCAAATGGAATCATTGCTTTAGTAACTCGTCCGCGAACCTGTTCATCAGACAGCGGTTTTGTTCATAAGCAGGTTTGCAGGGTTTGTCGGCATTTTCGTTGGTGGGCATTCGCTGCCGACCTCCCAAAGTCAGTTATAAATCAAGTACTTAAACAAAACGCTGGGAGGTGGTCATGGTGAGTCGCAAAGTTGTTCATAAGACCTGTTTGATGTCCATAACACGTTAGGCCGCACCACCACATGGGCGTCGTTCTCGGGATACTCATCTTCGTTGCCTGCTGGTTTGTGCCGCCAGTGTTGATCTGGCGCTGGAGTGACCGAGAGAGCAAGCAATTCGTCAAATGGATCTGCGTCGCACTTGCAGGCCCACCTTTGCTTGCGATCGCCGGTCACTTCTTGGAGCAGGGTGTGGCAAGAGTACTCGGCGTCTCGGAGACCGAGCTACTAGTCGGAGGACTCGGCCCACTGAGCGTACTGACAAGCCTTGGGCCAATGGTTGTCGGATGGATTGCCTACGCATTGTTCAAGCGTCGCAACCCGAAGGCCGGCTGAGCAAGAAGTTCCCTACCCATGGGCATGCACTTTGCGGCACACACTACCGGCTCGCGCCCTGCTCTCCCAGTGCGGCCTAACCCTTCGCTCGAGCCAGGGACCTCCACCGGCATGGCACTTGGCCCGCGAAGCGCTCGCTATCATCATCCGCTTCGCGGGCCAAGCACCATGCCGGTTCCGGCCCCTCAGCTCAAACGTTAGAGCTCACAAGCTGCTCCCTGCCATGACACAAGTTTTAAGACTGCGTCTGCTTCTTGCCCTTTCTATCGGCGTGAATGTCCTGCTAGTCTGGTCGGCCATGCACAAACCAAAGCCGCACCTAACTACCGATGTAGATCAAACTCGGATGGAACTCTACAAAGTCCTCCCAAAAGACTTTTACACGCGGAATGAGTTCGCACTCGCCCTGACCTACCCCACAGATAGACCGATCGTGCGTGACTGTATGGTCAAGACCGAGAACACGGTCTACGTCTTCGATCGGCAGAACACTCTCATCGGAATGTATGAGCCAGGCCCCAATCCGTTCATTCCTGACCCAGTTGCGTCACTTGAACGCGGCTTCAAGTGCAACCCGGAGTTACTGGACGCGCAAACGCAGCGAGGCATCGCCGCGCAAAAGCGAGGTGATCACCATCTGGACGTAAGCAAGGCCTTGCTCCAAAAGGAGATGACTCTAGAAGGAGAGGCGTGGGCGACAAGGTATCGGGCCGTTGAGAAAAAACCTGCGATTTCCAAGAATAGAGAAAGTCTAAAGTGAGCTCTAACATGTCGGCCCACTCGGACACACAGCAGCAGGTTGCCGCTGCGCGGCAGTTGCTGCGTGCCGGTGGCCTCCAACGTTAGGTGGCGCACTCAGCAATGAAACTATTCTCTGTTTTACTCCTTTGCTTTTTGACTGCCTGCAGCCCAAGACATCCTGCAGAGTCAACATACGAGGCATCTGGCACTCAAGCCCAACGGGTTGCTGAAGTTTCAAAAATTCTATCGAAACGCTTTCCGCTGCCAACTCCGCTAATAGATGCCTACTTCATTGAGGAGAAGATAGGAGACGGAATGATGGGGCCGTCGGACTTTTTTGGCTTCTATTCGCTGAAAGTAGCACCTGCTGACCTCACCGCATGGCGCTCAGCCCTGACGCCTATCGACTCGCAGAGCACAACTATCACCTATTACACCCCCAAGAAGATTCGTACTTGGTGGCTAACCCAAAGCGAATTTCTTGATCTTACCTTTTACAATCCTATGACTATGACCGGGCGCAATAACGGGTGGGTAGCAGTTTCGCCGGACGGAAGAATATTTGTTTATGCCTTTACCATGTAACGCTCTCATGGCGGCACCTAACAATTCGTTCAAGCCGACCCCGCATCGTGGCATCGGCCACGTGCATACGCTACCGCTAGCACGCGTCCGCCGCCCCGCTGCGGGGCGGCTTAACTCAGGCGTTAAACCGCTGCACTTCTCACAGCTTGACTTGCCTCAAACGGTAAATACAATGTACGTATGATTAAGTTCGAATGGGATGAGCTCAAAGCCGCTGCAAATCTCAAAAAGCATCAGGTGTCTTTTGAAGAAGCCAAGTCGGTATTTTTCGACGAATTTGGCGTTCAGTTTTTTGATGAGGATCACTCATCTGACGAGGCGCGCTTTCTGATGCTGGGTATGAGTTCGGGGGCAAAGCTGCTCATCGTCTGTCATTGCGAACGAGAGCATGGAGCAGTTATTCGCCTCATCTCTGCACGCAAAGCAACCAAGCGCGAAAGCGCGTTTTATCGAGGTGGGCAATCATGAAAGCAGAATACGATCTTTCCAAACTGAAGTCCCGTAAAAATCCATACGCGTCCAAATTGAAGAAGCCTGTGACCATGCGTCTTTCAGAGGATGTCGTGGACTACTTCAAGGGAATGGCCGATGAATCGGGAGTCCCTTATCAGAGTCTGATTAACTTGTACCTGCGCGACTGTCTTGCCAATAGCCGAAAAGTACAAATCAAATGGCCACAAGCTGCTTAACATGACAATCAACACGCAGCCTGCGGCGCGGTTGTTTTGACGTTGCTAACTAAGTATTGACTAAGCAACTGTCAACAGCCCGAAGCAAATCCAGCTGCTCAATGCTCTTCCGCCGGCGTATTCGGCATAGCCCGCGAGCGCAACACCGTTGCCAGCACTCCGCTGATCACGATGACTGCAATGCCCAGCCAGCCCATGGGCGCGATCTTGTCGCCAAACAGTAGCAGGCTGAACAGGGCGGCGAACACAATGCCCGAGTACTGCATGCTGGCCACTACCAGCGTGGCGCCCTTGCGGTAGGCGCGGGTCATGCACCACTGGCCGAGCGAGGCCAAAATGCCGATGGGGATGACCCACAGGGCGTCCTGCAGGCGCACTTGCGCCCAGGGCGTCACGTCGGTGAACAGCAGGCCCACCGCACCGACGATGGCGGTGCCCACTGAGAAATAAAACACGGTGCGCTCTTCGGGCTCGCCCACTTTGCCCAGCGCCGTGACCTGCATATAAGCTAGTGCCGCGCCCATGCCCGAGAGCAGGCCGATGACACCGGCAAACAGCTGGTTCTGGTCAATGGTGGGGCGCAGCGTCATGACCACGCCCGCAAACCCGAGCAACACCGTACCCAGCAATGGGCCTTGCTTTTGGGCGTCGCCATACAGCAGGGCGCCGCCCACAATGAAGGCGGCCACCCACACGCCGCTCATGTAGTTGAGCGTCATGGCGGTGGCCAGCGGCAGGTGGGCAATGGCGTAAAACCAGGCGCTGAGCGAGAGCACGCCGATGGTGCTGCGCCACACGTGCATCATGGGCACGGGGGTGCGCAGCGTGGCGCCACGGGCGCGCACCACAATCGCCATAAACACCATGCTGACCAGGCCCCGGTACAGCACCAGCTCCAGCGTGCCAAAGCTGTTGGACGCGTACTTGATGCCCACGGCCATGAGTGCAAACCAGAACGAGGCCAGAACCATCCACAAGGCTTGCATGGGTATTATTCAGTCAAATAGGGCTCTAGCCCGCGCATCTATTGCGCGAGCTGCTATAAAAACAATAGTGCTGTGGGCTCAGGCCGTCAGGCCCGAGAGGTCTACCTTGCCGCGGTACCACTCGTGGAAGTGCTGCATGCCGTCTTCCATGGGGCTTTGGTAGGGGCCTACCTCATTGTCGCCACGCTCAAACAGGGCGCGGCGGCCTGCGTCCATGCGCTCGCCGATCTCGTCGTCCTCGATGCAGGTTTCCATGTAGGCGGCCTGCTGGGCCTCGACAAACTCGCGCTCAAACGCTGCAATTTCCTCGGGGTAATAAAACTCCACCATGTTCATGGTTTTGTTCAGGCCCATGGGGAACAGGGTGGACACGGTCAGCACATGCGGGTACCACTCCACCATGATGTGGGGGTAGTAGGTGAGCCAGATGGCGCCGTACTGCGGGGGCACGTTGTTGCGGTAGCCCAGCAGGGCCTTGTGCCAGCGCTCGTAGGTCGGGCTGCCGGCCTTGCCCAGCCGGTTGGCCACGCCCACGGTCTGCACCGAGTAGTTGTCTTTGAATTCCCAGCGCAGGTCGTCACAGGTCACAAACTGGCCCAGCCCGGGGTGGAAGGGGCCTACGTGGTAGTCCTCCAGATACACCTCAATGAAGGTTTTCCAGTTGTAGTTGCACTCGTGCATCTCCACCTTGTCGCGCACATAGCCTTCAAAGCTCAGGTCGGCACGCGGGCCCATGTGGGCCAACTGCGCCGCCACATCCACGCCGCCTTGGGCGCGGTGGTCTTCAAACAGCAGGCCGTTCCACTCTTGCAGCTTGTAGTTGTTGAGGTTCAGGCAAGGGTCGTGGGCGAAGTGGGGCGCGCCGATCAGCGTGCCGCTTTGGCTGCCGTTGTGGCCGGCATGGGCGCCGCTATAAGTCCAGCGGTGCAAGGGGCAGACGATGTTGCCGCTTTGCACTTGGGTGCCGCTGTGCGTGAGTGAGCCGCTGCCCTTGAGCATGATGGCCTGGCGGTGGCGGCATACATTGGAGATGAGCTCAATACCGCCGGCATTGCGCACCAGCGCCCGGCCTTCTTTTTCTTGGGGCAGGGCGTAGTAGTCCCCGACGTGGGGGACGCTCAAAGAGTGCCCCACATAACGGGGCCCTTGCTGAAAGATACTTTGCATTTCAAGCGCGTAAAGCGCCGGGTCAAAGTAGCTTGAAACTGGTAGTTGGCTGTTCGCCTGCTGCAGTTGAAGACTTAAATCAGACATGGGTGACCTGACCTAAAGACTCCCCACAGGGGGATGCGCCCAAATGCGCGGTGAATGGGAGCCGTCCATCCCAGAAGCGGGTGGCCGGAAGCGGGAGGCGCGATTGTACCCGTCCCGCGCGCTAGGCTCCCATCCCTAGTGCCGGTTGCTCCGGTCTGATGCGCCTAAAATCGCGCTTTGTTTATAAACACCTCTTTCATGCCCAAGGCCAGCCCCCCCTCTAGCGACACTGTGAAGCCGCCACTGCCGGACACCTATGAAGCCTCCATGGCGGAGCTTGAAGCGCTGGTGGGCCGGCTGGAGTCTGGCGACCTTCCACTGGACCAGCTGTTGACCAGCTACCAGCGTGGCTCAGCCTTGTTGCAACACTGCCGCGACAAACTGCAGGCGGTAGAAGAGCAAATCAAAGTACTGGACGACGGGGTCTTGAAACCCTGGAAACCACAATGAACTCGACCACCGAACTCTGCACCGGCTTCGGGCTGGACGCCTGGATGCGCGAGCGCCTCGACCGCGTGGAGCGCGCGCTGGAGGCCTGGATTACCGCCGATGTGCCCCAAGGCGAAGACCACGGTGCCCCGGCGGCGCTGGTCGACGCCATGCGCTATGCAGTGCTCGACGGTGGCAAGCGATTGCGCCCCTTGTTGGTCTTGGCTGCGCACGAGGCGGTTGCGCCGCTGGGGCATGGCTGTGATGCAGGCGCCTTGCGGGCAGCCTGCGCGGTGGAGCTGATCCACGCCTACTCGCTGGTGCATGACGACATGCCTTGCATGGACAACGATGTGTTGCGCCGGGGCAAGCCTACGGTGCATGTGCAGTTTGGCGAAGCCAGAGCCTTGCTGGCGGGCGATGCCTTGCAAGCGTTGGCCTTTGAGTTTTTGACGCCAAACGACGGCTCGGTGCCCTGCGTGGTGCAGGCACGCTTGTGCGGCTTGCTGGCCCGTGCCGCCGGTAGCGCAGGCATGGCCGGCGGGCAGGCGATTGACTTGGCCAGCGTAGGCTTGCCCCTGACTGAAATCCAGTTGCGCGAAATGCACCAGCTCAAAACCGGCGCCTTGTTGCAGGGCAGTGTGGTGATGGGGGCGCAATGCGCACAACCTCCTGCTGATGTGCTGGCCGCGCTGGAGGCCTATGGCGCAGCCATCGGGCTGGCGTTTCAGGTGGTGGACGATATTTTGGATGTCACCGCCGACTCCGCCACCCTGGGCAAAACCGCCGGCAAAGACGCCGACAACGACAAACCCACCTACGTGTCCCTCATGGGGCTGGAGGCCAGCCGTGCTTATGCGCAGGACCTCCACCGCCAGGCACTCCAGGCGCTGGACGCCAGCGGCCTGCAGGACACGGCTGCGCTGCGTGCCTTGGCCGACATGGTGGTGGACCGGGCCCACTAAATATGTAAAAAATGCCTCTGGCGCCTATCAATAGTGCGCGAGTAGCTACTAAAAGAATAGCAAATGTCACCACATAACACCTCTGCTGCGCCCTTGTTGCCGACCATTGACAGCCCCGCAGCCATGCGCAAGCTGCAGCGCCCGCAGTTGCAGACCCTGGCCGATGAGTTGCGTCACTACCTGTTGCACAGCGTAGCGGGCACCGGTGGGCACCTGAGCTCTAACCTCGGCACGGTAGAGCTCACGGTGGCGCTGCACTATGTGTTCAACACGCCGGATGACCGCATCGTGTGGGACGTGGGTCACCAGACCTACCCGCACAAAATCCTGACCGGCCGGCGTGACCGCATGCACAGCCTGCGCCAGTTCGGCGGGCTCTCCGGTTTTCCCCGCCGCGAGGAAAGTGAATACGACACCTTCGGCACCGCCCACTCCAGCACCTCGATTTCCGCGGCGCTGGGTATGGCGCTCGCCTCCCGCATCAAGGGGGAGGACCGCTATTCGGTGGCAGTCATCGGCGATGGCGCAATGACAGCCGGCATGGCCTTTGAGGCCCTGAACAACGCCGGGGTGGAAGACTGCCGCTTGCTGGTCATCTTGAATGACAACGACATGAGCATCAGCCCGCCGGTGGGCGCGCTCAATCGCTACCTCGCCCAGCTCATGAGCGGGCAGTTTTATGCGGCTGCCAAAAATGTGGGTAAAAGCGTGCTCAAAGGCGCGCCGCCCTTGTTTGAGTTGGCCAAGCGCCTCGAAGAGCAGGCCAAGGGGATGGTGGTTCCGGCCACCTTGTTTGAGAAATTCGGCTTCAACTACATCGGCCCCATCGATGGCCATGACCTCGAGTCCTTGATTCCGACCTTGGAGAACATCAAGCAACTCAAGGGCCCGCAGTTCCTGCATGTGGTGACCAAAAAAGGCCAGGGCTACAAGCTGGCCGAGGCTGATCCGGTGGCTTACCACGGCCCCGGCAAGTTTGACCCTGCCATCGGATTGGTCAAGGCCGCTACCCCCGGCAAAACCACGTTCGCCCAAGTGTTCGGTCAGTGGCTGTGCGACACCGCTGCGGCGGACGAGCGCCTGGTGGGAATCACCCCTGCCATGCGCGAAGGCTCTGGCATGGTGGAGTTTGAAAAGCGCTTTCCTGCTCGCTACTTTGACGTGGGCATTGCCGAGCAACACGCAGTCACCTTTGCTGGCGGGCTTGCGACCGAGGGCCTCAAGCCGGTGGTGGCGATTTACTCCACGTTTTTGCAGCGGGCCTATGACCAGTTGATCCACGACGTTGCGCTGCAAAACCTGCCGGTGGTGTTTGCGCTCGACCGGGCGGGCCTGGTCGGAGCCGATGGCGCCACCCACGCGGGTGCGTACGACATTCCGTTCTTGCGCTGCATTCCCAACATGAGCATTGCCTGCCCTGCGGACGAGAACGAATGCCGTCAGCTACTGAGCACGGCCTATGCCCAAAACCACCCGGTGGCGGTGCGCTACCCCCGGGGCAGCGGTGCCGGTGTCGCGGTGAATAACTCGTTGGAGGGCCTGCCCTTCGGCAAAGGTGAGATCCGCAAGCAGGGCAGCGAAATTGCAATCCTGGCCTTCGGCACCCTGCTTCAGCCTGCACTTGCCGCGGCCGAGGCCTTGGGTGCCACCGTGGTGAATATGCGTTGGGCCAAGCCGCTGGATGTCGATTTGCTGTTGCAGATTGCCGCGACCCACAGCGCTCTGGTGACCGTGGAAGAGGGTGCCACCATGGGCGGCGCTGGCTCTGCGGTTTTAGAGGCTTTGCAGGCCGCCCGCGTGAATTTACCGGTGTTGCAACTGGGCTTGCAGGACGCATTTATTGAGCATGGCGACCCTGCCCATTTGCTGCGTTTGCAGGGTTTGGATGCAGACGGAATCCAGGCCTCCATCCGCCAGCGTTTCGGCAGCTTGCTCACCCATTTGGTGCGTGTTGTGTAAGTTGTCAGTCAGTTAGCCACACAGGGGTCTGTACGAGGCTTGCAAGAAGCTGAAGACCCCGTGTGAAGAGGGCACTTGTCGAGGGAAAACCCCCACGATTCGCTGCACCCACGTTCCTACAATCGCGCTTGACTATCACAGTCCTTGTGGGGCGACACCATTGCGCCACAAGCTGGTTACAACACAATTACCGGAGTAAAGCGAATGGATCGTCGTTCAATTATCAAAAACGCAGGTATCGCCGGCGTCTTGGCTGCTGGTGCAGCCCCCGCAGTGCACGCACAGGCCGCCATTCGTTGGCGTCTTGCTTCCAGCTTCCCGAAGGCGCTGGACACCATCTTCGGCGCAGCCGATGTGTTCGCTAAAAAAGTGGGCGAAATGTCCGGTGGCAAGTTCACCATCACCACCCATGCCGGCGGCGAGTTGATGCCCGCCTTCGGTGTGGTGGACGGTGTGCAAAACGGCACCGTGGAAATGGCCCACACTGCGCCTTACTACTTCTTCGGCAAGGACGAAACCTTTGCCTTGGGTTGCGCGATTCCTTTCGGCCTGAACAGCCGCCAGATGACCGCTTGGATGTACGAAGGCAACGGCGGCAAGCTGATGCGCGAGTTCTACGCCAAGTACAACATCGTGAACTTCCCCGGTGGTAACACCGGTGCCCAAATGGGTGGCTGGTACCGAAAAGAAATCAAGTCCGCTGCAGACATCAAGGGCTTGAAGTTCCGCGTGGGCGGCTTCGCCGGCAAGGTCATCGAACGCATGGGCGGTGTGCCACAAAACATCCCTGGCGGTGAAATCTACACGGCCTTGGAAAAAGGCACCATCGACGCTGCAGAGTGGGTCGGTCCTTACGATGACCAAAAGCTCGGCTTCGGCAAAGTGGCTCCCTTTTACTACTACCCCGGCTGGTGGGAGGGCGGTCCCCAGTTGGACTTTTTCATCAACGACAAAGCATTTGCGTCCCTGTCCCCAGAGAACAAGGCGATCGTGGAAGCTGCGGCTTCTTACGCCCACGTGGAAATGCAGGCCAAGTACGATGCCCGCAACCCCAAGGCTCTGAAAGAGCTCGTGGGTGCCAAGGTCAAGGTCATGCCTTTCCCCAAAGACGTGCTGGATCTGGCGTTCAAAGAAGCCATGGCTCTGTACGCTGAAATCAGCGCCAAGAACCCGAACTGGAAAAAGGTCTACGACGACTACGCAGCCTTCCGCAAGGACCAGAACCTGTGGTTCCGCTTTACTGAAGCGCGTTTCGACAGCTTCATGCAAGCGCAAAAGCTGTAAGCTCGCCGCTTCACGCTGTCCAAAAGCCCCGCTCTGCGGGGCTTTTTTTTGCCTCAAGGCTTTTCGCGACGACCCTGTCGCAGCCTTCTCCAGCCTGAGTCCCTGGGGTACAAGGCACCCCATCAGGCAGCGCATCGGGCGCCGTTCAAGCGCCGTATCAAGTGCCCTTCAAATGCCCATAAAAAAAGCCGGAGCAGCGTGGGCTGCTCCGGCTCAGGGGAAAGATGCAGAAGAGGGTGCTGCTCTGCGTCAGGGCTTCTTGGCCGCGTCTTTGGCGGCATCTTCCAAGGCTTTCATGGGGTCTTCTTCCTTCGCTGCATCGGCGGGGGCTGCATTGGCGTCTTTGGCAGCGTTGTCCATGCCGGCCAGGGGGTCCGCAGCTTCTTCCGCCTTAGGGGTATCGAGCTGCTCCATGATCTGGTCTGCACTTAAGGATTCCACCTTTTCAATACCGCCCGTCACCAGGTTCGGGAAGGCAATCACCGCGACCACCATGATCAACTGCAAGATGATGAAGGCAATAGAGCCTTTGTAAATCTCGATGGTCTTTACCGATGGGATCAACTTGCCGGTGACACGGTCCTTGTAGTCGAACTTGGCAGCTACGCTGCGCAGGTAGAACAAAGCGAAGCCGAATGGGGGCGTCAGGAACGAGGTCTGCAGGTTCATGGCGATGATCACGCCGAACCAGATCATGGCCTGGTCCGGTGTCATGCCGGGCACCAAGCCGGGCAAGATCTTCTCTGCCACGGGGGCCAGCAAGGGGATCACGATGAAGGCGATTTCAAAGAAGTCGATGAAGCAGCCCAGAATGAACACCAGAATGTTCACCACAACCAGAAAGCCCCAAGCGCCGCCGGGAATCTTGTCAAACAGGTGTTCCACCCAGATGTGGCCATCGGCCGCATTGAAGGTAAAGCTGAACACGGTGGAGCCGATCAAGATGAACAAAACAAACGAGGCCAGTTTGGCGGTGTTCTCGAGCGCCTGCTTGAGCAGCGGCATGTCCAAGCGGCGCTTGCCGAAGGCCAGAATCAGCGCGCCCAGTGCACCCATGGCACCACCTTCGGTGGGGGTAGCCACGCCCAAGAAGATCGTGCCCAGCACCAGGAAGATCAGGATCAGCGGTGGCATTAGCACGAACGTGACCTGCTCGGCCAGTTTGGACAACAGCCCCATTTTGGTGACGCGGTTGATGATGGCCAGTGCCAAGCCTGTCAGCGAGGCCAGTGTGAGGGACAGGATGACGATTTCATCGCCAGCAGAAGGAGTCGCGCGTTCCAACCATTTTGTGAGCAGACCGTTATGGACCTGCGCCCAGGCGAAACCGACACCTGCACACACCAACACCAAGGCCAATAGGGACTTGTGGCCGGAGGCGCCGTTGTCTTCTTTGTAGAGCAATGCTTCGGGCGGCAGTGCGGGCACCATGGCCGGCTTGAAGATAGCCACTGCCACAATGAAGGCGATGTAGAGACCCACCAGCAGCAAGCCGGGGATCAAGGCGCCGGAGTACATGTCTCCCACCGAGCGGCCCAACTGGTCAGCCAGCACGATCAGCACCAGCGATGGCGGAATAGCCTGCGCCAAGGTGCCCGAGGCGGTAATGGTGCCGGTCGCAATGGTGCGGCTGTAACCGTAGCGCAGCATCACGGGCAAAGAAATCAGACCCATGGAAATCACCGCCGCAGCGACCACGCCGGTGGTGGCAGCCAACAAGGCACCCACCAGAATCACTGCAATTGCCACACCGCCGCGCACCGGTCCGAAGACCTGGCCCACGGTTTCCAGCAGGTCTTCCGCCATGCCGGAGCGTTCCAGAATAATCCCCATGAAGGTGAAAAACGGAATCGCCAGCAGGGTGTCGTTCTGCATGATGCCGAAAATTCGCAGCGGCAAGGCTTGGAACAGGGCGGCCGGGAAAATGCCAGCCTCAATGCCAACAAAGCCCAACGCCAGGCCGGTCGCAGCCAGGCCGAAGGCCACAGGAAAGCCGGTCAACAGGACGATGAACAGCGTGATGAACATCAGGGGCACAAACTGCTGTGCCAGGAGTGTGGTTTGCATTTATTTGTCTCCAGCCAACATCTTGGCGGTTTGGGCTTCGAGCTCTTCGAGCTTCTTTTGGTCGTCGGATTTCGACTCTTCGCTGCTCAGCACGTCAGGTCCGTTACCGGTCAGGAAAGCCAAGCGCTTGATGAGCTCTGACACCCCTTGCAGCATCAAGAGGCTGAAGCCCAGGGGAATCAGGGCATAGGCGGGCCAGCGGATCAGGCCCCCTGCGTTTTGCGACATTTCTCCGCTTGCCAAGGCTTGTGAGAAAAAGGGCCAACCCAGTGAAACACTGATAAGGCAGAAGGGGAACAGCACCAACACAATTCCGCCTACATCGACCCAGTTGCGGGTCCGGTCGCTCAGCTTGGTGGAGATGAAGTCAATGCGGACATGGGAGTTTTTCAACAAGCCGTAACCCGCGCCCAGCATAAACACAGCGGCAAACAGGTACCACTGAATTTCCAACAAACCGTTGGAGCTGACATTGAAGAATTTTCGGACTAACGCATTTCCAGCGCTGATCAGGGTGGTGGCCAGAATCAGCCACATGGTGAGTTTGCCGACCCAGGTGCTGAGCATGTCGATCAGCCTGGACAGTGAGAGCAGGGGTGCCATGGTGTCTCCGTTTGTAGTTATCCCAATGCCTTGCGCGCAGAGGCGCAGGCCCGTTTCAAGAACCTACGGAGTCTAAGCCTTGCCCCCGCGTTTGCGGCTGAAGAAACCCTGACGGGCAGCCCTAGGGGTAAACCATAGCTTGCCGTGGGCAAGCACGAGTAAAAGGGGACGGGAGTTTTGCGAATTTCGCCTGCGCTTTTAAGAGAAAAGTGCCTCTGGCCCTCTTAGATCATGCGTGAGTAGCTATAAAAAACGTAGCAGTTCGCAAGCCTGCGATGGTGAGGGCGAGCGAACCCAGCAGGTGAATGCCCGCTGTCCCGAGTGCCAGCAGGTAGCGCTGTTGGCCGAGCATGGCGACCACTTCGGCCGAGAAGCTGGAGAAGGTGGTCAGGGCACCCAGAAAGCCTGTGACCAGCGCAAGGCGCCAAGCGGGATCGAGCTGGGGCATGGCCTGGAAAACGGCGACGCAGATGCCGATCAAATAACCGCCGATGAGATTGGCCGCCAAGGTTCCCACCGGAAGCACCGTGCCCGCAGTAGCAACCGGATTGAGCCAGAGGCCCAATTGCCAACGCGCAAGTGCACCGGTGCAGGCACCCAGGCAGATCGCAAGGACGGGCAGCATTATTTGTCCCCGGCCGTGTAGGCAGCACCGTTCACGGTAAGCCCTTGGCCGGACAGCTTGGCCGCGGTAGCGGGCTTGACGCCTTTCACCCGGGCCATGAAGTCGCGCCAGTCCAGAAAGGGGCCGGTTTCGCGGGCTTGCAATATGCGCGCGGTGCTGCTCGGGCCGAGGCCGCGCATGCCATCGAGTTGCGCCTCGGTTGCCTGGTTAATTTCCAAGGCGTGGGCGGTGGTAAAGGCAAGGCTCGCCAGAACCACAACCGCCATGCGCTGAAGGATAGGTGGGACCGTAGAGTGCATGACAGGCTTCCCTTGGAGTCGGGGCTCAGGCCTTGCGGCTGGCAAGCCAGTCGACATATTTGCCGACGCCGGTTTGCACATCGGCAAAGGCGTGGTCGCAGCCGGTTGCGCGCAAGGCGCTCAGATCGGCCTGGGTGTAGCACTGGTACTTGCCGCGCAGGGCGTCCGGGAAGGGCACATATTCCACCAGGCCTTGTGCTGCTACGTCCGCGAGGGTGAGGGGCGCCTCACCGCGCAAGCGCCGCATGGAGTTGACCACGGAGCTCGCCACGTCGTTAAAGGGCTGCGCACGACCGGAGCCTAGGTTGAAAATGCCGCTTTGGGATGGGTGGTCAAAGAACCACAGATTGACCGCCACCACATCGTCAATGAAGACGAAGTCCCGCATCTGGCCGCCTTGCGGGTAGCCCCCATATTCGCCAAAAAGCTTGACCTTGCCCTCAGTATTGAACTGGTTGAATTGGTGAAAGGCGACGCTGGCCATGCGGCCCTTGTGCTGCTCACGCGGCCCGTAGACATTGAAGTAGCGGAAGCCCACGACTTGCTGCGTCCTGCCGGCACGGGTCCGCTCAAAGTGGTTGCCGCACTCGCGCCGCATGCGCTGGTCAAACAGGAGTTTGGAGTAGCCGTAGACGTTCAGGGGCGCTTCAAAGGCCGGGTCTTCGCGGAACGTGTCTGAGCCGCCATACGTAGCAGCGCTGGACGCGTAGAACAAGCGGGCACCGCGCTTCTGGCAGGCTTGAAACAAGTGCCATGAGAGGGTGTAGTTGTTGGCCATCATGTACTTGCCGTCTTGCTCCATGGTGTCGCTGCAGGCACCTTCATGGAACACGGCTTCCACCTGCCCGTAGTGACCTGCCGCAAACTCGTCATAGAAGGTGTCCATGTCGACGTAGTCGGCAATTTTCAAATCGACCAGATTGCAGAATTTGTCGCCCTGCTTGAGGTCGTCGACTGCGATGATGTCGGTCATTCCGCGGGCATTCAGTCCCGCAATGATGTTGCTGCCAATAAACCCGGCCGCGCCGGTGACCACGATGCGTGTCATACAAAAAGCTCCTCATGGGACACCGTCGCGGTGCCGAATTTCCCCACCACAATGCCGCCGGCCCGATTGGCCAGAGGGACTGCGTCGCGCAGGCTCATCCCTGCACCTACCAGCGTTGCCATGGTGGCAATGACGGTATCGCCCGCGCCGGTGACATCAAACACTTCACGGGCCTGCGCGCTCACGTGCAGGTGCCCGCCCTCATCAAACAAGGTCATGCCCTCTTCGCTGCGGGTGAGTAGCACGGCGTCGAGCTGCAGTTGACGACGCAGGGCGTGCACCTTCGTGTGCAGCTCCTCTTCGCTTGCCCACATGCCGATGACTTGTTGCAGCTCGGCGCGGTTCGGGGTGATGACGGTGGCCTGCTGGTAGCGCGAATAGTCGCTGCCTTTGGGGTCTATAAAAATGGGTTTGCCCGCTGCGCGCGCACCCGCAATCATGTCGCTCACATGGGCGAGACCGCCCTTGCCATAGTCGGAGAACAGCACCGCGTCGTGCTCCGCCAGCAGGCGGCTGAAGGAGGCAGTCTGGGTGGCCAGTACTTCGCTTTTCGGTGTGTTTTCAAAATCAAGCCGGATCAGCTGCTGTTGCCGCCCGATAACGCGGAGCTTGACCGTGGTCTTGAGGTCGGAGTCCCGGCCGAAGTGGGTGCGTATGCCCGTTTTGGCGACCAGCGCCTCCAGTTTGTGGCTGGCTTCATCATTGCCCACCACGGTGAGTAGCGATGCCTGTGCGCCCAGTGTCGCGGCGTTGAATGCCACGTTGGCAGCACCGCCACAACGCTCTTCCTCGTGGGTGATGCGCACCACCGGCACCGGGGCTTCGGGGGAGATGCGGTCGACCGCACCGTACCAATAGCGGTCCAACATCACATCGCCAACGACCAGCACGCGGGAGGCGGAAAGTTTGTTTTTTGTCATGCTCATGGGGTTACAGCTCCTCTACCCGGCGGGCCGGGTAGCTGTCCCAGGCTTGGCAGCCCGGGCATTGCCAGAAGTGCAGCTTGGCTTCGAAGCCACAGGCCGCACAGCGGTAGCGGGTAAGGGGTTTGACCGCATGGTCCAGCGCACGCTGAACCTGGGGGTGAAAGGCTTCCCGCTCCAGCTTTTCGCCGGCGATCCATTTGGTGGCCGCTACGAGCGAGGGTTCTTTTTCAAGGTGTCGGGCATACCAGTCCCGCGCGGTGGGGGTGAGTTCCTGGCTGCTTGCTTCCAGCATGACGATCGCATCGAGCACGTCCAAGGAGGGCACCTCGAGGTAGGTCGCTTTGAGCAGGGTGAGTGTTGCGTCGCCTTCACCGGCTGCGATGGCGCTTTGTGCCAGCAAAGGGGCGATCAAGGGAATGGCGGTGGGGGCTGCGTGCAGAGCCTCGGTGAGGCCTCGCCAGGCCCTGTCGGCGTGCCCGGAGCGCGTCCAGAGGGCGGCGAGGTCGATACGCGGGCGGGGAACCTGCGGGGCACTGGCAATGGCTTGTTCCAGTAGCGCACGCGCAGCGGAGTCATCACCTTGGGCCAGCAAGGTTGCCGCTTGCTCGCAGAGGTAGTGGGCGAGCCTGCCGGTAAAGCTGCCTTGTCCGAAGGCCTCCAGCTTGCGGGCGATGCCGGCTGCGTGTTCCCAGTCGCGGGAGCGCTCGTAGTTGGCCAGCAAGGCCAACCGGGCCTGTGCTTCAAACCGCGTGCCTTCGAGCTTGAGTAAAGCTACTTCGGCACGGTCCAGTAGTCCGGCTTTCAGGTAGTCCAAGGCCAATGCATGTTGTGCGCGGTGCTGGTCATCCTGGCTGAGGTCGCCACGGGACAGCAGGTGCTGGTGTACCCGGACGGCACGTTCGTACTCTCCACGCCGACGGAATAAATTACCGAGTGCGAAGTGAAGCTCCGAGGTGTCGGGGTCGCTCTGAACGGCTTCAATAAAGGCATCAATAGCCTGATCCTGCTGTTCGTTCAACAAGAAATTCAGGCCCTTGAAATAGGCTTTCGGGGCTTGCCGGTTTTCCAGCCGCAGCTGCCGCAGGTCGAGCCGCGAGGCGAGCCAACCCAACACAAAGGCCAGCAGCAGGCTGATCAGCAAAAGGGAAATATCAAAGTCCATGCGGAGGCACTAAAGGCGTTGCGTTCGTTTCTGCGGCCAGGGTGGCGCGGGCGGAGTCGGCGTCAGAGCGGGCATGGCGTGCGGCGCTGCGGTGTCTCCACCAGCGCGGGACCATCCCGAGGACCCCGATCAACAGGCCGGCCGCAAACGCGCTCAGCACCACGAGCACCATGGGGGCGGTCCAGCGGGTGCCGAAGAAAAAGTACACCGTAGCGTCGCCTTGGTTATTCAGGGCGAAAGCAAACAGGGTAAAAAAAATGGCCGCTTTAAGTAGCCACTTAAAGAGCCATGCGATCTGTTTCATTGATCTCCTCGTTGTCGAGGGATTCTACTCAGGGTTTCGACTGGGATTCCAGCTCGGCAGTGCGAGTGTCGACCGCTTCACGTAAAGCTTTTCCGGGCTTGAAGTGGGGGACCCGTTTTTCGGGAATCGCCACGCTTTCGCCGCTGCGGGGATTGCGACCCATGCGGGGAGGGCGACGGTTGATGGAGAAGCTGCCGAAACCACGGATTTCAATGCGGTGGCCACGGACCAAGGCGTCATTCATGGCGTCCAGAATGGACTTCACGGCGAATTCAGCATCGCGGTGGGTCAGTTGCCGGAAGCGGTTGGCCAGTTCTTCAACAAGGTCGGAGCGGGTCATAGCGATCTAGACAGAATATACGAAGAAAAAACGACCGGTGCAGTGAAGCAGCCGGTCGTTCAATCAGGTCAGCAACAACAGATTAGTTGTTGTTGTCCAGCTTGGCGCGCAACAAAGCGCCCAGGCTGGTGGTACCAGCGGAGCCGGTGTTCTGGTTCAGGGATTGCATAGCTTCGTTCTGGTCAGCCATGTCTTTCGCCTTGATGGACAACTGGATGTTGCGGGTCTTGCGATCCACGTTCACCACCACTGCAGTCACTTCGTCGCCTTCTTTCAGCACGTTGCGAGCGTCTTCAACGCGGTCGCGGCTGATTTCGGAAGCGCGCAGGTAACCCAGGATGTCGTCGCCCAGATCGATTTCAGCGCCCTTGGCATCGACAGTCTTGACCTTGCCGGTCACGGTCTGGCCCTTGTCGTTCACGGACACGAAGGTCGTGAAGGGGTCAGAATCCAACTGCTTGATGCCCAGGGAGATGCGCTCGCGGTCCACGTCCACGGCCAACACGATGGCTTCAACTTCCTGGCCCTTCTTGAATTCGCGCACGGCGGTTTCGCCGGATTCGTTCCAAGACAGGTCAGACAGGTGCACCAGGCCGTCGATACCAGCAGCCAGACCGACGAACACGCCGAAATCGGTGATGGATTTGATCGGGCCCTTCACGCGGTCGCCGCGCTTGGTGTTCTGAGCAAATTCTTGCCAAGGGTTGGCCTTGCACTGCTTCATGCCCAAGGAGATGCGACGCTTGTCTTCGTCGATTTCCAGAACCATGACTTCGACTTCGTCACCCAGGGCAACGATCTTCGAAGGAGCCACGTTCTTGTTGGTCCAGTCCATTTCGGACACGTGCACCAAACCTTCGATACCGGGTTCGAGTTCCACAAACGCGCCGTAGTCGGCGATGTTGGTGATCTTGCCGAACATGCGGGTACCTTGGGGGTAACGGCGGTTCACGCCCATCCAAGGATCGTCGCCCATTTGCTTCAGACCCAGAGACACGCGGTTCTTTTCGGTGTCGAACTTCAGGATCTTGGCAGTGATCTCTTGACCAGCAGTCACCACTTCGGATGGGTGACGGACGCGGCGCCATGCCATGTCAGTGATGTGCAACAGGCCGTCGATACCGCCCAGGTCCACGAACGCACCGTATTCGGTGATGTTCTTGACCACGCCTTGCACCACAGAACCTTCTTTGAGGGTGTGCATCAGCTTGGCGCGCTCTTCGCCCATGGAGGCTTCCACCACAGCGCGGCGGCTCAGCACCACGTTGTTGCGCTTGCGGTCCAGCTTGATAACCTTGAATTCCAAGGTCTTGTTCTCGTACGGAGACAGATCTTTGGTAGGACGTGTGTCGACCAGCGAACCGGGCAGGAATGCGCGGATGCCGTTGACCAGAACGGTCAGACCGCCCTTGACCTTGCCGGAGGTGGTGCCGGTCACGAATTCGCCGGACTCCAAGGCCTTTTCCAAGGACATCCAGGAAGCCAGACGCTTGGCCTTGTCACGGGACAGGATAGTGTCGCCGTAGCCGTTTTCGACGGAGTCGATAGCCACCGACACGAAGTCACCCACTTGGACTTCGATTTCGCCCTTGTCGCTCTTGAATTCTTCGATTGGCACGTAGGCTTCAGACTTGAGGCCGGCGTTGACAACAACGAAGCTGTGCTCGATGCGGACGACTTCAGCGGTGATAACTTCACCGGTGCGCATTTCCGAGCGTTGTAGCGATTCTTCAAATAGGGCTGCGAAAGATTCAGACATGAGGTTTGCGATTTGCATCGCGGGTTAAGTTGTTGAACCCCAAAACTCTCGGTGTGAACCGGTGCACTGACGCGCGAGAGGAGTTTCGGGGACCAGGTTTGCTTTTCAGGCGAAGGCTAGAAAGGCTGTTTGTCTTGCCACCAGTTCAGCACGGTTTGAACCGACGAATCGACGGTTAATTCCGAGTTGTCCATTAGCAAGGCATCTTGCGCAGGTTTGAGGGGTGCAACGGTCCGAGAAGAATCCCGGGCGTCGCGGGCCTCTAGGTCCGCGCGAAGACTGTCGAGTGTAGCGGGAATCCCTTTGGCAATCAACTGCTTCAGTCTGCGCTCCGCACGGCATGCGGCGCTGGCAGTCAGGTAGACCTTCAGAGTGGCCTCCGGAAAGATCACGGTGCCCATGTCGCGGCCATCGGCAACCAGGCCCGGCAGTTGGCGGAAATTGCGTTGCAAATCAATCAGTGCAGACCGCACGGCCGGAAAGGCAGATACCTTGGAGGCGTTCATGCCGGCTTCTTCAGTGCGGATTGCTTCGCTCACATCCTCGTCCGCCAACCAGATATGGCTGCCTTCAAAGTGAATCGGCAAGGTTTTCAAGAGCGCCACGATGGCGGATTCGTGGGCCAACTCCAGAGGAATGCCGGCCCGTGTCGCTGCCAGGCCGGTGATGCGGTACAGCGAGCCGGAATCCAGAAAGTGGTAGCCCAGCTTTTCAGCCAGCACTGCTGCCAGCGTGCCTTTGCCGGAGGCCGTGGGGCCGTCGACACACAGGACCGGTATAGCGCCGGGTGCTGACGATGCCACCGAGAACAGAGTTTCAAAATAATCCGGGAAGGTCTTGGCAACACACTTGGGGTCTTCAATGCGCAAGGGCACACCCGCCGGGTTGAATGCGGCCAGTGAAAAGCACATGGCGACACGGTGGTCGTCGTAGGTGTGGATGCTGGCAGCCTTCCAGGCTTGCGGCGTGGCCGGTGGAGTCACCTGGAGGAAGTCGGCGCCTTCCACCACGGTGGCTCCGAGTTTGCGCAGCTCGGTGGCCATGGCGGCGATCCGGTCTGTTTCCTTGACGCGCCAGCTGGCAATGTTGCGCAAGGTGGTCGTTCCATTGGCGTACAGCGCCATCACCGCCAGGGTCATGGCGGCGTCCGGAATGTGGTTGCAGTCCAGGTCGATGGCCTTCAGGGGCCAGGCGCCGCGTTGGATGTGCAGCCAGTTCGGGCCGCTTTCGATCTTCGCACCCATGGCCTGTGCGGCTTCCATGAAGCGGATGTCGCCCTGGATGGAGTCAGCGCCCACGCCCTGGACTTTGATGCCATTTTGGCCACTAGCCCCGGTAGATAGTGCGCCGAGTGCTATGAAATAGCTAGCACTGGAGGCGTCGGCTTCTACGTGGATATCGCCCGGTGCGCTCAGCTTGGCACCTGCGGGAATGGTGAAGCGCTCCCAGCCATCACGCCGGACCTGCACGCCAAAGCGGGCCAGCAGGTTCAAGGTGATCTCGATGTAGGGGCGCGAAATCAGTTCGCCCACCACCTCGATCACGATGTCTTTGGTCGCGACGAGCGGCAAAGCCATCAACAAAGCAGTCAGAAATTGGCTGGAAACATCGCCGCGCACTTTGATGGGAGCGTCGAGCTGCAAGGCGGGCGTACCCAGCTTCAGGGGCGGGTAGCCCTCGTTGCCCAAGTAGTCAATGGCGCAACCCAACTGACGCAGAGCGTCCACCAGGTCGCCAATAGGCCGCTCGTGCATGCGCGGCACGCCGCTGAGTTCAAAGTCGCCGCCGACCACCGCGAGGGCGGCCGTCAAGGGGCGCATGGCGGTGCCGGCATTGCCGAGGAACAGCTTGGCGGAACCGTTGGGCAGCTTGCCGCCCAGGCCGGTGATCCTGACAACAGCGCCTGACTGTTCGACCGCACAGCCCAGTGTGCGCAGTGCAATCAGCATGACGCGGGTGTCGTCCGAGTCCAGCAAATCGTGGATGGTCGTGGTGCCCTCGCTCATGGCGGCCAGCAGGAGCACGCGGTTAGAAATACTTTTGGAGCCGGGAAGGGTGACTGTGCCGGCAGCATGTGCCAGGGGCGGCAGGTCGAGGAAGGCAGTAGAAAACATTATTTGTTGTGTTTGGTCGCCATCGTCCAGGTGGCACGGGTATGGCTGGCTTGTTCAATCAACCCTTCGAGGGCATCGCCGTTGCCGCTGGAGATCATCAACTCCATGGCTTGCAGCGTGCGCTGAAAGATCTTGCTCTGCTCGAGCAACTCCTCGCGATTGGAGATCATGATGTCGCGCCAGATTTTGGGGTCGCCTGCCGCAATGCGGGTGAAGTCGCGAAAGCCGGGGCCCGCGAGCGACAGGTAGTCTTTGCCTTGGGTTTGACCGCTGATGCCGTTCATCAGGGCAAATGCAATCAGGTGCGGCAAGTGGCTCACCGCCGCAAACGCGGCATCGTGCTGCTCAGGCGACATTTTCAGAACCCGGCAGCCCAACGCGGACCAGACATCGACTGCTTTTTGCAGCTGGGTGGTCAGCGTGCGCTCGATGGGGGTCAGGATGATCTGCTTGCCGGTGTACAGATCCGGATCCGCGTGCTCTACGCCGGACACTTCTTTGCCCGCAATCGGGTGGGCCGGCACGAAAGAGCCGATGTGCTCACGCAGGCCGCGGCGGCCGGCGTCGATCACATCGCGCTTGGTGGAGCCCACATCCATGATCAACATGTTGGGCGTCACCAGGTGTTTGATGGCTTTGAAGGTCGACTCCGTGGCCGAGACCGGCACCGCAATCAACACAATGTCGGCGCCGGACACCGCCAGCAGGGCCGAGGGCGCTTCAATGTCGATCACGCCCATTTGCCGTGCGCGCTCGGTGGTGGACGGCGATTTGCTGTAGCCCACCACGCGCTTGACCAGCCCGGCCCGCTTCAAGGCCAAAGCGAAGGAGCCGCCCATCAAGCCGCAACCAATCAGACCGAGTTGTTCAAACATAAGTGAGGTCCTGCAGTTTGCTCAATCTGCCAAAGGGTAGGTGCCCAACACCTTGTAGAAGGCGCAGAGTCCGGCAAGGTCATTCAGTGCCGCCGCCACAGGGGGCTGCGAAGGGTGTCCCTGCAGATCAATGTAGAAGTAATACTCCCACTGCCCGCTGCGGGCGGGTCGCGACTCAAACCGGGTCATGGAGACGCCATGCTTTTTCAGGGGCACCAGCATGTCGTGGACGGCCCCCGGCTTGTTGGGCACCGACACCACCAAACTGGTGCAGTCTTTGCCTGAGGCCTGTGGTGCGGGCAACACGCTGGGCAGGCACACCACCACAAAGCGGGTGCGATTGAATGCTTCGTCTTGAATGGCGTGAGCCGCAGTGTGCAGCCCGAATTCGGAGCCTGCGCGTTCGCTGGCAATGCCCGCCCATGCCGGGTTGCCGGCCGCCAAGCGGGCGCCCTCGGCATTGCTCGACACAGCGCGGCGCTCCGCGTTGGGGAGGTGGGTGCTCAGCCACTGTTGGCATTGCGCCAGTGCCTGGGGGTGCGCCAATACAACTTCAATGCCGTCCAGCGAAGCCGTTGTGCGCAGCAAGTGGTGGCGCACGAGCAGGCTGATTTCGCCCACGATGTGGAGCGGCGAATTCAGTAGCAAATCGAGCGAGCGGGTGACCACGCCTTCGGTGCTGTTTTCTACCGGCACCACGCCGAACTCTGCAGAGCCTGCAGTGGCAGCGTGAAACACTTCGTCGAAATTGGCGCAGGGCACATGGGTGATGCTGGAGCCGAAAAAGCGCAGTGCAGCCTCTTCACTGAAGGTGCCTTTGGGTCCGAGGTACGCCACACGCTGCGGCGCCTCCAGCGCGCGGCAGGCCGACATGATCTCGCGCCAAATCACCGCGACGCTGCTGTTTTTAAGCGCGCCATCGTTAGCGCCTTGCAGAGTCTGGATGACCTGCGCTTCGCGCTCAGGGCGGAAGACGGCGGAGCCTTCTACTTTTTTGATCTCGCCCACCTCGTGGGCCAAGCCCGCGCGGCGGTTCAGCAGGGCGAGGAGTTCGAGGTCGAGTGCGTCGATGAGGATGCGCAGTTCTGGGAGTGTTCGTGCCATGGTGTGCCTTAGCCGTGGGTCCGCTCGAACTCGCGCATGTACGCCACCAGCGCCTGCACACCCTCCAAGGGAATGGCGTTGTAAATGCTGGCGCGCATGCCGCCTACCGATTTGTGACCCTTGAGTTGCAGCAAGCCAGCCTCTTTGGCGCCGGCCAGAAAGGCGTCGTTAAGGCTCTCATTGCGCAAGAAGAAAGGAACATTCATGCGCGAGCGGGCATTGCGCGCCACGCCGTTCAGGTAGAAGCCGGTAGCGTCAATGGTGTCGTACAGCAACTCGGCCTTGGCGATGTTGCGGGCCTCCATGGCGGCGACACCGCCCTGGCGCTTGAGCCACTGGAATACCAAGCCTGCGATATAGATCGAGTAGGTGGGCGGGGTGTTGTACATCGAGCCGTTGTCGGCCACGGTCTTGTAGTCAAACGCGCTGGGGCAAATGCTCTGGGCATGACCCAGCAGATCTTCGCGCACCACCACCAGGGTCAAGCCTGCAGGGCCGAGGTTCTTTTGGGCGCCGCCAAAGGCCAGGCCCACGCGGCTCCAGTCCACCGGCCGAGAGGCGACATGGGAGGAGAAGTCAATCACCAGTTCGGCCTTAGAGCCGAGCGCCTTCAGGTCGGGCAGGTTCTGGAATTCGATACCGTTGATGGTTTCGTTGCTGCAGATGTGTACATAGCTGGCCTCGTCACGCAGCTCCCAGCTGGCCGCAGGGGGAATGGCAGTAAAGCCATCGGCCTTGCCCGTGGCAGCGAGGTGGGCGCTGCAGTATTTGCCCGCTTCCTTGAGCGACTTTTCACTCCAGCTGCCGGTCACCACAAAGTCCGCAGCACCCGCGCCACCATGGGCCCGCACACCGCTCAAATTCAGTGGAACGATGGCGTTTTCCGCCAAACCACCGCCCTGCATGAAGAGGATTTTGAAGTTAGCAGGCACTGCCAGCAGCTCACGCAGGTCGGCCTCGGCAGCTTCGTAAATGCTCAGAAACTCTTTGCCGCGGTGGCTCATTTCCATCACGCCCATGCCACTCAAGCGGCCGCTGGCGTCGGGCCAGTTCAGCATCTCGGCGGCGGCTTGTTCCAACACTTCGGCTGGCATGGCGGCCGGTCCGGCCGAAAAGTTGTAGGGGCGTTGCATCGATGGTTTTTAAGTGAAATCGGGGTCTAGCCCTCGTGGAATGTGCGGGAGCAGCTATCAAATTGATAGTTATTCTGCGGCCGGTGCATCTCCCTCGTTGCCGTCTTGGGCATCGTCTGCGCCCTCAGCCGAGTCGATCGCGTCGACCGGGTTGGCGTCGTTTTCCACAATGCGCTGCAGTCCGCTGAGCTTGGAGCCTTCGTCCAGTCCGATCAGGGTCACGCCCTGCGTGGCGCGGCCCATTTCACGGATTTCGCTCACCCGGGTGCGCACCAGCACACCCTTGTCGGTGATCAGCATGATTTCGTCGTCGGCATGTACCAGCGTGGCCGCCACCACTTTGCCGTTGCGCTCGGATTGCTGGATGGCAATCATCCCCTTGGTACCGCGGCCATGGCGGGTGTATTCGGTGATGTTGGTGCGCTTGCCGTAACCGTTCTCGGTGGCAGTCAACACGCTTTGTTGCTCGTCTTCGGCCACCAACATGGCGATCACGCTCTGCGTCTCGTCGAGCATCATGCCGCGCACACCACGCGCATTGCGGCCCATGGGGCGCACATCGTTTTCGTCAAAGCGCACGGCCTTGCCGCCGTCGCTGAATAGCATGACATCGTGTTTGCCGTCGGTCAAAGCGGCGCCGATCAAAAAGTCGCCTTCGTCCAAGTCCACGGCAATGATGCCGGCCTTGCGCGGGTTGCTGAATTCGTCGAGTGCGGTCTTCTTGACCGTGCCCATGCGGGTGGACATGAACACATATTGGTCGGCCGGGAAGGTGCGCTTCTCGCCGGTGAGCGCCAGCACCACCGTGATTTTTTCGCCTTCTTGCAGGGGGAACATGTTCACGATAGGGCGGCCACGTGAGCCGCGCGAGCCTTGCGGCACTTCCCAGACCTTGAGCCAGTACAAGCGGCCGCGGTTGGAGAAGCACAGGATGTAGTCATGCGTGTTGGCCACAAACAGCTGGTCGACCCAATCGTCTTCCTTGGTGGCGGTGGCTTGTTTGCCACGGCCACCGCGTTTCTGCGCGCGATATTCGTGCAAGGGCTGGCTCTTGATGTAGCCGCTGTGGCTCATCGTGACCACCATGTCGGTAGGTGTGATCAGGTCTTCAGTGGACAGGTCGAACGAGGAGTGCTCTACCAAGCTGCGGCGAGCGCCGATTTTGGTCTGGCCGAATTCCTGTTTCACATGGCCCAACTCTTCACCAATGATCACGGCCACGCGGGCGGGTTTGGCCAGGATATCCAGCAGATCTTCGATCTCGGCCATCACGTCTTTGTATTCGGCAACGATCTTGTCCTGTTCCAGACCGGTCAGGCGCTGCAGGCGCATTTGCAGGATTTCCTGCGCTTGCGTTTCAGACAAGCGGTACAGGCCATCATTGCCCATGCCGAATTCTCTTTCCAGGCCTTCGGGGCGGTAGTCGTCTGCATTCACCACGCCACCATCGGCACGGGTGCGGGTCAGCATCTCGCGGACCAGTTTGCTGTCCCACGGCCGGTTCATCAGTTCCAGCTTCGCCACGGGCGGTGTGGGGGACTCGCGGATAATGCGGATGAAGTCGTCGATGTTGGCCAGAGCAACCGCCAAGCCTTCCAGCACGTGGCCGCGCTCGCGGGCTTTGCGCAAGTTGAACACTGTGCGACGGGTCACCACTTCACGGCGGTGGTCCAGGAAGACTTCAATCAGGTCCTTCAGGTTGCACAGCTTAGGCTGGCCGTTCACCAGCGCCACCATGTTGATGCCGAAGGTGTCTTGCAACTGGGTTTGCTTGTAGAGGTTGTTCAACACCACTTCAGGCACTTCGCCGCGCTTGAGCTCGATGACCAGGCGCATGCCTGACTTGTCAGACTCGTCCTGGATGTGGCTGATACCTTCAATCTTCTTCTCGTGCACCAGTTCGGCCATGCGCTCTTGCAGGGTCTTTTTGTTGACCTGGTAGGGGAGCTCATCCACGATGATGGCCTGACGCTGGCCTTTGTCGATGTCTTCAAAATGGCAGCGTGCGCGCATGACCACGCGGCCGCGGCCGGTGCGGTAACCGTCCTTCACACCCTGAATGCCATAGATGATGCCGGCGGTCGGGAAGTCTGGCGCCGGAATAATGTCCATCAACTCGTCGATGGTCGCTTGCGGGTTCTTCAGTAAATGCAGGCAAGCATCGACCACTTCGTTCAGGTTGTGGGGCGGAATATTGGTAGCCATGCCCACCGCAATACCGCCGGAGCCGTTCACCAGCAGGTTGGGAATGCGGGTAGGCATCACCAAGGGTTCTGTTTCGGAGCCGTCGTAGTTGGGGCCGAAGTCGACCGTTTCTTTGTCCAGATCGGCCAACAATTCGTGGGCGATTTTCGCCAAGCGGATTTCGGTGTAGCGCATCGCAGCAGCGCTATCGCCGTCGACGGAGCCGAAGTTGCCCTGGCCGTCTACCAGCATGTGCCGCATGGAGAAGTCCTGCGCCATACGGACGATGGTGTCGTACACCGACTGATCCCCGTGCGGGTGGTATTTGCCGATGACGTCGCCCACGATACGTGCCGACTTTTTGTAGGCACGATTCCAGTCATTGTTGAGCTCATGCATGGCATAGAGCACCCGGCGGTGAACCGGCTTCAGGCCGTCCCGCGCATCGGGCAATGCACGGCCCACGATTACGCTCATCGCGTAATCGAGGTAACTGCGGCGCATTTCCTCTTCAAGACTGATGGGCAGGGTTTCTTTGGCGAACTGGGTCATGGGTAGGTCTGTCTATCAATGTCGAGGACAACCTTGGATTCTACGGCCGCCAGCGTGTAGCACGAATGCAACATCAATGTGCAAGCTTCGCCAATAGCGGAACTAGTTGGCAATGGCGTTATTCACCTCCGCGCCGCTATGGCACAATCATGTGAACGTCTTTGGTGCATCAGCCTTGGGGCGTCACAAATCAATCGCAGCTCGCTGCAGTCTCAGCCTAAATAAGGAAGGTCTCATGAAACAATTGAACAAAGTAGCAGCCCTGATCGCTACCACCGTGTTGGCAACTGCCGCTGGCGCTCAAGAAATCCACAACTGGCGCAGCGCTGCTGGCGACGTCTGGAAGAACGTTGACGGCCAATGCTGGCGTGATGCCAGCTGGACCCCAGCTACTGCAGCTGCCGGTTGCGACGGCGCAATTGCCGCTCCTAAGGCAATGGCTCCTGCTCCTGTTGCTGCTCCCGCTCCTGTTGCTGCTCCCGCTCCAGCTCCCGTTGCTGTGGCTCCTGTAGCTCCTGCTCCAGCAGCTGCCGCTAGCAAAGTGACATACGCCGCTGACGCGTTCTTTGACTTCGACAAGGCTGTTCTGAAGGCTGAAGGCAAGGCAAAGTTGGACGACCTGGTTTCCAAGGTCAAGGCTATCAACCTGGAAGTCATCATTGCTGTGGGTCACACTGACGCCACCGGTGAAGACGGCTACAACCAAAAGCTGTCTGTTGCACGTTCCGAAGCTGTGAAGGCTTACTTGGTGTCCAAGGGCATCGAAAAGAACCGTGTCTACACTGAAGGCAAGGGCGAGAAGCAACCTGTTGCTGACAACAAGACCAAAGAAGGCCGTGCTAAGAACCGCCGCGTTGAAATCGAAGTGGTGGGCACTCGCGCCAAGTAATCTGTTCCTCCGAACGATGTGAAAAAACCCGCTCCGGCGGGTTTTTTCTTGCCCCTACATAATTCACTCATGACATCCACTATCAACGCTGATCCCGCCGAACTGGCCAAGTTTTCAGAGCTCGCTCACCGCTGGTGGGATTTGGAGAGTGAGTTCAAGCCTCTTCATCAAATCAATCCGTTGCGCTTGGCCTGGATTCAAGGCTTTGTCCCTTTGACCGGTAAGCGCATGGTGGACATCGGTTGTGGTGGCGGAATTCTGGCGGATGCGGCAGCACGCCAAGGTGCCGAGGTTTTGGGCGCTGATCTTTCTACCAAGGCCCTGCGGGTCGCCCAACTTCATGCCTTGGAGGCTGAGACCCCACGCGTGACCTACCGTGAAGTAAGCGCCGAGGCTCTGGCTGATGAGGCGCCTGCGACTTTTGATGTGGTGACCTGCATGGAAATGCTGGAGCACGTTCCCGACCCTGCATCGGTGGTTAAAGCTTGTGCCAGCTTGGTGAAACCAGGTGGCTGGGTGTTCTTTTCCACGCTGAACCGCAACCCCATGTCGTTTATCCAGGCGATAGTCGGAGCAGAGTATGTGCTCAAGCTTTTGCCAAAGGGGACGCACGAGTACGCCAAAATGATCCGACCTAGCGAGCTGGCGCATTATTGCCGTTTAGCAGGCTTGGATTTGCGCGCCACCAAAGGGCTGGGTTACAACCCGATCACCGGGAAATATGCGCTCAATAACAGCACCCAAGTGAACTACCTGTTCGCGACCCAGAGACCTGTTGAATGACTTTGCGCACGCCTCGTGGACCCATAAGAGCGGTCTTGTTTGACTTGGATGGCACGCTCATTGACAGTGCTCCGGACTTAGGTGCGGCGGCAGACAAAATGCGGATCGAGCGTGGCCTGGCATCGCTCCCCGACGCCATCTACCGGCCGATGGCTGGAGCGGGCGCAAGGGGGATGCTGCAAGTTGCTTTCGGAATGACGCCTGAATCGCCCGAGTTTGCAGTGATGCGTGAGGAATTCTTCCAGAATTACGAGCGCAACATGACGGATCGGACCTATGTATTCGATGAAGTTGCGGAAATGCTCGCGCAAATTGAAGCAAGTGGCTGCCTATGGGGCGTAGTGACCAACAAGTCCAAACGGTTTACTGAGCCATTGGTAGCCCAAATGCCCTTGTTCTCCACAGCATCAGTAGTCATCAGCGGCGACACCACAGCCCATGCGAAACCCCATCCGGAACCATTGCTCGAGGCCGCAAGGCGATTGGCACTGACGCCGGCGGACTGTATTTACGTGGGTGACGATGAGCGTGACATCCAGGCTGCACGGGCGGCGGGTATGTATTCGGTGGCCGCTGGCTACGGATATTTGGGTGCCCGGACGGACACGGGGCAATGGGGTGCAGACATCGAAATTAAATCTCCCTCGCAACTCTTGCAATTGCTGGCAAGCGCCTAAAATAGAGATTGAGGGGCTGCACTGGTTTCGACACGGGTTCGGACGCGCAGCAGGGCATGTCGAGCTGAGTGCGCTCGTAAAACAGATTCAAACAAACTAACTGCAAACGACGAACGTTTCGCACTCGCCGCTTAATTGCGCGTGAGGCTCACAACAGCAAGCCGATAGGCTGGGCAAGGGTGGCGCAAGCTGTCCAGGCTGTGGGCTAATTTCATTCGGCTGGACTCGCCTTGGGTGACTTAGGGCGGGTCGAGACAATAGGTTACTGGCGTCTTGCATAGCGTGCCACTGCGCGATGTGAGGGGTGAGATCTAAATCAGACGGCTACACATGTAGAACTGTTCGAATAAGGCTTGTGGACGGGGGTTCAAATCCCCCCAGCTCCACCATACCCTCTGACAAAGGCCGCTAACTAGCGATAGTTGGTGGCCTTTTTCTTTCATGATGAAATATTGCTCTAGCCCTTATGCGATATGCGCGCATAGCTATATATTTGATAGCAAATTACGCTATGCAAGATCCTTGCTAGAGATCGATCCGGCCGCTTCGCAATTGCTTGATGCCGCTTCGCAAGGACTTGGATTCGCGTCGACGTCGGCGCGAGGCATAGCTGGGCTGCGTAGCTTTGCGAGGCACCGGCTCGATGGCTGCCGCCTCCAGGATGGAGCGTAAACGCTCATAGGCGTCTTGGCGGTTGAGTTCTCTCGTCCGGTGCTGCTGGGCTTTGAGGATCAACACGCCGTCACGGCTGATGCGGTTGTCCGCGCTTTGCAATAGGCGTTCTTTGACAGCCTCAGGGAGCGACGAGGCATGGATATCAAAGCGCAGATGTATGGCACTCGATACTTTGTTGACGTTTTGTCCGCCAGCGCCTTGTGCGCGTATGGAAAGCAGCTGTGCTTCAGCTGCGATTCGGTCAAAAAGAAAAGCCACGGCGTGAGTTTGGGACGGTTAGACTGCCCCGAACCATACCACTCTCATTAAAGGACTCTCCGCCATGGCCAAAGGTCAACAAAAATCAAACAAAGAGTCTAAAAAGCCCAAGAAAGACTCCACGCCGCCCAAACCCATGACGGGTGGTGAGCCTGTGCGGGCCACGGTCACCACAGCGGTTATGCCCCGTGGCAAGCTAAAAAATAAGGCCTGATCAACAGGCCTTGTGTGGAGGGGTCAGACCAGTGCGCTGACCTCAGCGTATTGAGGCGGCTGACACCCTGCGCGGGCGCAATTGATCGCCGCGGCTTGCATGGCCTCTTTCAGCGTTTGCTGCACTCGGCCTTTCCCATCGGTGTTGAGTACCCAGTCACCCAGGCAATTTCCCCAGAAGGTATCTCCGGCACCCACCGTGTCCACCACCCGGGTCAGTGGCACATCGGCTTCGGCTGCTACGCCATCCACCTCTAGCCACGCTCCATCACCCCCGAAGGTGAGAGCAATGCGGCTCGCTCCTTGGGCGCGGAACAAAGCTGCTATTTCTTTCCCCTTGGCGCGACTTGGTGCGGTCACACCCAGCAACTCCAAGTCTTCGTCGCTGGCCTTGATCCAGTCGGCCAGGACCGCGACTTCCCGGACTGCGGCCACATAAGCAGCCAAGTCAGCGGCCAACTTGGGGCGCAGGTTCACGTCCACACTGATGGTCCAACCCAGCGCTTTGGCGCCTTTCAGAATCTCCACCACTTTGGTGTGTTCCGGCGGCACCAGGAGCAAAGATCCGGTGTGCAGCACACCGGGAGTCGCCGCCTTGAGCGTGGTCAGTACCGATTCCACGGTGTAGTCCCGGTCGGCGATACCTTCCCGGTAAAAACCGTAACTCGGTTGGCCATCGGTGATTTGCACGACGGCCAGCGAAGTCGGTAGCCGGCTGGGCGAAGCAAGCACCTGAACGCCATCTGCCTGCAGTTGTGCGCCCAGTTGCTGCCCGAAGCGGTCACTCGATAAGGGGTTGACATAGCCCACACTCGCCCCGCGCAGCGCAGCCGCGCGAGCCATGTTGTAGGGGCTGCCGCCCATGAAGGGCTTGAGGGTTCCGTCTGCCTGAGACAGGCAGTCCATCAATGCTTCGCCGAGTACCCAAATAGATGCGGTCATTTTTTCAAAAGTCGTTGACGACGGATCACATCAATCCAAACAGCCAAAATGACCACCGCGCCGATAGCCATCATCTGCTTGAACTGCGAGATTTCCATCAGGTTCATGCCATTGCGGATCATGGTGATCAGGACTGCACCCAACAGGCTGCCCCAGATGCTTCCACGCCCGCCGAAGAGGGAAGTGCCGCCCAAGATGACCGCAGCAATGGCGTCCAACTCAAACATCTGGGCCATTTTTCCGCTGGACGAGTCCATGCGGGCCATCAGCACCAGCGCACCTAACGCACAGCTTAAACCGGATACAACATACACACCTAACTTGTACCAGCGGATGTTGATACCGACTTGACGCGCACCCATTTCGTTGGAGCCCATGGCGTAGACATAGCGGCCCAGCTTGGTACTGGACAAAATAAACGCCATCATGACAAAGAAGAGGCCGGTGATCCAGATCGGCATCGGCACACCGAGGAACTGGCCGTAGCCGATGAATGGCAAGGGGTCGGGCATGCCGGAGTTGTCAAAACCACCGGTCGATTCAAAGGCCAAGCCACGCCACAAAGTCAGGCCGCCCAAGGTAACGATGAAGGATGGAATGCCTACAAACGCGACGAGGTAGCCGTTAAACAGGCCCACCGCTGCGCCAATGGCGAACGCTGCGGCGACACAAATATAGGGATCGACCCCCAGTTTGATCATCATGTGGCCGGCTACAGCGCCCGCCAGCGCTGTCAGCGCACCTACGGCGAGGTCTACGCCGCCGGTCAGGATCACAAAGGTCTGGCCACCTGCCAGCAGCGCGATGACCGAGGCCTGCACCAGAATGTTGGACAAATTGCCGGTGGTCAGAAAGTAGGGCGATGCGACGGTCAGCAAGGCTCCCAGGACCAAAACGGCGACTAGGGCTCCATACCATTCTTGGCGGGTGATGGACTTCATGAAATCAATTCCTCAAATAAAAAATGACGACCACCTTGCAGCGGTCGTCCGGGCCCGGTGGAGCTCCACCGGGCGGGTACGTTGACTTACTTCACCTTCATGAACTGCACTACGCCGGAGTCTTTGGCGAACTGGTCCACGTTGGTGGGCAACACCAGGAAAGAGCCGGTGTCGATACGGGCATCAACCTTCTTGCCTTCGGCTGCAGCAATGGCGGTTTCCACGCCGACTTGACCGATCTTGGCCAGCATCTGTGCGGCGTTGGCGCTCTGCCAGCCTTGCTTCATCATGTCCAGGCCGCCGGGTGAGCCGTCGAAACCTGCAATCTTGACGTCGCCGGCCTTTTTGCCTGCGGCCATCAATGCGGCTTTAGCGCCCAGTGCGCCGCCATCCCAAGCGCATGCAATGACTTTGGTGCCGGGGTTGGCACGCATGGCGGTTTCCACGCCGTTTTGTGCCATGGTTTGATCCCAGGTAGTGGAGACTTCCACCACTTTGACGTTCTTTCGCTTGGCGTTCAAGCCATCCAGGAAGCCCTTCTTGCGCTCTTGACCGGTGGATTGGCCGAGGTCGCCCGTGATGTAGATGACGGTGTCGCCGTCTTTCACTTGTTCGGCTGTCCAGTCGCCTTGAACCATAGCGGCTTTGATGTTGTCAGTTGCAACGTAAGAAGTGATCTTGGCGCCGGAGATGCCGGTGTCCACTGCAACTACCTTGATGCCTGCTGCCAAGGCCTTATTGATGGCTGGAGCAATGCCTGCGCTATCGACCGGCGCGATGGCAATGGCGTTCACCTTGCGGGTGATCATGTCTTCCACGATGGCCAACTGCTTGGAGAGTTCGCCTTTTTCTGCTGCCAATTCAATGAACTTCACGCCAGCTTTTTGACCGGCTTTCTTTGCGCCACCGTTGATCAGCGTCCAACCTTCGTTGGTGTTGCCGTTGGTGATGTAGGCAATGGTGGTTTCTGCGGCTGCGGCAGACATCAGGCCGGCGGTGGCCATGGCGATGGCCAAGCGGCCCAACATGCGTTTGGTGATCATTCGTTTATCTCCGTTATAGGTTGAATTAGCAGCCTCGGTGGATTCCATGGCTTGCTGGGATCGAATTACAGCAGAGTTTCATTTAAATAAATCTAGTAGTTTTACTAATACGATTTGCGTGAGCAATCTGGCATGCTTACGTCCAGTTTTCTGAAATAGGTCCACCATGACATCCAAACAACCAGTCCTGCAGATCAAGAGTCTGACCAAGCATTACGGTGGCGTGAAGGCCCTGACCGATGCCAACTTCCGCTTGCTGCCCGGCGAACACGCTGCGATCGTGGGAGACAACGGTGCAGGCAAAAGCACCTTTGTCCGCTTGATCACGGGTGTGGAGCAGCCCAACTCCGGTGATATCACCCTCGATGGTCAGAGCGTTTATTTCGGCTCGCCGCTCGATGCCCGAGACCAAGGCATTGAGACCGTGTACCAAACGCTGGCCCTTGCGGAAGACCTCGATGTGCCTGCCAACATTTTTCTCGGGCGTGAAATTACGCGTCTGGCATTGGGGCCTTTGTCCATCTTGAACCACAAAGCCATGCGGGAACAGTCCGCTTCGATGCTGTCCACCACCGGCGTCAAGATTCAAGATATGTCGGAGAGTCTGCGCGGCATGTCCGGTGGGCAGCGGCAGTGTGTAGCTATTGCCAGAGCGGCCGGCTTTGCCAAAAAGCTCATTATTCTGGATGAGCCCACCGCAGCATTAGGCGTGGCCGAAACAGCTCGCGTGGAACAAATCATCAAAGGACTCAAGAAGCAGGGTATCCCGCTGATCATCATCAGCCACAACTTGCGCCAAGTTTTTGATCTGGTGGACCGCATCTGGGTGTTCCGTCAGGGGCGCATCATCTGCAGCCGTTTGACCAAGGAAACCAACCCGGAAGAAATTGTGGGCTTGATTACCGGGGCGATTGATCCCGCAACCCTGCAGTCTTCGGAGGCGGTCGCATGCTAAAAGGTCTCGACCCTCTGTTGACTCCCGAATTGCTGATGTATTTGTCCGCCATGGGGCATGGCGAATGGGTCGCGGTGGTGGATGCCAATTTCACGGCCGATTTCTTAGGCAAGGGCAAAGCGCTGGTGCGTCTGCCGGGCCACAGCCTTGAACGGGTAAGCCGGGCCGTGCTGTCCGTGTTTCCACTGGCGGAAGATGTCAGCTGCCCGGCAGCCTTTATGCAAGTCTGTCACAGCCCGCAAGGTCACCAGACTCCGGCTCAGGCGTCGGTGGTGGCTTTGTTGGCCAATGAGGGCTTGCCGGCAGACCGCGTTGAAGCCGTAGAGCGCTTTGCGTTTTACGACAAGATCAAGGGCGCGAGTGTCATCGTCCAAAGCGGCGAAGTCACCGCCTACGGCAATGCCATGTTTTGCAAGGGCGTTATCCTCTGAGGGAAAGCCGGCGTGGCCGGTACCTTGAGAAAAGACCATATGGCAAAAATTTACCTGGACTCCGCCCGTGCCGAGTCGTGGGCGTTACCGGTGGGTTGCCCCCCCGTGCAAGGTGTGACCACCAACCCTAGTCTGGTGTTTCAGGCGGGACTTCCTGTCACACTCAATACCTACTTGGGGTTGATATCTGCAGTGGCAGACCACGGACTCGCGGAGCTCATGGTGCAGCTGCCGAATAGCCAACCAGAGCAAGCCAGAGAGTGGCTCAAAGCTCTGCAACCTGCTGCCGTGGCCCGCAAGGTGGGCTTGACCATCAAGCTGCCTTGCGCCCCTGAGTGGGATGCTTGCATTGATGCCGTGCGTGCAGAGCAGCAAGACGTGCTGCTGACCGGTTTATCCAATGCAGTGCAACTTTTGTGGGCACAGCACAAAGGGGTGCAATATGTGGCGCCCTATGTCGGCCGCTTGGCCAACGATGGGCGCAACGTCTGGGCTCTCATGGAGGCCTGTGTTGCGGTGCAGGCCACGGGCCCCCGTCTATTGGCAGCCAGCATCAAGACGCCGGAAGTGCTGGGGCAATTGGTGGCTGTCGGCGCTGCTGCGGTTACTTTGCCACCGGCCAGTCTGGTCGCTTGGAGCACCGATGCGCTGACACAAAGTGCTGTGAAGCAGTTCGACCTCGACATCCAGTCCAGCCTGAAGATCACGCAACACTGATCGGTTTTCAGGGGCATGTGCTGGCGACCTGCAGAGCGCTGCGTGATTCGCGATACTTGCGGCCCAGCCATGTTGCTGGGCCGTGGTTTTTACGCTCATGTCGTACAGCGTCGTTTGGTTTAAGAGAGATCTCCGCATACACGATCACGCTGCGCTGGCGCAGGCGGTGGCTGCAGGCCCGGTGCTCTGTGTGTTCTGCATAGAGCCTGCGTTGTGGCGCCAAGCCGATGCCGCAACCCAGCACTACCGATTCATGATCGAGTCCCTCAGGGACCTGTGGACAAGCCTCCGGTCGGTGGGGCTGCAGTTGCAGGTGGTGACTGAGGATGCGCCTGATTTTCTGGCCCGGCTGTATGCAGCCGCTCCATTTACTGCACTCTATTCACACCAGGAAACCGGCAATGACGCCAGCTTCCAGCGGGATCGCGCGGTAGCCCAGTGGTGCCGGCGCCACCAACTCGCATGGCACGAGCTGCCGCAATTCGGTGTACAGCGGGGCAGAGCGAATCGCGATGCGTGGAGCCGGCACTGGCACAGGCAGATGGGCTCTCCTCAGGCCGAAACAGCTGACAGCTACAGAGCCCAGTCCGTGGCATTGCCATGGGCAGAGCCACCTCCGCCGGATGCTGAAGCCCTTGGCCTTGCGCAAGCCGACAAGCCCGCTCGGCAGCTTGGCGGTCGGGTGGCCGGTATGCAACTTCTGCGCAGTTTCATCCAAAGTAGGAGCAGGCAATACCGTGGCGGTATTTCTTCGCCACTCCGGGCGGTTGATGCATGTTCCCGGCTTTCACCTTACCTCGCATGGGGCTGCCTGAGTGTGCGGGAGGTCTGGCAGAGTGTGGAGTTGGCACGCAATGGGCCGCCGCCGCTGGAAGCCAAACAAATGGCCGGATTGGCCGCATTCGGTAGCCGTTTGCATTGGCATTGCCACTTCATTCAAAAGCTTGAATCCGAGCCCTCTATCGAGTTTGCCAATATGCACAGGGGCTACGACGGGCTGCGCGAAAGCGAGCACAACCCGGCGCATTTTGCGGCCTTGGTGGCAGGGCGAACCGGCTGGCCGCTGGTCGATGCGTGTGTGGCCATGCTGCGGCAGACAGGGTGGCTGAATTTCCGGATGCGGGCCATGCTGGTTTCGGTGGCCGCCTACCCTTTGTGGTTGCATTGGCGGCCGGTGGGCGAATGGCTGGCGACAGAGTTTCTGGACTACGAGCCCGGCATTCACTGGAGCCAGATGCAGATGCAGTCGGGCACCACCGGCATCAATACGGCCCGCATTTACAACCCGATCAAGCAAGCGCAGGACCAGGACCCCGAGGGCCAGTTCGTGCGCCACTGGTTGCCGGCTATGCGCAAAGTGCCTGATGCTTGGTTGTTCGAGCCATGGCGCATGCCCGCGGACATGCAGGCGCGTTGCGGTTTGCGCGTGGGCGGTGAGGATGCAGATTTACCCGTTCCTCTGGTGGACTTGGAACAAGCCACCCGGCTGGCCAAAGCCCGCTTGTTTCAGCTCCGCGCACGACCCGACGTCAAGGCCGCCAAAGCGGCCATCGTCCAACAGCACGGCTCCCGGAACCTGGTGCGAAAACGCAGCCGCGCGGCACCCGGCATGGCGGCGCCTGCCCAATTGGAGTTGCTATGAAGATGCGTAAGAAAAGTGAACTGCCGTCGAAGGCATGCGCTGCTTGCGGCCTGCCGTTTCAATGGCGCAAAAAGTGGGAGAAGGTCTGGGCGGAGGTGAAATACTGCTCTGAGCGGTGTCGTCGCAGCGGGGGCAAACAAAATGCAGGCTGACAGCGTGTCCACGCCCATTATTTTCTGGTTTCGCAATGACTTGAGGCTCCGCGACAACCCGGCCTGGGTTCAAGCCTGTGCGACCGGGCAGCCGATCGTGGCCTTGGCATTTGAGCCTGCAATGGCCGCAATGGAGCAGCGCTGGGGCGCTGAGCAACCGGGGGCCGTGCGACTCCAATGGTGGCACGCCAATGTGCAAGCGCTCCAGCAAGAGCTGTCCGGGCAGGGTGTGGTGCTTTGGATTTTGCGCGGCGCTGCCCCAAAGGTTATCCCGTCCCTGGCGAGGCGCGTGGGAGCCAGTGCCGTGTATTGCTCGGACATTGCCGCACCCTACGAACAAGCTGAGCTGGTTGCACTGCGCGGTGCCGGCTTGGAGGTGCATGCGCGGTGGGGCTGTAGGCTGTTTGATGCTTCATCCCTACCTTTTGCGGTCGAGGCTTTGCCAGCTGTCTTCAGCCAATTCCGTAATGCTGTGGAGCGGGCTCGCGTGCCGGTGCCGCCACCTTTGCCTGCGCCGTCAGCAGCACGTGGTTTCGCGGTGGCGCCCGGGGACTTGCCGTTTTTCGTGGAGTGCTTGGCGACTCCGCCGGCAGGGGAGTCCGGACTCGATCCGCGCTCCGCTTTTCTTTGGCAGGAGGGGGTTGCCTCCAGTGTGACGGCGGGGAATGCGGGAGCACACCGTTACTTGGATACCTACTTTGCGTCCGGGCGGGTGGCGCAATACAAAGCAACGCGCAACGGGCTGACGGGCATGGACTACTCCAGCAAATGGTCTCCTTGGTTGGCAGTCGGTGCTGTCTCGGCCCGGGAGATTATTTTGGCTTTACGGTCCTATGAAGATCGCCACGGCCAGAACGACGGCAGCTATTGGCTTTGGTTTGAGCTTTTGTGGCGTGAGTATTTTCGTTGCTTACACCAGCAGTATGGTGGCGCTCTCTACCGGGGGCGCGGCTTGGGCGATGCCTCCCCGCCGGTGAAGCCAGAGAAACACCAGCGGGCCTTTGCGCATTGGACGCAAGGCCGCACAGGCTGTGAACTGGTCGATGCGGGCATGCGGGAGTTGGCTTTCAGTGGGTACAGCTCCAACCGCATGCGACAAATTCTGGCGAGTTTCTGGATCTACGATCTGGGCGGCGATTGGCGGGCTGGAGCAGCTTGGTTCGAATCGCAGCTGCTGGACTATGACGTGTACTCCAACCAAAGCAATTGGCTGTACATCGCCGGGCTAGGGACCGACCCCCGAGGCGGGCGTCGATTCAATGTGCCCAAGCAGACGGCTGAACATGACCCGGACGGTGTGTACCGGGCTTTATGGAGTGCTGCGGCATGACAGAAAAAACCTTAAAGACTCACGCGGTTCGTCTCGTGTTGGGGGATCAGCTTAATCCTGCGCACAGCTGGTTTTCCAGTGGCGACCCGGGGGTGCTTTATGTGATGATGGAAGTGCGGCAAGAAACCGACTATGTCCGTCATCATGCGCAAAAGGTGATCGCTATTTTTGCCGCCATGCGCGCTTTTGCCGCTGCATTGGTGGAGCAGGGGCACCGTGTGCACTATGTGCGGATTGATCAGCCTGAGAGTCATCTGCCCATGGGCGAGATTCTGGACCGGATCATGCTGGACACCGGTGCATCTGTGCTGGAGTACCAGGAGCCGGACGAGTTTCGACTGGATGAGCTGCTCAAAGCGCACATGGTTCACGCCGAGGCGTCTGGCAACTATGCCGGGCGCATGGTGTCGAGCGAGCACTTTTACACCGGGCGCCACCAGGCGCAAAGCATGTTCAAGCCCGGCGTACGGTGGTTGATGGAAACGTTTTACCGCCAGATGCGCAAACGCCATGCGGTATTGCTCGATGCCAAGCTGGAGCCCGAGGGCGGCCAATGGAATTTCGACAGCGAGAACCGCAAGGCTTGGAAAGGTGTGCCCCCTGAGCCGGCAGACTTCAGGCCTCTGCATGACCACTCGGTACTCTGGCAGCAGATTCTGCAGGCCGGGGTTAAAACCTTCGGGAACCCGTCCGCTGCAGACTTTCATTGGCCGGTGAGTCGTCGGGAGGCGCTGGTTCAGTTGGAGACCTTTGTGACCGGCGTTCTGCCGTACTTTGGTGATTTTCAAGATGCACTGAGCAGCAAAGCACGGCGGCTCTTTCACTCGCTGCTCTCTTTTGCGCTGAATACCAAGATGTTGTCACCCCAAGAGGTGGTTGAGCGTGTCGCCCGGGCTTGGCGAGAAGGGCATGCACCCTTGCCGGCTGCGGAGGGCTATATCCGCCAGATATTGGGGTGGCGCGAATACGTGCGCGGTGTGTATTGGGCGACCATGCCCGGCTACGAATCCCATAATTTCTTCGACCACCAAGCGGATTTGCCTGATTGGTTTTGGACCGGGAAGACCAGGATGGCGTGCGTGTCGGCAGCTATTACCCAATCACTTGACATGGCCCATGCGCACCATATTCAGCGGTTGATGGTCATCGGTAATTTCGCTCTGCTGGCTGGCCTCAACCCGCATGCTCTGCACCAGTGGTATTTGGGAATCTATATCGATGCGTTTGAGTGGGTCGAGCTCCCCAACACCGTCGGAATGAGTCAATTTGCCGATGGTGGAGGTTTGGCCACCAAGCCTTACGTATCAAGCGCCGCATATCTCGATCGGATGGGAGATCATTGTCGTGACTGTCGCTACGACAAAAGGCAAAAAACCGGCGACAGCGCGTGTCCGTTTAATGCGCTCTATTGGGAGTTTTATGAACGGCACCACCGTCGCCTCGCCCACAACCCGCGCATCGGCATGGCCTACCGGCAGCTTGAAAAAATGCAGCCGGACGTTAAGGACGCTTTGATGGAGAAAGCCCGGGCTCTGCGCGCCGATTTGAACGCTCTGTAGGCCACCCGCTTATTGCAGTTTGTCCATCCGGCTATCCAGCGGGCTGACAAACGAGTTCAGCTCCCAGCCTGAAGCAAGGCGGCTTTCCTGAAACTCGCCACTGGCCAGTGGCGTAAAACCAGAGGTTTCCGCCGACTTGCTTTGGCGGCGGCGGGTCACTGCCGCCTGCAAGTGCTCCCGCACGTTTTGAAACCGCGTGTCTAGAGGTTTCTCCGGGGCCGCCATGGCTGCATGTTCACCCAGAAAGGCCGTGCGGATTTGGGTCAGGTGGGGCAGGTTGTCAGGGTCGACCACCCAATAACGCACTCCACATTGTTCCAGCAGAGTGTGCTTCAAGGTCTGGTTGCCCAATGACAGTCCGGTTGCGCCCGGCACATCCACACAACCAATGACTTTACCGTCCAAGCCACACACGGTGAAGGTGCAATACACACCGTTGAGAAGTTTGTACCAATGGGTGGCTTCAGTTTGTTCCGACGGAATGGTGAAGCGCGTCACCGGTAGTTTCACGAGAACCTGCTGGTCGAACATGACTTTCGTCAGCCACAACCACACCTTGCGCTCCCGGCTGTTTACCATGGCGCGGACTTTAAGCGGCCAGACGGACGGTATTCTGCGACGTTGTCTTTTCAGATAACGGTGACGCCAATAGGCCACAAAGAGACCGAGCAGGAGGCCGCCGGCAAATGAAAAAAACATGTCTACGCCCTGAAAGTAGGACCCTCTACGGGGTCTTAGTCTTGGGGGAAAGTTTATCTGCCTTTCCCTTTTTATGCTACGGACGAATTTTCTCCGGGCGTGGGTGAGTCAGACTATTGACGCCCGGCCCACCTACCCCTTGTAGATCCGCTCCACCTCGGGCAAATTTTCTTTCAGGCGTTGAACTAACTCGGGGTCGAAGTGTTTCCCTGCCTCTCGATAGAGGTAATCCAAGGCCTTGGCCAGCTCCCACGCCGGCTTATAGGGGCTGGCCGATACCAAAGAATCTAAAACGTCTGCCACGGCAGCGATGCGGCCGGCCAGGCTGATGTCGCTTCCTTTTAGACCGGCAGGGTAGCCGCTGCCGTCCCAGCGCTCATGGTGTTCGCGGGCAATAAGTGCCCCCAACGCATGCAGCCGGGAGTCTGACTGGTCCAGCAGTTGGTGACCTAAGACTGCATGGGTCCGCATCACTGTCCATTCGTCTTCAGACAGTGGGCCGGGTTTTGACAAAATTTGGTCCGGTATGCCTGCCTTGCCCACATCATGCAGGGTTGAGGCTAGGCGAATCATTTCAACTTCGTTGTCACTGTGGCCGCTTGCGCGTGCCAAAAGAGCGGCCAATGCGCCCACACGTTGCACATGGTGTGCGCTTTCCCCCCCGCGGCCTTCAATCGCACCTCCGAGGGCCGCAATCGTGTCACTTTGGGTGTTTTGGGTTTCTTCCCGCAACAGCAGGCCGTCATAGGTGCTGGCAACATTGCGTGAAAACATTTCAAGGAGCTCACGGGACTGATCTGAAATCGGTTCCGGGAACTCCATGTAAATCAGACTCTCGCTGCCTGCCTTGGTTTTGAAGTAACCGGCGTAGAAGCGTTCTCCGTGCCGGCTGACCTTCTCGCCCAAGGACTGCAATATGGCGTTCCTGACGGCTTCCGGCAGGTTGTCTACCTTATCTTCGGAGATCAGCTGCGAAAAAGCGTCGGTGGCGGCAAGAACTTTTAGCTTACCGTGGGCGGAATTGGCCGTGTAGGCCGACAGTCGACTCGCACACAGGCCCTCGCCCTGCAAGTCAAGAAGGTAGTTCAGCTGCGACAGTACTGCGGACGCAAAGCTGCGCAGATTGTGCGAGTCGCACACTTCGCTGATGGCCTCGATTGACCTGACCAGACCCCTGCGCGCGTTTTCCAGCCGCATCAGGTCTCGGTAGGCCCTTAGACCCGCGTAAAACACGGTAATGAGCTTGCGCCGGGTCAGGTCGGTCTTTTCTTTGTAGTCGTTGATGTCGTAGTCACGAATGACTTGTTCCTCGGGAGCCTGGCCCGGCTGGCCTGTGCGCAAGACTATGCGTACGTTGAGGTTGCCTAGGTCTTCCCGGATGTATTTCGCGAGCTCAAGGCCGGCATGCTCCGACTCCATCACAACATCCAGCAGGATCAGAGCGATGTCCTGGCGTTGCGCCAAAAATGATCGCGCCTCGGCGGCACTGTAGCAGTGGGAAAATTCCAAGCCGCGCCAGTCCATTTCGAAATCGGACATGACCAGTTTAGTGACCTCATGAACGGCTGGCTCGTCGTCAACCACCAGAACCTGCCATCGCGCGCCAGAATGGCTGCGGGCTAGTTCCGTTTCTGGCTCATCACTGAAAACCAAATCATCTGTCATGACACAGGTCCCGGTTGGAATCGAATCGTCACAGTCTACTGGATGTCACTGCGATACTACGACTATGCAATTACAGGAAATTCTCTATTCGCAGGGATTCGGGACCCGCCGTGTGTGTGCCGGCATGATTCAGCAGGGTTTGGTCCAGGTGTATGGGCCCGAGCAAGGTCTAGCCCCCGTCACCATTACGCAGTCAGCTATGGAATTTGTAGCGGAAGGGCTGCAGTTCCGGGTGCAGGGTGTCGATTGGCCCTACGCGGAGCGCGCCTACCTGATGCTGCACAAGCCGGCAGGTACCGAGTGCTCGCAGAAACCCTCGACCTATCCGAGCATCTACACCTTGCTGCCCAGCCCGCTGCGACTGCGGCCCCAAAAAGCGGCGGTGCAGGGCGTGCAGGCTGTCGGGCGACTTGACCAGGACACCACCGGCATGCTGTTGTTGACCGATGACGGCAAATTCATCCACCGCATGAGCTCGCCCAAGCACCATGTGCCCAAGGTCTATGAAGTCACCGTCAAGCACCCGCTGGATGAAAAGCAGGTGAGCAAGCTGCTCAGCGGGGTGGTTTTGGACGACGATCCGAAGCCCGTCAGGGCTGCCGCATGTGAAGCGGTGAGTGAGTTTCACCTCCGGATGACGCTCACCGAAGGCAAATACCACCAGGTCAAGCGCATGCTGGCGGCTGTGAGCAACCGGGTCGAAGGCTTGCACCGCTCCAGTATCGGGGGCGTGGCACTTCCGGCTGATTTGCCGCCGGGGGGCTGGCGCTGGCTCACCGCCGAAGAAATAGTGGCCGTGCAAAGCAAGGGGTGAGGGCATGAATGCCGTACTCGATGCATTCTGGCGTTCGGTGGCATATTGCCTGCATCCCAAAGTCATTCTGTGGTCGTTTCTACCGCTGGTGCTGATGGTGGGGGTGACAGCGGGGCTCGGCTATTTTTATCTTGATGCGCTGCTCGACACCGTTCATCGTTTGCTGGAATCCATGGATTGGCTCCAAATGCTCTGGGCCTGGCTGGAGTCCATGGGGGTGGGGAAACTCAAAACCGTGTTGGTGCCCCTGCTGGTGATTCTGGTGTTGACGCCCGTGGTGGTGGTGGCCTGCCTGTTGGTCGTGGCGACTCTGATGGCGCCAATGCTGGTCGGGCTGGTGGGGAAGCGCCGCTTTCCTGAGCTCGAAAAGCAGGGTTCCGGTTCCTATCTTTTGAGTGTCGGCTGGGCGCTGGTCTCGACGCTGGCAGCGCTGCTGGCACTCATCATCTCGCTGCCGCTGTGGCTGATCCCCCCTTTGGTTCTGGTGCTTCCTCCTTTGATCTGGGGCTGGTTGACTTACCGGGTGATGGCGTTTGATGCCCTGTCAGACTACGCAACCCGCGCGGAGCGCCAAGTGATCTTCGAGCGGCACCGCTGGCCTTTGCTGGCCATGGGGGTGTTCGCCGGCTACCTGGGGGCCGCCCCTAGCTTGGTCTGGTCCTTCGGATTCGTGGCGGTGGCGCTCGCCCCGGTGTTGGTGCCGGTGTCGATTTGGCTGTACACGCTGTTGTTCGCCTTTTCGTCCTTGTGGTTCACCCACTACGGTCTCAAGGCATTGCAGGACTTGCGTGCTGAGGCGACTGCAGTGGTGATGGCGCCACCGGTGTCGCTTGATGTGGTTGATGTGGAGGTCTTATGAAATTTGGCGCAATCATCATTGGCGATGAAATTCTGTCCGGTAAGCGTGCCGATAAGCACCTCGCTAAAACCATCGAGCTATTGGGTGCGCGGGGCATCGCGCTGGCCTATGCCCATTATGTCGGCGACGACCCCCAGCGCATCACCGCAGCCTTGGTGGCAGCCCTGGCATCCGGCGACACCGTTTTCTCATTCGGGGGCATAGGCGCCACTCCGGATGACCACACCCGCCAGTGCGCTGCGTTGGCCGCAGGCAAGCCTCTGGTGCTCACTGCGGCGGCCCGTGCTGCAATTGAAGAGCGCATTCAAGACGTAGCCCGGGAGCAGGGCCTCCCGTACGAGCCGGACCGGCCGGATAACCTGCACCGCTTGCAGATGGGAATGTTCCCCGACGGCGCCTCGCTCATTCCTAACCCGTACAACAAAATTCCGGGTTTCAGCTACCCCGGGGTAGATCAAGGTCGGGTGCATTTTGTGCCCGGTTTCCCTGTGATGGCCTGGCCGATGGTGGAGTGGGTTCTGGAGACGCAGTGCACGACATGGTTCCAGCGGGATGCTTGGCGCGAGCAATCGGTGATCGTGTTCGGCGCCATGGAGTCCCTCTTGACGCCTTTGATGGAGCGCTTGGAGCAAGCCCATCCGGTCAAGGTATTCAGTCTGCCGAGCGTGGACCATCCGGAATACGGCCGCCACATCGAATTGGGCGTGAAAGGGGACCCTCAGGTTCTGGAGGCTGCCTATGCCGACTTGTTGGCGGGCCTGCGGTCCATGAATATGCCACTCGGCCCCGAATTGGTGCGCTAGGTGTTTTGCACCAAGTTTGTGCAAATCCTAAGTTTGCACTATGTTGGTGCAAATGGACCCCTGCGGTCCGCCGCGATGGGTAAGTTTCGGCGTTTCGGGCTCGCAACCGGGCTTTAACGATGCAAAATAGCGCGGTTTGCCGAATTGCCTTTGGTGCGTGCTTTGGCACAAAAGCTGCATTAACCGCAGTGCAAATCTTTTTACAACCGTGCAACAGGAGTATTTGATGGCCAAGACCGTCGCAGATGTGATGAAGATGGTGAAAGAAAACGAAGTCAAGTTTGTTGACTTCCGTTTCACCGATACCCGTGGCAAGCAGCAGCACACGACTGTGCCTGTTTCGCACTTTGATGAAGACAAGTTCACTTCCGGCCACGCATTCGACGGTTCATCCATCGCTGGCTGGAAAGGTATCGAAGCTTCCGACATGTTGTTGATGCCCGATCCAGGCACCGCCAACATCGATCCTTTCTTCGAAGAAACCACCCTGATCATGAACTGCGATGTAGTCGAGCCCGCTGACGGCAAGTCCTACGACCGCGATCCACGTTCTATCGCCAAGCGCGCTGAAGCCTACCTGAAGGCCTCCGGCATGGGCGACACTGCTTACTTCGGTCCCGAGCCAGAGTTCTTCTTGTTCGACGGCGTGCGTTGGTCCACAGAACCCAACAACACTTTCTACGAAATCGACGAGTACGAAGCTCCTTGGAACACCGGTTCCAAGCTCGAAGGCGGCAACCGCGGCCACCGTCCCACCGTCAAGGGCGGCTACTTCCCAGTGCCCCCCGTCGACAGCACGCAAGACATGCGCGCTGAAATGTCCCTGATTCTCGAATCCTTGGGCATTCCGGTCGAAGTGTTCCACCACGAAGTGGCTGGCGCCGGTCAAAACGAAATCGGCACACGCTTCTCTACACTGGTTGAGCGCGCTGACTGGACTATGTTGCAAAAGTACGTGGTCCACAACGTGGCCAACGCTTACGGCAAGACTGCTACTTTCATGCCCAAGCCTTACCACGGTGACAACGGTTCCGGCATGCACGTGCACCAGTCCGTGTGGAAAGACGGCAAGAATCTGTTTGCCGGCGACGGCTATGCAGGTCTGTCTGACTTCGCGCTGTACTACATCGGCGGCATCATCAAGCACGCACGTGCCTTGAACGCCATCACCAACCCCGGCACCAATAGCTACAAGCGCTTGGTTCCTCACTTCGAAGCTCCGGTCAAGTTGGCATATTCTGCCAAGAACCGTTCCGCTTCGATCCGTATTCCATTCGTGGCGAACCCCAAGGGCCGTCGCGTGGAAGCGCGTTTCCCCGATCCATTGATGAACCCTTACCTCGGCTTCGCAGCCTTGTTGATGGCGGGTCTGGACGGCGTGGAAAACAAGATCCATCCCGGCGAAGCAGCCACCAAAGACTTGTACCATCTGCCTCCCGAGGAAGATGCGAAGGTCCCAACCGTGTGTCACAGCTTGGATCAAGCCTTGGAGCACTTGGACAAAGACCGCGCGTTCCTGACCAAGGGCGGCGTGTTCACTGACTCCATGATCGATGCCTATATCGACTTGAAGATGCAAGAAGTGACCCGTTACCGTATGTCGGTACACCCTGTCGAATACGACATGTACTACTCCCTGTAATCCTGGCGCTGCAAAGCACCGAGATGATCGAAAAAAGGACGGCGCAAGCCGTCCTTTTTTTCATGGAACACCTGGATACAAATCGCCACCCCAACCTCGGGGATACTCGGAGGTTTTGTTCTCGGGCACTTTTTGGCGCATACTGAATCACAGCGCTCACGAAAAGATAGCGCGGACACTGACACAGCATGAAACCCACACTCCTGATTCTTTGGTTGACCGCCGGCACGATGCTCGGAGCTTCGGCGCAGGAGCGAATCTACCGTTGCGGTAACGAATACACCAATACCGTCACCGACGCTCAGGCCAAAACCTGCAAGCTGATTTCGGGCGGCAATGTGACCGTGGTTCAGGGGCCCAAGGCGGCAGCGCCAGCGCCCGGCGTGAAAGTGGCAGCGGCCTCCGGTGGCAGTGCGCCGCGTATCGACAACGCTGACCAGCGCTCCAAAGACTCTGATGCCCGGCTGATTCTGGAGGCCGAGCTCAAAAAGGCGGAAGCCCGCCAGATTGAGCTCACCAAAGAGTACAACAACGGTGAGCCCGAGAAGCTGGGCCCCGAGACCCGCAACCACCAAAAATACCTGGACCGTGTTGCCGAGCTCAAGGCGGCGTTGGCCCGCAATGAAAGCGATATCGCTGGTATACGCCGCGAACTCGGTCGCTTGCCCGGTTCCGGCAGCAAGCCTTAAAGTCCGGCTCGGCGCGTGCCGCCACCGGCGGTGCCACGGGCCCGGTTCGTAACTCATTTTTTCCGCGGACAAGCCCCATGGAGCGATTCCACTCATTCGACCTGCTGGCCACACTCGTGGCAGTGGTCACGGCCGACGCTTCGGTACAGTTTTCTAATGCTGCGTTGGAAGACGCATTGGGCATCTCGCGCCGGACCATCATCGGCTCCAACTTCGCCGAAGTGTTTACCGAGCCCGCGCAGCTCCAAAGCGCCTTGGAAGGCGCGCTCGACAACGCTTTTGCCGCACTGCGCTACGACGCCTGGCTCAAACGTGCCGGTCTGGAGTCCATGCCGGTCCATGTGATCGTGACCCGCACCGAAGCGTCGAACGACATCATTGTGGAAATGGTGCCCCAAGAGCAGCAAACCCGGCAGGACCGTGAGGAGCGCTTGGCCGAGCAGGCCCAGACCAATAAAGAGCTCATTCGCAACCTGGCGCACGAAATCAAGAATCCGCTCGGAGGCATCCGGGGTGCAGCGCAGTTGCTAGAGATGGAGATGGAGTCGCCCGAGCTCACCGAGTACACGCAGGTCATCATCCACGAGGCGGATCGCCTGCAAAGCCTGGTGGACCGCTTGCTGGCACCGCACCGGCGGCCGCATCTGGTGGGCGATGTCAATATCCACGAGGTGTGTGAGCGCGTGCGCTCGCTCATTCTGGCCGAGTTTCCCAAGGGCTTGCGCGTGGTGCGGGACTACGACACCTCGATCCCCGAGTTCCGGGGGGACCGCGAGCAGCTCATCCAAACCGTGCTGAACATTGCCCACAATGCCTGCCAAGCCTTGGCTGAGCGAATTGCCGCGGGTGACGGTTGTGTGACATTCAAGACCCGCGTGACTCGCCAAATCACCTTTGGTAAACAGCGTTATCGGTTGGCATTGGAATTGCATGTCATTGACAACGGACCCGGCGTACCGGATTCGATCAGAGACCGCATTTTTTACCCGCTGGTGTCGGGCAGAGAAGGCGGCTCCGGCCTGGGGCTAACATTGGCGCAAACCTTTGTCCAGCAACACCACGGAATGATCGAAGTCGATAGCGTTCCGGGCCGCACGGATTTCAAAATTTTGATTCCGTTACCGTAACAAACACAAAGAACATAGGGTGCCCCACAACATGAAGCCGATTTGGATCGTAGATGATGACCAGTCCATCCGCTTCGTGCTGGAGAAGGCGCTGTTGCGTGAGCACTTGCCCACACGCAGCTTTTCCAATCCACGCGATGTCCTGACTGCGCTGAGCACCGCAGCAGACGACGAAGGCCCGCAAATCCTGGTGAGCGATATCCGCATGCCCGGAGGCTCCGGCCTGGACCTGCTCGAAAAAGTCAAAGCCAAACACCCCGGCCTGCCCGTCATCATCATGACGGCGTTTTCGGACCTGGACAGCGCGGTCAGCGCCTTCCAAGGCGGTGCGTTTGAGTATTTGCCCAAGCCGTTTGACCTGCCCAAAGCGGTGGAGTTGATCCGCCGTGCTGTGGAAGAAAGCCAGCGTGAGGAAGTCGCCGAAGAGCGCATGGCCGAGTCCCCCGAAATGCTCGGCCAGGCGCCCGCCATGCAGGACGTGTTCCGCGCCATCGGCCGCTTGAGCCAGAGCAACGTCACGGTCATGATCACCGGCGAATCCGGCTCCGGCAAAGAGCTGGTGGCCCGTGCGCTGCACAAGCATTCCCCGCGCGCCGATGGTCCGTTTGTGGCCATCAACACCGCTGCCATTCCCAAAGACTTGTTAGAGAGCGAACTCTTCGGCCATGAACGCGGTGCTTTCACCGGCGCGCAAACCATGCGCCGTGGCCGCTTTGAGCAGGCCGATGGCGGCACGCTGTTTCTGGACGAAATCGGCGACATGCCGTTTGAGCTGCAGACCCGCCTGCTACGCGTTTTGAGCGACGGGCATTTTTACCGCGTGGGCGGCCACAGCGCCGTCAAATCGAACGTGCGCGTGATTGCGGCTACTCACCAGAACTTGGAGCAGCGCGTCAAAGACGGTGTGTTCCGCGAAGACTTGTTCCACCGCCTCAACGTGATCCGATTGCGCCTGCCTGCGCTGCGCGAGCGCAAGGAAGACGTGTCGATGTTGACACGCCACTTCCTGCAGCAAAGCGCCAAACAATTGGGCGTGGAGCCCAAGCGGATTTCTGACTCCGCGCTGGGTTGGCTGGAGGGCTTCGGCTTTCCCGGCAACGTGCGCCAGCTGGAAAACATTTGCCACTGGCTCACTGTCATGGCGCCGGCCCAGGTGATTGAGCGCAAAGACCTGCCACCCGAGGTGAGTCAAGGCCGCGCCGAGTCCGGCGAGCCCTTGCTGGTGAAGCCGGTGCTGACCGCCGCCCCCGAGGCGCAGCTCAAAGATGTGCCGCTGGACCCGCATGCCCATGTGCCGGCCTTGCACGAAGCTGAAGACCTGTCGCATGTGCTGGCGCGCGCCGCTGCGGCTCACGGCCCGCTGGAGGGCTGGGAGGCCGAGCTGGAGACAGAAGCCGTGGCCTTGTTGGGCTCTGGCCAGCCTGAAGTGTGGGACACGCTCACCCGCAGGTTTGAGTCGCGCTTGATTCTGGCGGCCTTGGCCAACACCAAGGGCCGCCGCATCGAGGCTGCGCAAAAGCTGGGTATCGGCCGCAACACCATCACCCGCAAAATTCAGGAGCTGGGTTTGGAGTAATTTTAGGTCAAAAGTGCTGCTAGCCCACGTAAATATTGCGCAAGCAGCTCCTGATTTAATAGCAAAAAGCCGGCACATGTGCCGGCTTTTTTTATGGGCGCAGTTTGCTTAGCCGGCAGCGCTGATGTCCACCACTACCGGCGCGTGGTCGCTCGGGCGCTCGTTCTTGCGCGGGGTCTTGTCGACTTCGCAAGCGGTGACCCGGGGCTTGAGCGCGTTGCTCACCAGAATGTGGTCAATGCGCAGCCCGCGGTTGCGGCGAAAGCCCGCGTCACGGTAGTCCCACCAGCTGAAGGTTTTGGGCGGGTGGGGGAACAGGCGGTGGCTGTCGGTCAGGCCCAGCGCGATGAGGGCGCGCAGGTGGTAGCGCTCTTCCTCCGTGCAGTGAATGGATTCGAACAACCCCTCCGGGTCCCAGACATCGTCGTCATCAAAGGTGATGTTGTAGTCGCCCATGAGCACCAGGTTCGGGTGGGCTGCCAGCTCGTCTTTCACCCAGCGGCGCAGGGCGGTGAGCCACTCCATCTTGTACTCAAACTTGTCGCTGCCGGGCTCCTGCCCGTTGGGAAAGTAGGCGCCAATGACGCGGACTCCGTCCACGGTGCCGGTGATCACGCGGGACATGTCGTCTTCGAAGCCGGGAATGTTTTTAATGACATCGCTGGCGGGTGTGCGCGAGAGCAAGGCCACGCCGTTGTAGGTCTTCTGGCCGAACCATTGTGCGTGGTAGCCGATGGCTTCAAACGCATCGGCGGGGAATTTGTCGTCGGTGAGCTTGAGCTCTTGCAGGGCCAGCACATCGACAGGATTGGCGGCCAGCCAGTCCAAGACTTGGGGGAGGCGCACGCCCAACGAGTTGACGTTCCAGGTAGCGAGTTTCATGGTGCAGTACGGGTGTAGGTCACAAAGCTGAAGGGCAGCCCACTGGCGGCTACATGGCGCTCGCGGGCTGTCTCGTGCCACGCTGCGCCCAGGGTGGGCGCGTAGGCGTCGCCTTCAAAGTCTTTTTCAATGTCGGTCACCACGGCGGTGGTGGCCAGTGGCTCGGCCAGGGTGTAGAGCTGGGCGCCGCCAATCACCCACACGTCGGCAGCCTGCTCACAAAGTTGTAGCGCCTCGCGCAGATCAGCTGCGGGCTGAGCGCCATTTTCGTTCCAATCTGTCTGCCGGGTCACCACGATATTGGCGCGGCCGGGCAGGGGGCGGAATTTGGGGGGCAGCGAGTCCCAGGTCTTGCGGCCCATGATGACCGGGCAGCCCAGCGTGGTCCGCTTGAAGTGGGCCAAGTCTTCGGGCAGGTGCCAGGGCAGGGTGCCATTGACGCCGATCACGCCGTTGGCGGCGCGGGCGTAAATCAGGTGGAGGCGGGGGCGTGGGGTGATCGTGCTCATTGTGCCTGCCATCACACCGCCACCGGTGCCTTGATAGCGGGGTGGCACTCGTAGCCCTGCACCTCAAAGTCTTCAAACTGGTAATCGAAAATGCTCTCGGGCTTGCGCTTGATGTGCAGGGTGGGGTAGGCCATGGGCGCGCGGCTCAGCTGCAGCTCCACCTGCTCGGTGTGGTTGCTGTAGATGTGGCAGTCGCCACCGGTCCAGATGAAGTCGCCCACGTCCAGGTCGCACTGCTGGGCCACCATATGGGTGAGCAGGGCGTAGCTGGCGATGTTGAAAGGCACGCCCAAAAAGATGTCGGCACTGCGCTGGTAGAGCTGGCAGCTCAGTTTGCCGCGCCCGCCCTCGGTTTCGGGCGGGGCCACATAGAACTGGAAGAACGCGTGGCAAGGCATGAGCGCCATCTTGGAGAGCTCGGCCACGTTCCAGGCGCTCACGATGATGCGGCGGCTGTCGGGGTTGGTCTTGAGGGTTTTGATGACATCGGCAATCTGGTCAATGTGACCGCCGTCCGGTGTGGGCCAGCTGCGCCACTGCACGCCGTAGACCGGGCCCAGGTCGCCGGTTTCGGGGTTGGCCCATTCGTCCCAGATGGTGACACCGCGCTCTTTGAGCCAGTTGTTGTTGGCAGAGCCGGTCAGGAACCACAGCAGCTCCTGGATGATGCTGCGCAGGTGCACCTTTTTGCTGGTGACCAGCGGGAAACCTTCGTTGAGGTCAAAGCGCATCTGGTAGCCGAACACGCTTTTCGTGCCGGTGCCGGTGCGGTCCGCCTTGAACACGCCGGTGGTGTGCACATGGCGCATGAAATCTTCGTACTGGCTGCGCACGGGGCGCTGGGGAGTAGGGCTGGTCATGGCCGAAATTGTAGGGCGGGGCGGGTATGCGTGTGCTGCATATGCCCAAGACATTTCCGCATGGAATTTGCGCAGGTTTTGCTAGCCGGTGGCGGGCAACACGCGCAGAATCTGCCGCTCCGCCTCTCACGGCCTACTTCTACCGCGCCCCGAGCGCTGCTTGCATGTCCTCCACCGAAACCCAGATGGCCGCCCCTTCCGCAGCGGGCTCCGAGCAACAGCAACAACGCCTGGCGGCGGACGGTGCGTTTAATTTGCACGAGGCCGCTCTGGCCTACCACCGCGCCCGGGATTCGGACGACATCGGCGGCAAGATCGAAATCCACGTCACCAAGCCCGTAGGCAGCCAGGACGACCTGTCGCTGGCCTACTCGCCCGGTGTGGCCGTGCCCTGCCTGGAGATCGAGCGCGACCCCGAGCTGGCTTATCAGTACACCGCCAAGGGCAACCTGGTGGCCGTCATCACCAACGGCACCGCGGTGCTGGGGCTGGGCAATATTGGTGCGCTGGCGGGCAAGCCGGTGATGGAAGGTAAGGCGGTGCTGTTCAAGCGCTTTGCCGGCATTGATGCGTTTGACATTGAGATTGACGAGACCGACCCCAAAAAGCTCATCGACACCATTGCCAGCCTGCACCCCACCTTCGGCGGCATCAACCTCGAAGACATCAAGGCGCCCGAGTGCTTTGAAATCGAGCGCGCGCTGCGCGCCCGTTTGTCGATTCCCGTGTTCCATGACGACCAGCACGGCACCGCCATCGTGGTGGCCGCAGGGCTGATTAACGCCCTGCGCTTGCAGGGCAAGGCGCTGGAAACCGCCACGCTGGTGTGCAACGGCGCCGGTGCGGCCGCCAACGCCTGCCTGGAGCTGCTGGTTAGCTTGGGCGCGCAAAAATCCAACATCACCGTGTGTGACTCCAAGGGCGTGATTTACATGGGCCGTGGTGCCAAGGGCGACGACGGCGAAAAAGCCGCTTGGGCCCGCGACACCGCCGCTCGCACCCTGGCCGATGCGCTGGCCGGTGCCGACGTGTTCTTGGGCCTCTCGGGCCCCGGCGTGGTCAGCCAGGACATGGTGCGCAGCATGGCCGCTAAGCCGGTGGTGTTTGCGCTGGCCAATCCCGAGCCTGAAATCCGCCCTGAGCTGGTGATGGCGGCTGCGGCCGATGCCATCACTGCCACCGGGCGCTCGGATTACCCCAACCAGGTGAACAACGCGCTGTGCTTTCCCTATCTGTTCCGCGCGGCGCTGGACGTGGGCGCCCCCCAGATCAACGAAGCCATGAAGCAAGCCGCCGTCTGGGCGCTGGCCGATCTGGCCCGTGATGACAGCGCCTTCGGCAAAGACAAGCTCCTGCCCACGCTGCTCGACAAGCGTTTGCTGCAAGCAGTGTCTTTGCGCGTGGCGCAAGCGGCGGCAGACAGCGGCAGCACCCGCCGCCCGTTTGATGCCGTGGCCTACCAAGCCCGCCTGGAGCAGCTCGCGCGCAAACTGGCCCGCACCTGAGAGGCGTGGGCCGCGTCAGGTGATGCGGTCCAGCGCTGCGGCCGCGGCCAGTAGCGCTAGCAAGAGCACCACCACCACCGGCATGACTGCGCCCAGCCCTACCCAGGTAGCCAGCAGCCCGAAGGCCGCCGGAATGACCGAGCCACCGGCATAGGCAAAGCTCATTTGCCGCCCGATCACGGTGCGCGCTACATCCTCAGGAAAGCGGCGCGCTGTTTCGTGCATGAGCGACGGAAACACCGGCGCGCAGCCCAGGCCCATCAGCACCAGCCCGAAGCTGGCCGCGCTGCCGAACACGCCCGGCAGGGCAAACACCAAAGCGCCCAGCGCTGCCACGGCAATACCCAGGCGCACCAAGCGCCGGTTGCCCAGCCGGTCGGCCACCAGGCCCACGGCAAAGCGCCCCGCAGTGATAGACCCAAAGTACACCGACACCCAAACGCCCGCCTGAGCCTGTGGCAGGCCCCGGTCACTGACCAGAATGCTGGCAGCCCACAGGCCGGTGCCCATTTCGGCGGCCACGTACAACAAAAACAGCGTAGGCGCCAGCCAGGTGGCCAGCGGGCGCACCGGCTTGAAGGCGGCAGCACCGTGGGCACTTTCCCCGGCAGGCGGTTTGGAGTGTTCTTTGGCCCAGAGGGCCAGCGTGGCAAACAGCACCACGGCCAAGGCCAGCTGCATCAGCCCGATGCTGCGCACCCCCAGTGCCCAGCCGCCGCTGCTGGCCAGCGCCAGGCCCATGATCAGCGGGCCAGTGGTGGCGCCCACACCCCAGAAACCGTGCAGCCAGTTCATATGGCGCGAGGAGTAATGCGCCGCCACAAAGTGGTTCAGGCTGGCGTCTACCGCGCCGGCACCCAAGCCCAGCGGCACCGCCAGCGCGACCAGCCAACCGAAGGAGGGTGCCACCGAGAAGCCGAGCAAGGCCAGCGCTGTCATCAAGCAACTGGCCGCCACCACCGCGCCGGTGCCCATGCGCTTGGCAATAGCCCCGGCGAAGTAGCTCGCGGTGGCCGAGCAAATGGTCATGGTGATGGTGATAGCACCCACCGCCGCCAGCGGCTGGCCCATGTCGGCCCGGATGGCCGGCCAGGCCACGCCCAGAATGCCGTCCGGCAGGCCCAGGCTGATAAAGGACACATACACAATGCCCAGAAGAATGAGGTGCGCCACGGTGGGCTCCTGAACGCGGGTGGGTGGTAGCGAGGGAGGTTTAAGTGCCAAATAGTGCTCTAGCCCTCGAAGAATATGCGCGAGCAGCTACTCTATTGATAGCACCCGGCCGGGGTTGAGCAGGTTGTGCGGGTCCAGCGCACCCTTGATGGCGCGCATGGCGTTCAGTGCCACGGGCGATTTGTGGTGCGCCAGCTTCTCGCGCTTCAAGCTGCCGATGCCATGCTCCGCGGAGATGGATCCGTTGTACCGGTCCACCACCTCGTACACCAGCGCGTTGATCGGGCCCTCTTGGTCGCGCAAAAAGGCTTCGGCATCGGCACCGTCCGGGGCCTGCACGTTGTAGTGCAGGTTGCCGTCACCCAAGTGGCCGTAGTTGACCAGCCGCGCGCCGGGGAAATGCTGCTCCAGCAGCGCATCGGTCTCCGTCACAAAGGCCGGAATGCGCGACACGGCAATGGAGATGTCGTGCTTGATGTTCAGGCCCTCTTGCGCCTGCGCCAGCGGAATGCTCTCGCGGATATGCCACAGCGCGCGGGCCTGGGCAATGTTCTCGGCCACCACAGCGTCGAGCACGCAGCCTTGCTCTAAGGCAGCTTCCAGCAGGCGCTCGAATTGCGCGCGGGCATGGCTCTCCGACTCGTGGTCGGAGTTCTCCAACACCACGCAGTAAGGCGACACTCCACCAAACGGCACGTTCTGCTGCGGAAAGTGCTTGCGCACCAAGCCCAATGCAAAGTCGCCCATCACCTCAAAGCCGGTCAGGCCCGCGTTCAGGTGTTGGTGGGCTAGGCCCAGCAGCTGCACCGCCGCGTCCAGCGAGGGCACGGCGGCAAAGGCGGTGAGCTGCGAGGCGGGCAGCGGGTACATGCGCAGCGTGGCCGCGGTGATCACGCCCAGCGTGCCCTCGGAGCCAATGAACAGGTGGCGCAGGTCGTAGCCGGTGTTGTCTTTGCGCAGGCCGGTCAGGCCGCTCCACACCTCGCCCTGCGCGGTGACCACTTCCAGGCCCAGGCACAGCTCGCGGGTGTTGCCGTAGCGCACCACCTGCGTGCCGCCCGCGTTGGTGGCCAGGTTGCCGCCAATGGTGCAGCTGCCCTCGGCGGCCAGGCTCAGGGGGAACAAAAAGCCTTCTTTTTCACACGCCTCTTGCAGGGTCTGCAACACGCAGCCGGCTTCCACAGTCACGGTGAGGTTGGCCGCGTCAATGGCGCGGATGCGGTTCAGCCGCTGCAGGCTCAGCAGCACCTGGGTGCCTGACGCGTCGGGAATGGAGCCCACCACCATGCCGGTGTTGCCGCCCTGCGGTACCAGGCTCACCCCGGCTGCGGCGCAGGCTTTCACCACGGCGGCTACTTCGTCGGTGCTGCCGGGGCGCACCACGGCCAAGGCGCGGCCGCGCTCGCGTTTGCGCCAGTCTTGCTCATAGGCGGTGAGGTCGCCTTCGGTGAGTACATGGGCGTCGCCCACCAGGGTGCGCAGGGTAGCGCGCAGGGTGCCGCCCAAAGTGTCTGTGGCAGTCATGGGGCAGGTGGAGTCGTGGTGTTGTCAGCAGCGGTTTGCAGGGCTTTGCCCGCCTTGAGCCGCAAGCGAATGTGGAAGGTGCAGGCCACAAACAGCACGATGCACAGTGCCACCTCGATCAAGGCCAGCCAGTTGCTTGGCGGCTTGTCGCTCCAGGCGCGGACCACGCCTTCGGTGAAATACAGCCACACCATCAGGCTGAGCCAGCGGTAGGTGTACATGCGGCTTTTGAGCAAACCGGCCAGTGGAATGCACAGGGGCAGCACTTTCAGGGCCAGCGTGCCCCGGCCGGTAGGGGCCAGCCACAGCTCCCAGGCCAGGCCCAGCACAATCAGCCCGATCAGGCTGGCAACAGCCGCCCAGCGGGCAGCAACAACATAGGGGGCAGGGGTAGCAGCAGTCACAGGGGCGCACCGGTTCGTAGGGAGCCGCGTAGCTTAAGCCAAATAGCGGCGCCACTCCGGATTAGTGGGCTTGTTCTAGGGCTTATGGCGGGAAGCCCTCTTGCCACACCCCCGCTGGCGGTTTCCGGTACAGTCAGCTTGTTGTGCAGGCGGGAGGAGAGCCCATGGGGTGTGTGAAATGCATTCGTGTAGCGGCGCTGGCCTGGGGGCTGGCCCTCGGTGCGTGCGCCCACGCCCAATGCACCCGCATGGTGGTGGCTGCCGACCCGGCCTACCCGCCCCTGCACTGGTTTGATGGCGACACCCTTCAGGGCGCCAGCATTGAAATCGCCAAGCGCGTGCTCACCGACCTGAAGATCGACTTCGAAATCCGCAGCCCCGGGCCGTTTCCGAGGGTGATGGCACTGGCCGAGCGTGGCGAGGTGGACATGGTCGCCACCTTGAAGAAAACGCCCGAGCGGGAAGCTTTTTTGCTCTACCCCAAAACTGTGGCGCTGCAGAACCCGGTGGCTGCCTTTACCTTGCGCAGCCTGCCTTTGCTCTACAAAGACCGCACCGACCTGGTCGGCCTGCGCGGCACCATGGCGCGGGGCAACGTCTTCGGTGGCGGGCTCGATGAGTTCATTCAAGACAAACTGCAGGTGCAGGAGATGAGCCGTGCCGAGGCCAGCTTCTCGCTCATTCAGCTGGGGCGGGCGGAGTATTTCATTACCGGCTACTACACCGGCATGGCTTTGCTCTGGAAGCGCGGTGACGACATACTTTTTGTGGCCCAGGAGCCCTTTCTGGTCGACACGCCCAACTACCTGGCCCTGACCCGCCACGGCAAATGCGCCGACAAGTTGGAGCAAATCGACGCCCGGTTGGCCCAGCTCAAAAAAGCCGGTGTGCTCGATGACATATTGCGCGCCAGTATCCAGCGCTGGAAGGCTCGCCCGGTCATGGTGGACCGCTAGGCACCGCCTCACCACACACCCGGTTACAGGCGAGCCACCGGGCAGTGGCATGATGCGGGCCATGCAAGCCAAACCCCTGTTCACGTCTTGGTTAAAAGACATAGCCAGCATCCCCTGGCGCGACGCCGCCATCATGCTGCGCGAGCGTTTCCGGGAAGACCGCCTGGGCCTCACCGCCAGCAGCCTGACCTTCACCACCACCATTGCATTGGTGCCTTTTATTACCGTGGCGCTGGCGGTGTTTACCGCCTTCCCCATGTTTGCCAAGTTTCAGGACGTGCTGCAAAAGTGGCTCATTGAGAGCCTGGTGCCCGACAGCATTGCCCGCCAGGTGCTGGGCTACCTGAACCAGTTTGCCGGCAAGGCCAGCCGCCTCGGCGTGGCCGGCCTGACTATTTTGCTGGGCACCGCACTGGCCTTGATTTTTACGATTGACCGCACGCTCAACAGCATCTGGCGGGTGAAGAAGCGCCGCCCGTTCGGCCAGCGCGTGCTCATTTATTGGGCCGCGGTGACCTTGGGCCCCTTGCTGCTGGGGGCGAGCTTGACGATCACGTCGTATGCCATTACCGCATCCAAAGGCGTGGTGGGCGGCTTGCCGGGCGGGGTGGCATTGTTGCTGGACAGCTTGCAGTTTGTGCTGTTGGCTGCCGGTACCGCGGCCATGTTTCACTACGTGCCCAACACCTACGTGCGCTGGGGCCATGCCTGGATGGGCGGCTTGTTTGTCTCGGCCGGCATGGAGCTGGCCCGCAAGGGGCTGGCCATGTACCTGGCCAAGGTGCCCACGTATTCGGTGGTGTACGGCGCGTTTGCCACCGTGCCGATTTTGCTGATCTGGATCTATGTGGCTTGGGTCATTGTGCTGCTGGGGGCGGCGCTCACCGCCTATCTGCCCAGTCTGCTGGCCGGGGTGCCGCGCCGCAAGCTGGGCCACGGCTGGCAGTTCCAGCTGGGGCTGGAGGTGCTGCACATGCTGGACGCCGCCAAGACCAGCGATGCCCGAGGCCTCACGCTGTCGCACATGCGGCTGGCGCTGCAGGTGGACTCGCAAAGGTTGGAGCCAGTCCTGCAAGCCCTGCAAGAGCTGGACTGGGTCGGTCAACTGCAGGAAGAGGGCGCCCGCGATGGCCAGGCCCGCTATGTGCTCATGGCCGACCTCGACCACACCGTGCTGGAACCCCTGATGCAGCGCCTGCTGCTCGCCCCCGAGCCGTTTACTGCTAATTTATGGAAATTAGGCCGCTGGCGCACGACTACTGTGCGCGAGGCGCTACAAAAAGAGTAGCGGGGTGGTTTTGTGCGTTCGCGGTACTCGCCTTGTATCTATGGCTATTGGCAGTGTGAAGTTAGAGATTCCGGCTGATTGATCAATGTCTGCTTGGTGGCGGCAGTCGACCTTCAGAAACACCCGTTTGGGGGATGTTCAAGATGGTTTCGAGTCGCAACAATCGTGAAATCAATAGCTGACTCCATGACTTACAAGGTGCGGGGTCTGTCGATATTTTTTATACCTTTTCCAACGCACATGAAAAATACAGTGATCAAGACAGCGGGCGGCTTTTCAGCCATTTATCCAAAGTATGTATCGTTAGTGCCCGGGTGTATCAACCGCGCTTTGCGGGCTACATTACGTTAACGAGCACAACATGCAAACTTGTCCATCGTGTGGCGCTAAGTCAATTTCTCATGCTGCGGCTTGGGGCTCTAGCGCTGGATTTCCGGTACGTTGCAATGCTTGTGACGCACTATCTTTCGTCCAAAGTTCCGCGTCGGGGGGGGCCGTACTTGGTGCGTGCGCGCTCCTGGCGGTGTCAGGATTCGCAGCTTCGTTTTACCAGACAGGTTGGGTCTTCGCGGGCGGCGGCGCTCTCGCATTTTGGTTTTACGTGTGGTCCTGGCGTCGCGTGCCCTTAACGCCTACCGGCACGTCAGCGGCGAAAAGCGCCAAGCGAGCTGGGCTTATAGGCAACATCGTAGTAATAATTGGCTTCTTTTCCCAATAGCCACGAGTGCTTACGATGATCGTTCTCATGCCCGTTAACAGGTTGCTCGGCGCGGACACGCAACCAAAGGCTGCCGCTTCGCGGCACGGGTTGCGCGCCGGACAGCGCCAACGTTAGGTGACTATGCATGCGAAGACTCTCGCCGTGGCCATTCTGTGGTTCCCTGCGCTGTCCTTGTGGGCGTCGGATACGCCTCTCTCAGGCACCTTCAGTAACGTGAAAAACACAGAGATGTCGGGCTACACGGCATCAATGAAGAACAAGATCAACCTTGTCGTGACCATCGGACAAGGCGGTCAGCAGTTCTTTATCCAGTGCTTCGAAGGCGAAAAGGCAGGCCTCGGGGTTGTCACGCTGCTCAAGACACCCCAGCGCGAAGCGAAGGTTAAGGCCGGTCCCGAGTGCCCGGCGCGGAATGTTGTGATCCAACTCGATTACGAGGAAGCCTTTGTTCGGATCGGAAGCGGCTTTGTCTATCTTCCACGGGGAAGCATTCATGTGCCTATTGCGCCGTAAGCCGCCTACCTTCCCCTAGGCAACGCGGACGCGCCACCTTCGGCGCGCGCCGGTTAGAGAGCACGTTGTTCGATTGTAAGCAGCCCAAAAGTTCTGATAATTTTCACAAAAAAAGACTGCTAGCCCTCCCGGAGTATGCGCAAGCAGCTACTGAAATAATAGCAAACAGCTCTCGCATGCCCGGGTCAAGTCCGGTTCAGAACCTAATCTTCCCCATCCAGATATCCGCATACATACGCCAGTCGCCCATCAGGCTGTAGAGCGGGCGCTTGAAGCTGGCGGGCTTGTTTTTCTCGAACCCGAAGTGGCCCAGCCACGCAAAGCCGTAGCCGCACAGCAGCGCGTAGACAAAGTACTGAGGCTTGCCCGTGGCAATCAACATGCCTAGGCACACCAAGCTCAGGGTGGAGCCCACGAAGTGCAGGCGGCGGCAGGTGGTGTTGCTGTGCTCGCCCAAATAAAACGGGTAGAACTCCGCAAAGCTCTGAAAACTGCGGGGGTCTACGGAGGGTTCGGTGGGCATGGGTGCTCCTTAGGGTTTTGCCAAAAACTGCCGCAGGGCCGACAGGGTTTCCTCTGGCGCCTCGGTCATCTGGTGGTGACCCACCGCGATTCGCACGGTCTCGGCGCGCACGCCTGCGGCCTTGGCTGCCTGCACCAGCGTTTGCGCGGCTTTGGGCGAGGTCATCTGGTCCTGATCGCCCAGCACAAACAGCACCGGGCACTGCACCTGCGCCATGGCCGCCTCGCCACCTGCGTAGCTGTCGCACGCCTTGAAGCCGCGGTGGAACACGTTCACCGCCGTGTTGCTGGCCAAGACCCGGCGGCCCAGTGCCATGCTCGCGCCATAGACCCAGGTGCCCGGGCCCAGTGCCGAGGGGGGCGCTGCCAGCGTGCTGCGCGAAAACACGTTGATCATGGTGAGCGCCTTCATGGGCTCCTGGAGCGAAGTTTCCAGCAGGGCGGGAGACACTTTCATGGGGTAGGCCGAGCCCACCAGCACCAGGTGCGTGGCGCGGTCTTTGAGGCGGGCTGCGGCTTCCAGCGCAATGAGTGAACCCCAGCTGTGGCCTACCAAGGCCGCTTTCTCTATGCCCGCCGCATCCAGCAGCGCCACGATGAAAGCGGCGGCTTGCTCCACGGTTTCCGGCGCCTCGCCGCCGCTGCGGCAGTGGCCGGGCAGGTCCACGGCCAGCACGTTGTAGCCGTGGTGGGCGAGGTAGCGGCTTTGCAATATCCAGACGCTGTGGTCGTTGAGCACACCGTGGATGAAGACCACCGTGGGCTTGGCGGCATCGAAGGGTTTGCCGCCGGTGTAGCAGTAGGCGTTGGCGCCGTTGACGGTGAGTTGCATGGTCAGGCTCCTGCTTTCTCGGCGGCCTTGAGCGCGCGCTTGAGGTCGTCTATCAGGTCGTCTGCATCTTCCAGCCCGATGGACAGGCGGATGGTGCCCTGCGTGATGCCGCCGGCTGCCAATGCCTCGTCGCCCATGCGGAAATGGGTGGTGCTGGCGGGGTGGATGACCAGGCTCCGGCAGTCGCCCACATTGGCGAGGTGGCTGAAGACCTTGAGGGTTTCAATGAACTTTTTGCCCTGCTCGCGGTTGCCTTTGAGGTCGAAGCTGAACACCGAGCCCGCGCCTTTGGGGAGCAGCTTTTGCGCAAGCGCATGGCTGGCATGGCTCTCCAGCAGCGGGTGGCCCACGCGGCTTACAAAAGGCTGGCTGGCCAGGAACTGCACCACCTTTTCAGTGTTGCGCATGTGTCGCTCCATGCGCAGGCTCAGGGTTTCAATGCCTTGCAGAATGAGCCACGCGCTGTGTGGGCTCATGCAGGCGCCGAAGTCGCGCAGGCCCTCGCGCCGGGCGCGCAGCAGGAAGGCGCCCACGGTGCTTTCCTCGCTGAAGTTCATGTGGTGAAAGCCTTCGTAGGGTGCGGCCAGCTCGGCAAATTTGCCGCTTGCTTCATACGCGCGGGCCCAGTCAAAGCTGCCGCCATCCACCACCACACCGCCAATCACCGTCCCGTGGCCGCTCAAGAACTTGGTGGCCGAGTGGTACACCAGATCCGCACCTTGGGTAAAGGGCTGCACCAGCCACGGCGAGGTGAGGGTGGAGTCCACCAGCAGGGGCACACCGGCCTCATGCGCAATTTGCGCAATGGTGGGCGTGTCCAGCACATCCAGGCCGGGGTTACCCACGGTTTCCCCGAAAAACAAGCGCGTGTTGGGCCGCACCGCAGCGCGCCACGCGTCCACATCGCCAGGTTTCACAAAGGTGGTTTCAATGCCGAAGCGGGACATGGTGTAGTGCAGCAGGTTGTGCGAGCCGCCATACAGGGCGCTGGACGACACAATGTGCCCGCCCGCACCCATGAGCGTGGCAATAGCCAGGTGCAGTGCGGCTTGGCCGCTGGCGGTGGTGATGGCGCCTATGCCGCCCTCCAGCGCCGCCACCCGCTGCTCCAGCACCGCGTTGGTGGGGTTGCTGATGCGGCTGTAGACATGGCCTGCACGCTCCAGATTGAACAGCGACTGCGCATGTTCGCTGGACTCAAAAACAAACGAGGTGCTGAGGTGGATGGGCACTGCGCGTGCACCGGTGGTGGGGTCGGGGGCGGCGCCGGCATGCAGTGCCAGCGTGTCAAAGCCCGGGTCAGCGTAACCAGCCATGGGTGTCTCCGATCATGTCTTGGGTCAACAGTGGTGCGGATCGTTGTGAAACCGCAATGAAACCCGCGCATTGTGGGCTATATTTGCTATTCAAATTCAACCCCAGTGTCACGAGGAAGTCCCCATGAAAGTCAGCGATATCCTGCGCGTTAAAGGCGGAACGCTTTATACGACCACGCCCGAGGACTCTCTGGCCGATGCGGCCCAGTTGATGGCGGAGAAAGACATTGGCTCGCTGGTCGTTATTTCGCACGGTCTGGTGGTGGGCATGCTGACCTTCCGCGAGGTGATTCAGGCGGTGGTTAAAAACGGAGGGTCTTTTGGCACCTCGACCGTGTACCGCGCCATGGACCCCGGCCCGCTGACTTGCACCTTAGAAACTGAAATGGACGAAGTCCGCCGCATGATGCTGGAGCGCCACGCCCGTTACATGCCGGTCATCGACAACCGCATGTTGCAAGGCGTGATCAGCTTCTACGACGTAGCCCGCGCCGTGGTGGACAGCCAGAACTTTGAGAACAAGATGCTCAAGGCCTACATCCGCGACTGGCCCGAAGGCGAAGCCGAGAAGCCTGAAGCCGAGAACACTTAGCCTTCACTGGCGTGGATCATGTCCCGCACCCGCGGGTAGATTTGCTGGTTCCATTTGCGCCCGCTGAACACACCATAGTGCCCCACACCGGTTTGCACATGGTGTGTTTTTTTATAGGGGCGAATGCTGCTGCACAGGTCTTGCGCAGCCACCGTTTGGCCCACGGCGCAGATATCGTCCCGCTCACCTTCTACCGTCATCAAAGAGGTCCGGCGGATGGCGGCGGGGTTCACCAGGCGGCCCCGGTATTCCAGCTTACCCAGCGGCAGGTCGTAGGTCTGGAACACTTTTTCAACGGTCTCTAAGTAGAACTCTGCAGGCAGGTCGTTCACGGCCAGGTACTCGTCGTAAAACACCCGGATCACATTGGCCTTGTCCACATCGCCTTGGAGCAGGTGCTGGTACATGTCTTTGAACGACTGCTTGTGCCGCTCCGGGTTCATGCTCATAAAGGCACTGAGCTGCACAAAGCCGGGGTACACACGGCGCATGTAGCCCTTGTGGGGTAGCGGCACGTGGCTGATAAGGTTTTTTTCAAACCAGTCGATGGGCTTGCTCACCGCCAGTTTGTTGACCTCGGTGGGGTTCACCCGGCAGTCCACCGGGCCGGCCATTAGCGTGAGGCTGCGGGGCTGGGCAGGGTCGTCGTCTTCGGCCATCAAGGCGGTGGCTGCCAGAGCTGCTACACAAGGCTGACACACCGCCACCAGGTGGGTGCCGGGGCCAATGGTTTGCGTGAAGCGGATCATGTGGTCGATGTAGTCATCCAGCCCGAAGGGGCCGTGGCGCAGCGACACATCGCGGGCGTTGTGCCAGTCGGTGATATAGACATCGTGGTGCTGCAGCAGGGTGCGGGCGGTTTCGCGCAGCAAGGTGGCAAAGTGCCCGGAGAGCGGCGCGACCAGCAGCACTTTGGGCTGGGCGTCGGCCGGCGGCGTGGTCTTGCGGAAGTGCAGCAAGGTGCCGAAAGGCAAACTGAGCACCGACTCTTCCTGGATAGGGAAGACCTCTTCGTCCACCGTGATGGAGTGGATGCCGTAGTCCGGCCGGGAGTGGGTCAGCCGCATGCGGGACAACACATCCATGCCGGCAGACATTTTGCGCAGCCAGCTGCCTTCGGTGTTTTCCATCCAGAGCACGGCGCTCAAGCTTTGGGCCATGAGGCGGAGTGGTGCGCCCATGTCGGATTGGGTCTGGTAGGCCTGGTACAGCATGAGAAGTCCTGTCTTAGTGCGGCAAAAGCCCGGTAACCAGTTCTAGGCAATTACCGCGCCAAGCTGACGCTGACCCGCGATACAAGGCTTGGCACAACCCTTGCACTCCCGGTGCCTACCGCATCACTTGAAAGCAGAGCCATGGCCAAAGCAGTTCTCACCATCAGCAGCAAAAACTACGGTGCCTGGGCCTTGCGTGGCTGGTTAATGACCAAACTGGCGGGCCTCGAGTTTTCTGAGCAAGTGATTTCGCCGGACGACCCGGCCATGCGCGCCGAAATGTTGCTGCTCTCCAGCAGCATGTTGGTGCCGTGTTTGCAGCACAACGGGGTGACCGTGTGGGACACGCTGGCGATTGGCGAATATCTCCATGAAATCAAGCCCAAGGCGGGTCTGCTACCTGCTGATATCAAGGCGCGGGCCCACTGCCGGGCCGTCAGTGGAGAAATGCACTCCGGCTTTGCCTCCATGCGGGGGGCGCTGCCCATGAACATCAAGGCTCATTTCCCCAACTTCAAGGTCTGGTCGCGCGCTCAAGGGGACATAGACCGGGTGCTCGCCATCTGGAAAGACTGCCTGGAGAGCTACGGTGGCCCGTTCCTGTTTGGCAAGCAGCCTTGCATTGCCGATGCCATGTATGCCCCCGTAGTCACCCGCTTTATGACCTACGACGTGTCGTTGGATGAACAAGCCGCGGGCTACTGCAAAAGCATCATGGCTTTACCGGCCATGCAGGAGTGGGTGGCCGCTGCCTGCGCCGAGCCCGACGAAATCGACGAGCTGGACGCAGAGTTTTAAGCCCAGGGCGTGGGTGCCGGCACCGTGCACACCGGGTCCACGTCAATCGACTTGAAGTCCGCCGGGGAGACTATTTCGAGGTACTCCATGTCCGGCGAGTAGTCGAACAGGTAGTGGCGGATGCCGGGGCGCTGGTGAATCACATCGCCCGCCTGCACCAGTGTCTCTTTGTCCTCGTACATGAAGCGGGCCCAGCCTTTGGTCATGATGACGATTTGAAAGTCCGCCTCATGCCGGTGCCAGCCGGTGCCTGTTTCTGGTGCCATATTGGCCTTGACGAGGTGCGCAATCACTTTTCCGTGCGTGGCCTCGGCGATGCCGAGATCCTTGTAGAGGAAAAAGTCCCGCAATCCGCCGGACACAAACTGGGTGTCCTCAGGTTTGACATGGGAGAACTTGGTTGCAGTGCGGTCTAGCATGGCTCACTCCTGGTTCAAAAAGCGGAAAAACACTGAAATGGTGCGCTGCAGCACGATGCATAAACTGTTCCAGCCCGGTTACCGGGTGGGCACTGGCGGTCAGGGATAATCGGGGCACTATGAGCGGCAATACCTTCGGACACACATTCACAGTCACCAACTTCGGTGAATCTCACGGCCCGGCCATCGGCTGCATCATCGACGGCTGCCCTCCGGGCATGGAACTGTCGGAGGCCGATATCCAGATCGACCTGGACCGCCGCCGCCCCGGCACCAGCCGCCACGTGACCCAGCGCAACGAGCCTGATGCGGTGCAGATTCTCAGTGGTGTGTACCAGGGCAAAACGACCGGCACGCCGATTGCGCTGCTCATTCAGAACACCGACCAGCGCAGCAAAGACTACGGTAACATCCTCGAAACCTTCCGCCCCGGCCATGCGGATTACGCTTATTTTCAGAAATACGGCATCCGCGACCCGCGCGGTGGTGGCCGCTCCAGCGCCCGCCTGACTGCGCCCATGGTGGCGGCGGGTGCGGTGGCCAAGAAATGGCTCAAAGAAAAATTCGGCACCGAGTTCCGCGGCTGTATGACGCAAGTGGGCGAGTTGCCTATTGCTTTCGAGTCTTGGGAGCACGTGCCCCACAACCCTTTCTTTGCCCCCGTGGCCGATGTGCAGGCCCTGGAGGACTACATGGACGCGCTGCGCAAAGCAGGCGACTCTTGCGGTGCGCGCATCCGCGTCACGGCCAGCAATGTGCCGGTGGGCTTAGGCGAGCCGCTGTTTGACAAGATGGATGCCGACATCGGCTACGCCATGATGGGCATCAACGCCGTCAAGGGCGTGGAAATCGGCGCGGGCTTTGCCAGCGTGGCCCAGCGCGGCACCACCCACGGTGACTCGTTGACCCCCGAAGGCTTTGCCACCAATAACGCGGGTGGCGTGTTGGGCGGTATCACCACCGGGCAGGACCTGGAGGTGAGCATTGCCATCAAGCCCACCAGTTCCATCATCACGCCCCGCGCCTCGATTGACTCGCAAGGCAACCCGACCGAAGTGGTGACTAAAGGCCGCCACGACCCCTGCGTGGGCATTCGCGCCACTCCCATTGCCGAGGCTATGTTGGCTTTGGTGGTGATGGACCACGCCCTGCGCCACCGCGCCCAATGCGGTGACGTGGTGCCTACGCTGACGCCGATTCCGGGCAGCATTTGAGCGACACTCCGCAGCAGGCCGCCGCAACGGGTAGGCGGCAGGTCCTGCCATTCGCAGCGCTGTCGGCCGTGTATTGCGCGCACGGCGCGCTGATGAACCCTTTTTTGCCGCTGTGGTTGAAGAGCCTGGGCCTGAGCCTGGTAACCATCAGTGTGCTCACTTCCATCCAAGCCGCGACCCGCATGTTTGCGCCCTATGCCTGGGGCGCTTTGAGTGACCGCACTGGCGAGCGGGCTCGGCTGATGCGTTGGGGTGCGGGCTTGGCACTGCTAGCGTCTGCGGGGCTCTGGTGGAACGGCGGCTTCTGGTGGCTCGGGCTGGTGTTGTTGGTGGTGTACCTGCAAACCAGCGGCATGATGCCGATGACCGAAGCCGCGGTAGCTCACGTGGTAACCCAAGGCGGGGTGTTTGACACCAAACTTTATGGCCGCGTGCGCTTGTGGGGCTCACTCGGGTTCATGCTGGCTGTGATGGCAGCCGGCGCTTGGTATGAGCATGTGGGCATGACCAGCTTTCCGCTCATTGTGTCGCTCAGCTTGGCCGCCTTGTTGATGTTTGCTTTTCGCATGCCGGATGTCAGAGAGCAGCACACCGATGTTCGCGCGCCGGCGGCGCCCATCCTTCCGGTGCTGGCACAACCGGCGGTGCGCTGGTTTTTCGCGTCGGCGTTTTTTCACATTCTTTCGCACATGGGGATTTACAGCTTTTTCTCGCTGTACCTCGATTCGCTGGGTTACTCCAAAACCATGATCGGGCTGCTGTGGGCGGTATCGGTCACGGTCGAGATCGGCTGGTTTTTTACCCAGAGCCGTTGGATGCCGCGTTTGAGCCTGAGTGGCTGGTTGGTTCTTTGTGCTGCTGTCATGGCCTTGCGGATGGGGGTGACTGCGTCTATGGCCTCGGTGTTGTGGCTGCTAGCGGTGATGCAAGCCCTGCACGCGCTGACTTTTGCGGCGCACCACAGCGCTTGCATCGCCTTGGTGTCGCACCACTTTCCCGGTACCTTGCGCGGCCGTGGGCAAGCGCTGTACACCGTCATCGGTTATGGCGTGCCTGGTGTCATTGGAGGCCTGGTAGGCGGGCAGCTGAGTGCCCGTTGGGGGCTGCAAAGTGTGTTTTGGGCGACTGCGGTGATGGCGGTCTGCGCAATGCTGTGTGCCCTAAAGGTGTGGCGGCTCAACCGCCCGGCGCTTCAACCTGCTTGACGCTGTTGGTGGAATGAAGGGGCAGCAGAAAATCTGACATAGAAGCCTCAAACCGGTCCACAGGGAGCGGCCTGCTGAACAGATAGCCCTGATACGCATGGCAGCCGTGCTGGGCCAGATAGTGCATTTGCTCCACGGTTTCTACGCCCTCGGCAATCACACTCAAGCCCAGGCTATTGGCCAGCGCCACGATCATGTTGGCAATGGCCGCATCATTGCTGTCGACCAGCACATCGCGCACAAAGCTCTGGTCGATTTTGAGCACATCCAGTGGCAGACGCTTGAGATAGCCGAGCGACGAATAGCCGGTGCCGAAGTCGTCCATGGCGAAGCCCACGCCGTGGTGCTGCAGCTCCTCCATCCGGGTAATGACGTCGTCCACGTTGGCAATCAACATGCTCTCGGTGATCTCGATTTTCAGCCGGCTGGCCAGCGCACCATGGTGATCGAGTGCATCCAGAACGCGCTCTACGAAATCGACCTGGTGAAACTGTTTGGCACTCACGTTGACGGCAATGGTCAGGTGCTCGAAACCCGGCTTGTGGGCCCAGACTGCGAGCTGCCGGCACGCCGTGTTCAGCACCCAGTTGCCGATGGGAACAATCATGCCGCAGTCTTCCGCCACGGTGATGAATTCACCCGGCATGACCAGACCACGGTCGGGGTGTTGCCAGCGGACCAGCGCCTCGGCACCCAGGACGCTGGCGTCCTCAGAGATCTGCGGCTGGAGGTACAACACAAACTGGTTTTCTTCGAGCGCTGTGCGCAATGCAGATTCCAGGTCAGCCCGCAGCGTCACTGCGGCTTGGGTCTTGGGGTCGAACAGGCGCATGGTGTTGCGGCCTGCGGCTTTCGCCTGGTACATGGCCAAATCAGCCCGCTTGAGCGGCTCATCGAGCATTTCCTGGCAGGTGCCAAATACCGTCACACCCACGCTCGGCGTGCTGTTGCGGGTCAAGGTGCCTAGGTCATAAGGCTGGTTCAGTGCGCGCATGATTTTCTCGGCAACCGCCTGCGCCTGCGCCGACGCCTCTGCCGTGTCTTTGCTCAAACCCTCCAACATCACCACAAACTCGTCCCCACCCAGGCGGGCAACGGTATCGACCTCCCGTACACAGCCCTGTAGCCGGTGGGCGACTTGCTGCAACAAAACATCCCCCTGGTGGTGCCCCAGTGTGTCGTTGAGGGTTTTAAAGTCATCCAGGTCAATAAACAGCAGTGCGCCTAGGTGGCCGGAGGCCAGAGCAGCTTGCATGGCGGTTTCCAAGCGGCCCATGAGCATGCGCCGGTTGGGCAGCATGGTTAAGGAGTCAAAGTAGACCAATGTTTTGATTTCATTTTCAGCCGCCTTGTGCGCACTGAAGTCCGAGAGATTGGCCACGTAATGGGTGACTTCCCCGTGGTCGGAGCGCACGGCCGTGATAGTGCTCCAGGCGGGGAAGGTTTCGCCACTCTTGCGGCGGTCCCACACTTCGCCCTGCCAGCAACCGAGGTCTCGGATGCTGGCGTTCATGGCTTCATAGAAGTCCTGCGTGTGCATGCCGGAGCCCAGCAGATCCCGCGGTTTGTGACCTATGGCTTCTTCGGGCCGATAGCCCGTCACGCGTTGAAACGCGGAGTTGACCTGCAGGATGTTCCACTCAGCATCGCAAACAAACATCACATCGTTAGATTCAAACGCCGTGGCGGCAATGCGCAACTCGTCACGGGAGGCGCGAAGCTCCTGCTCCCGCGTTTGCAGGGTGTCGAGCATGTGGTTGACGTTTCGCGCGAGCCGGGCGGCTTCGTCGGTCCCGCCGATGGCTACCCGCCGTCCGGTGTCGCCTGCTTGCACCGCATCGGCCACGGCGCTGATAGTGTTGAGACGCCGGGTGAAATAGAGCCCGGTGAGCGAGGCCAGAGCGCCTATCAATACCATGCTGGTAAGAAGGTAGCCAACACCGTTGCGTAGCATGCGATTGATCTGGCTGTGGAGCTGGGTCCGCCCCATGCCGATGCGAACCCAGCCCAGCTGCAAGGAGTCCAGCATGACGGGGCTGGCAATGTCGAGCAAAGTGTCGGAGTCCTGCAAGACGCGGGTGCGGGGTTCGGCAGGCAGATCGTCCATGAACTGCCCCAGTCGCGCCGGGTCCGTGTGGGCCAGCACTTGACCGCGCCGGTCCAGCACGATGGCGTAACGCACATCGGGGTATCGCGATGAGCTCTCCACAATTTCCTGCAGACCCGCCACATCGCGGGAGGCAACCCAGACGCTGGAAGATAGTGCAATGCTCTCCGCCATGGCCGCCGCTTGCTCAGTTTGGCGGGTCAAGAGCTCTTCGTGTTCCCGCACGGCCAGTTGCCACAGCATGAGCGCCATCGTGAGCGCAACTACCGATGCCATACCCAGCACCAGTTGGCGGCGCAGACTACCCAGCAGGAGGCAGCGGAGGGTGATTCGCATCAGTTCATTTGGAGTTGTACGGGGCGCACTGTCTGCTCAAAGGTTTGCAGATAGCGCTGCACTACATCGTAGCTCTGGTCGTCGGCCGGGTAAAACGCAGCCGTTTCCATGCCGCTGAGCAAGGCGGGGCCTTCAGGCGTGTCTTTCAAGCGTAGGAGCAGTGCTTTGACCTGTTGCTGCACGGGCAGGGGCACCGACTCATGCACCATGACCGAGTTGTTCATGAGCGGGGGCGTTTCCCAGATTTGCATCATCTGGGCGGCCTCTGCAGGGTGGTCTTTCTGGAACATGCGCCACGGGGGTGGCCAAGTTGCCGCTGCCGCGGAGGTGCCGAGGTAAGCGTTCAAGATGGAGGACTCCTGTGAGCCGACATAGGTGTTGACCAGGTCTTTCTGCACATTGAGTCCCTGATTGAAAAGGTAGTACTGGGGCATGATGGCGGCGGCCAGCGCCGTAGGCGAGGGGTAGCTCACGACTTTGCCTATCAGGTCTTGCGGTTTGCGGATGTTGGAGTCCTTGCGAACCAGAAAAATGCCCTTGAAGTCCTCCGGTGCGCCCGCCATGGCGATGACCCGGTAGCCCTTTTTCACGGCAAGCAGCGTTTGCACCGGGTTGGGTAACAAAAAGGCCGGGTCGGACTGGGTGATCTTGGCCTCATAGGAGGGGTAGTCGCGGGAGGCCTCCACCTCCAGCCGGGCGTTAAGGAGGTTGGCGTTGAGGTAGTCCATCAGGGGTTGATAGGTGTCCACCAGCTTGTGCGGGTTGTAGAGGGGGTGCACCGCAAAGCGGTACACCGGCATCTGACCCTCGGGTGCCTGAGTGGTGTAGCTCAGCGCTTTTTCAGGCTCCCGCGGTGAGCAGCCGGGCAGCATCAGCGCAACGCAGAGTGTGGCTAACCCAATTCGAAAGCGGGGTGACATTCGAGCTCCTCCTGATGGCAATGTAGCAGCGCCGAAACGAATCGTAGAGGCTGGCCGCAGGCCCGGCCCATCAGGGCACGACGGTGGTGAACAGGTAAGTCGCCAGCAAGACCAGGTGAACCGTTCCCTGCAAGACCGTGGTGCGCCCGGTACTGAGCGACAAACTCGTCACAAACAGGGACAGCAGGAGCAGAACCACCGACTTCAGGTCCAGGCCCAGAGTCAGCGTCCAGCCGGTTGCCAAAGAGACGATGGCGACGGCGGGTATGGTGAGGCCAATGCTGGCCAAGGCTGAGCCCAGCGCTAGGTTCAGGCTGGTTTGCAGGCGGTTGGCTTGGGCGGCTCGAAAAGCGGCAAGGCCTTCCGGCAACAGCACCACCATGGCGATGATGATGCCGACCACCGCCTTGGGTGCACCTGCGTGGGCAACGGCCGCCTCGATCGTGGGCGCTAAGCCTTTGGCCAGCAGAACTACGGCAACCAGACCAATCACCAGCAACACACCGCTGACGGCGGCTGTCCGGCCCGAGGGCGGGGCGGCATGGCTCTCGGAGTCCGCCTGAGCTGGCAAAAAGTAATCGCGATGGCGAACCGTCTGCACCAGCACAAAGGTGCCATACAGCACCAAAGAGACGACCGCTACAAAAGCCAACTGGCTGGAGGTGTAGACCGGCCCGGCAATGCTGGTGGTGTAGTTGGGCAGCACCAGGGTGAGCACCGCAATTGCTGCCAGTGTGGTGAGCGAAGCACTCACTCCGAGCTGCCCGAAGGTTTGCTCCCGGTGGCGGCTGCCTCCTGCTAGCAGGCAGATGCCCACAATGCCATTCAGAATCAGCATTACCGCGGCAAACACCGTGTCCCGCGCCAGGGCCGTGGTTTGCGGGCCACCGGCCAACATCATGGAAACAATGAGCGCCACCTCGATGATGGTGATGGCCAGCGCCAGCACCAGCGTGCCATAGGGCTCGCCCACCTTGTGCGCCACCACCTCCGCGTGGTGAACGGCTGCCAGCACGGCACCCACCAGGCCCACGGCCATTAGCGCGATGTATCCGCCACCTGCCATGCCAGCGAACTGGCCTGCCAACAAACCCCAGGCCAGCAAGGGGAGGGCAATCGTCCAGTTGGGGAGTGCAGGCGTGGCGGTGGACATAGGCAGTGGGTGGAGGTGTTCGAGGCAGAAAAAAAGGGGTGCCTCGAATTTAACTGCTTATCGCCCGCCACCGGCAGGCCCTTGGCTTATCAGGCGTTCCGCAAGGGCTTGCGGAACGCGTTGAGGCAGCCAAAGAGGCCAGACACCTCGTTAGCCGCCCTGTAGATCGGATTTAAGAGTGAAAAGTGCAGCTAGCCCAGGTGGTATATGCGCTAGCCGCTACTCTTTTTATAGCGATGGGTTAGCGGAACTTGTAGCCGATACCAATGCTGTACACGTTCTCCTGCAGGCTGGCGGTGGTGCCATTGCTGTAGGTGACGTCGCGGTACTTGTTCAAGTCGTAGCCAGCCTGGACAAAGAGGTTTTTGTCCAACATCTTGCGCACGCCGATACCGTAGCCCACGCCTTGCACATCGCTAGTGCTGCTGCCGTCGCTGGATGCGGCTGTGCCGTAGATGGAGGACACTTTGCCGAACAGCTGGTAGTCGTTAGACAGCGCGACGGTAGGAACGATATCGACCGAGTACCGGTTGTTCACCGTAGCGGCAGTGCCGTTGGCATAGCTGCCAAAGCCATGGTTGCCGGTGCTGTAGCTGGCACCCAAGCCAATGGCAAAGGTGGGAGTCAAAGCCCAGTCGTAGCGCGCCTGCAGGCCTGCGCCGGTGGTGGCAGCACCGTCTGAACTACCGTCTGTCCCGTTCACTGCACCGCGCGCAAATTCGACCTGGGTGCCGATGCTGAAGCCGGAAAGGTCGTTAGCAACCGGTCCGGCCGCAAATGCGGAGGTGCCAGCCAAAGAAGCCACAGCGAAGGAAGCAAGGAGAAGTTTTTTCATTGGAATGTTTCCAAGTTAAGGGACCCCCATGGTCTTCGCCGCCCGTAAAGCCTGATTGCTTGCTTTGCAAATCTGCGTAAACCTTTGTTGCGGAGGTGCAAGCTGTTTGCGCGCCACGAGGCGCTACATTCGGGGCAGAAAATCTCAACCGGGAGCGGTATGCAAGCGAAACACACAGGAGCTTTGTGGATGGTGGTGGCCCTCGCCATCGGGGTGGTGCTGTTGCTGCCGCATGGGGAATTGGTGCAAACGCTGGCTGCCATACCGATCTTCGGCGCCCTGTCTGCTTTGGTAGTCGATATCTTGCGACAGCAGAGCCAGCGCCGGCAGGAGCAACAGCTCTCCGAGTCCGAGCAGCGCTTTTCTCTTGCAGCAGGCTCGCACATGGCGTCGGTTGCTTTTGACAAGCACGTGGCCTTTTGCGAGGACTATGTGGCCGAAGTCTTGTCCGCATTGCGCACTCTGTTCCGCGAAGGCCCCACGCAAGAGGCGCTGGACCACTCTGACCGCTTGCTGCAGATCAAACAGAAATACGTGCTCTGGATCACCCGCGATGTAGAGGCCCGGCTGGAACCTTTTGAGCGAGCACTGCGCCGCATAGGCGCTAACGACAGAGCCGAGCGCTTGTTCCCGGAGGGCGAGGGCCACATGGGCCGTATGCAGGAAACCTACCGCCAGTTCGCCGAAGTGCTGGGCACCGAACACATGGGCACCGAGTGGGAAGGCGAGCCCATCACCGATGTAGCCGCCGTCAGCCGCGTGGTGGCCCAGCTGCGCGACATCTTGGGTGTGGAAGAGCTGACCCGCCTGCGCGCCGCCATCGTGCGCAACGCGCTGGCTTGACGCTTATTCAGCACTCCACAATATTCACCGCCAGCCCGCCACGCGCCGTTTCTTTGTATTTGGTTTTCATGTCCGCGCCGGTTTCGCGCATGGTCTTGATGACCTTGTCCAGGCTCACGAAGTGGCTGCCGTCGCCTCGCAGCGCCATGCGAGCGGCGTTGATGGCTTTGACCGATGCAATGGCGTTGCGCTCGATGCACGGAATTTGCACCAGCCCGCCCACCGGGTCGCAGGTCAGGCCCAGGTGGTGTTCCATGCCGATTTCGGCGGCGTTTTCCACCTGCTCGGGCGTGCCGCCCATCACCGCGCACAGGGCCGCGGCAGCCATGCTGCAGGCCACACCCACCTCGCCTTGGCAGCCCACCTCGGCGCCGCTGATGGACGCGTTTTCTTTGTAGAGAATGCCGATGGCCGCTGCCGTGAGCAAAAAGTCGACCACGCCAGCGTCGTTCGCGCCTGGCACAAAGCGGGTGTAGTAGTGCAGCACGGCGGGCACGATGCCGGCCGCGCCGTTGGTGGGTGCTGTCACCACGCGGCTACCGGCGGCGTTTTCTTCGTTCACGGCCAGGGCGTAGAGGTTCACCCAGTCCATGACCTGCAGCGGGTCTTTGAGCGCAGCTTCGGGGTTGCTGGTGAGCGCTGCAAACAGGCTGGCCGCACGGCGCTTGACCTTGAAGCCGCCCGGCAAAATGCCCTCAGTGCGGCAGCCGCGTTTCACGCAGTCTTGCATGACGTGCCAGATGCGCAGCAGGCCGGCGTCGATGTCGGCATCGCTGCGCCAGTGCTGCTCGTTGCGTCGCATCACCTGGGCAATGCTCAAGCCTTCTCGCCGGGCCACCTGCAGCAGGGCGTCGCCGCTCGTAAAGGGCAGGGGCAGCACGGTGGCGTCCGGTGCAATTACCTTCTGGCGGCTGCCATCGGCGGCCACTTCATCGCTCACGATAAAGCCGCCACCCACGGAGTAATACACGCGGTTGGCCAGCTCTTGGCCCGCCGCGTCCAGCGCCACCAGGCGCATGCCGTTGGCATGAAAGGGCAGGGGGGCGCGCATGAAGAGCAGGTCTTCTTTTTCGTTGAAGGTAATGGCGTGGTGCCCAGCGAGCTGAATGCTTTTGCTGCTGCGAATGGTCGCCAGCGTGGGTGCAATGTGCTCCACCTCTACCGTGTCGGGCTCCATGCCGGAGAGGCCGAGCAGCACCGCCACATCGCTGGCGTGGCCCTTGCCGGTGGCGCCCAGAGAGCCGTGCAGCCAGCAGCGCACGGTGGTGGTTTCTGCCAAGAGACCCTCGTGCTGCAGCCGGCCCACAAACAGGCGGGCCGCCCGCATGGGCCCCACCGTGTGCGAGCTGCTGGGACCGATGCCGATTTTGAACAGGTCGAACACGGAGACTGCCATGGTGGTTTCCTAAGAGCGGTAGAGGAGGGAGGTATCAGGCCGGCAAGTGCTGGTGCACATGCCCGGCCAACTGGTGGGCGGTGATGGCCGAGAGCGTCCAGCCCAGGTGCCCGTGGCCGGTGTTGTAGAACACGTTGTTGCGTTTGCCAGGGCCCACGCGGGGCATCATGTTCGGCATCATGGGGCGCAGGCCGGCCCAGGGTTCGCAGCGGCGCGTGTTCACACCGGGGAAGAGCTGGTTGACCCAAGCGATCAGCGGGCGGATGCGGTCAGCGCGAATGTCGTAGTCAATGCCGTTGTACTCCGCAGTGCCTGCTACGCGGAAGCGGTCTGCGCCTAAGCGGCTGGTCACCAGCTTGGTTTCGTCGTCCAAGAGGCTGACCCACGGGGCGGCTTGCTGGCTGGCCTCGTCGTTGAGCTGCACGGTGATCGAATAACCCTTGACCGGATAAATGTTCAGCCGGTCGCCCAGCTGCGCCGCAATGCCGCGGCCGTGTACACCGGCGCACACCACCACGCCGTCGAACCGGTGGGCCTCGGTGCCACCCTCGTGTTGCAGCTCCAGGGTAGCCACTGTGCCGTCGGTGCTGGCGCTGGCCACTTGGTGGCCGTAAAGCGTGGTCACGCCCAGGCGGGCGCAGGCTTGCGACAGGCCGTGGGTGAACTTGTGGATGTCGCCGGTGGAGTCGCTCTCGGTGTAGTAGCCGCCGTAGTAGCTGCCTTGCAGGGTGGGCTCGATATAGCGCATCTCTTCCGGCGTGACAGTGCGGCGCTGCAGGCCACCCGCGGCCAGCATGGTAGAGACTTTGCCCGCGTGCTCAAAACCTGCCTTGTTGCGGTAGATGTGCAAGATGCCCTTGCGCTGGTGGTCGAAGTCAATGCCCTCGGCTTGCGCCCAGGCGAACAGGTGCTCGCGCGCCGCAATGGCCAGGCGGGTGGTGGCTTCGGTGTTCTCGCGGTACTTGGGGATGGAGGCCACAAACTCGGTCATCCAGCTCAGCTTGTGCCAGGTGGGGGCGGGGTTCATGAGGAGGGGCGCGTCCTTGGTGAACATCCACTTCAGGCCCTTTACCAGGGTGCTGGGGTGGGTCCAGACCTCGGCGTTAGAGGCCGAGAGCTGGCCGCCGTTGGCGTACGACGTTTCCATGCCCGCGTAGCGGTTTTTTTCGATCAGGGTGACCCGGTAGCCGGCCTTGGCCAGGGTGTAGGCGCTGGTGACGCCGGTGATGCCGCCGCCGATGATGGCTATGTGTTTCATGAGAGCTCTTTCAGGTGTGTCGCAAACAAGGGAACACGCCTGTGCACACTGCGTGCCAGGCGCGCCCCCTCTGTTTGAGACCTGAGAGATTCACCCCCTGCCGGGTGGGCCGGGGGCTTGCTCCTGCGGTGTGCCGGGTGACAAGTCCACGGCAGCTCTTCAGAGTGCAAACGATCGCAGCGGTCCTGGGTGCCTGAGAGTTTCCGGGGTGGTTGCTCCTTCGGCGCTGCTGCCCGGGTGGGCGGCAGGCTCTCCCGCTGCGATGCCGGGGCTAGCCCGGCGAGGGCGGCGGCATGCAATGCACAGCCGCCCTGAAAACCAGTTTCAGTGGTGCAAAGATTCCTTCTAGGCGTTGGCGTAGTCCGCCACAGGAACACAGCTACAGAAGAGATTGCGATCGCCATACACGTTGTCCACCCGGCCCACGGTAGGCCAGTACTTGGACGCTTTCAGGGTGGCCAGCGGGAAGGCGCCGGCCTCACGGCTGTAAGGGCGGTCCCACGCGGCGCCGATCACACTGGCTGCGGTGTGAGGAGCATGCTTCAAGGGGTTGTTGTCCTGTGGCCAGACGCCGCCCTCAACTTGCGCAATTTCGCCACGGATGGCAATCATGGCGTCGATAAAGCGGTCCAGTTCGGCCAGCGTCTCGCTCTCGGTGGGCTCCACCATCAAAGTGTTGGGCACGGGGAATGACAGCGTGGGCGCGTGAAAGCCATAGTCCATGAGCCGCTTGGCCACGTCTTCAGCCATCACGCCGCAGGTCTCTTTGAAGTGGCGCAGGTCCAAGATGCACTCGTGCGCCACATGCCCGTTGGCAGATGCGTACAGCGTTGGGTAGTGGTCTGCCAGGCGGGCGCTGATGTAGTTGGCGCTCAAAATCGCCACTTCGGTGGCTTGCTGCAGGCCGTCCGGTCCCATCATGCGGCAGTACATCCAGCTGATCGGCAGCACCGCTGCGTTACCCAAGGGCGCTGCGCTCACCGCACCGGTGCCGGGCACACCGCCCGTGGCATGGCCGGGCAAGTAGGGCACCAAATCTTCCACCACACATACGGGTCCGACACCGGGGCCGCCACCGCCGTGGGGAATGCAGAAGGTTTTGTGCAGGTTCAGGTGGCTCACGTCGCCGCCGAACTCACCGGGGGCGGCAGTGCCCACCAGCGCGTTCATGTTGGCGCCGTCCACATACACACGGCCGCCGTGCTGGTGCACCAGTGCGCACAGCTCTTTGACCGAGGTCTCGAACACGCCGTGGGTGCTGGGGTAGGTGATCATCACCGCGGCCAGGTTGGCGCTGTGCTGCTCGCACTTGGCAGAGAGGTCAGCCATGTCCACGTTGCCGTTGTCGTCGCACTTGGTCACGACTACGGTCATGCCGACCATCATGGCGCTGGCAGGGTTGGTGCCGTGCGCGCTGCTGGGAATCAGGCAGATGTTGCGGTAGCCTTGGCCACGGGCTTCGTGGTAAGCCTTGATGACCAGCAGGCCGGCGTATTCGCCCTGGCTGCCGGCGTTGGGTTGCAGGCTGATGCCCGCGTAGCCGGTGGCGGCGCACAGCCAGGCGCGCAGTTGCGCGTCCAGCTCGGCATAGCCTTCGCGCTGATCGGCCGGGCAGAAAGGGTGGATGTTGGCGAACTCGGGCCAGGTGATGGGGATCATCTCGCTGGTCGCGTTGAGCTTCATGGTGCAGGAGCCCAGCGGGATCATGCTGCGGTCCAGCGCTAGGTCTTTGTCACTCAGCATGCGGATGTAGCGCAGCATGCCGGTCTCGGAGTGGTGGGTGTTGAAGACCGGGTGCGTGAGGAATGCACTGGTGCGGCGCAGAGCAGCGGGGATCAAAGGTTGTGCGCCGGCTTGCAGCGCTTCGATCGTGGGCAGGGTCTGGCCCGGTTGGGCGAAAAGGCTCCACAGCAGCGCTACATCGTCGCGGGTGGTGGTCTCGTCCAGCGAGATGCAAATGTAGTCATCCCAAGCAATTCGCACATTCACGCCCGCAGATACTGCGCGAGCAGCTATGGATTTGGTAGCGCCGTCGGTCTTGACGCACAAGGTGTCAAAGGTTTGCGGGCTGCCGGTGTGGAGGCCCAGTTGCTCCAGGCCCTTGGCCAGGATGGCGGTGAGTGTGGCAACGCGGGTGGCGATGCGCTTGAGGCCTTCCGGCCCGTGGTACACGGCGTACATGCTGGCCACCACGGCCGGCAGCACCTGCGCAGTGCAGATGTTGGAGGTGGCTTTTTCGCGGCGGATGTGTTGCTCGCGGGTTTGCAGGGCCAGGCGGTAGGCGGGGTTGCCGTGCACGTCCACACTCACGCCCACCAGACGGCCGGGCATGGAGCGTTTGTATTCGTCGCGGCAGGCCATGAAGGCGGCGTGGGGGCCGCCGTTGCACAGCGGCATGCCGAAGCGCTGGGTGGTGCCGACCACGATGTCCGCACTGTCGGCCGCGCCGGGGGCGCCGCCCCATTCGCCGGGTGGGGTCAACAAGGTCAGGGCCAGCAGGTCGGTGGCGGCAATAAAGGCCGCTTGCTTGGCGTGCACCTTGGCCACGTCGGCGCGCAGGTCGTCAATGCGGCCGCTGGTGGCGGGGTACTGGGCCAGCACGGCAAAGTAGTCGCCCGCCAAGGCGGCTTCCCATTCGGCAGCGGAGTTGGCCAGTTGCACCGTGATGCCCAGGGGCGCGGCGCGGGTCTGGATCACCTCGATGGTTTGGGGGTGGCAGTCGCCTGCCACCACAAAGGTGTTGCTCTTGCTTTTGACCGAGCGCTTGGCCAAGGTCATGGCTTCTGCGGCGGCGGTGGCTTCGTCGAGCATGGAGGCGTTGGCAATCGGCATGCCGGTCAGGTCGCACACCATGGTCTGGAAGTTCACCAGCGCTTCCATGCGGCCCTGGCTGATCTCGGCCTGGTAGGGCGTGTAGGCGGTGTACCACGCGGGGTTTTCCAGAATGTTGCGCAGGATCACGCCGGGCGTGTGGGTGCCGTAATAGCCCTGGCCGATGAAGCTTTTGAGCACCTTGTTCTTGCCCGCGACCGCCTTGAGTTCTGCCAACGCAGCCGCTTCGCTAATCGCTGCCGGAATCGCCATGGCGCTCTTGCGCGCGATGCTGGCGGGCACGATGCTGGCAATCAGGTCGCTGCGCGACTTTTCGCCAATGGCTTGCAGCATGACGGCTTCGTCGTCCGCAAAAATGCCGATGTGGCGTGCCTGGAATTCGCTGGCGTTTTCCAGCTGGGCCAAGGTGGGCGTGAAGGTGGGGGCAGAGGTAGACATGGCGGTCGGTGGGTTCGGTGGTGGGCGGGCTATCGGGTTGTTCACTGGTTCAAGGTGAGCCCCGGGGAGCTGCGCAGGTGGTGCCTGCACAGCGCCGGTGCGGCGTTACGCGTTGGCGGAAAACGCGGTGTAGCTGGTCTCGTCCATCAGACCGTCGAGTTCGGCCGGGTTGGACAGCTTGACCTTGAAGAACCAGCCGGCGCCCAGCGGGTCGGTGTTGGCCAGCGAGGGGTCATCGCGCAGGGTTTCGTTGACCTCAAGGATTTCGCCGGTGACGGGCATGTACACGTCGGCAGCGGCTTTCACCGATTCGACCACGCCGGCCACGGCCTTGGCGTCGATGCTGGCGCCCACGGCGGGCAGGTCAACGAACACCACATCGCCCAGCGCGTCTTGCGCGTGGTGGGTGATGCCGACGGTGGCGATATCGCCTTCGATCTTGAGCCATTCGTGATCGGCTGTGTATTTGATAGACATAACGTTCTCCTGAAACTTGAAATTAAGGGTTTGCGATAAAGGGTTGAACCACCGGAACTGGAACCTGCCAGACGCCACTGTAGCGGCTGAAAGTGCGGTTTCCGGCGCCAAGCTGTCTCGTATCAGCCGCGGTAGTAGTTCGTAGGCACAAAGGGCATGGCGCTCACCACCATGGGCACCGGCTTGCCGCGCACGATGGCCACTACCGGGGTGCCCAACGCGGCCAGCGAAGCGTCGACGTAAGCGATAGCAATGCACTGGTTGATGGTGGGGCCGAGTAGCCCGCTGGTGACTTCGCCGATGCGGTTGCCCGCACCGTCTTGCAGCTCGGTGTGCTCGCGCACCGGAATGCGCTCCTGCGCAACCAGACCTACCCGCTTTTTAGTGCCTTTTTGGCCGCTAGCCCCCGTAGATTCTGCGAGAGCAGCTAGTATTTTTGTAGCACCAGGGAAGCCGCCTTCGCGCGCACCACCAGTGCGGCGCACCTTTTGCATGGCCCAGTTCAGGCTCGCTTCGACTGGTGTGGTGGTGGTGTCAATGTCGTTGCCATACAGGCACAGGCCGGCCTCCAGCCGCAGGGAGTTGCGGGCACCCAGGCCGATAGGCTGCACTTCGGGCTGGGCCAGCAGGGCGCGGGCAAGGGCTTCGGCATGGTCGTTGTGGACCGAAATCTCAAAGCCGTCTTCACCCGTGTAGCCACTGCGGGTGAGGAATACGTCGATCTTTTGGGTGCCGGTGTCGACCGTGAAGTCTCCACCCGTCATGAAAATGAGCTTTTCCACCCCGGGTGCCAAGCGGGCCAGCGCCGTCACCGCCTGGGGGCCTTGCAGGGCCAGCAGCGCGTAGTCGGGCAGGGGGGTGACTTGGCAGCGGCTGCCGATCCGGGCTTGGATGTGGGCGATATCCCCCGCCTTGCAGGCTCCGTTGACGATGACGAAGAGCTCGTCTTGGGCCTGTTTGAAGAACATCAAGTCATCGATGATGGTGCCTTCTTCGGTCAGCAGCAGGCCGTAGCGTTGCTTGCCTACGGCGAGGTCGATCACGTCGACCGGCATCAGGCTCTCAAACGCCGCGCAGGCGTCGGGGCCGCTCAGGCGCAGCTGGCCCATGTGGGACACATCAAACAGGCCGGCCGCCTTGCGGGTGTGGTGGTGCTCGGCCATGAGGCCTGCGGGGTATTGCACCGGCATCGAATAGCCGGCAAACGGCACCATGCGGGCACCGAGTTCGAGGTGCAGGGCGTTGAGCGGCGTGGTCAACAAGGTTGTGTCAGAAGCGGACATGGCGGCGATCCAAACAATCCCGGCGCAAGGCGCCGGAGGGGCAATCCAAACCCGGACGAACGCCAAATCGCGCCCCTCCGGTGCTGCCCCCGCTGTCCGCTTTACCTGAGAGATTCGCCGGGCCTGCGTGCACCGGGTGGGGTGCGCAGACTGCGGGTTGCTCCTTCGGTGGTTTGCAAGCCGCTGCGCGGTGCAAACTCTCTCCAGTGGGGTGTTGCCGGCAGCACTGGTGCTTGCCGGCATTTGTCAGTCCTTTTGCCTGAGCGTTCAGACCGCTGCAATCAGCCGTCCTGCGCCTTCGGCGGCCCCGTGGCGGGGCTCTCTCCTGAACGGGTTGGATTCTAAACTAGCCGCAGTCGGGTGGAGGCACTTGTTACTATCCGACAGGCATTTGCCCGTTTTTACCTTTGCTGCATGCTTTATTTACTACGTCTGGTGCTGATCGGTATCCACTTCCTGGTCGCGTCTTTGATTAATCTGGTGGTGTGTCTGGCCCGCCCCTTTAACCCTGACAACTCGCGCTGGAGTGGTTGGATGTATTCCGCCCCGGCTTTGCGCTTGCTCGGCCTGTCGATGCGGCTGGAGACGGAAGACTTCAAGTCACTAGCGAACCCGTTTGTGGTGGTGGCCAACCACCAGTCCAACTGGGATTTGTTTGTGGTGGGTTACAGCGTGCCACGGCGCACCGTGTCGCTGGGCAAGAAGAGCCTGAAATGGATTCCGTTTTTCGGACAGATTTACTGGCTGGCCGGCAATATCTTGATTGACCGCGGCAATGCGGTCAAAGCCAAAGCAGCCATGTTGCACACCACCCGGGTGATGCAGGAGCAGGACACCTCCATCTGGGTGTTTGCCGAGGGCACCCGCAATCTGGGTCGCGGCCTGCTGCCGTTCAAGAAAGGTGCCTTTCAGATGGCCATTAACGCGGGCGTGCCCATCGTGCCGCTGTGCTGCAGCAGCTACAAAAGCACCATGCGTTTGAATCGCTGGCGCAGCGGCAACATCATTATTAAAACGCTACCGCCGATTCCCACTGCCGGTATGACCTTGGACGACATGCCCGCCTTGATGGAGCAGTGCCGGGCACAGATGGTGGCCTGTATCGCAGAGCTGGACGCTCGGGTCTCCGAGCCCTGAACTCAGCGCAGGGCCTGGTGCTCTGCGAACCATTGCAGCACATCACCCCACAAAGGTTGCGCTTGCCGGCGGAAGTACCCCATGTGGCCAATGGGCCCTATGCCTTGGCGGGCCGGGTCAATGTCTATGGTGCGCACTGTGGTGTTACTGTAAGCGGCCATGAATGCGTCACGGGAGCTCGGGGGCGCCCAGAGATCATCGGTCGCATTCGCGGCGACGATGGGAGTGCGGACTTTTCCGAATAGCCCCGCCACGTGGGGCATGGTGGGGTCATCAAAAAAGTAGCGCGGAAACTTGCACCAGCGCTTCCAGTCCCGATAAACGCCCAGTGGCAAGTCTTCCCCCATTTGGAGCTTGCTCCAGGCCAGATACCCTTTCCAGCGGGTGAGCAAGGGGCCGATCACATGCCACATCAATAAAACCCTGAGTTGTTCGGCACGAGGCATCCAGCCGTGCCAGCCGGCTCCGGTGGCGAAGGTGTAGAAGCGCGCCACCTTGTCATGGTTGGGCAGCAAGCCGAACGCATGCCCGCCGAATGAGTGGCCCACCATAAAGAGGGGCAGGGTGTCGTCCGCCATAGCCTCCACCGCGGCGGCGGCATCGTGAAACGCCCAATCCAGATAGTCCATGCGAAAGCCGCGCAGGTCAGCCTGCTTTGACAAGCCAATGCCCCTGTAATCCACCGTCAGCGTGTTGTAGCCCTGTTGGGCGGCATAGAGCGCAAAGTTTTTGTAAAACAACTGCGGCACACCGGTGGCACCTGCGACTACCAAGTTCCCCTTAATCTGCCCTGTTGCGGGGTAGCGCAGAGCCTGCAAGTCCTGTCCGTCGCGGGTTTTAAGGGTGATTGCTTGGGGTGTGTTCATGGGCTGGGCGTTCATGGTTGGGGTGGGAGGCTGAGGCGGATTAGTTCCACCAGCGCATCAGTGGTGTTTTGCATGGCGTCCACCTGCCCGGCCACGCGGGCCTGGATGAGGGCGCCTTCGTATGCAGACACCATCAATGCAGCGAGGTTGGCACTGCGGGCGGGGGCGACCCCCGCGTTTTCGAGGGCTGAGCCCAGTTGCTGGCGAATATGACCGAAGCCCTTGGCCAGGGCTTCGCGAATGGCCATGTCGTCCGGCGTGGACTCCGAGGCCATGGAGGCCAGCGGACAACCTTGTTGGTACCCGCTACCAGCTAGCAGCTTCTGGGCTGATGCCATCCAGGCCTGCAGGGCGTCGGCGGGGTCCACATGTCGCTGCATGAGTTTTGCCAGTCCTGCGGTGATCTGGTTCACGACAAGGTCGATGGCGGCAATGGCTAACTCAGACTTGCCACCGGGGAAGTGGTGGTACATCACGCCCTTGGGTGCACCGGCTTCTGACAAAAGCTCACTCAAGCCCACACCGTGAAAGCCGGTGCGTCGCAGGGCATTCAGCATGGCGGCAATTAACCGGTCTCTGGTGGGCGTCGGGTTGCTGTCTGTAATAGGTAATGGTGCGTTGCGGATGGGCATAGATGAATTCTATAGACCGGTCGGTCTAGTTGTCAAATGCCTGGGGCAAACAAAAACGGGACCCTGAGGTCCCGTTTCCGTGGTGAACGCCTGGCTTACATGCCCGCGTAGTTGGGGCCGCCGCCGCCTTCGGGCGTGACCCAGACGATGTTCTGGGTCGGGTCCTTGATGTCGCAGGTCTTGCAGTGAACGCAGTTCTGCGCGTTGATCTGCAGGCGGTCGGTGTTGTCTTCGTTCTTCACGTATTCATAGACTCCGGCCGGGCAGTAGCGGGCCTCGGGGCCTGCGTACTTGGCGAGGTTGATGCTTACCGGCACCGATGCGTCTTTGAGCGTCAAGTGCGCAGGCTGCTGCTCTTCGTGGTTGGTGTTGCTGATGAACACGCTGCTCAAGCGGTCGAAGGTGAGCTTGCCATCGGGCTTGGGGTAGACGATAGGCTTGCACTCAGCGGCCGGCTTCAAGTAAGCGTGGTCAGGCTTCTCGCGGCGCAAGGTCCAGGGGATGTGACCGCGCAAGACGAACTGCTCAAAGCCGTTCATTAGAGTGGCGGTGGTCAGGCCGTATTTGAACCAGTTTTTGAAGTTGCGGTCTTTGTTGAGCTCGGTATGCAGCCAGCTCTTCTCGAACGCCTCGGGGTAGGCGCCCAGCTCATCGTGCTGGCGGCCTGCCACGACGGCGTCAAAGGCGGCCTCTGCGGCGAGCATGCCGGTTTTGATGGCGGCGTGGCTGCCTTTGATGCGGCTCACATTGAGGTAGCCGGCGTTGCAGCCCACCAGGCAGCCGCCGGGGAACACGGTTTTGGGCAGAGCGTTGATGCCGCTGGCATTGATGGCGCGCGCGCCATACGACAGGCGCTTGCCGGTCACTTCGCCCTTGTCGTTTTCAAAGTAGTAGCGCACGTTCGGGTGCGTTTTCCAACGCTGGAACTCTTCAAACGGGCTGAGGTAGGGGTTGCTGTAGCCCAGGCCGGTGACAAAGCCTAGAGCGACTTTGTTGCCTTCAAGGTGGTACAAAAAGGCGCCGCCATAGGTGTCGGACTCCATGGGCCAGCCGGCGGTGTGCATCACAAAGCCGGGCTTGTGGCGGCTGGGGTCAATTTCCCACAACTCTTTGATGCCAATGCCGAAGCTTTGCGGGTCGCGGCCCTCGTCGAGTTTGTACTTGGCAATGAGCTGCTTGCCCAAGTGGCCCCGTGCGCCTTCGGCAAACACGGTGTATTTGCCTAGCAACTCCATACCGAGTTGGAAGTTTTCAGTGGGCTCGCCGTCTTTGCCTACGCCCAGGTTGCCCGTGGCCACACCCTTGACGGAACCATCGTCGTTGTAAAGCACTTCAGCTGCCGTGAAGCCGGGGAAGATTTCTACGCCCAGACTCTCAGCTTGCTCAGCCAGCCATTTGGTGACGGCGCCCAGGCTGATGATGTAGTTGCCATCGTTGTGTGCGAACGGGGGCAACACCATGTTGGGCACCCGGAAGCCCGAGTTTTCACTCAAGAAAAGGTAGGCGTCGTCGGTTACCGGCTGGTTCAGGGGGGCGCCCAAGGCCTTCCAGTCGGGAATCAGTTCGGTGAGCGCTTTAGGGTCCATGATGGCGCCGGACAAAATGTGCGCACCGGGCTCCGAGCCTTTTTCAAGGACCACCACAGAGATATCGGTGCCCTTCTCGGCGGCGAGTTGTTTCAAGCGAATGGCAGTGGACAAGCCACCGGGGCCGCCGCCCACGACAACCACGTCGTATTCCATGGATTCACGGGGGCCGAATTGAGCCAGAATTTCCTGGTTTGTCATGGGGTGTCTCGCTTGATAATGGATGGTCTTTTGAGTGAGCGTACGCGCAAAGTCCGTACGTTGCCGCCGGCAGATTTTATTCGCTGATTTTATAAAAAAGAACGACCGTTCTTTTTTAATTTGTGAAGGGACTCTAAATGGCTTACAGCATTGACCTATCGGGCCGCATCGCGTTCATTACCGGTGCCTCAAGCGGGCTCGGGGCGCAGTTTGCCCGCACCCTGTCGGCAGCCGGTGCTGCAGTCGTGCTGGCCAGTCGACGCATCGACAAGCTCAAAGACTTGCGGGCCCAGATCGAGGGGCAGGGCGGCGATGCCCATGTTATCGAGTTGGATGTGGCGGACCACGATTCGATCAAGTCCGCGGTGGCCCATGCGGAGACCGAGGTCGGCTCTATCGACATCCTCATCAACAACTCGGGTGTGAGCGCTACGCAGCGCTTGCAGGATGTGGCGCCCGAAGACTTTGACTTTATTTTCGACACCAATGTCAAAGGTGCCTTCTTTGTGGCGCAGGAGGTCGGAAAGCGCATGATTGCGCGCGCCAAGGGCGCAGCACCCGGCAGTTATACGGGCGGGCGCATTGTCAATATCGCGTCCATGGCCGGGTTAAGGGTGCTCCCGCAAATTGGTGTGTATTGCATGAGCAAAGCGGCGGTCATTCAGATGACTAAGGCACAGGCGGCAGAGTGGGGTAAGTTCGGTATTAACGTGAATGCCCTTTGCCCCGGCTACATCGACACAGAGATTAACCACGAACACTGGCATACCGATGCGGGCGCGAAGTTGGTGCAGATGCTCCCGCGCAAACGGATCGGTCACCCCCAGGACCTCGACGCTATTCTGGTGACCCTTTGTTCGGATCAGAGCCACTTTATCAATGGCGCGGTCATTGCCGCAGACGACGGTTTTGGAGTTTGAGCTGTATATGTTTCGGGTCGGAATTTTGCGTGAGAGTTCGGTGATGTTTTGCTGAGCGGAGTGCTGGCCGGGCTGGCTGCGTGAGCTCTATGGGGCTTGGTTTTCGTTGCGCCGGCATTGGTGCCTGGCTTGCTGCCCGTGGACTTGGCTGCAGGACGATTTTTAATTTTCGGTGGAGCTTCGGTATTGATCGTCGGGGTTGGTTGTCTTCAAGGGCGCTCCCGGACGCCGACATGGCGCCAAGCGGGTGCCGCTGCCCTACTCAGTGTGTTGGGTTTTACCGGCTACTACCTTCTACTGGTATATGCCATCCGCGATGCCGGTGTGGAGGTGCCCACCATGATTATCGGCACGGTCCCCGTATGGGTAATGTTGCTCGGAAAGCCTGCGGGGCTTGAGTGGCGGCGTCTTTTGCCGGGCTTGGCGCTGACGCTTTCCGGTGTGGTGCTCATGATGAACGCAGATGACCCAACTGCAGACGGTGCGCACTCTAATGACCGAGTGTTTTGGCGTGGTGTCTTGTACGGCTTACTCGCCATGGGGTGCTGGGTGGTCTTTGCGGTATTGAATTCCGCGTGGCTTAAGCGCCACCGGGAGGTTCGCTTGCTCGATTGGACCAGCTGGGTAGGGGTGGGCGCAGGCGGTGCGGCCGCAGTACACTGGATGTTCATGGGGACCAGCGCGCAGGTGCTTTTGAGCCATCCCGACATCGCTCGGTATGCCACGGTTTGCGTTTTGACGGGTGTTGGTTCTGCTTGGGCTGCAACCATGCTTTGGAACTTTGCAAGTCGCCGCTTAAGTGCAAGCCTCTGTGGCCAATTGATTGTGTCAGAGACACTGTTCGCGTTGTTTTATGCTTTTCTCGTCTATCGAGATTGGCTGCAACCACTGCAGTGGTGGGCTGCTTGTATTTTTGTGCTGGGCATGGTCGCTTCAATTTGGGCCCACGGCTGAGGTGCAGCGCATGTGCACTGCACCCGCGTCGTAAGCGGTGGATTTTTTACTTTGGAGCGAGCCGGATTGCACCATCCAGTCGTATGACTTCCCCGTTCAGCATGTCGTTCTCGAAAATATGAACTGCCAACTTGGCGTAGTCTTGCGGTGTACCCAAGCGGGAAGGGAAGGGGACACCAGCGGCCAGTGCGTCTTGCACTTCCTGGGGCATGCTAAAAAGCATCGGAGTCCCGAAAATGCCGGGTGCAATCGTCATGTTGCGGATGCCATTGCGCGCCAGGTCCCGGGCGATAGGTAGTGTCATGCCCACCACACCACCTTTTGAAGCGCTGTACGCAGCTTGGCCAATCTGGCCGTCGTAGGCCGCAACTGATGCAGTGGAAATCATGACGCCGCGCTCACCGGTGGCTTCTGCTTCATTTTTGCTCATGGCTTCGGCAGCCAGGCGGATCATGTTGAAGCTACCGATTAAGTTAACGGTGATGGTTTTGTTAAATGAAGCCAAGGCATGGGCACCGTTTTTCCCGACTGTTTTTTCGGCAGGTGCGATGCCGGCGCAATTCACCAACCCCATCAGCTTGCCCATAGAGACTGCCTTGGCGACGACTGCCTGGCCATCGAGTTCATTGCTGACATCGCATTTGACGAAAGCGCCACCAATTTCTTGGGCGATGACAGCTCCTTTGTCGGACTGCATGTCGGCGATTACCACCTTGCCGCCTTTGGCAGCAAGCATGCGGGCAGTACCTTCCCCCAAGCCCGATGCGCCGCCGGTAACGATAAAGACTTTGCCTGCAATTTCCACGTGCTACTCCTTGTAAGGTTGCTAAATTGACGTTTACGTAAACGTCAATTATGGCTTAGCTAAGTTTTTATCTATTTGAACTTTTTCAATGTGTTTCGGGAAAAGCACATTTTTATGCTGCTATACTTCGGCCTCTCGGATAAATGTAGGCGCATAGCTCAGCTGGTTAGAGCACCACCTTGACATGGTGGGGGTCGTTGGTTCGAGTCCAATTGCGCCTACCAACATTTTCCGATCCGGCCTCAGCTAGGGTAATCCTAGGTTAGCGTCAGACGGTCTCTCTCTAGAATGTGTTGCAGTGCAACACTAACTTGGCTCACACACCTAGTGCAGAGCGATCGACATGCAAAAAACCTCCTCGAAAGATAATAAGACTGCTCAGCGGGTCATCAAGAAATACCCTAATCGGCGCCTGTACGATACGGATACGTCGACCTACATCACCTTGGCTGAAATCAAGCAACTCGTGATGGATAGCGAGACTTTTGCGGTGGTAGACGCGAAGTCAGGCGAGGATCTCACCCGTAGTATCTTGTTGCAGATTATTCTGGAAGAAGAGGCGAATGGTTCACCCATGTTTACGGCGCCGGTTTTGTCCAACATCATTCGCTTCTATGGCCACGCTATGCAGGGAATGATGGGCGGTTATCTTGAGAAAAACATGCAAGCGCTCATGGACTTGCAGGCTCCGATGGTGCAGGGCGTTATGGGTAACAACATGTTCCAGCAAATGCAGGAACACATGCAAAAACAAACCGAGCAGTTTCTCGGCACCTTCGGCATCAAGCGATGAGCTAGCTGGCGGGTGTTTGAGGGGCGGACTCTGGAACTTCACACTATGACTGAAATTTTGAATCCTCTTCCTGCTACCTCTGCTGCGCCAAAGGTCGGTTTCGTAAGTTTGGGTTGCCCTAAAGCATTGACAGACTCTGAACTCATCCTGACGCAGTTAAGCGCCGAGGGTTACCAGACATCCAAAACATTCCAGGGTGCGGACTTGGTGATCGTCAATACCTGCGGTTTTATTGATGATGCGGTGAAAGAAAGTCTGGACACTATTGGGGAGGCGCTGGCTGAAAATGGCCGCGTCATCGTCACGGGCTGTCTTGGTGCCAAGACTACCGATGGTGGTGAAAACATGGTGCGCCAAATGCACCCAAAGGTGCTGGCTGTGACCGGGCCCCATGCGACCCAAGAGGTGATGGATGCGGTGCATTTGAATCTACCTAAACCGCACGACCCATTCCTGGATTTGGTGCCGCAATCCTTTGGTGTGGCTGGTGTCAAGTTGACGCCACGTCATTACGCGTATTTGAAAATCAGCGAAGGCTGCAACCACCGCTGCACGTTTTGCATCATCCCCAGCATGCGCGGAAATTTGGTGTCTCGCCCCATCGGGGATGTGCTGAGTGAAGCTCGGGCACTGTTTGAAGGCGGCGTGAAAGAGCTGTTGGTTATCAGCCAAGATACATCTGCTTATGGCGTGGATGTGAAATACCGCACGGGCTTTTGGGACGGCAAGCCTGTGAAGACCCGGATGCTGGAGTTGGTGCAGTCACTCGGGAATATTGCGGAGCCCTATGGGGCGTGGGTGCGGTTGCACTATGTGTATCCCTATCCAAGTGTGGATGAGGTGGTGCCTTTGATGGCGACTGGTCGGGTGCTTCCTTATTTAGACGTGCCCCTGCAGCACAGCCACCCTGATGTATTGCGTCGCATGAAGCGTCCTGCGAGTGGTGAGAAGAACCTCGAGCGCTTGCAGCAGTGGCGTGAAGCTTGTCCGGAGCTTGTTGTGCGGAGTACGTTTATTGCGGGATTCCCGGGCGAAACCGAAGCGGAGTTTGAGCACTTGCTTGACTTTGTCCGTGAGGCCCAGATCGATCGCGCCGGCTGTTTTGCGTATAGCGCAGTTGGTGGGGCTACGGCCAATGAATTGCCGGGTATGTTGCCGGTAGAGGTTCGCGAAGAGCGGCGCGCACGCTTTATGCAAGTGGCAGAGGAAGTCTCTGCTGCGCGTTTGCAGCGTCGTGTGGGTTCTGTAATGCAGGTGTTGGTTGATTCGGCGCCAGCGTTGGGCCGCAAAGGGGGCGTGGGTCGGAGTTATGCGGATGCGCCTGAGATTGATGGCGTTGTCAGGCTGTTGCCGCCCGAGAAAATCAGCAAGACGCTGAAGGTCGGTGAGTTCACCAAAGCCCGCATAGTCAGTGCGCAAGGGCACGACCTAGTCGCTCTTCCTATATAAATTTTATTGCCGCTGCGATGCTGAAGAGTTCGCAGTGGCTTCAATCACACAGGCAAAAAAAAGCCGCTGTTTTCACAGCGGCTTTTCATTATCTACATTACCATTGTTGGTGCCCAGAAGAGGACTCGAACCTCCACGATGTTACTCGCTAGTACCTGAAACTAGTGCGTCTACCAATTCCGCCATCTGGGCATCTCAGGAAAGAGAGAAGTATATCAAACATTTAGGCCAAAACAGCGGATTGCTGGAAGAAGTTGAAGGAATTGTTCAAGGGCATCGGGATGGACACGGTTTCGTGTCCCGCGATGACGGTGCCGCTGACATTTATCTTCCCCCCAATGAGATGCGTGCAGTGCTGCACAAAGACCGCGTCAAGGTGCGTATTGTCCGCAGTGACAGGAAGGGCCGTCCCGAGGGCCGCGTGGTGGAAATCACAGAGCGATCGAAGCAGCCGATTATTGGCCGCTTGCTTCAGGAGAGTGGCGTCTGGCTAGTAGCTCCGGAGGACAAGCGTTACGGCCAAGACGTTTTGATTCCCAAGGGCGCCACCAGTGTGGCGAAGCCCGGGCAGGTAGTGGTCGTTGAGTTGATTGAGCCCCCCGCACTTTTTGGGCAGCCTGTGGGGCGCATCAAGGAAGTGCTCGGAGAGGTTGATGACCCCGGCATGGAGATCGAGATCGCGGTTCGCAAGTACAGCGTGCCTCACGAGTTCTCTGATGCGTGCGTTGCTTTGGCGCGCACCTTGCCGGACAAGGTGCGGCCACAAGATAAATTGCAACGCATCGACTTAACAGATGTGCCATTGGTCACGATCGACGGAGAGGATGCTCGCGACTTTGATGATGCGGTCTACTGTGAGCCTGCAACCAAGGGCCGCGGTAAAACAGCGGTCAAAGGGTGGCGGTTATTGGTTGCTATTGCAGATGTCAGTCACTACGTTGAAACCGGAAATGCTATTGATGTAGACGCTTACGACCGCGCGACCAGTGTGTATTTTCCGCGTCGTGTCATTCCGATGCTGCCTGAGAAGTTGTCCAACGGCTTGTGCTCGCTGAATCCTGAGGTCGAACGCTTGTGCATGGTGTGCGACATGTTTGTGACGGCAGATGGTCAGGTCGATGCCTATCAGTTCTATCCGGCGGTAATGTGGAGTCATGCCCGGTTTACTTACACCGAAGTTGCTGCTATTTTGGGCAATACGCGGGGACCTGAGGCCAGCAAGCGCAAAGAATTGGTGCCCCACTTATTGGATTTGCACGGCGTCTATCAAGCCCTCCTGAAGTCGCGCCACAAGCGTGGTGCTGTGGATTTTGAGACGACTGAAACACAAATCGTTTGTGACGAAAACGGGCGCATCGAGAAAATCGTGCCGCGTACACGAAATACGGCACACCGCTTGATTGAAGAGGCCATGTTGGCGGCCAACGTATGCAGCGCAGATTTCATTGCCCAGAATAAGCACCAGGGACTGTTCCGGGTGCATGAAGGTCCTACTCCGGAAAAGCAAGAAACACTGCGAAACTATTTGAAGGTTAGCGGAATCGGGCTCTCGATCAGTGATAAGCCTGCGCCCGGAGAGTTCCAAGCGATAGCCGAAGCCACCAAAGACCGGCCTGATGCGCAGCAAATTCACTCCATGCTGCTGCGGTCCATGTCGCAGGCCATCTACACGCCTGTGAATAGCGGTCACTTCGGGTTGGCATTTGACGCCTACACGCACTTTACGAGTCCGATACGGCGGTACCCTGATTTGCTGGTGCACCGGGTGATTAAGGCGATCCTCGCCAAGGCGAAGTACCAGCTACCGGTATTGCCAACCCCCGGAGAGGCGCATGCCAAACTGGCCCGTCGACTTGAAAAGAATCTGGCTTCCCGCGTTGACAATCCGGCGACGAAACCCAAGAAGCTTACAGCGGAGGGAACTGCGTGGCAGGCCGCGGGCTTGCATTGCAGTGCGAATGAACGTCGTGCTGATGAAGCCAGCCGTGACGTGGAGGCTTGGCTGAAGTGCAAATACATGCGGGAGCACTTGGGTGAGGAGTATTCCGGCGTCGTGTCATCAGCGACGACCTTTGGACTATTTGTGACTCTTGATGCGATGTATGTCGAAGGCTTGGTTCACATCACTGAACTGGGCGGAGAGTACTTCCGGTTTGATGAAGCTCGGCAGGAGCTCCGGGGCGAGCGCACGGGAATACGTTATGCCATTGGCACGCGAGTCCGTATTCAGGTGAGTCGGGTTGACCTCGATGGACGAAAAATCGACTTCCGCTTGGTTCAGGAAGGGCATGGCACGCCAGTAAGGGCAGCCTCTGAAAAAGGTGGAGCCCGGGATCAGAAATCAAGTCGGCCCGAGCTCAATGCACGTGCCGAGGCTGATGCGACGCACAGTCCATTGTTCAAAGGAAAAGTCCGGCAGCAACGTTCGGCAGCGAAGCAGTCTCGTTCCGGCCGTCCTGCAGAGAAATCCGCTACTTCGGCGAAGAAAGTCGCAAAGAAGCGTCGCTAAGCTATTTGCTATAAAAATAGGAGCTGCTAGCCCATATATTTATTGGGCTGCAGCTCTATTTACATGGAATCAAGCAATCTGCTCGCTGTCAGGGCCTTGCCTGTTGGCCAGCGGTCTGCCAAAGCACCATGTAAGTAGCAGGCATGGGAGGCCGCGTCCCAAGCGCTTCTGTGCTGTCCTAGGAGGGTGCCCGTCAGGCCCGCGAGTACATCCCCTGTACCCCCAATCGCCAGCAATGCATTTCCAGTGGGGTTGACACGCGGTCTTTTACCGGGCGCCGCAATGATGCTGCCCGAACCCTTGAGTATCACCGTGCATTGAAAGACATCCGCCAGTCGTTGCGCTGCTTGGATTCGGTCTGCTTGAACATCGGCTGTGTTACATCCGAGCAGGCGTGCCGCCTCGAGAGGGTGAGGTGTCAATACGGTTGTTTCTGGTGGGCGATGCGGCAGCATTTGGGCTAAGTCGGGCTCCCGTGCGATGGCATTGAGGGCATCGGCGTCTAGTACCAAGCGCTCGGCTTGTCTAATCCAGTTGGGTAAGAAGCGGCTTATTTCTTCTCCACCGCCGCAGCCCGCAACCAGTGTGAGGCCCATTGGCGCAAGTGCCTCCGGCTGGCGTCGCATGATGTCTTTAGGAATGCTGAGGGCTTGTAACTCCGAGCCGTGCAAGCAAGCCAAATAAACCCGACCTGCACCCGCATGGAGTGCAGCGCGGGCAGCTAATACGGCCGCTCCTTCCATGCCCTGGGCACCGCCCAAGATGCCAACATCCCCAAAAGAACCTTTGTGACTGGAATGTTGCCTGAACGGCAACTCCGAAGGCGGATTCAGGCTTGCGAATGATTCACGTGTGGAATTGATGCCAAGGTTGTTTAACCAGATATCCCCGCAAGCATCGCGGCCTTGTCCTGTGAAAAGTCCGGGTTTTAGTCCGAGCAGGGTCAAAGTTGCATTGGCACGTACCCATTTGCCTGGAGTGGAGCCGGTGTCAGCATTCAAGCCGCTTGGTGTGTCCACCGCCAGAGTAGGGCTGTGATGGTGGTTCATCAGTTCTATCCAGCGCCCATAGGGATCCAACGGCGCGCAACGCAAGCCGATGCCAAGTAAGGCGTCTACGCACACATCCCAGAATGCCGGAGGTTCTGCTTGAATGCTGATGCCCGCGCGCGCCAGCTTGTCCCGTGCTTTTGAGGATTCGGCGGCGAGTTGGCTTTCGCCGGGCAGGAGAGAAACCTTGACGTTCTTTCCCCAGCCGTGAAGGTGGATGGCAGCCTCCATGCCATCGCCCCCATTGTTGCCACGGCCGCAGGCTATCCAGATGGTTTCCGCATGCGGCACTTGAGCTATCACCCATTTGGCGATCTCCAGTCCGGCAATTTCCATCAGAGACGAGTTTCCTGCGGGCGTTAACGCTTGAGCCTCTAGGCTCCGGATTTGTGACGTAGACAACAGGGCATGCTCTGAAGTGGATCGTGGGCCTTTTGAACCCACGATCCACTCAGAATTCATAGCAGTCGCCTTCGCGGGCTAGTCGGATGTCCATATTGCGGGTGATAGCCGAGTGCTGTTGTAGTGCGTCTGAAAAGACTTGCTCCAAAGCGTCATCACTCCGTGTGGGCTCGTGGTGCGTGCAAAACAGAACTTTTGCGCCACATTGGTGAGCTAAATCAATGCTGGTGCTAAACGTTCCATGTCCCCACCCTTTTTTTCCAGGGTACTCTGATGCTGTGTAGGAAGTGTCTGCAATCAGCACATCTACGCCGCGAGTGGCCTCCAGGATGACCTGATTTTTCTCTTCGACGAACGCTTGGTACTGTTCATAACCTTCGTCGTCGGGTTCGTAAATGTTGTAGGGTGGCTCGTGATCACCGGTGAAAAATACTGATTTCCCGTTGCAGTCGATGCGATAGCCAAAGTCCACCACAGGGTGGTTAAGTAAGCATGGAGTGACGATGGCACTCCCGATCTCAACGGGGACACCGGGCTCTAGAGTGACGTATTCAATGCGGGCTTTCATTTCTTCTTCTCGTACCGGGAAGTAGCTGTACTGCAACTGAACGGACATCACATGTTCGATCCCTTTGCCGGATACCGGATCAAAGCCACCATGGAGTCTTAAGGTGTTTCCGGGAATGAAGTTGGGAATAAAGAACGGCAAGCCCTGGATGTGATCCCAGTGGGAGTGGGTAATCAGCACGTTGGCCGAAACTGGCATTTCTGCCAGCAAAGTCTGTGAAAGAGGGAATATCCCGGTCCCTGCATCCAAGATGATTAACTCGTTGTTGTCCGTGCGGATTTCGATGCACGTCGTATTGCCGCCATAACGCATAGTCTTGGGGCCGGGGGATGCGATGGAGCCGCGAACGCCCCAGAACCTGACTTTCATATTGCGCGTCCTTTACAGCTTGGCAAAAACTTGAGCTTCTTGAAAAACCGGCGCGAGGTCACCTAGCGAGGCTATGACCTCATCCAGGTTTCCGCCAAGTCTCTTTTGCAAAGATGCTGGCAGCTCGTCGATCCAATGGTTGCCTGCAAACCCGAATTCCAGTCGCTTGCTAATCTGGTTGGCTGCGAATACGCATGCAATCATGTCGGTGTCTTTGAAGTCATCGGGTCGTTGGTGGCGGATGGTTTCGATCAGAGCCGGAGCAAACCGCCACTTCTCCACCAGCATCGCCCCAACCAAAGCGTGGTCTGCCCCAATAGTAGCGCGAAGTGCCGTATGTAAAGAGCTCTTGTCCTGTGCGCTAATGGCTAGAGCGGTTTTGAACTCGGCAGGCATAAACTGCGCAAAAACAACCTTGCCGAAATCATGCAAAAGTCCGGCAATGAAGCAGTCCATTGGGTCGGCGTTGTCGACTTTGCTGGCGAGTTGCTTGGCAATACTGGCCGTTGCCAGCGAGTGCAACAAGTACTGCTGCACGTCGAATCCCGAGTCATTTTCTTTGGGCAGCATGCCGATGGCAGCAATACTTAACGCAAGGTTCTTGATCGTGTTGAACCCCAGGTACACGACCGCATGGCCGATTGATGTCACCTGTCGGGGGAGGCTGTAGTAAGCGGAGTTCACCACTTTGAGGACCTTGACCGTCACGACCGGATCTTTGTCGATAACGTCCACTAAGTCTTTGGGGGTGCTGTTGACATCTCGAGTCAACGCCAAAATCTTTTCAACGCTCTTGGGAAACGCAGGCATTCTTTCCACTGCTGCTGACAGTTTTTGAGAAAGTTCCGGGCTCATGTTGTTCCCCTTAGCGACTCGCGTGGACTTGACGGAAGCTGAGTTTCAGCGGCTAAACCGAAGAGGGTCAAGGTACTCACCAGCGAGGTGAGTAGATTTCGCTTCGATTTGCTCGCATAGTAACCTCGCAGCTGCGCTGGCCATGCCAGCTCCATTGGAGCCGTGCGCCATATTCAGCCATACGCCGGGCACACCTGCTTTGCCCACTAGTGGGAGTCCATCTGCAGTATGGGTGTTGCTTCCTCGCCAAATTTGCGTGCCTGCGGCGTAACTCGCGGAGCCTGGAAAATACTGATCCAAGGTCTTGAAGAGTCTCGAGACAAGCTGTTTGTCATGGTGCAGCTTGTTCGACATGTTGAGCTCGCCACCGCCGCAGACACGAATGCGCCGTCCCAATCTACTGATGGTGATGCCGGTGTTGGCGTCCCGAATTGCACTTTTAGGTGCATTGAGTGGCTCGCGTATCGGGACGCTCAGAGCGTATGCACTGATGGTGACTAGGGGCGCACGGAGAGGGAGTCTGACAAATGTTGGGGTTGGCAAACTTTCGGTGCATAAAACGATGTGATCGAATGACATCGACCCTCCGCTCTCGGTTCGCAAGAGCGGTTGGCCACCGGGTACGACTTCAGTCACCTTGCAATTAAATTGAAAGTTCACTCCATTCTTTGCTAGCTCTTGTTTGGTGTTCAAGACTAGCTGTCGACAGTTAACCACCCAGTTTTGTGGAAAGTGAATTGCTTTTAAAAAACTGTCATTACCCGCGAGCGATGGCTCAATCGCGTGGATCTCTGATCTCTCGAGCGTCTGGCAGCTTAGCCCCGCATCTCTGATTGCGGGGAGCCGCGCCTCGTAGGCCATGATGTCGGCTTCATTCTTCAGAAGAACTGTTTGGCCGAAGCTTTGCTCTTGATCCCATTGGTGTTTCGCAATCAAATCGACATTGATATCGATTCCTGACTGGATAAGCTTGCTTGCTACGTCTTCGCGACGTGCGGCCAATGCGTCTGAGTGAAACCGAGCGCGCTGCCAAATCCAATGAACATCGCCCAATCTCGTCCAGCGAACGGATGAAAAGCCCCTGGTTTGCCGCAAAAAACGACTAAGGTGACTGCCCGTGCCGGCAAGTGGAAGGGGGTAGCTAGCATCGAAAATTCCCCCGCTAGCGAACGTGCTGCCTTCCCCTGCTGCACCGTTTCTGTCAAACACTGCAACTTCATGTCCTTTGTCGGATAGCTCTTGTGCAGTCATTAACCCTACAACACCCGCTCCCACAATCGCGATTTTCATTTGAATTCTCAGGTTTCTAACGTATGTCCACTACCTTCTATTTTTTCACAGCTTTGCGGTGTTTCGAGCAGCAGTTTCTTCTACTGCCTCGGTGGCCCCAGTGCCGCTGCCCTGCAGCCTAATCTGCTTCGCGTGCTATACTCGACCGGCTTAGGTGGAAGCTCCGCCTATGTAAACGCAAACCGTCCTCTCAAGGTGTTGCTAGTGCGTAGTGTTCTGGCAATAAGTGGGACGGATTTCAGACCAAACCTTTGGAGTTAAATATGGCAGTAACAATGCGCGAAATGTTGGAAGCAGGTGTCCACTTCGGTCACCAGACCCGCTTCTGGAATCCCAAGATGGCACCGTTCATCTTCGGTCATCGCAACAAGATTCACATCATTAACCTGGAAAAATCGCTGCCGATGTTCCAGGAGGCTGCGAAGTTCGTTCGTCAGCTGTCAGCTAAGCGCGGCACCATTTTGATGGTTGGTACAAAGCGCCAAGCCCGTGAAATCGTTGCTGCTGAAGCGCAACGCGCTGGCGTTCCATTTGTCGACCAGCGTTGGTTGGGCGGCATGTTGACGAATTTCAAAACAGTGAAGACATCCATCAAGCGCTTGAAGGACATGAAAGTCCAGCAAGAAGCCGGCTTGGATAGCATGAGCAAAAAAGAGCAGTTGATGTTCGCCCGTGAACTCGAAAAACTGGAGAAAGACATCGGCGGCATCCAAGAAATGAATGCATTGCCTGATGCAATCTTCGTGATTGACGTCGGCTACCACAAAATTGCAATTGCTGAGGCTCGTAAACTGGGCATTCCCTTGGTTGGTGTGGTTGATTCCAATCACTCTCCTGAAGGTATCGACTATGTGATCCCTGGTAACGATGACTCTTCTAAGGCTGTGACTCTGTACGCCCGGGGAATCGCTGATGCGATTCTGGAAGGCCGTGCGAATGCGGTTGATGACGTGGTCAAGGCCGTTGCCGCTGAAGGCGATGACGAGTTTGTTGAAGTGAGCGAAGCTTCCGCTTAAGTCTCTCTGCACCCGGAAAAGGGGGCTTCGTTGCCCCTTTTTTTTAGCCTTTATTTAAACTGTTGAAATTCGGAGAATACAAATGGCAGCAATTACAGCGAGCATGGTGGCGGAACTGCGCGGCAAGACAGACGCACCGATGATGGAGTGCAAGAAAGCTTTGACAGAAGCTGACGGCGACATGGGCAAAGCAGAAGAAATTTTGCGCGTGAAGTTGGGCAGCAAGGCCGGTAAGGCTGCTGCGCGCGTGACTGCTGAAGGCGTAGTTGCATCGAGCATCGCCAACGGCGTAGGCGCTTTGATTGAAGTGAATTGCGAAACAGACTTTGTGACCAAGAACGATAGCTTCTTGGCCTTGGCAGGTGCAGCGGCTGCGCTCGTAGCCCAGCACAACCCTGCGGATGTAGCGGCTTTGAGCGCTTTGGCTTACGAGCAAGACGGTTTCGGGCCAACCTTGGAAGATGTTCGCAAGGGCTTGATTGGCAAAATCGGTGAAAACATGACTTTCCGTCGGTTCAAGCATTTCGATGGCTCTACCAAATTGGCATCCTACCTGCACGGCACCCGTATCGGAGTCGTGGTGGAGTTCGACGGCGAAGAGTCGGCGGCTAAGGATGTGGCGATGCACGTGGCTGCAATGAAGCCGGTGTCTTTGTCCGCAGACCAAGTGCCTGCCGAACTCGTAGAGCGCGAGCGCTCCGTCGCAGCTGCAAAGGCTGCCGAAGATGCTGCGGTTGCTACCGCCGCAGGCAAACCGGTTCAGTCTGCTGAAATCGTGGCAAAGCGCATTGAAGGCGGCGTTCAGAAGTACCTCAAAGAAGTCTCTCTGTTCAATCAGCCTTTCGTCAAGAATGACAAGCAAACCGTCGAGCAAATGCTCAAGTCCGTCAATACGTCGGTAAAAGGGTTCACCTTGTACGTTGTTGGCGAAGGTATTGAAAAGAAGGTTGATGACTTTGCCGCTGAAGTTGCTGCACAAGTTGCCGCAGCTAAGCAGTCCGCATAAATCAAATCAAGCGAATCGTCCACCGAACGGGAGTCAACTATGAGTCAAGCCAAACCTGCTTACAAAAGAATCTTGCTGAAGCTGTCTGGCGAGGCTCTTATGGGCGATGACCAGTTCGGTATCAATCGCGACACCATCGTTCGCATGGTGGATGAGATCGCTGAAGTGACCCGTTTGGGTGTCGAGGTTGCGGTTGTGATTGGTGGGGGGAATATCTTCAGGGGTGTTGCTGGTGGATCGGTCGGAATGGATCGTGCCACAGCGGACTACATGGGCATGCTCGCAACGGTCATGAATGCTTTGGCCTTGGGTGACACTATGAATAAGGCCGGATTGACGGCTCGCGTCATGTCGGCCATCGGCATTGAGCAAGTCGTCGAGCCCTATGTGCGCCCCAAGGCTCTTCAGTACCTTGAAGAAGGTAAGGTTGTTATTTTCGCAGCGGGTACCGGTAATCCCTTCTTCACGACGGACACTGCTGCGGCATTGCGCGGTGCTGAAATCGGAGCTGAAATTGTCCTGAAGGCCACCAAGGTGGATGGGGTGTACACCGCCGATCCCAAGAAGGATCCCGATGCGACCCGTTACTCCAAAATTACATTTAATGAAGCCATGACCCAGAATCTGGGCATCATGGATGCTGCGGCGTTTGCACTTTGCCGCGACCAAAAGTTACCGATTAAAGTGTTCTCGATTTTTAAACATGGTGCGTTGAAGCGCGTTGTAATGGGTGAGGACGAAGGCACACTGGTGCACGTTTGAAAATCAAGTAGCAGTGAAGAGTACGCGAGGTAAACATGTCCATTGAAGAGATCAAGAAAACGCTGGATGGCAAGATGGATCAATCCATCGCAGCTTTGAAAAATAATTTGACGAAAGTTCGCACTGGACGTGCGAATCCAGCGTTGCTGGATACGGTTCAAGTTGATTACTACGGATCGATGGTTCCACTCAGCCAAGTGGCGAACCTGTCCTTGATTGATGCCCGCACAATTAGCGTGCAGCCTTGGGAGAAGAATATGGCCCCCAAGATCGAGAAAGCCATTCGCGATAGCGACCTCGGCTTGAATCCATCCAGCATGGGCGAGTTAATCCGTGTGCCAATGCCTGCCATGACGGAGGAGCGTCGTAAAGAGCTTACCAAGGTAGTTCGGAATGAAGGTGAGGCCAGTAAGGTCGCAGTGCGGAACCTGCGCCGTGATGCAAATGAGGCAGTTAAGAAGCTCGTGAAAGACAAGCTTGCGTCCGAGGATGATCAGAAGCGTTGCGAGGCCGATGTTCAGAAAACGACCGATAGGCACATTGCAGAAATTGATCGCTTGGTCGCATCTAAAGAGCAAGATCTGATGGCTGTTTGAGGCCAAAACATGGCTACCGAGCGCAAACTCGACAACCTGCATGTCGCCATAGTCATGGATGGCAATGGCAGGTGGGCATCCAAGCGGTTTTTGCCTCGGCTTGCTGGGCACAAGCAAGGCGTAGATGCATTAAAGCGCATCGTCCGCGCGTGCCCTTCGCGAGGGGTGACTGAGCTCACAGTTTTTGCCTTTTCTTCAGAGAATTGGAATAGACCTGCAGAAGAGGTCTCCGGCCTGATGGACTTAATGGTCGGAGCGCTGGCTCGCGAGGTATCTCAGCTGAGCGCGGAAGGTGTAAAGCTTCGATTTTTAGGAGAGAGGCTGAACTTGTCCGGAAAGGTTAATGATATCTTGGCCTCAGCCGAGCTAGAAACCGAAAGAAACGCGGCGCTTTGTTTGAACGTTTGTTTCAACTATGGCGGCCGTTGGGACATCGTTCAAGCTGCAAACCGCTTGGTGTCCAAGGGGCTTCCCATTACGGAACAGAGTCTGGGTGAGTCAATGGTTACCCATCCATCGCCCGACCCCGACCTGCTAATCCGTACGGGCGGGGAGTTTCGGATCAGTAACTTTTTGCTCTGGCAGGCCGCCTATTCGGAACTACTTTTCAGTCCGAAGCTGTGGCCTGACTTCACGGAGGTCGATCTGGACGCTGCTATTGAAGATTTCAGCGCCCGTGAACGTAGATTCGGCAAAACATCAGCGCAGGTCGCTTAGGGCGAGGGCGCTTCTCAAAGGGCTTTCATGCTGCGATTACGCATTTTCACGGCCGTGGCCCTTTTGTTGGTTTTGGTGCCCTCGGTGTTTTATCCTGATCCGGTGGGCTTCGCTTTTGTAGCAGGCATATTGATGGCCTGCGGAGCCTGGGAGTGGTCACGACTCAATGGCGCCAGCGGCTTTAGTGCTTTGTCCACGGGGGGGCTATGCGCCATGTGTTGCATTTTCATTTGGAATGCTCCTCTTGAACCTGGAGCACTTCAGCTGATTTGGATTGTCTCGGCCATTGTTTGGGTCTTTGGGGGAGGCTATCTTCTGCGCTCCGGAGTCGGCAGTTGGAATCACATACCGGCCGTAGTCAGGCAGCTTGTTGGTTTTCTCTTGCTGTGCGCCGCTTGGTTGGCGGTGGTTAGTGCCAGATCAAAGGGAATTAATTTTCTTTTTTCCGCGATGTCATTGGTCTGGGTTGCCGACATTGCGGCGTATTTTGCTGGGCGGCGGTTTGGCGGACAGTTCATTCATGCCAAGCTCGCGGCCAGCATAAGTCCTGGTAAAACCAGGGAAGGCGCATTGGGCGGTTTGATGGGTGTTTTGGTTCTTGCTCACATTTGGCAATGGGCAGATAGTTTTTTTGCGCTGGATTCAAATAGTATTTTCACTATTTTGGCTTCCTATCACTGGGTCTACCTGTTGCTGGGCTCTTTGTTTCTCGGTGGCATGAGCGTTGCCGGTGATTTGTTGGAATCTTTAGTCAAACGAGCTGCGGGCGCGAAGGACAGTAGCCAACTTTTGCCGGGTCATGGCGGGGTTCTTGATAGGGTCGACGCACTTCTACCCGTGTTGCCGCTTGCCATGTTGCTGCAATCGTTTTGATTGGAATAGGTATGCAACAAGTTTCGGTGTTGGGCTCCACTGGCTCGATCGGAGTCAATACATTGGATGTCCTGCGGCGCCATCCAGAACGCTTTCGAGTTTTTGCATTAACTGCGTCCAAAAGCACAGATGCTCTTCTCAGGCAGTGTCTCGAGTTCAAACCTCAATATGCGGTGATGGTCGATGACCAATGCGCCTTGAGCTTGCAATCTCAGTTGAAGCAGTTCGGCTCTGCAACCGAAGTGCTCTCGGGTCATGACGCATTGAGTGAGGTGGCATCACACGCCGACGTTGATATCGTCATGGCGGCTATCGTCGGCGCTGCTGGTTTGGCTTCATGCATCGCCGCGGCGTTGGCGGGCAAGAGACTGCTTTTAGCCAATAAAGAGGCTTTGGTTGTAGGCGGAGCTGTTTTTATGGCCGCAGTAGAAAAAGGCGGGGCGACTCTGTTGCCGATCGACAGTGAACATTCCGCCATTTTCCAATCGCTACCTGACGTGAGAGAACTCTGGAGCGAAACTGTAGATAAGTTGATTTTGACGGCATCTGGCGGTCCGTTCAGGACTTGGAGTACCTCTCAAATCCGAGAGGCAACCCCGGAGCAGGCATGCGCACACCCAAATTGGGTCATGGGACGAAAAATTTCGGTGGACTCTGCTTCCATGATGAACAAAGCCCTAGAAATCATTGAGGCTAAATTCTTATTCAATGTTCAGCCTGCTCAGATTGATGTGTTGATTCACCCGCAAAGTGTCATTCACTCGATGGTTCAGTATGTGGATCATTCGGTGGTTGCACAGTTGGGCACACCCGATATGCGTGGACCCATCGCGTACGGATTATCGTGGCCTACAAGAGTGGAGTCGGGAACCAAGCCCTTGGACTTTGCATCTATGCCTTCGTGGACATTTGAGTCGATCCGAAGCCCGGAGCATCAAGAACGATTTCCCGGACTTTTTCTGGCTTGGGAGACTTTGCAAGGTCAATCCGGTGCTACGACCGTTTTAAACGCAGCCAACGAAGTTGCGGTGGCAGCATTTTTGGATCGGAAAATTCGGTTTGACGAAATTTACTCGCTCAACCGGGCAACCTTGGATGCCCTGGCGTTCACCACACCTAGGGATCTGCCTTCATTATTGGTGCTGGATGCAGAGGCTCGAAGTCAGGCAACTCAGTTTTGTAAGGCTTGGTCGATCTGAGCGATTTGGAGGATGAGTGCAAACCGTCTTGGCGTTTCTCGTTGCAATAGGGTTGCTTGTAGCTGTTCATGAGTGGGGGCACTACATCGTGGCTCGACTGTGTGGCGTCAAGGTGTTGCGCTTCTCGATCGGATTCGGTCCCCGGCTCTGGGGGCGTACTTCAAAAACCACTGGTACTGAATTTGTCATCAGCCTCGTTCCTTTAGGCGGCTACGTCAAAATGCTTGACGGGCGAGAAGGTACGGTGAGGCCTGAAGAAAGTCATTTGGCTTTCGATCAGCAGCCTCTCCATCGTCGCAGCGCCATCGTCGCAGCAGGGCCGTTAGTCAACCTGCTTTTTGCTGTTCTTTTGTACTCAGTTGTGAACTGGCAGTCCACGACAGCCGCAGTGGCGGTATTGCCATCTCCGGTGCTTGGCTCTATGGCCTCTAGCAACGGATGGACCGGCGGCGAGCGTATTGTGAAGGCGGGGTATACCGAAGCCTCACTCGAGCCGGTTCAAACGTTCGAAGAGTTCAGATGGTGGTTAACCACCGCGGCCTTGAAGCAGAAAGTACTTTTGCTGGAGGTCATCGACGATGAGGCCGGGGGCCGGACGCTTGTTCGTTCCCTAGATTTTTCGAGGGAAGTTACCCATGCTGTTGATGCAACTTTGTTTCAAAGAATTGGGTGGCTCTCTCCTTTTTCTAAGGCTGAAATTGGCGAAGTCAGTGCCGGATCTAGAGCTGCCTCTGCTGGCCTGTTGCCAGGTGATTTAGTTACAGATGTCGACAGTATTCCTGTGAAAGACGCCTATGCGTTGAGGGCAGCCATTCGAATGTCTGCTGAACGTCCAATGAACTGGCAATTGAAGCGGGGTTCTCGGGACATTCAACTCACTGTCACGCCCGCGGCAGAGTCAAAAAATGGTGTGGTGCTCGGGCGAATCGGTGCCTATGTTGGCGGAGTGCCTGAAATGGTTTCCGTTCGCTATGGGCTGCTTGAGGGATTCAAACGTGCTCTCGTCAAGACTTGGGATATTGCCCGAATGTCTTTGGTGACGATGGCACAAATGGTGACCGGCGAGGTTTCTCTCAAAAATTTGAATGGCCCGATTGCGATAGCCGACTATGCAGGCAAATCGGCTGCCCTTGGCTTGATCCAGTTTGTGAGTTTTCTTGCCCTTATCAGCATCAGTTTGGGTGTTCTGAACTTGCTTCCCTTGCCAGTTTTGGATGGCGGGCACCTGATGTATTATCTTTGGGAAGCTGTTACCGGCCGTCCCGTTCCCGCAAGATGGTGGGAGCACATGCAACGCGTGGGAATCACGCTTTTGTTGGCGATGATGGTCATTGCTTTTTACAACGACATCCAGCAAATCTTGGGTTAGCCAGAGTCTTGGCCACCTTGACCCCCGGAGATTCAAATTGAATATTTTGAAACGTAGCGGCCGCAATATCCGTGTGGTTGCGGTAGGCAGTTTGTTATCACTGCTCATCCAGAATGCATGGGCCATTGAGCCCTTCTCGGTAAAGGACATTCGGGTAGAGGGCCTTCAACGTGTAGAGGCAGGCACGGTCTTCGCCTCAATTCCAGTTCGTGTCGGAGACTCCTATTCCGATGAAAAAGCTGCGGCGTCTATCCGAGCGCTTTTTGCTCTGGGTCTCTTCAAGGATGTTCGCATTGAAAGTAACAACGGCGTAGTTGTGGTTATCGTTGAAGAGCGTCCGAGCGTTGCCGATGTGGACTTTTCCGGCAATCGTGAATTTGACAAAGATGTTCTGAAGCGTGCACTGCGTGACATTGGTTTGGCCGATGGTCGACCCTTCGATAAGGCGCTAGTCGATCGCGCTGAACAAGAGTTGAAAAAACAATACATCAGCAAGAGCATGTACGCCGTCGAAATCGTGACAACGGTCACGCCTATCGAGCGGAATCGCGTCAACGTAAGCTTCGCTGTCACGGAGGGGGATACCGCGAAGATCAGTGAAATTTCGATCGTCGGCAACAAATCCTTTTCGTCTGACACTTTGCGTGGTTTGTTTGACTCGGATACAGGCAGCTGGCTGAGCTGGTACACCAAGTCCAACCGCTACGCGCGCACTAAGTTAAATGCTGATGTGGAGACTCTGCGTTCTTTTTACCTCGCGAGAGGCTTTTTAGAGTTCAAGCTGGACTCTACACAAGTGGCAATTTCTCCGGACAAGAAAGACATCGCTATTACGTTGAACATCACCGAAGGTGAACAATTTGCCGTCTCCAAGATCAAATTGGCAGGAAACTTTTTAGGGAAAGAGTCTGAATTCCAGTCCTTGGTCACGATCAAAGCGGGTGAGCCGTACAACGCGACGGACGTTGCCCAAACAACCAAGGCATTCACAGATTACTTTGCTAACTTCGGTTACGCTTTCGCGCGGGCAGAGGCACGCACGGACATTGACCGCGCTACCAATCGCGTTGAGATCACGCTAGTGGGGGAGCCATCCCGCAGAGTCTATGTGCGTCGTATCAATGTTGCCGGAAACGACCGGACCAGAGATGAAGTGATCCGACGCGAGTTCCGCCAGCTTGAGGCGGCTTGGTACGACGGAGAGAAAATCCGGCAATCCCGGAATCGGGTCGATCGGCTAGGATACTTCACCAATGTGGGCATAGACACCCAAGAGGTTGCTGGATCTCCTGATCAAGTGGACCTCACCATCACAGTTGTAGAGAAGCCTACAGGCAGTATCAGTTTGGGTGCCGGTATCTCCAGTGCAGACGGCTTGGGTTTGTCCTTCGGCTTCAAGCAGGAAAACGCGTTTGGCTCCGGTAACTCGTTAGGTATCGAGGTCAACACCAGTAGGGCTAACCGGACTGTGGTGCTCAGCACCACCAACCCTTACTTTACGGACGATGGTGTTTCGCGGACGTTTGACCTGTACCAACGTACCTCGCGCCCCTACGATGATGTAAACACCTATGCGATCGAAACCACCGGATTAGGGGTGCGTTTCGGGGTGCCATTTTCAGACTCCGATACAGTGTTTTTCGGCTTGGGTGTTGATAAGACCCGGATCATTCCTGGAACTTTTCTCCCGACAGTGTATGAAGACTACGCCAAGGAATTCGGGTTCAGTGCTACGGCAGTACCTTTGACCGTGGGTTGGTCTCGTGACACCCGCGATAGTGCCTTGGTACCAAGTTCCGGCAAAGTCATTCGTACGAACGGCGAGTGGAGTGTGGGTGGTGACATGCGTTACGTTCGGGGCACTGCGCAGTATCAGCAATTCGTTCCGGTGACACGCAAAGTAACCGCAGCTTTCAACAGTGAGTTGTCAGTGGGCGCTGCAACCGGCTCCAGCTCTTATCCGATTTTCAAGAACTACTACCTCGGTGGCCTAGGTTCTGTGCGAGGCTTTGAGCAGGGAAGTCTTACGACTGCCGCCCAGAGAGCGGTTTCGCTTACCGCAACCGGCGGAGCTAAAAAAGTTGTTTTCAACGCAGAGCTGTTGTCTCCACTTCCGGGCGGCGGCAATGACCGTACTTTGCGGGCCTTTGTTTTCGTAGACGCCGGCGGCATTTACGCGCCCGAAGAGTCTATTCAGCTGTCCGAAATGCGGGCATCGTTTGGAGTGGGTATCAGTTGGATATCCCCGGTGGGTCCATTGCGACTTGCCTTGGCCCGTCCTCTTTCCAAGTTCGACGCAGATAAAATGCAAAATATTCAATTCCAAATTGGAACCACTTTTTAATGAAAACAGTACAAGTCAAATGGGCGTTGGCAGCCATCATGTCGTTGGCGATGTGCAGCACCTTTGCGCAAGAGTCCAAAGTCGGCTACATCAACACCCAGCGCATCACAACGGAGTCTGCTCCGGCTAAAGCGGCCCAAGCGAAGTTGGAGCAGGAGTTTTCTAAGCGTCAGAAAGACTTGGGTGATGTCCAGCAGTCGCTGAAGTCCATGAGTGACAAGTTTGAGCGCGATGCGCCCGCGATGTCTGAAGCGCAGCGCACCACGCGTCAAAAAGAATTCGCAGAGCAAAACCGCGACTTTCAGCGTAAGCAGCGCGAATTTCAAGAAGACCTGAATGGTCGTAGGAACGAAGAGCTGCAACAAGTCTTGGATAAAGCCAACAAAGCGGTGAAGCAAGTCGCGATGGAAGAAAAGTACGACATCGTGATCCAGGAAGTCGTCTACAGCAGCCCCCGTCACGACATCACCGAGAAGGTGTTGAAGATCCTTAACCAAGGCGCAAAATAAGCTTTGTCGCAAGTCTCGTCTCATGTGAATTCCTTTCCACTCTCCTCCCTGATTGCGAGCCTCGGGGGAGAGCTTGTCGGCTCCGGCGAGGTCATGGTTTCAGGGTTGGCTCCTCTTGAGTCGGCTACAGCACAAGATGTCAGTTTCCTGAGCAATCCCAGGTACCAGCAGCAGCTGGCGTTGTCCCAAGCGGCTTGCGTGATTGTCAGCCCGGCCATGGCAGGAGCAGCGACGCAGCGGGGTGTGTGCATTGTTACCCCCAACCCGTATCTGTACTTTGCGCGCCTGACCCAACTCTGGCGGCAATGGACCGCGCGTTCTACTGCCCATGAGCCACTGGTTCACCCGACCGCGGTCGTCCATCCAGATGCACGGGTGGCATCTACGGCACGTATAGGCCCTTTGTGTGTCATCGAAGCAGGTGCTTCAGTAGGTGCGCACACAGTCCTCAAGTCCCGGGTGAGTGTGGGTGAGGACTGTCATGTCGGTGAGCGTTGTATTGTCCATTCAGGCGTCGTTATTGGTGCCGATGGATTCGGCTTTGCATTGGATGGTGCCCGTTGGGAAAAAATTGAACAGCTGGGGGCCGTCGTGATCGGAAACGATGTCGAAATCGGTGCCAACACCTGCATCGATCGTGGCGCACTTCAGGATACGGTGATTGAAGATGGCGTCAAATTGGACAACCTCATCCAGATCGGTCACAACGTGCGGATCGGCGCCCACACAGCCATGGCCGGATGTGTCGGTGTGGCAGGTTCCGCCACTATTGGTGCGGGCTGCACGGTCGGTGGGGGCGCGATCATCTTGGGGCACTTGACTTTAGCGCCAGGGGTGCACATTTCGGCGGCAACCGTAGTCAGCAAATCGATTCACAAGCCAGGCCATTACACGGGAATGTTCCCGATCGATGAGAACGCAAACTGGGAGCGCAATGCGGCTTCATTGAAGCAATTGCATAGCCTGCGCGACCGTATTAAAACTTTAGAAAAAGAGAACAAGTCATGATGGATATCCACAAAATTTTGAAGCAGTTGCCGCATCGTTATCCCTTTCTTTTGGTGGATCGGGTGTTGGCGCTGGAAAAAGGCAAAACCATCAAGGCACTGAAAAATGTCACCATCAACGAGCCATTTTTTGAAGGGCACTTTCCGCATCGCCCGGTAATGCCGGGTGTGTTGATGCTCGAAGCCCTTGCGCAAGCCGCAGCACTGCTTGCATTCGACGCTTTGGACACCTCCCCCAATGACGAGATGGTGTACTACTTTGCCGGTATCGATGGCGCGCGCTTCAAGCGCCCAGTTGAGCCCGGCGATCAACTCACGCTCAATGTCGAAATGCTGCGCATGAAAGCAGGAATTTTCAAATTCAAAGCCAGCGCCATGGTCGGAGAAGAGCTCGCCTGTGAGGCCGAGCTCACCTGCGCCATGCGCGCCATTTCCTGAGGTACAGGCGTGTCAAACGTTCACCCTACCGCGATCGTTTCGCCGGGCGCAGAGCTGGACAGCTCGGTCACTGTCGGCCCCTATACCGTCATCGGTCCCCATGTCCGTATCGGTGCCAGCACGACGGTCGGCCCGCATTGCGTGATCGAGGGGCACACCACCATCGGTCGTGACAACAGGATTTTCCAATTCAATTCCTTGGGGGCTATTCCTCAAGACAAAAAGTACGCGGGTGAACCTTGCGAGTTGATCATTGGTGACCGCAACACGATCCGCGAGTTTTGCACCTTCAATATCGGTTCCCCCGGCGATGCCGGTGTGACCCGCGTGGGCAATGACAACTGGATCATGGCCTATGTCCATCTGGCCCACGACTGCATCGTGGGTGATCACGTTATTTTTGCAAACAACTCGCAACTGGCGGGCCATGTGCACGTGGAGGATTGGGTCATCTTGGGTGGCTTCACGGTGGTGCACCAGTTTGTGCGGCTTGGCGCGCACAGCATGAGCGCCATGTGCTCGCTGCTTTTTGCGGACTTGCCTCCCTTTGTCATGTGCCAAGGGCAGCCGGCTGCTGCTCGCTCCATGAATTTTGAGGGCTTGCGCCGCCGCGGCTGGACCACTGAGCGCATCTCCGGTGTGAAAGCCATTCACAAGGCACTTTATCGTGATGACCTCACTTTGGAGCAGTCTAAAGAGCGTATCGCAGCACTGGCTGTGGACCGCCCCGAAACAGCGCCGGACGTGGCCATGATGAATGGCTTCCTGGCCGGCGTGTCGGCCCAGCGCGGAATCGTGCGCTGAGCGCAGCGCTGTGTGTCGGTCATGCCAACTAGTGTGTCAATAGGGGCGCAGCCGAGAACAGCGCTCGTTGCGGGTGAGGCGTCCGGTGACCTGTTGGCTGGCCTGTTATTGGCGGGAATCCGGCAGCGCTGGCCCTCTGCAAAATCGCATGGCATCGGCGGCCCGCATATGGCGCAGCATGGTTTCGAGGCTTGGTGGCCTCACCACAAATTGGCAGTGCATGGGTTCAGCTGGGAGCTTTTGAGGCGCTACCGCGAGATCGTGGGAATCCGCGCTGCAATCGGGGACCGTTTGCTGGCAGATAAGCCGGACGTGTTCATCGGCGTGGATGCCCCCGACTTCAATCTGGCCTTGGAAGCGCGCCTGCGGCAGCAAGGTATCAAGACGGTGCATTTCGTGTGCCCGTCCATCTGGGCATGGCGCCTGGAGCGGGTTGAAAAACTCCGCCAGAGCACTGACCATGTGCTGTGCATTTTCCCTTTTGAACCCGAGTTATTGGCTGCTCACGGCATTGCGTCAACCTTTGTGGGCCATCCCCTGGCGAACGTCATTCCCATGGAGCCCGACAAAGCGGCAGCCCGACGGATACTCGACCTGCAGCCGGAGGATGAGGTGGTTGCCATCTTGCCGGGCAGTCGGCAGTCCGAGATCCGGCACTTGGCTTTGAGGTTCTTTCAGGCTGCAGCCCTTATGCTGAAAGCGCGTACTGCTATTAAATTTATAGTGCCTTCGGTGCCGGGCCTGTTACCTGAGATTCAGGCCTTGGCGCAGCGCAGCGGTATCGCAAATCGTTTGCAACTGTTGACCGGGCAAAGTCACACTGCCTTGGCGGCCTGCGATGTCACCTTGATTGCCAGCGGAACCGCCACGCTGGAGGCGGCTCTATTCAAGCGCCCCATGGTCATCGGGTACCACATGTCTTGGCTGTCATGGCAAATCATGCGGCGCAAACGTCTGCAGCCTTGGGTGGGATTGCCCAATATTTTGTGCCGCAAGTTTGTGGTGCCAGAGCTTTTGCAGGATGCGGCTAGTCCGGCAGCCTTGGCCGCCGCCGCCCTGGAGTGGTTAGATGCCGCGCGCAGCGAGCCTGCGAAAATAGAGGCACTCCAAAACACCTTCCGCGCGTTGCACACTGACCTGCAGCGCGACACCGCCACACTTGCGACCGATGCCATTGAAAAAGTCCTCCAAAGCTAATTCAGCACTTCCCGCGGTGCAGCAAGTGGCCCTCAGCTGGGACTTGCCGGGCCTGATGGCCGGTGTAGATGAGGCAGGGCGGGGCCCGCTGGCCGGCCCCGTCGTGGCTGCGGCGGTCATCCTGGATGATTTGCGTCCTATTGCCGGCTTGAATGACTCAAAAAAGCTGACTGCGGCCCGCCGTGAGAAGCTGTTTGACGAGATCCGTGCCAAGGCTTTGTGCTGCTCCATTGCGCAGGCCACGGTCGAAGAGATCGATGAAATCAATATTCTGCAAGCGACCCTGCTGGCCATGCGCCGCGCGGTAGAGGGCCTGCGGCTCAAGCCAGCCAAAGTGCTGGTCGATGGCAATCGCTTGCCTGTGCTGGATGTTTTGGCGGAAGCCATTGTCAAGGGGGATGCCACCGTGCCAGCGATTTCAGCCGCCTCCATACTGGCCAAGGTGACCCGCGACCGCTGGTGTGCGGAGTTGGACGCCCGATACCCCCAATACGGTTTTGCCACTCACAAGGGCTACGGAACCGCCATGCACCTCGCAGCCCTTCAAACCCATGGTGCCTGCCCCGAGCACCGGAAAACCTTTGCGCCGGTAACACGGGTGCTGTAGGCCTTTTTATGACCGAACCCGTATTTATTAGCTCACGCGAAAATTCCTTCCTCAAAGAGCTGAAAAAACTCACTGCTGACAATACCGCTTACCGTAAAGCAGGGCGCTTCTGGATTGAGGGCGATCACTTGTGCAGTGCGGCCCTGACCCGCGGAGTGGGGCCTGCGGTCATGGTGGTTTCAGAGTCTTTTTGGCCTTCAGCCCCCGCAGAATATGCGCAGGCAGCTATCAAAATAATAGTAATTCCGGATGCCTTGTTTCGAGAAATAAGCAGCTTGGAGTCGCCCGCCCGGGTGGGGTTTTTGATCAATCTGCCTCCGGTGGCAGCGATTGATCCTCAGGCCGCAACGGTCATTCTGGACCGGGTTCAGGACGCCGGCAATGTGGGGTCTATTTTGCGCAGCGCAGGTGCTTTTGGTTTCCGTCAAGTGCTGGCCCTCAAGGGGGCTGCTGCACTCTGGAGCCCTAAGGTTCTGCGCGCCGGCATGGGGGCGCATTTCGGGCTGCAACTGCTGGAGGGGCTTGAGCTCGCTGATTTAGAGGTTCTGCAAGTTCCCTTGGTTGTCACCAGCTCGCACCAGGGCGACCTCGTGCAGCGCCTCGAGCTGCCGCATCCTTGTGCCTGGGCCATGGGGCACGAAGGGCAGGGAGTTTCTGATGCACTCATGGCGCGTGCAACCGTGTTTGCCCGCATCGGGCAGCCCGGGGGCGAGGAGTCTTTGAATGTGGCGGCTGCTGCAGCCATTTGTCTGCATGCCAGCAGCTTGAAACTTGCGCAAACCTGAATCAGGGTTAGCCCTCGGCTATAATGGGAGGCTTTCCAGAAAACAGCCGTCCCAAGCGCAGTTCAAGCAACATTCCCTCACTAAAAAAGCACCCGCCGGGTCTATTCCTGCGCGGCACCCGCCAAGAGTCTGTCTTGAGCGCGTTTGGGCGTACCCGTAAAACATTCGGAGAAACCAGTGCTCTTGTCTCTTAAGGGAACCACCCCACCCGCCATCCTGGCGCTCGCAGACGGCACGGTCTATATTGGCAATTCCATTGGAGCCGCAGGCTCCACGGTCGGCGAAGTTGTGTTCAACACCTCCATGACCGGCTACCAGGAAATCCTCACGGACCCTAGCTACTGCCAGCAGATCGTCACCCTGACTTACCCCCACATCGGCAACTACGGTGTCAACCCCGAAGACGTGGAGTCCCACAAGGTCTTCGCAGCCGGCTTGATCATCAAAGACCTGCCTTTGGTGGCCAGCAATTTCCGCAAAACCCAAACGTTGACCGAGTACTTGGTTGCCGAGGGCACCGTGGCGATTGCCAATATTGATACCCGCCAACTGACCCGCCAACTGCGCACCCACGGTGCCCAGAATGGCTGCATTCTCGCGCTATCTGCCGGCGAGTCGGTCACCAAAGAGGCTATCGAAAAGGCGGTCGCGGCTGCCAAAGGCGCGCCCAGCATGGCCGGCCTCGACCTGGCCAAGGTGGTGTCCAGCAAGGATAGCTACACATGGACCGAAGCCGAGTGGACGTTGGGCAAGGGCTATGGCCAGCAAACTGCCCCCAAATTTCATGTGGTGGCCTACGACTTCGGCGTCAAGAAAAATATCTTGCGCATGTTGGCTGAGCGCGGCTGCAAGGTCACCGTGGTGCCTGCGCAAATTTCTGCCGCCGACGTGCTCAAACTCAAGCCGACAGGAGTGTTTTTGTCCAACGGACCCGGCGATCCGGAGCCATGCGATTACGCGATCGCTGCCGCCAAAGAGCTGATCGAAACCGGCATTCCGACATTTGGTATCTGCCTGGGTCACCAGATCATGGCGCTGGCCAGTGGTGCCAAGACTTTCAAAATGAAGTTTGGTCACCACGGTGCCAACCACCCGGTCAAAGACCTCGACAGTGGCCAAGTCTCCATCACCAGCCAGAACCACGGTTTTGCGGTCGATGAAAAGTCTCTGCCTGCCAACATGCGTGCAACCCATGTGAGCTTGTTCGACGGCACACTCCAAGGCTTGGAGCGCACCGACAAGCCGGCGTTTTGTTTCCAGGGTCACCCGGAGGCATCGCCGGGGCCGCATGACATCGGCTATCTGTTTGACCGTTTCATCCGCGAGATGGAAAAGAAGGCCGCGTAAGCACCATGAGCTTCTACGGCGTCACCGACCTCTGGACCTATGTGTTGGGCGCTTTGGGCATCATTTTGTTGCCCGGGCCTAACTCTTTGTTCGTGTTGTCGGTGGCTACCGTGCGCGGGGTTAAAGCGGGCTACCAGGGCGCGATGGGCGTGTTTGTGGGTGACACCATTTTGTTGTTGCTCACTGCACTCGGTGCAGCAGGCTTGTTGCGCACTTATCCCGCGTTGTTCATGGTGGTCAAGTATGCCGGCGCGGCCTATCTCGCTTGGGTGGGCCTGAACCTGGTCCGCGATGCGATTCGCAAATGGCGTAGTTCCCAAGCAGCGCAAGCCGCAAGCGCCAGCCCGGTGGCCGAGGCCACGAGGCATTTGCAGCAGCCTTTCAAGCGCGCGCTGGTCATCAGCTTGCTCAACCCCAAGGCGATTCTATTTTTGCTGTCGTTCTTTGTGCAGTTCATTGACCCTGCCTATGACACGCCCGCAGTGCCTTTTCTGATTCTCAGCGCCATCATCATGGTGTTTAGCGCTGTCTACCTGTCTGCCCTGATTTTTGCAGGCGCCCGATTGGCCCAAGGTTTCAGCCGCCGCAAGCGACTGAGTGCCGCCTTGTCCAGTGCCGTGGGTGGCCTGTTTGTCTGGTTCGGCGCCAAGCTGGCAACCGCCAGCTTGAGCTGACCCTGATCGATTTGATTAAAAACTAAAAAGCCCTAAAGCTAAGAGTCCACCATGCCAAAACGTACCGACATCAAAAGCATTCTCATCATCGGCGCCGGCCCCATCATCATCGGGCAGGCCTGTGAGTTCGATTATTCCGGCGTGCAAGCGTGTAAAGCTTTGCGTGAAGAGGGCTACAAAGTCATCTTGATCAACAGCAACCCTGCCACGATCATGACGGATCCGGCCACTGCCGACGTCACTTATATCGAGCCCATTACCTGGCAAACGGTCGAAAAGATCATCGCCAAGGAAAAGCCGGATGCGATTTTGCCCACCATGGGTGGCCAGACGGCACTGAACTGTGCGTTGGACCTGTGGCACCACGGCGTGTTGGACAAGTACAAGGTTGAGCTGATCGGCGCGACGCCCGAGGCCATCGACAAGGCGGAAGACCGCCTCAAGTTCAAGGACGCCATGACCAAAATCGGTCTGGGTTCTGCGCGTTCCGGCATTGCTCACAGCATGGACGAAGCTTGGTCGGTGCAAAAAACGCTGGGTTTCCCCACTGTTATTCGCCCCAGCTTCACACTGGGTGGTACCGGTGGCGGTATCGCCTACAACTCCGAAGAGTTCGAAACCATCTGCAAGCGCGGCCTGGAAGCTTCGCCTACCAATGAGCTGCTGATTGAAGAGTCGCTGCTCGGCTGGAAAGAATACGAGATGGAAGTGGTGCGCGACAAGGCGGACAACTGCATCATCGTTTGCTCCATCGAAAACCTGGACCCCATGGGTGTGCACACCGGTGACTCCATTACCGTGGCCCCCGCGCAAACCTTGACCGACAAGGAATACCAGATCCTGCGCAATGCCTCGTTGGCAGTGTTGCGCGAAATCGGTGTGGACACGGGTGGTTCCAACGTGCAGTTCTCCATCAACCCGGTCGATGGCCGCATGGTGGTGATCGAGATGAATCCGCGTGTGTCGCGTTCCTCTGCATTGGCTTCCAAAGCCACTGGTTTCCCAATTGCCAAGGTGGCTGCCAAGTTGGCGGTGGGCTTTACCCTCGACGAGTTGCGCAACGACATCACGGGTGGTGCTACCCCCGCGTCGTTCGAGCCCAGCATCGACTATGTGGTTACCAAAATCCCACGCTTTGCGTTCGAAAAATTCCCGACAGCCGACAGCCGCTTGACGACCCAGATGAAGTCGGTGGGCGAGGTGATGGCCATGGGTCGCACCTTCCAAGAGTCGTTCCAGAAAGCCCTGCGCGGCCTGGAAGTCGGTGTGGACGGCATGAACGAGAAAACTCAAGACCGCGAAGTCCTGGAAAAAGAACTGGGCGAGCCCGGCCCTGAGCGTATCTGGTACGTGGGTGATGCATTTGCCCAGGGCATGAGCGTGGACGAAGTGTTTGCGCTTACCAAGATCGACCCCTGGTTCCTGGTGCAGATCGAGCAGATCGTGAAGCTGGAGCTTGAAATTGAGCGCCTGCCCCAGCCCGCAAGCGGCACCGCCTTGGACAAGATTGATGCAGCCACACTGCGCGGCCTGAAGCAAAAGGGCTTCTCCGATCGTCGCTTGGCCAAGCAGTTCAAAACCACGGACAAAGCTGTGCGTGAGAAGCGCCGTGCGCTGGGCGTGCGCCCGGTGTACAAGCGCGTGGACACCTGCGCCGCTGAGTTCGCCACGAATACCGCTTACCTGTACTCCACCTACGAGGCAGATGGAGCCGAGTGCGAGGCGGCTCCCACCAACAACAAAAAAATCATGGTGCTGGGTGGCGGGCCTAACCGTATCGGCCAGGGTATTGAGTTTGACTACTGCTGCGTGCATGCCGCTTTGGCTATGCGCGAAGACGGCTACGAGACCATCATGGTCAACTGTAACCCCGAGACGGTGTCCACTGACTACGACACTTCCGACCGCCTGTACTTTGAGCCTTTGACGCTTGAAGACGTGTTGGAAATCGTGGACAAAGAAAAGCCGGTCGGCGTGATCGTGCAATACGGTGGCCAAACGCCTTTGAAGCTCGCGCTCGATCTCGAAGCCAACGGCGTGCCCATCATCGGCACTACACCCGACATGATCGACGCGGCCGAAGACCGCGAGCGTTTCCAAAAGCTGTTGCACGCACTCAACCTGCGTCAGCCGCCCAATGCCACAGCCCGCACCGAGCCCGAAGCGCTGGAAAAAGCTGCTGCACTGGGTTACCCCTTGGTCGTGCGCCCCAGCTACGTGTTGGGTGGCCGTGCGATGGAAATCGTTCATGAGCAGCGCGATCTGGAGCGTTACATGCGCGAAGCGGTCAAGGTCAGCAACGACAGCCCTGTGCTGCTCGACCGTTTCCTGAACGACGCCATCGAGTGCGATGTGGACTGCATCCGTGACAGCACCGGCGCTACCTTCATCGGCGGCGTAATGGAACACATTGAACAAGCTGGCGTGCACAGCGGCGACTCCGCCTGCTCGCTGCCCCCGTACAGCCTGCACGCCGATACTGTTGATGAAATCAAGCGCCAAACCAAGGCCATGGCCGGTGCCTTGAACGTGGTGGGTTTGATGAACGTGCAGTTTGCGATTCAAAACGTAGACGGCAAAGACGTGATCTACGTGTTGGAAGTGAACCCTCGCGCCAGCCGCACCGTGCCTTTTGTTTCCAAGGCCACCGGTATCCAGCTGGCCAAGGTCGCAGCGCGCTGCATGGCCGGCCAGTCTTTGGCAAGCCAGGGCATCAGCAAAGAAGTAACACCTCCTTACTTCAGCGTGAAAGAAGCTGTGTTCCCCTTTGTGAAGTTCCCGGGCGTGGACACCATCCTCGGACCTGAAATGAAATCCACCGGTGAGGTCATGGGAGTCGGCAAGACCTTTGGCGAAGCCTTTGTGAAGAGCCAATTGGGTGCTGGCGCGAAGCTGCCACGCGGCGGCAAAGCATTTATCTCGGTCAAACAAGCCGACAAGCCCCGTGCAGTAGAGGTCGCGCGCAAGTTGGTCGGCTTGGGCTTTGAAGTGGTGGCCACCAAGGGCACTGCAGCAGCTATCAACGCGGCTGGCGTGGCCTGCGGCGTGGTCAACAAAGTGACCGAAGGCCGCCCCCACATCGTGGACACCATCAAAAACGAAGAAATTTCCATGGTGGTGAACACGGTGGAAGAGCGCCGCAACGCCATCGCGGACTCCCGTTTGATCCGGACCTCTGCTTTGTTGGCACGCGTGACCACCTACACCACGATTGCAGGCGCGGAAGCTGCGGTCGAAGGCATGAAGTACCTCGATAGCCTCGACGTGATTTCCGTGCAGGAGATGCACGCCGAACTATTGGCGTAATTCTTTTCAATCATTGGCATAATCATGCCAACCGCATAGGACAGTGCCGCGCGCAAGCGCCGCACTGTCCTTGTACTTTGAGGCTCCGTAAAACCTAGCTAGAGACATCATGGCAACCTATCCCATTACCAAGCGCGGCGCAGAAATGCTCAAGGCCGAGCTGCACAAACTCAAGACCGTCGAGCGCCCCTCGGTGATTCAGGCGATTGCTGAAGCCCGTGCCCAGGGCGACCTCAGCGAGAACGCGGACTACGACGCTGCCAAAGAGCGCCAAGGCTTTATTGAAGGCCGCATCCAGGAGGTGGAGGGCAAGTTGTCCGCCGCTCAGGTGATTGATCCGGCATCGATCCAGGCCGAAGGGCGCGTCGTTTTTGGTGCAACGGTGGAGCTGGAAGACGAAGACAGCGGTCAACCCGTCAAGTACCAGATCGTGGGCGAGGATGAGGCAGACCTGAAGCAAGGTCTTATCAATATCGGTAGCCCGATTGCCCGCGCCTTGATCGGCAAAGAGGTGGGCGACACAGCCGTAGTGCAAGCCCCCGGTGGTGAGCGCTCCTATGAGGTGGTGGCGGTCCACTACATCTGATGCGTCAGCTTCCCGTCTGGTTGGCGGCCGCGTGGGCCATGGCGCTCACCATGCTCGGTTTTTTGGTGGTGCCCATGCTGTTTGTCCACCTGCCGACGCCGGCTATGGCCGGCCAGATGGCGGCCAAGTTGTTCGGTGCACAAACGTGGCTGTCGGTCGCCTGTGGCGCCATGTTGTTGATGACTTTCAGGTCAAATCGCCAGTTGGTCCCCGTTGAATATGCGCAGGCTGCTACACTTTTTGTAGTGGCGGGAGTTCTGCTGGCCTTGCTGGTGGAGTTGGCGGTAGCGCCGCGCATCGTTGCCCGCGAAAACCTCGCTGTGTGGCACCGCGTGGGTAGCGCCATGTACTTTGCGCAGTGGGTGTGCGCGCTGGTGGTCTTGCAGAAAATGATTGCGGCCCTCGCGGCTCAGCCCACATCACCAACCGACCAGACATAAAAAAACCGGAGCATGTAGCTCCGGTTATTAGTCTTTACTAGGGAATCAAGTCTGGCTGCGTTTTTTCACGCTGGTCTTTGGCTTCGGCTTGGCACGTTTGATGTTGCCGCCGGGCGTCAGGCGTTGGTTGCCCAGTACACGCAGTGTTTTGACTTCGGGGCGGGTGCCGGGGCGGCCGAACTTCAAGACCTTGAAGTCGCGGGGGCCGGGCATGCGGTCTTCGTCAATGGTTTTTTCTTTGACCGCCTTGGGGCGCCACAGCACGAGCAGTTTGCCGATGTGCTGAATAGGCGCAGCACTGAGCTCTTCCGCCAGTGTCTTGAACATCTCGTCGCGGGCAAGCCTGTCGTCTGAGAAAACGCGGACTTTAATGAGTCCGTGAGCGTTCAGCGCGGCGTCGATTTCTTTTTTTACGTTGGCAGTCAGGCCATCGCCACCGACCAGAACAACGGGGTCGAGGTGGTGGGCTTCAGCGCGGTGTTCTTTGCGCTGAGCAGGTGTCAATTGGATTTGAGGCATGTGGGTATTATCAACGCAATGAAAACGCAGAGCAAAAGTAACAAGCCCGATAACAAGGCGGGCAACAAAAAGGTCAATAAGGCGTGGTTGCACGACCATATTAATGACCCCTACGTCAAGCTCGCCAACAAAGAGGGATACCGCGCACGGGCAGCCTACAAACTCAAGGAAATTGACGAAACCCTGCATCTGGTTAAGCCGGGGCAGTTGGTGGTGGACTTGGGGTGCACGCCGGGCGCCTGGAGTCAGTACCTTCGTCGACGGATGTCCCCCCAAGGGGCCGCAGTTGGCACCCTCAATGGCACATTGATCGGTCTGGATCTGCTCCCGATGGAGCCGATTGAAGGCGTGACCTTTATCCAAGGGGATTTCCGTGAAGCCGATACGCTGGCCCAGCTGGAGGCCGCCTTGGGGGGGCAGAAGGCAGATTTGGTGGTGTCAGACATGGCGCCCAATTTGTCTGGGATCTCGTCTGCGGATGCGGCGCGCATCGAATATCTGGTCGAGCTGGCCATTGAATTTGCCCAGAATCACATGAAGCCCCAAGGAGCGCTTGTTGCCAAGGTGTTCCATGGTGGCAGCTACAACAGTGTGGTGCAGCGCTTCAAGGATGCGTTTGTCACCGTCAAGCCCCTGAAGCCAAAGGCTTCGCGGGACCGGTCGTCAGAAACCTTCCTCGTCGGCATGGGCTTGAAGGGCTTTTGAGCCCGGTTGGATCAAACCCATGCTGTTTCTATGGCTGTCGGCCTGCAAAAAAGCTTGGGGCATCCTTGAAAGGCCTAAAATGGTTGCCATGTATGCGAGGCACGTGCCTTCGCGTCCTGAATGGAGCTTCGCTTGAATAATCAGTGGTTTTCTAAAGTTGCAGTTTGGTTGGTGATCGCCTTGGTGCTGTTCACCGTGTTCAAGCAATTCGACTCGCGCGCCTCGGCGTCGGGCATGGTCGGGTATTCCGATTTCCTGGAGCAGGTCCGGAACAACCAGATCAAGAGTGCCATCATCCAAGAGGGGCAGGGCGGTACCGAGATTCTGGCCGTCACCTCTGATGACCGCAAAGTCCGTACAACGGCAACCTACCTGGATCGTGGCTTGGTCGGTGACCTGATTGCCAACAACGTCAAGTTTGATGTGAAGCCCCGTGAAGAAGGCTCTTTGCTGATGACTCTGCTAGTTAGCTGGGGCCCCATGTTGCTGTTGATCGGCGTCTGGGTCTACTTCATGCGCCAGATGCAGGGCGGCGGCAAGGGTGGGGCTTTCAGCTTCGGCAAGAGCAAGGCTCGTTTGCTGGACGAAAACACCAACACCGTGACCTTTGCCGACGTCGCAGGTTGCGATGAAGCCAAAGAAGAAGTTAAAGAAGTTGTCGACTTCCTGAAAGACCCCAGCAAATTTCAAAAGCTGGGCGGTCGTATCCCGCGCGGCTTGCTGCTGGTCGGCCCCCCTGGTACCGGTAAAACGCTGCTGGCCAAATCGATTGCCGGTGAAGCCAAAGTGCCGTTTTTCAGCATCTCTGGCTCTGACTTCGTAGAAATGTTCGTAGGTGTCGGTGCAAGCCGGGTCCGCGACATGTTCGAAAACGCCAAAAAGAACGCGCCTTGCATCATCTTTATTGATGAAATTGATGCCGTAGGCCGCCAGCGTGGTGCCGGCCTCGGCGGTGGAAACGACGAGCGCGAGCAGACCCTCAACCAGATGCTGGTCGAGATGGACGGCTTTGAGACCAACGTTGGTGTGATCGTGGTGGCTGCCACCAACCGCCCCGACATCCTGGATGCCGCTTTGTTGCGCCCGGGCCGTTTCGACCGTCAGGTCTACGTGACCTTGCCCGATATCCGTGGCCGTGAGCAAATTTTGAATGTGCACATGCGCAAAGTGCCTTTGGGTCAGGACGTGAGCGCAAGCGTGATCGCCCGCGGCACTCCGGGAATGAGTGGTGCGGACTTGGCCAACCTGTGCAACGAAGCGGCACTGATGGCAGCCCGCCGCAACGCCCGCCTGGTCGAAATGCAGGACTTTGAGAAGGCCAAGGACAAGATCATCATGGGCCCTGAGCGCAAGACGATGGTCATGCCCGAAGAAGAACGCAAGAACACGGCGTACCACGAGGCAGGTCACGCACTCATAGGCAAGATGCTGCCCAAGTGCGATCCTGTGCACAAGGTCACCATCATTCCCCGTGGCCGCGCCCTGGGCGTGACCATGAGCCTGCCTTCGCAAGACCGTTATTCCTACGACAGCGAGTTCATGCTCAACCAGATCAGCATGCTGTTTGGCGGCCGTATTGCCGAAGAAGTCTTCATGAACCAGATGACGACCGGCGCCTCCAACGACTTTGAGCGCGCCACCTCGATCGCCCGCGACATGGTGACCCGCTACGGTATGACCGATGCACTGGGCCCGATGGTCTATGCTGAAAACGAAGGTGAAGTGTTCCTGGGCCGCAGTGTGACCAAGACCACCAGCATGAGTGAGCAGACCATGCAGAAAGTGGACTCGGAGGTGCGTCGCATCATCGATCAGCAGTACGCCCAAGCGCGCAAGCTGATTGAAGACAACCAGGACAAGATGCACGCCATGGCCAAGGCCTTGCTGGAGTGGGAAACCATCGACAGCGACCAGTTGGACGACATCATGGCCGGCCGCGAACCCCGTCCGCCGAAGGACTGGACCCCACGCACGCCACCGAACAGTGGTAACGGCAGTGGTGGGGCCGCGGTGACCGCGGAAGCTGCACCTAACGCTGCGTAACTAAAGCGCGTTTTCGTGAAAAACAGGGCCCTCGGGCCCTGTTTTCATTGGGGATAATGGTGAGCTATGCATTGGCAAACATCCCGCTTCTCGATCGATTTAGATCAGCCCCGCATCATGGGGATTGTGAATGTCACGCCGGACTCCTTCTCTGACGGTGGTCAGCACGCCACCAGCGCAGCCGCTATGGCCCATTGCGAGGCTTTGCTGCGGGATGGTGCTGACATTCTCGACATCGGTGGCGAGTCCACCCGGCCCGGGGCACCCCCGGTGTCTCTGGAAGAAGAGCTAGCCCGCGTGCTTCCGGTCATCCGCCATGCGGTCACCTTAGGGGTCCCTGTATCGGTCGACACCTACAAACCAACCGTCATGCAAGCGGCCTTGGACCTGGGTGCCGACATCATCAACGACGTTTGGGCGCTCCGCTGGTCGGGCGACGGTACAGGTAAAACCGGTCAGGACATCGTTGCAGCACACCCTCGCTGTGGTGTGTGTTTGATGCATATGCACCGCGACCCGCAAACCATGCAAGTCGCACCTATGGAGGGCGATGTGGTGCCTCAGGTGCTATCTTTTTTGAAGCAGGCAGCGCTTGATTTACAAGGGCTAGGAGTCGATTCGACGCGAATTTGCCTGGATCCTGGCATAGGTTTCGGAAAAACGGTGAAGCAGAATTTCGCTTTGTTGGCACGCCAGGCGCAGGCCGTGCCTGCCGGTTATCCGGTGCTGGCGGGCTGGTCACGCAAGTCCTCATTGGCAGCGGTGACCCACACCTCTTTGGCCCAGGCCGCGGGGCTGAACATTGAACTCCGGCGCTCACCGAGCGTTACCGCGGCGGTGCTGGCGGTACAAAACGGTGCGCAGGTGGTGCGAGTACACGATGTGCGCGACACCCTGAGCGGGCTCAAAGTGCTGGCAGCTATGCAGGCGGAGTCAGAGCCGCCCGGAGCGGCCTGACACGGATACACCGGTCTGAGGCGCCCGCAAGTTGGCGCGCCTCAGACCCCTCACACAACAACATAACGACACTACAGAAAGACACTATGGGAAGAAAATATTTCGGCACCGACGGCATTCGCGGTACGGTAGGCCAAGCGCCTATCACCCCTGACTTTGTGCTGCGCCTGGCACACGCTGTGGGCCATGTACTCAAGGAAACTGAGGCACGCCCTACCGTGCTCATCGGGAAGGACACCCGCATCTCCGGCTACATGCTGGAAAGCGCTTTAGAAAGCGGCTTTAACTCGGCGGGTGTCGATGTGGTGTTGCTCGGGCCGCTGCCCACACCCGGCGTGGCCTACCTGACCCGCGCGCAGCGCGCATCGCTCGGCGTGGTTATCAGCGCCAGCCACAACCCTTTTGCCGACAACGGCATCAAGTTTTTCAACGCCAAAGGCAGCAAACTGCCCGACGCGTGGGAACTTGCCGTGGAGGCTGAGCTGGAAAAGCCGCCTGTCTGGGTGGACTCGGCCAGTCTGGGCAAGGCCCGCCGTTTGGATGATGCGGCCGGCCGGTACATTGAGTTCTGCAAAAGCACATTTGCCAACGACCTGACCCTCAAAGGTCTGAAGCTCGTGGTCGACGCGGCGCACGGCGCGGCCTACCACATCGCGCCCAAGGTGTTTCATGAGCTGGGGGCCGAAGTGATTGCCATCGGCTGCTCGCCCGACGGACTCAATATCAACAAGGGCGTAGGTGCTACCCACCCCGAGGCGCTGGTGGCCGCAGTGAAAGAGCACAAGGCCCACTTCGGCATTGCGCTGGACGGCGACGCAGACCGCCTGCAATTGGTGGATGCCGATGGCCGCCTCTACAACGGGGACGAGCTGCTGTACCTCATGGCCGACGACCGCCTGGGCCGTGACGAACACGTGCCCGGCGTGGTGGGCACCCTCATGACCAACATGGCTGTGGAAGTGGCGCTCAAGGCCCGTGGTGTGCAGTTTGTGCGCGCCAAAGTAGGCGACCGCTATGTGCTCGAAGAGTTGGAAAAGCACAAGTGGATTCTGGGCGGCGAAGGCTCCGGCCACTTGCTGGCGCTGGACAAACACACCACCGGCGACGGCCTCGTGTCTGCCCTGCAAGTGCTGCAAGCCTGTGTGCGCAGCGGCAAGTCCATGGCCGAGTTGCTGGCCGGTGTGACCCTGTTCCCCCAGACCCTGATTAACGTGCGCCTGGCGCCCGGCCAGGACTGGAAGAGCAACACCCGCATGGCTGAAGAAACCAAAGCCGCAGAAGCCGCTTTGGGCGACAGCGGCCGCGTGCTCATCCGCGCCAGTGGCACCGAGCCTCTGGTGCGTGTGATGGTCGAGGCGCGAGATGCGACCTTGGCGCAGAGTTGTGCCCAGCGGATTGCCGACACCTTGAAAGCCTGATGCCATGAGCACAACCCTTCGCGTGGTGCAAGCCGATTACGCCAACCCGGTGCATGCAGCTGCGCTGGTAGCCTTGCTGGATGCCTATGCCAGCGACCCTATGGGCGGCGGTGAGCCCTTGAGCGACTTTGCCAAGACGAACCTCGTGCCGTCCTTGGCGGCGCGTCCCCAGGCCTACAGCGTGCTGGCGTTTGCCTCGGCCGATGACTCGGTGCCCGTGGGTCTAGTGAATTGCATCGAAGGGTTCTCGACCTTTAAGTGCCAGCCACTGGTCAATGTGCACGATGTGGCGGTGTTGGCCGGCTACCGGGGCCAGCGCATCGGCGAGCAGATGCTGGCCTTGGCGGAAGCGATCGCGCGTGAGCGTGGTGCCTGCAAGCTCACGCTTGAAGTCTTGTCGGGCAACACCGGCGCCGAAAAGCTGTACCGCCGCGTGGGCTTTGCCTACTACGAGCTCGACCCTGCCATGGGGCAGGCTGGCTTTATGCAAAAGTGGCTGGGCTGAGCCGCTAGGCTTTAAAACGAGGTTTCCCATGTTCAAAATCTACTGGACCGACACCGAAGGCCAATCCCATGGTGCTGAAACCGCAGACCTGGTGCAAGCGCTACAGATCACCAAAGACAAGCGCGACGCCGGCCACACCTTTGTGACCATGGCCAGCGAGAACCCCAACAACGTGGGCAAGCAAGGCGTGGACGCGGTGGTGGACGGCAAAACGCCCGACGGCGAAGATTACGACTGGTCCAAAGCCGGTCGCGCCGGCAAACCGCGCCGCGGCGATAAGGTCATCACGAACAAAGACCACTGAAGGCGGGCTCTCACTTCCAGGCACAACGCATGTCTCTCCTCTTCGCCCTCTACACCCTCGCCAGCCTCACGCATTTCGTGCACAACGCCGAATACATCGCCTTCTATCCTGGCGTTCCGGTCTGGATGACGCGGGAGTCGGTGTATCTGGCTTGGTTGGCAGTAGCGGCGGTGGGTGGTCTCGCATTGATTGCCTTGCGGTTTCGCTGGCCGCGTCTAGCCGCCGTCCTGATGGTGGCCTACGGCTTGCTGGGTGTGGACGGGCTGCTGCACTACACACTGGCCCTGTGCTCGGAGCACACGCTGGCAACCAACCTCACCATCTGGGCGGAAGTGCTGCTCGGGGTGACGCTGGCCTGTGCAGCAGCGCTGCGTTGGAAGCATCTTGGTTTTCACCCAAGCGTGCATCTTTAGAAAAATGGGCTCTAGCCCTTATTCCCTGTGCAGAGGTAGCTATGTTTTTGATAGCGTAGTCAAGCTGCTGAGTGCTGCAATGCCGACCGGCCGTTCGGCCATCCAGGGCAGCACATAGGTGCGTGCCGACAGGCCTTGGGCGATCCTCTCCATTTGGACGTGCTCGCTCGCAATACGGGCGGACAGCAGCGGATCCCGTGTGCCGGCAGCGGCCATACTTTTGTTGATGACCCACGCGTAGGGCTCGATCTTGGCGCGGCGCAGGTCGTCTTGCAGCGCCGCGGCTTGCGACACGGGGGTGACCTCGGGCAGCGTGACCAGCACGATCTTGGTGTGCTCAGGGTCTTGCAGGCGCATCAACGGGGTCACCAAGCGGCCGGGGTTGGCGTCGCCATATTCCCGGAGCATTTGGCGGTGGTAGGCGCCGGTGGCATCCATCAGCAGCAGGCTGTGGCCGGTGGGCGCGGTGTCCAGCACCACAAAGGCACTGCGCGCTTCTGAGACGATGCGTGAGAACGCGTGGAACACGGCCACTTCTTCGGTGCAGGGCGATTGCAGGTCTTCGTGTAACAGCGCAATGCCCTCGGCATCCAGGCCCGGGGACTTGGCTGCCATCACCTTGGCGATGTATTTCGCGGTCTCGGCTTTGGGGTTAATGCGGTCTACCTTCAAGCCGGGCAGGCTTCCGTCCACCGTCACTTGCAGGTGGTCTGCCGGGTCGGTGGTGCTCAGGTGCACCGTATGGTCACGTTGCACCAAGCCCGCTGCAATCGCAGCCGCAACAGTGGTTTTGCCTACGCCGCCTTTGCCCATGACCATGATGAGCCCGCGACCTGCAGCGGCCAACGCATCGGTCAGCGCTGCCAGATCGTGGGCGGTGTCGCTTTTGGGGAATGTAGAAGAGGGCGGAAGGGTGGCTGTCACCCGGCCCGGTGATGTCAGTTTTGCCGCCTCTTCACTCTGCAGCAGGGCACGCAGCGCGCGCAAGCCCACGGTGTCAAATGCCCGCAGCGGAATGCGGTCTTGTGGCAGCGTTTGCAAATGCGCTGGCAGGGCCGCAAGCGCTTGGGTGCCTAGTGCCTCAAAAGCAGTCGCAACCGCATCATCCGAACTGCTGGCGTGGAACACGCCGTTGACAGCGAGGCGTTGGTTGTGGAGCCCCAAGTCTTGCAGTTCCAGGGAGGTGCGGGCCGCCTCGGCTATCGCCCCTGTATCGGGTCGGGTGACCAGCACCACGGTGGTTTGGGCGGCGTCGCTCAGGGTCTGCAGGGCCTGGGCAAAGCGGGCCTCCTGCATCTTGAGACCCGAGTGCGGCCCCAAGCATGAGGCGCCCCGGTCGTTGTCCGCCAGAAAGCCGGTCCAAGCCTTGGGCAGGCTCAAGAGGCGCAGCGTGTGGCCGGTAGGTGCGGTGTCAAACACCACATGGTCAAAGCTCGCAGCGTCGCCACTGAGCAGATTGGCAAACTCGTCAAACGCAGCGATTTCTGTGGTGCAGGCGCCCGAGAGTTGTTCTTGTACCTGGCTGCGTTCGGCCTCCGTACTGGCCGGGCCCATTTGTGCGATCACCCGGGCGCGGTAGCTTTCGGCTGCATGGTCGGGGTCGATATTGAGCACGGACAAGCCCGGTACACCGGGTACCGGCACGGGAGTGTTGGCGAGCACAATGCCCAGCATCTCATCGAGATTGGAAGCCGAATCGGTGCTGACCAACAAAACTTGCCGGCCCGCATCGGCCAGCGCAATCGAGCAAGCGGTAGACACCGAGGTTTTGCCCACGCCCCCCTTGCCGGTGAAGAACAGGTGGCGGGTGGGGTGGTCTAGCAGTTGGATCTGTGGCATGGCGGGTGGTCTTGGAGGCGGGATTGCAATGCAAGGTCGGGCACCCACAAGACGGGGGCAAAACCGCCGCCCTCGGTGCGGAAGTTGGTGGTCTGGCCGCTGTAGGTTCGTGCGGCCAGCAGTTGAACTTTGCCGGCGTAGGTGTAGGCACGCAGGTCAAACTTGAGCTCGGTGGCCGCATCACCCACCTGCATGGCCCGCAGCGGTGGAGGCACCAGCGCCTGGGCGATGTAGTCGCCTTGCAGGATCTGCTCCCACACCTTTTTGGTGAGCTTGTCGCCGCGGTACACCGCACGTGCGCCAAAGCCGTCCAGCGGTTTGAAGAACAGGAGTTTGCGTCGCTCCCACAGGGCTGCAGCGTTGTCGGTATAGACGCGTTCGCAAGCCGGCACCGTGGCCAGAAGGGTGTGCAGGTCCGTGGGCGGCACGCCCAGGGCCCGCAGCGCAGCAACTTGGCCCAGCGTGACCAGGTGTTGCTTGTTGGCGCGTAAGGCATGGGCACGTGGGTGCGGCGTCACCGCCGCCAGTTCGTCCGTGTAGGCCTGCGCCAGTGCCGCGTGCTTGGGGTCTGACAGGTCAAAGTCGGTCAGCCGGTTGTAGACCAGGTCTAGCGCCAGCGCACCGGCGTAGAGCACACCGTCGCGCAGTTGCAGGCTGGCCGGATCGGTCACAACCGTGCGTATGCCATTGCGCCGGAACAGTTCGGCAAACAGTGCGAACTCGGGCGCAAGGTACTGGCTCTGCGGCGCTTCGTCCACGATAGCGATGCTGCGTAATGGGCGCGGTGCCTGCCCGCGCGCACGGTTGAACAAGTCCCACTCGGCTTGGAACATGGCCACAAAATCGTCTTCCAGGGTTGCCATGTTGCGGTAGGCGTTGAGTGCCGGGTTCATCAGCCCGCAGCACACAGCCTGTGCGCGCAGCAACACTGCGTTAAGCATGGCGCCGCCCGCGTTGGTGTTGATCTCAATGAGCTGGGGGCCCGTGGGCGTGATGTGGAAGTCATAGCCCATGAACACGCCCAGGGGGCCATGGTCGGACTGTGCCATCGCGCTGGCGCCCGGCAGCACCTGCTGCGCCCAGGTGGGCAGGGCTAAGGTGCGCTCCAGTGCGGCCACTGACGCCTGCACCGCCTGCACCGTGGCCTGGGAGGCAAACACTGCCGTGTTGGCAAAAAGGTGTGGATGGGTGTGGGCCAAGGTGGCGGCCACATCACGCAGGCCCGCATCGCGACCCAGCTCCTGGCGCAGTTGCTCCGGATCCAGCGTCTGGCAGCGGCAGCCGTGGTTCAGCGCATCGGCCAAATCTGTAGGTGCGGCATGTGGCGCGAGAGTGGTCGTCATGGGGTGCCCTCCGGCGAAGCTGCGTCAGCGGTTGAATCAGTGCGTTGGTCAGCGTCTGCGTGCGAACCAAGCAGCCACAATGCCGCGCTAGCCAGCATGCCCAGCCCGGCGGAAATCCACAGTGCGCCAGCACCCCAACGCGTGATGCACAGCCCGAACAGCCAGGGCGCCAGAGCCTGGGCCAGACGCGCGGGGAGCATCAGCACACCTTGCCGTTCGCCATAGCCTTGTGGGCCGAACAATGCCAATGGCAGCGTGCCCTTGGCAATCGTCATGATGCCGTTGCCACTACCGTGCAACACCGCAAACACAAAGGTGGCCGGTGCACCGACCAGCGCCAACACTGTGGCGCCGATGGGGTGCAGTGCAGAGGCCAAGCGCGCACTCCACAGCGGATGGATGTGGCGCAAAACGCTGAATTCAGTCAGGCGGCCCAACACTTGCGCGGGGCCAATCAGGGCACCCGCTGTCACGGCCATTGCAACGCTCACACCACTGGCTGCCAGCAGCGTGGGCAGGTGCGCGGCCATGGCGGTGCTGACAAACCACGTGATGGCGAACACCAAGCCCAGCAACGCCGCGGTGCGCCATTGGACGGGTGGACGGGTTTCCTGTGCGGGTGCATTGGCAGCGCCTGTCTGCACGCCAGCGCTGGCTTGACAGTTTGGCAACGACAGGTTAAGGGGGAGCGCAATGACCCCATGCAATGCGGCCCAGACAAAGCAAGCGCCACGCCAGCCCAGCCAATGCTCCAACGCTGCGGTCAAGGGCCAGCCCACCGTGCTGGCAAACCCGGCCAGGAGTGTGATGCCGGTGATCGCATTGCGTGAGTCTGTGCCGTAGATGCGCACCAATGCTGCAAACGCCGCCTCGTATAAGCCGCCCGCCATGCCGATGCCGATGACCAACCACGCAGCGAACAAGCCATACACGCTGTGCGCATTGCCCAGCAATACGAGGCCCGCTGCAAACAGAGCATTGCTCAGCGCCAGCACAGGCTTGCCGCCCAGCGTATCAATAGCTCTGCCCGCCCTTGGACCCAAGATGCCGGTGACCAACAAGCCCATCGAAAGTGCCGCAAAGACTGTTGCCGTGTCCAAGCCCAAATCCCGCGCCATGGGCGCAGCCAGAATGGCACACAGGTAGTAAGTCGATGCCCACGCTAGCGTTTGGGCAGTGCCCAGCTTGAGAACGGTGACTGTGGTGGCACTCAGGCGCATTGGGTCAGCTGCTGCGTTGGTTGACGCGCTTCATCAACTGCTCTGCCGTCTCCTTGCGTTCGCTGTAGCGGTTTACCAGATAGGGCGAGGCATCGCGGGTCAGCAGGGTGAACTTCACCAGCTCTTCCATCACATCGACCACGCGGTCAAAGTAGGCGGAGGGCTTCATGCGGTCGTCGTCGCCGAACTCCATGAAGGCCTTGGCCACCGAGCTTTGGTTGGGGATGGTGACCATGCGCATCCAGCGGCCGAGCACACGCATCTGGTTCACGGCGTTAAAGCTTTGCGAGCCGCCGCTGACCTGCATGACCGCCAGCGTTTTGCCCTGGGTAGGGCGCACCGCGCCGCTGTTGAGCGGTATCCAGTCGATCTGCGCTTTTAGGATGCCGGTCATGGCGCCATGCCGCTCGGGCGAGGTCCAGACCATGCCTTCGGACCATTGCGCTAGCTCGCGCAGCTCTTGCACCTTGGGGTGGGTGTCGGGCGTGTCGTCGGGCAGGGGCAGGCCGCTGGGGTTGTAGATGCGGGTCTCGGCGCCCATGGCTTGCAGCAGGCGCGCAGCTTCTTCGGTCAGCAGGCGGCTGAACGAGCGCGGCCGCAGTGAGCCATAGAGCAGCGCGATGCGGGGTGCGTGGGTGCTCGGTGCCGGGCGTAGTGCTGCCGCATCGGGCAGGCGGAAGTGGGTGGCCTCCAGCTGGGGCAGGGTGCTCTGCCAATCAGACATGGGATCAGACACGTTGGCCTTTGTCGTTGACCACTGCTTCACCGTCTTCTTTGGTGAATGCTGCTTGCTGCGCGTTGGGCAGAAGGTCCAGCACCAGCTCAGACGGGCGGCACAGGCGGGTACCGAGGGGCGTTTCCACCACGGGGCGATTGATCAGGATGGGGTGGGCCAGCATGAAGTCCAGCAGTTCGTCGTCCGTCCACTTTTCGTTTGCCAAATCCAGCTCGGCGTAAGGCGTGCCTTTTTCACGCAGCAAGGGGCGGACTCCGGTGCCCATGGCGGTCAGCAGCTCCTGCAAGCGCGCCTTGGTGGGTGGGGTCTTGAGGTATTCAATGACCGTGGGCTCTTCGCCACTGTTGCGGATCATTTCAAGGGTATTGCGCGAGGTGCCACAGGCGGGGTTGTGGAAGATGGTGATGGTCATACAGAAGTCTTCTTAGGGGAAAGTACTTGGGCCAAGGCTACGCCCAGCGCAGCGCCCAGGGTTTGCGCCAACACAAAGCCGATGGCGCTGGCCGGTGCAATGCCGGCAAAGGTGTCGCTGAACATGCGGCCCATGACGGCTGCCGGGTTGGCAAACGAGGTGCTGGCGGTGAACCAGTAAGCCGCGCCGATGTAGCAAGCCACCAGAGCAGGGGCTTTGCCCTCGGGCGCACGCAGTATGGTGAACAGCAGCCCGCCAGTGGCCACGGCTTCAGCTACCCACTGGCCCCAGCCGGTGAACTGGCCTGCGGCGTCCCAGCCGCCGCGCAGGTGCTGGCTCAGGTGCAGCAGGGGCAGCTCGAACATGGCGTTGGCCAGGGCGGCGCCTGCTACGGCGCCGGAGAGTTGTGCTGCTATAAAAAGAGTAGCTGCTTGCGCAGTATTTGCATGGGCTAGCTGCCCTTTTGACCACATAACTAGCGTGACCAATGGGTTGAAGTGCGCGCCGCTCACCGGGCCCAGCGTTTCAATGAGCACATACAGCGCAAACACGGTGGCCAAGGTGTTGGCCAAGAGCGCCACGCCGTCGTTCCCGCCGCTCATGCGCTGGGCCATGATGCCCGAGCCGATCACTGCGCAGAGCAGGGCGGCGGTGCCTGCGAACTCTGCGAGCAGTTGTTTGAACAGTGGAGTCGGTTCGCTCATGCTTTTGCCAGGTCTTTAGCAGTTTGCTGGATAGTCATGGCCTCGAGCTTGTCAGCGGGCAGATTCACCAACAGGTCCAAGCGGCGGCGAATGGCGTGCAGGGTGGCTTTGAAGGCTTCTGCTTTCTCAGCGTCGCTACCGTCGCCTGCAGAGGGGTCGGCGTAGCCCCAGTGCGCTGTCGCGGGTTTGCCGGGCCAGTAGGGGCAGACCTCACCCGCGGCGTTGTCGCACACGGTGATGATCAAGTCCATGTGCGGTGCGTCGGGCAAGGCGAACTGGTCCCAGCTTTTGCTGCTCAGGCCTTCTGTGGAGATGCCCGCATTGCGCAGAGTTTGCAGGCCGATGGGGTTGGGTTGCTGGTTGTCGCGCGGGCTGCTGCCTGCCGAGAAGCCCTTGAAGCGCCCGCCGCCGATGTGATTCAGCGTGGCCTCGGCCAGGATGCTGCGGGCCGAGTTGTGGGTGCACAAAAAGAGCACATTGATGGGTTGTGTAGACATGTCAGGTTCCTTAGTAAGTGAGAAGTGGAGTGAAGTTTTTTGCTATGAATTTAGTAGCTGTTTGCGCAATATTTATATGGGCTAGAGGCGGATTTGATGCAAACTAGGCTAGCAGGTGATGCAAGCACCGGCATCGGTGCTCACTTCGCAGCCGGCGCCTTGGCAGCAGTGCTCGGTCAGGTAGGCCAGCACCCCGTTCATGCGGGCGAAGTTGGCGCGGTAAATCAAATTGCGGCCGCGCTGTTCGCTGTCAATCAGGCCGGAGTGCGCCAGCTCTTTGAGGTGAAACGACAAACCGCTGGGTGTGGAGCCGAGTTGCTCCGCCAGCACACCGGGGGTTAATCCGTCCGGCCCGGCGACCACCAGCGCCTTGAAGATGCGCAAGCGCTGGGCTTGGGCGAGGGCGGTCAAGGCCTTCAGGGTCAGGGCTTCGTCGGCAATGGTTTCAGTGGCTTGGTTCATATTTCAATATTACTTGAAATATTGAATGAATAGATGACGGGCCCCGTGTGTCACGAAAACTTCACGCAACTGCCATGGTCGGGTCACGGCGGGTTTCCAAACTTCAGGCTCATTGAAACCGCACCCACAGAAGGGGAGAACAATGACATTCCTTGCCGCCGCACAGGCAACACCCACCCTCGCTTCGCCGACTATCCAAGCCCCGTCTGTCGCTGCCTTGGCCTCGCCCGCCACCAGCATGCTGCTTCGCCAGCATGTCCCGCAGGAGCGCCATGCCACCGGTATTGAGGTGCGCTGGGCGCGCCATCAAGACGAGGTGCGGGCCGCCCAGCGGCTGCGGTTTGACGTGTTTGCCGGTGAAATGGGCGCCCGCCTGAACACGCCCCTGGCCGGCCACGATGTCGATTTGTTCGACAACTACTGCGAACATTTGCTGGTGCTGGAGCAAGGCAGCGGCCAGGTCATCGGCACCTACCGCGTGCTGACCCCGACCCAAGCCAAGCGCGTGGGTAGCTTTTACAGCGACACCGAGTTCGACCTGACCCGCCTGCGCTCCATGCGGGAGCGCATGGTGGAGTTGGGCCGCAGCTGCGTCCACCCGGATCACCGCCACGGCGGAGTGATCATGGCGTTGTGGGGTGCATTGGCGGAGTTCATGGTGCGCAACCAGCTCGACAGCATGATCGGCTGCGCCAGCGTGCCCATGCTGCACAACGGGGTGGTCAGCGGAGACGCCGCAGCCAGCATCTGGCGGCAAGTGCAAGCCACGCACTTGGCACCCATCGACTTTCATGTGCGCCCGCGCCTGCCGCTGCCCATTGAGCAGCTGGACAGCACCCTCGATGTGGAGCCGCCAGCGCTCATCAAGGGCTACCTGCGCCTGGGCGCCAAAGTGCTGGGCGCTCCGGCCTGGGACCCGGATTTCAATACCGCGGATCTGCCGATGCTCATGCGCATCGCCGACCTGCCGGCCCGTTACCGCAAACACTTTTTGGGGGCGTAATGCGCAGCACTTTCGACGCCATGGGAGCCAACTTTCACGGATTGGTGACGGGCGCCGAAGGCCCTGACACCGATGACGATGTGGGCCACCGCCGCTACCGCGCGGTGTTTGTCTCCGACATCCACCTGGGCACAGCAGGGTGCCAAGCCAAGCCCTTGCTGGACTTTTTGAAGCACCACCCCAGCGACCATCTGTACCTGGTGGGCGACATCATTGACGGTTGGCAGCTGCGCAGGCGCTGGTTCTGGCCGCAGTCGCACAACGATGTGGTGCAAAAGCTCCTGCGCCGCGCCCGCAAAGGTTGCCGGGTGGTTTTTATTCCCGGTAACCACGATGAATTTGCCCGCGCTTTCGTGGGGCAGCAGTTCGGCGGCATCGAGGTGCACGACGACACCGTGCACACCACGGCCGACGGCCGCCGCCTGTGGGTCACCCACGGCGACTACTTTGACGCCGTGATTCAGCGCGCCAAGTGGCTGGCCTACACCGGCGACTATGCCTATGAGTTCACCCTGCGCATGAACCGCCACTTGAACAACTTCCGTGCCCGGCTGGGTTTGCCCTATTGGTCGCTCTCGGCCTACCTCAAGCACAAAGTCAAAATGGCGCTCAACTACGTCACCGATTTTGAGAAGGCGGTTGCCCAGGAGGCCCGCAACCGCGGCCACGACGGCGTGGTGTGCGGGCACATTCACCGCGCCGAAATGCGCACGATTGACGGCACCCTGTATTGCAACGACGGCGATTGGGTCGAGAGCCGCACGGCCCTGGTCGAGCACATGGACGGTCAGCTGGAGCTGGTGCACTGGGGCGCCGTGCCTGCGCAGCCCGCCCAGGCCCGGCTGCCCGCCAACCTGCAGGAAACACCCGCATGAGACTGGCATTGGTCACCGATGCCTGGCAGCCCCAGGTCAATGGCGTAGTTACCACCTTGGTGGAGCTGGTGCGCGAGCTCGAAGCGCTAGGCCACACTGTGGTGGTCATTCACCCCGGCATGTTCAAAACCCGCCCATGCCCCGGCTATGCGGGTATCGACATTGCAGTGCGGCCGGGCAAAGCGCTGGCTGCCATGCTGGACGCTGCGGGCGCCGATGCCATCCACCTCGCCACCGAAGGCCCTTTGGGTTGGGCTGCGCGCAGTTACTGCCGCAAACGGCAGTTGGCATTCACCACGGCGTACCACACCCGTTTTCCTGAAATTCTGAAGGCAGCGCTGCGCATTCCTTTGTGGGTGGGCTATGCCTTGTTCCGGCATTTTCACAAGCCGTCGGCCGGGGTCATGGTGCCCACCTCCAGCATGCTGCGCCTGCTGGACGCCAAGGGCTTCGGCCGCCTACGCAGCTGGACCCACGGGGTCGACACGCGCTTGTTTCAATACGCAGAAACGCCGCAACCTTACCCTGCCTTAGGCGCCTTGGCGCGCCCTGTGTCGCTGTTTGTGGGGCGGGCCTCGTACGAGAAAAACATCGAGGCTTTTTTGAAGCTGGACGTGCCCGGCACCAAGATCGTGTGCGGCGTGGGGCCGCTGGAAAAAGACCTGCGGGAGCGCTACCCCACCGTTCGTTGGTTGGGCCTGTTGCCCCGCACCGAGCTGGCGCAGGTGTATGCCGCTGCCGATGTGTTTGTCATGCCTAGCCAGCATGAAACTTTTGGCCTGGTCATGCTGGAGGCCATGGCCTGCGGAACGCCGGTGGCGGCCTACCCGGTGGAAGGGCCGACCGAGGTCGTGGGTGTGCCGGCAGAGGGCGGTGTGACCGCTCCGGATTTGCAAAATGCCTGGTACGGTGCCCTTAGCGTGCCCCGCCATGAGGCGCGCCAGCGGGCCATGCAGTTCAGCTGGGCCTATGCTGGCCTGATGTTCGCAGGGCATCTCGTGCCGGCCCGCAGTGGTACTACGCTGGTCAAAGGCCACGCCACAGGTTTAAATGTCATAAATACGTCATCTGGGCGGTAAAAAATCTGACATCTTTACGTCATCAAGAGACTTTATGTGGACCTCATTTCAGGATCGTGCTTCTTTGGCCGACCCGCGCCTGCTAGATCGGGACCTCAGCCTCTTGGCTTTTAATGAGCGCGTGCTGGACTGGGCAGTCCGCGAAGACGTTCCCCTGCTAGAGCGCCTGCGCTTTTTGTGCATTGTGTCCAGCAACTTGGACGAGTTTTTTGAAGTGCGTGCCGAGCCGCACTTGAGCGCTGCGCAGGCTAAAGACAGTAAGGGCCAGTATTCAGTCGCCAGCTTCGACCGTTTGGCCGATGCCCTGCACCAGCTGGTAGAGCGGCAGTACGCGCTCTACAACGAGCAACTCATGCCGGCCTTTGGCAAGCTGGGGATTCATATCTTGTCGCACGGTGAGCGCAACGCCGCGCAGCGCGCCTGGGTGCAGCAGTACTTTGAGAAAGAAGTGCGCCCGCTGCTGATTCCGGTGGGGCTTGACCCGTCCCACCCCTTCCCGCAAGTGGCCAACAAGTCGCTGAACTTTATTGTGCGCCTCAAGGGCAAAGACGCTTTCGGCCGTGAGAACGATATCGCTATCGTCAAAGTCCCCCGGGTGCTGCCCCGATTGATCCGCTTGCCGGACAAGTTGGCCCATGGCAAAGCTTTGTTTGTGTCCTTGTCCAGCGTGATCCGCGCCCACTTGGCGGAGCTGTTTAGCGGGCGCGATGTCTGGCAGTTTTCGCAGTTCCGTGTCACCCGCCACTCCGATTTGGCGGTGGATGAAGACGATGTGCAAAACCTCCGCATGGCTCTGCGCCAGGGCTTGGAGCACCGGCACTACGGTCAGGCGGTGCGGCTGGAGGTGTCCGCCGGGTGCTCTGAGCATTTGGCTGACTTTTTGCTCAAGCAGTTCGACCTGCCCGCCCGCGCGCTGTACCGGGTGCATGGTCCGGTGAACTTGGTGCGGCTCACCCAGCTGATTGACTTGGTCAAGCGGCCGGACTTGTGTTTTGTGCCTTACGCGCCGAATTTCCCGGTGCAGATGCACCCGGGCCGCTCCGTGTTTGAGCAGCTCCGGGAGCAAGACATCCTGATTCACCAGCCCTACGAGAGCTTTGACGGTGTGTTGTCGTTTTTGCGGCAGGCCGTGCACGACCCACTGGTGCTCGCCATCAAGCAAACCATCTACCGCACAGGGGCCGATTCGGAGCTCATGGAGTTGTTGCGCGAAGCGGTGCGCCGGGGCAAAGAAGTGACCGTGGTGGTGGAACTCAAAGCCCGCTTTGATGAAGAAGCCAACATCAACTGGGCTGAAATGCTGGAGTCGATCGGTGCCCAGGTGGTGTACGGTGTGGTGGGCCTCAAGACCCACGCCAAGATGATGCTGATCACCCGGCGCGAAGGCAAAGTGCTCAAGCGTTACGGGCACCTGTCCACGGGCAACTACAACCCGCGCACGGCCCGGCTGTACACCGACATCAGCCACCTCACGGCAGACGCCAGCATCACTGCCGAAATGGACCATGTCTTTGTGCACCTTGCCAGCCAGAGCAAGCTGCCACGCATGCACAAGCTGTGGATGGCACCCTTCCATTTGCACCGCAATCTGATCGCCAAAATTGAAGCACTCGCCCGTGCGGCAGAAGCGGGCAAAGACACGCGCATTGTCGCCAAGATGAATTCGCTCACCGATGAGGCCCTGGTGCGCAGCCTGATTGCAGCGGGGCAGCGTGGCGTCAAGATTGACCTGATCGTGCGCGGCGCCTGCGTGCTGCCGGCACAGGTGCCGGGCTATACCGACAACATCCGGGTGCGCTCCGTCATAGGCCGGTTGCTGGAGCACTCACGGGTGTTTTATTTCCGGGTAGAGGAGCTTGACGAGCTGTACCTCTCGAGTGCGGACTGGATGAACCGCAACATGGTGCGGCGCGTGGAGTTGGCCTGGCCGGTGACAGATGCTGCGCTGCGCCAACGCCTGGTGGACGAGTGCCTAGTCGCCTATTTGTACGACGGAATTGACGCCTGGGACATGGGTGCGGACGGCAGCTATGCCCGCACCCCCGACCCGGAAGGCCGGACCGTTCACGGGGCCCAGCAAGCCCTGATGGACCGCTACGGCCGCTTTGACAAACGCTAGGGAGAACAAGCCATGGACTTGATTTTGTGGCGGCACGCAGAGGCCATTGAGTTAGATCTGGTGGGAGACGACATGCTGCGCTCGCTCACCGGCAAGGGTGAAAAGCAAGCCGCTCGCATGGCGGCCTGGCTGGACCGGCAATTGCCGGAGGGCGCCAAAATTTGGGCCAGCCCGGCCTTGCGCACGGAGCAAACCGCTAAGTCCTTGCAACGCAAGTTCAAGACCCATGCGTCCTTGGCGCCGCTGTGCGGGGTGGATGATTTGTTGGGTGTTGTGCAGTGGCCCCATGCCAAGGGCTGCGTGGTGGTGGTGGGGCACCAACCGACCCTGGGGCAAACTATTTCGCGCCTTTTGGGTTTGAATGAGAGCGAATGCGCCGTTAAAAAAGGCGCACTCTGGTGGCTACGCTACCGCGAACGCGATGGCGTAGGCCAGACCGTCGTGGTGACGGTGCAATCGCCCGAGGTCCTGTAGCGCCCCGGGCGGGCATCAGGCTTTTTTGCTTTTGGCAGGGCGCCCGGTCTTGAGGCTGGGCACAGCGGCGAGTGCAGCCTTGAGCGCTGCATCGGTGAACGCTGCAATTGCCTTCATGCCTGCGCGGACGAGCTCGGTCTTTTTGACCGGCAAGCCCATTTTGGCGGCACGCATTTTTAAGGCGGCAAGCACGTCGTATTCAGCCTTCGGAATGGTGAAGCTGTCGCGCACCATTTTCGGCTTCTTCGCTTTCTCAACCTTGGCGGCCGTGGGCTTGGCCACGGGCTTTGCCGCAGGTTTGGCTGCAGGCTTGACCGCTGGCTTGGCGGCGGCTGCCTTCACTACGGGTTTTGCCACTGGCTTTGCAGCGGGCTTGGCGCTGGTTTTGCTGGCGGTTTTTGCGGCCGGTTTCGCTGCTGCTTTGGCTGCAGGTTGAGCGGCGGCCGCTTTGGCAGTCTTTGCGGGTTTGGCGGCGACATTTGCAGCGACTTTGGCAGCGGGCTTGACGACAGGCTTCTCGGCCTTGGGTGCGGCGGCTGCGGGTTTTTCGCTGGTCTTGGCAGGGGCTTTTTTGGCCACTGGTTTGGCAGCGACCTTGGCTTTGACCGCAGGTGTCGCGCTGACTTGCGGCGTTGCTGCTGTGGATGCGGATGCGGCAGGTGCTGCAGATTCTGAGGTGGCTTCTGCGCTCAGGTTAACGGTCTCTGTAGATGACATTTCGAACACTCCTTGGGTTAAACGGTATATATAGTTTATACCGTTTAAATTCTTTCAAAATTGTGTCATTCAGATGTCACGCACGGGCGGCAAACTCAGCTTCCTTTTGTCGTTTGGAAACCGCCATGCCATCAATTCCTTTGCGATTGGTTCAGGGTCAGGTGCCTACAAGTAGCGGGCAAAGACCCCTCGAGGCGCTATTGCGGAACAAAGCTCTCTATCCCGTGTTTCAGCCGATTGTGAAACTCGATGATGGCGCGGTCTACGCGCACGAAGCCTTGATACGTGGCCCGCAGGGCACCGCTCTTCACACGCCCGATGCACTGCTGCGCGCAGCCGCTGAAGAGGGCTTGGGCTACACCTTCGAGACTGCGTGTGTAAATGCCACCTTGCGGTCCTGGGGACGCATGCAAACCGCCGGGCGCTTGTTCGTGAATGTGAGCGCAGAAGCGCTCATTACCGCCTACGACCGGCGGGGCCAACAGGGACTGCTGGAGTGGATCCACGACTTCCATGTCACCCCCCGCATGCTGGTGCTGGAGATCACCGAGCATCAGCGTGTGGACAATATGGACCGGCTGGCGGAGGTGGTGCAGGAGATCCGGGCCGCCGGCATTGCGCTGGCTTTGGATGATTTTGGCGACGGCCGCTCCAGCCTGCGGCTGTGGTCGCAAATCAAGCCCGAGGTCGTGAAGATCGACAAATACTTCACCCGCAACATCAGTGCGCACGGCGACAAGCTCAAAACAATTCAAGCCTTGCAGCATATAGCCACCATTTTCGGCACGGCGTTGGTGGCCGAGGGCATTGAGACTGCGGAAGACCTACGGGTACTGCGCGACGTGGGCATTGAGTACGGGCAAGGCTATTTTTTGGGCCGGCCGGAGGCCGTTCCCTTGCAGCACTTGTCTGCGGCGCCAGCACAAGTGCTGCAAGAGCGACAGGTGGCGGTGTTTCCGGAGCTCGGGCGTTTGTCACAGGGTGGGCATCTCCGCAGCTTGTCGCTGGTGCGTGCGCCGACGGTCAGCCCGGAAACGCTTAACGACGAGCTGGCACGGATTTTTCTGGTCAACAGCGCCTTGCACGCTGTTGCGGTGGTGGAGGGTGAGCGACCGGTAGGCATCATCAACCGGGTGCACTTCATGAACGAATACAGCAAGCTCTACTACCGCGAGGTCTGGGGTCGCAAGCCTTGCGTCGTGCATGCCAACATGCAACCCCGCTTGATTGAGCGGGAGCACAGTGTGGATGAGCTGGTCGGTATCTTGACCTCTCAGGATCAGCGCTATTTGAGCGACGGGTTCATTGCCACAGACAACGGCCGCTATGTGGGAATAGGCACCGGCGACCAGCTTGTGCGCTCGGTCACCGAGACCCGGATTGAAGCGGCACGGCACGCTAATCCCTTGACTTTTTTGCCGGGCAATATTCCCATCACCCAGCATATTGAGCGTTTGCTGAAAAAGCAGGCCTGCTTTGTAGCGTGCTATGCCGACCTGAATCACTTCAAGCCCTACAACGACCACTACGGCTATTGGCGTGGGGACGAGATGATCCGGCTACTGGCGCGCATTGCCATGGAGCAGTGCGATGCGCAGCGTGACTTTCTGGGCCATGTCGGCGGGGACGATTTCATTTTGCTGTTTCAAAGCCCCGACTGGCGTGCCCGCTGTGAGCGCCTGGTGTCAGAGTTCGGGGAGCGCGCACGGGCCTTGTTTGATGACAATGCCCGCGCGGCAGGCGGTATCGAGGCCGAAGACCGCCACGGTGTGCGTCGCTTTTTTCCATGCACCACTCTCTCCATCGGGGCGGTGGTGGTGGATGGGCACCAAGTGACACGCGCCGAAGATGTGGCCAACATGGCAGCCATGGCCAAACACGACGCCAAGCTGTCGCCGTCAGGCTTGCACGAGACGGTGTTGTCTTAGATACCGCTGATGTGCAGCGTCCAGGGCGCCTTGTGCCAGGCCAGTTCCTCTTCGCGCAACAGATGGGCGCTTTGGGGGTAGGCCGCGGCCCAAGCCGTGCGGCACGCTAAGTGCAGACGGTGGGTGCCCGAGGGGCCGGTGGTGAGAGCCAGGCCTTTCAGGTCGGGGTCTCTGCGCGCATGGCACAAGATCACGGCCAAGCGCAGGCAGATGAGTTGCATCACCAGATCGTCTTGCGACAACACTGCTTCGAGCTTGCGCAGCTTGCCCCGGTGGCCCAGCACCAGCAGGCTCAAGCGGTGCATTTCAGACAGCGAGAAGCCGGCAGCATCGGCGTTGTCCAGGATGTACGCGCCATGTTTGTGGTAGTCGCTGTGGGCGATGTGGCTGCCGATTTCATGCAGCGAGGCGGCCCAGCCGAGTTTGCGCAGCAGGCGTTCCGGATCAGCCGCCTCGTGGGTGCCGAGCACCTGTTGCAGCAAGTGGGTTGCCACTTTGCTCACGCGGGCGCTCTGCACCAGATCCACAGCAAATTTGCTGGCCAGGCGCTGGACGCTTTTGGCTCGCAAGTCGCCATAGTCGCGGGCACCGCCGGTCAGGTCACAAATCAGCCCGTGGCGCAGGCCGCCACTGGCTTGTTTCATTTCAGTAATGCCGAGCAGGCTGAAGATGGCCCGCATCACGCTCAGGCCGCCGCCAATGATGGCGCGTCGGTCGTCGCGCATGCCCGGCATGCGGAGCCGGTCTGCGCTTTGCGCGGCAATAAGGCGCTCGAGCAGCCAATCCAGGCCTTCTTGGGTCAGAACGCCCTCAGGCCATCCGGCTGCTACCAGAACATCGCCAATGGCACTCACTGTGCCGGCAGAGCCATAGGCGGTGTCCCACAGGTCAGGGTGGTAGGCGTCAAAAGCTTCGTCGAGGACGGCTTTGGCCGCAACTTCGGCCATCTCGAAGGCTTTGGCGGTGAACAAGCCGTCGGGGAAATAGCGCTTGGACCACGCAATGCTGCCCACGCGGTAAGACTCCATGGTGCCCGGGACCAGGCCCTGCCCGAGAATGAGCTCTGTAGAGCGGCCCCCCACATCAATCACCAGGCGGCGCTCGGTGTCGGCGGGCAACATGTGGGCGACGCCTTGGTAAATCAGGCGGGCCTCTTCGCGGCCGGAAATGACGTCGATGGGGAAACCCAGCACTGCGATGGCTTTTTCCAGAAACACGTCGCGGTTGCGGGCTTCGCGCAGGGTCTGGGTAGCCACGGCCTTGACTTCATGGGGTTTGAATCCGGCCAGCCGTTCTCCAAAGCGCGCCAGGCACTCCCAGCCGGCCTGCATGGCGGCGGGGGTCAGGTTGCGGTCTTCATCGAGGCCGCCTCCCTGGCGTACGGTTTCTTTCAAGTACTCCGTGCGCTGGAACTCGTCGTGGTCGACCCGCCCGATTTCGAGCCTGAAGCTGTTGGAGCCCAGGTCCACTGCAGCTAGGCGGTTTCCGTTTGTCATGTGTGTATCAGGTGAGAAATTGTTCGGCTTTAGCCGCATGGTACCCCTGCCGTGGGCAGGGGCTGCGGGTCATCCCACTATTTTGCCGTCGGCTCCGAGCATGCTTTGGGTCACTACCACGCTGGTGCGCTTGCGGGTGTCCGGGTTCAAGCGCAACCCTGCAAGCTCAATGGGCTGGCGTTTGCTGAAGGTCAGCATAGCGTTGCTGCGGTTGAGGTTGCCCTCCACGGTCTGGAGCATTTCGGCGCAATAACGGGCCGATACAAAGCCTGCGAGGCTTTGGGCGGTGGGGGGCTCGTCATACAGGCGCCCCACGACTTCACGGTACGCGCGCACCAGCGGCAGGTTGCTGTTGATAGGCGGAACGTTTTGCGTGGAAATAACCGGGCTGAACCGTGAAACGCCCAACTGCTGCAGCGCAAGAACATTGACGTCGGACATGGCAATCAAATAGCGCTGGGCCGCTTGTTTTTCGATGCCTTGCGCAAACTGGGCCAGTTCGGGGGTTCCGCCCAAAAAAATAAGGATGCGCGGGCTCTGGGCGTTCAGGGTGCCGGCCAGCTTGTCGAGCGAGGACGTGGGCGAGTAGGTGTGCAGCTTGAGCTGCAGCTCGGCCGCTGCGCGCTCCATGTCTTCACGGTACAGCGCCATCTCCAAGGGGCTGGCGTAGACGGCACCAACCTGTTGCACCCCCATGACGGCCAGTGATTTGATAGCGTAAGCAATTTGTTCCTGGCGGGTCGCAAAAATGCCGAAGGTGTTGTCGCTGCCATCTCCGGGGTTGTGCAGCCAGGGCGCAACATGCGGGAGTTCGGGCATTTCGCGCCGCAAAATGGCGGCCAACTGGCTGGCGGCTTTGTCGCCTACGGTGCCGACTGCCGCCAGACACTCCGGCATGCCTTTGAGACTGTCCACTGCCCCCCGCAAAGCCTTGGGGCTACCGTCGATCTCTATCACCACATGGCGTACCGGCTTGTTGCGCAGGCCGCCTCGCGCATTGAGGTCTTGCCATGCAGCACGCGACCCGACCAGGAAGTCTTTGGAAACATCAATTTGCGCGGCCGACACATCGACCACCTGCACCACGGTGTGTGAGCTGGAGCCTGGGCCCGGTTTGGGCGTTTGCGCGAAAGAGGGTGCAGCGCCGAAAGCCAAGCCGCCCCAGGCGAGCTGACGAAGGGCGATCCGACGGGTTTGAGGCAACGACGTGTAAGGCATGTATTTTTTTGTAATGCTATAAAAATAATAGCTGCTAGCGCAATATTTATATGCGCTAGCAGCCTATTTTGTAGTGAAGTGGCGTGCTTACTTCGCGGGTGCGGGCGGCATCAATACAGTGTCCACCACGTGGACAACGCCGTTGGTCGCGGCAATGTCCGCAGTGGTAACGGTGGCGGTCTCCACGATGACAAAAGTGCCTGCCGTTGCCAGAGCAAGGTTGGCGCCTTGCACGCTCTTGACATTGCTGTTTTTGATGTCGGCAGCCATTAGTTTTCCGGGGACAACGTGGTAGGTGAGCAGGGCCTTGAGCTTGTCAGGGTTCGCGGCTAGTTCTGTGAGTGTTTTGGCGGGCACGGTCTTGAATGCCTCGTTGCTGGGGGCGAATACCGTGAACGGACCTGCAGACTTCAAGGTATCGGTCAAACCTGCCTTGGCCACCAAGCTATTCAAGGTGCTGAGTTCCGGTGCGCGGGCCAAGGTGTCGGCCACATTGCTGGGTTGAGACACGGTGGCGCAACCACTCAAAGTGGCTACCAAGGCGGCAGCAAGCATCAGGGTACGGCGGGGGTAAGTGTTGGCGGACATGGTGAACTCCAGGGTGGAAAAGCCCCGAGCGTAAGAATCTTTTGTGACGGAAATGTGACGAATTTATGCAAAATGCTGCGACAGACCTTCTCGTTGGCGCTTTGTGACCGGCGTCACAAAGCTGTCATAAAAGGTTCTTAAAGTTCAATCTGTCTGAGTTTTCTAAACCCGCTTTTAAAGGCTTCCCATGACAATGACTTTCCACCGAATCGCTCTGGCAGTCGCTGCCGGCACACTGTTGACCGCCACTGGCTTTGCCTCGGCCCAAGAAATCACCGGCGCGGGCGCAACATTTCCCGCCCCGATTTATGCCAAATGGGCTTCGGACTACAACAAGGCCACCGGCGTTAAGGTGAACTACCAGTCCATCGGTTCTGGTGGTGGTATCAAGCAAATCGACTCCAAGACCGTCGATTTCGGCGCTTCTGACATGCCACAAACCGATGAAGTGCTGAAAAGCAAGGGTCAAATGCAGTTCCCCACCGTGATGGGTGGAGTGGTTCCGGTGATCAACGTCAAAGGAATTGAGCCTGGTCAAATGAAACTCACCGGTCAAGTTTTGGGCGACATTTTCTTGGGCAAGATCACTAAGTGGAACGATCCAGCGATCAAAGCGCTGAATCCCACACTTCCTTTGCCAGACGCTGCTATTGCCCAAGTGCGCCGTGCAGACGGTTCCGGCACTACTTTCATCTTCACTAACTACTTGAGCAAGGTCAATGCCGAGTGGAAGGCCAAAGTGGGTGAAGGCACGGCTGTGAACTGGCCTGTGGGTGCCGGTGGTAAGGGTAACGAAGGCGTGGCCGCGTTTGTGGGTCGCCTCCCCAACTCTATGGGTTACGTGGAGTACTCGTACGTGAAGCAAAACAAGCTGAACTACGCCATCATGCAAAACGCTGCCGGTAACTTCGTGAAGCCGGAAGATGACTCTTTCAAGGCTGCAGCAGCGGGTGCTGACTGGAATAAAACCTTCTATCACATCCTGACGAACCAGCCTGGTAAAGACGCTTGGCCAATCAGTGGCGCGACCTTCATCCTGATGCACGTGAAGCAGGACAAACCCGCCAGCGCGACTGAAGCCTTGAAGTTTTTCAACTGGGCCTACGCAAACGGAGACCAAGCTGCTACAGCATTGGACTATGTGCCGATGCCTGACTCTGTAGTTGCAGCCATCCAGAAATCCTGGGGCGAGATCAAGGACGGCGCTGGCAAGCCCATCGCGTTCAAGTAAGCCCTTGTTGAATCGATCTTGACGAAGGAAATCCCCATGTCATCTACACTCGTTCGTGGGGATTCCCCGAGTCAAACGATTGTTCAACCGCCTTCCCGTGCCATGACCACACCACCACCGATAAAGAGAGCCCGCTCAGGGCCTATGGCAGACCGCTTATTTGGCTACGCTGCCAAAGCATCTGCTCTGATTACCCTGATTTTGCTGGTTGCCATCCTCGCCACGCTCACCATGAGCGCTTGGCCGGCCATTAGTAAATACGGCCTGTCTTTCCTGACCAGTACCACGTGGGACCCGGTGCAGGAAGACTTCGGTGGCCTGGTCATGATTTACGGCACCTTGGCAACCTCGGTCATCGCGCTCTTGATCGCGGTGCCGGTCAGTTTCGGTATTGCCTTGTTCTTGACGGAGCTTTCACCCGCTTGGCTGAAGCGCCCCTTGGGCACGGCCATTGAGTTGTTGGCTGCTGTGCCATCCATCGTGTACGGCATGTGGGGTCTGCTGGTGTTTGGTCCGGTGCTTGCTACCTATGTGCAGCAGCCGATTCAAGCCATGACAGCAGACGTGCCCTTTCTGGGCGCATTTTTCTCCGGCCCGCCGGTGGGTATCGGCATTTTGTCGGCCGGCATTATCCTGGCCATTATGGTCATTCCGTTCATCGCGTCGGTCATGCGTGATGTGTTTGAAGTCACGCCTCCCATGCTCAAAGAGTCCGCTTATGGCTTGGGTGCAACGACCTGGGAGGTCGTCTCCAAGGTGGTGTTGCCTTACACCAAGACCGGGGTGATCGGCGGCATCATGCTGGGCCTTGGCCGCGCGATCGGTGAAACCATGGCGGTGACCTTTGTGATCGGTAACTTCAACCAGCTGGATTCACTCAGTCTGTTCCAGGCTGCAAACAGTATTACCTCGGCACTCGCCAACGAGTTTGCTGAAGCAGGCGAGGGACTGCACCAAGCCGCACTGATGTACCTCGGCCTGGTTCTCTTCTTCATCACCTTTGTGATTTTGTCCTTGTCTAAAGTTCTTTTGGCGCAGTTGCGCAAATCGGAAGGTGCCAAGTCATGAGTGCCACACTCGCTCAAACCCGCTCTTCACGTTTTGCCCAGCGCAAGCGCGTCAATGCGCTGGCTACTGGTCTGGCACTTGCGGCCATGGTTTTCGGATTGTTTTGGTTGTTTTGGATTCTGTGGGAAACCGTCCGCCTGGGCCTCGGTGGTCTGACTATTGCCACCCTGACCCAGATGACGCCTCCGCCCAACGAGGCCGGCGGCTTGGCGAACGCCATCTACGGTTCGTTCTTGATGGTGTTTTTGGCGACCTGCCTCGGAACACCCATCGGCGTGATGGCCGGTATTTATCTGGTGGAATTCGACAGCAAGAGCTGGCTCGCTGCCACCGTGCGGTTTGTGAATGACATTTTGTTGTCCGCACCTTCCATCGTGGTGGGCTTGTTTGTCTACGCGGTGGTGGTGTCGCGCTTCAAATCGTTCTCGGGCTACGCTGGCATTCTGGCCTTGTCGCTGATCGTGATTCCGGTGGTGATTCGCACTACCGAGAACATGCTGGCGCTGGTACCTGCCGGACTGCGCGAGGCCGCTTATGCCCTGGGTGCACCGAAGTGGAAAGTGATTCTGAGCATCACGCTGAAAGCAGCCCGTGCAGGTGTGATTACCGGTGTGCTGCTGGCCGTGGCGCGGATTGCCGGTGAAACTGCACCTCTGTTGTTTACAGCCTTGAGCAACCAGTTCTGGACATCTTCGCTCAGCGAACCTATGGCCAGCTTGCCGGTCACGATTTTTAAATATGCCATGAGCCCGTATGAGAACTGGCAACAGCTCGCCTGGGCAGGGGTCTTCCTGATCACCCTGACAGTGCTCGGACTGAACATTCTGGCGCGGGTGTTGACCCGTTCCAAGGCCTGATGCGCGCAGCGCACTGACGTTTTAAGGATTACTTGTATGTTGAACACACCTAGCGCCCCGACCAAGTCCAAAATTTCGGTCAAGGACCTCAATTTCTACTACGGAAAGTTCCATGCCCTCAAGGGCATCAACATGGAAATTCCCGAGAAGCGGGTCACCGCCTTCATCGGCCCGTCAGGCTGCGGCAAGTCCACCTTGTTGCGCATCTTCAACCGTATGTTTGAGCTGTACCCTGAGCAGCGCGCTGAAGGTCAAATCCTGCTGGATGGCGAAAACCTGTTGACCAGCAAGGAAGACGTGGCCCTGCTGCGCGCCAAGGTGGGCATGGTGTTTCAGAAGCCGACACCGTTCCCCATGTCGATTTACGACAACATCGCGTTCGGTGTGAAACTGTTCGAGAAACTCAGCGCCACCGATATGGAAGAGCGCGTGGAGTGGGCCTTGCGCAAGTCTGCGCTGTGGACCGAAGTCAAAGACAAGCTGCACCAAAGCGGCTCCAGCCTCTCGGGTGGTCAGCAGCAGCGCTTGTGCATTGCCCGTGGCATTGCAATCAAGCCTGAAGTGCTGTTGTTGGATGAGCCTTGCTCGGCGCTCGATCCTATCTCTACGGCCAAAGTGGAAGAGCTGATCGTTGAGCTGAAGAACGACTACACCGTGCTGATCGTGACCCACAACATGCAACAAGCTGCTCGTTGCAGTGACCACACGGCCTACATGTACCTGGGCGATCTGGTGGAGTTCGGACCGACAGAGCAGATGTTCTTTAAGCCGACGCGCAAAGAAACAGAAGACTACATCACCGGCCGTTTCGGCTAAGCAAGGAGAGGACGATATGCCCGATAAACATCTTTCTACGCAGTTCGATAGCGAGCTGACCTCTGTTTCCTCCCAAGTGATGGAGCTTGGCGGTTTGGTGGAATCCCAGATTCGCCAGGCAATTTACGCTTTGTCCCAGTTCAGCGTGGAAGTCGCCAACGAGGTGACAGCACGTGAGGCGCGTGTCAATGCGATGGAGTTGGAAATTGACCGTGACTTGTCCAGCATCATCGCGCGCCGCCAGCCGACTGCCCGTGACCTGCGCTTGTTGATCGCGATCTCTAAAACCACGGCCAACCTGGAACGTGTCGGGGACGAGGCGGAAAAAATCGCGCGCATGGTTCGTTCCATCATTCACAGTGGAGCACCACGTTCGTTGCCTTCTTTAGAGTTGCGGGTGGCTGCTGACTTGGCTTCCGGCCTGTTGAACAAGGCGCTGGATGCATTTGCCCGCCTGGATGTGAATGCAGCTGTGTCCATCCTCAAAGAAGACGACCTGATCGACGCGGAGTTTGATGGTTTTGTGCGCAAGCTGGTGACTTACATGATGGAAGACCCGCGCATGATTTCGCCGAGCTTGGACTTGTTGTTCCTTGCCAAAGCCATTGAGCGCATCGGCGACCACTCTAAGAACATTGCCGAGTTCATCATCTATGTCGTGAAGGGCGAGGATGTCCGCCACTCCACCATGGAAAAAATTGAGTCGGTTGTGAAATGAAAAACATGCCCGCAGTGCTGGTGGTCGAAGATGAGTCGGCCATCGCTGAACTGATCGCCGTCAATTTGCGGCACAACGGGTTCCGACCTCGCTGGGCTATGGACAGCGATTCGGCGCAGCGCGAGATCGATGATGGCGTGCCTGACTTGATCTTGCTGGATTGGATGCTGCCCGGTGAGAGCGGCCTGACGCTGGCCAAACGCTGGCGTGCAGATCCACGGACCAAAGAGGTCCCGATCATCATGCTCACAGCCCGGGGTGACGAGGCAGATCGTGTTGCCGGCCTGGATGCAGGGGCTGATGATTACATCGCCAAACCCTTCTCGACCAAAGAGTTGCTTGCCCGGGTGCGTGCGGTGCTGCGTCGCCGTGCCCCCGAGAGTGCAGGGGAAGCCTTTACCATTGCAGGTCTGACGCTGGACTCGTCAACCCACCGGGTGTCGTTCGAAGGTGCGGCTCTCAAGCTGGGGCCCACAGAGTTCAAGCTACTCCATTATCTGATGGGACATGCAGAGCGGGTCCACAGCCGCGCACAGTTGCTGGACAACGTGTGGGGAGACCACGTGTACATCGAAGAGCGCACAGTTGACGTTCACGTCAAACGCCTGCGGGAGGCCTTGTCCAACGCTGGTGCCATGGTAGAGACCGTGCGGGGTGCCGGCTACCGGCTGACCGCCAAGCCCGCGGTCCCGATCATGTCGATACAAGCTTCGACGGATCGTGCCAGCGTCTGAGGCATTACAGTTCCTGCATGTTTCTTCGTTTTGCTTTTTTCCTGCTGCTGCAGGGCTTGGGTGCGGTTGCCGGTTATTTCGCAGTGAGCCGGTTTGCACCCGTGTGGGGAGCCCTGGTGGGCATGTTTGCCGGAGGTTTGGTGTGGATGCTGCTGGATTCTGTCCGTGGCTTCCGCCTGATGCGTTGGCTGCAAGCGGGCGAGTCGACCGAGCTGCAGTTGGGTTTCGGCTTTTGGGGTGAGGTGGCGGACCGTACCCGCAGGCAAATGCGCTCCCGTGAACGCCGCGTGGCGGAGGGCGATACCAAGCTTCAAGACTTTCTGGCAGCGCTCCAAGCCTCACCGAACGGCGTTGTCTTATTGGATGCGACAGGGCGTATTGAGTGGTTCAACCAGATGGCGGGTCAGCATTTCGGCTTTGATGCGCGCCGTGACATGCTTCAGCATTTCGGCAATCTGGTGCGGGACCCCGGCTTTGCCAGCTATTACGCAGGCCAGGAGTTCAGCCATGGCTTGGTGATGCCGGGCCGGGAAAATACCGGCTCCAAACCGGTTCAGCTTTCAGTTCACTTGCACCCTTACGGGGAAGGTAGGAATCTTCTGCTTTCCCGGGATATCACGGCACTGGAGCAGGCCGAAGCCATGCGGCGTGATTTTGTGGCCAACGTATCGCACGAAATCCGTACACCGTTGACCGTGCTTGCGGGCTTTGTCGAGACTCTGCAGACCTTGCCACTGGGCGAGGACGAGCGGAAGAACTACCTGGCTCTGATGTCTCAGCAAGCGACCCGCATGCAGAGTTTGGTGAACGACTTGCTCACGCTCTCCCGCTTGGAGGGAAGCCCGGCACCTTCGGGGGCTGATCTGGTCGATATGGTGCAGCTTTTGCAGCAATGCAAGCAGGAGGCACACAACCTGTCGGTGCTGCTGTGGGGGCGTAGCCAAGCCATTGAATTTGTGGTGGCAGATGCGGTCGCGGTGACCGGTTCTGCCACGGAGTTGCACAGCGCAGTCTTCAACTTGATTGGTAATGCGATCCGTTACACACCGGCTGACAAGTCCATCATCATTGATTGGCGTAAGACCGGGGATGGTGAGGCTGAGCTGTCCGTGCACGATACCGGTCCGGGGATTGCCCCGGAACATCTGCCGCGCTTGACGGAACGTTTTTATCGCGTGGACCGCAGCCGCTCAAGAGATACCGGTGGCACAGGGCTGGGCTTGGCCATCGTGAAACACGTGGCCCAGCGGCATGGTGCGGAGCTTTTGATTGAGAGTGTGCCGGGGCGTGGTTCTGTCTTCAGATTGCGCTTCAAAGCAGCCCGCCTTCGTTTGCAATAGGTGTGCCGATTTGCTTGCCCTGCTCACATCGGGGCCAAGTTTTCAGGGTCCGTGCCGTTTCAAAATCCAAAACATTTCTGAACCTGCCACAGGATGCTGCACCAGTGTGTGAGCACCCCAGGTGGCGCGATCTACCCCTGCCGGAATCTCAGAGTTTCGCGCAGGTTCGGTCAACATCCACGGGCAGTTCTTGCGGGTATTCAGTGGCTGGAGGTCGAGGCCTCCGTACCAGCTCAGCGCAGCGGTTTGGGCCAGGTCGAGGTTCAAGACAATGGCGCAGTCTTGCGGGGAAACCGTTGAACGGGTTTGCTTGACCATGGTTTTCGCGCTCTGGGCGTAATCAAGCAAAGGCATCCACAGCGTCATTAAAAGCAGCCAGCAAAGCGATGCGCCACTGGCGGGCAGTACCAGACTTTTCCAAATGGCTGCACGGTGCCGGCCGGCGCGCCAGCGCACCAGCCATGCCCAAGCGAGCGTAGCCATGACTGCGAAGGCAAAAGGAATGAGCTGAAACTCAGCTTCAAAACCGGGTGCAAGCCTGGCCACATTGGCCGCAGGTTGCGGTGGCGTGCCGGTTTGCATGGCAATCCAGACAACCCAAATCACGACACCGCATCCGGTAAAGAACAAGAGCGTAAACCAGTCGATCAGCGCCGCCACTTGTCGGCGCAGGGTGGGTAAGGCAAAGGCTGCCATTGCAGCAAATGCAGGCAGGGCCAGGAGCAGAGTCCGGTCGGGCGCGCCGGACAGCAGCATCGTCCCTACGCTGGTCACTATGAGCCATGCGGGGAGCGACAGATGCCTGCTGATGTTCAAGTTGAAGAGTTGCTTGCGCCAACGCCATGCACTGTAGAGGGCCAGCGGCCACGCGGGCCAAGTGAACCAGAGCAACAATTGAATGTGGCCATTCCAGTAGTCCCATGTCAGCGTAGGCCACTCGATTTTCCAGACCCACAGGCCCAAGTTCCGGCAGATCCAGGCAATCGCCACGGACATTGCTACCAGAAGTGCTGCATCCAGCGCACGGTGTTGCGGGGGATTACCTTCGTCGTCCATCGCTTTGCTGTCGATGCTGTGGATCAAAGCCCCGCCCAGTCCCCATAGCAATGAAAGTGCCGGAGCACCACTGAGACTCATGCCCGACATACCTACTGCGGCGCACACCAAAGGCCCGGTGCGGTGGTAGGGCAGTGCACTGAGTGCGTAAAACAAGAGCGCGCCGAACCCCAACTGAGCCAGAGCAGGCGTGGTTTCGTGGGCGAGTTGCGCTAACCCCAGGGAGGCAAGGAACGCGAGCAAACCTCCATCCGCCATGGCACGAGCGTAGTCAGTCGGTCGGGCTTCACCCCCGAAAGCAAAGGCCACGGGCTGAGCCGAGGGGGTACGCGCCAGGTAATAGCTGCCGTACCACGTGCTGACAAAGGCCAAGGTCAGTAGCAGAATGAAAGGAATGCGCACCCAAAAGTCAGCGGCCCATCCGCTGGGTGCCAGTTGCAACGCCCAGGCGCCAAGCCAATAGGGCAGCAGTGCCGGAAAGTCCGGGGATGCTCCCAGCAAGGTGGGGTTCCACCAAGATGCTTCTCCCCGGCTCAATGCCGCCATAAAGCCCAGAGCACTGAGGTCAGCGCTCCGCCACGCGTCCCTGCCGACGAAGCCCGCAGCGATGAATGCGAGGCAAAGCAACAACAAGGCGGGGCGCGGCAAGCGCCTCACGGAGGCTTGCGCGACGATGGCGGGATTCGGATGGTTCACGCGGATGTAGAGTGTGGAAAAACAGAAATCAAAAAAAAAGCAGCCCGGATGTCCGTGCTGCTTTTATACCAACCCAGGCCGGGGCCTGACTTAAATTTACTTCGCTGCGGTCTTGCCGAAACGGTTGCGGAATTTTTCCACGCGTCCGCCCATGTTGTCCACCGACTTTTGGGTACCGGTGTAGAAGGGGTGGGATTCGCTGGTGGTATCCAACTTGAAGTGGGGCAACTGACGGCCGTCTTCCATGGTGATCATTTCCTTGGTGTTAGCGCAAGAACGTGTCACGAATTTGAAGCCGTTAGACATGTCCTGGAAGCACACGTCGCGGTAGTTGGGGTGAATGCCTTCTTTCATACTCTTCTCCATCAGATGCGCTAGCCGCGCCGGCCCTTGCGCAAACCCTGCGCAATATAAAAGCTCGACGTACTTGTCGCGAAAACCCTAAATTATAGCCTATCGATTTCAGCCGCCCCGACGCATCATGTCGAAGAACTCGCTGTTGTTCTTGGTGGCGCGCATTTGCTTCAGCACCATCTCCATGGATTCGATTTCATCCATGTTGTAGAGGAACTGGCGCAAGATGCGTGTTTTTTGCAAAATTTCCGGTTGCAGCAACAGTTCTTCGCGGCGGGTCCCACTGCGATTGAGTTGGATGGACGGAAAAATGCGCTTCTCATAGAGACGGCGATCCAGATGCACTTCGCTGTTGCCGGTGCCTTTGAATTCTTCAAAAATCACTTCGTCCATACGGCTGCCGGTATCGACCAGCGCGGTGGCGATGATGGTCAGCGAGCCGCCTTCTTCCACATTGCGAGCGGCACCCAAAAAGCGCTTGGGCCGTTGCAAAGCATTCGCATCCACACCACCGGTCAGCACTTTGCCGGAGGAGGGCACCACGTTGTTGTAAGCGCGTGCGAGTCGGGTGATGGAGTCCAACAGAATGACCACATCTTTTTTCAGCTCTACCAGGCGCTTTGCGCGCTCGATCACCATTTCGGCGACGTGCACGTGGCGGGCTGCGGGCTCGTCAAAGGTGGAGGCAATGACTTCACCCTTGACCGTGCGCTGCATTTCGGTCACTTCCTCAGGGCGCTCATCGACCAGCAGAACCATCATATGGCTATCGGGGTAGTTGGCCGAAATGGCGTGCGCGATGTGCTGCATCATCACGGTCTTGCCGCTCTTGGGCGGGGCCACCAGCAAGGCGCGCTGGCCTTTGCCGATAGGTGCAATGATGTCGATCACGCGACCAGTGATGTTTTCGTCGGTCTTGAGGCCGTCCTGCTCCAAGCGCATTTGCACTTTGGGGAACAGGGGAGTCAAGTTCTCGAACATGACCTTGTGTTTGTTGCCTTCTGGAGGGCCGCCGTTGACTTTGTCGAGCTTGTTCAGCGCAAAGTAGCGTTCGCCGTCTTTGGGGGTGCGGACCTCGCCTTCGATCATGTCGCCGGTGTGCAGGTTGAATCTGCGGACCTGGCTCGGGCTGATGTAGATGTCGTCGGTGCTGGCGGTGTAGCTGGTGTCAGGGCTGCGCAAAAAGCCGAAACCGTCGGGCAGAATTTCCAGAACGCCGTCCGCAATGATTTGCTCGCCGGCGCGGGCACGCTTTTTGATGATCGCGAACATCAACTCCTGCTTGCGCATGCGGCCCGTGTTTTCGATCTCAAGTTCTTCAGCTTGCTTGAGCACTTCAGACACGTGCAGTGCTTTAAGTTCGTTTAAATGCATGGAGTGGGTCCCGTCAGGGCGTTAACCGGAAATCGGCAAAAAACCAGAGTGGTCTAAAAATTCAGGGGAGTGGGGGGTGAGGCAAGACCGTGAACTTGGCCTCGGTGTCCTGAGCCTGATCTGGCTGACCGCCTTCAATTCGGCGGGTGAACACGATGATTATGACAGGAAATCGCGACCGCACTGCGGCGGTACGGTCGCGGGGGAGTCTGCTGATCAGGCCAGTTGCTGGTCGATGAAGGCAATGAGCTGTGCTTTGCTCAGAGCGCCAACCTTGGTGGCTGCCAGATTACCGTCTTTGAACAACATCAGGGTAGGGATGCCGCGGATGCCGAATTTGGCGGGAATGTCGCGGTTTTCGTCGACGTTCATCTTGGCGATCTGCAACTTGCCTTCGTAGGCGGCAGACACTTCGTCAAGGATCGGGGCAATCATTTTGCAAGGACCGCACCATTCAGCCCAGTAGTCCACCAGAATGGGTTGTGCCGATTGCAGAACGTCGGCTTCGAAAGTGGCGTCGGTGACGTGTTTGATGAGTTCGCTGGCCATGGAGATTCCTTTGGAAGAGTGCTAATGCAGCTAAAGTTGCGGCATTGTGACAGAAACCAAGCCCCCCCATGATGCCCCGCCGGCTATCGAATCCATAGCCAAAAACGATGCAGCCCGTGGGCTGCGGGCCTTTTCCTATCCGCCTTCTCATCCCGCTATGGCCTTGTGGTGCGCGCCTGGCACCGGCCTGCTGGACCGTTTGGCGGACTGGATGCAGGAGCGCAACGCCCACCCGGGCCGTACCTTGGTGTTGCTGCCCTACGCCCAGCTCTTGCCGCTGGCACGCCGGCTCTGGTCGGACCGTTACCCGCAGGGATTCGCCCCCCGGTTTGAGACAACGTCCAACTGGCTGTTTTCATTGGGGAGCAGCGATCTGCAGGCAACCGACATCAGCCACGACATGGCGCTCGACACCCTGACCGCCCAACAGCTTCTCAAGCAGAGCGGCATGGGCGATCAGGCTTCCTTGGCCGGGCTGCTCGCCCAAACAGCGCAGCAACTCTCGCCCTGGGCTGCTGCCGCTGGCCCTGAGGGGCGACCCGCATGGGCGGGGGCTGCGCGTGCGGCCGTGACCATCGGAATGGAGTCGCAGGCGGTGGCGTGGGAGGCGCATGTCATGCGGGTAGCGGTGGAATGGGCGGCCGTGTCCGCTTACGCGACCGATGGTTTGTTTGCTCCCGGCATATTGGCGCCGTGGGATGCCGTGGCCTGGGTGCAAGGCATTTCTGCAGACCCGCTGGCCGGTGCGCTACAGGCGCACTGGGGCGACAAAGCGCGGTTGTTCCGTCTGGATGACACGCTGCACGACGATGCCGACTCCGCGATGCGGGTGCCTGCGCCCCAAGGGCAATGGCAGCTGCACGCCTGCGCCGACGCAGAAGATGAGGCCCAGCGGGCGGCGGCGTGTGCTGTGGCCCATGTGGCGGCAGACCGGTATCCGGTCGCACTGGTGTCGTCTGACCGCGCGCTGACCCGCCGGATGCGCGCGATGCTGGAGGCTGCTGGAGTCGCTATGCGGGACGAAAACGGTTGGAAACTCTCGACCAGTCTGGCAGGGGCCGGTTTGATGGCACTGCTGCGCGCAGCGGCTTGGAATGCCAGCACCGACGAGGTGCTCAATGCTTTCAAGCTCGCACCGGCTTTCGCGGCCGACATGCCCGCCTTGGAGCAGGTGTTGCGCCGCGCACAAATTCGGGATTGGCAGCAGGCGGTGAATTGCCTGCCCGTGCGCAAAGTGGCGGCGCTAGTGAGCCTGTGTGATCGCATCAACGAGGTGCGCACCACGCTCTCGGGGCAGCGCCCCTTGCCGGCGTGGCTGGCGGCGCTGCAATCTGCGCTTCTGGCCTGCGGCACATGGGAAGCCCTGCAAGCAGATGACGCCGGAAAAACGATGCTGGCTGCGCTGCGCTTGGTTCCGGTGGAGCCACAGGCATGGGCCGACTATCTGGAAGCTGCCTTGTGGGCCGGCACCCGGCTGGAGGCCACCGCCTTCACCGCCTGGGTGAACCAGGTCCTGGAGTCGCAGAGCTTTCAGCCTGAGTACCCCGATGAAGAGCAGGTCGTCATTCTGCCGATGAGCCAGATGTTGGCCCGCCCCTTTGCGGCGGTGGTTCTGGCCGGGTGTGACGAGGTGCGCTTGAATCCGTCTCCTGAGCCTGCGGGGGTGTGGACTCCAGCCCAGCGCGAGGCCCTGGGGCTGCCTTCCCGCAGCGTTCTCGAAGCCCGGCTGCGCGCTGCCTGGTGGCAGGCCTTGCGAGCGCCCGTGTGCGATGTGCTGTGGCGCACCAGTGACGACTCCGGCGAACACATGGCCCCGAGTGCCTTAGTCCAGAGCCTGCCCATGGGAGGAGAGGGAGCTGCCCGGCTAGTAGATGACCCGCGTGGGGATCAGGCTGTTGTGGTGCAGCCGGTGGCGGCCCCGCAGCCTCAAGGGAACACATTGCCCTTGCGCCAGCTCTCGGCCAGTGCCTATGAAGACATGCGCACCTGCCCGTACCGTTTTTTTGCCATGCGCCAGCTGGGCTTGAGCTCGGTGGACGAACTGGAGGCGGAACTCGACAAGCGTGATTTCGGTGTCTGGTTGCATGCTGTTCTGGAGGCATTTCATGCCAAGCTGCAGGCGGAGCCCACCGCGCTTGCGTCCCAGCGCCTGGCGCTGCTGGAGTCCGCGGCAGCGGCGGTGACCGAAGCTATGCACCTGCCCGAGGGGGAGTTTTTGCCCTTTTCCGCTGCGTGGCCTGCGGTGCGCGATGGCTATCTGGTCTGGCTCGGCAAGCATGAGTCGCAGGGGTGGGTTTACGCCAGTGGCGAGACCTCGCATACCCAACCGGTGGGGTCGGTCACGCTGGTGGGGCGGATAGACCGCACCGATGCCGGGCCGGAGGGCGGGCTCTATGTTCTGGACTACAAAACCGAGCCACTGGCCAAAACCAAGGAGCGGGTGAAAAACCCGTTTGAAGATACCCAGATCGCTTTTTATGCCGCTTTGTTGCCGCATGACACCGTGCACGCGGCGTACATCAATATCGGTGAGCGCGATGGCACGGTGCCGCAAGTGCAGGAGCACATTGTGGAGGCCCGGGATGCCCTGATTGAAGGCATTGCTCATGACATGCAGCGCGTGGCCGAGGGCCATGCCCTGCCGGCACTGGGGGATGGGCCGGCCTGCGACTACTGCCAGGCCCGTGGTCTGTGCCGCAAAGATTTTTGGAGCCCTGTATGACGGCGCACATGGACGCAGCCTACGAGATCAATGGCCGCCGTGTAGACCGCGCAGACTTTTATTCCATTGCCTGTGACCCGCGTCGCAGCGTGGCCGTCGAGGCCTGCGCCGGTGCGGGCAAAACCTGGATGCTGGTGTCGCGCATGGTGCGCGCCTTGCTCGATGGCGCCGCACCCCACGAAATTCTGGCCATTACCTTCACCAAAAAAGCCGCCGGTGAAATGCGCGAGCGCCTCCAGGAATGGCTGCGCGATTTCTCGCAGGCGGACGACGCCACGCTGCGCCGCGAGTTGCAAGTGCGCGGTGTGCGCAGCGAGATCACGGAGGCCCAGCTGCAGACCCTGCGGGGCCTGCACACGGCATTGCTCACCACCGGGCGGCCGGTGCAAGTGCGCACCTTTCACAGCTGGTTTGCAGCCCTGTTGCGCAGCGCGCCTCTCGGGCTGCTGCACCAGCTGGGTTTGCCCACTACCTACGAATTGTTGGAGAACGACTCCAAAGCCATTGCCCAGGTCTGGCGCCGCTTTCATGCCCGGATCGCGCAGGACGCGGCCGCGCGGGCGGACTACTTGCAGGCGGTCGCGGTCTATGGCCGTCATGGCACGCTCAAGGCCTTGGAGGCCGCCATCCACAAGCGCACCGAGTTTGCCTTGGCGGACGCGCACGGCGTGGTGGACCGCTCTGTGGCTCACTTCACGGTGCAGTTCCCGGCCATGGCGGCGTGGGAGCATCCGGCTGACCGCCTGCACAGCGAACCGGTGCAGAGCCTGCTGTGGGCCAGTGCCAAGGCGCTGGGGGGCAGCAGTGTCAAAACTTGTGTGGACGCCGGAGTTGCGCTGGAGCTGGCCCTCAGTGCAGCCAACACCGCAGGCATGTACAAAGCCCTGTTCACCGACAGCGGGTCCGCCCGCAAGCTGAGCGAAAAAGTGGTGGGCATTGAGACAGTGCGCGAAGCGCAGGCGCTACTCACCGACATCCAGGCGGCTCTGGACCAGCACGAGGCCTGGCAGCACCAACAGCGCATGGCTCGCCTGAGCCGTGGGCTGCTGCAAGACTATGCGCACCTCAAGCGCGAGCGCGGTTGGATCGATATGGCCGACCTGGAGCAAACCGCGCTGCGCCTACTGTCTGACGAGGCCGTGTCCGGCTGGGTTCAGGAGCGGCTGGACGCCCGCATCAAGCACCTGCTGATTGACGAGTTTCAAGACACCAACCCGCTCCAGTGGCAGGCGCTGTTCGCCTGGCTGGAGGGCTATGGCGGCAACGGTCCCAAGCCGGGCGTGTTTGTGGTGGGCGACCCCAAACAGAGCATTTACCGGTTTCGCCGCGCCGAGCCGCAGGTGTTTCAGGCCGCCAAGACGTTTGTCCGTGAGGGCTTGCATGGCGACGTGCTCAGCTGCGACCACACCCGGCGCAACGCACAGGCCATCATCCAGCTCGTCAATACCGCCATGTTGGGCGCCCAGGCGGCGGATGAGTTCAGTGACTACCGGGCCCACACCTCCGAGTCCGTGGACACCGGTGCTGTGTTGAAGCTGCCGCGCATCGGCCGGCCGGCCAAAGCGCAGGCCGACGCCGAAGACGCTCCCGAATGGCGAGACAGCTTGACCACCCCGCGCCACGAGGCGGAAGACACCATCAAGACCTTGGAGTGCCGCCAGGCCGCCGCATGGTTGGCGGGGCAGCTCACCAGCCATGGGGGAGCGTGGCGGGCGCAAGACATCATGGTGCTGGCGCGACGGCGCGAGCGCCTGGGCCTGATGCAGCAGGAGCTGGCAGCCCTGGGCATAGCGGCCCAGCAACCGGAGAAGAACGAACTCGGCGACATGCCCGAGGCGCAAGACCTGGTTGCGCTGCTGGACGTGCTGGTGTCTCCCACCCATGACCTGTCATTGGCGCGGGTGTTGAAATCGCCGGTCTTCGGAGCCAGCGACGCCGATCTGGTCACCCTGGCCTTGGCCCACCGGCGCGCACGCAGTGCGGCTCGGGCGGCAGACCCCGAGGCCGCGTCACCGGCGTGGCTGTCGGTGTTGTTTGATCCGGCCGAAGCATGGCCGGCAGGCGGGGTGTTGAGCGGAGCGGCGCAGCGTTTGCAACACTGGCAAACCCGCTTGCTCACGCAGCCGGTGCACGACGCGCTGAGCGCTATGTTTGAGGAGGGCGCCGTGCTGGCGCGTTATGCGTCGGCCAGCCCGCCGGTGCTGCGCGAAAGCGTGCTGGCGAATTTGCGGGCGCTGCTCAACGCGGCCTTGCAAGTCGATGGCGGACGCTACACCACCGCCTACAGCCTGGTGCGCGCCTTGCGGCAAGAGGGCAACAAAGCCCCGGTCCGGGCCGATGCCGCAGCGGTGCGCTTGCTCACCATCCACGGGGCCAAAGGGCTGGAGGCGCCCGTGGTGCTGATGCTCGATACCGATGCCGAGAGCGCCCGCCCCGAAAGCATGGGCATTCTGGTGGACTGGCCGGGCGAGGACGCCTACCCCCGCAAGCTCGTGTTCATGGCCAGTGAGTCGCGCCCGCCCGCGTGCTCCGCAGCCGCCCTGAGCCAGGAGCAGGCTGCCCGCCAACGCGAAGAGCTCAACGCGCTCTATGTCGCGCTCACCCGCACCCGCCAGACCCTGGTGCTCTCCAGCATGGCGCCGCACCGCGAGCGGGAAGGCAGCTGGTGGAAGCGCCTGGAGGGCCTCGCCACCGCGTGCGAGGTCCCGCAGGCGCCGGGTGGCGGTGTCGAGCCACCGGTGGCCGTGCCCGGGTCCGTCAGCTTGAAGGTGCTCCCACGGCTGAGTTTGGTGCCAAATAGGGCTCTAGCCCCCGATTCAATTGCGCGAGTAGCTATAAATTCAATAGCAAAATCTAGCCCGGCAGCGGCGGATTCGCTGGAGTCCCGGGTGGGCCAGGCCATGCACCGCTTGCTGGAGTGGGTGCCCTTGCAAGACGGTCCGGTGCGCGGCGGTGCGTGCTGGTCTGCACATCAGCGCGCGCAGGTGGCACGAGCCTTCAGTCTGGCAGCAGGCGACCTGACCCGTGCCGAGCACATGGCACAAGGCATACTCGGCGGCGAAGGTGCTTGGGCCTGGCAGCGGCTTTCGGTGGCATGGCATGCCAACGAGGTTGCGCTGACCCACGAAGGGCGCACCTTGCGGCTGGACCGCTTGGTGCAAGACCGCGCCACCTCGGCGTGGTGGGTGCTGGACTTCAAGTCCACCGCCACCCCCCAGGACCAGCCGGATCTTCGTGCACAGCTGCGCGAGTACCGCACCGCGCTGCAGCGCAGCCAGCCCGGCAGCACCGTACGCACCGCTTTTTTGACGCCGCAAGGCCGACTCATTGAACTTTTTGATTGACTACTTTGACTGACTTGAATTCCTCTGCCCCTTCCGACGCTGCTCTGCCTTCCTTGACGGTAGACGTCGCCATCATCGGTGGCGGCCCGGCGGGCTTGATGGCGGCCCAAGTGCTGGCCGATGCGGGTGTGGCCGCCCATGTGTTTGATGCCATGCCTTCGGTAGGGCGCAAGTTTCTGCTGGCCGGCAAAGGCGGGCTCAACCTTACCCACTCAGAAGGCTCCGACACGTTTGCCGGCCGCTATGGTGCGCGTCGCAGTGCGATCGAAGCCCTTCTCGCGGGGCTGGATGCACCCGCCCTGCGTGCCTGGGCTGCGTCGCTGGGCGTCGAGACCTTTGTCGGCAGCTCCGGCCGGGTGTTCCCGGCGGACATGAAAGCCGCTCCGCTGCTGCGTGCATGGCTGCACCGGCTGCGCCACCCGGCCACGGGCCCGGGTGTGCAATTTCACATGCGCCACCGCTGGACCGGTTGGGCAGACGGCGCAGCAGGCGAGGCAAACGCCCCCTTGAGGTTCGAAACCCCGGCGGGGCACCGCGTGGTGCACGCCCGTGCGGTCGTGCTCGCCTTGGGCGGCGGCAGTTGGGCCCGGCTGGGCTCCAATGGTGCCTGGGTGCCATTGCTCGCAGCCAAAGGCGTGGCAGTCGCTCCGCTGATACCGGCCAACTGCGGGTTTGATGTGCAAGGCGGCTGGACCCCGTTTTTCAGCACCAAGTTCGCGGGCCAGCCGTTCAAGTCGGTGGCTATTTCGGTGGTCAACGCGCAGGGCGTGGCATTTCAGCGCAAGGGCGAGTTTGTTGCCACGGCGACCGGGGTAGAGGGCAGCCTGATTTACGCCGCCTCGGCCCTGCTGCGTGACGATATTTTGCGCACCGGCAGTGCCACTTTTCACTTGGACTTGCTGCCCGATATGCCGGCGGAGAAGGTGTTGGCCGAAGTGCTGCACCCGCGCGGAACCCGTTCCCTGAGCAGCCACCTGAAAAGCCGCCTGCACTTAGAGGGCATCAAGGCCGCCATGTTGTACGAGCGCTTGGGTAAAGACGCCGTGAATGATCCCGCGCAGTTGGCTGCGGCCATCAAAGCCGTCCCGGTCACCCTGCAGGCAGCCCGGCCTATAGACGAAGCCATCAGCACCGCCGGTGGCGTGTTGTTTGAGGTGATGACGCCCCAGTTGATGTTGGAGCAGCTCCCCGGCGTGTTTTGTGCAGGGGAAATGCTGGACTGGGAGGCCCCCACGGGCGGCTACCTGTTGCAAGCCTGTTTTGCCAGCGGCAAGGCGGCAGGGCAGGGAGCGCTCAGTTTCTTACGTTCTTAAGTAAAAAGCGCTGCTAGCCCTTGTAGATAAGGCGCAAGTAGCTATGTTTTTGATAGCATTTTCGCGTAAGTCAGGCTACGCCGGGTTCCGCAGGCTTGCGCAAGCGGGGTGCGGCGGCACGCACGCAGTTGCGACCGCTGTGCTTAGCCTCGTAGAGAGCCCGATCCGCATCACCCACTAACTGGGAGGGGGTGAACAGCATGTCCGGAACCGCGCTGGCCACACCAAAACTGGCGGTAAAGCGCAAGACACGGCCCTCAAATGGAACCTCCAGAGCGGCAATGTCCGCTCTGAATTCCTCTGCCAGTTCCAGGGCGTCCCCCAGCGTGCTGTTGATCAACAGCACCACAAACTCCTCACCGCCGTAACGGGCCAGCAGGTCGCCTGCGCGTTGCACCTGTTGGCGCATCAGGTGGGCGAGTGCACGCAAACACGCATCTCCGGCAGGGTGGCCATAGGTGTCGTTGATGGCTTTGAAATGGTCGATGTCCATCAGCATCAGCGCCAGGGGCTGCTTCAACCGGCTGGCCCGTTTGTGCTCGGTGACCAGAGAGTGGTCAAAGAACGCACGGTTTCCGATCTGGGTCAGGCTGTCGGTCATGGACAGGCGTTGCAACTGCTCATTGGCCAGGCGCAGTTGATCGAGGGTGAGATTTAACTCGTTGGTCCGTTCGTGCACCCGTTCTTCGAGCGCGCGATTGGCATCAGCGGTGGCGGTCAACAGGGCCTGTTGCGATGTCCGGGCTTTCTGGGCATGGGCAAGGGCCACACTTTGCGCATGAAGGCGCAGGCTGCGATCCGTGTTGATGCGGTCTGCCAAGGTAAACGAGAGCAGCACCACCAACAGCAAAATTCCGATTTGAGAAGCGTTGTCCACCAGAAAGTTGCTGGGCAACCAGCCGAACTTGTTGATGGTCAACACCCCCACGCCGACAAACAAGGCTGTCCAGGACAGGCAATAGAACCGGGCATAACGGGCTCCCTGCCACCAGCGCCAGTAGCCGATAGACAAAGCGGCCATGGACACCACCAGAATGAACCCTGAGGTAACGCGAATCACCCAGCTGTAGGGGACGACTAGCGCGCTCATCATCAGGCAGAGACTGACCCACGCCATGGTTTGCATGAGGCGATGGGCAAGCAGAGAGTGGCGTTTGAGCTTTAGAAAGCTGTCGGCAAAAAGGCTTGCTGAAAGACAGGCCCCCGCAATCCCGATGGGCACCGCGATGCTGTTCCAGCGTATCGCCTCGGGCCAGAGGTAGGCGAAGGCGTAACCGTTGAGCGTGCCCCAAAACACCAGGTAGCTGGCTACAAAGAAGATGTAGTACAGATAATTGATGTCGCGGGTGGAGAGGTAGACAAACAGGTTGTAAACAATCATCACCACCAGCATTCCGAAAATGGCACCGGCCATCAGGTACTCGTTGCCGGACGCCTCGTGGAATGCCGCAGGTTCCCACAAGCGCAGGGGTGCCTCAACGGTACCGCTGGATGCCACCCGCATCACCAAGAGATTGCGCCCGGGCTCCAGCATCAGGGGCATGACAAAATTCGGGTGACGCACAGCCCGTTGTGCAAATGGCTGCTCGTCTCCCAGCGCAAAGCGGCTGACGACACGTCCTTCGACCAAATGAAACAGACGGACGTCGTCTAAGAAAGGGCGGGGCAACTCCAGAATGCGGGGCAGGGCTTTGCCGGTGCGGTTGTCCAGCACCAGGCGGAACCAATAGGCATTGTGGGTAAAGCCGAAATTCGGAGCCGTGCGGGCCACCGGCAACCAAGGCTGGCCTTCCGCCATGGCTTGTTCCAGTTGAAGCTGGCGGCTGTCGTCAAGCAGGTAGGCGATGTTTGCGCCGATATCTATCTGCACCGGGCTGTCTGCAGTCAGCGGAGTCAGGGGGTATGTTGCGGAGACGCCGGCAGGCTGGGCCCCAGCGGACCCGCTCAGTACAACACACAGGGCCAGGGCCCAACGCAGGAAACCCAAGACCATAGTGGCGTGGCTGACTGAGATTGAAAAGGGTAGTTGACGAGCCTGACCCCGGCACTGGCTCCACAGTTAGGGCTGCTTGGTTCCCCACCTGACCCGGTTGGCCGCTTCACCATGCGGGAAGGCCCGTCACCGACTATTGTAACCCTGCCGAGACCGTAGAATCCCCGCATGTCTTATCTCGTGCTCGCCCGCAAGTACCGTCCCCGCAATTTCACAGAAATGGTGGGGCAGGACCACGTGGTGCAGGCCTTGACCAACGCACTGACCACCCAGCGTTTGCACCATGCCTACCTGTTTACCGGTACGCGCGGGGTGGGTAAAACCACGGTGTCTCGCATTCTGGCCAAGTCATTGAACTGCCAGGGCGTCGATGGACAAGGCGGAATCACCGCGACGCCTTGTGGTGTTTGCCAGGCGTGCACCGATATTGATAGCGGCCGTTTTGTGGACTACACCGAACTCGACGCGGCCTCTAACCGGGGCGTGGATGAGGTGCAGGCCTTGCTGGAGCAGGCCGTCTACAAGCCGGTGCAGGGGCGCTTCAAAGTCTTCATGATCGACGAAGTGCACATGCTGACCAACACCGCCTTCAACGCCATGTTGAAGACGCTGGAGGAGCCCCCTGAGTATTTGAAATTTGTATTGGCCACGACAGACCCCCAGAAGGTGCCGGTGACGGTGCTCTCTCGGTGTCTGCAGTTCAATTTGCGGCCCATGGCCCCGGAAACCATCCGCGAGCATCTGACCAAGGTGTTGGACGTGGAGCAGGTGCCCTCCGAAACCCAGGCCTTGCGGCTATTGGCCCGCGCTGCCCGCGGCTCCATGCGCGATGCTTTGAGCCTCACGGACCAGGCGATTGCCTTCGGCTCCGGCCAGTTGCAAGAGGCGGCGGTGCGGCAGATGCTGGGTAGCGTTGACCGGTCGTATGTTTTTCGCCTGATTGACGCATTGGCGGGTGGTGATGGCAAATCGGTAGTGGATACCTGCGAGATCCTCCGAATGAACGGCCTGAGTGCTGCGTCTACCCTGGAGGAAATGTCTTCCGTGCTCCAGCGCATGGCCGTCGCGCAGGCTACCGGCCATTCAGGGCTGGACGACTCCGACCCGGAAGCCGCCGAGACGGCCCGCCTTGCGCAGGCGATGCCCGCAGACGAAACCCAGTTGCTCTACAGCATGTGCCTGCATGGCCGGGCGGACTTGGGGTTGGCGCCGGACGAATATGCCGCACTGACCATGGTTTTGCTCCGTTTGTTGGCATTCAAGCCTGCGGCTGAAAAAAAAACTCTAGTAATTCCTGAGCGCGCTGTCGCTCGTGCGGCGCCGGTGCAAGCTCCCGCGCCGGTCGTTCAGGCGGCTCCCCGGGTTGCGGCTCCTGCTGTGCCGGTGCCCGCCAAAGTGGTTCAGCCTTGGGAGGACGCGTCGCCCCCAGTCGCCGCTGTTGCTCCGCAGGTGCCTGCCAAGGAGGCGACCCCGAGCCAGGTGCCTGTGCCGGCAGCCGTGGTGCCGCCGGGGCAGGTGTTGGCGGTGCGGGATAGCAGTCCGCCAGCGGGGAATCAAGACGGGCCGGATGACGATGACGAAGTCATCGAGCTGGACCGCCCCGAAGACGATGCGTATGAAGCCCCCTGGGTCGATGATATCGATGAAGGTTATGAGTCAAACATGCCTCTAGCCCCCATCAATACTGCGCCGGTAGCTAGCAAAATAGTAGCAATTCCGGTGCAGGAAGTTCAAGAAAGCAGCTTAGACGAACCCGCTGCAGCCGTCGGATTTGAGCCCACGGAAGAAGGCGACTTTTGGCACCAAACCGTGCAGCACTTGATTGCGACTGAGGCCATTACCGCCATGGTGCGGGTGTTGGCCTTGCAATCGCAGTTGATTGCACGGGACACGGACCAGTGGCATCTGCGCTTGGAGCGGGAGTCATTGAATCAAGCCAGTACCCGGGAACGCCTGACTCAAGCCCTGCACACTGCGGGCTACCCGGTGCAACTGGCCATTGAGGTCGGCCGGGTAGTAGACAGCCCCGCTCGACGCAATGCGGTGGCCACCGCGGAAAAGCAGCATGCCGCAGAGCAGATAATTCTGCAGGCGCCTTTTGTGCAGGCCATGATGCGGGACTTCGGGGCCAAGATCGTGCCCGGCTCGATCAAGCCACTCTGACGCACTTACCCATTTTTTTACCCAGACTTTTTAAGGAAAACCATGTTCAACAAAGGACAACTCGCGGGCCTGATGAAGCAAGCCCAGACCATGCAAGACAACATGAAGAAGGCCCAAGACGAGTTGGGCAATATTGAAGTGACCGGCGAGTCCGGCGCTGGTTTGGTCAAGGTCACCATGACCTGCAAGCATGACGTGAAGCGGGTTGCCATTGACCCCAGTCTGCTGGCCGATGACAAGGACATGCTGGAAGATTTGGTGGCCGCTGCATTCAATGCTGCGGTGCGCAAAGCTGAAGAGACTTCTGCCGAGAAGATGGGCAAGATCACCGCCGGTATGCCGGGCCTGCCCGGTGGCATGAAGTTCCCGTTCTGAACGCAAGCGCCGCACGCTGATGTCCGACTTGAATGCCCTTGACACACTGATTCAGGCCCTGCGGGGCCTGCCCGGGGTGGGCGTCAAGTCTGCGCAGCGAATGGCGTTTCATTTGCTCCAGCACGACCGGCCTGCTGCCCAATTCCTGTCGAGGGCTTTGAAAGAGGCGGCCGACGCGGTGCACCACTGCGAGCGTTGTCACACCTTCACCCAGGACGCGGTGTGTGCGACCTGCCTCGATGATCGACGTGACCGCACCCAGCTGTGTGTGGTGGAAACGCCTGCGGATCAAAGTGCCATGGAGCGCACCGGGGCTTACCGGGGTTTGTACTTTGTCTTGATGGGCAAGCTCAGCCCGCTGGACGGAGTGGGGCCCCATGATCTCGGGTTTAAAAAACTCTTTGACCGTGCGTGTGACGGATTGGTGCAGGAGGTGATTCTTGCCACCAACTTTACCGCCGAAGGCGAAGCCACCGCCTACGTGATTGCTGAGGGGCTCAAGGCCCGTGGCTTGCGGCCGACCCGTCTGGCGCGTGGAGTGCCGGTGGGGAGTGAGCTGGAGTATGTTGATTTGGGCACCATTGCCCATGCGCTGGTGGATCGTCGCTAGCGCTTCACTTAACCTATTTGAAAGACAGTTTGTTCATGCAATTTGCCCACTTTACCGTCGCTTATTGGTGTGTTCTGGTAGCGGCGATTCTGCCCATCGTGTGTGCCGGTTTGGCCAAGTCGGGTCGCATTGGTGTGGCGCGTAGCAAAGGCGGATATGACAACGTCAACCCCCGCGAATGGTTGGCCCGCCAGACCGATTGGCGCGCTCGTGCCAACGGCGCTCAGGCCAATAGTTTCGAGGCTCTACCGTTTTTTATTGGCGCGGTGATCATTGCCCACCAGCTGGGCGCGCCGCAGGCACGCGTGGATGTGCTGGCGTTTTTGTTCATTGTGTTGCGCCTGCTCTACATCATGATGTATGTGGCTGGCATGGCCAACGTCCGCTCCGCAGTGTGGTTCGCTGCTTTTGCGGTCAACGTGGGAATTTTGCTGGTCGGCTACCGCTGAGTACTCAACCCTGTTTTTTAGCCGGGGCCTTCGTGGCCCCTTTTTTTGGCGCTGCTGCGGCTTTCGGCGCTTTGGCAGCGGCCTTGGGCCCTGACTTCTCAGGAGCGGATTTCGTTGTTTTGCCCTTGGTAGCCGCTGCTTTGCTACTTTTCGCTTGGGGTGGCAGCATCAACACCACCGGCTGCCCTGTCTTGAAGCTGGCCGTGGCAGAAACCTTGTTCCACTCGGCCACCATGGACGCTTGCACCTTGTGCTTGCGGGCGATGCTGGCCACAGTGTCTCCCTTTGCGGCCTTCACGGTGACGCGCTTAAGGACAACCTCCGGGGCCACGGAGAGTTGGCTGTTGTCAGCCACTTTGATGGAGACGTCCGGCATCTGGTGGCTGCGGGGTACCAGCAAGGTGGAGCCTGCCCGCACCACCATCCGTGGGGGAATGTTATTCATGCTGCGCAGGTCGGCTTCGCTCATGCCCACTTTTTTAGCTACTTCGGCAGGGCGCATGGTGGTGGGCACAACCCATGCAGTCCAACTCGCCAGCCGGCCGTTGTAAGTTTCTAAGTTGGATTGAAAGACCTCTGCGTTGTCCCAAGGCATCAGGATCTGCGGGGTACCCGCGGCCAGAATGACCGGGCGGTTCAGTGACGGGTTGAGCGCTTTGAAGTCATCCACACTCACTTCTGCGAGTTTGGCGGCCAAGGCGACGTCGATATCCCTGCGGATCGTGACCGACTGGAAATAGGGGTGGTTTTCAATCAGTGGCAGCTTGGAGTTGTACCTAGCCGGGTTCGAAACGATGTTCTTTACCGCCTGCAGTTTGGGGACATAAAAGCGGGTCTCCATGGGCATGTTCAGGTCCGGGTATCCGGTCGGCATGCCAGCGCGCTGGTTCTTGGCGATGGCACGCGACACGCTGCCTTCGCCCCAGTTGTAGGCCGCCAGGGCGAGGTGCCAGTCTCCGAACATTTTGTGGAGCTTTTGCAGGTAGTCCAGTGCGGCCCGCGTGGAGGCCAGTACGTCGCGCCGGTCATCGCGAAAGCTGTTTTGCTTGAGCTCAAAGTACTTGCCGGTTGCCGGCATGAACTGCCACATTCCGGCAGCCTTGGCGCTGGACACTGCCTGGGGGTTGAACGCACTTTCAATAAAGGGCAATAGCGCCAACTCCGTGGGCATGTTGCGGACTTCCAGCTCTTCAACAATATGGAACAGGTATTTTTTGGAGCGCTCCGTCATCCGGAAGATGTAGTCGGGGCGGCTGGTGTACCAGACTTCGCGGTCTTGAACCAGATCGCCTTGGAGATCGTTCATGCCATATCCGCGGCGGATGCGCTCCCAGAGGTCTGCAGGTGGGGCAACGGCGGCCACCGTGCGCGAGCCGAAGTTTTGTTCTACCGATGTCAGAGGCACCGAGTCTCCCCGGCGCAATGCGGTAGCGGGTGCAGGTGTCGCAGTCGAAGGCGCAGGGCGGGTACGGGCGAGCTCCCGGCTGGAACGAAGCGTAAGGCTATCTGCGTCCTGGGCGTTGCCGGAAGGCGCGGAGCTGCTTGAAGCGGGCGATGTGGACACAGGGGGGGTGTCCTGTGGCATCGGGGAGTTCAGTGTGCCTGCGCAACCGGATAGGAGCGCGACGACACCGGCCGCAAATAGATGAATTCGGTTCATTGAAATTTGTTTTTCCATTGGCGCAGAGTGGCGAAAACGCCCTCGGCGGAGACTCCCATGGGGTCGTGGCCTTGTACTTCGCGGGCCACGCTGTCCAAGTGAGAGCGTAAAAAAGGGTTGATCAACAGCTCCTGCCCGATGCTGCTGGGCAGGGTGGGGCGGGAAGCGTCCCGCAACTGTTGGCAATGCGTTTGGTAGTTTGCAATATCGGCGTTGCCGGGCTCGGCCACTCTGGCGAATCGCAGGTTGCCCAAGGTGTATTCGTGGGTGCAGCAAACCCGGGTCTCGGGTGGGAGCGCGGCGAAGCGCTCCAAAGAGGTCAACATTTGTGCGGGTGTGCCTTCGAACAAGCGCCCGCATCCACCGCTGAACAAGGTGTCCCCGCAAAAAAGCAAAGGGGTCTCGCCGGTCAGTTGCGCGAAATAGGCAATGTGTCCGGCGGTGTGCCCGGGGACATGCATCACTTGGAAGTTAATGCCGAGGCCAGAAACCTGATCGCCGTCACCAAGCCTCAGGATGGGTTCCGGCATCTTCTCAGCCGCCGGTCCGTAGACCTCTGCGCCTGTGGTTTCCCGCAAAATATGCACCCCACCGGTGTGATCGGCATGGTGATGGGTGACTAGAATGCAACGCAGTGTCAGGGAGTAGCGTTGCAGGGCATCAAGCACGGGTTGCGCGTCCCCCGGGTCTACTACCAGTGCGTCGCGCCCGTTGTGCAACATCCAGATGTAATTGTCAGTGAAAGCGGGCAGTGGTAGCAAAGTCATGGGCGATCAAATTATAGGTTTGCGGGAGTGGTTTGAGACTCCGGCTGGCAGCTATCTGCTCGCTTGGGAACAAGCACAACTGGATGACGCCGTTGCCGATCTTTTCGGCTACCACGCGGTGCAGCTGGGGGTGCCGGAACTCGACGCTTTGAAGCGCAATCGCATGCCGCACCGGTGGCTCGCCGTGAGTGAGCCGGATTTGCGTTGTGCGGCGGTGACATTCCACGCGGACTTTACCGCCTTGCCGTTTCCTGCCAATAGCCTCGACCTGGTGATCCTTCCCCATGCGCTGGAGTTCAGTCCGGATCCGCACGCCACCTTGCGCGAGGTGGAGCGGGTACTGGTGCCTGAGGGGAAGGTGGTAATTTGTGGTTTGAACCCGGTGAGTCTGTGGGGGTTGCGGCAGCGGAGAAGTCGCTGGTACCACCGCTTGGGCTGGGGGCAGGTCTTTCTGCCGGAGTGGGGTGACCTGATTGGATTTTGGCGTTTGCGCGATTGGCTGCGACTCTTGAGTTTTGAGGTGGAAACCGGCCGATTCGGGTGTTACCGTCCTGCCGTGGAGTCGGCAGACTGGTTGCGGCGATTTACCTGGATGGACCGGGTCGTACCCCGCTTTTTGCCCATAGCGGGTGCGGCCTACTTTGTTGTGGCCACCAAGCGTGTGCGGGGTATGCGTCTCATGGGTGCCCAATGGAAGAGCGCTGCAAAACGTAGTACCAGCGCAGTGCCGGTAGTGCAGCAAACGCATGCCGCAGTGAATGAAAAAACCGGAAGGAAATAGTGTGACGGAGTTGATGGCCAAAGTAGTGATTTATACCGACGGGGCTTGCAAAGGTAACCCCGGTCCGGGTGGTTGGGGGGTTCTTCTGAAATCCGCAGATGGCGCGGAAAAAGAGATTTTCGGCGGAGAACTGGGGACAACGAACAACCGCATGGAAATGATGGCGGTGATTGAGGCTTTGACCGCATTGAAGCGCCCCTGCGAGGTCACACTGCACATCGACAGCCAGTATGTCCTGAAAGGAATCACCGAGTGGCTTCAGGGTTGGAAAGCCAAGGGCTGGAAGACAGCCTCTAAACAACCGGTGAAAAACGTAGATTTGTGGCAGCGCTTGGATACCTTGGTCAGCACAGCCGGACACCGGATCGACTGGCGGTGGGTGAAGGGGCATGCGGGAGACCCCGGCAATGAGCGTGCCGACGGATTGGCCAACCGTGGCGTAGAGCAGGCGTTACGCCAGCGGGCTTAACCTCCTATGTAGCTCATTTCTACACGCCGCGAGCCAGATGGCGCCCCGGCGCTGGTAGAGCCTCGCAGAGCGGAATAGCGATCGGCACGGTCGCCCCACACCGCAGAAATGGCCTGGCGCAGTTGGTGCTCATCGGCCCCTGAGCGCAGCAAGGTGCGCAAGTCATGTCCTTGTCCCGCGAATAGGCAGAGGTACAGCTGCCCCTCGGTGGATAGTCGTGCGCGGTTGCAGTCGCCACAAAAAGCCTGGGTGACGCTGCTGATAAACCCTATTTCGCCGGCTGTGGTGTCATGCAGTCCCGCCGGGTCGGCATGTCCCCAGCGTTGCGCAGTTTCACCGCGTTGCGAACTCACCAAGGGCACCAGCGGCATGACCGCACGCAGCCTGCTCAGTATCTCGTTGGAGGGGACTACCTCGTCCATTCGCCAGCCGTTGGTTGCGCCTACATCCATGTATTCGATGAACCGCAATGCAACGCCTGTGCCCTTGAAATGCCGGGCCATCGCGGCCACTTCATGGTCGTTGGTGCCCCGTTTGACGACCATGTTGATTTTTATCGGGCCGAGGCCCGCGGCCAAAGCGGCATCCACGCCTTTCAACACGTCGGCGACGGGGAAAGCGACATCGTTCATCGCTTGGAACACGGCGTCGTCCAGGCCGTCGAGGCTGACGGTCACCCTTTGCAAACCCGCGCGCTTCAAGGATGCGGCTTTTTTAGCCAACAAAGAGCCGTTTGTTGTGAGGGTGAGGTCCAGCGGCTTGCCGGAAGGAGTTTGAATGGCCGCCAGCTGTTCGATCAGAACTTCAATGTTTTTCCTCAGCAGAGGTTCACCGCCTGTCAGTCGTATTTTTTGCACGCCAAGCGCAACAAACTGTCGCGCCAGCTTGGTAATCTCTTCGAATGAAAGCAAGGCACTGTGGGGCAGGTACGGGTAGTCTTTGTGAAAGACTTCCTTGGGCATGCAATAGCTGCAACGGAAATTGCACCGGTCCGTGACACTGATGCGCAGGTCGCGCAAAGGGCGACCTAAAGTATCTTGCACAGCCTGGCCGGGCGGCGGCATCAAAAAGCCGCTACCGGATGCTGTCATGGGCAGCCCGCTGGAGCGCACATCGATAAGAGGGAAAACACGGGGGGGGGCGCTTGCCATAGAGTTTTTGGTGAATGTTCGTCAGAACGCCCGTAGTCAGGGCAAAATCAGCTTCAGAAATAATAGCAACGTCGTTGGTGTGAACGCCCATGAAACCTACTCTGCCCACCATATTACTGACATTGCTATCCCCTTGGGTTGCTGCACAGCAATCCGGGTCGGCAGTCGTATCAGAACGCGACTACTTGGACGATATGCCTGTGGTCTTGTCGGTATCCCGTCTTGCCCAGCCTTTGGACGAAGCTCCTGGTGCCGTGACAGTACTGGACCGAAGTTTTATACGCATGTCCGGCGCGCGGGATGTCACCGATTTGCTCCGGCTGGTGCCCGGGTTCCAGACAACCACCTCGTTCGAAACCGATGCGCCTATGGCGAGCTACCACGGCAGGAATGATGACTGGGCCAACCGTATTCAGGTGCTGGTGGACGGCCGGTCGGTGTATTCGGGCCACCTGCAAGGGTCCGCCGGGTTGGGCCTGCAGACTCTGGCCGTTGACGATATTGAGCGTATTGAGGTTTTGAGGGGGTCTAACTCTGCGGCCTATGGCGCGCGCGCGTTCCTGGGTGTCATCAACATCATTTCACGGGATGTTCGTGAGACAAATGGCGGACGGGTTCGACTAAGCGGTGGGGATGGCGGTGTGGGAGATGCCTTTGCCAGCACCGGCTGGGGAGATGCTGACCACGCTTACCGTGTTTCTGCGGATACCCGGGGCGATATGGGGCTGAGGTCTGCCTACGGGGTGAACCGGGTGTCGCGGCTGAATTTCGCCAGTGCGCTGGCTATTGATAGTGACCGGGAGTTGGAGCTGAGAGCGGGCAGCTCCGGAATTGATGCGGGCCGAGGGAACACTGACTCTCCAGGAAACGCGGCTCGTAGCCGGTTTATCGGAGCGCAGTTTGTGCAGGCGGACTGGCACCAGATTCTGTCACCCACCCAAGACCTGCAGATTGCACTGTCGCACACCGAGAATACCCACAGGGACACCTTTCCTTATTTGAGCAATAACGCCGGAGTCAATTATTTCGGTGTTCCTGTGGACTTTAGTGCTCGGGAAGTGAACCAGGCAATTTCGCTCCAGCACACCACAGTCCTGGACCCGCGTTGGCGCGCCGTGTGGGGTACTGAGTTGCGGCGGGAGGCGATTAGCTCGGCGTCCAGTTTTGACGGACGCGGGAGCGTTGTCACTAATTTTCAGCGCCTGTTCGGAAATGTGGAGTGGAAACCTTCGCCTGATTGGGTGTTGAACAGTGGCGCCATGTTGGAGCACAGTGAGTTAGGAGGTTCTACGGCCTCTCCACGCGTGATGTTGAATTGGCATGCCGCTCGCGGGCATACCTTGCGGGCCGGGATATCCACTGCATTCCGGCCACCGAGTGCTTTTGAGAAATATGCTGCAGTTCGCTACTACGATTTAAACGGTGCCAATCCCATCACGACGGTTTTGAGCAGCGGACAACTTTCCCCTGAAAAAATTGAAACCAGAGAACTCGGCTACAACCTCTCGCTGCCCGCGTATGGACTCGCCGGAGACTTAAGGCTGTTTGATGAAAGAATTTCTGATGGAATCGAACGCCCTGTCAAAGCGCAAAGTAGTGACCCTGATGACTATCGCAACATAGATAACTACCGAATTTCCGGTGTCGAGCACCAAGTGCAATGGAAGTTGTCGGGGCAGTCTCTGGTGTGGTTCACGCAAACCTGGACGGATGTGTCCGGGGCGGCGCGCTTCCGGGTGCAACACAGCGCCGCCCGCTATGCGATGTCAATGACGGCCATGCACACCCTGAAGAATGGCCTCGCAGTCTCAATCATGCACGGGCAGTCCGAAGATATCGCCTTGATGTCTGACAAGGAGCGGCTCTACACCCTGTCCCGTACCGACGTTCGGCTTGCCAAAGCGCTGCGTTTCGGCGCTCACAAAGCGGAGCTTGCATTGGTAGTCCAGAACCTCGACCAGCCGGTGAGAGATGGCGACAAAAAATTCTTTTTTGATCGCCGTGCGTTCGTTTCGTTCCAGTTGGAGCTGTAGCACGATGCGGTGGTGCTCGGTCCTCTTTGTCAGGTTGTTGTGGGGAGTTTTCTTCGTCACGATGGTGTCCGGGGCGCATGCCGTGGATGCCGTTATCGTCAGTGGTGATCGGAGCCCGGGCTATGTGGAAGCTGCCCAAACCATTGCTGCCGAGTTTGGCAAGGCGCAGCCGGAGCGCGGTGAGCCACCAGTGTTTTATGTCACTGAAGGGCAAGCTCAAGATGGCATGACCTTTCAGGGTGTGAAAGTCATCGTGACACTGGGTAGCGAGGCTTTGCGCAGGGTGCTGTCCAAAGAGGTGCGTGTTCCGATTGTTGCCGCTTTGATTCCCAAAGCCGGCCTGGAGCGAATCGTCCGGGAGTCTGCGCATAAACCGTTTGCACCCCTGAGTGCTTTGTATCTGGATCAACCGTTTCCAAGGCAGATCGAATTGATTCGACTTGCACTCCCCAATGCGCGCAAGATCGGAGTTTTGTGGGGGGCGGAGTCAGGGCTTCAAACGAGCGCTTTGCAATCGGCGATGCAGGCCAAAGGCCTCGAGCTGGTCAATGGGTATGTGGGGGGTGGAAGCACATTGTTTGCGGGGCTCAAGGCGGTGCTGGACGATACAGATGCCTTGCTCGCTGTGCCGGACCCACTGGTTTACAACGGTTCGAGCATTTCGAATGTGTTGCTTGCCACCTACCGGGCGAGGGTGCCGGTTATTGCATTCTCACCCGCGTACGTGCGTGCTGGCGCTTTGCTCTCATTGCACAGCACGCCGCGTCAAATCGGCTTGCAGGCCTTTGCAATCGCCAGGGCCCTGTCACAGGGTGCCAGCGGACCTATGCTGCAATATCCGTCAGACTTTTCGGTGGTGTTGAATGACCAAGTAGCGCGGTCACTGGAATTGTTGCTGGATGAGAAATCTTTGACGGAGCGCTTGAAGCGCGTGGAGCGCAAGCCATGAGGTTCCAAGGCATCCGCTTTCGCATGCTGTTAGCCGCGATTGCGCCGGTTTTCCTGGTGGTGCTGGCGTTGATGGCCGTGTTCTGGACCACGCGCGTTTCTGATTTGGATGAGGCCCACACCATGCGGGCCAAATTGATTGCGCGCCAGATCGCCATGGCCAGTGAGTATGGTTTGTTCTCCGGCAATACAGCCAGCTTGCAAGCGATCGCCAACGGCCTGCAAGGAGAGGCCGATGTCCAATCGATTGCCATCTTTGACAACAACGGAACCTTGTTAACCAAGACTGGAAAGAGTCGGTACACCGAATTGCCGGAGGCGGTAGGCGCCAACTACATCGCCCGGCAAAAAAAGCTGGGTATCGATGTCATCTGGGAAAGTGTGTCGCCCAGCAATGTGTCTCTGGACGACTTTTTTACTCCGCGTAGCAAAGAAGCCAGCAACGTGGTCCTTGGCTATATTGTGTTGGAGGTGTCGCGTGATCGCCTGGACAGCAGAGGACAGGACACTTTGCTGGTGACACTGTTGATCGGTGCTGCAGGCCTGCTCTTAGGGGGCTTGCTGGCTACCCGTTTGGGAGAGGGGGTGATCGGGCCGGTCATGCGTGTTTCCCGCACCATTGAGCGCATTGGTGAAGGTGATCTGGCGCCCAGTTCCGAGGCGCTACCTTCTGACCCGTTATTCGATTTGCAGACGCGCCTGAACCAGATGGCGCAACGGCTGGCTTGGGGCCGTGAGGAGCTGGAGTACCGTGTGGAGGCTGCTACCCGAGAGTTACGTCTGAAAAAGGAAGAGGCCGAAACGGCAACCCTTGCGAAGTCCCGCTTCCTGGCCGCCGCCAGCCATGACTTGAGGCAACCTACCCATGCTTTAGGCATGTTTGTGGCCCGCCTCGGACAGCTGCCCTTGGATGCAGCGACCCGGCAAGTGGTCGGAAGTCTCGAGGCGTCGGTGCAATCGATGCAGGACTTGCTGGACGGATTGTTAGATGTCTCACGACTAGATGCTGGCGCGGTCCAGGTGCATAGGGTTGAAACCCCGGTAGAAGAGGTCTTTCAGAGTATTCGTAAGGCATTGCTTCCCTTGGCAGAAAGCAAAGGTTTGCGGCTGCGGATTCGTGCCACCGGAGAGTGGTTTTTGAGTGACCCTGTTCTAGTGCAACGCATGCTGATGAATCTCGCCAACAACGCGGTGCGCTACACCGAACGCGGCAGCATTCTGATTACTTGCCGTGTGATCGAAGGGGGTAAACATTTGCGCTTGGATGTGGCGGACAGCGGCATCGGCATCTCACCGGAACATCAGCATGAAATTTTCCGGGAGTTTTATCAGGTCGGTAACACCGGGCGCGACCGTACCCAGGGACTCGGACTCGGGCTGAACATAGTGGAGCGTACGGCCCGGTTGTTGGGTCACAGCGTGCACCTGCGGTCAAACCTGGGGTGTGGCACCCGTTTTTCTATTCGATTGCCCCGCGCGATCCCCCGGGAAATTCCGCTGTACAACGGCCCTGTTTCTGAGCCGGCCAGCTTTGGCGAGTTGGAGGGCATGCGCGTCTTGATTGTGGAAGATGACGGCTTCGCCCTGGAAGCTCTGCAGGCCTTGCTGCAATCGTGGGGGTGTGTGGTGAATGCCGCAGCGAATGTGCAACAGGCCCTGGACTACGTGAATGCCTACCCCGCACCCGATCTGGTTTTGTCAGACTATCGCTTGGGTGAAGATCGCAACGGAATGGATGTCATCGACATGGTGCGGTCGCATGCGGGGCGCGAAATAGCGGCCTGTCTGATGAGTGGCGACACCGATGCCGGGCTGCTTCAGTCGGCTAAAGCCCAAGGCTTAACGCTGTTGCACAAGCCTGTGAGACCCGCCAAGTTGCGGAGCTTGCTCCGCAGGCTTTCTTTAAACAGTAGTTCCGGCGTTTTGTAGGTGATCTCAGGCGCTGGTGGCGGGGCGGTACCCGCTGCGTGCGGCCGCTACGACGGCCTGCGTCCGGTTCTGCACATCAAAGTAGCGCAAGATGGCGGCCACATGGGTTTTGACGGTTTCATCCGACACATTCAAGCTGGTGCCGATTTCTTTGTTGGAGCGGCCATCCAGCAGCTCACGCAGAACCAGTTCCTGCCGTTGCGTTAAAGGCGGTTTGTCAAGTGCATCTTCGGGAAGTGAGGGTTCCAAGCGCGCATCCAGCTCACGGGGTGAATACACATCGCCATTGAGCACCAGTCGAACTGCATGTAGCAACTCATCACTCAGCGTAGATTTGGTCACAAAACCGGAGGCGCCGTTCTGGAGAACCTGGCGCATGATCTGCGTGTTGGCGGAGCCGGAGAGCATCACGATAGGCAGTTCGGGATGTCGCTTGCCGAAAATATCCAGCGCTGCCAAGCCGGTCATGTCGGGCAGGTGGTAATCCAGTAGAACCAGGTCCAGGTCTGAGTGGTCAGCGGTCAGCGCGAAAGCTTGGGTGCAGGTTCCGGCTTGCAATACGGTGACATCTTCATCCAAGCCTTTCAAAACCTGGTGTAAACCTTCACGTACTAAAGCGTGGTCATCAATCACAAGAATTTTCACGTCAATCTCTCGGTCGCCAAAGTGGGGGGCATCGTTGTTACATGTTAGCGCATGCGCGGGGCGTTTAGGCCCGCCGGAGCGGGTCTGCGACCAGCCGGCCGCCGACTCCCCATGAGCGTAGCGGCCTAGGCTTTTTTAACCGCCGTGAATTTTCATCATCAGCGGCACGATCAGCAAGGCAACGATGTTGATGATCTTGATCAACGGGTTGACCGCCGGACCGGCGGTGTCTTTGTAGGGGTCTCCCACGGTATCACCAGTCACGGCAGCCTTGTGCGTCTCCGAGCCTTTGCCCCCAAAGTGGCCGTCTTCAATGTACTTTTTGGCGTTATCCCAAGCGCCGCCTCCCGTGCACATGGAGATGGCTACGAACAGCCCCGTCACGATGGTTCCCATCAATAACCCGCCCAAAGCCGCCGGCCCCAAGGCCAAGCCGACCACGATAGGGACCACCACGGGCAATAGCGATGGAATCATCATTTCTTTGATGGCGGCGGTGGTCAACATATCCACGGCCGTGTCGTACTCGGGCTTAGCGCTGCCGTCCATGATGCCTTTGATCTCTTTGAACTGGCGCCGGACTTCCACCACGACCGACCCGGCAGCGCGGCCGACCGCTTCCATAGCCATCGCTCCGAATAGGTAAGGAATGAGTCCTCCGATGAACAGCCCGATGATTACCATCGGGTCACTCAGGTCAAAGCTGATGTGTTTCCCGTAGGCATCGAGTTTGTGCGTGTAGTCCGCAAACAGCACCAGTGCCGCGAGGCCGGCCGAGCCGATGGCGTAACCCTTGGTGACAGCTTTGGTGGTGTTGCCCACGGCATCGAGCGGGTCGGTGACGTCCCGCACGCTGGCGGGCAGCTCCGCCATTTCTGCAATACCTCCGGCGTTGTCAGTGATAGGTCCGTAAGCATCCAGTGCGACCACAATGCCCGCCATGCTGAGCATGGACGTGGCTGCGATGGCAATGCCATAAAGGCCAGCCAAGGCATAGGCAGTGTAAATCGCCATGCAGACAAAGATGACAGGCCATGCCGTGGAGCGCATGGAAACACCCAAGCCCGCGATGATATTGGTTCCATGTCCGGTGGTAGACGCTTGGGCAATGTGCTGCACAGGAGCGTATTGGGTGCCGGTGTAGTACTCGGTGATCCACACCAAAGCCGCCGTCAAAATCAGCCCGACTGCGCAGGCACCGAAGAGCTTGGTTGCAGCCCCTGTGCCACCCAGCGCCCCATCGGTAATCATGGATTGGGTGACGAAGTAAAACGCAATTAAGGACAAAACGCCCGCGACTGCCAAGCCTTTGTAGAGCGCGGGCATCACGTTTTTCATGCCGGGTGAGGCTTTGACAAAGAAGCAACCGATGATGGAGGCAACAATCGACACTGCCCCAAGCACCAAGGGGTACAAAACGGCGTTAACCCCCGCGTTGCTTGCGAGTAATGCTCCTAAAACCATAGTGGCAATCAAAGTGACCGCGTAGGTTTCAAACAGGTCTGCTGCCATGCCGGCGCAGTCGCCGACGTTGTCACCGACGTTGTCGGCGATCACGGCAGGGTTGCGCGGATCGTCTTCTGGAATTCCAGCTTCCACTTTGCCCACCAGATCGGCACCCACGTCGGCACCTTTGGTGAAAATTCCGCCACCCAAACGGGCAAATATCGAGATCAGTGAAGACCCGAAAGCAAAACCGATCAGCGGGTTGAGTTTGGCGGCCGAGACTGCGCCATCTGGCACCAGAAACCAATAGAAGCCGGTCACACCCAGCAGGCCCAGGCCAACAACCAGCATGCCGGTGATGGCGCCGCCCCTGAAGGCCACATCCAGTGCGGGCCCGATGCCATGCGTGGCTGCCTGGGCGGTGCGCACGTTGGCACGCACCGAAACATTCATACCAATGAATCCGCAGGCCCCGGAAAGCACGGCACCCAACACAAACCCGATGGCCGACAGGCTATCCAGAAAAATGCCGATAAGGATTGCAAGGATGACGCCGACGATGGCGATTGTTTTGTACTGACGGGCCAGATAGGCGGCAGCGCCGGTCTGGATAGCGGCCGCAATTTCCTGCATGCGCGCGTTCCCTGCATCCTGGGAGAGAATCCAATTGCGTGCCCAAACGCCATAGACCACGGCGATGAATCCGCAGCCAAGCGCCAATAAAAGCGCGGTGTTGCCTGACATAGACATACTCCTCTGTGGTTGATTCGCAAAGTTGGGAGCAACGCTTGGGTTGTCCCCGCTGCGTTGCTTCCTCAGTGCGCCAACCTGGAGAGGCAAGCGGCGTAGATTGGCCAACAAAGCCAATGTAGCGCGCTTTCTGAATCACGCGTCAAAATCGAAAGTGCCAAGTCAGTAAAATCAGGGTTAATCCGTACGTTTCCTGTTTCAACTCAAACAAAGAGAGATTGCATGTCCTTAGACAATGTCACCCCTGGCAACAAAGTGCCTGAATCGTTCAACGTGATCATCGAAATCTCGATGAATGGCGACCCCATCAAGTACGAAGTTGACAAGGCCTCCGGCTGCATCTTTGTGGACCGTTTCATGAACACCGCCATGCACTACCCCACTAACTACGGTTATGTGCCCAAAACCATCGCGGGTGATGGCGACCCTGTTGACGTGCTCGTGATCACCCCCGTGCCGCTGCCACCCGGTGTCGTGGTGCCTTGCCGTGCTATCGGCATCTTGAAGATGGAAGACGAAGGCGGTATGGACGGCAAGGTGCTTGCAGTGCCTACGGACAAAATTTTGCCCCTGTACTCCCGCTGGCAGTCGCTGGAGGATCTGAATCCCGTGCGCTTGAAAGCGATCGAACATTTCTTTGAGCATTACAAAGACCTGGACGCCGGCAAGTGGGTCAAGGTGCAAGGCTGGGGCGGCAAAGACGAAGCCCACAAGGAAATCATGGACGGCATTGCTGCCTATAACCAGCAATAAGACCTCTAGCCCTCGCGCTAATTGCGCGAGGTGCTACTAAAAATATAGCGCCCTGCGGTTCCGCAGGCGCTATTTTTTATGGTGGAGCCGGATCGTACTCAGCGCAGCGGATTCGGAAAAAGCCAGCGCGCCCATCCACCTTCCCGGCTGAAGGGCGTCCAGTGGCCCGGGATTTGCGCCAGCCTGTCGGCGACCACCCACCACGCACTGGGATTCACGCCCAAGCCGATATGACTGGCAAAGACCTCAATATTTTCTGTGTCGGGTTGATCCGCCTGCGGGGCCTGCAGGCTCGCTTGCCATGCAACCACGCCGTCACTGCGGGAGTAAATAGAAGTGGTGGGGACGGGCGGGGCTCCTGCGAGGTCAAAACGTTCAATGGCTTCGGTAATGCGATGCCCGGCCGCCAGTTCGTACAAACGCCACGCATTGGTGCTGGTGTGCGAACCCCCGAAAGGGGTGCCCAAAGTGATCACGCTGCGCACCTTGTCGGGCAGCTCTTTGGCCAGCTCGCGTGCATACACACCGCCCAGGCTCCAGCCGATCAGGCTGACGGCCTGACCGGTGGTGCGGTAGATGTCCAAAATTTGTTCTCTCGCAGTCTCCAGAACCCCTGCTCTGGGCCCGAAGTTATAGCCTTGGTTCCAGCCCGAAACGTCATAGCCCAAGCTCTTGAGGTAGGCCCGCAAGGGCAGGGTAGAACCGTCACTGGCCGTGAGGCCAGGAAACACCAAGACAGGGTGACCGTCGCCGGCAGCCGCCCGCGAGAGCACCGGCCAGCTCGGCAGTAGCGACCAAAGCTCCCAAGGGGCGCGCAGTTCAAGCGCAATCAGGTGCCAGCCCGGAGCGCTGGGGTGTTCGTTCTGTTCAGGAGACTTCGTCATAGCAAGGGGTGTGGGGTGTTCACAGTGCCGGGTTACAGAGCCCGCCAAACACTCAGCGAGCCAAAGTTAGCAGCTTTCGCACAAGCAAGGCCACAGTCGGTGTGCCTTTAGATGCTCCACCTTATGCCGATAACCCTCCGATATGGGTTCGCCAGACTGTTCATGCGCGCAGCGCCGGTGTGTCATAAAACGATATATTTGTTAAAAAGCAGATTAACCAAATGTGATGTTTTTATATGCAACTAACCCAAAACAACCCCTCCACCATGGCGAATCCGGCGGCGCCCACCTCCAGCCAATACCTCAGCCTGCGGCTGGGTAGCGAGGAATATGCGATCGACATCCTGCAAGTGCAGGAGATCCGGTCGTACGAGATGCCTACCAAAATGGTTAATTCGCCCAGCTTTGTCAAAGGCGTCATCAATCTGCGGGGCGTGATTGTGCCGATTGTCGATTTGCGCCTGAAGCTGCAGTTGCCCAAAGTCGCCTACGACGATTTCACGGTGGTCATCATTTTGAATATCGGCGGAACAGTGGTCGGCGCCGTAGTTGACAGCGTGTCGGATGTGGTCACACTGGACAGCAGCGACATCAAACCGGCACCGCAGTTTGATTCGGCCTTGGATTCCTGCTTTATCGTGGGTTTGGTAACGCTGGGAACGCGTATGCTGATCGTGATGAATGTCCAAGCATTATTGGGCCAAGGCGAAATGAGCATGGTGGCAGGCGCGTTGGCGTGAATGCCGGCTGCGCATGGCAGCCGCAGAGAAATTGGATGAGATCACTTTGGAGCACGCTATGAATTTTGCGTTTTTGACGTCCCTGCGCGGGAAAATTGTGGCGATGGTGGGTTTGCTGGTGTTGCTGGGGCTGGCCGGCTTGTCCGCGACCAACGTGCTCACTGCGCGGTCTCACGCACTCCAGACGCTGGATGCCCAAACGCGGGCGCTGGCGAAAGCACACGCCTCTGAGGTTGCAGAGTGGGTGGCAGGCCGGCACCAGGTTGTCAAATCGTTCGGGTTTGCCGTGAATGAAGCAGATCCGCTCAAGTACCTGGTTCAGGCCAAAGTGGCTGGCGGTGTTGACTCTGCTTACATCGGGTTTGCCGACAAGCGGACCGCTTTTTCTGAGCAACAAAACCTTCCTCCAGACTACGACCCCACTGCCCGCCCTTGGTACCAGTTGGCTGCAGCGGCGCAAGGGCCCGCGGTGACCCCGCCCTACGTGGACGCGGGCTCCAAAAAACTGGTGATTACTTTCTCCGCCGCAATCCGGGACGGTGGGACGGTGAAGGCGGTGACCGCGGTCGATGTGTTCATGGATGCGGTTGTGCGCAATGTGGCCTCCATCCGCCCGACGCCGGGGACTTATGGCTTTATTGCCGACAAATCCGGAAAAATCATGGTGCATGAAAACACCGCACAAGTCCTTAAACCGGTCACCGACATCGCACCCGACCTCGGTGGCGGCGCGCTTGAAGCTTTAGCCAAGGCGGAGTCCGTGCGGGAAATAACCATCGCAGGCGAGAGCCGCCTGGTGTTTGCAACCCCGGTTGCCGGTACCGACTGGATTCTGGTGATTGCGCTGAATCGTGCCGAGGCGCTGAGTGGCATCACCGCCATGGTGTGGTCCTCTATCGTGGGCAGCGTGATCATTGCGGTGCTGGCCGTGTTGCTTATCGGCGGCGTGCTCACCGGTTTGCTGGGGCGCTTGGTCGTTTTGAAAGACGCCATGCAGGACATCGGTTCCGGCCAGGGTGACCTGACCCGTCGTATTGAAGCGGGCGGCTCAGATGAACTCGCCACGATTGCGACCGGCTTTAACCAATTTGTGGAAAAGACCCAGGGCGTATTGCGACAGGTGCGGTCCAGCGCCGATGCCGTGGCCACCGCCAGCTCTGAGATCGCCCAAGGCAACCACGACCTCAGCGCCCGCACCGAAAGCCAGGCCAGCGCCTTAGAGCAAACCGCAGCCAGCATGGAAGAACTCGGCTCCACCGTCAAACAAAACGCAGACTCCGCCCGCCAGGCCAACCAACTCGCCATGAATGCCTCCACCGTCGCTATTCAAGGTGGAGAAGTCGTCGGCCAAGTGGTCGAGACCATGAAAGGCATCAACGAAGCCAGCCGCAAAATTGCAGACATCATCAGCGTGATTGACGGCATCGCCTTCCAAACCAACATCCTGGCGCTGAACGCAGCCGTAGAAGCCGCCAGAGCCGGAGAACAAGGTCGAGGCTTTGCCGTCGTAGCTTCTGAAGTGCGCTCACTGGCAGGACGCAGTGCAGAGGCCGCCAAAGAAATCAAAACCCTGATCAACGCCAGCGTAGAGAGGGTAGAACAGGGTAGTAGTTTGGTCGACAAAGCTGGTGAGACCATGACCGAAGTGGTCAGCAGCATCCGGCGGGTGACCGACATCATGGGCGAAATCAGCGCAGCCAGCTCGGAGCAAAGTGCAGGCGTCAACCAAGTGGGCGAAGCTGTCACCCAGATGGACCAAGCCACGCAACAAAACGCTGCGCTGGTAGAAGAAATGGCCGCCGCTGCGAGCAGCTTGAAGAGTCAGGCCAACGACCTGGTGCAGGTGGTGGCGGTGTTTAAGTTGGGCAACGAGGGGCACAGCGGAGGCTACACCGGCGCCAGCCACCTATCGGCTCCCGCTGCACCCGCTGCGGTGCGTAGCCAATCACCGGCTAAGAAAACATTTGCAGGCACCGAGCGCAGAGCCCCCGCGCAGACGCTCCCCAAGCCCAGCGCCACCAAACCGGCAAGCGCTACAGCTAGGCCGCCTGCAGGCAAGGCGCCACCGGTGCTGGTAGCCCATGCGCCGACTCCGCCCAAAACCAGCTTCAAGGCCACGCCTGCAGGTGGGGATGATGACTGGGAGACTTTTTAAACCGGTTTTTTGAGCGGGGTGCGTTGTTCAAGGTGTTCCATGTAGTTTTGGATACCTTCGCCCTCCCGCTCTAGAAACCGCTGCACCGCATCCGCAAACGCGGGATGCTGCAACCAGTGGGTGCTGCTGGTTCTTGCCGGGAGAAGTGCCCTCGCCATTTTGTGCTCACCTTGGGCGCCCCCTTCAAATCGGGCGTAGCCATTGGCAATGCACCATTCCAAAGGTTGGTAGTAGCAGGCCTCAAAGTGCAGGCAATCTACGGGTTCCAGGGCACCCCAGTAGCGACCATAGGCCACTCTCTGTGGGGGGGGGAATGTGCCGTCAGCCCTTATGTTGCTTGCGCCTATAGCTATCAAACTGCTAGCAATGGCTTGACCCTCGCGCTCTGCCACAAACATCAGCCAATGCTCGGGCATGTCGGTTGCCATGCGCTGAAAGAAGTCGGGTGTGAGGTAGGGCGGGTTGCCGTGCTCCCGGTAGGTCCGGGCATAGCAGCGATAGAAAAACTCCCAGTCCTCCTGACTGATGTCTGTGCCGGTGCAGTGCCGGAATTGCACACCAGCCTGCGCTACCTTGCGACGCTCCTGCTTGATCTTCTTGCGCTTTTCCTGATTCAGTCCGGACAAAAAGTCATCAAAGTCTTTGTATCCGTCCGGACGGTTGTGCCAATGGAACTGTACGGTGTGCCGTTGCATCCAGCCACTGCCCGTGGTCGCTTGCAGGTCATCCTCGGCGCCAAACAGCAGGTGCGCAGAAGAAACATTGTTCTCGGCACACAGGCTCTGAATGGCCTGAATCAGTGCTTCTCGCGATGCCGTATCCCTGGCGAGCAATCGGCTACCGGGTACCGGGGTGAACGGCACGGCAATAACCGCCTTGGGGTAGTAAGCCAGGCCGTGTTGTTCGTAGGCGCTGGCCCATGCCCAGTCGAACACATATTCCCCATAGGAGTGGTCCTTGATATAGAGCACGCAAGCTGCTGCGAGGCCCGAAGAGTCGTGCAGGGTGATGAAGTGCGGGCTCCAACCGGTGGCCGGCGTTGCACTGCCGCTGTTCTGCAGAGCGGCCAGGTAGGCGTGGCGCATAAAGGGTGTCGGGTGGTGCTGAAGTTGCAGCAGCGCATCCCACTCGGAGGCCGAGACCGCGGAGGGCGTTTCTGACACCCGGATGACATAATCAGCCTTACCCATTTAGCGCTCCGCGCGGCAGCCGCGAAGGTTCTGCACTGCAGACCCGGCTGTGAACTTCCTTCTGCTGGTTCATGACTCTCAAACTGTGCGTTGCGCAACTCAATTTCATCGTCGGTGACCTGAACGGTAATGTCATAAAAATCGTCGATGCGGCGAATCGCGCCTATGCGGAAGGCGCGCGCTTGCTCTTGACGCCTGAGCTCTCCATTTGCGGCTATGCCGCCGAGGACTTGTTTCTGCGTCCTGCTTTCATGCAGGCCTGCGATGATGCCGTGAAATCGGTGGCGCAGCAGCTTGCCGGGTTAAAAGGGATGTCGGTGGTGGTCGGGCATCCGACTGGCGGGGACAGTCGCACACGCTCCGTTGCAGTCCAGAGTCGGTTCAATGCGGCTTCGGTGCTGCGCGAGGGGGAAGTTGTCGCCCGCTACGCCAAGCGCGAGCTGCCCAACTACCAGGTGTTTGATGAGCGCCGCTACTTCACCCCCGGCCAAGGGGTGTGTGTATTTGAAGCCGGCGAGGGCGAAGACTTCGTCAAGGTCGGCCTCTTGATTTGTGAAGATGCCTGGTTTGAAGAGCCCGCCCGTCTGACCCGAGACGCGGGCGCTGAGCTACTGGCGGTGATCAACGCCTCTCCTTTTCACGTGGGCAAGGGCTACGAGCGTGAGGTCCGCATGGGGGAACGCTGCCGGGAGACCGGGTTGCCTATGGTCTACGCCCATCTGGTGGGCGGGCAGGATGAAGTGGTGTTTGAGGGCCACTCCTTCGCCCTCAATGCGGATGGTGCAGTGGCTGGCCGGGCGCCGAGTTTTAAAGAAAATCACTTTGTAGCCCAGATAGCGCGTGCGCAAGGCGCTATAAATTTAATAGCGGAAGTGTCGCCTGAGCGAACTGAAGAGGCGGACTTGTGGGACGCTCTGGTGCTGGGCGTGCGGGACTATGTCGGGAAAAATGGTTTTCCCGGAGCTCTGCTAGGCCTCTCGGGCGGGATCGATTCGGCGCTTGTGTTGGCCGTGGCCGTTGATGCGCTGGGGGCTGACAAGGTTCGCACCGTGATGATGCCCTCGCCGTACACCGCAGACATCAGTTGGATTGACGCACGTGACATGGCAGGGCGCATGGGCGTTCGCTACGACGAAATTTCCATCGTCCCGCAGTTCGAGGCCTTCAAGTCCTCGCTGGCCGCTGAGTTTGCCGGGCGTGCGGAAGACACCACCGAAGAAAACATTCAGGCCCGCATCCGGGGCACCTTGCTCATGGCCTTGTCCAACAAGTTCGGCAGCATCGTGTTGACGACCGGTAACAAGTCAGAAATGGCAACGGGCTACTGCACGCTTTACGGGGATATGGCGGGCGGATTCGCCGTCATCAAAGACTTGGCCAAAACCACAGTGTTCAAGCTCGCACGGTGGCGCAATGCCCACGACCCGTATGGCACCTGTGCGGCCCCTATTCCTGAGCGCATCATCACGCGCCCGCCCAGTGCTGAATTGCGGCCGGACCAGAAAGACCAGGACAGTTTGCCTGCCTACGAAATTCTGGACGGCATTCTGGAGCGCTACATGGAAAACGACGAAAGCATCGATGCCATCATCGCTGCCGGATTCCGTGCAGAAGATGTGGAGCGGGTGACCCGGCTCATCAAAATCAATGAGTACAAGCGTCGCCAAGCACCGGTTGGAATCCGCGTGACGCACCGCAGCTTCGGCAAGGATTGGCGTTATCCTATTACCAACCGTTTTCGGGCCTGATTTATTAACTGGACAAGCAGATGAAACAAATTACCGCAGTCGTCAAACCTTTCAAACTCGAAGAAGTCCGCGAAGCCCTGGCCGAATGTGGCGTGACCGGTCTGACCGTGACCGAGGTGAAGGGCTTTGGTCGCCAAAAGGGCCATACCGAGTTGTACCGCGGCGCCGAATACGTGGTGGACTTCTTGCCCAAAATGAAAGTTGAAGTCGTAGTGAAGACCGAAGACGTGGACCGCTGTGTGGACGCTATCGTGAAGGCCGCGCACACCGGCAAGATCGGCGACGGAAAAATCTTCGTGACGAGTGTGGAGCGCGTGGTGCGCATCCGCACCGGCGAGCAGGACGAATCCGCTGTTTAAGTGACCTTAGCCGATGTGAGGCGCAAACCGCGCCCACAGTGCGGCTCCCCAGATGGCGGCGCACAGCAACAGGCTTAACAAGACTGCCGCGCTGCCGATATCTTTGGCCCGTTTGGAAAGTGAATGCCACTCCGGGCCGACCCGGTCGACCACCGACTCGACTGCGGTATTGAGCAACTCCACGACCATCACTGCCACCACACTGGCTGCCAGCACGGCAGACTCCACCCAGGTCTGCCCGACGTAAAGTGACGCAGGCAGCAAAATCATTGCCAACACACTCTCCTGCCGGAAGGCGGTTTCGTGCCATCCGGCCTGAAGGCCGGCCCACGAATAGCGGGTAGCGTGAAATACCCGATTAAGCCCTTTGCGTTGTTTCTGTGGATTGACGGCGGGGTCCACCGGGGGCAGGGAGGCGTTAGTCATGCTGTTGAATCCGTGTGCTCAGCGGCTCATGGGCGCCGAGTGAATCAGACGGGTGCCTGCCAAGGCATCGTGCCAAAACTGGTTTTGTGGGTGGAAACGACTCAAAATCGCCCATACGGCGACCCATCCTGTGCAAATCAGCACGATTTCAGGTCCGGATAGCTGGAAAGGCGCAACCGCCGCCAACGGCGGCAAAAACCAGACCCAGCTGAGGGCGTAGCGCCCCAGTGCGCGAAGTTGGGTGATCTTTTTGCCATCTTTGCCCACGACCCGGATATTCCAGGTTTTCATGGCCAGCGTCTGTCCGTGGGCCCAGAACCATACGAAGTAAATGCCCAGAATCACAAACAGAAAGCCCTGCAGGGCATGCCGGTTGTCCAGCGCGTACCGCGTTTGACTCAGGGTGCCGAACAGGTAACCCGCCAGAAAAACGACGCCGAACAACAAAATTCCCTCGTAAATCCAACACGCCATGCGCCGCCAGAGTCCAGGGGTCACCGCACCATTTGTCATTCCACGCCCGAGTTTGTTGTCAAAGATTCCGCGATTGTAGGTAGCCGCAGGATCGCCCCCCAGAGCTCCGGACCACGGCTACTAATCCGAGCTGGAGTTCTTGGAGGCTGGCGCGAGGGGTAGAAGGGTGTTTTTGTCCACCGGCTGCTGTGCCGCAAGTCGTTCGCGCTGGGTATCGGGCGAGTTGCGGGTCACCGGCACGGGCGTGAGCTTTTGAGGTGACGGCGCTTTGGCCGCAACGGCTGCGCCCGCAGGCTTAGCCGCACCTTTTCGTGCCAAGGCGTCTCTTTCGTCCTGGCTGAGCGCTTGATAGGCCTCCCAGTTGGCTAAACGCTCTGTGGGTGGTGTTTTCTTGGTTTCTGCAAAATTGAGCCGGGCTTGCTGTCGCTCTTTGGGCTTAAGTGCCGCCCAATCGACCATCCGGCTGTGCAAGGTCTCTCGGTCCGCGCTGGACATTGTGGCGAAATTTTGGGAAAGGGCGATCCATTTCCGTTTGTGTCCGTCGGCCAGGGTGTCCCAGCTAGCTTTGAGAGGGGTCAGCGCCGTTTGCTGTCCCGCAGTCAGAGAGGTCCAGTTGAGATTGGTCGAGGCGGGGGCAGCAGGCAGCGGCACCGCGGTTTGGGCCAAAACCGGTGCGCTGATGCCGATAAAAAGACTTACCAGTCCGGCAGCAAATGCGCTGGCTTGCACGAGTTTGAGGGGAATACGCGTCATAACAGGGGCAACATGGACTTCGGTTTACTTTTCCTGGGCAGTGCGTAAAAACTGTGCAAATCCGGGGTCTGTGTAGGCGGAAGGCGGCAGAGGGTCGGTCAAGAGCTGGGTGTCGACGTCTGCGATTTCCTGTGCGCTGAACTCGTCTTGCAGGGTGTCGATCACCAGCATGCCGGTAATCAGGGCCAAAAGAGGCAACCAGGAGCCGAGCTGCATCCACAGGTTCTTGAATCCTGAGCCCATCTGGACGCTGGCTTGCCCCGACTGGGATAGCAGCACTTGTTGGGCAGGGGCGGTTTCCAAGGCGATTTTGCGTCGAGCCAAGGCCTGCGCACGAGCGACCTTGAGTCGTTCCGTGATGTCGTGCGGCAGGGTTTGAGTGCTTTCATTCAGGCGCGAGGTAATCGCCCGGGCCACGGCTTTTTCGATGTCGGCACCTGTGTGGTGCGCTACTGTGTTTTTCATAGCCTGATTCCCTTTCCTTTTAAAGCATTACCCAAGGCTTGCACCGCTCGGGAACAGTGTGTTTTTACGCTGCCTTGTGAGCAGCCCATCGCAGTCGCGGTTTCCGCGACGTCCATATCCTCCCAATAACGCATCAGGAAGGCTTCCCGTTGACGGGGTGGCAGTCGCAAAATTTCTTCTTCAATCGAAAGCAAGGTTTGTGCTCGCTCGGTTTGCGTCTCTGTGCTCTCGTTTTGGTCGCCGCTCTGGCTGCTGACCAATGATTCCAATAGATTGAAATCTTCGTCTTCAGTTCCTGATTCGAAGTCGCTCAGCGTCGAAAAAAGAGCACTGTAGGTCTTTTGTCTGCGAAACCAATCCAGCGTGCTATTGGAAAGAATGCGCTGAAACAGCATGGGTAGCTCCTCCACGGGCTTGTGCCCGTAGTGCTCGGCCAGTTTCATCATGCTGTCTTGAACAATGTCTAAGGCGGACTCGTCATTACGCACGTGGTAAGCCGCGCGTTTAAAAGCCCGCTTTTCAACACTTTTCAAAAAGTCAGAAAGTTCTTTTTCGGTTGCCAATTGACGATGCCATTGCTGGCTGAAAGAGGAAAGCGCTGAGTGCGTGAGTTTGCCTCTGACTCCGGCGCAGCCTTCAATTATTGCACTTTGAGTCCGCGCATTCATGTGAATAAAAAGTGAGTGCGCGCGCAATGCCATAATACGCAGGCAATTAAAAGGCAAACGGGTCCTGGTCCGGCGCAACATTCAATGCGCTCATGGCTTTGATCTTAAGTCCCGACGCGACTCCACAAGTGTTTGCGAAGGGGCACCCAAGGTTTTTCGTCAGAGAAATTCACAAAGGTTCATCATGGAAATTTCTAAAGCCGAAATCGCTTCGGCAGCATCCGCATCCAAGTCCGCCGCTGTTCCCGAATTAAGGGGCGCGGAAGTCCTCGTTAAAGCGCTGCAAGCAGAAAACGTCAAGTACATCTGGGGTTATCCCGGTGGTGCCGTTTTGCACATTTACGACGCTTTCTACAAGCAAGAAACCATTCAGCACGTACTGGTTCGCCACGAGCAGGCGGCAGTGCATGCCGCTGACGGTTATGCCCGCGCAACCGGCGATGTCGGTGTGGCCCTGGTCACATCGGGGCCCGGTCTGACGAATGCCGTAACCGGTATTGCGACTGCCTACATGGACAGTATTCCCATGGTGATCATCTCCGGTCAGGTGCCTACGCACGCGATCGGACTGGATGCTTTCCAAGAGTGCGACACAGTCGGCATCACACGCCCCATCGTGAAGCACAACTTTCTGGTGAAGGACGCCAAAGACATGGCGGAAGTCATGAAGAAGGCGTTCCATATCGCTCGCAGTGGCCGTCCCGGCCCTGTGGTGGTCGATATCCCCAAGGACGTGTCATTCAAGAAGGTGCCTTATCACGGCTACCCTGAGAGCGTGGAAATGCGTTCTTACAACCCGGTGCGCAAGGGCCACGGCGGACAAATCCGCAAGGCATTGCAACTGCTGTTAGCGGCCAAGCGCCCCTACATCTATACCGGTGGCGGCGTGCTGCTGAGCAATGCGTCAGCCGAACTCCGCACCTTGGTCGACATGTTGGGATATCCCTGCACCAATACCTTGATGGGTCTGGGCGCTTATCCCGCTAGCGACCGCAAGTTCCTCGGTATGCTGGGCATGCACGGTACTGTCGAAGCCAACAACGCCATGCAAAACTGCGATGTGCTGCTGGCAGTCGGTGCACGCTTTGATGACCGCGTGATTGGTAACCCCAAGCACTTTGCGCAGAATGAACGCAAGATCATTCACATTGACATTGATCCGTCCAGCATCTCCAAGCGGGTGAAGGTCGATATTCCGATCGTGGGTGATGTCAAGGATGTTCTGAGCGAGATGATCGCCATGATCCGCGAAGGTGCCACCAAACCCGATGCCAACGCATTGGGCGCTTGGTGGGACACCATTGAAGGCTGGCGTAAGCGCGACTGCATGAAGTACAACCCCGGCAACGGTGATGTGATCAAGCCGCAGTTTGTGGTGGAAACGCTGTGGAACATGACCAAAGATGTGGATACCTACATCACGTCCGACGTGGGTCAACACCAGATGTGGGCCGCTCAGTACTACAAGTTTGATGAGCCACGTCGCTGGATCAACTCCGGCGGTCTGGGCACCATGGGTGTGGGTATTCCTTACGCCATGGGTATCAAACTTGCCAAGCCGCAGAGCGAAGTTTTCTGTATTACCGGCGAAGGCTCGGTGCAGATGAACATTCAAGAGCTGTCGACCTGCCTGCAGTACAACACCCCGATCAAGATTTGTTCTTTGAACAACCGCTATCTGGGTATGGTGCGTCAGTGGCAAGAAGTGGAATACGAAGGCCGCTACAGCCACAGCTACATGGATGCCTTGCCCAATTTCGTGAAACTGGCGGAAGCCTATGGCCACGTTGGCATGCTGATTGAGCGCCCTCAGGACGTCGAGCCTGCTTTGCGCGAAGCCCGCAAGCTCAAGGACCGTACGGTGTTCATGGACTTCCGCACCGACCCCACCGAGAACGTGTTCCCCATGGTGCAGGCCGGCAAGGGCATCACGGAGATGTTGCTCGGGTCGGAGGACCTGTAAGCAAAATCTAGTCAAATAGCGCTCTAGCCCGCGTAGATATTGCGCGAGCTGCTATCATTTTTGAAGAATCTATTGACCGCCAAGCCTTGCACTTACCGGTGCGAGGGGAGGGCGGCAGAGGCTGAGGCTTCTGCGTAGTCGAAATGAGGAATCGGTTATATGAAACACATCATTGCAGTTTTGTTGGAAAACGAACCCGGCGCGCTGTCCCGCGTGGTGGGCTTGTTTTCTGCCCGTGGTTACAACATCGAGTCGCTGACCGTCGCACCCACGGAAGATCCTAGCCTTTCTCGCATGACCATCCAGACCCATGGTTCGGATGATGTGATCGAGCAAATCACCAAGCACCTGAACCGCCTGATTGAAGTGGTGAAGGTGGTGGATTTGACGGAAGGCGCCTACATCGAGCGCGAGCTCATGATGGTGAAGGTCCGTGCGGTGGGCAAAGAGCGCGAAGAAATGAAGCGCATGGCGGACATCTTCCGTGGTCGCATCATCGATGTGACTGAAAAAAGTTACACCATCGAACTCACAGGCGATCAGTCCAAGAATGATGCATTCCTGGAAGCCATCGAGCGCACCGCCATTTTGGAAACGGTGCGAACCGGCTCCAGTGGCATCGGGCGCGGCGAGCGGATACTGCGGGTTTGATGACAGGTTTTTCTGTGTGTGCTTCGGCTGGCTCAACACACAGGAATTGTTTGGCGACAGTGTTTACCGTTCGCCCCGAGCTTAGGTAGTTTTTGCAACAGGGCGCTTTTCGCCAATATTTATTTCGGAGAGAAAAATGAAAGTTTTTTACGACAAGGATTGTGATCTGAGCTTGATCAAGGGCAAGACCGTTGCCATCATTGGTTACGGCAGCCAGGGCCATGCCCACGCTCAAAACTTGAACGACAGCGGCGTGAAGGTCGTGGTCGGTCTGCGCAAGGGTGGCGCATCCTGGGACAAAGTCGGCAAAGCCGGCCTGACCGTGATGGAAGTGAACGACGCAGTGAAAGCTGCTGACGTGGTCATGATTTTGTTGCCTGACGAGCAAATCGGCGAGGTGTACACCAACAACGTCGCTCCCAATATCAAGCAAGGCGCTTCCTTGGCCTTCGCCCACGGTTTCAACGTGCATTACAACCAAGTCGTGCCCCGCGCTGACCTGGATGTCTGGATGGTGGCTCCCAAGGCTCCCGGCCACACTGTGCGTAACACTTACACCCAAGGTGGCGGCGTGCCTCACTTGGTGGCTGTGCATCAAGACAAGTCCGGCAAAGCCCGTGACTTGGCACTGAGCTATGCGATGGCCAACGGTGGCGGCAAGGCCGGCATCATTGAAACCAACTTCAAAGAAGAGACTGAAACCGACTTGTTCGGCGAGCAGGCTGTTCTGTGCGGTGGTGCAGTTGAACTCATCAAGATGGGTTACGAAACTCTGGTGGAAGCCGGCTACGCGCCTGAAATGGCTTACTTCGAGTGCTTGCATGAGCTGAAGCTGATCGTGGACCTGATCTACGAAGGCGGCATTGCCAACATGAACTACTCCATCTCCAACAATGCGGAGTTCGGCGAGTACGTAACAGGCCCTGAAGTCATCAACGAAGAGTCCCGCAAGGCCATGCGCAACGCTTTGAAGCGCATCCAGAACGGTGACTACGCCAAGATGTTCATCCAGGAAGGCCGTTTGAACTACCCAAGCATGACCGCACGTCGTCGCAACACCGCCGATCATTCGATCGAGGTGGTGGGTGCCCAACTGCGCGCCATGATGCCTTGGATTGCGAAGAACAAGCTGGTTGACCAGACCCGCAACTAAGCCTGCTTAGGCATGAGGCAAAAGGCCACTTCGGTGGCCTTTTGCTTTTGCGGTTCTTCTACGGTTGGTCCGGTCACTGGCTTACACTGCGTGCCTGACTTTGTTCCGGTTGTTTCGGAACGTATTGCGCCTCTCAAGGCGCTCTCTGGAGATGGCATGCATGATGGAATAGAAACCCAAGGTTCAACGGAATCTGGTGGTGTCGTAAAAAACCGGCGCAAGGGCATTTATGTACTGCCCAATTTGTTTACTTTGGCGGCTTTGTTTGGTGGCTTCTACGCCATCGTGATGGCGATGGATGGTCGATTTGACTTGGCGGCCGCCGGTATTTTTTGTGCAATGGTGCTTGATAGTCTGGACGGCCGGGTCGCTCGGATGACGAATACCCAGAGCGCATTCGGGGAGCAGATGGATTCTCTGTCTGACATGGTCTCCTTTGGCGCCGCACCAGCATTGATTTCTTACGAATGGGCCTTGAGGGGCTTGGGGCGATGGGGCTGGTTTGCAGCCTTCGTGTATTGCGCGTGCGCTGCACTCCGGCTAGCCCGTTTTAATGTGAATACGACGGTGGTCGATAAGCGTTACTTTCAGGGGCTTCCTTCCCCTGCAGCTGCGGCACTAGTGGCCGGATTTATTTGGGTAGCCACCGACCAGGGCGTTGCTGGAAATGTGGTGGCCTGGCCGGTATTTGGACTCGCCTTGTATGCAGGGCTGACGATGGTGACCAATGTGCCGTTCTATAGCTTTAAAGACGTGCAAATGAAGCGCAGCGTTCCGTTTGTGGTGATTGTCTTGATCGCGCTGGGTATTGCTGTGATCAACATTCACCCACCCATCGTGATGTTCGGTGTCTTTGTGGTTTATGGCTTTAGTGGGTATGTGGTCTATCTGGTGCGCCGCGCCCGCGGTGTGCGGACCAGCGTGATCAGCACCTCAACGGATGAGCCCGAAGAGCGCGGCTTGCACCGCTAAACATACGGAGATTTTTATGGCTGACAAACTGATTATTTTCGACACTACGCTGCGTGATGGAGAACAGTCTCCCGGCGCATCGATGACGCGTGATGAGAAGCTGCGGATTGCCCGCCAACTCGAGCGCTTGCGCGTCGACGTGATTGAGGCGGGTTTTGCAGCCAGTTCGAATGGTGATTTCGAGGCGGTGCAGCTGATTGCCAACTCCATCAAAGACTCGACGGTGTGTTCTTTGTCTCGCGCAAATGACCGCGATATCGCCCGGGCCGCCGAAGCCCTCAAAGGTGCGAAAAGCGCTCGGATCCACACCTTCATTGCGACCTCCGCCTTGCACATGGAGAAAAAACTGCGCATGACACCCGAGCAGGTACTGGAGCAGGCAAAGCAATCAGTCCGGTTTGCCCGGAATCTGGTGGCAGATGTGGAGTTCAGTCCTGAAGACGGTTATCGCAGCGACCCTGATTTCTTGTGCCGGGTTCTTGAAGCGGTCATCGCAGAGGGTGCCACCACCATCAACGTGCCGGATACCGTGGGCTACGCCGTGCCAGAGTTGTATGGGAACTTCATAAAAATGCTGAGAGAGCGAGTGCCCAACTCCGACAAAGCGATCTGGTCGGTTCACTGTCACAACGACTTAGGTATGGCAGTGGCCAATTCGCTGGCAGGCGTAAAAATTGGCGGTGCACGGCAAGTGGAGTGCACTGTGAATGGTCTGGGCGAGCGCGCTGGCAATTGCAGCCTTGAGGAAATCGTCATGGCGGTCAAAACCCGCAAAGACTATTTCGGTCTGGAGCTCGGGATTGATGCCACTCACATCCTCGCTGCCAGCCGAATGGTGAGCCAGACCACCGGTTTCGTGGTGCAACCCAATAAGGCTGTAGTGGGTGCCAATGCGTTTGCCCATGCCTCTGGAATTCACCAGGACGGAGTTTTGAAGGCACGTGACACCTACGAGATCATGCGTGCTGAAGATGTGGGATGGACCGCCAATAAAATTGTTCTGGGCAAACTGAGCGGGCGCAATGCGTTTAAGCAGCGCTTGCAAGAGTTGGGGGTTCAGCTGGATAGCGAAACCGAGATTAATGCGGCATTCGCCCGGTTCAAAGAGCTGGCTGATCGAAAGAGTGAAATCTTCGATGAGGACATTCTGGCCTTGGTGGGCGACGAAAGTGTGACCTCCGAGAACGAACTATTCGGGTTTGTTTCGCTCTCCCAGCACAGTGAGACTGGTGAGCGTCCCCAAGCCACTATCGTGTTTACCGTGGGCGGGAAAGAGGTGAAAGGTGCTTCTGACGGCAATGGACCCGTAGACGCTTCTCTGAAGGCCATTGAGTCACTGGTTCAAAGCGGGGCAGAAATGGTTTTGTATTCAGTGAATGCCATCAGCGGCTCCACCGAGAGTCAGGGCGAGGTAACAGTGCGGCTGCAAAACAGCGGTCGCGTCGTCAACGGCGTAGGTGCGGATCCCGACATCGTTGTGGCCTCCGCCAAGGCGTATCTCAGTGCTCTCAACAAGCTTCAAAGCAAGTCGGATCGCGTAGCAGCGCAGGGTTGAAGTCTGCGTTTCGAAAAATAGTTGAAGTTCAGCGCGCAAGTAGTTGATCTGCTTGATGTTTTTTGATTAAACTGTTGCTGAACATTACAAAAAGCGCCTGTGCAATTGTCACGGGCGCTTTTTTCAAAGGAAATACGTTGAAACGCATCATTATTCAACTAGGCATCGCGGGGCTTTTGGCCTCCTCGCTGCTACTTCCGCATTCCGCTATTGCCTCCACGCATTCCAAAAAACCTGTGGCTAAGTCGGCACAGGCCAAGGCAAGTCCTGCCAAAAGAGTGGCCGTCAAAACAGTGCGTGCGCAAAAGCCGGTTATCAAAGCGAAGCGGGTGTCCGGTCGGGCAGTCAAGCCCGCCAAAGTGACGAAGGTCGCAGCTGCCCCGCAGCCCAAGCCCTCGTACGCGCAACTTGCAGGACTGCATGGCAAACAAGATGCCTTGGACTTGAAGTCAAGTGTCGCCTTCGTGGTGGATCAGGACACCAAAGAAGTTCTCTTCAGTAAAAACGAGAACGCAGTGTTGCCTATTGCGTCCATCACCAAACTGATGACCGGTGTGTTGATCAGCGAAGGCCGGTTGGCGATGGATGACATCATTGAGATCACCCAGGACGATGTGGACACTGAAAAGGGTAGTTCTTCGCGACTCCGGGTCGGTACCGAGCTTTCCCGCGGTGAATTGCTGCACTTGGCTCTTATGGCCAGCGAAAACCGCGCTGCGCATGCGCTTGGCCGGACCTACCCGGGCGGCTTGCAGCACTTTGTGGGCTTGATGAACCAAAAAGCGCGCGTACTTGGAATGACAGATACGCGGTATGTCGAGCCCACGGGTTTGAGCAGTCGCAACCAATCGAGCGCCAAGGATCTGGCGACGTTGGTGAACTATGCCTACAGTGACGCCACCCTGCGGGAGTTGTCTACATCGACAGGCCATCAGGTGGAGGTGGGGAACCGCACACTTCAGTACAACAACACCAACCGCCTTGTGAAAAGTCCGGCTTGGGACATCGGCTTGCAGAAAACAGGTTACATCGCCGAGGCGGGTCAATGCTTGGTAATGCAAGCCAAGATTTCCGGCCGCAAGCTGATCATGGTGTTTCTGGACTCTGCAGGCAAGCTGACCCGGATCGCTGATGCCGAGCGGGTTCGTAAATGGGTTGAGTCGGGGCACCCGGCAACCGCCAAGCCATCCCCATTGGCGCTTCGAGGATTTGACAGTCGCATCGCGACCAACTAGAAAAAAGGCCTGCAGATGCAGGCCTTTTTGTTTAGCGCAGGTTCGATCGAAATCCTAAGGTTTCTGAGATATGACGAGCAGTGTCTTTTAGTTTGGGCAACCAGTCATCTTCGAGGCGGCCGGACGGGGCGGAAATGGAAAGGCCTGCAATCAACTTTCCTTGGTCGTCGTAAATGCCGGCTGCCATGCACCGCACGCCGAGCTCTAGCTCTTCATTGTCACTGGCTTGACCATATTGGCGAACCTTGGCCAGCTCGCGCTCTAGGGCGTCCAGTTCGGTAATGCTGTTTTTGGTGTGACCCTGGAGTCCGGTCCTGCTCGCGTACGAGCGAATGCGTAGCGGATCGTCCGCCGCCAGAAAGAGCTTGCCGACGGAAGTCAGGTGCAATGGAGCACGGCCACCAATGGCTCGCACGACCTGCATGCCACTGCGTTCGCTGTAGGCCCGCTCTACATAAATGATCTCGTCTCCCTGGCGCATGCTCAAGTTCACCGGTTGTTGGGTCAACTTGTGCAACTCGCGCATGGGGCCTAGCGCTGCATCTCGAACGTTGAGGCGCGCCTTGACCAAGTTGCCCAGCTCCAACAGGCGCATCCCTAAGCGGTAGCTGCCGGACTGGGGGCGATCCACAAAGCGACCCGACACCAAGTCATTCAAGATGCGGTGGGTGGTGGATGGGTGAAGACCGGCTTTTTCACTGATTTCCTTCAGCGGGATGGCCTCTTCTCTGGAGGCCAGAACGTCAATCAATGTGAACATGCGCTCCAGCACTTGGACTGCAGGCGTGGCTTGGGGGTCGAGTTCTTTTTTGGTCATGATGGTGCGAGGCTGATGTTAACCCGTCATAGCCCCTAACCTTGTGGGTTGATTGGCGATGTTGTGTCCCATTTGCCATTCACCAGAACCTCTGAAGGCTGAAAATTTGCTTTGTACTGCATCTTCGGGCTGTTTTCGATCCAGTAGCCGAGGTAGACATAGGGGAGTCCTAGCTGTTTGGCCTGCTGTACCTGCCACATCACATTAAAGGTACCGAAGCTGGCCCCCTCGTCGGGGGCAAAGAATGTGTAGACCGCGGAAAGCCCGTTATCCAGCACGTCCAGTATGGACACCATTTTGAGTTCGCCAACGTCCAGCTCGGAGTCGCTTGTTTCGCGGAATTCGACGAGTCTGGAATTCACCCGACTTTGCAATAAAAATTGGACGTATTGGTCAATGCTGTCTTCATCCATCCCCCCGCCAGCATGACGGGCGAGTTGGTACCGCAAATAGAGGTCGTAATGTTCACGGGAGAAGCCTAGGTTCAATACGCGAACCTGCAAGCCGCCGTGTTGCTTTGCTGCGCGCCTTTGGCTCTTGTTCGCTTTAAACAAGTTGACCGGAATCCTCAGTGGCCGGCAGGCGTCACAACCGTCGCAATAGGGGCGGTAGGTAAACATGCCACTGCGACGGAATCCTTTTGCCACCAAACTGGAGTACGTCGCCGTGTCGATGACGTGACTGGGAGTCGCAACCTGAGATCGCGCCTGCCGCTCAGGCAAGTAGCTGCAATCGTAGGGCGCAGTGGCGTAAAACTGCAGGGCTTGAATCGGGAGGTCGGTCAGGTCGGTCATGGCAGAGCTTTCACAAGCTGACTACAAGTATTTCCAGTATAGGGGGTCAAACTTCCAATGGGGTGGCGACTTTTCTACGGTGCTTTGCAGGTATTTGCGGAACTCCAATCGCTCGACAGGTCGCGCTCCCATAAAGGCCAAATGGGCGGTCACTTGCTGACAGTCGATCCACTCCAATCCATGATGGCGGGCGATGGCGACAAGGGCTGCCAACGCAATTTTGGATGCGTCTGTCTGCAGGGCGAACATCGACTCGCCAAAGAGCGCACCACCGACGGATACGCAATACAGTCCGCCTACCAGCTCTCCGTTCTGCCATGTTTCGACGCTGTGTGCGAAGCCGGCTTCATGCAACCGGCGATAGGCAAGCTGCATGCCCGGCAGTATCCATGTGCCGCTTTGTCCGGCGCGTGGCGTGCGGGAGCAGGCGTCTATGACGCGTTCAAACGCGGTATCCACCCGTATCTCCGAGCCCGGTGTTTCATTGAAACTTCGGATAGCCTTCTTGAGAGAACGATGCAGCCTGAACTCCCGGGTCTGCAGGGTCATCCGGGGGCTGGTGCTCCACCAGAGGATCGGCTGTCCTTCGCTGTACCACGGGAAAATCCCCAGGGAATAAGCGCGGATGAGGGTGGAGGGCTCTAAATCACCACCGGCCGCCAGCAAACCCGGTGCAGGTGAGTCCGGCCCCCATGTTTCAGTCATCGGGTCGGGGAATGCTTCACCAGGCTCCAGCCAAGGTAGCGAGGGGGAGGGTGGCGTCATAGATCGTGTGCGTAAAAAATCAGGTCCTAAGCTGAAAACAGCTTTTTATCAGGTTAGAATACCAGCTGTCGGGGTGTAGCGCAGCCTGGTAGCGCATCTGCTTTGGGAGCAGAGGGTCGCGAGTTCGAATCCCGCCGCCCCGACCATTTTAAAAAATCAAAGGCTCTAAAGTTGCAATGCTTTGGAGCCTTTGTTCTTTGTGCCCGTAGCTCAGTCGGATAGAGCAACAGCCTTCTAAGCTGTGGGTCGGGGGTTCGATCCCCTCCGGGCACGCCACGGTGCTTTGTCACTCTCTCAATGAGAATGCCTCTGCCTCCAAATTCAGCCAGCGTCGTGCTGCGGAAGCCAGCGCAGGCGGATACCCGGAGCTGAACAATTTGACATTGATTGCATCCGTCAGCGGTTCAGCACTGAGCTGATTGACGCCAGCTAACAGGCGTCGGGTCTGTTGCGCAACGGGTGATCCACCTTCCAAATAAGTTACCGTCGGGCCTGTCCCCAAGCGGAGCGACGCCTCTGCAAACGGGTAATGGGTGCAACCGAGTACCAGAGTGTCAATCTCCCCTGACTTGGAGCCAAAAGTGCCCATAGCCCTGGTGTATTCTGCGCAAGCAGCTCCTATTTTTGTAGCATTGAACTCTTCAATAGCGGGTGCCAGTCCCGAGCAGGGTTGCAAAACAAAGCGCGCTTGGTCATCTAGCGATGCAAGCAAACGTTTGAATTTGTCGCTGTTGAGCGTGCTGCGCGTGGCCATTACCCCAATGACTTTCGTCTTGCTTTGCGCCACTGCGGGTTTGAGCGCAGGTTCGATGCCTACGATGGGCATATCCGGGTAGGCCTGCCGCAGGACATGGATAGCCGCTGCCGTGGCGGTGTTGCAGGCTACCACCAGCGCTTTGATTTGGTGGCTTTGCGTGAACCAGTTGACGATTGCGTGCGCGCGGTCGATCAAGTAGCCATCGTCACGCTCCCCGTAGGGAGCGTGACCGCTGTCTGCCACATAGATGAATGTTTCGTGGGGCAGTTCTGCCCTGAGCGCCCGCAGGACACTCAGGCCACCCACGCCACTATCAAATACCCCGATGGGGCGATTGCTCATGTCGGGCAAGGGTTTAGCGGGATGTCACCGGAATGGACTTGAACTCGCCGGTTGCGATCTTCTTTTGCCACTCAGCAGGTCCGGTAATGTGCGCGCTGGTGCCGCCAGCATCGACGGCGACCGTGACGGGCATATCCACCACGTCGAACTCATAAATAGCTTCCATGCCCATGTCTTCAAAACCAACAACCTTGGCGGTCTTGATGGCTTTTGACACCAGGTAGGCCGCTCCGCCAACCGCCATCAGGTAAGCACTTTGGTGCTTTTTGATGGCTTCAATCGCAACCGGACCGCGCTCGGCCTTGCCGATCATGGCAATCAGGCCTGTCTGCGCCAGCATCATCTCGGTAAAGCCGTCCATGCGTGTGGCCGTGGTCGGGCCGGCGGGGCCGACGGCTTCGTCGCGCACGGGGTCCACGGGGCCCACGTAGTAAATCACACGGTTGGCAAAGTCCACAGGAAGCTTTTCCCCCTTGGCCAGCATGCCTTGGATGCGCTTGTGAGCGGCATCCCGACCGGTCAGCATTTTGCCGTTCAGCAGCAAGGTTTGACCTGGTTTCCAGCTGGCCACTTCATCTTTGGTCAAGGTGTTGAGATCGACGCGTTTGCTGGTTTCTGTGTTGGGTGTCCAGTTCACGTTGGGCCACAGGTCCAAAGAGGGCGGGTCGAGGTAGACAGGACCAGATCCGTCCAGCACAAAGTGGGCGTGGCGAGTTGCCGCGCAGTTGGGGATCATGGCGACCGGCTTGCTGGCTGCGTGCGTCGGGTACATCTTGATCTTGACGTCCAGCACGGTGGTGAGGCCGCCGAGTCCTTGTGCGCCTATGCCCAAGGCGTTCACTTTTTCCATCAATTCGAGGCGCATTTTCTCGACACTGCTGAGCTCTGCGCCGGATGCGGCTTTGGCCTGCAGTTCATACATGTCCAGGTCGTCCATCAGGCTTTCTTTGGCCATCAGAACCGCTTTTTCTGCGGTGCCCCCGATACCGATGCCGAGCATGCCGGGCGGGCACCAGCCGGCACCCATGGTCGGAACAGTCTTCAACACCCAGTCGACGATGGAATCACCGGGGTTGAGCATGACCATCTTGCTTTTGTTTTCAGAGCCGCCGCCTTTGGCTGCGACGGTGACTTCGACCGTGTTGCCGGGAACAATTTCCGTGAATATCACGGCCGGAGTGTTGTCTTTGGTGTTCTTGCGCAAAAACTCAGGGTCAGCAACCACCGAGGCGCGCAGAGTGTTGTCAGGATGGTTGTAGCCCTGGCGCACGCCTTCGTTGATGGCGTCGTCGAGTGAGCCTGTAAACCCTTCCCAGCGCACATCCATGCCCACCTTCAAGAACACGTTCACGATGCCGGTGTCCTGGCAGATCGGCCGGTGGCCGGTGGCGCTCATTTTGCTGTTGGTCAGGATCTGGGCAATGGCGTCTTTGGCGGCCGGGCTTTGCTCGCGCTCGTAGGCCCGTGCTAGATGGGCAATGTAGTCGGCGGGGTGGTAGTAGCTGATGTACTGCAGCGCAGCCGACACGGATTCAATCAGGTCAGCTTGGCGGATGGAAGTGGTCATGGTCAGTCTTCTCGGAGAGTGGAATGCAGGGGGGACAAACCCGCAGAGTTTATCGAATCACGCCTGCGTCAGCCTGACGGCAGGGCTCGACGTGGGTCAGTCAGTCATTTGTAAGTGCGCGGGATAACCATGCGCGCAGTTTTTAAAAAATCCGAGGAGACAAACCTGTGAGCGCATCATCTTCTGCTATCGAGTCCATGTTGGTTGAAAACCGGGTATTCCCGCCTAGCGAGGCTATCGTCAAGGCTGCCCGCATTTCCGGCATGGAGGGCTACAACGCCCTCTGTGCTGAAGCCGAGAAAGATTTCGAAGGTTTTTGGGCACGTTTGGCCAAAGACAACGTGGTGTGGAACAAGCCCTTCACCCGTACCCTGGATGAGTCCAATGCGCCGTTTTACCAATGGTTCGATGATGGCGAGTTGAACGCCTCGGCGAACTGCCTGGACAAACACATGGGCACGCCGACGGAGAACAAGGTTGCCGTCATCTTTGAAGCCGACGATGGCGCTGTCACCAAAACCACGTACAAGGAATTGTTGGCACGTGTCAGCCAGTTTGCCAATGCACTCAAGGCAGAGGGCATCCAAAAGGGTGACCGCGTGCTGGTGTACATGCCGATGACCCTAGAGGGCGTGATCGCGATGCAAGCCTGTGCACGCATCGGTGCGACGCACAGTGTGGTGTTCGGTGGCTTTTCGGCAAAGGCATTGCAAGAGCGCATCATCGATGCCGGCGCCGTGGCGGTGATCACCAGCAACTACCAGATGCGTGGTGGCAAAGAGCTGCCTTTGAAGGCCATTGTGGACGAAGGCATCGCCATGGGCGGATGCGAGAGCATCAAAACGGTGTTTGTGTTCGAGCGCACCAAAACCGTTTGCAACATGGTGGCTGGAAGGGACAAAACCTTTGACGAGGCTTTGGCCGGTAAGAGCACAGAGTGTGCCCCGGTCCCGGTTGGGGCAGAGCATCCGCTGTTCATTCTCTACACCTCGGGTTCGACAGGTAAACCCAAGGGTGTGCAGCATGCGACCGGTGGCTACCTGCTTTGGGCCAAACTCACCATGGATTGGACTTTTGACTTGAAGCCCGAAGATGTGTTCTGGTGCACCGCCGATATCGGCTGGATTACCGGTCACACCTACGTTGCATATGGCCCCTTGGCAGCCGGTGCAACCCAGATCATTTTTGAGGGCGTGCCCACGTTCCCTAACGCAGGGCGTTTCTGGCAAATGATTGAGCGCCACAAGTGCAGCATTTTTTACACTGCACCTACCGCGATCCGCTCGCTGATCAAGGCGGCTGAGAGTGATGCAGCGGTGCACCCTGACCGCTCAGATTTGACGAGCTTGCGCATTCTGGGTTCGGTGGGTGAGCCTATCAATCCAGAAGCTTGGATGTGGTACTACAAAAACGTGGGACATGAGAAATGCCCCATCGTCGACACCTTCTGGCAAACCGAGACAGGCGGTCACATGATGACCCCCTTGCCCGGCGCGACGCCTTTGGTCCCCGGTAGTTGCACGTTGCCGCTGCCCGGCATCATGGCGGCCATTGTGGATGAGGTGGGCAATGACATTGCTAACGGCACCGGCGGCATTCTGGTGGTGAAGCGCCCTTGGCCTTCCATGATCCGCACGATCTGGAACGATCCTGAGCGGTTTAAAAAGGCCTATTTCCCCGAAGAAATGGGCGGGAAGCTGTACCTAGCGGGCGACGGAGCGGTGCGCAGCGCAGACCGCGGCTACTTCCGCATTACCGGCCGTATCGATGACGTGCTCAACGTGTCGGGCCATCGTATGGGGACCATGGAAATTGAATCCGCATTGGTGTCTAAATCGGATCTGGTGGCAGAGGCTGCAGTGGTCGGTCGCCCGGACGATCTGACCGGAGAGGCCATTTGCGCATTCGTCGTCCTGAAGCGGGCGCGCCCGAGCGGGGATGAGGCCAAAGCCATTGCCAAAGAGTTGCGCGACTGGGTGGCCAAAGAAATCGGCCCGATTGCCAAGCCTAAAGACATTCGCTTCGGTGAAAACCTGCCCAAAACGCGGTCGGGCAAGATCATGCGCCGTTTGCTGCGTTCCTTGGCGAAGGGCGAGTCCATCACCCAAGACACCAGCACGTTGGAGAACCCCGCCATCCTCGACCAATTGGGCCAGGCGTACTGACACGACCTGTGCAGGGCGGCTCCGGTCGCTCGCCCACACCAACAAAAAAGCCGCTGTGTGACAGCGGCTTTTTTTCGTTGAAGTAGGAGCGTTTTAATTGAGGGATAGCACCCACGCTGCTAGCTTTTTGGCCTCCGCTTCATTGACCTGAGCGTTGGCCGGCATGTAAGCGGTGCCCCACACACCACTGCCGCCTTTCATGATTTTGGTGGCGAGGCGGTCGGCGGCTGTTTTGTCGCCCTTGTATTTGACGGCGACCTCTTTGAATGCGGGCCCGAGCACCTTTTTGTCCATCATGTGACAGGTCATGCAGTTTTTGGCATTTGCCAAACCCTGATCTGCCCATGCCAACGGGCTGAGCAGCACTGCGGAGAGTACCCAACTACGCGAGAGAAAATGATTCATCTGAAACCTTTGCTGATTCGCTAACATTGCTACAACGGGATTGTAGTAACGCTGGTTGACCCCCCTTCATAAACAGGGGCAACTCTTTGGAGCATAAAGCTATGTATTTTTTGGGTCTCGGTTTGATTCTTCTCGTCATGAAATACCTGCTCATTGGGCCCGTGGCGGCATGGGCATGGTGGCAGGTTTTGATTCCATTCGGTCTGGCGGTGGCTTGGTGGGCGTGGGCAGACAGCAGTGGCTACACCAAGCGCAAAGCGATGGACAAAGAAAACGCCCGCAAGCAAGCGCGTATCGATCGCCAGCGGGAAGCCATGGGCATCTCGGGGTCTAAGAAGCGCCGTTGAGAGAGGCTGGGGGATAATCCCCAGCGACACTGTTCTGTTCAACCGAATTTTCACTTACCAAGATGCCTGTCTACCGTTCCAAAACCACCACCGCCGGCCGTAATCAGGCCGGTGCCCGTTCACTCTGGCGTGCCACCGGCATGAAGGATGGTGATTTTGAGAAACCCATCATCGCCGTGGTGAACTCCTTCACCCAGTTCGTGCCCGGCCATGTGCACCTGAAGGACCTGGGCCAGCTGGTCGCCCGCGAGATTGAAGCCGCAGGCGGCGTGGCCAAAGAATTCAACACTATTGCGGTGGATGACGGCATTGCCATGGGGCACGACGGCATGTTGTATTCGTTGCCCAGCCGCGACGTGATTGCCGACTCGGTGGAGTACATGGTTAATGCCCATTGTGCGGATGCCATGGTCTGCATCTCCAACTGCGACAAAATCACCCCCGGCATGTTGATGGCTGCCATGCGCCTCAATATTCCAGTTGTGTTTGTCTCTGGCGGCCCTATGGAAGCGGGCAAGGTCCGGCTGGCCAACCCCACCACGCAGGTGATGGAGTTCAAAAAGCTGGACTTGGTAGACGCCATGGTAATGGGCCCAGACCCCAAGGTGTCGGATGCCGATTTGGCCGAAGTAGAACGCTCCGCCTGCCCCACCTGCGGATCGTGTTCGGGTATGTTCACTGCCAACTCGATGAACTGCCTGACCGAAGCCCTTGGCCTGTCGCTACCGGGCAACGGCACGGTGTTGGCCACCCACGCTGATCGCGAGCAATTGTTCAAGCGCGCCGGACGCTTGGTGGTGGATTTGTGCAAGCGCTTTTACGAAGAAGAAGATGCCACCGTGCTACCACGCTCCATGGGCTTCAAGGCGTTCGAGAATGCCATGGCGCTGGACATTGCCATGGGCGGCTCTACCAACACCATTCTGCACATTCTGGCGATTGCGCAAGAGGCCGAAATCGCCTTCACCATGGCCGACATCGACCGCATCTCGCGCACTGTGCCACAGCTGTGCAAGGTGGCCCCCAATACCGACAAGTACCACATTGAAGACGTACACCGTGCAGGCGGCATCATGGCCATTTTGGGCGAGCTGGACCGCGCGGGCAAGCTGCACACCGATACCGGCACCGTTCACGCCAAGACCATGAAAGACGCGCTGGACCAGTGGGACATTGCCCGCAATCCGTCGGATGCGGTCAAGACCTTTTACATGGCGGGTCCTGCGGGCATCCCCACCCAGGTCGCGTTTAGCCAAAGCACCCGTTGGCCCAGTCTGGATGTGGACCGCGCCCATGGCTGCATCCGCAGTGGCAAGCACGCCTACTCCCAAGAGGGCGGCTTGGCGGTGCTGGTGGGCAACATCGCGCTGGACGGCTGTGTGGTTAAAACCGCCGGCGTGGACGACGAACTGCTGGTCTTCGAAGGCCCGGCCCACGTGGTTGAAAGCCAGGACGAAGCCGTGGCCAACATCCTGGCCGACAAGGTGGTGGCCGGTGATGTGGTGATCGTGCGCTACGAAGGCCCCAAGGGTGGCCCCGGCATGCAAGAGATGTTGTACCCCACCAGCTACATCAAGTCCAAGGGCCTGGGCAAAGTCTGTGCGCTGTTGACGGACGGCCGCTTCTCCGGCGGCACCTCGGGCCTGTCTATCGGTCACGCCTCGCCTGAAGCGGCGGCCGGTGGCGCAATCGGTCTGGTGAAAAATGGCGACCGCATCCGCATTGACATTCCTAACCGCAGCATCAACGTGCTGGTCTCGGATGAAGAGTTGGCCGCGCGCCGTGCGGAGCAGGACAAGCTGGGCTGGAAGCCTGCCCAGCCACGCCCCCGCAAGGTCTCGGCGGCCCTCAAGGCCTACGCCAAGCTTGTCATGTCGGCCGACAAAGGCGCGGTGCGCGATTTGTCTTTGCTCGACTAAGTCACCCGCCCGTAGCGGGGTACGAGCGACTCCGCCGCGGGCCTATGAGGTTTTCATGCTGATTCATCCTCACATTGACCCGGTCGCTCTGCAACTGGGTCCGGTTGCCGTGCATTGGTACGGTCTGACCTATCTGGTCGCGTTCGGTTTGTTCATGTTTCTGGGTGCGCGGCGGCTGCGGCAACCGGCCTACGCAGCCGGGCAGGGGGCTTGGGCTTTCAAGGATATTGAGGACATTCTGTTTCTCGGCGTGGTGGGTGTGGTGCTCGGTGGGCGCATTGGCTATTGCCTGTTTTACAAACCGGGCTATTACGCGACCCATCCATTGGAGATTTTTTACGTCTGGCAGGGCGGAATGAGTTTCCATGGGGGCATGTTGGGCGTGATCGGCTCCATGCTGTGGTTTGCGCACTCACGCCAAAAGTCGTTCTGGCAGGTCGCTGATCTGGTCGCACCCTGTGTGCCGACCGGCCTAGCCTCCGGGCGCATGGGTAACTTCATCAATGGCGAGCTGTGGGGGAGGGTGGCCGACCCGACTCTGCCCTGGGGCATGATGTTCCGCGATGGCGGCCCCTTGCCGCGTCATCCTTCCCAGATTTACCAGTTTTTGCTGGAAGGCTTGTTGTTGTTTGTGTTGCTCTGGTGGTATGCGAGCAGGTCCCGCAAACAGGGGCAAGTGGCTGCCGCATTCTTGTTCGGTTACGGCGTGTTCCGTTTTATTGCCGAGTTTTTCCGCGAGCCGGATGCCCACCTCGGTTTGCTCAGCCTGGGCATGAGCATGGGGCAGTGGCTGTGTGTTCCCATGATCGTGGGGGGCGCTGCCTTGTGGCTTTGGGCGGATCGCCGCACAGCCTGACCTCCAGCCGGGTCCATTGAAAGCACCCTACGGGTTAGTACCGGGGGTGCTTTTTTCGTTTCGCTCCTATGATTTTCTGTAATTACGGATAATTATCAAAAATTATGCGGATCCGAAACCCCACGGAGTGTGACTGCCAATGCGCGCTGTTCCGAATTCCTTGCATGACGATGTGGCCGACCGGCTGCGCCATTGCATTTTTGAGGGCGTGTTGTCCGCAGGCGCTTTTGTGGACGAGGTAGCACTCTGCGCGGAATGGTCCATCTCCCGGACCCCTTTGCGCGAGGCGCTGAAGGTACTGGCAGCCGAGGGACTGATCCGCCACGAGCCTCGGCGCGGTAGTTTTGTGAGCGAAGTCACCGAGCGCGATCTGGACGATATTTTTCCCGTGATCGCCATGCTGGAAGGTCGCTGCGCTTGCGAGGCAGCCCGCAAAGTGACAGCGGCCGACCTTGTGGCGCTCGATGCGCTGCACAACAACTTGCAAGCCCATGCAGCTGCCGGTCGCATCCCGGAGTACTACGCCACCAACTACAGTATTCACGAGGCCATCATCACCCTGGCCGACAACCGTTGGCTGGCACAGAGCATTTCAGATTTGCGAAAAATTCTCAAGCTCGCCCGACTGCAGCAACTGCGTGCCCCCGGCCGGCTGGCGCAGAGCCTGAGTGAGCACCTTGCCGTGTTTGCAGCTATCCGCAACCACGATGCGGATGCGGCCGATTCCGCCATGCGCAACCATCTGCTCATGCAGCGCGAAGCGCTGAGAGAGCTTGCCCGCCACGGAAAGAGCAGGTTATCAGCATGACCCAAGAGTCCTGGATCAACCGCAATGTAGGCCGCCTGTTGCCGCAAGGATTTAAGCAAAAACAGGCTGAAGCCCAGACAGAATATGTGGTGAATGCTACTAATTTTGTAGCGGAAAAGAATGCACCAAGCCAGCCCTCCAAGGGGCGTGCGGGCCTGCGCCCCACCCGCGAGCGTTTGCAAGCCACGCTGCGGCAGGGGACTGAGGCGCTGTCCCCCCGGGTGTTGCGCCGGATTCTGCAAGAGCTGCATGCGGTCATTGATGCGCGGGTGAGTGAGGTCGAGGGTGGGCGCCGTGCTGCCGCCCTGATGGCGTGGTACGCCGGAGCCACTCCGGCGCGCCGCCTTGACCTGTGGCTGCTGATGAGTGAAATGTTTGTGGCCGATCCGGTGAAAGTGCAGGCCGCGCAAGCCAAGTTTGCTGCGGCGCTGGGAACCCCCGACGAGGCTGCCGCTGAGGTGCACTACCGGCGAGCCACGGTGTCGCCACGCAGGCGCTTGTTGCAGCGTTTTAGTGCGGATGCTGCCGGTATCCGTTTTCTTGTGAACCTGCGCGCAGAAATGCAGACAGCGCTCAAAACCGACAAACGCTTGCAGGCGCTCGACGTGGAGATGGAATACATGTTCTCCACCTGGTTCGACGTAGGTTTTTTGGAGCTGCGCCGTATCAGTTGGGATTCCCCTGCCTCGCTCGTCGAGAAGCTAATCAAATACGAAGCCGTGCACGACATCAAAAGCTGGTCGGATGTGAAAAACCGGCTCGACTCTGACCGTCGCTGCTATGGCTTTTTTCACCCCCGCCTGCCAGATGAGCCGCTCATCTTTGTGGAGGTCGCACTCATCGACAGCCTGGCGGATTGCATTACCCCATTGCTCGACGAGTCGGCTGACGCGGTGGACCTCACGGCGGCCACGACGGCTATTTTTTACTCCATCAGCAACACGCAAGATGGACTGCGGGGTGTGAGTTTTGGGGACTCTCTCATCAAACGCGTCGTGGAGACGCTCAAGACCGAGTTTCCCCGCCTCAAGGTGTTTTCCACGCTCTCGCCGATTCCCGGTTTTCGCAACTGGCTGCAAAAGAATGCGGCAGCGCAGCTGGATCGGCTCGATGCATCGGCGCGCGAGGAGTTGGGTCGGGCGGTGGGCTTTGAGCCGGTGACCGCGGCACATTTTCTGGCCGCGTGCGAGACCCCGCTGGCGCTGAAGCCAGCCTCCGCCGTGCGGCTGATGCTCATGCGCTGTGCAGCCGTTTACTTAGGCCGGGAAACGGTGCACGACAAACCCCTTGACCCGGTGGCGCGCTTCCATTTGGGCAATGGTGCCCGGGTAGAGCGCCTTAACTGGGCGGGGGACCCGTCCGCCAAAGGAATCAAGCAGTCCTACGGAATCATGGTCAATTACCTCTACGATCTGCAGCGACTCGGCAAATACCGCGAAGGCTTGGCCCACGGGCGCATTCCTACAGCCTCCGCGGTAAGTACCTTGTTTTTTTGACCCACATAGTTTTCGTTCCCATAACAACTAGGAGACAAACATGACAGTTGAGCACACAACAAACCTTTCTGACCTCCAGCCGGGCACCAGCCGCCGCAAGCTGCTGGGTGCCGGGTCGGCACTGGCAGCCGCTTGGGCCTTGGCCCCGGCGACGGGCTTGGCCCAATCCAAATGGCCCGCCAAACCGGTGACGCTGGTGGTGCCGTTTCCGGCCGGTGGCGGCACGGACGCCTTTGCCCGCCCGCTGTCGGCGCAGTTCGCCAAGCTCACCGGCACCCAGTTGGTGATTGACAACCGCGGTGGCGCAGGTGGCACTCTGGGGGCGGGCATTGCAGCCAAGGCACAGCCGGATGGTTACACCCTGTTCATGGGCGCAGTGCACCACGCGATTGCCCCCAGCATGTACCCCAAGCTGGACTACGACATCGAAAAAGACTTTATTCCGCTCGCACTGGTGGCCAACGTGCCGCAAGTGCTGGTGGTGAACCCGAAAAATATATCCGGCAACTTCAAGGCCTTTTTGGCGCAAGTGAAGGCCAACCCCGGCAAGCTGAACTACGGCTCGGCGGGGGGCGGCACCTCGCACCATCTGGCGGGGGAGTTATTCAAGCAGCAGACCGGCACCTTCATTACCCACATTCCCTACCGCGGCGCGGGCCCGGCCCTGCAAGACCTGATGGCCGGCAGTGTGGACATGATGTTTGACGGTCTGGGCTCATCGGCCGCCCACATCAAGGGCGGGCGTATCAAGGCTCTCATGGTGTCGGGCACCAAGCGCAGCCCCGCGTTTCCGGACGTGCCTTGTGCCGCCGAGTTGGGTCTGCCCAACTACACCGTCACTACCTGGTACGGCCTCTGGGCCCCCAAGGGCACCCCCGCCGATATCCAGGCGCGCGTGGTGGAAGAAGTCAACCGCCTGTCCATGGCCGACGACATCAAAACCAGTTGGGCCAACAACGGCGCGGAATTCGGCAAACTCACACCGGTGCAGTTCGGCGCCTTCGTCAGCGCGGAGGTCAAGCGTTGGGCCGCGGTGGTCAAGGCCTCAGGCGCCAAACTGGACTGATGCGCAGCATGGCAGGCGGGATTTCCATTGAGCGCCATGTCGGGGGGATGCAGGGTGTTTGGGCCCTGACCCTGACCCACACCGGCAAGTTCAACGCCATGTCCCGCAGCATGTGGGCGGAGCTGAAGTCGGTGATGCAGGCCGTGCAGGCCGACTCGCAGGCACGGTGTGTGCTGGTGCGTGGCGATGGGGGGCACTTTTGTGCGGGCGGGGATATTGCGGAATATCCCTCCTTCCGGTTCGACGCTGATGCGCTGCGCCACTTTCACGAGCAGGAGGTGTGGGGCGGCTTGCAGGCGATGCTGGATTGCGATGTACCCCTCGTGGCCGTGATCGAGGGGAACTGCATGGGTGCAGGTATGGAAATCGCCAGCTGCTGCGATATTCGCCTGGCCACAGACAGCGCCCGCTTCGGGGCACCGATTGCACGACTCGGCTTCCCCATGGCGCCGCGCGAGGCGGGGCTTGTGGGGCGGGTTGCCGGGGCGACCGTGGCCCGCGCTATGTTGCTGGCAGCCGAGATTTTCGAGGCACCCGCCATGCTGGGGCACAGCTTTCTCACCCGCATGGTTTCACCGTCGGAGCTGGATGCTGCTGCCCGGGAGTGGGCCGGTCGCATGGCCGGCCTCGCGCCCCAAGCGGCGCGCCTGAACAAGCAGACGCTTCGTGAGTCATTTAGGCCTTCAGCCCAAGTGGAATATGCGCAAGAAGCTCCTGATTTGATAGCAAATAACGCTTCCGATCCCTATGCCTATGCAGACTCGCCCGAGCACCGCGAGGGCATCTCTGCTTTTCTAGACAAACGCAAACCGGCCTTCTGACCGGTGTTTTCTTCTTTGGAGTTTCTGCATCTATGAGCACCCCCACAACTTCCACCGCTTCTGATGCGAACTTGTTCGCAGCGCTGCGTGCCGCTTTTCCCGCAGATCTGGACCGCACCGCGGTAGAAACCGACAGCGGTCTGCACTATTCCTGGCGCGACCTAGACGAAGCCACCGCCATGGTGGCAAACCTGTTGGGCTTTCTAGACCTGCCGGCGGGCAGCCGTGTGGCGGTGCAGGTAGACAAATCGGTCGAAGCCCTAGTGCTCTACCTTGCCACCTTGCGGGCCGGGCTGGTCTACCTGCCGCTGAACACGGCGTACCAGAGCGCGGAAATGGAGTATTTCATGGGCGATGCCAAGCCCGCGGTGCTGGTGTGTGCCGGTCGTAATTTTGGCTGGCTCAGCAAAATGGCGTTTCTGGCTGGAACCACCCATGTGTTTTCGCTCAATGACGACCGCACCGGCACCTTGCTGGAGCGGGCTTCGCACTACCCGCGCACCCATACGCCCGTGCCCCGCACGGCCAATGACCTGGCTGCCATCATCTACACCAGTGGCACCACAGGGCGCAGCAAGGGTGCCATGCTGAGCCATGGCAACCTGCTGAGCAATGCGCGGGTGCTGCAAAAATACTGGGACTGGAAGGCGGACGATGTGCTGATCCATGCCTTGCCCATCTTTCATGTGCATGGCTTGTTTGTGGCGATTCATGGCGCGCTCATTAACGGCAGCACCATGCTCTGGTGCGCCAAATTCGAGCCCGCCACCACCTTGCGGCTGATGGCACGGGCCACTGTGTTCATGGGCGTGCCAACGCTGTATGTGCGCCTCCTGGCCGAGGCCGGGTTGGATAGCGCGTCCACACGCCACATGCGCCTGTTTATTTCCGGGTCGGCGCCCATGCTGGTCGACACGCACCGCCAATGGCAGTCCCGCACCGGCCACACCATTCTGGAGCGCTACGGCATGTCGGAAACCGTGATGCTCACCTCCAACCCCTGCAAGGCTGCCGATGGCGAGCGGGTGGTGGGCACCGTGGGCCGGCCCTTGTCCGGCGTGGAGTTGCGCGTGCGCGATGACGCAGGCCGCGCTGTGCCTGCCGGAGAGACCGGCGGTATCGAGGTTCGGGGCCCCAATGTGTTCCAGGGCTACTGGCAGATGCCCGAAAAAACGGCCCAGGAGTTCACGCCAGACGGCTTTTTTAAAACCGGCGATGTGGGCTTTGTGGATGCAAAGGGTTACGTCACGATCGTGGGTCGCAGCAAAGACCTGATCATCAGTGGCGGCTACAACGTGTACCCGGCCGAGGTCGAGGGCTACATCAATAACCTGCCCGGTGTTGATGAAAGTGCGGTGGTCGGTGTGCCGGATGCCGATTTTGGCGAAGTCGGTGTGGCCGTGGTGGTTCCGCAAAAGGGCCACATACTGGATGGCCCAGCGATGGTCACCACCCTCAAAGGCATGTTGGCCAACTTCAAAGTGCCCAAGCGCTGCGTAATCTTAGAGGCGCTCCCGCGCAATGCCATGGGCAAGGTGCAGAAAAACGTGTTGCGGGATCAGTTTAAAAATATGTAAAATACATGTAATTCGGTGTCTATGGCATTTGTGTTTATTTCCACTTTTTCCCGCCGGTGGCGTATCATGAACGAGGGCAACGAAATCTCTTGACCGGAGCTGTGGCATGCAAATCACCCAAACCACCTGGCGGAGCAGCCCCCCTGACGCGCAGGTATTGAGCTCCTTGGCGGCCAACCCGCCGGACTGGATTCTGGCCTTCGGGCCAGAAGTATTGTTGCGTGCGGCCCATCCTGCCCTGGTCGCGGCTTGTCCTCACTCTGTGCTCATGGGCTGCTCTACAGCAGGCGAAATTTCCCGCGAAGGCGTGAGCGACCAGACTTTGGCGCTGACCGCTGTGCACTGGCGTGGGGTAGTCACCCGTCAATCCTCCACCGACTTGCTGGATATGGAAGACTCCTTTCAGGCCGGGGTAAGGTTGGCGAGGGGACTTCCGCGCCAAGGCTTGCGGGCGATTGTGTTGTTGGGCCAGGGCGTCCAGATCAACGGAACCGCTCTGATTCAAGGCATGACCCGGGAGGTCGGTGCCGATATTCCTGTGGTGGGGGGGCTAGCGGGAGATAGTGGCGCATTTGTCCAGACTGCGGTCATGGACGGGCAAGGGGTGAGCGCCACGCGCCTGGTATGCGCCGGCCTGTATGGAGATGATCTCCGGGTGTCCCATGGCGTTTTTGGCGGCTGGTCTCCCTTCGGGCCGGCGCGGCGCATTACCAAAGCCGACCGCAACGTGCTGTTTTCACTGGACGGTGAACCGGCCTTGGCCATGTACAAGCGCTACTTAGGGGACTACGCCAAGGACTTGCCGGCCTCAGGCTTGTTGTTCCCTTTTTCCGTGGTGGCGACCAACGAAGCAGCCGATGGTTTGTTGCGCACCATCTTGAGTGTGGATGAAGCTGCCGGCAGCATCACCTTTGCAGGTGAGGTGGAGGAAGGGGGCTATGTGCGCATGATGCAAGCCGGAACCGATGCCTTGGTGCAAGGTGCCGAGCAGGCTGCACAGGCGCTGCAATTGCAGGAGACTAATGGCCTTGCATTGATGGTGAGTTGCGTAGGGCGCAAGCTTGTGATGGGTGGAAGGGTCGAGGAGGAAATTGAAGCAGTGGCCGCTGTCCTAGGCGCGGACGCCACATTGGCTGGTTTTTATTCGTATGGCGAAATCAGCCCGGCGCACAATAGGGCCAGTTGCTTGTTGCACAACCAGACCATGACCATTACCTATCTCTCGGAAGCGGCATGACAGAGGCGCCTCCTCTTTTGACCCACAAACTGCTTGCGCGTCAACTCAAGCGGCACTTGGGTCTGGACGCCACCGCGTGGAGCGTGGCCCAAAAGGAGCTGGCAGTTCTAGCGGAAGCCGGCGCAATCTCGCCGTCATTGGCGCAGATCCTCACGGGTTTGGGGCCTTTTTTGCGGCAGGTCGAAGAGGCCTACCAACAAAGCGATCGCGACTTGGAGCTCAAGGCCCGCAGCTTGGACCTGAGCTCTGCCGACCTGACCGAGAGCAATTCCCGGCTGCGTGATGAGCTGGAGAGCCGGACTCGCGCAATGGACTCGCTCAAAGCCACTGCAACACAGTTAATGCTGCAGCTAGACCCCGATCACCCGCCGCTGAAAGAAGATTCGCTGGAAGACCTGTCGGAACTCATGAGCACCTTGGTGCGCCAAAAAGAAGACAGTCAAAAAGACTTGCAGCTTGCCTTGACCGACTTGGCCAACCAGAAATTTGCGCTGGACCAGCATGCCATTGTCAGCACCACCGACGCCAGCGGAAACATCCTGTATGCCAACGACCGGTTCTGCCAGCTCAGTGGTTATTCGCGCGGTGAGTTGCTCGGCCGGAACCACCGGATGATCAATTCCGGGGTGCAGGACAAGGTGTACTTCACTAACTTGTGGGCCGTGATCAGTGCCGGCCGGGTTTGGCGCGGGGAGATCTGTAACCGTAACAAGCAGGGCCAGCTCTACTGGGTGGATGCCACCATCGTGCCGCTGAAAGACGATAGCGGCAAACCCAATATCTATATCGCGATACGGACTGACATCTCTGCCCGTAAGCGTATGGAAGCCAGCATCAAAGCGGCAGAGGCGCGCTTGCGCCACATTACCAACACTCTGCCGGGAGTTGTGTTTCAGGTGCACGTCAAAGACGCGGCTTTGCGCTACACCTTCGTGAACGATAAGGTGCAGCAGGTGCGGGGCTTCAGTGTGGATGACCTCCTTCACAACCCCGAGATTGCGGCCCGCCAGGTGCTGCCTGATGACTTGCCCGCGCTGAAGGAAGGCATGTACCAAGCAGCCCAACGTCGTGAGGCGTGGCAGGGTGAGTACCGCATCTGCATGCCTGACAAGTCGATACGCTGGTTGCGTACCGAGCTCAGTCCGGAGCCGGAGAATGACGCCGAAGGTGCTACGGTGTTCACCGGGATCTGGCAAGACGTGACCCGTGCCAAAGAAGCTGACGAGCGCCTGAAAGAGGTCACCCGCCAGATTCCAGTAGCGGTGTTCCAGTATTACTTAACACATGGCGGGCTCTTCAAAATTTCTTTTATGAGTCAGGCCGTTGAGAAGATGACCGGTGTGCGGCCGGACGCCATGGCGGCGGACTCGAATGCACTCCTCCAAGCCGTGCACCCGGAAGACCGAGAGCAGGTGGCGCAATCATTGATCGATGCCTCGATGGCGGCGGTTCCTTGGGGTATGGAGTTCCGCATGATGAATGCACTCACCATGGAGATCACTTGGGTGCGCGGGGAGTCTCAGCCCCAAATCAAGCCCAATGGGCATATTGTGTGGAATGGTTTTCTCACCGATGTGACGCAGGCGCGTTACATCTCCGAAGAGCTGCAAAAAGCCAAAGATGCGGCCGAGGCGGCCAACCGGGCGAAGTCGGATTTTTTGGCCAATATGAGCCACGAGATCCGCACCCCCATGAACGGTGTGATCGGAATGACAGAGTTGCTGATGGATACGCCGCTGGACCCGGAGCAGCAGGAGTACCTCAACATCGTCAAATCCTCATCTGAATCGCTGCTGCGGGTGATTAACGATATTCTGGATTTCTCCAAAATTGAAGCCGGCAAGATGGACATCGAGGCCATTCCGTTCAATTTGGAGCGAACCGTCGCCGACACGCTCAAAACCGTGGTGCTGCGGGCTCACGATAAAGGGCTTGAGGTGGTGTGGGACCTTGCGCCCGATGTACCTCGTGCCCTGATTGGAGACCCGGGGCGGGTGCGACAGGTGCTGGTCAATATTTTGGGCAACGCCATCAAGTTCACAGCCAAAGGGGAGGTTGTGCTGCGTGTGAGGCAGGATGTGTCCGCCGACGGCAGGCCCCTGCTGCATTGGGCCGTGAGTGATACCGGTATCGGGATTCCTGCGAACAAGCTGGGCAGTATTTTTGATGCCTTCTCGCAAGAGGACAGCTCCACCACGCGCCGTTATGGCGGCACCGGACTGGGGCTGACGATTTGCGCCCGGCTGGTGGAAGGTATGGGTGGCAGCATCTGGGTAGAGAGCATGCCGGGTGTCGGCAGCACCTTCCACTTCACGACGGCCTTGGAGCGGGATACCGCAGCCCCGGTGGAGACCTTCTCCATGATCCGACTGGAGGGTCTGCACTTTCTGGTGGTCGACGACAACCGCGTCAACCGCGAAGTGGTGAGCGGCATGTTGAGTTCATTGGGTGCCACAACTACCGAGGCGGAGTCGGGCCCCGAGGCACTCGCATGGTTGGCACAGCAAAATGCCGCTTCCGGAAAGCCCGCCTGCGACCTCGTGTTGCTGGATGCGCAAATGCCGGAGATGGACGGCTTCACCACCGCGGCCCGCGTGCGGCAAATGGGCGCCGGCAGCCAGGTTCCGATGGTGTTGCTCTCGTCTGCAGGCATCAAGGGTGATGGCTTGCGCTCGCGCGAGGCGGGTATCGCCGGGTATTTGTCCAAGCCGATTGCGCGGGCTGACCTGCTGCAGTTGGTCTCTGAGGTGCTGCAATTGCACAAGGTGCGGCCCGAGGTGCTGGTAACCCGCCACTCCATTCGTGATAACCATCCCATGCTGGATATTCTGCTGGTGGAAGACCACGCGATCAACCAGAAACTGGCGGTCACTCTGCTGGAGCGCTGGGGCCACCGGGTCGATGTGGCCGCCAATGGTCAGGTCGCCCTCGACCGGCTGGCGCAAAAAACCTACGACCTGGTGCTGATGGACATGATGATGCCGGTCATGGACGGGCTGGAGGCCACCCGCCGCATACGGGCCGGCGAGCGTGGGCGGCGTCTGCCTATCATTGCCATGACGGCCAACGCTATGGAGTCTGACCGACAGCTGTGTCTCGATGCGGGTATGGACGACTACGTGTCCAAGCCCATCCACTCGGAGGAGCTGCAGCAGAAAATCATTCAACTCTCCTACGCCGCCAACGATACCGAGTTTGCGCTTGTCAACGAGATCGGAGCTCGCCCTGATGCCTTGACCTAGCCGACCAGCTTTGCCGCCTTTGACTATGCCGCATTACTGGTTCACGCGGATGCGGAGATGGTGGACACCGTGGCTGATGCTTTCCTGGCACAGTGGCCGAAAGACAAGCTCAAGCTGGCCTCCTACCTCGCAGCGGGTGATTTTGATGGCCTGCTCCATACAGCCCATGGGCTCAAAGCCACCATGGGGTTGCTTGAAGCGCAACCTGTGAGCGCTTTGGCGCAGCGCTTGGAGAGCGTGGCCGCATTTGCAGATGCCACTGCCGCCGACGGGCTGATTGCGCTTTTGGCGCGTGAGGTAGATCTGCTGGCAGAAGCACTACAACAACGATCCGTTGGTTTCAGCGGACAGATTTAGGAATCCACAGTAATCATGCAGGATGTGCTCATCATCGACGACACCGAAATCAATTTGATTCATCTCGATGCGCTGACCAAAAAGCTGGAAAACTGCCAGAGCCACAATTTCGCCAGCCCCTTGAAGGCCTTGGCCTGGTCTGCCCAGCGGGTGCCTGATCTGGTGATCGTGGATTACATGATGCCCGACATCAATGGCCTAGAGTTCATCCAGCGTTTTCGTGCTCTGGAGGAGTGCCTCGAAGTTCCCATTCTGATGATCACCGCCAACGACCAGAAGCAGATTTGCTATCGGGCCCTTGATTCAGGGGCCACAGATTTTCTGGCCAAGCCGTTCGACAGAGTGGAGTTTCTGGCCCGCGCGAAAAATATGCTCAGCTTGAGCGCTGCACGCCGCAAACTGGCCAACCACGCCGAATGGTTGTCGTCGGAGGTGCGTAAAGCCACCGAAATGATTTTGCAGCGCGAGCGCGACATGGTGTTCCGCTTGTGCAAGGCGGCCGAGTACCGTGACCCTGAAACCGGTGCCCACATTTTGCGCATGGCGCACTACTCGCAGCTGATTGCCAAAAACATGGGCTTGCCGGTGGAGGAACAGGAGCTGCTGCTGGAGGCCGCACCCATGCACGACATCGGCAAGGTCGGCATTACGGACAACATTCTGCTCAAGCCCGGACGTTTAACTGAGCCAGAGTTCCAAATCATGAAGCAGCATGCAGCCTTTGGCTACGAGTTGCTGAAAGACAGCACTTCCCGGGTGCTGCAAGCAGGTGCAGAAATCGCCCTAGGGCACCATGAGAAATTCGACGGCTCAGGCTACCCCAACGGCTTGAAGGGCGACGAGATACCGGTGTCCAGCCGCATCGTGGCGGTGGCGGATGTGTTCGATGCCTTGACCTCAGAGCGCCCGTACAAAAAAGCCTGGACCTTGGAAGAGGCGGTGGACTTCTTGAATGCCGGCTCTGGCACCCACTTTGACCCCGTCTGTGTGCAAGCTTTTCTGAATGGGTTTGACGAGGTGCTGGAAATCCGGGATCGCTTCCGGGATGATGCATGAGCCCGCTATCTCAATAGCGCTACTGTTTTTATAGCTAGTAGCGCATATTCCGTGAGGGATCGAGGCCATTTTCGGCCTCAATGGGGTTATTTCAGCACCAATACGGGCACGGTGGCGTGGGTCAGCACATGCTGGGTTTCGCTACCCAGCAACAGTCGCTTGATGCCTTTGCGCCCGTGGGAGGCCATCACGACCAGATCGCAGCCTTGTTTTTTGATAGTGCTGAGGATGGCATCAGACACCACGTCCGAGCGCACCACCACGGCTTTGGTTTTCACGCCTTTGGCTTCTGCGGATTTCTTGACAGCGTCTACGACCTTTTGGGCGGCCTCGTTCCAGGACTTCTCTACCTGTTTGACATCTTCACCCACCAAAGCCATGCCGCCTTCAAAGTAGGACTGGGGGTAGCGCTGCACGACTTTGACCGCAACCAGCTCCGCGCCGGTGAGCCCGGCCAGCGTAATAGCGGTGGTGACAGCCTTTTGTGAGAGCTTGCTGCCATCGGTAGTGACGAGAATGCGTTGGTACATGGTGTTTCTCCTGTGGGTCTATAGGCCTTCAGATTACGGCACCCATCATCTGCTGTCTTGATGTGCATCAAGGTTTCTTGCGGACAGCCCCCGGAGAATTCAGTCCATGCAACTGATGTCCGAACCCACGTCCGTACCGTCCCCCTGGGAGGCGGACACCTTGAGCGTGGTGGACCATGTGTCGGAGTGGGGCGCCTTCAGCCGGGAAGATGCTGCCGCGCCCGGCCAGTGGGAATCGAACGTCGTGATGGAGGGAATGCACTGCGCGGCCTGTGCGCTCACTATCGAAGACGCACTTTTAAAGGTACCCGGCGTAGAGTCGGCGCGGGTGAGTGCGGCCACCCGTCGCGCACGGGTGCGTTGGTCGCAAGCTCAGGTGATGCCCTCCCGCTGGATGCAGGCCGTTCAGGATGCAGGCTACCGTGCTGTGCCCGCCCATGATGCTTTTGCCGCAGAGCGGCGCAAAGCGGAGTCCCGCAAGGCGCTCTGGCAATGGCTGGTCGCGGGCCTGTGCATGATGCAAGTGATGATGTATGCGTGGCCCGCCTACCAGGCGCGCCCGGGGGATCTGGCGGCCGAGTACGAGCAGCTTTTGCGCTGGGCTTCGTGGGTGTTGTCTTTACCGGTGGTGCTCTTTTCATGCGGGCCGTTTTTTCGCAAGGCATGGGCCGATGTGCGCCATCTGCGCGTCAGCATGGATCTGCCGGTGGCACTCGGCATGTTGATCACCTTTGCGGCGAGTACTGCTGGCACCTTTGATCCTGCCGGCTTGTTCGGCCGGGAGGTGTATTTCGACACCCTCACCATGTTTGTGTTCTTTCTGCTCACCGGGAGGTGGTTGGAAACCCGCTTGCGTGAGCGCACGGCAGGGGCGCTGGATGCGCTCATGAACCGCATGCCCGACAGTGTGGTGCGCCAGACATCGGCAGGCACGTGGGAGCGCGTGGCAGTGCGCCGCTTGCTCGTGGGGGACTTGATGCAAATCCGCGCGGGCGAGGCTTTTGCTGCAGATGGTGTGATTGAGCGGGGCCGCACCTGTGTGGATGAGTCTTTGCTCACGGGCGAGTCTGATGCACTGGTCCGAAGTGTGGGCGAACCGGTTATTGCAGGCAGCCACAACTTGCAGAGCACCGTAGAGGTCCGGGTGAAGGCACTGGGTGATGCGACACGCTTTGCCCAGATTCTTGCGCTGATGGAAGACGCCTCGCACTCCAAGCCCGGGGTCGCTTTGTTGGTGGACCGTTGGGCTACGCCTTTTCTGATCGGGGTTTTGCTTGCCGCGTTGGCTGCCGCCGCGTGGTGGTGGCCGCACAGTCCGGCCCATGCAGTCATGGTGGCGGTGGCAGTGCTGATCGTGACTTGCCCCTGCGCCTTGTCGCTGGCCACACCGGCCGCCATGCTGGCGGCAGCGGGCAACCTTGCGCGGCAAGGTTTGCTGGTGCGCAGCCTTCCGTCACTGGAGACGCTTGCAAAGGTGGATACGGTGGTGTTCGACAAAACCGGCACCTTGACCCGGGACGCCATGTCCTTGCAAGCGGTGGACTGCCGCCCCGGTGTTTCGCGCGAAATGGCATTGGCCTGCGCTGCCGGACTGGCCGCGCACTCGGTGCACCCCTTGTCCCGGGCACTGGTGCAAGCCGCTGCGGACGAGGGTGTGCCACAGGTTGCTGTGGCTGACGCGCATGAAGTGCCGGGGCAGGGCGTGCGAGCGCACGTCGTGTCCGGGGTGATTGCAGAAGGAGCACCCGATGGGCTGTTTCGATTGGGGGCCGCCGCTTTTTGTGGCGTAACGGCTGACTCGCGGGCTGGAGCCTCCCACACCGGGCCCGTGGTGCATGTGCAAGATTCCGAGGGTTGGCTCGCAACCTTCTTTTTGCAAGAAGACCTGCGCGCCGGTGCCTTGGGCGTCGTCGCTGGCCTGCAAGCGCAAGGCCTGGAGGTGCACCTGCTGTCTGGCGACCGCATGGCTTCGGCCCAAGCCATGGGGGCACGCCTGGGAATTCAGCAGGTCGCGGGTGAATGCTCGCCCGCGGGCAAGTTGGCCTATCTGCACGAGCTGCAGGCCGGCGGGCGCGTGGTCGCCATGGTCGGCGACGGGCTGAACGACGGCCCAGTGCTGGCTGGAGCGAATGTGTCTTTTGCCTTCGGGCGGGCGGTGTCTCTTACCCAGTCCCGCGCCGATTTTGTCGCGCTGGGAGACCAGCTGGAAGGGGTGCTCAAAGCGCTGGTGCTGGCTCGCAAAACCATGAGGGTGGTGCGGCAGAACCTGTGGTGGGCACTGGCCTACAACCTTGCATGCATTCCTCTGGCGATTGCAGGCTACCTGCCGGCATGGCTCGCCGGTCTGGGCATGGCCTGCAGCTCGCTGCTGGTCGTTCTCAACGCTTTGCGCCTTGCCGGTGAGGGCAGTCTGCGTAGTACCGGCCGTGCCCATGCATCGGCTGCCACTTTATTGCCCCAGGAGGCCTGATGGACATTCTTTATCTACTGGTACCGCTCTCTGTGGTGCTGGTGTTTTTTATTCTCGCCGGCCTTTGGTGGGCGATTGATCGCGGGCAGTTTGAGGACATCGAGTCCGAGGGCGAACGCATTTTGCGCGAGCCCTGAAAAGGTTCCCGCTTTTTGTCGGCCAGTTGATATGGGTCAACCCGAAATTCAGAAGCTCGGCTGACACTCGGTCTGAAGTAATCCAAGAAGAGGTAAATATGGCATTTCCAAATCAGAAGGCAGGCGTTTACAACGATACCGTTGTGCGCCAGTTCGCCATCATGACCGTGGTCTGGGGAGTGGTCGGCATGTTGGTAGGCGTCATCATCGCCGCCCAGCTCGCCTGGCCGGAACTCAACTTCGGTATCCCGTGGCTCAGTTACGGGCGCTTGCGTCCGCTGCATACCAATGCAGTGATTTTTGCGTTCGGCGGATGCGGCTTGTTCGCGTCCGCTTACTACGTAGTGCAGAGAACCTGCCACGTGCGACTGTTCGGCGACAAGCTGGCCGCCTTCACTTTCTGGGGCTGGCAGCTGGTCATTCTGGCTGCCGCCATTTCTTTGCCGCTGGGTTACACCTCCGGTAAAGAATACGCAGAGTTGGAGTGGCCCATTGACATCCTCATCACGCTGGTCTGGGTGTCGTTTGCGGTGGTCTTCTTCGGCACCGTGGGAACCCGCAAGGTCAAGCACATCTATGTGGCCAACTGGTTCTTCGGCGCATTCATCATTGCGGTGGCCATTCTTCACCTGGTGAACAGTGCGGCCATTCCTGCCGGCCTCATGAAGTCCTACTCGGCCTACGCCGGTGTGCAAGACGCGATGGTGCAGTGGTGGTACGGCCATAACGCCGTGGGCTTCTTTTTGACAGCCGGCTTCCTGGGCATGATGTATTACTTCATCCCCAAGCAAGCTGAGCGGCCTGTCTACAGCTATCGCCTGTCCATCGTTCACTTCTGGGCGCTGATCTTCACCTACATGTGGGCGGGCCCGCACCATTTGCACTACACCGCCTTGCCCGACTGGACCCAGTCGGTCGGCATGGTGTTCTCGTTGATTCTGTTGGCACCCAGCTGGGGCGGCATGATCAACGGTGTGATGACACTGTCCGGCGCGTGGCACAAGCTGCGTGACGATCCTATCCTTCGCTTCCTGATCGTGTCCTTGTCGTTCTACGGTATGTCGACCTTCGAAGGTCCGATGATGTCCATCAAGACCGTGAACGCCCTGAGCCACTACACCGACTGGACCGTAGGCCATGTGCACTCCGGCGCCTTGGGTTGGGTGGGTCTGGTGACCATGGGTTCGATGTATTACCTCATTCCCCGCCTGTTCGGCCGCAAAGAGATGTACAGCGTCAAAGCGATTGAGCTGCACTTCTGGACTGCCACCATCGGTATCGTGATTTACATCGCCGCGATGTGGATTGCCGGTGTGATGCAAGGTCTGATGTGGCGCGCCATCAACCCCGACGGAACCCTGACCTACACCTTTGTGGAATCGGTCAAGGCGACCTATCCCTTCTATGTGCTGCGCTTGTTGGGCGGATTGTTGTACCTGGGTGGCATGTTGATCATGTTGTGGAACACCCTGATGACGGTGACTGCGGGACGCGCCAACACCGTGACTATTCCTGCTGCTGCGGCACACGCTTAAGAGGTACTCACTATGGCAAACGAAAAAACCAGTTCCGGCCTCTCGCACGAAAAGATCGAGACCAGCAATTTTTTGATGATCGTGTTGATTCTGCTGGTCTTGCTGGCCGGCGGTTTGGTGGAAATTGTTCCTCTGTTCTTTCAGAAGTCGACCACTGAACCTATCAAGGGCGTACAGCCTTACACCGCCCTGCAGTTGGCGGGGCGCGATGTCTACATCCGTGAAGGTTGCTACAACTGCCACTCGCAGATGATCCGCCCCTTCCGCGCCGAGACCCTGCGCTACGGCCACTACTCGGTGGCGGGCGAGTCGGTGTACGACCACCCCTTCCAGTGGGGTAGCAAGCGCACCGGTCCTGACTTGGCACGCGTCGGCGGCAAATACAGCGATGAGTGGCACCGTATCCACTTGGTGAACCCCCGGGATGTGGTGCCCGAGTCCAACATGCCCGCCTACCCTTGGTTGGAAAAAACCCTGGTGGATGCTGAAAGCCTGCCCTCGCACATGAGTGCACTGCGCAAGGTGGGTGTTCCGTACACCGATGAGCAAATCGCCAAAGCCTCGGAAGAAGTCAAGGGCAAGACCGAGCTGGAGGCCACCATCGCTTTCCTGCAGGTCCTGGGTCTCGCGCTGAAATAAGGGGAATCACATGGACATGGATGTCAACACCCTGCGCTCCGTCACCACGGTGCTGAGCTTTGTGGTTTTTATCGCGATCGTTCGCTGGGCATGGTCTAAGAGCCGGGCCCACGATTTTCAAGACGCTGCCAATCTGCCGTTTGAGCAGGACTGAGCCTCTTAAGGAATCAAAATGAGTGACTTCACAAGTAACTTCTGGTCGGTCTATGTGACCGCCGTCACCGTCATCGGCATCATTGCCTGCTTGTTTTTGTTGTGGTTCAGTGGCAAGGCCAAGGCCATGACCGCCCACGACAACACAACAGGCCATGTGTGGGATGGTGACCTCCGCGAAATGAACAATCCCTTGCCCCGCTGGTGGGTGGGTTTGTTCGTGATCACGATCGTGTTTTCCGGTGTTTACCTGGCCTTCTACCCGGGTCTGGGAACTTCAGCCGGCAAACTCGGCTGGACTTCTACCGGACAGTTCGAGGCGGAAATGGCCAAGGGCGAGGCTGATATTGCGCCCATCTATGCGCGTTTCGACGCCATGTCTGCAGAAGACATGGCCAAGGACCCGCAGGCCCATGCCATTGGTGAGCGCTTGTTCATGAACAACTGTTCCCAGTGTCATGGTTCGGATGCCCGCGGCTCCAAAGGTTTCCCCAACCTGACCGACGCAGATTGGCTGCACGGCGGCTCGCCTGAAAAAATCATCGAAACCCTGAACCAGGGCCGTATCGGCCAAATGCCTCCTATGGCTGCGGCGGTGGGTTCGGGTGATGACGTTAAGAACGTTGCCAACTACGTTTTGAGCCTGTCGGGCAGCCCCCACGACTCCGTGCGGGCCAACCTCGGCAAGTCCAAATTTGCAGCCTGTGCGGCTTGCCATGGATCTGACGGCAAGGGCAATACCGCCTTGGGCGCGCCGAACCTGACCGATGACATCTGGCTGCACGGCTATGGTGAAAATGCGATCATCTCCATGGTGAACAGCGGCAAGATGAACCAGATGCCGGCGCAGGCCCAAAAGCTGTCGCCCGCGCAAATCAAGGTGCTGGCTTCGTATGTCTGGGGTTTCTCTAACCTCAGCACTGCCAAGTAGTTCTTTCCCGGAGGGCTCACCCCGTGTACAGCGCACCCCACTTCAAGGCGGATTCTTCCCGTCCCGGAGTCGCTGCACCGGGGTTTTTTGCCCGGCAATTTGAAGTTTATGTAGCGAAAGGGGTCCTATGACTTCTCCATCTCACAACACTGCGCAACCCTGGTGGAAATTCGGCCATGTGTGGCTGGTGGTGTCCGGCCCGCTGATCGTCGTGATCGCCAGCTTTGTCACGTTTTACCTTGCTGCTCACGGCAAAGACCCGGTGATTGACGAGAACTACTACCAGGCCGGTCTGGAGCTCAATAAAGCAGGGGTGGGCAAGCCCGAAAGCCTCGCACCCGCTGTGCAGGGGCGCAACCATGCCGCTACCGGCTTGGTGTTGGTTCCGAAGGAGAAATAGGGGGTTAGCCCTTCCGCGTGCAGCGGCAGGGCAGTGTGCAGATTTAGCTGCACACCTTGGGGTTCACGATGTCTTTAAGAGCTTCGGTATTGATGATGCGGACATGGCGTTGTTTGACCTCAACGATGCCGTCGTCCACAAACTTCGAGAAGGTGCGGCTCACGGTTTCCAGTTTCAGGCCGAGGTAGCTGCCGATCTCTTCGCGTGTCATGCGCAACACCAGCTCCGATTGCGAGAAACCACGGGCGTGCAAACGTTGCACCAGATTCAGCAGAAACGCTGCAAGGCGCTCTTCGGCCCGCATGCTGCCGAGCAGCAGCATCACACCGTTTTCCCGCACGATCTCACGGCTCATGATTTTGTGCACATGGCGCTGCAAGGAACTCACTTCGCGGGAGAGTTCCTCAATCCGGTCAAAGGGCATGACACAGACTTCAGCATCTTCCAGCGCGACCGCATCGCAGGTGTGGTGGTCGTTCACGATACCGTCCAAGCCCACCACCTCACCGGCCATTTGAAAGCCGGTGACCTGGTCACGGCCGTCTTCCGAGGCGACACAGGTCTTGAAGAAGCCGGTGCGAATGGCGTACAGGCTGGTGAACTTTTCCCCGTTGCGGAACAGGGTGCTACCCCGCTTGACCTTGCGGCGGCTGGCCACCACATCGTCAATTTTGTCCAGCTCGGCAGCACTCAAACCCAGGGGCATGCACAACTCACGAAGGTTGCAGTTGGAACACGCGACCTTGATGGTCTGTGAATTCACGGGGACCGGTGTGATGGCAATGGCTGCATGAGCCTCGTGTGACTTAGCGGTGGCGTAATCGTGTTCAAGCATGGTGTTCCCCTGATGCAAGTCAATTATGGATGAGGCCATCCTAAATTCCCTTGATGTAGATCAAGCTGCATGGCGCCTACTTGCGTCACAGTCTAGCCGCTAGCTTGGAGTACTCATGAACGCAGCCGCAGCCACCGCCCCTATTTCAGAACAATTATTGACCCGCTTCGATGTGTCCGGGCCGCGCTACACCTCGTATCCCACGGCAGACCGCTTTGTGGAAGCCTTCAATGCGGATGACTACGCCCAGGCCTTGGCGCAGCGGCGCTCCGGTGCAGCGGCGCTGGCCTTGCCCTTGTCGCTGTACGTGCATATTCCGTTTTGCGAATCGCTGTGCTACTACTGCGCTTGCAACAAAATTATCACCAAGCACCACGACAAGGCGGCCACCTACCTGCGGTATCTCACCCGGGAGGTGGAGTTGCACACCGGTCTCATGGGTACCGGCCAGTCCGTCAGTCAGCTCCATCTCGGTGGGGGGAGCCCCACTTTCCTAAGCGACCCCGAGCTGCGCGAGTTGATGGCTATGCTCCGCCGGAACTTCAGTTTCGCAGCCGGGGGCGAGTACTCCATAGAGGTCGACCCGCGCACCGTAGACGCTGCGCGGCTTGATACCCTGGCGGAACTGGGCTTCAACCGCTTGAGCTTCGGGGTGCAGGACTTTGACCCTGCGGTGCAAAAAGCGGTGCATCGCGTGCAGCCCGCGGAACAGGTGTTTGCACTGGTAGAAGCAGCCAGGGCCCGGGGTTTTGAGTCCATCAACGTGGACCTGATCTACGGCCTGCCACGCCAGAGCCCTGAATCGTTTGACCGCACCCTGGCCCAGGTGAACGCCTTGCGCCCGGATCGCATCGCGCTGTACGCCTATGCGCATTTGCCCGAGCGTTTCAAGCCCCAGCGACGCATTGCCACCGTAGAGTTGCCGGGTGCGTCGTCAAAAGTGGCCATGCTGGCGCACTCATTGGCAGCGTTTATGGGGGCTGGTTATGTGTATGTGGGCATGGACCACTTCGCCTTGCCCGACGACTCCTTGGCAGTGGCCAAGCGCCAAGGGCGCTTGCACCGCAACTTCCAGGGTTACAGCACCCAGCCGGACTGCGATTTGATTGCACTCGGTGTGTCTGCCATCGGACGCATCGGCGCGACCTATAGCCAGAACGCCAAAACCCTCGACGAGTACTACGACTTTTTGGATCAAGGTCGCTTCCCCATTGTGCGGGGCATGGCGGTGACCCGCGATGACCTCGTACGCCGGGCCGTCATCATGGCACTCATGTGCCAGGGGCAGTTGCAGTTTGAGTCCATCAACCTGGCCTACCTGTTGGATTTCAAAACCTACTTTGCAGCCGAGTTGGAGATCTTGCGAGGATTGCAAGACCAGGGCCTGGTCAGCCTGGACGATGCCGGTATCCAAGTCACGACTCAGGGGTGGTTTTTTGTCCGTGCCGTGGCGATGGTGTTTGACCGCTACCTGCAAACCGACCGCACTCGGGCGCGCTTTTCCAAAATCATCTGACACCGCGGCATGCAGTCTTCTCTGGCAGTTACCGCACTCTTGATGGGCCTGGTCGGCGGGCCGCACTGCGTAGCCATGTGCGGAGCGGCGTGCGCGGGCATTGGCCGGGCGGCAGGAAATCAGCGCCATGGGGCGCTATGGAGTTTTCAAGCTGGCCGGGTTGTCGGCTACAGCGCGCTGGGTGGGCTTGCGGCGGCGTCTGTTCAGGGTTTGGGGTGGCTCACGGTGCAATCAGCCGCTTTGCGCCCGCTGTGGTCGCTTTTGCATGTTGTGGCCATCGTCTTGGGCTTGGTATTGCTCTGGTCGGGGCGTCAGCCTTTGTGGCTTCAGGCGGGCGCACGGTCGGTCTGGCAGGCGGTGCGACGCGTGAGCGGGCGCCGCGGTCTGGCGGCTCCCGCATCCCTTGGTGTGATGTGGGCGCTGTTGCCCTGCGGATTGCTGTATTCCGCGTTGCTGCTGGCTTCTCTGGCTGGCGATGTGATGTCCGGCGCGATGGTCATGGCGCTCTTTGCACTGGGAACCTCGGTCGCCATGATGGCCGGGCCGTGGTTGTGGTTACGTTTGAGCCTGGCCCGTCTGGGCGATGGGCAATGGGGAATCCGCCTTGCCGGAGCGGCCCTCAGTGCCGCATCCGGGTGGGCGCTATGGATGGGATTGGTGCACAATCAAGCGCCATGGTGCATCACCGCCTGATCCTTCAGGTTCCGCGGTGGTGTAAGTCCTAGCGTCAACCAAGAAAGCCGGAACGCATGCTCGATCTCCAAAAGCCCGAAGAGAATGCGCGTCTGCAAGACTTGCGCAGTTTCAACATCCTCGACACCCCCGCCGAGGAGGCTTATGACGACGTGGTACGGCTCGCTTCTTTTATTTGCGACACGCCTATCGCGCTCATTTCCTTGGTCGATGAAGACCGCCAGTGGTTCAAAGCACGGGTGGGCTTGGGCGCCATGGAAACCCCCCGCGGACAGGCCTTTTGTGCTCACGCCATCACCCACCCCGATGTAGTGATGCAAGTCCCCGATGCGCAGAAAGACCCCCGGTTTGCGACCAATCCGTTGGTTACCGGAGACCCGAACATCCGCTTTTACGCAGGCGCACCGCTGGTGACAGCCTCCGGCGCGGCACTGGGCACTGTGTGTGTGATTGACAGCGTGCCGCGGGAATTGACCGAGCGTCAATCTGAAGCGCTCAAAGCGCTCTCCCGGCAGGTAGTGCAACTGCTGGCCTTGCGCCGGGCCAACGCCGAGTTGGAGCTCCTCACCAGGGCAAACAGTGCCCGCCAGCAGCAGATGGAGAACCATCAGCGGCGCATTGAAGAACTGAACCAGGAGCTTCAGGAGCAAACGCTCACCGATGCCCTGACCGCGCTCAAAAACCGCCGTGCCTTCGATGCCCTGTTGACCACCGAATACGCGCGTTCCCAGCGCTCCAAGTCACCCCTGTGTCTTTTGATGGTCGATGCCGACCAATTCAAACCCTACAACGACGCGTTCGGCCACGTAGCAGGAGACCAGGCGCTGATGTTGATTGCACTGGCCATCAAGAGCCAGGCGCGGGCTTACGATCATGTGGCGCGGTACGGCGGTGAAGAGTTCTGCGTCATCCTGCCGGACACCCGCTTGCAAGACAGCTTGATCGTGGCTGAGCGCATCCGTGAGGCTATCAAAGGTATCGTCGGGTTGCGCCGCGCTATGACGGCCAGTATCGGCGTCGCCTACTCCGAAGGTGTGACCACCGCCAAAAGATTGGTCGAGCTGGCTGACCGGGCCATGTACCTTGCCAAGCAGGGTGGGCGGGACCGTGTGGAAGTGTTCCAGCCGCCACCCTGATCCCTCGCAAGGGTAGAGGCAGTGGGCGAGTGCAGGGCAGGGATAATCGGGGGCATGTCTTCTCCTACGCTGCAAGCTCTGGCTGCCTCTTCTGCCCCCTCGTCGCATAGCCCGTGGCGGCTGTCAGTCGCCCCCATGATGGACTGGACTGACCGCCATTGCCGTTACTTCCATCGTCTGTTGAGCCGCCATGCGCTGCTGTACACCGAGATGGTGACTACGGGCGCACTTATTCATGGCGACGTGCCGCGCCACCTGCGCTTTAACGCCGAAGAACACCCCGTCGCCCTGCAGCTCGGGGGCAGTGAGCCGGCGGACTTGGCGCAATGTGCCAAGCTGGGCCAGGACTGGGGCTATGACGAAATCAACATCAACTGCGGTTGCCCGAGCGAGCGGGTGCAGCGCGGTGCCTTTGGCGCTTGCCTGATGAACGAGGCGCCACTGGTGGCCGACTGTGTGAAGGCTATGGTGGATGTGGTGGACATTCCGGTGACCGTCAAACACCGCATTGGTATCGACAAGGAAGAGAGCTATGGCTTTGTCCGCGACTTTGTGGGCACGGTGGCCGACGCCGGTTGCACCGTGTTCATTGCCCATGCACGCAATGCCTGGCTCAAGGGCTTGAGTCCTAAAGAAAACCGCGAGATTCCGCCCCTGCGCTACGAGCTGGTGCACCAGCTGAAACAAGACTTTCCTCAGCTCACCATTGCCATCAACGGCGGCTTGACCACCAGTGCCCAGGTGGCAGAGCAGCTGGAGCATGTAGACGGCGTGATGCTGGGCCGCGAGGCCTACCACAACCCCTGGTGGCTGGCGGAGTGGGATGCTACGTTTTTCGGAGCGCCTGCCGCAGAGCTGACGAGGGATAGCGTGGAGTTAGCTATGGTGGAATACATGGAGCGCGAGGCGGCCGAGCACGGCACCGCCTGGTACAGCATTGCCCGCCACATGCTGGGTTTGCGCCATGGCATGCCCGGCGCGCGCAAGTGGCGCCAGGTCTGGAGCGACCACCGCTACAAGGCCCTGCCTGCCCGTGAGGTGATGGCCATTGCCCGGGGCACTGCGCTTGTCGCAGCCTGAGCAGGAGCGCTGGGCCCTGCTGGGGCTGTGGTTAATTCCCGCACTCTGGGCGGTGAACTTCGTTGTGGCGCGCTGGGCACCCGGCATTGTGGCCCCCTATGCGCTGGCGCTGGGCCGCTGGGCTGTTGCAGGTGTGCTGCTGGCTGCGGTGGCCCGCCACGAGTTGTGGGCCCAGCGCCGCGCCATTGCGGCGGTGTGGCACCAGTATGTGGTGCTGGGTTTTTGCGGCATGTTGGTGTGCGGGGCCTGGGTCTACCTGGGGGCCCGCACCACGGGCGCTATGAATATCTCGCTGATTTACGCAGCCTCGCCCGTGCTGATTGCGGTGGGCGCGGTGCTGTGGCTGGGGGAGCGCTTTCGCTGGACCCAGGTGCTGGGCGTGGTGGTAGCGCTGGCCGGCGTGGTGCATGTGGTGGTGCAAGGCCAATGGCTGGCGCTGGGCCGGGTGCAGTGGGTGGTGGGGGACGCGTGGATCGTGGCCGCCATGGTGGCCTGGGCCGCTTACGCACTGCTGCAAAAAATGTGGCCCAGCCCGCTCGGCTCCACCGCCCGGCTGGCCGCTATTTGCGCGGGCGGCGTGCTGACGCTGTTGCCCTGTGCCCTGTGGGAGGCCGGCTTGCCTGACACGCCCGCCTGGTCCTGGGCGGCCACGGGCTTGGTGCTGGCGGCGGCGCTGGCACCGGGGCTGGCCGCTTACTGGATTTATGGAGCGGCCCAAAAGGTGTTGGGCGCCAGCCGTGTCGCTGTGACGCTTTACTTGGGGCCGCTGTACGCAGCCGTGGTGGCCTGGGGTGTGCTGGGCGAGCCGCTGGGAATTCACCACCTGGTGGGGGCAGCGCTGATATTGCCCGGTGTGTACTGGGTGTCGCGCACAGAAAAATGAGTCAAATCGGACCCTGGCCCTCGTGGAATATGCGCAAGTAGCTATCAAAATAGGAGTAAACAACATGCCGCACACGGTTGAACCCACTGCAACGCAGGCGCCTGCTGCTGCCTTCACCCCCTTGGGGGCTCAGGTGTTTCGCGCCAGCCAGCTCACACGCGGCCCGTGGCACCCGCAGCAACAGCACGCGGGCCCGCCCATTGCGCTGGTGAGCCATGCGCTGGAGGCGGCGGCCCAGCCGCACGGCTTGCTGCATCTGGCCCGGCTCACGGCCAACCTGTTGCGCCCGGTACCCATTGCCGATATCGAGGTGCGGGTGCAGGAAGACTATGTGGGCCGCAACGCGGGCCATTTTTCGGCCGTGGCACTGGCCGATGGCAAAGAGCTGATCCGCGCGACTGCCTTGTTCCAGCGGGAGGGCGAAGTCGCCATTCCCCCGGGCCTGCCCGGCCACCCGCTGCCCATGGCCCCCAAGGCGCCGGCTGACTCACCATTGCAGCGCTTCCCGTTTGCCCTGGGGGAGGTGGGCTACCCCGACCTGGTGGAAACGCGCATTGCTGCGGGCACGATGTTCAAGGGGCCCAGTGCGGTGTGGTTCCGGCTCAGCCACCCACTGGTGGCAGGCGTAAGCACCAGCCCTTACCAGCGCGTGGCGGTGGCAGCTGATTCGGGCAACGGCATCAGCGCGATTTTGGATTTGTCGACCCACGTGTTTGTGAACTCCGACCTCACTATCAACCTGCTGCGCCGTCCGGTGGGTGAGTGGGTGTGCCTGAACGCGCGCACCCATCTCTCAGGGCACGGTGGCGGTCTTGCGGAGTCGGAGCTGTACGACGAGGCGGGCCTGATCGGCCGGGCCACACAAAGCTTGTTTGTGCGGACGCGGGACTAGCCTCCTGCTGCCGGGGCGCGAGAGTACTGGGTCTCCTCGAGGATGCGGGCTGCACCTCCCTGGACTACAAACGCAGAAAATTCGTCGGCTGGCATAGGCCGGGCAAAAAAGTAGCCTTGGGCTTCGTCGCACCCGAAGTTCTGCAGGCGCTGAAGCATCTCGCTGGTTTCAACACCTTCAGCCACCGTGCGCAAGCCCAGGTTCTTGGCCATTTGAATAATGGCGTTAACAATTGCCGCATCGTCCGGATCGCTCGCGAGATCACGAACGAATGATTGGTCAATCTTCAACTTGTCGATATCAAAACGCTTGAGATACGAGAGGCTGGAATAGCCGGTTCCGAAGTCGTCGATGGAGAGATGGACGCCGATTGCTTTAAGCCGTCGCAGTGCTGCCAGAGCATGCTCCACGTTGTGAATCAGCGAGGATTCTGTGAGCTCCAGTTCCAGAAGTTCGGCTTGGAGGCCACTGGATTCCAGAGCGTGGCTGACAGTCTCTTCCAAGTTTCCACGCGCGAACTGCACAGCGGACAGGTTCACGGCCATTAACAACGCAGGCAGCCCTTGGTGTTGCCACGCCATGGCCTGACGGCAGGCTTGTGCAATGACCCACTCGCCAATTTTGACAATCAGCCCGCTGTCCTCCGCCACAGGAATAAAGCGTGACGGTGGCACCAGCCCAAGCTCGGGGTGGTTCCAGCGGATCAACGCTTCGGCGCCCACCACTTGATGGGTTATCAAATCGATTTGAGGCTGGTAGTGCAGCACGAATTCCTGCCGCTCCAGAGCGCGACGCAATCCATTGCTTAAATGCAAATGATCATTGGCCTCGACATTCATCGCTTCATCAAAGAACCGATAGGTGTTGCGACCGGCTTCTTTGGCCCGGTACATTGCCAAGTCCGCATTCTTGCTCAAGGTTTCGAAATCGCGACCATCGTCCGGATAGATGGTGACGCCGAATGAGCCGGACGTCGACAGCTCATGGCCTTGGGCAAAAAAAGGTTCTTCCAGGCGATGCAGAATTTTGCTGATGGCGGGCAAGGCAGCGTCGGCTTCTTTGAGGGATCCAAGGAGTACGACAAACTCGTCGCCACCCTGACGACTCACCGTGTCAGTCTCGCGGACGCACTCACGCAAACGCTTAGCGACCTCTTGCAGCAATTGGTCGCCCATTGCATGGCCGAGCGTGTCATTGATGCGTTTGAAGTTGTCCAAGTCCATAAACAACAGCGACAGCTTGTCCCGCGATCTGTCGGCTTGCGCCATGGCAACTTTTAAGCGGTCTTCCAACAGCAACCGGTTGGGAAGACCTGTCAAGGCATCGTGGTAGGCCAGAAACTCCATTCTTCGGGCATTTGCCTTGCGCTCGCTGATGTCCGATGCCATCGTGTAGACGCCGTAGATGGCCCCGCTTTCGTTGTACAGGGGAACAATGTTGAGACTCAGCTCCAAAAGTTGACCTGTGCGCAAGGCGCGTGACACTTCAACATTAACTATTTTTTCCCCCGCCATTGCCCGCCGCAAGAAGTCGTCTTCACGCGCCCCTTGGTCCGACAGGAAGACATCAGGATTCCGCCCGAGCACTTCGGCCTTGCTCAGACCAAACATCTTTTCTGCAGCAGGGTTCCAGCTGAGAATTCTGCCCTCCAGGTCTTGGGTGCAAATGGCTTGCACCGAGCTCTCAATGAGCACTTGCAATTGTTGATGGGCATCTTGGAGTTCGTGCGTGCGCTCCTTGACCCTTTGCTCAAGGTCTTGATGCGCCTGGAGCAAAGCCTGTGCAGCAGCTTTTTTGTCACTGATGTCTTCAACGATCCAAATGGTGCTTTTGTTGTCGGGGGAGGTGCTGAAGGGCTTAGCCAATAGTCTGCACCACACCGCCGTGCGGTCCTGCCTGGAAAGGCGCCATTCCACTTCCATCAGCTCGCCAGCGGTCAAGCGGGGGCCGGTCATCTGACCGAAAGCCGCATAGTCCTGATTGGTGCTAAAGGCTACTTGCGTGGGCTGCCCCAGCAATTTGCCATGCGGCCAACCCAGGATTTCTTCGATGCGGGAATTCGCCAGTTCGATCGAGCCGTTGCGGGTGAACATGATGCCCACAGACGCATTCTCCAGAATCGCCTCTTGCCTTTGCATCAATTCCTGCAGCGCGCTCTCGGCGCGCTTGCGGTCGGTAACGTCCTCGAAAATCCAGATGGTGCCTTCCGCCGAGTTCTTGGGGTTCACAGGCTTGATGCGCATCTGGCACTCGATGGGTTCACCGCTCTTGCGACGCATCGTGAATTCCATCGTCACGGGTTTACCAAGTGACAAATGGGGGCCGGCGACTTGTCCCATTTTTGAGTAGTCTTCATCGCTGAGGTAGAAGACTCGCCCGGGCTGGTCTATCAATTCACCGTCGTCGTAACCGAAAATTTCATTGAATTTAGGGTTGCAATGCAGCACCTTGCGGTCACGGGTAAACAATATTCCTACAGAGGCATTTTCCAGAATGGCCCGGTATTCCAGCAAGGTCTGCTGGTCCATAGAAGTGTGCGGTGCGCTGTTGGGCATGCCGCATTCTAGGAGTTCAGTTCGCCGCTTCCAACCCATTCACAAAATGCTCCCGCATGCGCTGCGCGGTGAGGGGCGCATCGCGCGCTGTCAGGGCTTGCATGATGGCCTGATGCTCCGCCAGTGACTCGGCAATCCGCCCGGTCTTGAGCAGGGAGTTGTGGCGGTTGAGCTTCATGACCTTGCGCAGGTCGGCCACCATCTGGTCGCGCCAGCGGTTGTTGGCGATCTCCAGCAGGCGCATGTGGAACTGCTCGTTCACCGCAAAAAACTGCTCTGTGTTGGCCGCCTTGTCTTTGCCGGGTTTGGCCGCAGTCTCCAGCGCCTTGTGCAGGGCTTGCAGTTCTTTCAGCTCGGTGTCGGTGGCTTTCGTGGCCACCACGCCGGCAGCGTCGCTCTCTAACAGGCTCAGCAGGTGGTACACGTCGGCCAGGTCTTGGCGCGACACCTCGGTCACATAGGCGCCGCGGCGCACCTTCATGGTCACCAGGCCTTCGGCGGCCAGCACCTTCAGGGCCTCGCGGAGGGGAGTGCGGCTGATGCCGAATTCTTCGGCGATCTTCAGCTCATCAATCCAGCTGCCGGGCTCCAGCTCGCGCTTGAAGATGCGCTGGCGCAGCAACTCGGCCACCTCTTCATAGAGCGGGCGGGGCGCCAGAGAGACAGCGGGGCGGGCATCGGACAACAAAGCGGACATGCGGTGGCGTGGGGTAGAAAAGCGAAAAAATGAGCCAGGTCAAAAAGTGGGTGGATTGTAAGCCCCAGTGAATATTTTGAATCAATAATTATGAATAATGTAAACTTGCAGCGCTGACACCGCCACCGGTTTCCCCTCTTGATTGCCTTTGATTGCGACCCCGCCATGACCGACAAGACGCCTGAATTCCAATCCGCCACCTTGGAGCAATGGGCCAAGGCTGCCGCCAAGTCTGCGCCCGGCGGCAATGTGGACGCGCTGAACTGGATTACGCCCGATGGCATCGCCGTCAAGCCGCTCTACACCGCAGCCGACACTGCGGACTTGAAGCACGCAGACACGCTGCCCGGCTTTGAGCCCTACCTGCGCGGCCCGCAGTCCACCATGTACGCCGTGCGCCCCTGGACCATCCGCCAATACGCCGGCTTCTCCACCGCCGAAGAATCCAACGCCTTCTACCGCAAGGCGCTCGCCGCGGGCGGGCAGGGCGTATCGGTCGCGTTTGACCTAGCCACCCACCGTGGCTACGACTCTGACCACCCGCGCGTAACCGGCGATGTGGGCAAGGCCGGTGTGGCGATTGATTCGGTGGAGGACATGAAGATCCTGTTCAACGAAATTCCGCTGGACAAGGTTTCTGTCTCCATGACCATGAACGGTGCGGTGCTGCCGGTGCTGGCGGGCTACGTGGTGGCCGCTGAAGAGCAGGGCGTGAGCCAGGACAAGCTCAGCGGAACGATTCAGAACGATATTCTGAAAGAGTTCATGGTGCGCAACACCTACATCTACCCGCCCGCGCCCAGCATGCGCATCATCGGCGACATCATTGGCTACACGGCCAAGAACATGCCCAAATTCAACTCGATCTCGATCTCGGGTTACCACATGCAAGAGGCGGGCGCGAACCAGGCGCTGGAGCTGGCCTTCACGCTGGCGGACGGCAAGGAGTATGTGAAGACGGCGATTGCCACCGGGCTGGATGTGGACGAGTTTGCCGGGCGCCTGAGCTTCTTCTGGGCGATTGGCATGAACTTCTATCTGGAGGTTGCCAAGATGCGCGCGGCGCGGCTGCTGTGGTGCCGCATCATGAAGGGTTTTGACGCCAAGAATCCTAAGAGCCTGATGCTGCGCACGCACTGCCAGACCAGCGGCTGGAGCCTGACCGAGCAGGACCCGTACAACAACGTGGTGCGCACCACTATCGAGGCGATGGCCGCCGTGTTTGGCGGCACGCAGAGCCTGCACACCAACAGCTTTGACGAAGCCATCGCGCTGCCCACCGAATTTTCAGCGCGCATTGCCCGCAACACCCAGCTCATCATTCAGGAAGAGACCCACATCACCAATGTGATCGACCCGTGGGCCGGCAGCTACATGATGGAGAAGCTGACGCAAGACATGGCCGATGCCGCGTGGAAAATCATTGAAGAAGTGGAAGCCATGGGCGGCATGACCAAGGCCGTGGACAGTGGCTGGGCCAAGCTCAAGATCGAAGCCGCCGCTGCCGACAAGCAGGCGCGCATCGACAGCGGGCAGGACGTGATCGTGGGCGTCAACAAGTACAAGCTCAAGACCGAAGACGTGATTGAGGCGCGTGACATTGACAACGTGGCGGTGCGCGAATCGCAGATTGCCAAGCTCAAACAAATCAAGTCAGAACGCGATACAGCCCTCGTGGATGCTGCGCTGGCTGCTATCACTTCTGCAGCAGAGAGCGGCGATGGCAACCTGTTGGACCTGAGCATCAAGGCCATCCGCCTGCGCGCCACGGTGGGCGAAGTGTCTGACGCCATGGAGAAAGCTTTTGGCCGCCACCGCGCCGATACCAACAAGGTGAGCGGCGTGTATGCAGCCGCCTACGATTCGGCCCAAGGAGACACCATGGAGTACTGGAACGCGCTGAAGGCCGACATTGCCGGCTTTGCCGAAAAACAAGGCCGCCGCCCCCGCGTGATGATCAGCAAGCTGGGCCAGGACGGCCACGACCGCGGCGCCAAAGTGGTGGCCACCGCCTTTGCCGACCTGGGCTTTGACGTGGACATGGGCCCGCTGTTCCAGACGCCCGAAGAATGCGCCCGCCAGGCGATTGAAAACGACGTGCACGCGGTGGGCGTGTCTACGCTGGCCGCAGGCCACAAAACCCTGGTGCCCGCCATCATTGCCGAGCTCAAAAAGCAAGGCGCCGACGACATCATCGTCTTCGTCGGCGGTGTGATTCCGCGCCAGGACTATGACTTCCTGTATTCGGCTGGAGTCAAGGGCATTTACGGCCCGGGCACACCGATTCCGGTGAGTGCGCGCGACGTGCTGAGCCAGATTGAAAAGGCCCTCGGGTGACCCCTGAAGCCGTGCAGGCCGGTCTGCTGGGGGGCGAGTCCCTCCTGCAGCGCAGGTCAATTGCCAAAGCCATCACCCTGCTGGAGTCCACCCGCGTGGACCACCGCGCGCAGGGCGATGCGCTGCTGACCGCGCTGTTGCCGCACACCGGCAAGTCGCTGCGCTTGGGCATCAGCGGGGTGCCGGGGGTGGGCAAAAGCACGTTCATTGAAGCGCTGGGCTTGTATCTGATTGGCCAAGGCCACCGCGTGGCGGTGTTGACGATTGACCCTTCCAGCTCGGTGTCCGGTGGCTCCATCTTGGGTGACAAGACGCGCATGGAGCACCTCTCCATGCACGAGAAAGCCTTCATCCGCCCCAGCCCAAGCAGCGGCACGCTGGGCGGCGTGGCTGAGAAAACGCGCGAGGCCATGCTGGTCTGCGAGGCAGCGGGTTACGACATCGTGATTGTGGAAACCGTGGGCGTGGGTCAGTCTGAGACAGCGGTGCAGGGCATGACCGACATGTTCGTGCTGATGCAGTTGCCCAACGCGGGCGACGATCTGCAGGCCATCAAAAAAGGCGTAATGGAGCTGGCGGACTTGGTGGTGATTAACAAGGCCGACATTGATGCCGATGCTGCCACTCGCGCACAAGCCCAGATCACTTCCAGCCTGCGCCTGCTGGGCATGCACGGTAATCCGAACGACCCGCACAGCGACAAACACTGGCAACCGCAGGTCATCCGCCTGAGTGCGTTATTGGGCCAAGGTGTGGATACCTTTTGGGCGGCCGTGACCGAATTCCAGACCCTGCAAACCGCCAACGGCCTGTTCAGCCAGCGCCGCCAGAACCAGTCGCTGGCGTGGATGTGGGAGCGCATCGACGCGGGCCTGAAGCAGGCCTTCAAGCACAACCCCACGGTGCGCGAGCAGTTGCCGCGCCTGACCGCTGCGGTGCAGGCTGGTCAGCTGGCGGCCAGCACTGCAGCACGAAATCTGCTCTCAGCCCTCGAATTCACTGCGCAAGCAGCTCCTAAATAGATAGCGAAAATCAGATGATTTTTTTGAAGTCGTGGAAGTTCGGAGGCGATAGGGTAGGGGCTAGCTTGCCTTTGAAAGAATTTGCCATGGGAAAGGACTGGCTGCCTTTTGGCTCAACTCTCTTGGATGTAGAGGCGAGAGGCATTGCAATAGAGCGTCACTTATTGCCGAAGCGCAACGCAGTGATCGATGTTTCTGGTGACATTTTTGGTTTGCCGTATGGATACGTGGAGGCTCACTGCTTCGCCGCTGGCCGTCCCATTGAACAGGTTTGGTACCAACTCCCTCTTGACCCTACCGCAGGGCATTTGGAGACCATTCGTCAAGGACATAAGAATTTGGTTCAGGTATTGGGTATGCCTACAACTGCATCGGGAGATGTTTCCGAAATTCAGATCACATCGACGGGGGATGTGGTTTTTCATGCTACGTGGAGGCGCAAGCATTATTTGTTGGGTACATCTTGGTTTGGCGATACGCGGCATGAGCACGGGCTTGCTTTGTCTGGAATGCTTTATCAGCACTGGGATGATGAAAAAGCTGCAGCAAAACCCTACTTGTCCGGGTTCCACAGTCAGTTAAGCAAGCTGGAGCAGATACCTTTTCCAATAGCGAAAGCTCGATTACTTGATAGCAATTTAGACCGCCCCAGCATTAAAAAGTGGTGTCGCACTGGCGCTGTTTTCGATCCTGCCAGCGATCGATCGTTGATCGAAGCACAGCGCGCGCTGTACTCGCCTCGATTGCTCCTCACACCCAGAGCATGGTCAGGGAAGTTGCCAATTGATACTTCCGGGGAGTTAGTGATGTGGCAAAGCAAGGATGGTTTGCTAGGATTTTCGACCCCGTGCGATACATGGATAGCTGAGCCAGACGAGTTGCTAGTTATTGACGAATTCTTGACCCATCCTGCCAAAGGCCCGGGCTCGCATGCTGTGAGACTGGGTGAAATCGAAGCCTCAGTTTCCCACATTGAAGGTGGCAATCCCGCGATTAGAGATTTCATCGCGTCGATCAAATCGGTAGTTCAAGCCGAGCATCGTTTTCACGAATCATCTGACTGTTGAACAGTCGTAAATCATTGAAGAGAATTTTTTGGAGACAAGCATGCAAGACATCCTCGTACAACTGGAAGCCAAGCGCGAGCTGGCCCGCATGGGCGGTGGGCAAAAGCGCATCGACGCGCAGCACAAAAAAGGCAAGCTCACCGCGCGCGAGCGCCTCGAAGTGCTGCTGGACGAAGGCACCTTTGAAGAGTGGGACATGTTTGTCGAACACCGCTGCGTGGACTTCGGCATGGACGAGCAAAAGATTCCCGGCGACGGCGTGGTCACCGGCTACGGCATGATCAACGGCCGCTTGGTGTTTGTGTTCAGCCAGGACTTCACGGTGTTCGGCGGCGCGCTCTCCGAGGCGCACGCCGAGAAAATCTGCAAGGTCATGGACCAAGCCATGAAAGTCGGTGCGCCTGTGATTGGCCTGAACGATTCGGGCGGCGCCCGCATTCAGGAAGGCGTGGCCTCTTTGGGCGGCTATGCCGACGTGTTTCAGCGCAATGTGATGGCCAGCGGTGTGATCCCGCAGATCAGCATGATCATGGGGCCATCGGCGGGTGGCGCGGTGTACAGCCCCGCCATGACCGACTTCATCTTCATGGTGAAAGACAGCTCCTACATGTTCGTGACCGGCCCCGAAGTGGTGAAGACGGTGACCCACGAGGAAGTGACCGCCGAAGAGCTGGGTGGCGCGGTGACCCACACCACCAAGAGCGGCGTGGCCGACCTGGCGTTTGAGAATGATGTGGAAGCGCTCCTCATGCTGCGCCGCCTTTACAACTACCTGCCTTTGAGCAACCGCGAAAAGGCCCCGGTGCGCAAGAGCGGCGACCCCATCGACCGCAAAGACCTGAGCCTGGACACGCTGATCCCGGACAACCCCAACAAGCCCTACGACATGAAGGAGCTGATCGTCAAAACCGTGGACGATGGCGACTTCTTCGAGATCCAGCCCGAGTACGCCAAGAACATCATCATCGGCTTCGCGCGCATGGACGGCCAGACCATTGGCATCGTGGCCAACCAGCCGCTGGTACTGGCCGGTTGCCTAGACATCAAGAGCTCCATTAAGGCCGCGCGCTTTGTGCGCTTTTGCGATGCTTTCAATATCCCAGTGGTCACGTTTGTCGATGTGCCCGGCTTCATGCCAGGCACCAGCCAAGAGTACGGCGGCATCATCAAGCACGGCGCCAAGCTGCTCTACGCGTATGCCGAGTGCACGGTGCCCAAAATCACCGTCATCACCCGCAAAGCCTACGGCGGCGCCTATGACGTGATGGCCTCCAAGCACCTGCGCGGCGATGTGAATCTGGCCTGGCCCAATGCCGAGATTGCGGTGATGGGTGCCAAGGGCGCGGTGGAAATCATCTTCCGCGAAGACAAGGGCGACCCCGCCAAGCTGGCCGCCAAAGAGGCCGAATACAAAGCCCGCTTCGCCAACCCCTTTGTGGCGGGTGCGCGCGGCTTTATCGACGATGTGATCTTGCCCAGCGAGACCCGCAAGCGTATTTGCCGCAGCCTGGTCATGCTCAAGGACAAGAAGCTGGAAAACCCGTGGCGCAAGCACGGGAACATTCCACTCTGAGGCGCATGGAGATGCCGAACTGGAGTGCCTGGTTAGACGCGTGGCTGAGTGCCGGTGCCGTGCGGCGTGCACGGCTGGCACCGGCTGCCGCCTTGCCTGTGCGCTGGGTGGATACCCCGCAAGCGGCCGTCCGCGTATTTGATTCGGGGGGTGACAAGCCGTGTATCGTGCTGTCGCCCGATGGCCCCAATGTGATCGAACACTATGCGGAACTGATTGCGTTGCTGATGCCGCACTACCGTGTGTTGTGTTTTGACATGCCGGGCTTTGGCTTCTCTGCGCCCGGTACTACTTACGACCATAGCCTGCAGCGCGGTGCCACGGGCATGCTGGAGCTGATGGACCAGCTGGGTGTGGCCAAGGCGACGCTGGCGCTGAGTTGTGCGAATGGCTTTTACGCCATTCGCGTGGCGCAGATGGCGCCGCAGCGCGTGGAGCGGCTGGTGTTGTCGCAAACACCATCGCTTGCGGCCATGCACCGCTGGACCGACCGTGTGGTGCCCAAGGTACTGAAAGTGCCCGTGGTGGGGCAGCTGCTGAGCCGCGTGTTTCGCCAGAAGATGGCCTCTGCCTGGTACCGCATTGCGCTGCCTAAAACTACGGACCCAGAGCCGTTCCGCAGGGTGTCTCACCACGCGCTGCGCTGTGGTGGTTGCTTCAGTTTGGCCGGCGTGGTGCAGGGCCTGCTGCGCGAGCCGGCCGATGCGGCGCGCCTGCACGGGATTCCTTGCACCGTATTGTGGGGGACGCAGGACCGCTCGCACAAGTTCACTTCGCCCCATGCCATCCAGCACGATGTGCCGCACGCCGAGGTGGTGGTGCTGGAGGCCTGTGGCCACTTTCCGGATCTGGAAGATCCACAGCGTTTTGTACAGGCCCTGCTGCTTGGTCGCACGGAGGCGCCCACCCAGGCCTAAAGCCACTCTTGCAACCCCAGTTTATTTCAGGCCGCTACACAAAGCCAATACATTGATTCCCGAATAGGAGACTAGATATGTTCACCAAAATCCTGATTGCCAACCGTGGCGAAATTGCCTGCCGCGTCATTGCCACCGCCAAGAAAATGGGCATCAAGACGGTTGCCGTCTATTCGGACGCCGACAAGGAAGCCCGCCACGTAGCGCTGGCGGATGAGGCCGTCCACATCGGCCCTGCCCCCAGCCGCGAGAGCTACCTGCAGGCTGAAAAAATCATTGCCGCCTGCAAACAAACCGGCGCACAGGCCGTGCACCCCGGCTACGGCTTCTTGAGCGAGAACGAAGCCTTTGCCAAACGCTGCGAGGACGAGGGTATTGCCTTCATCGGGCCTAAGGCGTTTTCGATTGCCGCCATGGGCGACAAGATCGCCTCCAAAAAGCTTGCGCTGGAGGCCAAAGTCAACACCATCCCCGGTTACAACGACGCGATTGCCGGGCCTGAGCAGGCGGTGGAGATTGCCAAAGGCATCGGCTACCCTGTGATGATCAAGGCGTCTGCCGGAGGTGGTGGCAAGGGCTTGCGCGTGGCCTTCAACGACAAGGAAGCGTTTGAAGGATTTGCCAGCTGCCAGAACGAAGCCCGCAATAGCTTTGGCGATGACCGCATCTTCATCGAAAAGTTTGTGCAGGAGCCGCGCCACATCGAGATCCAGGTGCTGGGCGACAGCCATGGCAACGTGATCTATTTGAACGAGCGCGAGTGCTCCATCCAGCGCCGCCACCAGAAGGTGATTGAAGAGGCGCCAAGCCCCTTCATCAGCGATGCCACCCGCAAAGCCATGGGCGAGCAGGCGGTGCAACTGGCCAAGGCCGTGAAGTACCAGAGCGCGGGCACCGTGGAGTTTGTGGTCGGCAAGGATCAGGACTTTTACTTCCTGGAAATGAATACCCGCCTGCAGGTAGAGCACCCGGTCACCGAGTGCATCACCGGCCTGGACTTGGTGGAGCTGATGATCCGCGTGGCCGCGGGCGAAAAGCTGCCGCTCACGCAGGCGGATGTAAAGCGCGACGGCTGGGCCATCGAGTGCCGCATCAACGCCGAAGACCCGTTCCGCAACTTCTTGCCATCCACCGGCCGCCTGGTGCGCTTTGCGCCGCCCGAGCAGTCCATGTGGCAGGGCGACACCGCGCACCTGCAAGGCGTTCGTGTGGACACCGGAGTGCAAGACGGCGGCGAGATCCCGATGTTTTACGACTCGATGATTGCCAAGCTCATCGTGCACGGCAGGGACCGCAATGACGCGATTGCCAAAATGCGCGAGGCCCTCAACGGCTTTGTGATCCGCGGTGTGTCGAGCAACATTCCGTTCCAAGCCGCGCTGTTGGCCCACCCCAAGTTTGTGACAGGTGATTTCAACACCGGCTTCATCGCCGAGAACTATGGCAAGGGCTTCTTTGCCGAAGACGTGCCGCATGACGATGCAGCATTCCTGACCGCGATGGCCGCCTTTGTGCGGCGCAAGTCGCGCGAGCGCGCAGCAGGCATGTCCGGCCAGTTACCGGGCTACGCCGTGGACGCAGGCAAAGACTATGTGGTGGTTACGCTGGATGCCGCGGGCAACAACCGCTACACGCCGGTGCATGTGGACGAGTTTGAAGGTGAAACCGGCTCCGCCCAGGTCAAAGTGGGCGCGAGCAGCTATGTTATTCGTAGCAAATCGCGTTTGAACGACATTGCCATCACCGGCACGGTGAACGGCAAATCCTTTACCGCCCAGGTGGAGCGCGGCACGCCCAAGAACCCGCTGGCCCTGCGCGTGCAGCACAACGGCACCCGCATTGATGCGCTGGTCATGTCCCCCCGCATGGCCGAGCTGCACAAGCTCATGCCGCACAAGGCACCGCCCGATATGAGCCGCTACGTGCTTTCGCCGATGCCCGGCTTGCTGGTGGATGTGGCGGTGGTGCCCGGCCAGAAGGTGCAGGCCGGTGAGCGCGTCGCCGTGATCGAAGCCATGAAGATGGAAAACGTGCTGTTTGCCGCCGCCGATGGCGTGGTGGGCAAGGTGCTGGCCGCAAAAGGCGAAAGCTTGTCTGTCGACCAAGCCATCGTGGAGTTTGTATGACCGTTGCTGCAGCGAAGCGCCCCTTCAAGGTCTTGGGTATCCAGCAAATCGCCATCGGCGGCCCTGACAAAAAGCGCCTGCAAACCCTGTGGGTGGACATGCTGGGGCTGGAGGTTACGGGTACTTTCCAAAGCGCGAAAGAGAACGTCGACGAGGACATCTGCTCCATGGGCACCGGCCCCTACAAGGTCGAGGTCGACCTCATGCAGCCCATGGACCCCGACAAAAAGCCGGCTGTACACACCACGCCCTTGAACCATGTGGGTTTGTGGATCGACAACCTGCCGGTGGCGGTGGAGTGGCTCACCGCCAAAGGCGTGCGCTTTGCCCCCGGTGGCATTCGCAAGGGGGCTGCGGGTTACGACATCACCTTTTTGCACCCTAAGAGCAATGACGAATTCCCGATTGCCGGTGAAGGTGTGCTCATTGAGCTGGTGCAGGCCCCGCCCGAGGTGGTAGCCGCTTTAGGCTGATTTGCCGCGCTGGCACCTCAGTTTGAGGGGAAACACGGGGGGCATGGCCCCCCATTTTGTGGGTTGAATCGGTAGAAAAGCGCTAAAGTCAAGTCAGTTGATAAATTTCCAAGGAACGCCCGTTATGAGCTTTGTGAAGTTTTTGTACCCCGGCATGTGGGTCATGCGCAAGATTCGCTTCGGTTCCAAGTTGGCCATTGTGTTTCTGGTGGCCTTGGTTCCCCTGTTGTTCATCGTTGAGCAGCTAGTTTCTCGAACGTTGAGTGGGCTCCAGATTACCCGTGCAGAGGTTATGGGCGTGGAAGTGGTGGAACAAGCCACGGACGTGATCCGGAACGTGCAGGCCCACCGCGGACAAACCAATATGGTGCTCCTGGGTAACGCGGCTGCCACCGGCGCCCGCGATCAGACCCGCAGCAAGCTGGCAGAGGAGGTCAGTGAGCTCAAGCGCCTTTTGGACGACAAGCGTGGGATGGAGGCGCCGCCCGAATGGAAAGAACTGCGCGGCCGCTTGGAAACCTTGGTCAAGGAGCTGGACGGCAAAGATGCCCCTCAAGCTTTCGGCTTTCACACCGCGCTGGTGGAAGATCTGACCCGTTTTGTTTACGGAGTGGCGGACAAGTCAGGCTTGTTGTACGACCCGGACCCTCAGACGTATCTGCTGATGGATATGTCCGTCTCGAGGTTGATTTCCTTGCGGGAGCAGATCGGCCGCTTGCGCGGAACCGGCGCAGGTTTCTTGAGCAGGCCTGAGTTAAGTGAAGATGCCGTTGGCCGGGTGAATCTGTTGGCTGGTGCTTTAGCTGCTTGGGCCAGAGACGTTGCTTACTCTCAACAAATTCTCGCCAGCGTGGGATTCAAGGATGCTAGCGGCGACGCGGCGCAATCCGCGGTGGCGAAGTTTGTTGCCTTGTCCAAGGAGCGTTTCAAATCAGGTGCCCCCAGTGGCGAATCTGAAGCCTACTTTGCTGCCGGCACCCAGGCGATCGATGCGATCGGGGCCTACCACAAAGCAGTCAATCAGACGATGGTGTCACTATTGAAAGAGCAGGAAAAAGCATTGACCAGGGGTTTGTATGCACTGATTTGTGGAAGCATTTTCGCTGTCGCTTTTTTGATCTATTTAATGCTTTCGTTCAATATGAGCTTTTTGTCGGACCTCCGCCAAGTCTTGAGGTTTATGGAGCAAACGGCTTCGGGTAACTTAAGGCATAAAGTCAAAATCCTGGGTAAAGACGAGTTGTCTGACATGACCCACGCGATGGACGTGATGGTGAACAATGTGTCTGTGATGGTGGCCAGTGTGCGCAGCAATTCAGCACTGGTGGCGAATTCAGGCGATGTTCTGGTGCAGGGCAACCGCAGCCTGTCAGACCGTACCGAGCAGCAAGCCGCCAATCTGGAGGAAACTTCGGCCAGTGTGCAGGAACTGGCCTCCACGGTGAAGGACAACGCCAATGCGGCGCAGGAATCCGATCGTGCGGCGCAAGGCGTACGCACCACAGCCGAACAGGGCGCCGCCGGCATGAACCAGGCGATTGAATCCATCGAGGCCATTGAAGCCAGCACCCGCCGTATGGATGAAATCGTCGGCGTAATTGATGGATTGGCTTTCCAGACCAACATCCTGGCCCTCAATGCGGCAGTAGAGGCTGCCCGGGCGGGCGAGTCAGGCCGGGGCTTTGCGGTTGTTGCGGCAGAGGTGCGTTCTTTGGCCCAACGCTCAGCGGCATCAGCCAAGGAAATCCGCCAGCTCATCACCACCTCTACCGCACAGGTCGCGGCAGGTGTGCAGCAAATCCGTACTGCCGGCAAAAACATCACGGCCATTGCTGACGGAGTGCGCGGGGTCGCAGGCAATATGACTTTGATCTCCGCGTCCAGCGCGGAACAGAGCGCCAGCCTGGCGGAAATCACCACCGCCATCCGCCAGTTGGACGAGATTACCCAGCAAAACGCTTCCATGGTGGAGCAGGCGGTGAACCAAGCGACCGCACTGCAGACCCGCGCCAGTGTGTTGGCCGATGCGGTGTCGGTATTCAAGCTGCAGCAGGGTTCTGCGGACGAGGCGCGTGATTTGGTGGGCCGTGCGTTGGATTTGCGTCGCAGTAGCGGTAGCAGGGACAGTTTCATCCGCGAAGTGACGGCCCAGCACTCCGGTTTGTTTGACCGTGACATGTACGTCTTCGTTCTGGACCGCAATGGGCAGTACCTCGCATTTGCGGGCAATCAGGCCAAGGTCGGCACCCGGGTGCAGGATGTCGCCGGCATCGATGGCAATGCCTTGATCGACTCCATCATTCACCAGGCGGAAGCAAATCCGGGTTGGGTGGAGTACGAGATTGCCAACCCACTCACCGGCCGGGTGCAAACCAAGATGTCTTACGTGCTGAAGGTAGACGATGTCTACGTGGGCTGCGGCGTCTACAAGAGCCTGATGAGCAGTCTTTGATTGGAGTCGGGCAGGGTTCACCTGCCCGACTCAATTTCCAGCGCCGGGTGTGGCTTTGCGGGCGCGGGCTCTGGCAAGGGCCGCCTCGATCACCGCCCGTTTTTTGTCCAGGATAGCCGGATCGGTGTGCTGGGAATGGGCGGGCAGGTCGGCCAGCTTCATGCGGGCTTTGGCCTCCAGTGCTTGGGCAAGTTCTTCGGTTTCACGCGCTTGCCGCACCTGCCGGCTCTCATAACGTTGGCGAGCGTTGGCGGCTTCTTCGGCGCTCCATGCTGCCCAACCGGTACGTTCACCGGAAACGGTTTCCACCATGATGCAATCCACCGGGCACACCGGAAGGCATAGCTCACAGCCGGTGCAGTGCGGCTCGATCACCGTGTGCATGCGCTTGTTACTGCCGATGATGGCATCGGTGGGGCAGGCCTTGATGCACAGTGTGCAGCCTATGCACCAGTCTTCATCAATGAACACCACGGTGCGTGGCGCCTCCAGCCCGAATTCCGGATTCAGCGGAATGAAGGGTTTGCCGGTGATGGCAGCCAGACGTGCAATGCCCTCAGCACCGCCGGGCGGGCATTGGTTGATGGGAGCTTCACCACGTGCCATGGCGCCGGCATAAGCGGCGCAATCGGGGTAACCGCAGCGCGTGCATTGCGTTTGCGGCAGTGCGTCCAGAAGCTGATGCGCCAACGCTGGCGCAGTCTCCGGGACAGTACTCACTTGGCGGTACTGACCCGCTTGCTTGCTACTTTTTTGGTAGCTGCTCGCGCAGTCTTGGCGGGCGCTGGAGTCACTTTTGCTTCAGGAGCTGCTGCCGGGGGTGCCGCAGTGATCTTCACAGCTTTGGGTGCGCCAGTGGGCTTGTCGTGGCTCTTGATGAATGCCTTGACCTGCGGGTACACCATCTCGCGCCAACGGCGACCGGAAAAGATGCCGTAGTGACCGGCGCCCATCGCCTCATAGTGCTTTTGCAGCGACTTGGGGACACCACTGCAGATGTCGTGCACTGCACGGGTCTGACCGGAGCCCGAGATATCGTCCAACTCGCCTTCCACCGACAAGAGTGCCGTGGTGGTGATGTCTGAGGGCTTGACCCGTTCGATCTTGCCCTTTTCGCTTCGCACATCCCAGGTGCCGCTGACCAGCGCAAAGTCTTGAAACACTACGCGGATGGTCTCCAGGTAGTAGTCGGCGTCCATGTCGAGCACGGCGTTGTACTCGTCGTAAAACTTGCGGTGGGCGTCGGCGGAAGCATCGTCGCCCTTCATCAAGTCTTTGAAGTAGTCGTAATGACTCTTCGCATGGTGGTCGGGGTTCATGGCCACAAAGCCGGTGTGCTGCAAAAAGCCGGGGTAGACCCGACGCCCTGCACCCGGGAAGCTGCTGGGCACCCGGTAGATCACGTTGTTCTCGAACCAGCTGTGGCTCTTGTTCATGGCCAGGTTGTTCACCGCGGTGGGGGACTTGCGGGCGTCGATGGGCCCCCCCATCATGGTCATGGACAGCGGGGTGGTTTCGCCACGGCTGGCCATCAGCGACACCGCAGCGAGCACCGGCACGGTGGGCTGACACACACTCATCACGTGGCAGTTTCCATACTTGCCTTGCACGTGGCGAATGAACTCCTGCACGTAGTTCACATAGTCATCTAGGTGGAATTCACCGTCGGCCAGGGGCACCAGGCGTGCATTTTTCCAGTCAGTGATGTAGACCTTGTGGTCTTTGAGCATGGTTTTGACCGTGTCGCGCAGCAGCGTCGCGTAGTGGCCCGACAAGGGCGCCACGATCAGTACCACCGGCTGGCCCTTGATTTTTTCCAGGGTGGCGGTGTCATCGGTAAAACGCTTGAAGCGGCGCAGCTCGCAAAAAGGCTTGGAGAGTTCCACCCGCTCATGAATGGCGATGTCCACACCGTCTACATCGATGGTGCGCAGGCCGAACTCGGGCTTTTCGTAGTCCTTGCCCAAACGGTGCATCAGGTCGTAACTGGCAGACAGGCGCTGGGCAAACGGGCTTTGACCGGCCATGGACAGCGGGTTGCTGTAGAGCTTGGCAGCAGCCAACGCCAGATCGGAAAACGGCTCCATCAGGGAGCGTTGGGTTTCGTAGAGCTGGTACAGCATGGGGGACTCGCTTTCAGGGAAATGTTGCAGTGCAATATAGCAGTGTTGTCTGTTTTAGCGATTACTCGCTTTGAGAATCCCGCGGATTGCGTTGCGGCTGTGGGCGCCGAAGTTGCCCAGCAGCTCGGCGACAAGAGCATCCAGACTAGAGCGCGCCTCGGGTTGCGCGCTGGCAAGCTCTTTGACGAGGGTCACTTTGTCTTCGTTAGCGCCGAAGTCGTAAGCAGGGTCGGAGACAAAGCCTGCCGGCATGCTGTCGGTCAAGGTTTTAGCAATGCGGTTGCCATAGGCGGCTGCCTGTGCCGACACCACATTGCGGACGTAGAGGTCGTGCCATTCGGGATAGCTGGCGTCTTTGTCCATCTGGCGCAAAGCTTGGTCGACAGGGGTGTCTTGCCGGGCGAGCGCCGAGTTGAGGAGCACTTCAGACTGGTATTTCTCCAGGGCCAGGTGCCGGTTGGAGAGCAAGGTCACCATATTGTTTTTCATGCCCGAAAGGCCAGCCATGGCCATGGCGTTAATCGCCAATAGCTTCAGCGTCGAATCCCCCGGCGCCAGGGTCGCATGGTAGGGCTGGGTCAGGTCTTGCAAATAATGCAGTGCGAGACCGGTGAAGCGCCATCCCCAGTAAGGGTGGCCGGTTCGGAAGGCCAGGGACGCCAGGGTGGAGTATTGGTACACCCGCAGTTGGGGGAAGGTCCGTTTGAGGAATGGCGCTGCGGTGTACAGCACCTTGCTCTCATGCATGAAGCCCATGTGGAAGGGGGCTTGGGTCGAGTAGGGGAGTATGGGGTTGCCGAAAGGCAAGGGGCCAAAGCCATACAACTTGCCCCACTCCGAGGGGCTGTCTTCCCACAGATTGATGTCTAGGCCGTAGTCCGGCTCATCGGCGGCGCTGGCCGCTACCGCTAAGGGTGCAACTTGCTCGCCAGAGCGCAAGGGTTGGAACTTCTGGCTGGCGTTGCCCAGCATGGGCAATGTGGTGACCGCTTCCGAGGGCAGTCGCGGTGCCGGAGAGGCGTTGACCTTGGGGTCCGGCTGGATAAAGAGTGCAAAGCGGCTATTGGGTGCGATCCGCAGCGCATGGGCGAAGGCGAGGCGGCGGGCTTCGTCGCTGCGGTCGGGGTTGGCTACAAAAGCCAGCTTTCCGGGGCGCGGGGGGTAGCTTTGCAGATTGGCGGCTGCCCACGCTTCGTGACTCGCCAGGAGCGCCTCAATAGTTTTTTCTTCTGCCTTGAGAAAGACTTCCAGTGGCTCCACCGTGACGGTGGCCGCATTGGCCACCTCGGGCATGGCTTCCAGGGCCCGGTAGGCTGCCAGGGTGTGATTGCCCCAAGCACCTGCGGCGGATGACGCCAGCCCCAGCAGGGCTCCCAACGCGTAGGCTATTGTTTTCATGCAATTGTCTCCATATGCGCCCGTGGAATATGCGCTAGCAGCTATCAAAAAGATAGCGAGCCGGGCGGGGCTTGCGCCCCGCGTTTTTCCTTAGATGACCTTGGCGATGGCCTGGCAGACGTAGTCGATGTTCTTGCTGTTCAGGGCTGCCACGCACATGCGACCGGTGTCGGTGCCGTACACGCCGAATTCGGAGCGCAGGCGGACCATCTGGTCTTTGCTGAGTCCCGAGTAGCTGAACATGCCGATCTGGGTGGTGATGAACGACATGTCTTTGGTAACACCCGCTGCCTTCAGGCCGTCGACCAGCTTTTGGCGCATGGCTTTGATGCGCACGCGCATCTCACCCAATTCTTGTTCCCACTGGGCGCGCAGCTCAGCGTTGTTCAGCACCGCAGCCACAATGGCGCCGCCGTGGGTGGGCGGGTTGGAGTAGTTAGTGCGGATAGCGATCTTGAGCTGGCTCAGGACGCGGTCGGTTTCTTCCTTGCTGCTGCCGACCACGCTCAGGGCGCCCACGCGCTCACCGTAGAGGCTGAAGCTCTTGGAGAAGCTGGTGGACACAAAAATGTTGAGCTCAGCGGCCACAAACTTGGCGATCACGGCGCCGTCTTCGGCAATGCCGTAGCCGAAGCCTTGGTAGGCCATGTCCAGGAATGCAGTCAACTTGCGGGCCTTCACGGCGGCAATGACCTGGTCCCACTGGGCGGCGGTAATGTCGTAGCCGGTCGGGTTGTGGCAGCAGGCGTGCAACAGGACGATGGTGCCTTCGGCGGCAGCGTTGAGCTTGGCCAGCATGCCGTCAAAGTTGATGCCACCCAAGCCGCCGTTTGCGCTCTGGTCGAAGTAGGGGTAGGTGTCGACGTTAAAACCGGCGTTGGTAAACAGGGCGCGGTGGTTTTCCCAGCTGGGGTCGGAAATCAACACGGTGGCGTTGGGGCTGAGCTTCTTCAGGAAGTCGGCGCCGATTTTCAGTCCGCCGGTGCCACCAATGGCTTGCACCGTGGCCACGCGGCCGCTCTTGACCACATCAGAGTCAACGCCGAAGACCAGCGCTTTGACGGCTGCGTCGTAAGCGGCAATACCGTCGATAGGCAGGTAACCACGGGCGGTGGGCTTGTCCATCATGGTCTTTTCAGCGGCTTGAACGCACTGCAACAGGGGGAGTTTGCCGTTGTCGTCGAAATAAACGCCCACACCCAAATTCACTTTGCTGGGGTTGGTGTCAGCGTTGAATTGTTCGTTCAGACCCAGAATAGGGTCGCGGGGAGCCATTTCGACGGCGGTAAAGAGAGACATGGATAAGTCCTGTGATTGGAATGTCGTGAGGATGCCCGACAACGCAGGTTGCGTTACGGGTTCTCCCTATTTTACGTGGCACCGCGCTGGTGCCTTTTTGTCGAGGTTTAACCGGGCAGGCCCCGTGCGAGTGCACGGGTGAGGTCGGCGGCCGGCGCGTCGCAGCAGCCGGAGGCATTTTGACCGCTCCACAGCGGGGAGAAGTCGGTGCGGCCCTGGCTTTCCGCCCGGGCCCGCAGGGGTGCAATGGCCGAAGTTGCCATGGGAAAAGCCGGCGCGGCGGAGTTCAATGGGCCCAATTCGCGCATCAAGCGGTTGACAATGCCTCGGGCAGGGCGACCGGTGAAGAGGGTGGTCAGTGCTGTGTGCCGGGCTTGCGGGCTTTGCAGGGCGGCCCGGTGCAGAGTGGCGGTGGTGGCTTCGGGGCAGCACATGTAGGCGGTCCCGACTTGCACTGCGGAGGCACCGAGCGCCATGGCGGCGGCCACGCCGGCGGCATCGGCAACCCCGCCCGCTGCGATAACAGGCACGCTCACCGCCCGCACTATTTGTGGGAGCAGCGCCACGGTGCCCATTTGCACGCTCAAATCGTCCGTCAGAAAGTGCCCTCGGTGCCCTCCGGCTTCCAGACCTTGGGCAATGATGGCATCTGCCCCGTGCGCTTGCAGCCACGTTGCCTCTTCTGTCGTTGTAGCGGAAGCGATGACCAGGCTGCCCCAGCTTTTGACCCGGGCCAGAAGCGCCTTGGCCGGCAGCCCGAAGTGAAAGCTGACGACGGCAGGTTTGTATTCTTCCAACAGCTCGGCACTCTCAGCGCTGAACGGTGCCCGACCCGGGCCCTGCGTGATGTCGGCAGTGGAAAGACCCAGCTCGTCGTAATAGGGGCTTAAAGCTTCGTGCCAGGCAGTTTCTCGTGCCGCGTCGGGGCCGGGCGGGATATGGCAGAAGAAATTAACGTTGTAAGGCTTGTCGGTGAGTGCGACGAGTTGTTGGAGTTCGTGCCGGAGCGCTTGCGGACTCAACATGGCGGCGGGAATGGAGCCGAGTGCGCCAGCGTTGCACACGGCAGCGGCCAAGCGATGGTCTTGCACTCCGGCCATCGGCGCTTGAATCAGCGCCAGCGGAGTGCCCAGAAATGAAGGTTTTGACATGGTGGGGTCCTGCAGGGTTGCGGTCTAGTCTACAGTTCCCCATTTCACGTCATCGAGCCTTCCGCCATGTCTTTCCCCCAGCCGACCTCTGCAGTGTCCGACGACGCAGATGAAGTGCGCACCGGCACTTTTGTGAGCTATCCCGGTTCACCCTTTGAGTTGTACCAACCCTATCCGCCTGCCGGCGACCAGCCCGAGGCAATCGATCAGTTGGTCAGCGGAGTCGAGGACGGCGAGGTGTTTCAAACGCTGCTGGGCGTGACCGGGTCGGGAAAGACCTTCACCATGGCCAACGTGATCGCCCGCCTTGGGCGCCCGGCCATTGTGTTTGCTCCCAACAAAACACTGGCGGCCCAGCTGTACAGCGAGTTCCGGGAGTTCTTTCCCAAGAACGCGGTCGAGTATTTCGTGAGCTATTACGACTACTACCAGCCCGAGGCCTATGTGCCGCAGCGCGACTTGTTCATTGAAAAAGACAGTGCGATCAATGAGCACATTGAGCAGATGCGCCTGAGTTGCACCAAAAGCATCATTGAGCGGCGGGACGTGGTGATTGTGGCCACGGTGTCTGCCATCTACGGTATCGGCAAGCCGGAGAGTTACCACCAGATGGTGATGACGCTGCGCACCGGAGACCGCATGGGGCAGCGGGACATGATTGCCCAGTTGGTGCGCATGCAATACCAGCGCAACGACATGGATTTCAGTCGGGGGGCGTTCCGGGTCCGGGGGGACACGATTGATATCTTTCCGGCAGAGCACAGCGAAATGGCGATCCGGGTCGAGCTGTTTGACGATGAGATCGAAAGCCTGCAGCTGTTTGACCCCCTGACCGGCCGCATCCGCCAGAAGATTCCGCGTTTTACCGTCTACCCCAGCAGCCATTACGTGACACCGCGCGACCAGGTCTTAGCCGCCGTGGAGACGATCAAAACGGAGTTGGCAGGGCGCTTGAGTGAGTTTGTCAGCATGGGCAAGTTGGTGGAGGCGCAGCGCTTGGAGCAGCGCACCCGCTTTGACCTTGAAATGCTGAGTGAAGTGGGGCACTGCAAGGGGATTGAAAACTATTCGCGCCATTTGAGTGGCTCTGCGCCGGGCGAGCCGCCGTCGACCCTCACCGACTACCTGCCCAAAGACGCCATGATGTTTTTGGATGAAAGCCATGTGCTCATCGGTCAGTTCGGTGGCATGTACAACGGGGACCGGGCGCGCAAGACCACGCTGGTGGAGTACGGCTTTCGCTTGCCGAGTGCATTGGACAACCGGCCGCTCAAATTTGAAGAGTTCGAAACCAAGATGCGGCAGGTGGTGTTCGTGTCCGCCACACCGGCCCAGTGGGAAAACGAGCACGCGGGTCAGGTGGTGGAGCAGGTGGTGCGCCCTACAGGATTGGTCGATCCAGAGGTGGAGGTGCGGCCGGCAGGGACCCAGGTGGACGATGTACTGCAGGAAATCCGTATCCGCGTAGACAAAAACGAACGTGTACTGATCACGACCCTGACCAAGCGCATGGCAGAGCAGTTAACGGACTACCTGACTGACAACGGTGTCAAGGTGCGCTATCTGCATAGCGATGTGGACACGGTGGAGCGCGTGGAAATTTTGCGGGACTTGCGCCTGGGGACCTTTGATGTGCTGGTCGGCATCAACTTGCTACGCGAGGGGCTGGATATTCCGGAGGTGTCTCTGGTCGCGATTCTGGATGCGGACAAGGAGGGCTTTTTGCGCTCGGAGCGCTCGCTGATCCAAACCATTGGCCGTGCGGCCCGTAACCTGGAAGGAAAAGCGATCCTTTATGCCGACAAGATCACGGACTCGATGGCGCGGGCCATTGGGGAGACGGAGCGTCGCCGCAAGAAGCAGATTGCCCACAACCTGGAGCGCGGCATAACGCCCAAGGCCATTGTGAAGAAAGTCCGCGACTTGATTGATGGTGTGTACAGCGAGAAAGCCGGTAAAGAAGCCGAGCGCCTGGAGCGGGATGCCCACCAGCGAGCGCAAGTGGAAGACATGAGCGAGAAGGACATTTCCCGCGAAATCAAGCGCTTGGAGAAGTTGATGATGGAGCACGCGCGCAACCTCGAGTTCGAAAAAGCAGCGCGGGTGCGGGACCAATTGACCATTTTGAAAGAGCAGGCTTTCGGGGCGCCGGGTACGGACAACGTCGTGATTCTGTAAAGTTGACAAACCAAGTCGGATAAATAGACTAATCAGTCTGTTTACCCGACTAGCGCGCGGGGTTGAGTGCTATACTTGAGTCCGCTAGTCAACAACCCTACCGAAGGAGCAAGCGATGCGTCTCACCACCAAAGGCCGTTTTGCGGTCACCGCGATGATCGATCTGGGCTTGCGCCAAAGCTCGGGACCGGTAACTTTGGCTGCAATCAGCCAGCGCCAGCAAATTTCTCTGTCCTACCTTGAGCAGTTGTTCGGAAAGTTGCGCCGCCATGACCTGGTGGAGTCCACCCGTGGGCCCGGCGGCGGTTACACACTTGCGCGCAAAGCTTCGGACATCACCGTGGCAGAAATCATCACCTCGGTCGATGAGCCGATTGACGCCACCCAGTGCAGTGGCAAAGAAAACTGCCTCGGCGAGGGTGCCCGCTGCATGACGCACGACCTGTGGGCTTCTTTGAATACCCGTATGGTGGAGTTTCTGGATTCCGTCACCCTGCAAAAGCTGGTGGACGACCAGCTTGCAAAGGGCTTGCAAATTGAAGACAAGCCCAGCATCAAGCGCGCTATTTCGGCCATGCCGGTGGTCAAGCCGATTCGGATCAATGCTCCGAACTCCGTGTTTGCCTTGGGCAATGCCTTTTCTAAATCCTGATTTTTACTGCAGCCAGCACTGAGCCAGCTATGGACACTACACCTCATTTCCCGATTTATATGGACTACAGCGCGACCAATCCCTGCGACGAGCGGGTGGTCGATGCCATGGTCCCTTGGTTGCGCAACCATTTTGGCAATCCGGCTTCCCGCAGCCATGCGTGGGGATGGGAGGCAGAGGCCGCTGTAGAAAAAGCACGCGAGCAGGTCGCAGCGCTGATTGGCGCCGACCCCCGCGAAATTGTCTGGACTTCCGGTGCCACCGAGTCCAACAACCTGGCGATCAAGGGTGCGGCCCAGTTCTACAAGTCCAAAGGCAAGCACATCATCACGGTGAAAACCGAGCACAAGGCGGTGCTGGATACCTGTCGCGAGTTGGAGCGCCAGGGTTTTGAAGTGACGTATCTGGATGTGCAGGACGATGGTCTTGTGAATCTCGACACCTTCAAGGCCGCGATCCGCCCGGACACCATCCTGGCCAGCGTGATGTTCGTGAACAATGAAATCGGTGTGATTCAGGATGTGGTGGCCCTGGGCAATGCTTGCCGTGAAAAAGGCGTCATCTTCCACGTGGATGCAGCGCAAGCTACCGGCCGGGTGGATATCGATATGGCCCAGTTGCCGATTGATTTGATGAGCCTGACCTCTCACAAAACCTATGGTCCCAAGGGCATTGGCGCGTTGTTTGTGCGTCGCAAACCCCGTATCCGCCTCGAAGCGCAGATGCACGGTGGCGGGCACGAGCGTGGCATGCGCAGCGGTACATTGCCTACCCACCAGATCGTGGGCATGGGCGAGGCCTACCGCATTGCCAAAGAAGAAATGCACGTTGAAAACGTCCGCATCAAGGCCTTGCATGACCGCATGTTGGCGGGTCTGGAAGGCATTGAGCAAGTGTTTATCAATGGCCACAAAGAAAAGCGCGTGCCCCATAACCTGAACATGAGCTTCAACTATGTGGAAGGCGAGTCCTTGATCATGGGTATCAAGGGCCTGGCGGTTTCGAGCGGTTCGGCCTGCACGTCTGCTTCTCTGGAGCCTAGCTATGTCTTGCGTGCCTTGGGGCGGAGTGATGAGTTGGCCCACAGCAGCCTGCGCATGACGATCGGTCGCTGGACGACAGAAGCCGATATCGACTACGCCGTGGACACGATCAAGCAAAACGTGGCCAAGCTGCGCGATTTGAGCCCGCTGTGGGACATGTACAAAGAAGGCATTGACCTGTCCACGATCCAGTGGGCGGCGCACTGATCAAAGTTAAGAGGTAAAGCAAATGGCATATTCAGACAAAGTTGTTGACCACTACGAAAACCCCCGCAATGTGGGCTCCTTTGACAAAGGTGATGACACCGTTGGCACCGGCATGGTGGGTGCGCCCGCTTGCGGTGACGTCATGAAACTCCAGATCAAGGTCAACGCCGAAACGGGTGTGATCGAAGACGCGCGTTTCAAGACCTACGGCTGTGGCTCCGCCATTGCATCGAGCTCGCTCGTCACCGAGTGGGTGAAGGGCAAGACGCTGGACGAAGCAGCAGCTTTGAAAAACAGCCAGATCGCTGAGGAATTGGCACTCCCTCCTGTCAAGATCCACTGCTCTATCCTGGCGGAAGATGCCATCAAAGCCGCGGTGGACGACTACAAGAAAAAGCACCTGAACTGATATGGCCGTCACCCTGACAGAAGCAGCTGCGCGGCACGTGACCCGCTACCTGACCAAGCGTGGTAAGGGCGTGGGCGTGCGGCTGGGTGTAAAGACTACCGGCTGCTCCGGACTGGCGTACCAGTTGGAATACGTTGATGAGTTGGCACCGGAAGACATCGTCTTCGAAGGCCATGGTGTCAAGGTCCTGGTGGACCCCAAGAGCTTTGCCTACATCGATGGCACCCAGTTGGACTTCGTGCGTGAGGGTTTGAACGAAGGCTTTCGTTTCAACAATCCCAACGAGCGCGACAAGTGCGGTTGCGGTGAGTCGTTCCGCGTGTGAACCTGCAGGATGACGACTTTGCCCTCTTCGGCTTAACGAGGGGGTTTTCGCAGGACCGCGCAGCGATAGATGCGCGTTGGAAAAATCTGCAGAAAGAAGCGCACCCGGATAAGTTTGCGTCCCATGGCATAGCCGCTCAGCGGGTGGCTTTGCAGTGGTCGGTGAGGATCAACGAGGCCTACGAGCGCCTCAAAGACCCCCTGAAGCGGGCAGCGTACCTTTGTGAGCTTGCGGGTCACCCGATTCAGGCCCACAGCAACACCGCGATGCCTCCCGCATTTTTGATGCAGCAAATGGAGTGGCGTGAGGCTCTGGATGATGCCAACACGGCCGGTGACGTGGAGTCTTTGTTAGACGAAGTGCAGAGCGCCCGGCGGCAGTTGTTGCGGGAATGCGAGGCTGCGTTGGATGAGCGTGTTGACTTCCAGGCGGCGGTAAGCACCGTACGAGCTCTGATGTTTATAGACAAGTTTGCACTTGACCTGCACCAGCGTTTAGATCAATTTGAGTAGTGTGAGATTTCATGGCGCTTTTGCAAATTTCAGAACCCGGCCAATCCCCCAATCCCCATGAGCGCCGTATCGCCATCGGAATCGATCTGGGCACCACCCATTCCTTAGTTGCGGCGGTGCGCAGCGGTGTCGCAGAATGCCTTCCGGATGCGCAAGGTCGCGTCGTGCTGCCCAGTGTGGTGCGGTACCTCGATGCGGACCGTCGCCAGATCGGCTTTGACGCGCTGGCGAATCAAACGGCAGACCCGGGCAACACTATTGCATCCGTCAAGCGATTGATGGGGCGGGGCGTGGGGGATGTAGCGCATCCCAGCAAGCTGCCTTATGCCTTGGTGGACGAGCCCGGCATGGCCAAAATCCGAACTATCGCGGGCGTGAAAAGTCCGGTAGAGGTGAGTGCAGAGATCTTGGCGACGCTGAGGTTCCGCGCAGAGGACAGCTTTAACGACGACATTTACGGCGCGGTGATCACGGTCCCGGCCTATTTCGACGATGCACAGCGTCAGGCCACCAAAGATGCGGCCCAGCTGGCTGGCCTGAATGTGCTGCGCCTGATTAATGAGCCGACAGCTGCCGCGATTGCCTATGGCCTGGACAACGCCTCGGAAGGTGTTTACGCCATTTACGACTTGGGCGGCGGTACGTTTGACATATCGATCCTGCGGCTGTCGCAGGGCGTCTTTGAAGTGCTCGCCACAGGTGGAGATTCTGCCTTGGGTGGCGATGACTACGATCGGGCGCTGGCCGATTGGCTGCTGGAGTCCGCGGGGCTCGCGGCACCGATGCCGGAAGACCAGGCTGTGCTGATGGCGGGCGCGCGCGCCTGTAAAGAAGCGCTCTCCAACGAAGAGATTGCCAGCGTTGAGATCGATCTTTCTACCGGCTCCATCGACATGGGTGTACGGCGTGAGGACTTTGAAACCGCCACTGCCGGCCTGACTGCGCGCACCTTGCAGGCCGTGCGCAAAGCATTGCGCGATGCCTCCCTCAGCAAAGATGAGATTCAGGGCGTGGTGATGGTGGGTGGCTCCACCCGCATGCCTCAGGTACAGCAAGCGGTGCATCAGTACTTCGGGCGCGAGCCGCTGACCAACTTGAATCCTGATGAGGTGGTAGCCCTCGGTGCTGCCATACAGGCCAACCAGTTGGCTGGCAACAACCCCGGTGGAGACTTGTTGTTGCTGGACGTGATTCCGCTGTCGTTGGGCGTGGAGACCATGGGCGGGTTGGTAGAGCGCATCGTGCCGCGGAACCAGACGATTCCGACTGCGATGGCACAGGACTTCACGACGTACAAAGACGGTCAAACTGCTCTGGCCTTGCATGTGGTGCAGGGCGAGCGTGACCTGGTGGCGGATTGCCGTAGCTTGGCCCGCTTTGAGCTGCGCGGAATTCCACCTATGGCGGCTGGTGCCGCCCGGATTCGCGTGACGTTCACGGTGGATGCTGATGGTCTTTTGATGGTGGCGGCCAAAGAGCAGGTCAGCGGCGTAGAGGCGCGGATTGATGTCAAGCCTTCTTATGGACTGAGCGACGAACAAATTGCCGCGATGCTCAAAGAAAGCTTCACGACCGCAGAGGCCGATATGCGTGCCCGTGCACTGGTCGAGGCCCGGGTGGACGCTGATCGCTTGACTCTGGCAACTCGCAGCGCCCTCGAAGCGGATGGCGAGCTCCTCGATGCGCCTGAGCGCACCCAGATTGATAGTGCGGTGGAAGCATTGGCCGCTGCCGCGTTGATGACCGACCCCGCCCTTATTGAGGCTGCAATCAAGAGTCTTGCAACCGCGACCGAGCCCTTTGCCGCAATGCGGATGAACAAAGGAATTTCGCAAGCGCTGGCTGGCAAGAGCATTGAATCCCTTTGAAGTGAACTGAATATGCCCGTTATCAAAATACTGCCGCATCCCGAATACTGCCCGGAGGGCGTCGAGCTGAAAGCGGCCGCAGGTACGTCGATTTGCGAAGCCTTGCTGGAAAATGGCATTCAAATTGAACACGCCTGCGACATGAGCTGCGCGTGCACCACGTGCCATGTGATCGTGCGCGAAGGCTTGCAGAGCCTGAATGCAGCCGAGGAAACCGAGGAAGACCTGCTGGACCGCGCCTGGGGTCTGGAGCCTCAGTCCCGCCTGAGCTGTCAAGCCTATTTGGCTCAGCAAGACATTGTGGTTCAGATCCCCAAGTACTCCATCAACCACGCTCGCGAAAACCACTGAGGCAAGCCATGCGCCAGATCGTGCTCGACACTGAAACCACGGGTTTCTATGCCAACCATCCCGACCATCCGGACCGCATGGTGGAAATTGGCTGCGTAGAGCTGGTCAACCGCAAGCTCACGGGCAACAACCTGCATTTCTACTTGAACCCCGGTCGCGACAGCGATGAGGGAGCGCTCCGGGTGCACGGCTTGACCACGCAGTTTCTGAGCGACAAGCCCCGCTTTGAAGAGATTGCGCAAGACTTGGTCGACTATGTGGATGGTGCGGAAATCATCATCCACAACGCACCGTTTGACCTCTCGTTCCTCGACATGGAGCTGAAGCGTTCCGGTCGCAAGCCATTCAAGAACTTCGTCAGCCATGTGCTCGACACCTTGGTCATGGCCAAGGAGATGTTCCCCGGTAAGCGCAACAGCCTCGATGCGCTGTGTGATCGCCTGGAGGTCGACAACTCCGGCCGCACACTGCACGGCGCTCTGCTGGATGCCGAGCTACTGGCGGACGTCTATATCAACATGACCCGGGGGCAGGACGCCTTGCTGATGGACAGCTCGGACTCACCCGAGCCGGGGCTGGTGGTGGAGCAGTTGGACTTGAGCGGCATACAGCTCCCGGTTTTGGAAGCCAATGCCCAAGAGCTCGCGGCCCACGATGATGTTTTGAACCAGCTCGACAAGTCCAGTGGAGGAAAAACGGTCTGGAAGCTTTCGGCCTGAAAAAATGGTATATAATTTGAGGCTTCCTTGATACGGGATCAAAGTTTCAAGGGCGATTAGCTCAGGGGTAGAGCACTGCATTCACACTGCAGTAAATATCCTTTAGAATCAATGGGTTGCATCATCTGGTGTAAGTCCTTGGTGTAATCGGGAAATGAGAAGTTGGGCGATTAGCTCAGGGGTAGAGCACCACATTCACACTGTGGGGGTCGCAAGTTCGAAACTTGCATCGCCCACCAACTTTCTCACTTGAAGGCCTTGTCCAGCCCATCTTTGATGCGGCCGGTCTCCAGATGGCCATAGCGCTGCTGAGTTACGACGACAGTCGAATGCCCCAGTAGTTTGCTCACAACATACAGCTCAACGTCGCTTTTAATCAGGATCTTGGCACAGCTGCGTCGCAGATCCTTGAAATTCAGCCAGGGCATGCCTGCGGCTACCCGCGCACGCGTGAAGCCCGACTTGATCCCTTCCGCGCCGATGCCCAAAGGCAGTTTGTCCAGCCAGGGTGCAAGGGGCGCCACGATCGGGATCGTGCGGGTTTTGCTGGTCTTCGTGCCGGTGTAGTGAATCTCGATCTCTTGGTTCGCCCGGTCGATGTGCTCAGGCCGCATTTTGACGATCTCACCTCGTCGGCATCCTGTGTAAATTGCTATGAAAACTGCTGCCTTGACTGCATCACTGCAGTGGGATGCCAGTGTTTCGAGCTGTTCCAGGGAGATTGAGGTCGTCTGAATGTTGGCCACCTTGAGCAACTCTACTTCGTCGGCGTAGTTGTGACTCGCGAGTTCAGCCTTTTTGGCCAATTTCAGCCCTTTTTTCAGGGTTGAAAGGCTCCAGTTGATCGTGGCAGCTGCGTATTTTTCCCTGCAGTCGTTCGTGAAGTGCAGTGCCGCGCGGCCGGCCTGGCTGGCCTTGTATTTCTCGGCCCAAGGGCCAAAGCGTGCGGCGTGATGGAGTGCGGTGGAGGAGTCTTTGAGGCCCTTGGCGTGCTGCACATACAGAGCCATGACCTCGGTCAAGGGTGGGTCGCCAGGGATGCCCACCTTGCGTGATTCTTTTGGACTTTCGGCCACTGCTTTCAGCAGCTGGGCCTCTACTAGCTTGGCGTCGCGCGCCGTCGCACCTGCCGGGAGTGTGCGATGTACGCGCTTGCCGTCCCGCATAATCGAGGCGTGGTATCGCCCGTTTTTGTCTGTGTAAACTGACATTGATTCCCTCGAAGGAAGGCCTTGCATTCGGCCAGGTCATATCGCTTGGATCTGACCCCCACTGGTGTGTACGGCAGACCCAAATTTTCCAGGCGCTTGACGTGGGACTCGCTGATCCCCAGTGCGGCGCACAGCTGCTGACGGGTCAGGTCAGTCATCGGCCGACCCCCGTGTTGTTCAGGCCTTGGCGGCCTTTTCCTTTGGCTTGCGTTCCCGCGTTGCCCGCTTTGGCGCCGCGCCGTGTGACGGCTCGGCCACGATGGTCGCCGCATCGATTATTTGCACCTGGCCCGCCGGCTTGCTTTTCAAGTCGTCGATCATCCGCCTGATCGCGACCTCGATAAGCAGGTACAAAGGACCCTGCGCCACTTCCGCAAGCTCCTCCCGAAGTCGATCGGACATGCGCAGCAGAGTCGCACCACGATTTTCTGTTGATCCTTGACCGTAGATCACCATCTTGAGGTCGCTTGTCAGTACGGGTTTTGTTGCCATGTGCACTTTCTTTGATTGCTGTGCATGTAATGTAGTGCAACATATTTTCAAGTGTCACGACATTTTTGCTGGTATCAAGCATAAATCGCATTCTTCATTCGGCCACGTGGGGCAGGGGGCATTACGGTGTCGAGGTTGTCGGAGTCGGGGAAGTGACGATGTCGCGATTGAAATCGTCTTTGTGCCACTTGCGGCGAATCCGCATCATGATCGCGTTCATCTTTGGGGCGGCGGCGTAAAGTGCTTGGGCTCCGGCTGCGTAGTCGGGGTTATTGGACGATTTCGAGTGGTGCAGGTGGAAAGCGGCTTCGCGTTCGATGTCGCCATCGCGGATGTCGATGAATTTCGTGATGATGTCCCGCTGGGTGAAGGACGTGTGTGCGCTGCGGGTGAAGGCCGGGTGGACGATAGCGGTGTAGGGCCCGCTTTCGCCGGGGAGGGGGGCCGATGGCAGATCGAGGAAGGCAATGCGCTGGTCGCCTGGCTCGCCCACGATGTAGGCGGCGGTGAGGCTTTTGATGTAGTGGCGGAGGTGGGACTCGAGGTCCGGGATGTAGCGGGTGGCCATGTCAGGACTTTGAGCGCAGTTTATTTGCGGGGGTTGGGGGGTGGAAAAGCTGGAGGATCATGGTCGGTCCGGGTATCAGGACTGTTCGCCGATGTAGGGATTTACGTCCAGGCGGATCAGCACGCCGCCGCCCTTGAGGATTTCAATGCCATCACGCTTCAGTGCTTTTTTCGCAGTGCGGTTCCCCTCTGTTGCCAGTAGTAGCGCCTCGCCCAGGGGCTTGGCGATGCCATCGACCTTCAGAGCACAGATGCGCTCAATCAGGCTGGGTGCCGGCTCTGGGGCTGGGGTGGGGATGTTTTTTGTGGTGTGGCTCATGTCAATCTCCGATTTGCTGCCGCGTCATTGCTGCATGAGTTGACTGTATTCCGGAATGAAATATTTTTGTTGAATTGACGGATTTTGCCGATATTTGTGTTATTGACACCTTTTTTAACGAGCGGAGAAAAAATGTTGATCAGATCAACATTCTGAAGAACAGCATTGAATCGATATAGGTGATGTTTATTGGATTTCATTTTTAGATTTGAACTATCAATCGATCAAGGCCTTTTGCTGGGCGCCCATCTCTCCCTCGCGCTGGGAGGGTGTTGGGCTGTGTGCAGGGGCATCCCTCGGGAATCGATTTCCCACCCCGAAGCACTGGGAAAAAGCTACTCAGGCGGAGGCGTATGGCTGTCGACCTGCCGCTGGCACGCCTGGGACTGCTGCAGGCCCTTTTGCGCACCCCTTGGGTGACCCCGCGGTGTCCGCCTTTATGGCGGCACGCCGGGGTCCGGTTCAAGCGCGGGGAAATCGAGGGTTTCCAGGAGCAGGCGCGGGTGGCATGGCTTTATGGGAGAGTTGCATGGGTGCTTTCTTTCCTCGGTTTTATGCCCGGGTTCCTGCTTTTGGAGACTGCTTTCCGCACCTAAAGGTGCGGAAAGCAGTCTCCAAAATGGGAAGGTGGACTTGGTGACCGGTCACCAAATTTGGTGTGAGGTGCATCTAATCTCTGGAGAATGGCTTCAGGTGCGGGTTTACACCGGCGCCACACCGCCATCATCAGAGCGACGGCCAAAAATTGCGAGGTCATGCTGTTTTGCATTGACCAGACCACGATTCGCCGTGAGTATTCCTTAGCTGGGAGGTCAATGCGTACTGTGCCTCGTACTCTTTGAATTCATCTTTCTCAAGCCGACCGAACTTCGTGTGCCGGGTGTAAGTTTTTGTGTCATCGGAGCCGCGGTGATGGACCTCTATTGCCATCCTCAATTGCACCGTATCGCTCAGTCCTGGAAGAATCTGCTCATCGCTGATTCATAAGATCTTCTATGGCCGAGGATGCCTCTCTTTCATGCATCCATTAGCTCGAAAATCATTCGTCAGTTCGGCTCAATAGCAGAGTCAGTCAGTCAAAATGGCAATTCGCTACTTTAGAAAAATATTGGGGGGCGGAAATCCGCATGGATACTTTTATAACAAGTGAATTTGACGTTTACCGAGCTCGTCCAGAGCCAGGTCAGTTGGTCGAGGTCAGGCGGCGCCAATGGGTCGTTGCAGAAGTCTCCACATCCAAGCTGACATTAACCACTGCGCAACAAAATGCGGTGACCCTTTCATCCATCGACGAGGATGGCCTAGGTGAGGAGCTTGAGGTCATTTGGGAGATTGAGCCCGGCGCGCAAATCATTGAGCGCGCAGGTCTGCCGTCAATTACTGGCCAGGATGACTCCAACACCCTCGACGCTTTTCTTGATGCGGTTCGCTGGGGTGCTGCCACCAATGCCGACCGAGGTTTTCTGCAGGCTCCTTTCCGCAGCGGCGTCAGCATTGAGGACTTCCAGCTTGATCCGCTGGTACGCGCCATCGATATGGCCCGCGTCAATCTGCTCATCGCCGATGACGTCGGCTTGGGCAAGACCATTGAGGCCGGTCTAGTCATCCAGGAGATGATGCTGCGGCACCGTGCTCGCACCGTCCTGATTATCTGTCCCGCATCGCTACAAGAAAAGTGGCGTGTCGAGATGCTGGAAAAGTTTGGCCTTGATTTCAGGGTTGTTGACACTGCCTACATCAAGCAGTTGCGACGTGATCGTGGCATCCATGCCAACCCATGGACTTCACATCCACGATTGATCGCGTCCATGGACTGGGTCAAGAGCGGCGAAGGACTGCGCGCCATGCGCGACGTCCTGCCCGCACACACCAGCTACCCGCGCAAGTTCGACATGCTGGTCGTCGATGAAGCACACAACATCGCTCCGGCTGCCGGTGCGAACTACGCGCTTGAGAGCCAGCGCACACGCTTCATCCGTTCCATCAGTCCACACTTCCAGCATCGACTGTTTCTGACGGCCACCCCTCACAACGGCTACACCGAATCATTCACTTCGCTTCTAGAGTTGCTGGACGACCAGCGTTTTGCTCGAAACATCCTGCCCGATGAAAAGCAGTTGGGTCAGGTAATGATCCGTCGCCTTAAAAGCGACTTAGTCGATGCGAAAGGTAACCCGCTCTATGCACAACGCAAGTTGCAAGCGCTGCCGGCCTCGTACTCCCCACAAGAGCGCGCTATTCACGAAAAGCTGAACGACTACTGCGCGAGCCGCGAGCAAGATGCTGAGAAGGTCGGGAATGGCTTCGGCACGTCGTTCGTCAACCAGTTGCTCAAGAAGCGGCTCTTCTCTTCACCCGCCGCGTTTGCATCCACCCTTGAGAAACACATTGCCAGCCTGGCCAATGGTAGCCAGCGCAAAGAGAAGGATGCGATGGCCGACCGCATTTTGCGCAAAGCCATCCTGCGGGTCGAAGAGGACTACGCCAACGACCAGGAGGTCGAAAACGCCCAGTCCGAGGCCGTCGAAGAGGCCTCACGTCGCGCGCAGCCGCTGACGGCAGAGCAGCAGCAAATGCTGAACGAGCTGCGGTCGTGGGCACAGACGGCCAAGAACCAGGTCGATGCCAAAGCCAAGGCCATCCTCGATTGGCTCAAGGTCAACCTCAAAACCGACGGTCAGTGGAATGATCGCCGAGTCATCTTGTTCACCGAATACCGCACAACTCACCAGTGGATGCATGAGATCCTCGCCAGCCACGATTTGGGTGGCGATCGACTGGCCATCCTTCATGGCGGCATGCCGCAGGATGAACGCGAGAAGGTCAAAGCGGCCTTCCAGACCTCGCCCAAGGATTCAGCGGTGCGAATCCTGCTGGCCACCGATGCCGCATCCGAAGGTATCGACTTGCAGAACCACTGTAACTGCCTCATTCATCTGGAGATCCCTTACAACCCCAATGTAATGGAGCAGCGCAACGGTCGTATCGACCGGCATGGCCAGCGCCAGAAGGAAGTCTTGATCTGGCACCCCGTCGATGGCGGAGAACAAGGCAAAGCAACAATTGGCGGTCACGGCGATGACATCATCCGTGCGCTGCGAAAGCTCGAATCCATGCGTGCAGACATGGGTAGCGTCAACCCAGTCATTGCGCCGCAGATGTCAGGGCTGATCGAAGGCTCACTCAAAGACCTCGACACCCGTCTTGCTGAAGCCAAGATCGCCAAGGCCAGACGCTTCGTGCGCGCCGAGCGCGAACTGAAAGACAGGGTCGCCAAGCTGCATGAACGGCTTCTCACCACACAGCAGGATTTCCATCTCACGCCAGAGCACATCCTCATGGCGGTCAAGACGGGTCTTGTGTTGGCAGGCCGTCCGCCGCTTGAGCCCTTTGCCTTGGCTGATACCCCGGCAGGCACCGTATTCAAGATGCCTGCACTGTCGGGCTCGTGGGCGCGTTGCCTTGAGGGGCTGCGCCACCCCCACACACTGCAAATCCGGCCTATCACCTTCGATCACGCCGTCGCCACCGGGCGTGACGATGTGGTGCTGGTTCACCTGAACCACCGACTGGTGCAGATGTGCCTGCGCTTGCTGCGCGCCGAGGTCTGGGCGCAAGACGATGTGAAGAAGTTGCATCGCGTCACCGTGCGTTCAGTGCCAGACGCCCTGATCGACGGGCCTGCCGTGGTTGTCATCTCGCGGCTGGTCGTCACTGGCGGCAATCATCATCGCCTTCACGAAGAACTGACTGTAGCCGGTGGTTATCTGGGCGACAAAGCATTCCGCCGCGAAGAAGGCGTCACCAAAGTCCAGCAGTGGCTGGATCAAGCCAAGTCGCTGACCGCCGCAGACTCTCTGTTTGATGCCATCCGCGTCCGCTACGACCGTGCGCAGAGCGCCATCTTGCAAGCGATAGACGCCCGTTCAAAAGACCGGCTCAAGTTCCTGACCAACACCCTGCAATCCCGCAAGCTGCAGGAAGTCGCCGACATTGGCTCCGTGCTTGATGAGCTTGAGAAGGCCATTCAGCTTGAACTGAAAAAAGACCAGCAACCGGCGCAGCTTTCCCTGTTCACTGAAGACGAACGAACACAGCTCAGGCGCGACACCGCCGCACTGGAGGCGCGTCTTGCCCGCATTCCGGCCGAGCGCCAGCAGGAGGCTGAAGCCATCGAAACCCGTTACGCCAAACTCAACGACCGCACCTTCCCGGTCGCCGTGATCTTTCTGGTGCCTGCATCTGCCGTTCAGGGAGGTGCCGCATGAGTGCTCCCAGCGTGCATGATGATTGGCTGTCGCTGATTGAGATCTCCGGCCCCTTCCTCGCAGTTCCCGTTCTCAAGGAAGCCTTTCCGCAAGGGCTGGAAGAGCTGGATGCCACCAAGCGCAAACGTCTGCGCCAAGCCTACGAGGAATGGCGCGAAGCGCTGGAGCTGGAAGACGCGCAATTCGCCGAGTTACACGTGGCCTGGATCGACGAAGTTCTGTCGCGTGGCCTTGAGCTTGATGAAGACGGCAAAGGCGACGTTCTCAAGCGCGCCGACTGGTGCATCGCCAATCTGCAGGCCAACTTGCCCGAACACGGTGTGACGCTTTCGCCTGCTCTTGCCGTGGTCGATGAGCAACGTTCCAACAAGCCACTGCTGCTGATCCAGACCTATGCGCAGGATGTCGATCTCGATACCACCCTGAAGCAAGACGGCTGGGCCGCCACACCCGCCGATCGCATGGTGCAATTGTGCCGTTCATTGGGTTGTCGGCTCGGGCTGGTGACCAACGGCGAGCGTTGGATGCTGGTGGATGCCCCGGTGGGTGCAGTCACCACCTTTGCCAGTTGGTATGCCCGCATCTGGAGCCAAGAACCCATCACGCTGCAGGCCTTCGTGCACCTGCTCGGTATTCGTCGTTTCTTCGTCGACGAAACCGAACAACTGCCCGCCTTGTTCGATCGCTCCCTGAAGTTCCAGGACGAAGTCACCGACGCCCTTGGCGAGCAAGTGCGCCGCGCCGTCGAAGTATTGATTCAGACACTCGACAAAGCCGACCAGGACCGCAATCGAGAGCTCCTGCACGACGTCAAAGAACCCGAGCTGTATGAGGCCGCGCTGACGGTGATGATGCGCTTGGTGTTCCTGCTCTCCGCCGAAGAGCGTGGCCTGCTGCTGATGGGCGACGAACGCTACGAGGCTAACTATGCGCTCTCCACCTTGCGAATGCAGTTGCGCAAGGAGTCCGAGGAAATTCTGGAGCGCCGCTGGGATGCCTGGTCTCGCCTGCTGGCGATCTTCCGCGCCGTGTTCGGTGGCATTGAGCACGAAAATTTGCGACTGCCCGCCTTGGGCGGCTCGCTGTTTGATCCGGACCGCTTCCCCTTCCTCGAAGGTCGGACCAAGGGCTCCAACTGGCGCATCAATGCAGCCAAGCCGCTGCCCATCGACAACCGCACCGTGCTGCTGTTACTTGAGGCCATCCAGCAATTCCAAGGCCGCACGCTGTCCTATCGCGCGCTGGACGTCGAACAGATCGGTTATGTGTACGAGGGTCTGCTCGAACGTACCGTCAAGCGCACCGACGAAGTCACGTTGGAACTGGATGCCACCAAGAGCGCCAAGACGCCATGGATCAAATTGGCCGAGCTGGATTCGGCGCGCTTGGATGGTGCTGTACGACTGGCCGAGTTGCTGCAAGAACGCTCCGGCAGTTCTGCAAGCCGGGTGCGCAATGATCTGGCCAAACCTGTCGACGACACATTGGTCGACCGCCTGCTGACGGCTTGCCAAGGCGACACCAAGCTGCGCGACCGCGTCAAACCCTATGCCCATCTGCTGCGCACCGATCCATGGGGCTATCCGTTGGTCTATCCCGCCGGAGCCTTCATCGTTACCACCGGTTCTGACCGGCGCGAAACCGGCACCCACTACACCCCGAAATCCCTGACCGAAGCGATCGTGGCCGAGACGCTCACGTCGGTGGCCTATGTCGGCCCGGCAGAGGGAACGCCGCGCGAACAATGGGCACTGAAATCTCCCGCTGAACTGCTCGACCTCAAGATTTGCGACCCGGCCATGGGCTCGGGTGCCTTCCTAGTGCAAGCCTGCCGCTGGCTGTCGGATCGCCTCGTCGAGGCATGGTCGCAAGTCGAAGCCATGGGTAAAACCGTGAGCGTGGATGGTGAGGTTTTGGAAGCAGGAGTTGCCAAGGAACCGCTGCCCCGCGACAGCGAAGCCCGCACGGTGATTGCGCGCCGTCTGATTGCTGAGCGTTGTCTGTACGGCGTCGACTTAAACCCGTTGGCCGTCGAACTCGCCAAGCTCTCGATCTGGCTGGTGACGCTGGCCAAGGGACGCCCATTTGGCTTTCTCGACCACAACCTGCGTTGTGGTGACAGCCTGCTGGGCATTCACCGGTTAAATCAGCTCACTGAGCTTTCGATGATGCCCACCGGAAAAGGTCAGCAACGTTTGTTCGGGCAGAACATTGAGCGCGCGGTGCAAGAAGCGATCATGTTGCGGCAGCAGCTGCGTGCCATGCCCATTCGCGATATTCATGATGTCGAGGCCATGGCGCAATTGGACGCAAGTGCGAGACAGAAGCTAGAAATAGCAGAACGGATAGCTGATGCGCTGATCGGCGAGGTACTTGCAGCTGTCGGCAATGGCTACGCCTTGGAAAATGGACTTTCGTCACTTGCCATTCATGCAGGGCAAGCGATCAGCGGCGATGAAGCGGCATTCCGAACAATAGCAATTCGAGCAAGCGCTAGGCTTGCTTTTGATCTGCCAGAAGGAAAGCCAATACGGAAGCCGTTTCATTGGCCACTCGAGTTTCCAGAAGTTTTTTCTGGAATCAACTGGGGGTTCGACGCCTTTATTGGCAATCCCCCATTTGCCTTTGGGAAAAACGTAAGCACAAGTTGTGGCACTTCCTACAACTCATTCTTGGTTTTAACCAATCCTGCCGCCACAAAAAACGTCGATATTTGCTCCCATTTTTTCCATTGTGCTTTTACTCTTCTGAATAGCAATGGGGCGCTGGGGATGCTTGCAACATCCTCTATTGCTGAGGGTGAGACCAGACTTGCCGCCCTAGAAAGCATCAGTTCTGCTGGGGGGTGTATTTTTTCGGCCACATCAAAATCAAAGTGGCCTGGCGCTGCGAATGTTTTTATTTGCCGCGTGTCACTCTCGAAGCGAAAGTGGGAAGGTGCATTCATTCTTGATGGGAAGTACGTTAATGGCATCTCATCATTTCTGACGCCAGATACGAACTGGCAACCAGTATCCCTGCTAGAGAATCAGGGCGTCGCATTTTATGGGGCCATTCCCAACGGAGATGGATTCTTTATTTCAAGAGCCGAAGCTGAGAGCTTATTAACAAAATCTCCAGATCACTATAAAGTTCTTTATCCATTTCTAACGGGAAAAGATCTCAACTCCAATCCCTCGCAATCCGCGAGCCGCTTTGCAATTAACTTTTGGGACTGGAATGAAGATGTCGCTTCAAAATACAGCGATGCCTTCCAAATTGTGGCTGACCGGGTAAAACCGTATCGAGCGACACTGCAAAACACGAAGCCAAAGCTTGCTGCGAAATGGTGGATTTACGAGGCCAATCCAAAAGGATTGCATGATGCAATTGGAAGGAGTGAGAACTTTCGGGGTGGAGCGACGAAGACTGCGCTAAAGGAGGTTCTGGTCATCGCGAGGGTTAGTAGCACAAATGCATTCACATTCGTGAATCCGAATCAAGTTTTTGACTGCGCGCTTATTGTTATCGCGTCAGATGATTTTGGCATTTTTGCGGTACTTCAGAGCAGCATTCATTTCGCATTTGCGTGGCAGCACGGGGGGAAAATGAAATCCGACCTCCGCTACAGCCCAACGATGTGTCTGGCGACATTTCCTTTCCCGAAGCCCGATGATTTTGAGCGGCTACGATTTGCTGGGCGTTCCTTCAATGAGAGACGGAAAAGTATCCTCACTAAGCGTGATTGGGGTTTAACTCGTCTTTCCAATGCACTTCACGATTCAGATTGCAATGACTCTGATATTCAGGGGTTGCGCTCTTGCATTGCTGATCTGGATATGTGCGTATTGGACGCCTATGGTTGGTCCGATATTGAACTCAATCACGGCTTTCACCATGTTGATTATCTTCCTGCCGGTCGGAACCTTCGTTACACAATATCCGAGCCCGCGCGCATTGAGATTCTTCATCGCCTTGCCGACTTGAATCTTCAACGCCACAAAGAAGAGGCTGCTCAAAGCTCCCTAGCAAGCGATTCCGCTAGAGGTGGTAAAAAACCAGAGCGCAAAGGAAGGCGTACTTCGTCAGTGCCTATCAGCGACCTATTTGACGGAGCGAATGCATGACCGACCGCCGTTATGCCATCGACCTCATCGTCACGGCGCAAGATTTCGTAGAGTGCGACTGGAAAAGCTCACTGGCCGAAATAGAGCGCGAGGGCTATTCCGCAATGTGGCAGGCGTTCTCCAGCGCCGCTCGCAAAGCATCGGAAGACAATCGCCTTTCACACGGAAAGGCACTGTGGTTGCTTGCGGATGCCTGCTCCATGATGTTGTCGCCGAAAAGCCTCAATGAGCCCTTTAAGCCATTCATGGTGATGGAGGGGCGGCGTTCGGTGATTCCTGACGATCTATCAGAATCAGACATCGCGTTTTATGCCGAGATTGTCGATGCAATCGATGATGCATGGTTGAAGGCACGAATAGCTGACCTCGTTTGGCTGAAGCAGCGTCCACGAAACGTCCAGTTTGCGCTTGCGGCGATCGACGCGTACCGGCAGATCCCATTGGATACTGAAACGTGGGTTCGTGGTGGCCACGAGTGCTGGGAGCGCGCTATCAGCTTGGCGCGCATGTTGAGAGCTGGCTCAGGAACACGCTTGACCGAGATGGAAGCAGCCGTTTTTGACGCCTTCAATACTGCAACTAAGGAAAGTGGTTTTCTTGGGCTGTGGCTGGCTGATCTATTGGATTCCAATGGCTTTGGTCGAACACATTCGTCAGTCATTGCGCAGAAGCTGAATACGCTGGCTGTTGACTTTGAGGGAGATGGCGACATTCATCGCTCGCGCGAGTTTTTCGATGCGGCAAGCCGATGGTTTGATCGGTCTGGTGACGAAGCCAAATCAGCAGAAATGACCGTCGCAGTGGCTGAAGGATGGGTGAAAGAAGCGATCGCCCGGGCTTCATCCGACCAACCCAGCCATATGGTCGCTGCAAGTTTTTATGAAAAGGCCATCCAGATATACCGCAGCATTCCACGCAGTCAGAGATCGATACATCGAGGTGATGAACGCATTGCCGAACTGCATCGGCACATGAATGATGCCGGAGAAAAGTCACTGGATGAACTTGGTTCTGTCAAAACCCCTGGGGTAGACATCTCTGAACTTGTTGAAAACGCGCGCAAGTCGGTTGCAGGAAAGTCAGTACAGGATGCCTTGTTTTCGTTTGCGAACATCTACCAAGGGGCTCGGGTAGATCAAGTTCGCACAGCGGCAGAAAAGATCCTGCAGCAAAGCATTTTCCGTCGTTTGGCCGGAAGCACGCATCTGTCGCGTGATGGTCGGGTCATTGCCAAGCAGCCAGCAGCCGGGTTCGATAATGCTCCTGCCAGTGACGATCCGGCGTTGTGGGCGCAGATGGTTCACGACTATCAGATTCTGATCAACATCGTCGTGCATGGCGACATATGGCCTGCGCACGAAGTGCTGCTGCAAGAGCATCGCTTGCGTGAGGACGACTTCATTGGTCTCGCAAGTCAGTCCCCAATCGTTCCACGCGGCCGAGAGCGCCTATTCGGCAAGGCGCTCCATGCTGGCTATGACCGCGATTTCACCGTAGCAATGCATCTGCTGGCGCCTCAGATAGAGCACATGGTTCGGTTCCACCTGAAGAATGCTGGGGTGAAAACCACCAATCTCGACATTGATGGCATTGAGAACGAAAACGGCTTGAGCACCCTGATGGGCTTGCTAGAAACGGAAACGGTTTTCGGGAAAGACTTGTCCTTTGAGATCAAGGCGCTGTTCTGCGATGCCTTGGGGCCTAACTTGCGTAACGAACTGGCTCACGGCCTCTTGGACGATGATTCATTTCAGTCAATTCACGCGATTTACGCGTGGTGGATGGGGTTGAGGCTGGTCTTCAACACGTTCTGGAATGCGGCGCGGAAAGCCGAAAGCGACAAGGGTGTGGAGGAAAAATAATGACAACTGACCAATCGACCAAATCTCCGAACGCATGGATAGCCATTGATCATGGCCTTGCTACCGATCTCACGCTGGCACCGTACACACTGCGGCTGAAGGGCGAGCGTTCGCTGTACCAAGCCATCGCCGATGACGATTGGGTGTTGATTTTGAACACCACTGGGCACATCACGCGGGTCGGGCGGGTGCTGCGGGTTCGTTCTGATCTGGAAACCACCACGATCTACTTCGACCGCATGCTGTTGGTCGATCCGGCGGTCTCGATTGGTCTTACCTCACTTACCCCGCCATCAACCGGCAGTATTGGCCGCATTCAATGGACGGACTTCCTAGAGTCGCTCCCCAAAGCATTGCACAAGACCATCGCCGAAGTGCCGGCCATTGAGGATCAGGCCTATATCCGCGAACTGCTGCAACTGGCCGTGATGGACGACCTGCTAGGCCCCGCTGGCGGCCCCAATGAACGCATCGTCGACATGGGTGTGCGCGACCGCTACCTGGTTGGCAAACTGGCCCCGCGTGAGGCCGCACAGGGCGGCATTGAGGGGCTGGACGGGCCACTGGCCAATGACGACGCCGAAGTGCCTACAGAGGCCAAGGCTCCCGGACGTCACGAACCTGGCGCGGAGTTTGGAACCGCCACCGGGCGTGTGGAGCCGGAGTCGGACTCATCCGATGAAATCGATGCCGCAAGCAACCAGTCGCTGGTGCCCAGCAGCCTGGGCATGACCTTCTGCGTGGATGGTGATGCCGATCGGATCGAGATCGAAGCACACTGGGGTCGGTACGAACGCAGTGACGAGCACGAGATATTCCGCACCCGCAAGAATAAGGAAACCGGTGCCGAAGTGCAGACCAAGGCCAAAGTCTGGCAACGCATTCCTTGTGGCGGCAAGATCGTGCTGCCGTTGACCGAAGGCGTGATTCCGCATCAGGCACCTGACAACGAATTCCCGGAAGTTCGCGTGCAGGGTTCCATTCGAGCCAAGAATGCCAATGGCGATCGGCTGGTTACCTTGTTCCTGGTGAATGCACAGGAAGAGCCAGACACCAACCGCGATACGGCGTGGGTGTTCCAGCCCGAGCTGATCGTTCGTTCGGAGAAGGATGCCGCCAAGCGCGCCATCTTCCGGCGCAGGCCCGTGCTGGACGCAGACGGTATGGACCCCGAACGCGAAGCGCTGGAGATGATCTACCGCAACCGCGTCGAGTTCGCCGTAGGCCATGGCGTTGCGGTTCATGCCGAAACCGCAGTGGACGTGACACTGGCCACCGAGGTGCGCACCACGGTGATGCCGCAGTACGAGGTGCAGGTAACAGAGACGCCCGGGCTTGATCCATCCGATCGCCCGGCCATGCGCGAGATGGTCAGTAGTGGCCTGCTCGATATGCAGCGCCTGGCGACGTTGGAGATTGACCCGCTGGTCGACGCTTTGAGCATGCTGACCAAGGACTACGCCGCGTGGATTGATGAGCAGCGCGCTCGCGTCGGGGCTCAAGTGACCGGCTACGACACCCAGTCGCAACAGGCGATGGACCGATGCCAAGAGATCCACACCCGCCTCCAGCAGGGTATCGACACGCTGAAAGGCAATGAGAAAGCGCTGGCCGCATTCCGGTTTGCCAACCGAGCGATGGCGACGCAACGCGTGCGCAGCCAATACGCGCTGGCCATGCGCCGGGGCGAGGATGTCACCATCGACAAGTTCGATGTGCTGAAGAACCGCAGCTGGCGTCCGTTCCAGTTGGCGTTTCTGCTGCTCTCGATTCCGTCTCTGGCAGATCCGAGTCACCCGGATCGCGTTGAGCCTGTCGAGGCCTACGCCGATCTGCTGTGGTTCCCCACCGGTGGCGGTAAGACCGAAGCCTATTTGGGCGTGGCCGCCTTCACCATGGCCATTCGACGCATGCAGGGCAATCTCGGGGGGGTCGACAGCTCGCGTGGTTTGGCCGTGATCATGCGTTACACGCTGCGCCTGCTGACGCTGCAGCAGTTCCAGCGTGCCACGGCATTGATTTGCGCCATGGAGGTGTTGCGACGTGAAGCGCTGGAAAAGGGCGACAAGTCCCTCGGCACGGAACCTTTCACCATCGGCCTCTGGGTTGGCAACAAGGTTACGCCGGGTACGACCGAGGACAGCCACCGCGCCATTGAGGATGTTCGCAACCCCGGCAAATACAACGCTGGAGCGGCATCGCCTGCGCAGCTCACCAGTTGCCCGTGGTGCGGCTCGGAAGTGGCACCCGGACGGGATGTTGAGGTCGACAAAGGCTCTGGCCGAACCTTCGTCTACTGCGGCGATAAGAAGGGCCGCTGCGACTTCTCTAAGGGCAAGTCCAGCAAGCAGCCACATCCGGGGATTCCTGTGCTGGTGGTCGACGAAGAGATCTACCACCGCCCACCCACGATGATGATTGCCACCGTGGACAAGTTCGCCATGATGGCGTGGCGTGGTCAGGTGCGCACGCTCTTTGGTCGCGTGGGCCAGGAATGCGAGCGCCACGGACTGCTTTGGCAAGGTGCCGATTGCAATGGCAACCACCAGTCTGGCAAAGGGCTTCCTTCTTCGAAGGTAAAGACCATCAACCCGATTCGCCCGCCCGATTTGATCATTCAGGATGAGTTCCACCTGATCAGTGGGCCGCTGGGCACCATGGTGGGCTTATATGAGACTGCCGTGGATGAACTGTGCGGCTGGACGCTCAATGGCAAAACGGTCAAACCGAAGATCATTGCCTCCACGGCGACGGTGCGCAAAGCCAAGGAGCAAGTGAACAACGTCTTCATGCGCCGTGTTTCGGTGTTTCCGCCGCACGGTCTGGATGTGGAAGATAACTTCTTTTCGGTGCAACGCCCGATCGAAGACAAGCCGGGGCGGCGTTACCTTGGCGTGTGCTCACCCGGCAGTTCGCGCCCCGCGATGTTGATCCGCGTCTACACCGCGTTCTTGACGGCAGCGCAGGAACTGTTCGACCACTTTGGCGAACCCGCTGACCCGTACATGACCATGGTCGGCTACTTCAACTCCCTGCGTGAGTTGGGCGGCATGAAGCGGCTGGCAGAGGATGACGTGCAGACGCGTTCCTACCGCGTGCAGATGAGCATGGTGGAGCGGCCCGCACTGGCACAACGCAGCATCAGCAATATCCGCGAGCTGACGTCTCGGGTGTCGAGCCAGGACATTCCCAAATACCTCGACAACCTGGAGGTCAAGTTCAAGTCCGAGTTCGACACCGCTACCGGCAAGTATGTGACCCGCTGGCAGGAAGGCGACACTCGTGCCATCGATGTGGTGCTGGCGACCAACATGCTGTCCGTGGGGGTCGACGTGAATCGACTCGGGCTGATGGCAGTGAACGGGCAACCCAAAGGAACGGCCGAATACATTCAGGCCACCAGCCGTGTCGGGCGGTCCTTCCCGGGCTTGGTCTGCACGGTGCTGACGTGGGCCCGACCGCGAGACCTGTCGCATTACGAAACCTTCGAGCACTACCACGCCACGTTCTATAAGCACGTCGAGGCGCAATCGGTAACGCCGTTCTCACCGCGCGCGATGGACCGGGGCTTGACAGGCGCGATGCTGAGTCTGATGCGCCTTGAGAACGATGTGTTCAGCCCGAACGAAGGCGCGGGCCAACTGAGCATGTCCAATCAGGCCGAGATGACGGATGCCATCAAGATATTGGCGACTCGTGCGGGCAATGTCGCTGAAGACAACTCGCGCAAGCAGTTGGCTGAGACTGAGCTGAAAGAACGTGCAGACGAATGGGCGAAAGAAGTCAGCAAGGGCGGACGAATCTTGGCCTATGAGAAGCGCGGCCCCGAAAAAGACAAAACCGTTGCATTGATCAAGTCGCCCGGCCTTCAGGCCTGGGACAACTGGACCGTACCGATGTCGATGCGGGAAGTGGAGCCCGGCGTGCGCCTGATCATGAACACGAGCCATATCACGGACGATCACGATTGGAAGCCTCGTCCCGCAACGAAGGATGAGGATTGAACATGATCATCAACAACAAGACTCCAGTCGGAGAAGTTCGCCCTAGTCAGTTACTGTGGACCTATGGGCCTGGTGCGCTGATCGACCTGCCAAGCCTGTCCGTCGTGACGCTCGGCATCGACCGATGGGAAAAGGATCGCTGCCAGCCGATTCAAGAGGCGCGGCTGCTTGCTGCAGTTCGGAAGGTTCTAGGCGCGCAGGTCGAGAACCTTCGCATGCCACCGTTCCAGAAAAGCGAACTCGTCGATGTCTGGTCGGCCGAGGCCAACATCGGTGTTCCTGTTCGGCCATTTCCGCGCTGGATGCGCTGCGTGAAATGCGGCCTGCTGTCGCCCTTTGATGCCGGTCTGTTCGAGATCAAGGAGAACCGCTTCAGGCCGGAGCGAACCCGCTTCGTTCACAAAGGCTGCCGTGGTTCCAAAGGCGACCAACCTGCCAAGGATGCTGATGCCGTTCCCGCACGTTTTCTGCTGGCCTGCCGCGACGGCCACCTTGACGATTTTCCGTGGCATTACTTCGTGCATGGAGGTAACAGCTCGTGCAAGGGCACGCTGCGCTTCTTCGAGAGCGGCGCGTCGCTGCAAACGGAAAACCTGTGGGTGAAGTGTGATGCCTGTGGGGCATCCAGAAGCATGGCGCACGCTTTCGGCAAGGCAGGAAAAGAAAATCTGCCGGGGTGCCGAGGACGGCATCCGCACCTAGACCACTTCGACCACGAATGCGATGAGGAAGCACGCGCGGTGCTATTGGGAGCCACGAACAGCTGGTTTCCGATCACGCTATCCGCACTTGCAATCCCCCAGACCAAGGACCCGCTCAGTCAACTGATCCAGGATGGCTGGGAGTTTTTCGACGAACTTGAATCCGAAGCCGAGGTTTCGGTGACGGTGAAGACGTTGAAAAAGACCGGGGCGCTGCCAGGAATCGACAAATATCCTGCGGCATTGATCTGGTCGGGCATTGAAGCACACCGCAAAGGCGGCGGACAGGAGGCTGTGGGTGAGGCCGACATCAAAGGGCCCGAGTGGGATGTGCTGACGGAGGCCAACCCGCCCACGGACTACCCGCACTTCATGAGCAAGAAGGTCGGCACGCCACAGGGCCTCGGAGGCCATATCAGTCGAGTCTTGCTCCTCGAGCGTTTGCGCGAGGTGAATGCGCTGCTGGGTTTCACTCGTGTCGAAGCCCCCGAAGAGTCTGGTGACCCCAATGAACGTCCGCAGATGGCCAGCCTGTCACGCAGCGAGCCGGATTGGGTGCCAGCAAACCAGGTTCATGGTGAAGGGATCTTCATCCAGTTCGACGAAGCCGCGCTCGTCAAGTGGGAGGCTCTAGATGGCGTAAAGAAAGTCGACCAGATGCTCCGTGGTGGTCATAGGGGATGGCGCAATTCACGTCATCTCGACCCGAACGAGGGATACCCCGGCATTCGTTATGCGATGCTGCACACGCTCTCTCATCTACTGATTCGGGAGTTGGCGCTGGAATGCGGGTACAACGCTGCGAGCATTCGTGAACGCATCTATGCCGACACTTCTGGCGACACCCCGCAGGCGGGCATCCTAATCTATACCGCAGCAGCAGATTCTGACGGCACGCTGGGTGGCCTTGTCGACCTCGGGAAGCCAGAAAACCTTGGTCGCCTGCTGGAGCAAGCACTGAATCGTTCGAAGATCTGCTCTTCAGATCCGCTCTGCTCGGAACATGACCCCGAAAAAGATCGCTCATTGCATGGGGCTGCTTGCCATGCGTGCTCTTTAGTGGCGGAGACATCTTGCGAGCGGGGCAATCGGTATCTGGATCGATCGCTGCTCATACCAACACTCGAACGCGCTGACGCTGCTTTCTTCAAGGGTTTCTGACATGGATGAACTCTTGGATGCCATTGCAGCCTTGGTCTCTCTGGTTTCGCCCGAGAAGGTGCAGGCCGTTGCCGCCCGCGTTCGTCGAACTGATGCCAGCAAGGCTGCGACGGCGTTGCCGAGTGTGGTCGGAACCCCAGTAGCCAGCAGCGTGGTCGAGCAGCTTGCGGCAGCCTGGCAAAACACCAAGGTCGGTTCAGATGAACTGGCATCAATGCTTATCGCTGCCAGCCACGTTTACGCCAAAGCCGCTTCTGAGCAATCCACCGAACTCGTTTGGACTGGCCCGACGACGCCTTTCGTATCGGCGCGTCGAACAGAGCAGGCGCTACTGCAGGTCATCAACTCCGCAGAACAGTCTTTATTTATCACCAGCTTCGTGGCCTACGACGTGTCCAACGTCGTCAAGGCGCTGAACGCCGCAATTGATCGCGGAGTTGCAATCTCAATGCTGCTCGAGTTGTCCCAGGGTCATGGCGGCAGCATCTCATTCGATGCGATCGGAAAAATGAGGATGTCGGTTCCATCCGCAAAGCTTTTCGCATGGCGGGAAAAAGCAGAAGTGTTCACCGACGGAAGTGTCCACTCGAAAGTCGCTGTTGCCGATGGGAGGGTCTGCTTTATCACTAGCGCAAATTTGACTGGCCATGCGATGGAGCGAAATATGGAGGCAGGCGTTTTGATTTCCGGAGGGGACATTCCAAAGCGTTTGGAAGAGCACTTACGTGCACTCATCGAAATGAATGTTATCTCTCCACCCTGAATTTTTTAACCATTGGTAAGTCCGCTATCAATGCGCCGGGCTTCTCCGGTTATTCAAATCAGCGCAATCACTGAGCCGTCGTTCTGGGCGTGGAAGTGAGTCTTTAAGCGGTGAGGCGTGATTTCTCTCCTGCGAAATGGATACAACCCGTACCCATCAATAGTGTTTCAACAGTATTCATAGGTATTTCAATCTCTTCAATGACGGTCGTACAAGTCAACGCGAGTTGCGCTGGAGCAGTGTTTTCAGGATACGGCGCATGGATAGTCTTGGGAGCAGTCATTGCTTTCGATTGAGCCTACACAAAACCCTTGGGTTTGCGTTTGGCTGGCCAGATCGTTAAACTGTATAAATGTACAGTAATTGCGTTAGCCATCCTCCAGTTCCCATCACTGCTTCCTCCTGCCTGCTGGACCTCGTCCCAACGCGCATCTGTGCAGGCTTCCCTAGCCCGGCAGAGGATATGGGAGCTGAACGCATTGACCTGTCCAAAGTCCTGATCACCCACCCGCAGGCCACGTTCCTGCAGCGTGTCTCCGGTCACTCCATGAAGGATGCCGGCATCTTCGATAACGACATACTGGTCATTGACCGCGCCATCAAGCCACGGCACAAGATGATCGTGGTCGCTGTGGTGGATGGTGAGTTCACGGTCAAGCAGCTCTACCAGCGTGCCGGACGGGTCAAGCTCCAGGCTGCAAATCCCACTTATCCGGACATAGTGCCCAAGGAAGGTCAGATCATAGAGATTTGGGGCGTGGTCACTAGCTGCATCAAGCAGTTTCCCTCTGCCTGATCACGTCCATCAGTTCTCCTATGTACGCCCTGGTAGACGGCAACAACTTCTATGTGTCCTGTGAGCGGGTGTTCAGACCTAGCCTGAACGGCTTGCCGGTAGTTGTCCTGTCCAACAACGACGGATGCGCCATTGCCCGCAGCAACGAAGCCAAAGCGCTGGGTATCGCCATGGGTGCCCCCTGGTTCCAGATCAAGCACTTGGCCGAGGATGCCGGCTTGGTAGCCCTATCTGCCAATTTCGCGCTTTACGGCGACATGTCCGATCGCATGATGAGTTTGGCAGCAGGCCTAGGTCCTGCCCAAGAGATCTACAGCATCGATGAATCCTTCATTGATCTTGATGGCGTCAAAGGTGACCTGGTAGAGCGCAGCCACAAGATCCGGTCCCGCATCCTGCAGTGGGTGGGAATTCCCTGCGGCATTGGCATAGGTCCTACCAAGACCCTTGCCAAGCTCGCCAATCACATCGCAAAGACAGCCGAACGCAAGCCTGGTGTCTACCCCGACAAGCTCTCCCAAGTCTGTAATCTGGCTGCACTAGATCAAGCAGAGCGTGACGCCGTGTACGCAGCAACCGCAGTGAATGAAGTCTGGGGTGTGGGCCGACAGATCAGCAAGCAACTCCAAGCGGGTGGCATACACACCGTGTTGGACTTGATGAAGCTGGACCCAGCCACCGTACGAGGCAAGTGGTCTGTAGTGCTGGAGAGAACCGTCCGGGAGCTTCAGGGCACGCCTTGTATTGATCTGGATCACAGCCCAGCAGCCAAGAGGGAAATCGCATGCACCCGATCCTTCGGTCGCCCCATCACCGAACAGCATCACATAGCTGAAGCGGTGACAGAGTTTGCCTCCCGAGCAGCTGAAAAAGTCCGGAAGCAACACAGCCTTGCAGGACAGGTCTATGTCTACATCCGTACCAGTCCATTCCGCAAAGACCAGCAGTACAGCCGCTCTATGGTCACGCCATTGAGACGCCCTACTGCAGACACCGCTCAAATCATCAAAGCAGCTCTCCAGGGCCTAAACCATATCTTCAAGCCAGGATTCAACTACGCCAAAGCGGGGGTGATGCTGCTGGACCTGCAACCCGATACCAATCAGCAGACAGAGCTCGATCTGGAAGACGGTGACTCACAAGAAGACCGAACCCGGCTCATGGTTGCCATGGACACCCTGAACCATCGCTTCGGCAAAGGCACAGTTCTCACTGCCAGTGCGGGACTCGATGGAGTGAGGAGGGAATGGTCCATGAAGCAACTGCGGAGAACCCCGGCGTACACCACCCGGTGGGATGACATGCCAGTAGCAAGGGCGTGAGATATGACGGAATCCAAAACAGAAACCAGCAAAGACTCCAACAAACTGCGAAGTGCAACGCACATTGCGGTCGTCAATGGCATTGGACTCAAGAAGGTGCATGCCAAACGTCTAAGAGATATGTACCGGTCCGCAGGATGGCCCTGTCTGGATGTCGTGGAGATCGAACTCCTGGCGGCAGGTCTCCTTGAGCGACTGCAAGAGGAAGGCGGTCATGAACGCGTGCGGGTCACAGACACTGGTATTCAGTTCTTGGCACAAGCAGCTAACTCCAACCGACAAGCCAAAGATCCCCATGAAGCCCTCGTCGAAAAGGTCGCCCAAGACATGCTCAAAGAGGGACGACTTGTATGGACCAATCTGAGCCTTAGAGCAAAGGTCACTTTGCAGGAAGAAGAGCAGGGGAGTTGGCGCTACTGCATGCCGGATGTGTTCTCTATCCGCAATTCCTCAGTCCAGGCCTACCTCGAGCCAGTGGTACATGAGATCAAAGTAAACAGAGCGGACTTGCTGGGCGACCTCAAACGACCGGAGAAACGAGCTGCTTATCTGGAGCTGGGAGGGCAGTGCTGGTATGTGTTGGGGCGGGATGCCAAAGACAGACCCATCGCTGAACCAGAAGAGATTCCTGCCGAATGCGGCGTCATCCAGCTGGTTCAGGAGCGACTAGAAATTTTGCGGATGGCGCCCAAGAGGCAGTTCAACCACCTGCCATTTGATGTTTGGATGAGCTTGGCCAAAGCTACGCCGTTGAGGCGATCAGATGTGGAGCCATACCAAGTAATGCATCAAATCTACACCGAAGAAATCCCACGCAACTCGTAGAAAAGCGACTTGATAAAGCCGCTGCTTTGGCTTGCTACTAGTGGATGCCAGAGGCCTGCTTTCGGGTAACCTACATCAATCTCGGAAGCGTAAGCATGAACTCTGAGTCTGCCTTGTTGGAAAATATATGGGAGGAGCGGAATATGGAAGAACAAGTTCAACTGTTGCCGGCCGATGGCGAACGTGCGATTTCAGTGGATAAGCAAATCGAAGAGTTGCAGAAGATCACAGACTACGAAATAAAGGAGTGGCCTATCGGTGTCTTGGTTGAAAAGTTTACAAACGGGCGAGACTTGGACGAGTCTGAACTGTTTATTCCTGACTACCAGCGTGACATGGTCTGGACGCCCCGACAGCAGTCTCGCTTCATTGAGTCGATTCTCATCAAGTTACCAATTCCTTTCATTTTTGCAGCCGACGTGGGACAGGGTGATCGTGAGGGTGCCTTGGAAATCATTGATGGATCCCAACGCATAAGGACTCTAGATAACTTTCTTTCAAACAAGCTCGAACTGGTTGGCCTGAAAAAGTTAACTGATGCGATCGGCATGAGGTTCTCGGACTTCAGTAAGCCACGCCAAATGCGATTCAAGCGAACAACTGTGCGGGTCATTGAGCTTACTGAAAAAGCCGATGAAGATGCACGTCGAGAAATGTTTGATCGATTGAACTCTGGCGGGACAAGGCTTACGACTATGGAAGTTCGGCGAGGCGTAGTTGACGGACCTTTTATGACGTTTATCACAGAGTGTGCCGCCAATGAAGATTTCAAAAAACTTGTTCCACTGAATGAACGAAATGCAAAACGAAAGGAATACGAAGAGTTCGTTTTGCGGTATTTCGCCTACCTCAACAATTACCAAGCTTTCCAGAAAAGTGTCGATGACTTCCTCACAGATTATCTGCGTAGTAAGAACCAGAGTTTTCATGAGGTGGACAAGGCTGCAATGCTTGGCGAATTTGTCCAAATGCTAAACCTTGTGTCTGAATATTTCCCCAACGGATTCAAGCGAGTGGGCTACACAACTGTTCCACGTATCCGCTTTGAAGTCATCGCCGTTGGTCTTTCACTTGCGCTAAGGGAAAAGCCCGACCTTGTCCCAGGGAACTTGGACTTGTGGCTTGACAGCAAGGAATTCATCAAACACACCCGCTCTGACGCAAGCAACTCCCGACCAAAGTTGATAAATCGCATTCACTATGTGCGTGACAATTTATTGGGTAAGACGTTTGTGGAGGATAAAGATACCGCTGTGGTCGAAAACAGTGCCAACGCTGACTCACCACCGGACACTCCTGAGGATGAGGGGGGCGAAGTACAACCTGGGCTCTTTTCATGAGCCATGTGCCCCTTACGGATGACCTCCTTAGGCAGAGAGCGCATGAGGCAAGTGCATACGTAGCGTTTCTGAAAGTCGCGGTCGAGCGGCGTGCGGTCTTAAGCGCGAGAGATGGTGAAGTGCAGTTCCCGTTGGGTTTGGAGCTCACGCACACGCTTAAGGCAAATCTGTTGCTTTTGCTTTACAGCGCAATGGAGGCGACGTTGATTCAACTTCTGGATGAAATGCACGATGTTATTGGTGCCAACTGCTCCAGTGCGGACGATCTGAACGCGCAGTTGCTTCGGTTGGTGTTGCGAACTGTTAAAAAAGACGCTAAAGCTAAAGTGCTTTCGTCCGCTGCGCCCCTTCATACAAGCCTATTCAGGTATTGGATGGATGACTGGAAAAGTCGAACTTCAGGCAAGGACAAGCGCGTTGACGGAATTTCAGGCAGCGTTGATAGCCTTGTTATTTACGAGCAGTTGAAGAAATTTGGAGTGGTATCTCCAACCCCCGATGACCGTCCACCAGCCCATTTGACAGACCAAGCCCTTCAAAAAGTGAAGAACAATCGAAATGAGTTGGCTCATGGCGAAAAGAGCTTCACTGATTTAGGTCGAGATCTCGCGGTTCCTGCTCTGGAGGCTGACTCTATCGCAGTGTTTGAGACCTTGCGAAAAATTTCAATGGAGGTCGACAACTACCTTCAAAACCGGCGCTACTTGGCTCTTGTCCCGGCCAATGAAGTGGCGGCCGAAGCAGGCAGTGATGCATAGAGTGCCTTAGCCACAGCTTCCCCAAGCTTTGGCGGAACTGCATTTCCAATCAAACGACCAACAGTTTTGATGACTACGCTTTCACCTTTTGGAGTGAATTGATAAGTCTCTGGAAAAGACTGGAAGATTGCAGCCTCACGCAGCGAGATGCCGCGATGTTGCTCTGGATGTCCAAAGCGTCCGTTGCCGAAGCCGTTGCACAATGTCGTCATCGTTGGCGCTGGTTTGTCCCATTCCATACGTCCGTAAACGCCGGCGGAGTGCTTGCCGCTTTCGCGCTTATGACAAGCTGCCACAAGTTCAGGAGGCCAGTCTCGCCAAGTGCCGCCAGGCTTACTGGCTTTTATCCGTGCACGATTTAGCTCCGAAAGGCTTGAAGCTGTGTGCAAAGGATCGGTTTTGCAGGTCTGGCCATCGTTGAGCTTGTTAAGGTGTCCGATGGCTTGGCGCACAGTCACCCAGTTTTTTGTCCCTTTGTGTGTCGGTTCTGGAACTGAGACTGGGCCAAGGCGCGATGCCACCAATACCAAGCGCTTTCGTTTTTGCGGCGCACCAAAGTCAGCGGCATTTAGGACAGCATAGGCCACTTGGTATCCGCCGCGCTCCAATGCCTTCAAAAAATCTTGAAATGGCTGCTCTCTTTGCAACCGAGGCACGTTCTCCATGGTGACCAGATCTGGCTGACTTTCATCAACAAGTCGGGCGAATTCTTCAAGCAGCCGCCACTTAGCCTGGTCGACGGTTGCCGTGTTTGCGTAGCTTGAAAAAGGCTGACATGGAGCGCAGCCTGCTAACAAACGTAGAGCGCCCGGGGACCAAAGATCGTTTAGTTCTTTGCCGCTGATTGTTGTGACATCACGCAATAAGAATTTGGCGCCCTTGTGGTTCGCTTCGTAGGGGAACTCACAAGCTGGGTCCACATCGATACCTGCGACCACCTTTATACCTTGCGCTGCCAGTCCGCAAGAAAGTCCACCCGCACCGCAAAAAAGGTCGACCCCTTCAATAGACGGAGTGATGGCCAACTTTGAATTTATCTTTACTGTCATATCAGCCTTCAATCATTCCAGTTTCACACTTCATTTTCAATTGACTCATTGCCTCAGAGTTTCATTTGAAGCCAATAAAGTTCGGATCAACGTGAAGAGGGGCGTAAAGCTGACGCTGGTCAGCTCGGTGCTTCGAGTCTTTTAATGAAAACATCGTGGAATTCGCTTGCCGTTTCTGGAATATGACTTCACTGAAATCAACGTTGAGGCAAGGCGCAAGGGTGTAAAGGCCCGGCTCAGCCTGACCAAGGAAACAAATGATTTGAGCCTCTTTTCTTCAAATTCGCCACTAACCGGTTGGTTGACGAAGTTCATTAAACGCAGGCTCTTGTGGCTGAGAGGGTGCATGTCAATCGCTCAAGCGTCACATAAAGTGATTGTGCGAGCTTGAAACCAAGTTCAATGTTGGGTTAGAATTTTATCGGGCTTTGAGACGCCCAGCAGGATCGTCGGTGCCGCCAGCGCCGATAGCAAGTTCTCTCGCTACGTCAATGTGTCCACTCAAAATGGACTTTTCATTTACGCCGCATCGGCGTGATTTTGACATGTGTCTTATTCAGTGCTATCTCTCTTCCCTCTGGCGGCTTTGGGGAAGGTAAAGGATAGCCATTGGAGAAGAATATGTCTATTGGCCTCAACAAAGCCTCCCCCAGACCTGGTTACCTGCTGCTGCGAGATGGACACGCCATTCCGTTGTCTGGCATCTCCCCCGACGAGATCAAAGCAGGTGCCAAGCGCCGTGTACTACATCCAGAAAAAGAGCCTATTCAGCACCGACTGACTCTCAACGCGATAGTGAATTGCTTGGGTTTTAAAGGTGACTTTGGCTCATTTCTATCGAAAGGGTGGCCAGATTTTCAAGATTTCCTGAAGCGGAACCGATGCACCCACCGAGTCCAAGTATTTCCGGTTGACAACGGTGGCTGTACAGATCTGTATTTCAGTGGAGGTACAGGGCCAAGTCCGAGAGATCTGGCGGATCGCCTTTTCGAAGCTCAACTTCCGGCGCCTCAACGCGTATTCCTCGGTTATGGCGTGAACTGGGCAGCTTGGGATCAGGGTAATGGCTATGACACGCCTGCAGCCGCAATCGCTTCGCTCACTGTCGGTGCGGAAAGCGCGCGCCAGCGTGCAGAGAACCTCTTTACGCAGAGACATCAATTGATGGGGCAGTGGGGGTTTCTCGACGACAAGCTCATTGATGGTCCTGTGCGTCATATCGTTGACAAGACCTACTGGGCGCCTGGTTTCGACCCAGAGGAGCGTAAGACGCACTATGCAAGTACGACGGCAGCAGTGGTTGCTTTTCGCGCTGTTTTCGATCCTCAACCGGAGGGATGGGTCGATATTCTTCGTTACAGCGACCGCTTGATGATTCTTCGCGGCCATGATGGCGGCTGGGATATTCTTTGGCGCAATTACCGCGAGAAAGAGCCACCTCAACCGAGTTCCCTTGGGCATTCGTATCATCTCGCGATTGAGGATTTACCTTCGCGGTTGATGACCCAAAACGACCTTCATAGGCGGATACATTTCCGCCAAGGAGTTTGGGAGGAGCACGAGGCACACGAGGCTGAACAGGCCTTCTACGACCGTGGTGGAAACATTCAGGCCCGTCAACTGAACAGTTCAGTAGATGTTCGAGGTGCTTGGCTGCGCGAGCAGGGAACGCTGCCTGTTCTGGAGCGGGTGCGGTGGTCTGGAGACATTCCCCCGGGTTTTAGAGTCACACTGGTTGAGGGGCGTAAAGTTGCCATGAGCGAGCTCATCACTGTCGGCTCGTTTCGCAGGATGCTTATTGAGACCGGGTACGCTGAGCGCCGATCCGATAACCAAGAGCCATGGGAGCGGGCGAATGATGGTGAGCCAGATGACTCGCCGGCTGGGGCTACATGGGTCGATTCACAAGCTTTCTGTGCTTGGTTTGAGCGTCAGCTTGGTGTCGCGCTGAGGCTTCCGACCCGAGGGGAGCTTAGGTCGCTTCGATCAGCCTATTCGCATCATTACGATTCATTGGCGAAAAGGGGCTTTCCCTGGGAGGAATATCCACCCCGTCCACTTGCAACAGATCAACGTGAAGAGGAAGGCCGTGAAGTGCCATCTGCGGTGATCTGGTCTGAGCCACGTTTCATTGAACCAAGTGTAGACGTGCCAGAGCTACCGCCGCAGAGTGGAGTAACTTCTAAGTCGCGTAAGCGATGGATTGATGACTTTCCGCCTCGTGCTACTTGGAAGAATCCGCTGCCATGGGCACAGTACCAAGGACTGACATTCATTGATGCTTGGGACGCCTACGAGTGGTGTCAGGAATGGGAGTGGATCAGTGGACGATTTTGGGAAGGACAAATCGGGTCTACCTCGTGGGGAGCCTACAAGAACGCGAAGGTCAGCTTTCGCGTGGTAATGGACTTGGAGGTATGACTCCATGTTCAATATTCATTCTTCGATCTGCGTCAATTCCCGCGGCAAGCCTCGCCGCGCCTATCCTGACCGATCTGCTGCTGAGGCGGGGGCGGCGCATGTCCTTGCAGCCCACGGCAATCGAATGGTTCCCTACCGCTGCAGTCGTTGCAGTGCTTGGCATTTGAGCCCAGCAGAGCGCTATACGCCGAGTTTCTACTCATCAGAATGTTCCAAACAAGCGTACGAATCAGAACATGCTGCAGTGCGCCGTGCTCAAATCTTGGAGCAGGAGCGTGGCACCCGGCTACGGGTGTATGAGTGTCCTCACGGTGAAGGTTGGCATTTAACCAGTAGGAATTGATTGGGAGCTGGGATACCTCCCAGCTCTTCGTTACCAATTCACTTCTGGTTCCATCAATCATTGTTTACTGAAGGGTACTGAAGCGCACTTTAAGAATGCTCAGGTAAACACCTGATGTGACAACGAACAATGACGATGAGTGAGTTTTGGTTCCGAGTTCACGGATAGTGGGCTTGCACCAAAACAGTCAGTCTTCAGACATATAGCGAGGCTTGATTTGGGATCATGATTCGGTGTACGTCGTTGCTGCGAGCACACAATAATTGAGTCATCTGCATTTCAAGGTATGTTCAATTTCCATCATTGGTAACTCAACTAAACAGATCAACATCGCTTGTCATCGATAACCCCTCGAATTGGCCATTTTGTCAAAAGTGAAATGGCCAATTCGTCTGGTTTGCCCACCCAAAAAGCATTGAGGTTGTGAAAATGAAAACAAGCTAGTGAACGTCACTTGCTCGATTGAAATCAACAGCTCAAGGCCTATATGGAACCCAAGAAAACCACTAACGGAAACTTCTTTGATGTCATGCATGCAGATCATCCACCGATTGATCAAGTTAGCTTCAACGCATGTACTCTGCCATTTCCAGCATCTACCTCAAGCCGAATGCGCAGGAAAATTTCGGATGTTGGAAAAGTGCTTTTTGACTCTTTGGTACGAACTGGTGTGGTTTACATTGACCAATCCAACAAGTGCGTATTTGACATCACCAGGGTCGAAAGTGCTTATGCAATGCTCATCACAGATCGCGATTTTGATGTGCGCCAGACAGCCCCTCAATGCTCAGCCACCGCATTGATCGTATCTAGGATCGCAAACCAAGCAAAGACTTTTCGCCAGACACTGAAATTCTCAGCTGGCAAGCGTGACTCCTACGAACGGGTTCTCCACTTGATGGACATGATTGCCGAGGCAATTGGTCCATTAGCAAGTTACCGCACATTCGATATGGACCTCGAACTTGCTGCGACAGTGTTTTTCGATGACTCGGTAAGTCGCGAAAAGCTGTTTGATATTGCGGGCAACTGCCGCAAAGACTTTATGTTTTCTGAGGCCTCCAGGCTCATAGTCGTAAAAGGCGAGGGAAGCGTCCTTCAGTCATTTGCTGTACTAAAAGATGCCAAGCCAGTTCATATTGCCCGCGCAGTTAAGCACTCCGGTTGCTTTGATTTTTCCGTCGGCCGTGTGCCAACACATGACGAGCAATTCATGGCATCGCTCGCGAAGCACTTGGAGCATGTATTTCGAAGAGCCAAGATGTTGCACTGACCGGCATCGCATTGAGGTACCCCTTGAGACCGACGTCGCAGGCGTTGAAGTTGCCCTGCATGCCCCGGTTGCACAGTTCGGTGAGCAACCCCGGAATCCAAACCCAAGTGCTACCGAGACCGGGGGGCGTCACTTCCTCTAATCGGCTTAGAGGAGATAGCGGCATGTATCCAACACGGTATCGAGAAAATGAGCACACGCGCACCCTTTTGGTCTGAAAAAGCTTTTGCCCAAGTGGCATCCACGATACCGATTCACGCCCGCGGTGACGCTCCTCAGACGCCGACGTTGCGATGGACGGTGGGCGAAATGATCCGCGAAGCTGGGCATGACGGTCACATCGACAACCCGCAGCCCACAGTGAGAATTTACGGACTCGAACCCGAGAAACTTCGGGATCGTGAAAAATTCATTGTCGATGCCGCAAAAAAGCAATATGAGGTTTACACCCGACGTGGGAAAACGCACTCGCGATTGCAGAAAAACACGACGCCGATTTTGCTGATCGGGGTCGCGAGTTGGCCCGAGCCGACCATGGCGCCATCGCCTGCACGCGATCGATGGGTGAATCGGGTGATAAGGCTTTGCAAGCATCGATTTCGCAAAGACCTGATTTCGGTGGTCGCCCATGTGGATGAGGCCTTTTTTCATCTTCACATTTGGGTGGACAGGGGAGGCAAGAGCGTCAAGGACTTGCACGCCGGGCACGGGAGTGTGCTGGACCTGCTGGATGAAAAGCCAGCCGCCACGCGCCGGGAGATGGCTGCCGCGTACAAAAGCGGCTGCGCCTTAATGCAGTCTTGGTACGCCCGGTGGGCGGGCACGCCTTTTGGCCATGAGAAAAGCCCCAGCCCCCGCAAGCGCCAGGCGCGGTCGGTGGCACTGCGTGAGCGTCAGGAGCAAATCGAGGCCGCGGAACTGGAGCAGTCCAGGAAGCGGTCGGAGATCGTGGCACAGGCGGAGCAGATTCAGCTTGCGCTGGACAAGCTGCGCGCAAGGGAGGCCAGGGCAGCTGCTGCCGAGGCCGAGGTGCTGCAGCACACGGAGATGCTGAAAAAGGCCTTGGCCAAGCTGCAGGTACGCGAGAAGGCAGCGCGGGACCTGCGCATGGCGGTGCAGGACCAGATCGCCGTGGAGCGGGCAATTGCTCAAAACGGCTACCAAGCACCATCGGTTTTCTAAGCTGGTCTGGCAGGCCAGCCCCCAATTGCCTTTCGCGCTGATACCATGGAGCTTTCCTCTTTTCACGCCATCAGGCGACCTTTTTACAAGCGCTTTGAGCGGTTCCAAGCGGAGCCGCGCGCCTTGGAAAAGGGATTTTCATGGAAAAAGGATATGTCGAGCCACCGGAACTGCCGGAGTGGGTGACTGTTAACAGCAACGCCTGCGTGTCGCGGGAAGAAAATGAGGCCTTACTTGCTTACCGCTACGCGCTTGCAGGACTGCTGATCGGAAAAAAATTCGACTGGCTTGAGGTGCGATTTTCGATTGATGGTGACGTCGGTTTTTCTCATTCGGACGATTTTGATGGCGTCCTGGTGGCGGCGATCCAGGCCATCGGCCGGCTAACGCACTGGGTTCTGAGGCCGAGCAAAAAGCACCTCCAAGACCCAGCCCCTGAGGGTCGCCCGTCATACAAGGTTTTTGACTTGGAAAGGCGCCACACTGGCACAGGCACCGGCCGCGATGATGAAACGTCCCGCCGAATCAGGGGCGCCATGGACAGGCTTTCGAAGTCTGGCGCGCACCGGGAGATGGCTCTTCCACCGGCCGGCTGGCGGCAAAAAGCCGACGCGCTGCGGAAAGATTTTCCGAATTTTGCGCAGGTTATCGATACCGTGATTTCCCCGCACCTGGGCATCATTCATGCCGGCGGCCGCCATCGCATGAGCCCGGTTCTGCTGGTCGGCGATCCAGGAATCGGCAAGACATTTTTCGCGCATGCCGTGGCCAAGGTGATGGGAGGCGGGGCGCCGCTTTTCATCGATTTCAGCGCGGAAACGAACGGCAGTGCATTGGGTGGCTCATCCACTTTTTGGGCCAATTCCAGCCCCGGAAAGCTTTTTGACTTCTTGGCATGGGGTAGCGGCCACGAAAGGCCGATTGCAAACCCTTTGGTACTGCTGGATGAAATCGACAAAACTAATCCCGCGGCCGCTTACAGCCCCCTTGCCGCGCTGTATGGCATCCTGGAGTCGGATACCGCCTCGCGATTCCAAGACCAGTCTGTGCCCGATGTGGTGATGGACGTCAGCCGCGTCCGGTTCTTTCTGACTGCCAATGACGCCACAAAAATCCCTGAGCCCTTGCTGTCGCGGCTCACCGTTTTTCACATCCCAGCCCCGGACCAAGAACAGCTCCGCGGAGTCGCGCGCAGCATCTACGCCAGCCTGGCAAAGGAGATCGGCCTTGGCCTGCCAAAGACAGTCCCCGAAGAGGTTATTGACCTGGCCGAAGGGCTGAGCCCACGCGAAGCCAGGGTGCGCATGGAGTGCGCCATCGCGACCGCAGTAGCCGACGGTAGGAAGCGAATCCGGGTGTCCGACTGGCCCGAAATCCCCACCGCGGCATCGCAGAAAAGGCGCATCGGATTTTGAGCAGTTCTGTCAGACCAGCTCTAAACTCAGCCATTTTTTGGGTCCACCTTCCCGGTACCGTGAATCCCTGGGCTGCTGCCGGTTCCGTGGACACCGACCTAAGCTCTTAAAGCTTCCTCAAACTGTATCGGACTTACGTACCAATCTCGGCTTGTTCGGGCTTCATGACACCCTTGCCAGGAAATGCCTGCTGCGGGTCTTGCGTCAGCTCTCGCATCCAACGGCGTAGAACCGTTTCCCCCAGATCCAAATCCCGTGCGGCTTGGCTCACGCCAACCCCGCGTTCAGTTACAAGCTTTACAGCTTCAACCTTGAACTCCCGGCTGAATTGCCTTCCCGTTGCCATTTGCAATCTCCTGTTTCATCGACAACCTTAACAAAGTGTCTTTGAAACCGGCAGCAGCCCACCATTTCGCTTGCGCTGCGGGGTGGTCCGATCTTGGTCGATCTGTGCGCGATGCAGGATTTATCGCCGAGCAGGAAGCGCTGGACCTCAGGTGATTGGCCTGAATCTGTGACGACTCAGCCCAACCAAGATGCAATGCGTGGCAGTTTCCGAAAAAAATTAAACCCCTTCGTTACCAACTCATTTCTACTGTCGCGGTGCTTTTAATGCACTTCTCCGAGCAGTCCTTGTGAGTTAAAGCAGTGTGTTGTGTGTTGTGCGTTGTCTGTGTGTCTCCGTTGATGTTCCTGTTCCTGTGCATTTGTGGTGTTTTGTGCATTGAAGGCCACTGTTAGTCGGATCTGAATCAATTGCGGCGCACGGAAATCTCTTCCACGTTCTTTTTTGTCGGAAAAATCAGCTCAAACCAAACTGGCTGGATGCATGCCAATTTGCACACAAAAGCAAAGACACTGAAATACCATCAAGACATCCATTCAAGTCAACGAAAAAATTTGTACTTCCGGGACACGGTCCGTTGGTCGCTGCTGCAAAACACGGTCGATTTCACATGATTAGAGATGCTTATATTTCAGACGCCTTTAGAAATCACCTCGCAGCGAACTTGTTTGGATATTCCGCGCTTGAGTTGAGCACCCAAACACAACTTGCCAGCATGATTCTCCAGTCGGCATCAAGATACCGACAGCATTCGCACTTTAGTGATTGGGCTTCATTTTCTTACGTTGAACTGGAAAGAAATTTCGGTCGAGATAAATTCAATCGACTCAACGCAAAGCTGCGCATTTTTGAGGTTGTTGACGATTGGTCAAAGATCGAGGGTCGAACCAAACCTTTCAAACTGACCGCGAATGTTGAGGTTTTGCGAAAAGATTTTTTTGCGAACACTCCAGAGAGTCCCACTAAATTGCTATCCGGCAATGGCGAAGTTCGACACAAGTCACCCAGAAATGGGTTGATGGCAAAACGGACTACTGACCACGGCAAAGAAGCAACAAGGTGCGGGTGGAACGCGAACCTGGTTCTTTCGGAAGTGCCCGTTAACGTGAAGCAGTTGAGCCAGTTTGAATTGGAAATCCAAGCTGAACTTGCCAAAACCCACGCTGACGAAAGTTCACACTGGCCGGTGGACAAAAAAAATGCGGGCTTTGTCCTCGACGCAATTCGCACTGTCTTGCATCACGCGAACAACTCAGTAGCGCCTGGCTGCGTAATTCACAAGTACCAGCAATCAAATAGCGGACGTATGTACGCGCAGGGCATCAATTTACAGGCCGTCAATCGACAGGTGCGGTACTCCGCACTGCACGGAATGTGGGACTATGACATCGAAAATTGTCATTACGCAATACTCATGCAAATGGCAGCCAAAGCTGGGCTTCAATGCGCAGTGATTGAAGAGTATTTGAATAACAAGGCCACCATTCGCGCGGATTTGGCGGTCAATTTGGGTCTCACACCTCGGCAGGTAAAAAAGGCGCTGCTTGCGTTGGTTTATGGTGCGGGGCTATCGGAAGATCCGGACGCCGCAATTCCAGAGATGCTTGGTGGAGTCGAAGCCGCGAGAGCCCTGTATCAACACCATTTTTTCAAAGCGTTGGCTGGGGATGTCGCCAAGGCGAGCTCAGTTATTCTCAAAACGCATCGGCCGTTCCGGGGCGGTCTGCGCAATGCTTGCGGTTTGGTCATGCGTACTGCCGGCAAGAAGGCGCGGCATAGGCTGGCACATCTCCTCCAGGGCGTTGAATCAGTCGCTTTGGAGGCGGCTCACAATGTTTTTTCAGAAAACATTCTCCTGTTGCAGCATGACGGTTTCACGGCCAACACTCCAGAGCTGGATTTGAGTCTTATTCAAAACGCGATCTTCGATACGACTGGTTATGCGTTGAAGCTTTCAGTCAGCGGTCCTCTCAAAGCGGACTTGCACTCTGCCCTGTTAGAAGTGAACTGAGTTGGGGTTGTTTCGCCATGTCTGTCATGCCAATTGTCTGGGCGGTAAATTTCTTCACCGTCGCTTTTCGCCTCTATGATTGCCCCACAAAACAAGATTTCTGGGGAGGGAGGCTAAGTAGCGAAAGTGCGTCTGGCGGCCCGATCGCTGCTTGAAGCCCCCTCGAATTCCTGAACCAATTAGAAGTAGAGGTTTGAGAATTGTTTCACACGGTACTAGACCGGCGGAATACGGCCCAGCGATTCGTGTGGTCGGTGGTGGTTGTATCGATGCAGCCAGTCCGCGGTCATCTGCCTGACTTCGTGCAGTGAATCGAAGACGTAGCAGTCCAGCACCTCGGTTCGATAGGTCTTGTTGAATCTTTCGACGTAGGCATTCTGGGTCGGTTTTCCTGGTTGGATGTGGTTCAGTGCAATGCCCTTGGTCTTGGCCCATTCGGCCAACGCGTGGGCAATGAACTCGGGGCCGGCGTCTAGGCGAATGGACAGCGGCGCTCCACGTACTTCGACCAATTCACTCAATGCACGTATCACTCTCGCTGCTGGCAAGCTTGTGTCGATTTCAATACGCAGACCCTCCCGGTTGTATTCATCGATGACGTTGAACGTCCTGAATCGTCGTCCTGACCACAGCGCGTCGGACATGAAGTCGCAGCTCCAGCCCTGGTTAGGTTGGCTCGCTGCCTGCAATGGCTGCTTGATTCGGTCAGGGAGCCGTTTCTTGCCGCGCCGGGGCGGTTCAGCCGCAGTTGGCAATACACACGCCACAGCACTGTCTTGCCCCATGGCCGCTTTTGGTGACGCGCGCTGTCATAGAGTAGGTCAAATCCATGGCGTGGGTTCAGTGCCATGTGGTTTTGAATGAAGGCGATTACCCCGGAGTCGTCGCGTGGCACAGGCAGATAGCGCAGTGTCGAGCGGGCAACGCCACTGGCAATGCAGGCTTGGCGCTGGCTCATGCCATGGTCGGCTATCAACGATTGCACAACCGTTTCGCGACGCTGCGGGGTCAGAGCTTTCGGTCAACAACATCCTTCAATGCGTTGTGCATCAAGGCCAGATCTGCGTACATGCGTTTGAGACGGGCATTCTCGTCCTGCAGTTCACGCAGTTGTGACAGGTGCGGCATCGTCATGCTTGAGTATTGGCTTTTCCACTTGTAATAGGTGGGCTCGCTGACTCCGGGCTTCCTGCACGTCTCACCGACCCGGGCTCCCATTTCGACCTCTTTCAAGATGCCGACGATTTGGCTTTCGCTGAACTTTGATTTCTTCACGTAGAGACTCCATTGGTTGGAACTCTCTACTCCCAACTGGCTCAGGTTTTCAAGGGGGCTTCACCTCGAGATTCCAAGATCAGTCCGTTCCAGATGCGCTGATGGATGTCAGCCGCGTCCGGTTCTTTCTGACAGCCAATGACGCCACAAAAATTCCTGAGCCCCTGCTGTCACACATGACAGTTTTTCACATCCCAGCCCCTGACACCGACCAGCACCGCGACGTCGTGCGCAGCATCTACGCGGCCCTTGCCCGGGAGATCGGGCTTGGCCTGCCAAAGACGGTGTCCGAAGAAGTGGTCTACCTTGCCGAAGGGCTGAGCCCACGAGAAGCGCGGGTGCGTATGGAGTGCGCCATCGCCACCGCAGTGGCAGACGGCAGGAAGCGGATCAGGGTGTCCGATTGGCCCGAAATCCCGACCGCGGCATCACAGAAAAGGCGCATTGGATTTTGAGCTGTTCTGCCAGACCAGCTCTAAACTCAGCCATTTTTTGGGGCCACCTTCCTGGTGCCGTGAACCCCTTCACGTTTTCGCGTCCTAGGTGCATTTGGACGGGTTTGTGGGGTGGTTTGGCGGCGTCGGGAAACTGTATTTTTGGCTTCCGAAAAATTTTGAGCGGGTCTGGTGGACTCGTCCCAAATTAGGCCTTTTGGAGGCGCAGGCGGTCGATTAGGAGTCCGCTTTTTTTCTAGCCTTCAGTTAGAACTCTGAATTCCAGCGTAACCAAACAATCAGTGCTCAGGAGAGTGGGAGGGGGCGTCGCGGTGATCGACGTCCGCCCTGTTTTGGTAGCACAGGGCATTGGCATGCTGTATGCCCAAAAAATGAGCACCGTCTGGGATGCTAGGCTGGGCGTGGTTTTTCGTACTCGTTGTGTGACTTATTCACAGCCTTGACCACGGATCCTATGGGTAACTTAACGTGTCCAAGTTTGATAACGGGGGATACCGCGAAAAACTTGGACCGGGTTAAATCTTGAATCTCGGTACTTACAGTATTCCAAAGTACAAGGGGAGTGCAGGCGCAGCGTTAGGCAAGTTGCTGCCCATAGCGCATGACCGCTTTTGGGACCTATCCTCGCCCCATACCTGTCAGTAAGATTCACCCCGCTATTTAATGGCAGTGCAGGTCGATGGCCAGCCTAGTTGCAGCTTTTGCAGCCCAACGAATGGCTGGAGCAAACTTCAGCACTGAGCAGGGCTGTGGCATTCACTTTAAATCAGCGGTGGAGAAATAGTAGGAAAAATCGGAGGGCATTTCTCTTTGTTTCCTAGCAGTAACAAAGAATAAACAACCTCATCTAGAAGATTGTCAACACCTACAGGCTGCATCTTGTTAGCTGCGTAGCCGCCGGCGAGACCGATGAGGGACTCAAATATTTTCCTTATGGACTGAGTGGGACAAGGCAGCACTTTCACTGCGTGCCAATCGGGCCACCACGGTTGGCCATCTTTTTCATGCTCGTCAAAACGAGCAGCAAAGGTTCGTCCAGTTTCGCCGATATAAAGTGGGAAGTCTTCAATGGTATAGAACGCATACACCCAACCTAAGTAGCTACGAGGCACATTGGGTACATGCGTCTGCTCCCAATCGGTTCGCAATATCATGTAACCGTTGGCGTGAAAGAACTCGTACAGGGAACTTGCCGAGGAGAATAAAGCATGTTCGAGCGGTTGAGCCATGTCTATGAATTCGGAGAATTTTCCGCTACTCGCGAGTTCGAGCCTTAATTTTTGTTGCTGCTCCGCTGATAACACTGTACCGGGGATAGGTGAAAATTGTCTGTCTGACATCGTCGTTTCTTTTGTTCACTAAATGTTTCAAGCAGGCCTAGCTTGATAGCCCGCAAAAACTGCGAGAAAAAATGGCCAAACGTGGCAAAAGTGCTGAGCGCGGAGATTGTGGCTACGGCTACCTCTGTTTAGTCGTTGGCATGATGGCTCGCATAACTCGTCTTCATTCTGCGTTTTTCCACTATCCGATCTTTATTCAAGGCTGCAAGCCAGCAGCCTTCGCTATGCCTGCTTGTATTGATCCCGCGTTGGAATACCCAGGCGCCAACATCGCATTCCCCACCCCATACAAGGTGAGATGGTCCTTCAACCAAAGCCGGTATTCCGGGCCGTCCAATCGGTGGTCTGCTGAGCAATCCACACTCCACTTGCGAAGCATGTAGCCAGCCGTCGCTGCACGGGTACGCAACTTCAGAACTCCGTTCGTCATTCCATAATCCATAAGCGTGATCTCTGGATATGGACGATCCGGGTGAGGTACCAGTTCCAGCTCCACAATCCGAGTCCATTGAATGTCCTGCTCTGAACGCTCGTGGTCTTGCACGATGTCTGATACCAGGAACTCAGGAGTCTCGATACGCGTGATCACAAAGTCTCGAAACTCCTGGGACTTACGGTCGAAGGCTCGAACATGCCAACGCAGTCCTGTGTCGATGAGGGCAAAGGGCACGATCTCCCGGATGCTTCTGCCACTACTCACTGAGTAGTAAGCAATCCGCAGTGCGACCTTGTGATGGATGGCTCGGGTAACTGCAGCCAAAGTAGCCAACGAAGGTTGGGTAATCCCAGAGGGTGTTTCACACGCCACCCATGACCTCAATGGGGCAGGTTCTCCATCTCCGAACCCTTGGGTCAACCAGGTCAGTACACGGGCTGCTGGGTAATCGAACACCGGCACAAAGCCCGGAGCCAATACATAGCGTTTGCTGCGTGTGTCGTAGTCAATGTTGTCGGGGGCCAGCTCTTTGTACAGCGCCATGTCTCGGGTAGCTGCGGCGGACTGGATGCCAAAGCGGCTCACCAAATCCTGACGCTGGAACTCACCCACGAACCACAAGCGCAGTTCGATGAACGCCAAGCGGTCGCGCTGGGCGTGACTGAAGTCCGATAGCTTGGGGTGTGACATGGTGAAAAAAGGTACTTTCTGACTTGGATAACGATTGTGCCGCCTTTCTAGCCTTCTTTGCAGATGTTGCAATCAATTAAATAATTGTGTTGCGATCAAAATGATGATAATGTAATATTGATTTCAAGGAGGAAAGAATATGACAAACACCAGACATCCGTTAGGCTTGGCCATGGCGGCAGCTGCCTTTGCGGCTACCAAACACAAGAACCAGCGTCGCAAAGACGCCTCGTCTTCACCCTACATCAACCATCCATTGGCGCTGGCCAATGTGCTGAGTAATGAGGGATGTGTTCAAGACCCAGTGGTCATCTGTGCGGCCTTGCTGCACGACACCATCGAAGACACCGACACCACCCAGGAAGAGCTGATTCGTCAGTTTGGACCCGAGATTGCTTCTGTGGTGATGGAAGTCACGGATGACAAAGCACTGCCCAAAGCAGAACGCAAACGCCTGCAGGTAGAGCATGCGGCTCACATTAGTGGATGTGCCAAGTTGGTCAAGCTGGCCGACAAGATCTGCAATCTGAGAGACATCTTGGCCTCGCCGCCTGCGGATTGGTCACCAGAGCGCAAGAAAGAGTATTTCAACTGGGCTGCACAGGTTGTCCAACAGCTTCGGGGGACGCATGCGCGCCTGGAGGCTGTATTCGACGGTGTCTACGCCCGTCATCTGGAATTTTCTGAAGCTGCGGGTCTGAGGCAGACCCCACGATAGATACGCCGGCAATCCAAAGACAAACGGATCTACAGACCGCAGTCAAACGGTCTTCAAATCATAAGGAGAGGTAGCGATGTGGCTCATCACCCCAGTAGGTTTCTTTAGTGTGGTGCAGAAATCCAGCGATGTTGGCAGCAACACGTTGACAGTACGTGCACGAGTTCGTTCGGACTTAGAGGCTTTACGTGACAAGTTCCTGCCCGGTATGGGCGAGATCACTGAGAGCAAATCCAATGACTACCGCTTCCGCGCGGTAGCCCCCAAGGCCGAAGTGGCGTTGGCAATGGCCACGATGGTGAACGACTTGGACTACAGCAACTTCAAGAGCCAAGTGGGTAAGGTTCAAGGTGCAGCTCGCGCCCACATGTACCACGACGTCTGGGAGGTGGGAGCCACATCTCTCCCCACGAGTCTATTGACTGAATCATGTCAGTAATGACCCGTGTGAAAGAAGCTCCTCAAGTTCAATTTCTGAACGAATCTAGACCTTTGATGCGTGGAGCTGGTGGGGTGCTCCGCAAATCCAGAAATCATGTGTTTCCAATCTTCGGGATCTGCCGAATGGTAGAGAATTACTTTCTTCTAGGGAGTAACAATATGAAAATTCAAGCCTTAAAGAACGTGGCAACTTTCACGGCGATCTTCATCGTCGGTAACGTTTTTGCTCAGATGAACGACGCCCCACCACCGGCCGTTAATCCATATTTCACTCGCGTTGGTACGACGATCTTCGTGTCCGGCCCTTTGCAAGAATGGGCGTCAGATTTACGCAACGCACTACCGAATCCTTTGATGGAGGCACCATGGAAAAAATACACGAATGACCCAACTCTCAAAGTTGAGAGAGTCGTGTTCTTTCACACCACGAGCCTTCGACCAGAAGTAGCAGGGGGCGAGATATACATCAGTGAACGTATGCGCACGCTGAAGATCGACACCGTAGTTATGGGGCGCTGCGATCTTTTTTGCAGTAGATACTTTTCAGGTGGTGTGCAACGTCAGTTCGCCCAGGAACTCCCAGTACAAAAAAGCTTTATCGATATACAAGTTCCTGTGGACTACAGGACACAAAAGTTAGAGACACGGTTTCCGGATACGCAGTTAGCGGTCTATCAACGGAACATCCCAAATATTGGTTCCTTTAAGGAAGTCATGGTTGAGGGACTTACAAAAGGGGGATGGAACGGCGGACTGGAAATTCCGGCTGAAGGTGATGTCAGGTTCTGCGAAGACAGAAGCCCTGAAAAGGGATGCAAGACCTATGTGGGCGTGACAGCTTTGTCCATGGGTTTTGTTACCAGCCAAGAGCGTGTTCAGATAGACATCCCAAAAGGTTTCGGAGATCCAAAGCCCACAGGCTTTGCCGACATCAATGACACGAAAGCGATTCCGTCTCACGCTAATCCCGAAGTGCTTTTAAGTCATTACCAAAAGTTTCTTGAACGGCCTGTGAGTCATGGACGCGCATTTGCAATCAGTGAATCCGCAAGTGGTGGCGGATTTGGGTGGGCATCAGGTACCAACGAGGCAGGCAATCATGTACAAAGGGCAATTAATTTTTGCCAAGAAAAATCCAAGTCGGTTTGCCGGCTGTATGCCGTCGGGGACAAAGTTGTCTGGTAGTTATAAATAAAACTGACTGACATGCCACGAATTTTTTTGTCTGGACCTGCCACCGCGATTCCATGGTCAGCTGGGCACACCAATCCTCAGAAACGCTTCACTCCAGAAGTTTGCTTCCCTGCTCTGTTCTTTGAGCAACTGAAAATGGGTGGTGCCTGAGTGGGTCAGACATGCGGTGTCCCTATTGAGGAAGCTTCCGGGGTCGCTGACGACATGTTGTTGGCGCCAATGGAATCTTGACGCTGTCAAATTTCGGTCGGCGACAACAGTATGGTGATGTCCGGAAAACCGACCAGGTCTTATCCGAGCTGGACTTCTTCATTTGGCCCCCAGGGCTTGGATCAAGCGCTTGGTGTGTTCAACGGCGGTCGAGCTGGGCTTGATGTTCCGGGGGGGCGGACCTCTGCAGCATGTGACGAGTCATGCGCACCACTTTAAATTCTTGCCAGGGGGATTCAATACTCGAGTTCATGTGTGATCTCCGTCTCTCTCTTGCGTGAGGTCAAAAAGCTTGCGAAAAACTTCGTCATGTCGCAGTGCTATGGTCTTTTGATGGCCCTCCACCGCGGAGTTGGCCAGGGCGTTAAGGTGGTCACAAAGGATGTCTGGGTTGCGGATCCCGAAGTCATGCAACCAAGCGCGGGCGAAGCGGGGGTGGCCATTGAGCGGCAGGAAGCGCCCACGCTTTACTTGCACCATGGTCTCGTGCTCCGCCAGAAATTCTCGGTGCTCCTTGTTGTCGTGGCGCTCTTTCTATGAGTCCCGAAGGGTTTTGCACTATGTTGTGGTATTTCCTTGTATGTGCTTATACATGGAAGACTCAAACGTAAGCTTCAGCGTCTTCTTTGGACATCTCCGAGATCACGCCATCTTTAACTGATGCGCATGATTCATCGTCAAAGATGTACACGGTGCGGCCGTTTTCGTAGTCCTCGAAAATCGAATTGGCATTCTTTTCCAGCAGCATCTGGCCTTCGACTGCGCTCAGGGCGGTGACCTCAGAGAAGTACCGGTATGCCTCGGTTTTGGGCAAAGACTCCTTCATGTCTGCCGCAAAATTCTCGGCCACCAGCTCGGCAATGCTGGACTTGGTACGAAAGATTCCCAGGTAAAAGGCTGCTTTTTCGTGCTGCAGATCAGTACGGCTGTTCGATTCGTCGCTGCAGGCTTCCAGCCCCAGATCAAGTGCGTTGACCACGTCGGCCAGCTCAATGTCTTCGGGCTTAGTTCCATGATTCCAGCCGCTGGCGATGGTGTGGCCGCCGGCAGCACTTTGCTCGATCTCGTCGATGAACTGGCAGATTTCTTCGGCCAATTCCGCGTCTGACTGGTCACAGGCGCGGATCAGAGCCATCAGTGCATCACTGACATCCTGTGCAGCAGTCTCATCATCGGATTCGTGCTTTGGGATATTGAAAAAAATGTATCCATCATTCCCGGATTTTTCTGCTGCGCTGACGATGTGCGGGATGGCCTTGGCCAGGGCGGACTTCGCATTCTTCAAGCCGTCTTTCCACTGCTGAAAAGCACTTGCATCGCCAAGGTTCTCAATGCTGTCTGCGGACGAGAAGTCGATGCTCTTTTCCTCGGCTCCATTCCAGTCACTGCCTTGCAGCTCAAAGGCGTTTTGCAGGGCTTCGGTCAAGGACTTGATGGTTGCGGTGTTTGTGGTGGTCATTTCAGTTCTCCGGTGTATGTGGATGATTCAAGTGTTTTGCATTGGTATCAGCTGATGCCGATGAATGAAATGTATGTCATCTAAAAACTTTTGGGTTGTATTTTTTCAACATTTTTTCAAAATACTTGACACCTGTATCCTGAAGGCGAGCGAAATGCGAAGACGCGAATTCAAAGCACGTCTTCGATGTTTTTCAAGTGAAATTGGAGTTTGGACTCTAAATTCTGCGCAAGAGCTTTAGGCACTCAATTCGGCTGTCCGCGGCGCGTCGCATCACTGTGCGGACTTCTGGGTGGTGCCCAAGCGGCATGTACAGCCTGGCGGCTTCGATCATTGGGCCTGCGCCCTCCCGAAGAACCGCATCCAGACACAGTTCCGCCCATTCGTCGATGTCGCGGAATTCCAGAACGCGGCGCACGCAGCGATGCGCCAGGGATAAGGGGATGTGGTCGGTGGTCACAGCACGCCCTCCATCGCCCGCCGCGCAGAGTGCGCATCTACAAGGGATACGACCTGGCCGACGTGGCCAATCCACGCATCCCCCACGGAACCGCAAAATGCTCGACTTCGTGCTGCAGCCATGAGCCTCGGGTCAGCGGCGAGAATTTCGATTACGAGATCAACGGGTCCGATTAAAACGGCGTCGATGTATCCAAGTCCGATGTCGAGAATGGTGGGCTTGAGTGCAGAGACGGGCTCTTGAAGCGCGTCTTCGACATATGTGTGTTTTGGGTGACCGCGTCGGAGTGGGTCGCCGTGGTACACGCAAATGTGACCATAAAGCGTGCTGAGCCAATATTCAAGCTCACTTTTTTCATCAGCCGTGAAGCCCGGAAGCCGCTTCCAGGCGGCGTTGGCCTGGACCAGGCGGGCCCATAAGTCGTACTCGTGAAAGTGCATGGTTTTAAGACGTTTTCGGTTCGTCGGACAGTACAGCCGTGATTGCGGCAGCTGCTGAATTTGCGGAATTTTCCGCATCAAAGCGATCAAGTAGCGCATGCAGCCGCCTGTCGCTGCTTTTTCGCAGGTCATTACCAAAAATTGAGTACATCGCGCGCCAAATACCGGCCGGTATTTTCCGGGTCGCCTGGGACATTTTTTTCATGCCATAGCGCCGAAAAATCCAGTCAAGGACCTTGATCGTTTCCCGGTCCGGGGTGTTTCCCGGGACAAAGACGCAGTGCAGCGCATGCGCGACGGTCACTCGATCTTCCAGTGCAAATGCGCGATGGTCCGGTGTAATTCCCAGTGTAATTTGGGTGGGATTGGGGTGGTTTGGAGGGGGTGTGGGTGGAGGTTCCCCCTCTGGGGAGTTGAGGTGGGTTTGGGCTAAACTGCATTCACACTGCAGGGGTCGCAAGTTCGAAACTTGCATCGCCCACCAATTAAAAGCCTTCTAAATCGTTGATTTAGAAGGCTTTTTCTTTGGCTTGTCCACAAATGCAATGTTTGTGTGTGTCTTGAGAAGACTTTTTGACGCAAATTTGTCGCGCTTGACGCACAAGGTCCAAAAGCCAGCACTAGGCGATTGCGATTACTAAAATTTTTACGGCACAGTGACTTACACCATGCGGTATGGCATTGCTGCCACAGCACCAGCAACCAGCCTTGAAAGTGGCATGGGAGAAATGTTGACGGTGGCGCTACCGCATGGCGGGCGAACACTTCATATTTGTTTACTGAGTGGTGTAAACCTCTATGGCATTACATAGCGGGATAGGTGATTTTCTTCGGTGCGACCTGCTTATGAGTAATGGGTAGAGTATTTGGCGATACTAACGACGCATAGGCTCGAATAAATACGTTGCTTACAAACTTGGGGTGATTTTTTTAAGCAGAGAAACTATAATTCAGTTGTACTAAATACTGGACCCACAAACTGTGACTACCCTCAAAGACCTTATTGCGCAAAAAGAAGCGCTTGAAAATCAGATCACTCAACTGCGCCACACTGAGCTTGCTGCAGCCATTGCACAAGTTAAAGCACTTGTGCAAGAGCATGGGCTGACCGTTGAAGATGTATTTGGCGGTGTTGCACGCCGTGTAAAGACCGCCGAAAAAGTAACTAACAAGGTTGCAGCCAAATACCGCGACCCGGTTACTGGCAACACATGGAGCGGGCGTGGCCTTGCACCTAAGTGGCTTGCGGGCAAGAATAAGGCAGATTACCTTATTGCATGACGCCTGTCCTGCACGAATCAAAGCCCACTCTTTGTGGGCTTTTTTATTTCCATTGCCCAGCCGTTAAATAAGTATTACGACGCCAAACTCACCAGGTAGTGCAGTTTCACCAGGTCATCGGCCGCAATTCTTTGAAAAGACATGCCGGCGACATATTGGTTGCCCCCCGGCGGGCAGCTGTGATGGCATAACTTGGCTTCGAGCTCCAATTGCACGAGTGCCGCCTCTGTCTCGGCTCGCAAACGCAGGGTGACAGCGTCCCCCACATTTCCCAGAGGCTTGTCGGCCCGGACCATGGCACCTTGAGGGCTCAGATCTGCCAGGGCGACCACTTCGTAGTTACTCCCTTGCGCCGTGCCGAGCTCCGCCGGCCAGGCGACCTTGGTCCGCATGGACTGGCGCACCTGTTTGGCATCCACTTGGGCTGGGTAGGCTAGCAAGGCATAGGCAAAAGGCGCTTCAAAGGTCTGAAGCACCCGGCTCACAAATGAAAACTCATACTGTCCGGTGAAGCCCCGCACGACGCAGACCTCGCCGGTACTGAGGCCGGTTTGCACGGCCTCCGAGCTGGCAGGTCCCACCATGACGCCCTTGCCCTCAATGGCCCCGAAGAACTGGGCCTCTGTTTTGCTGGTCCCTTCTACCAGGCGCCGCGTTTGTAGTGCCATGCCGGAGCGCAGGCCCAGCTTGCGCAAGGGAAGGCGCAAAACATCTTGGCTATCTTGAGGGGTGTCGGTGGTGCTTGAGGTCGTCATGGTCCGAGGGTTCGAGTCCAGTTCACAATACTTTGGGCCATGGGCGCTGTAGCCGTGGGGGCCTTGATGGCGCCCGCGAGCACATGCTGCCCCTTTGATTCACTGTAGTCCACTTGCACGAGTTGCTTGTTGGTGGAGCTGAAGCGCGACACGGCGTCCTTCGTCAAGCGGGGCTCCACCGTCTGGTCCTTGGGGCTGTACAAAACCATGACCGGAACCGCGAACCGCTCTAGCGCACTCTCCCGGGTTGCCTTCACCAGCGCCATCATGGGAAACAAGCTGCGGGTAGGGTAGCTGGATGTCCAGGCCTGCTTCTCAGCCTCGCTATCCGGCGTCCAGCGACGCTCATCGCCCAATATGGCATACGCAATGCGGTGCCCCCAGGGCCCGTTGATCAGGTCTGCCCGTTCATCTTTAGGGCCGAAATTCGGCGACACAAAAACATGCCCAGCCACCCCTGTGGCCGCGCCATTGGTCTCCAGCCAAGTGGCTAATGTGGCACCTGTGGAGCAGCTGATTACGAGCACTTTCTCTCCCAATTGCCGCCCGATAGAAAGCGCCTCTTGGGCGTCTGCCAGCCAGTCTTGTACCCGGGCGTCCCCCATGGCGGCGCTGTTCTGGCCGTGTCCGGTGAGTCGGGCGTAGTACACATTGGCACCCAAGGCCCGGGCCACTTGATCGGTGAGTGGGGCTGTCTCTAGGCGGCTTGCTGAAAAGCCATGCAGGTACACGACCGCCCACGGGGTGCGCTGCCCGGGAGCCTGGGCCCACACGATGCCTTTAGCATTGCCGGGCCGGATGTCGGGAACTTGGGCCTCTTGGGCTGCGAGCCATGCGTCCAGTGCTGCCAAGTCTTGCGGAGCCTGCGCCCGGGGAGTGGCTGATGCGGGGCCGAACTCGTTGCGCGGACCCGCGAAATACAGTGCTACCAGCGCCGCTGCCAGGGCCAAAAGCCCGGTGAAGGCCTTGAACCACCCACGTCGGGCGATGGATGGTGCCAGTGCCGTGGCTGCAGCGGCGGAGAAGGGGTTGTCATGGCTCAAACGTATCGCTCCTGAGGCAAGGCCTCCGTGTTGCAGTAGAGGAAATGCGCTGTCAGTCGGCTGCTAATCTCCTGCAAACGTGTGACCCGCGTCGCTAAGATAGTACATCGGCCCTTTATGCGCCAGCTCCGGGGAATGTTGAATGAATCCAGTCTTTATACACAGCGCGATGTGGACCCCGGTAAAGCTGTTGGGCGCAGCGTTGTTGCTCTCAGGGTGCGCGGCGGTAGAAAACGTGGGCTGGACGCTGGCCTCCTCGACCTTGCAGGGGCAAATGCAGGTGTCCGGTCAACGGCTGGAGGGCTCGGTAAGGCTGCGCCCTGATCGCACCGGCGACTTGAACTTTTCTGGCACTGGAAACCCCGCACGCTGTGCTGGCGCCTTGCGGTTCACTCGCATGAATGCCGGCGCCATGGACATGCGCTGCAGCGATGGTGCAGTGTTCGGCATGCAGTTTGTCATGGTCAATGAAGTGAAAGGCTATGCCTTCGGTCAGAACGGCGAAGGGACGGTGGCACTGACCTTTGGTATGGACGCCCCGGAGTCCAGTGCCTACCTGGCGCGGGCCAATACACCTGTGAGCCCTTAAAGCGATGGAGCGTGTCGATTGCGTGGTGGTGGGTGCGGGTGTGGTCGGGCTGGCAGTCGCCCGGCGACTGGCGCTTGCCGGGCGCGATGTGCTGGTGCTGGAAGCCTGCGAAGCGTTTGGAACCGAAACCAGTGCCCGCAACAGCGAGGTGATTCACGCGGGGATTTACTACCCTCCGAACTCCTTGAAAGCCAAGCTGTGCGTTCAAGGTAAACAGCAGTTGTATGCCTATCTCGAAGAGCGGCACTTGCCCTTCACGCGTTGCGGCAAGCTGATCGTGGCAACACGCATCGAGCAAATGGCCTCTTTGCTGCACTTGCGCGAGCAGGCCAACGCCAATGGTGTGCATGACCTGACCTTGTTGAGTGCGGAGCAGGTGGCTGCCATGGAGCCCGAACTGCGCTGCGTGGGGGCGCTGTGGTCTCCCAGCACAGGCATTTTGGATAGCCACGCCTTAATGGTTTCGCTCTTGGGGGACATGGAGGCCCGAGGCGGTGTTTTGGCACTAAATTCGCCATTAGCCCAAGCAGAATATGCGCAAGGCGCTATATATTTAGTAGCAAATGATGGCACGCAACTCCACGCCAAAACGGTGGTCAACGCGGCTGGTTTGCACGCATGCGATGTGGCGCGCAAGTGCGCTGGCATGCGCGCAGAGGCCATTCCGGTCGCTCGCTACGCCAAGGGCAGCTATTTCACCTTGGCCGGGCGCAGCCCTTTCAGCCACCTCGTGTACCCGATGCCTGAGGCTGCCGGACTGGGCGTGCACCTCACCCTCGATCTAGGAGGGCGGGCCCGATTCGGTCCCGACGTGGAGTGGGTCGCGCACGCGGCTGACCTGGCCGTTGACCCTGCGCGCGGTGACGCGTTTTATGACGCTATTCGCCGCTATTGGCCGGCTCTGCCGGACGGAGCGCTGCAGCCGGCCTATGCCGGTATGCGACCCAAAATATCCGGCCCCACGGAACCGGCGGCCGACTTTGTGATTCAAACCGCAGCTGAGCACGGTGTGCGCGGATGGATTAACTTGTTCGGTATCGAGTCGCCCGGCTTGACCAGTGCCCTCGCTATCGCTGACCATGTGGCTCTGTTGGCCGAAGAAAACTTGTGATCTTGAAAGGAAAAGTCTGATGAACCACTCTCAATCCCGCCGCCTTCTGGCCCTCAGCGGTGTGACCGCCGCCATCGCCATGTTGGCCGGTTGTGCCACAGGGCAAGATGCTCCCGGCACAGCGCGCAAAGAAACCTTGCAGGTGGTGACCGACAAACTGGAGCTGCTAACGCTCAATGCGGGCCAGCCCACCAAAGTGCTCACCCGCGTGCAGCTCAGTGGATTGGCTGCCGGGGACACTCTGGTGGGTATTGACTACCGCATTGCCAAAGGGGTGCTGTTTGCTTTGGCCAAGTCCGGCCGGCTCTACACCGTGGATACCGGCACCGGAGTACTCAAACCGGTGGGGGCCAGCCCTGCGGTTTCGCTCTTGGGCGACGCTTTGGGGGTGGATTTCAACCCGGTTGCGGACCGTATCCGGGTCATGAGCAGCAGTGGCCAAAACGTTCGATTGCACCCGGACACCGGCGCGCTCGCCGCTACCGATCCAGCGCCTTTTTACGCCACGGGTGACCGCCGCGTGGGGGTAAAGCCGGAGGTTGTGGCTGCGGCCTACACCTACAACAAGAAAGACGACAAACTCACCACCAACTTCGCCATCGACCGCAACGGCGGCTACTTGGTGACCATGGGTTCTGCCGAAGGCGTGCAGCCGGTGGTGTCGTTCAACACCGGCCAGTTGTTCAGCGTGGGGGCGATCGGCGTGGCGGACATGACGGACGCCAGCATGGACATTGCCGACGTGAGCGGCGCGGCCTACGCGGCAGTGCGGCTGAAATCGCATGCGACCACCCGCTTGTACAGCCTCGATTTGCAAACCGGCAAAGGCACTTTCCTGGGCACCATTGGCGATGGTGCCAAGGTCTTGGGTCTGGCGATAGAGCCGTAAGCCGCTATATAAAAGATAGCGCTCCCCGCATATTCTGCGGGGGCTAGAGCTTAATTCTTCATGTTTTTGATGGCGGTGGCTGCATCTTTGACCAGCTGGGGCCCTGCATAAATCAGGCCGGTGTAGATCTGCACCGCATCCGCACCCGCTTGGATTTTGCTCACCGCATCGGCCGCACTCATGATGCCGCCCACGCCGATGATGGGAAAGTCTTTCCCCAGCGCCGCGCGCAGCTGGCCAATGACGGCATTGCTTTTGGCCAGCACCGGCGCGCCCGATAGCCCGCCCGCCTCGTCGCAGTGGGGCATGCCCTTCACGGCTTCGCGCGACAAGGTGGTGTTGGTTCCGATCACGCCCCAGGCGTTGTTCACTTTGCCGGCACTGTCGGTGCCGTAGCGCTGCAGGGTGGCGGCAATCACGGCGACCTGGTCGGCTTCGAGATCAGGGGCAATTTTTAAAAAGATGGGTTTGCGCTGGCCATGTTTCTGCGCCAGCTGTTCACGGCGCTCGGCAATGGCGCCCAGCAAGGCGTCCAGCGCCTCATCGCTTTGCAGGCTACGCAGGTTTTTGGTGTTCGGGCTGGAGATGTTGACGGTGATGTAGTCCGCATGCGGGTACACGCCGTCCAGGCAGATCAGGTAATCGTCGGTGGCTTTTTCGATGGGGGTCGCCGCGTTTTTGCCGATGTTCAGGCCCAGCAGCAGTGACGGGTTTTTGCTCTGGCGCAGAGCGGAGCGCTGCACATTGGCAAGAAAGGCATCCAGCCCGTGGTTGTTGAACCCGAGGCGGTTAATCAGGGCGTTGGCGTCGGGCAGGCGAAACATGCGCGGTTTAGGGTTGCCGGGCTGGGCCAAGGGGGTGACGGTGCCGACCTCCACAAAGCCAAATCCCATGGCACCCAAGCCGTCAATGCAGCGGGCGTTTTTGTCCAGGCCGGCGGCCATGCCTACGCGGTTGGGAAACTTCAGGCCTGCGATGGTGACCGGGTCGTCCACCCGGCTGTTGCAGTAGGCCAGTTTGAGCGGGTTGCCTTGGCTGGCAGCCAGGCCGGCCATGGTGATGTCGTGGGCGACTTCAGGGTCCAGATTGAACAAAACGCGGCGGGCGAGGGCGTAGGGCACCAGAGACATCGGATAATTCCTGCTTTCAGATTTCAAACCCTCGGATTGTCCCCCATGACCACACCCACCCTCAGCCAAGACGAACTCAAAACCCTGGTCGGCCAGGCCGCCCTGCAATATGTGGTGCCCGGCGAGATTGTGGGCGTGGGCACCGGCTCTACCGTCAACAAGTTCATTGACGCACTGGCCACCATGAAAGACCAGATCAAAGGCGCGGTGTCCAGCTCGGTGGCCAGCACCGAGCGCTTGCAGGCGCTGGGTATTACGGTGTTTGACAGCAACGAAGTCGACAAGCTCTCGGTCTACATCGACGGTGCAGATGAGATTGACGGCGCCGGCAATATGGTCAAAGGCGGCGGTGCCGCGCTGACCCGCGAGAAGATTGTGGCCGCCCAAAGCGCCAAGTTTGTGTGCATTGCGGATGAGTCCAAGCTGGTGCAAACGCTGGGCAAGTTCCCGCTGCCGGTCGAGGTCATTCCCATGGCAACGCAGCGCGTGATCGCCCAGTTTGCCGCCAAGGGCGGCGTTGGCAAGGTGCGCCAGAAGGACGGCAAGCCGCTGGTGACCGACAACGGCCAATGGATTGTGGATGTGACCGGCCTGCAAATTACCGACCCGCTGGCCTTTGAGGCCGAAGTGAGTCAGTGGCCCGGTGTGGTTACCGTGGGTGTGTTCGCCTACCAGCGTGCCCAAGTGTGCTTGTTGGGCACTGCCAGCGGTGTCAAAACGCTGGAGTTCTGATTCAGCGGTGTCAGGTGGCCGCGGGAGCGGTCATCATGCGCTCCACATAGCGCGCGATCAGGTCAATCTCCAGGTTGACCTTTTTTCCGGCTACCAAGGTGTGCAAGGCCGTGTTGTCCACGGTGTGGGGAATCAGGTTGATGCTTACTTCGCAGCCTTCTGCAATGTCGGCAATCCGGTTCACGGTCAAACTCACACCGTTCACGGTGATAGAGCCTTTGTAGGCCAGATATTTGCCCAGACTTTTGGGCGCCACAATCCTCAGCTCCCAGCTCTCGCCCACTTGGGCAAAGTGGCTCACTAACCCCATGCCATCCACATGGCCGGACACCAAGTGCCCGCCCAAGCGGTCATGGGCGCGCAAGGCCTTTTCAAGATTGATGGGGCCCAAGGCATCCAGCCCGGCAGTCTTATCCAGGGACTCCGCCGAAATGTCGATGGTGAATTGCTGTGTGGCCACGTTGAAGGTGGTGACCGTCATGCAGGCACCATTGAGCGCAATGCTGTCGCCCAAGCCCACATCATCTAAATAGCCGACCGGCGCCTCGATGGTCAGGCGCTTGCCGTGGGTTGTGGTTTCGCCCAGAGCCTGGGCGGCGGAAATGCGGCCAACGCCGGTGATGATGCCTGTAAACATGGGCGCATTTTCGCAGGGAAAGGGCAGGGCAGAACGAGCCTCCCCCGCAAAACCCTAGAACTGGTCGCGCCCCAGCACGCGAGCGACCACGCGCAGGTCCGGGCCCACCATCTCGGTGGATTTGAAGTCCAACGCGGTTCCTTGGCGAAGCTCGGTAAAGGGGCCGATGTGAAACATGCCCGCGCCCTGACCCAATAGCTTGGGGGCGAGGTACACCACAAACTCATCTACCAGACCCTCGCGCACCAGCGAACCATTGAGCTTGAAGCCAGCCTCCACATGCAGCTCATTGATCTCGCGGCGGCCGAGGTCCGCCAACATGGCGCGCAGGTCTACTTTGCCGGTGGGCTGGCCTGCTGCGTTGCGCGCAGGCATCAAAATCACGGTAGCACCCAGTGCCTCCAGGGCAGCTTGTTTAGTGTCGTTTCGGGCTGCGGCGTATATAAATACTGCGCGACCTGCTACGAAAAAAGGAGCATCTAGCGGGGTTTCCAGCTTGCTGTCTACCACCACCAGGTGGGGTTGCCGCGGTGTGTCAACCAGGCGCACATCTAAGCGGGGCCGGTCGGCCAGCACGGTGCCAATGCCGGTGAGAATGGCGCACGACCGCGCGCGCCAAGCATGACCATCCGCGCGTGCCTCGGGCCCGGTAATCCACTGGCTGGCACCGTTGTCGAGTGCGGTGGTTCCATCCAACGAGGCCGCCACTTTCATGCGCACCCACGGAGTCTTGCGGATCATGCGGCTAAAGAACCCGATGTTGAGTTCGCGCGATTGAATCGCCAGTGGGTGGTCAGGCGGCAGCACCTCCACCTCCACACCTGCAGCGCGCAGCTTGGCAAAGCCATTACCCGCCACCAGTGGGTTAGGGTCCAGGTTGGTAGCCACGACTTTTTTAATACCCGCTTGGATCAGCGCGTCGCAACACGGCCCGGTGCGACCGTGGTGAGAGCAGGGCTCCAAGGTGACATAGGCCGTGGCGCCGACGACGGAGTGACCTTTTTCAGCAGCATCCCGTAAGGCCATAACTTCGGCGTGCGGGCCGCCGGCGCGTTGGGTGTGGCCTTGGCCGACAATGTCACCTGAATCATCAGCAAAGAGGCAGCCAATGCTGGGGTTCGGGTTGGTAATTTGCAGACCCAATTTGGCCAGCGTGATCGCACAACCTAACTGCCTTAGAGCCTCCGGTGTGCTTGAACTGCTCAACGCATCACTTCCAGCAAACAGTTGCAGAACCGGATCCCGAGACGGAGCGTACACCAGCCTGCGTGAGTCCCAAGGTTCCGCATGCACTATCTGAAGTCTGCACCCCTGTCGGGGTCGCAGTAATAGTGTAGGTACTCGCGGTAGGTTGATTCAAAGCGAACGCAAACGTGTAGTCTGATGCTAGGTCCTGAGTACACGTTGTGCTTGGTATCGCAACGCCCGCATAACTCATAGAAGTGGTGTAGGAGCGGTCCATGAATTGCCCCAACTCCACTAGGCACCCCTTCGCCAGAGACCTGCGAGTTTTGATAACGTGTTGTTGATAACTCGGAAATGCAATGGTGGAGAGTATTCCAATAATGGCTATCACTATCATGAGCTCTATCAGGGTAAATCCTTTGTGCTTTTTCATGTGCATCAGTCCTTGATGATTTCGCGCCAAGAGATACGTCCCCTCACCGGAGTAACGCCTGAGTTCAGGGTTAGGCTATCCACTCGTTTTTTGGAACCGCCAGAACCGCCAGAACCGCCAGAACCGCCAGACCCACTAGCGCCATCGCTGCCACTAGAGCCGCCTACAGCAATTTGATTTCCAATCTTTGTTCCTTGACTCACGATACCAATGCCTAAGTCAACCGAACCAATGAAAGTGGTCCCTACTTTATCATTGGTAAAACTCCCATTTCGATCCACGTCCACGATGCCGATGGTGAGGGCTCCGCCTGTGTAGGGAGAAATAAAATTAAGATATCCTTTGCCCCCTGCTACGCAGGCATCGTTCGTGATAGGAATGAGCGAACTGGCTACTAATGTGGGTAACGCAAGTTTATAGACCACAGACTCGGTAATGAATCGCTCCCCAACCGAGGACGTCATATCTATAAACCAGCCATCTTTGTTCTTGGTATCACCAGCGGTAGCGGCCGAGAAAACACGCACAGAATAACCGCCAAAAGTACTCGCAGAGCTCACCGTGCGTTCTTTGAGGTTACTTCGGTCGCCAATCACAGATCCTTGGTCAATTAAGCCGTACCACGACTGTGTGTTGGTATCCGCAGGATCGGTTGAGGCAAAGTAAGACCCCGTAGCAAAAAAGACAAAGCGCTTGCCGAAGTTTGAATCAGCAGCAATATCATTCACAGCAGAAGTTATCCGGGAGGTAATGGGCTGCCGTTGCCCGGACGAGTTCATCGCGACAAAAAATGGTGAGCCACTATTTGCCAGTCCCCAGCGTGTGTCGTCGGAAGAACTGACGTCGAACTTCCAAACATTACCCTTCAGATCGCCGGCATAGATGAAGTCAACAACGCCGTCGCCTGTAGTGTCCACTGTACCGGGAGTGCTCAAGCCATTATCACTAGCGGCAAGAGTAGAGATTTTTTTTATGGAACTGATGCTTCCGTCTGTATTGAGTATGAAAATATAGAGAACGGCAACACCATTCGTACTGTTATACCCGTTACCAAGAATAACTGCAGACTTACCATTGTTCAGCTTTACGAATGAAGGTCGACCAAGAAGAAAGCCGAGATCATTGTCTGCACTAGCGGTAGTACTTGCTGCAGGCGTGTATTCCCATAAGTGCTTGGTTCTGTCAAAGCTGGTAGTACTCGTAACATCCAAAGCAAACAAACCCTTTCCACCTCTGCCAAGAGTTGCAAAAAGATAGTTCCTGGATCCGGTATCCGCGCCGCGTGATGTAAGTTCTATTTCACCATCCACGTAGTAGTCGTGACTATATGCAGTGGTACTAAGTGCCTTCAGTTTAACCAGCGAGCTTTGCGGTATGTGCGCAAAGTGTTCAGTGCCATCCTGAGCATTAAAAGCGTGCAGCATACCATCATTTGCGCCCACAAAAATAGTGTTAGTATCTTTTGAGTAAATGGGCGATGAATGAATAATGTCTCCCAGTACATGAGTTGTACGGTCGCGAAGTGTGCCGCCGTTCTTAACTTCGCTCGTGCGCACGCCACGGAAATAGTCAATCAATGTGCGGTCTGTTCCTAAGTTGGTATTCAAGGTGCTTGTGCCGCTCACCCATTTAAATATCTCTGCGTTGCCGGTGCCATATGTGTTGGGCGCTGCAGCACGCACAAATATATTGCGCAAGGTGGCCTCAGGTATTTTGGTGGAGGCTTCCCATTCCGTATTGGCACTAACGCCAGAGGAAGATATTGGGAAAGCAAGTAAATCCCCAGACCAATAATTGGCATCAAATCTTGCTTGGAAGACGCGTGCACTCGTGCTCAGGCTAGAGCTGTTGGCAATGACGTTGCTCGCGCTGGAGTTGGCTTTGAAAATAGAGTCAAAAGCTTTTTTAATTGTCTCCTTTAACTCCAGTGGATTTTGGACTAGAAAGTAGGTGTCTGGCTTTCCGTCTCCATCCGAATCCCATTCGGTGATTAAATCTGGTTTGTTGTTTCCATTTTTATCATTGAATCCACCCCATTTTGCTGCATACCATAAGGGGTCTTTTAAGAGGGTTGCAGCTGGGTTGCTGCTCGCAGTGAACGTGCGAGTATCACCGGTGCTGCCGATGGTTGGCAATTGTTTGCATGTCGCATCTTGAGGAGATGCGTCGCAAAAGCCTGGGTCCTTATCTTTGGGTACATTTAAAAAGTAGCCTATATCTTTTGTTTCGTCTTGTACCACCAGATAAACACCGTCTTTGGTTGATCCTGAGAGGATATACCCCATATTCTGATATGCACCACCTGCTTGATAAGTTGGTTTGACGTTCACGGTTAACGTGTTGTTTGCGTTTAAGAAAATCTCGTACTCCGCAATTGCATCCATGTCATGGTCTGCGCCTTGCTCCACATCTTCAAAATTAATCTGAAACTTTGCATAATAGCGACCGCCATTCACGCTGTTATTTTTATCTGCTGTGCCAGAGTTTGCAATACTCATTACATAAAAATCAACGATCTGGTTTGTCGGTTGAAATTTACCCTTTGTTCCACTATTCGACATCGACTTGGCAAAAGGTACTAGGGTGAAGCTCTTATCTGTCCCAGCTGGTATTTCGATGCGCGGTAGTGGTGAAGCAAGGGCAACGCTAAAGGTGTCAATGGATTGGGTGCCAGTTTTGTCTGATCGCAAGTCGTTTCTTTTCGCAAAGCTTGCAATAGCGGCAGAATAATAGCTACCTTGTTTTGTTGGTTCCTCTGGGGCAAGACCACGAATGCTTTTTAAAGAAACAATATTCTTGGCAGACGGTGCAGAGTCAGAAACCCCATTGGACTCCCCAATGAAATGCATTCCTGTCACGGATGTTTCATTATTCGTAATAGTCTCAGATTCAGTGGAGACATTTAGCCCGGACACATCGCCAGTAAAATACTTATTATCTTTTGTTTTAAAGTAACTTCCAGGCAGTTGATCTGAATCGTAAGAAGGGTTGATGTCAGAAATAGTCAAAAAATTAGCCTTTGCACACCAAGGCGCATTTGCGGAACTGTCTGACGAATATGGGTCATCCCAAGTTGCTCGGCTGAGTCCCATAGCGGTATCAATCGTGCTAGTTTTGCTTTCATAAGCAGGGGTGGCCCCCTTTTTACCTACGAAATAGCGCATGCCCTCGTACATCATTTCGGCAATCGGATTTCCCCAGTCGGGGAAAGTAGTCTCTGTCATTGTGGAGTCAGATTGCCATCCTCCGGCATAAGCATTATCTGTTCTATTGTTGTTGAAGTCTCGAATTCGCAGCTTGTTGAACGTGTCAACAATGGGGGCTGATGATGCAAATATTCCCGTATTTGTATCAATTTCGCTCGAAAATTTAGAGACTACCTTGCGCAATAAGCCCCCGGACAGATTTAAGTCATAACTCCCTGTAAGAAGGCCAAACAACATAGCATCATTTTCGCCATAGTCATGCAGCAAGCCAGTTGGCTTGTAGATACTTCCATATTGCTTGCATCCATCGTGAAATGAGGTGGTGCACACCTCTACGCGAATCGTATAGTCGGTACGAGTGCCACCATGTGAATTGTCTAGCACAGGGCGCTCTTTTGATGCCCATTCCCAAACTCGCTTTGCCGTATTCGTTACGACCGATAAGTGCGGAGGCAAGTTGCTGCAATCCTCAAGTGTTTTGCAGCTCTTACCAGCATTTTGAGTTAAATTTCCAAAGAGGTGGCGCTTTCCATTAGCTGGCAGAGCTAGGGGGGTATAGTCGCTGATATCGTACCCATCTACGGAAACGCTGGTGTACTCTTTGGCCCATGAGTGAGCATCTTGGGGTATATAGGATCTCCGTAGAATGGTTGTAGTCTTGGTATCGGTCTCACGATAGCCCCCATATAGTACTTTTCGTAGCGCATCTATACGAGCGGTAGTTTGGTAGTTGAGCCAATTACCGGACCACTTGCTTGAGCATTTTCCACTAGTTGATTTTACGGAGGGGGTGAATAGCCCTGTGCTATCTGATTTTATGTTGTGGGTGTAGCACAAACCAGAATCAAATAGGCCATAGTAGGTGATGCTTGGCTTGAAGCGAATATCAATAGCGCCATCTCCATCTATATCCGCTGTGTCGTTATAGGACTCATAAAATAGCTTGTGATCTTTGCCTGCGATCAGCATAACCATAGGTTTTGCTGTAACCTGGGTGAGTAATGGCGTGTTCGGAATGGTGACTGCGCCGGCTCCAGAATGAGAAAAAAATACGAGGCCTGAGGCAAGTATATTTATTGCTTGGAAAAAAAATGATTTTTTCATATAAAACTCCTTCGGTTCAAGCCAGGATTATTCGGTGGCGTAGATGGATTGCAAAGTTACAGATGCGCGTCCATCAGATCCCTGCGTTTGAGCGGTAACTCTGTAGCGCTTGCAGTTAATGGGGTCGCTGGAATCTCCTGGCCTGCAAGCAAATGTGTTACCTAGATACTCAACGAAGTACTTGGGTGTGATTGCAAGTGTCCCTGATCCGACTGTAGTGGCGGATTCCCAGCTGGTAAAAGTATCATCAAGCCAGCGTGAAGTACTTCCTGCCGCTGCGAGGCCACATACCATAACGCTTCCCACCTTTGCACACCCGGATCCTGCCGCAGGTGTTGGCACTTCCGTCTCGATCAACGATTCAACCTCTTTCAATGTCGCTTCAGTCGCTTGGAATGCCAGATTGCGGTCATAGGAGTTCGTTGCCATGCGCTCCTCGGAGGTTATTAACCGAATAGCAGACATTCCTAAAAGGGTCATAATCACCAAAATAATAAGGCTTATAATCAGCGCGACGCCAAGTTGATCTGTAGCCGGAGTTCTTTCCATGTGTCTGAATGTTTTCATGGTGTTACTTGGAAGAGAGTGTCTCTATTTCGGAGGCTGATAACATAGGTTAGCGTCTTAACAATATTCGTGTTGGTGCTTGATATTGCGTCTTCGCTTAGCAGGGCAATAGACAGCCGGACTGCAACTACTTGATTTGTGTTGTTTTCACTCCATTCGCCATTGGCTATAGAAAAAATGGCATCATCGGCGGCTACCCAACTAGTATTTAGTGTGTCAGTTGAAATATCTTTAGTCAGGTATCTAATAATTAACGTGCCTACGTTGGACACAACTTCGTCTTTATCGAAGCTTACCTGTCCATTTTTCTTGCTGATACGTGTTCGGTATAATGAGTTCTTTCCATTACTACCTACACCAATATACCAAAATGACGTCTTTAACTTTGCAACTTGTGCACTGGTCGTGTCAAAGCTCTTCAGGGTAGTACTAGCGCAAGCTGTAGTGGTTGGGTATGCTAGCCCGTTGCCGCAATTAAGTGTAGAAAAAAATGGATCATAGTTAATTGACTTTGAGCTCTGAGTAGGACTATCGATTTGAAATATCGCTGCACTCTGCAAATCACAGGCCACCACAATATCGTCTTCATTTAACCCTGTAACGGAATTCAGCACCATGTCATAGGTGCCGGTATCGTGTGAGGTAATGTTGGTTTCGTTGTCAGATGCTTGCATGATCAGCAGTGCCTCTGTTCCATTTACTCGGGCATTGGTAGTGGTGCCAAACCCCACAATGCCAGTGGTATCAGTTCCTCCAGCGAACCCTCGAATAGTCCCGGAATTCCAATCTGCCCACCAGGGTATAGTGCCACCGGAGCGAATTAGGTTCGCCATCAATTTAGACCCACAAGGTGTTTCCCCTGCTTCTCGTATGTCCCTGGAAATGAGGTCGTAAGCGGTTCTAGAGTTCTCTTGAATTCTTGCAATATTTTCAGATACCTTGTAGTTATCTCGGTTTGAAATAAAAACACTAAGAACCCCTGAGATTAGAATTAGGCCTAAGATCAAAGAGACCATAAGCTCAACAAGCGTAAATCCACGCTGAGTTGAGATTGAGCGCTTGTACGTCGGTTTGAAATGCATATTAAATAAGTGTCTGGATTTCGAGCTTCTGCACACCCAGACCCCCTGATAAACTATCATCCCAAATCACTTGCACTCTGCAGCTGCCATTTGCGTCGCAGTACACTGCTCCGCAAGTAGTTGTGTCGGTGGATGTTCCAATCGCCGCTTTAGTTGTCTCTAGCCAGTGCTTCTTATTAACATCCGCTAATGTAGTTCCTGTGATCGAAGCTGGGGTACAGATTGATCCATTTATCGTGCCTGTACCTGTAAGCGTTCCTGTGTTGTAGTTTAGTGCCTTCGCACTATTTTTATCTACTCTCATCGCATCCATCATATAGGTAGCCAGTACTACGGCCTGACTCCTTTGAAAACTGCTAACGTTACCTTTGAGTGCACGTGCTTGCATAGCCGCCATTCCTAGCGTACCCAAACTTAATATTAATACGGCAATAAGTATTTCAATTAGCGTAGCCCCAGTTTGTCGAGGTTTTGAGTTTTTAAATTTGTTGAGTGAGCGCATATTCACAGTCAAGAGGGTGCTGGGCAATTACTCGCAACGGAAGGGGTTTCGAGGACAACGCGCCCCGAAAAATTAACGACTAGATCTCGGGCTCGCGTTGCATCCGTGAGTGCGCTTGACGTGCTGCAGACCCTGATTTTGCCGAGCAAACTAGCGCCTGTATTTGTTTTTCCTTGGCCATCGGGTGAAAAGGAAATATATTGTGTAAATCCAGCAGCGCCCATGATTTTGATATCGGAAGCCACCGCGGGATACACAAAGTTAATTGTGTCCCCTGTGTCAATGTTCGCAGTTGCTCCTGCCCTTGTGAGGTCTGAAAATATGATCCATCCGACTTGCCAATCCCCTGCGACCGCACATTGAGTGGCATTTTCGCTCCTACACATCGTTGCGCGTCTGCCCACTCTGATAGCTGTGGAGCGCGTTTGGGCTATTGACGTAACTAGGTCATTAGTTGCGCTTTTTAACGCCGAGCTGGCAATCGCGGAGCGAAAACTCGGTATTGCTATGTTGAGTAGAATCACCAAAATAGCCAAGCTTACGACAAGTTCTATTAAGGTAACACCCCGTAGCGTGTTGGGTAGTTGTCGGTTTTTCATGATTCCGATTAAGCAATGCCACTAGTGTCGTGAACTGGCGGCCCTCTGAAAAGGGCCTGTCCGCTTAGCGGGCAGACCTGTTGGCTGAGCGGTAGCCTTGGGCTGTGGGTGGTCTCGTGGACACAGCCCCATGCTTTTAAGGCGGAAACTTGCGGGCTGTGTGGGCGAATCGGTTTACCGGCTTACCTCATCCACCAAAGTTTTGAATTCATCAATGTCTTCAAAGCTGCGGTACACGCTGGCAAAGCGCACGTAGGCAACCTTGTCCAGTTTTTTGAGTTCGCGCATGACGAGCTCTCCGATGCGGGTGCTCTGGACTTCGCGCAGGCCCAGGTTCAATAGTTTTTCTTCGATGCGCTCAATGGCGCTGTCGATCTGCTCAGTGCTCACCGGCCTTTTGCGCAGGGCCAGGTTCATGGAGGCTAGCAGCTTGGCGCGCTCGAACTCGATGCGACGTCCGTCTTTTTTTACGATGGCTGGAAAGTTGACGTCCGGGCGCTCGTAGGTGGTAAACCGTTTGTCGCAAGCGCCGCACTGGCGCCTGCGGCGGATGAAGTCCCCATCTTCAGAAATCCGTGTTTCCACTACTTGGGTTTCAGAATGACTGCAGAAGGGGCACTTCATCGTGTGTCGACCTTGCTTACTTGTAAACCGGGAAGCGTGAGGTCAGGGCATGGACCTTGGCGCGAACGGCAGCAATGTTGGCTTCGTCGCGCGGGTTGTCCAGCACGTCGGCAATCAGGTTTGCCGTGGCGCGCGCCTCTTCGTCTTTGAATCCGCGTGTGGTCATAGCTGGGGTGCCCACCCGGATGCCGCTGGTCACCATAGGCTTTTCAGGGTCGTTGGGGATAGCGTTCTTGTTGATCGTCATGTGGGCTGCGCCCAGGACTGCTTCAGCTTCTTTGCCGGTAATGCCCTTGGACCGCAGGTCCACCAGCATCACGTGGCTCTCGGTACCGCCGCTGACGATACGCAGGCCGCGTGCTGTCAGGGTTTCAGCCACGATCTTGGCGTTGCGCACCACTTGCGCTTGGTAGGTCTTGAACTCTGGGGTGAGGGCTTCTTTAAACGCCACTGCCTTGGCAGCAATCACGTGCATCAAAGGGCCGCCTTGCAGTCCGGGGAAGATGGCGCTGTTGATAGCCTTCTCGTGCTCAGCCTTCATCAAGATGATGCCGCCGCGAGGCCCGCGCAGGCTCTTGTGAGTGGTGGAGGTCACCACGTCTGCGTGGGGCACAGGGTTGGGGTACACGCCTGCCGCAATCAGGCCTGCGTAGTGGGCCATGTCGACCATGAAGATGGCGCCAATGTCTTTTGCCACTTTGGCGAAACGGGCGAAGTCAATGGCTAGGGAGTAGGCGGATGCGCCGGCAATGATCAGCTTAGGCTTCGTTTCGTGGGCCTTGCGCTCCATGGCTTCGTAATCGATTGCTTCATTGGCATCCAATCCGTAAGACACTACGTTGAACCATTTACCGCTCATGTTCAGGGGCATCCCGTGGGTCAAGTGACCGCCCTCAGCCAAGCTCATGCCCATGATGGTGTCGCCAGGCTTCAGGAAAGCCAGGAACACTGCTTCGTTGGCCGACGCACCGCAATGGGGCTGTACGTTAGCGGCTTCAGCGCCAAAAATTTGTTTGATGCGGTCGATGGCCAGTTGCTCGGCCACATCCACATGCTCGCAGCCACCGTAGTAGCGACGGCCGGGGTAACCTTCGGCGTATTTGTTGGTCAGCTGGCTGCCTTGGGCGGCCATGACGGCAGGCGAGGCGTAGTTTTCGCTGGCAATCAGCTCGATGTGGTGCTCTTGGCGCGCGTTTTCGGCCAGGATGGCGGTCCAGAGTTCGGGGTCGGCTTGTTCAACAAGAATGTTGCGGTCGTACATGGCAGTCCTTTGAGGAGATCGGGCCTGTGGGTCAATGGTGACAACAGGGCTGCCCAGGCGAACGGCTGATCGCACAAACCGTGCAGGTCATGCGGCACGCTTCCCAGTGGTGTCCCACGTCAGCAACCGGCTTCCTGAGGAAGTCAGCGCCTATCGCCAGTCGCGTGCGGGTGAGAGTTTAACCGAGCCGGGTGCAGCTCGGCGGGTCATCAGGAAGAATGAATCAGACTCGCCACATTCTCCACGGGCGGAGCAGCCTCAGGGGAGGGCACTGGAGTTGCTTTGACGGGTATGGGGGCCATCACTGGAACAGGCTTGCCGGCAGCTACGCTCTGCAGACGGGAATGTTCAGCCAACACCTTGGCCGTGTAACCACCATCTGCTTCCATGTTGGCTGCGCCCACATAGTATTTGAGTCCACCTTCGATGGAGCCTGCGCGCGCAATGCACTCCTTGAGTACCTTTGCGCCCACCCGCAGATTGGACACCGGGTCGAACGCAGCCATGCGGCCGCCGAAGCCCTCATATTTGTCGCTATGGACCTTGGTCATCACTTGCATCAGACCTTGTGCCCCTACATGACTCTGCGCGAAGGGGTTGAAGCCTGACTCCACAGCCATTACGGCCAAGATGAGTGTCGGGTCTATTTTGGAGCGTTGGCCTGTTTCGTAGGCCTCTGAAACCAATGCACTGAGCGGTTCAGGCGCAATGTTGTATTTCTTGCTCAGCCAGTACGCAACCGCAGCCTGCTGTTTGGGCAGATCTTGCGGATTAGTCGCAGTGGCGCGTTCCACGGCGGCAGCCTCTACTTCGAGGCCTGTTGTTTGGATGTGGCGATCCTGAAGCCAGCCCATCAAGCGAACTTCGCCCTCTGTGCGGATCTCGGGGTGTGTCATCAGTGTGATGGTGGCAAACATCACAGCCAGTCCCAACAGGGCAAAGCCGTTGTGGGTAATTTCAAAGAAACCTTGGGCGATATCGTTCGCTACAGTGCGAAGGCCTTTGGTGATACGGGTGGTCGCTGTCATAGCTCTTCCTTCTTAGGCGGGGGTGGCCTGCTTGTCCCGTCGCTTGTGACGTGGTCGGCAGGTCCCCTCGTTTGGGTTGGTACGCTGTCAATATCCTGCGTCGTCGATTCGACATGTGCAGCGATTTGAATATGCCGGGTTCGGCAGCGGGGCGGGTAATCCCTAGGCGGGATTGGATGGGGCGGATTCTAGGGGGGCTTTATATGTCGAGTCAACCATATGAAATCGATTCTATATACTTGACATGTTCTAAAAAGCAAGTTTCCGCTGCTTTTTTAGGGTCTGCTCATGCCGAGCGAATCCCACTCTGGGGTGCTCGGCAAGCGCATCGAGCCGAAAAAACTCCTTGTAATACTCCACTACGCTTCCTAATATGAGTGTGCCTGTTCTTACAGGCATTTAGTCGGCAGTAGCCAGTCCGCAAGTAAGCGTGATAAAGCGATCCCGGCATGTCTCAGGGCAATCTGTTGCCCTTGGCCTCTAGGGTGACATCTCACTCACCTGCGGGCATAGGAGGCGACTCGGGCGAGCAGCCCGTCGTCGGGCCCGGCGAAGGTGCTAACGAACCTTCACCGGGCCTTCATTTTTTTGGTGCAGCTGGGTTGCAGCGGAACAGTTGTCTTCGCGAAGACACAAGCCTTGCGCACAGCGTCCGCGTGCTCGCCCCCCGGCATGAATTCCTCATTTCGGCCTAAGAGGGCAAAAACAATCTGGTTTCTGTTGAAAACACGGCGAAAATACGCGGTTGCATATTTAACACCCTACTATTTTCCGAGCTCGCTGTGACGTCGAACCAATCTTCCAAAAACAATGATATCGCTACCCTGGACCGCCTGACAGGCGGTGCTTTTACCGCTGCCACAGCGGGAGAGCGTGCGTCCCGCGTTCGCGACTGGTTACTCTCCCAGCCGACCCACGAGCAGCTAGCGGATGTATTTAAAGAGCTCAGCGTCAAAGACAAAGGTGCTGCCAAGTTGGTTCGCGAAAAGCTGGATGAGGCTCGGCGCGCCAAGGGGCAAGAGGCGCTGGGGGCAGAGTGGGCAGCCAAGGCACAGGCCTTGATTGACACAGCGAAGCTCAATATCGCCGATGCTCTGGCTTGGCAGCGTGATGCGGCCAAAGCAGGTGCTCCGCTCAGCAAAGAGCCGTTGTTAACCCTCAAGGGAAAGCTTTCTGAGCGCGTTAAGGGCATCGAAGATCTGCAGCACCAAGTTCAAGTGCAGCGCGAAGCTGCCGTGCTGCTCGCCCAGCGGATTGAAGTTTTGTCGACCAAAACATTGGCTGACGCCCAAGCCGCTGTTGAAGCCTTGCGCACCGATGTGCAGCACTGGCAAAACCAGGCGGATGCACTGGTATCTAGCTCCAATTGGGTGAGTGTGGACGCCAAGTTCCCGGTGCTGCTGGACGCCTCCAAGGGGCAGTTGCTTGTCGTTTGGGATGCGTTTCAAGGTGCATTGGCCCTGGCTACAGCCGCTGCCGAAGACCCCGCGGCTCCTTTGCCGCCTGTTCCTGTGTGGGCAGACGAAATTCGTGGTTTGCGCGGCGTGCCCGCCGAGGTGGCGCCTAAGGCCTCTAAACCCAAGGTGGACCCTGAGTTGCGTAGCCGCGCACAGGCAGCTGTGAAGGCTGCATTGGCCACGGTAGAGCAAGAAGTTGGCGAGGGGCACGGTAAAGCCAGCGCGGGCGCTGCTGCAGGCTTGCGCAATGCACTCAAAGAATTCGGTAAGTTGATTGATGGCAAGCTGGAAAACCAGGCCCATGCGGCGTTGTCCGCAGCGGGTGAGTTGGAAGGCTGGCAGCGCTGGCGCGCGGACCAGATTCGTGAAGAGTTGGTCGTCAAGGCGGAAGGTCTGCTTCAGCGTCCTGAAGGTCAGGCGATCGGCGGGCGGAAAATGCAAGAAACCTTGCGCAGCCTACGCGACCAGTGGAAGCAAACGGATCAGGGCGGTGTGCCAAACCATGCCCTGTGGAAGCGTTTTGACGAAGCCTGCAACGAGGCTTACAAGGTCGTTGAAGGGTGGCTGGAAAAGGTCAAAGCCGAGTCGGCTGAACACCGGGCCCAGCGATTGGCCCTGATTGAAGAACTCAAGGCTTGGGCCGCTGCCAATCGCACCGCATTGGATGATGACTGGAAAGGATTCAACCGGATCCTGCACCAGTTCTCCGATCGCTGGCGCGAGGCGGGGCATGTGGGTGAAAAGATGTTTGCCGAGCTCCAACCCATTTGGAAAACTGTGTTTGCTGAAGCCGCTGCGCCCTTAGAGGCTATCCAGGCGGCGAGCTTGGCAGCTCGCCACGCCATGATTGAAGAAGCCAAGCAGCTGGGCGCCATGCCCATGCTGCGGATTGATGCTGTGAAAGCCCTGCAGCAACGTTGGCAAGCGCAGGCGCATGCGATTCCTGTGGATCGCCGTCAGGAGCAGAAGCTCTGGGACGCGTTCCGCAAGCCTATTGATGACGCATTCAATCGTAAGAGTGCCGAGCGCGAGAAGGCGGAAGCCGCACTGGGTGCGCGTGACCGAACCGTGCTGGAAGCTGCCAAAGCCCTGGAAGCTGCCAACGCCTCTGGCGATGCGCAAGCCATTCGTGCGGCCATGACAGCGCTGGACGCGGCATTGAACGGACAAGCCCAAGCTCAGGCCGAAGTCGCTGCGGCGGGTGCCGGTGAGCAGGCCGCCCAAGGGCTGGTTCAACAAGAAAATGTGCCTCTAGCCCAGGTGGATGCTGCGCAAGGTGCTATAGAAACTGTAGCATCTGAGTCGACCTCCGGCGAAGAGGCTGCTCCGGCGGAGTCGGCTCCTGTGGTGGTGCCAAAGGCCCAGCCAAAGCCTGTGGTTGCGGTTCGTGGCGATGACCGTCCGGGGATGAAAAAAGAAACTCCGGTGGATCCGCGAGCTTCCAAATTCGGCGACCGCAAGGATGCCGGCCGCGGTGGACGCGATGGCGGCAAGCCAGGGTTTGGTGATCGTGGCCCCCGTCGGGATGAGCGAGCTGGGTCGGGTGATCGCGCCCCCGCTTTCAATGCGCCGCGACTGGGCGACACTGCCTTCCGTGCTCAGCGCGAAGCGCTTGAAAATGCGCAGCAAGCACTTAAAAAGCTGGCTGCACAGGCCCATGGAGAGGCGCTGGTTCAGCTGCTCTCCGCTTGGGAGAAGCGGGACGCAGCGCTGCTGCCCACGGCCCAAGAGCTCGGCGGGCGCACTGCCTGCCAAGCACGAAGCGCTTGGGTGAAGGTGGTGAGTGCCTCCGTAGCCGTGCAGCCTGATGTTGCTGCGCAACATCTTTTGCGCTTGGAAATGGCAGCCGAGTTGCCGACACCCGTTGAGCATCTCAATGCGCGGCGCGCCATGCAGTTGCAACTCTTGACTCGACGCAATGACCCCGCCCCCGCGCAGACCTGGGCCGAGGACACGGCGCAGGTGTTGGCCGCCGCCTACGAGGCAGGTCAGGCGCGACGTTTGCAGAACGTACTCAAGGCATTGCTCAAGCGCTAGAAAAGCGGGTTGGACAAACAGGCCGGTTGTTGAAACAATCGGCTTGCCTTAATGAGGGGCGCTCAATCTGGGGGGGCTTTGTGGACTCTGTGGATGACTTGCTGCGCCGTTTGGAGCAGCTTAACGACATAGGCACTGCCTTGTCCCGTGAGCGGGACATTGCCCGACTGCTGGACAGCATTCTTCTCGCGGCAAAAAGCATTACCCATGCTGATGCCGGCACCCTCTACAGGGTGACGGACGACGGCTCCGCGCTGCGTTTTGAAATCATACGCACCGCCTCCCTCGGAATTGCCATGGGCGGAGTCTCAGGGAAGTCGATTGATTTTCCTGACTTACCCCTCAAGGACGCGCAAGGGCAGCCCAATGACTCTTTGGTTGCCGCATATTCGGCGCTCCACAATCAAACCGTGAATATTGCCGATGCCTACACGGCAGAGGCATTCGATTTTTCAGGCACCCGGCAATTCGATGCCCGCACGGGCTATCGTTCCCAGTCATTTTTGACCGTACCCATGAAAGACCACGAGGGCGATGTCATCGGTGTCTTGCAATTGATCAATGCCACCGACCCAGTGAGCGGCCTCGTGCGCAGCTTCAGTAGCTCTGACCAAAGTTTGGCGGAGTCATTGGCCTCGCAAGCGGCGATTGCCATTACCAACCGCGGACTCATGTCCCAACTGGAGGCCTTGTTTGAGTCCTTTATCAGCCTGATCAACGTGGCCATTGACGAGAAGTCCCACTACACGGGAGGACATTGTGCGCGGGTCCCTGCGCTGACCATGATGTTGGCTGCAGCAGCAAGTGCAGCGTCGACCGGGCCACTGGCGTCCTTCGCAATGTCGGAGCGAGATCACTATGAGCTGAAAATTGCCGGTCTGCTGCATGACTGCGGCAAAGTGACCACGCCAGTTCACGTTGTAGACAAGGCTACCAAGTTGCAAACCTTGTTCGATCGGATGGCGCTAGTGGACACTCGCTTTGAGGTTTTGAAGCGCGATCGTGAGCTTGAAGCCTTGCGATCCCAACTCGCGTTGCGCCCTGTGGTGGACCCAGCCGGGGAGGCGGCGGTCATGGCACGCGCCCGCTCCGATATGGTCACCTGGGATGAGGATAGGGAGTTTTTGCGCAACACGAATCGCGGTGCTGAGTTTCTGAGTGATGAGGCGGTCCGCCGAGTGCGTGATATCGGAACCACTAACTCTTGGCGGAATGCAGATGGTGTTGAAACGGATTTCCTGACGGCCGACGAGATGGAGAATTTGTCAATCCGTGGGGGCACCCTGACAGGAGCCGAGCGGGACATCATCAACTACCACATCGTTGCAACCATCAAGATGCTGGAGCAACTGCCTTGGCCAAAGCATCTCAAAAATGTTCCGGAGTTTGCAGGCGGTCACCATGAGCGGATGGATGGCAAGGGGTATCCCAAAGGGCTGACGAGGGATCAGATGTCAGTTCAGGCGCGGATCATGGGCATCGCTGACATTTTTGAGGCTTTGACTGCTAAAGACCGGCCTTACAAGCCCGGCATGAAGCTCTCACAGGCCATGGAAATCATGTCCAAACTTCGCAGCAGCGGGCATATCGACCCCGACTTGTTCGATGTGTTTGTCTCTGAACAAGTCTATTTGCGCTATGCCGAGCAGTTTCTCGACCCTTGGCAAATCGACGAGGTTGGAGGATTGGCTTAATTCAAGCCGGTATCGCAGAGCTCCGGGTGAAGTCGTGAAAGGGAGAAATCCCCCTTTGCCGCCTGATTCTGCAGCCTCAGCACTTCAAGTCTCGGCGTATGCGGGGGCTTGATATGCCAGTCGCTGAGCACCCATCGCTCTGCACCGGAGGGGAGGCCATGAGTTGCAGGTAGATGCGTGTGGCCATGAATGAGCGTGCGGGCTTTAGCGGCTGAGAGTGCAGCTTCAGCGCTTGCGATGTCGACATCCGCGTAGCTACCCAGTGGTTTCTTTGCCTCACTTTGTGAGCGTATGTGTCGTGCAATGTCGAGACGCTCGGGCAGAGGCTTGGCTAAGAAAGCGGACTGCCATTCCTGGGAGCGCACGGTCGTTCTGAACGACTGATATGCCACGTCGTCGAGACACCACGCATCACCGTGGCTAAGTACTATGCGATTACCGAAAAAGTCGAGGGTTGCAGGGTCAGCGAGCGGAATGGAGTGGCTTTCATCTGCAAACCGCATACCCATCAAGAAGTCGCGATTGCCCACCATGTAATACACCGGCAGGCGCATTGCGGTTTCCCGGATGATGCGCACGCATTCAGACTCAAAACCTAAAGGGTTGTCCAGTAGGTCATCGCCCACCCAGACTTCAAACAAGTCGCCAAGGATGAACAGCGCATCGGTATTTGTTTTTTGCATATAGCGAGCCCACGCTGTGTGGGTGTCGGGCTCGCCGGGGTGCAGGTGAAGGTCAGAAATGAAATCCACCCGCCGCCAGTGGCCCTGCGCAATGACTTCCACTGGCAGATGCCTGGTTACAGCGCTACAGCCTTCTCGATCACGACGTCTTCTTTCGGCACGTCGTCATGAAAGCCTTTTTTACCGGTTTTCACAGCCTTGATCTTATCTACCACGTCTGTGCCGGCAACCACTTTGCCGAACACTGCGTAACCCCAACCTTGCATGCTAGGTGCGGTGTGGTTCAGAAAACCGTTGTCTGCAACGTTGATGAAGAACTGAGCTGTCGCGGAGTGTGGGTCACCAGTGCGCGCCATGGCCAAGGTGTAAACGCCATTTTTCAGACCGTTGTTGGCTTCATTTTCGATGGGGGCATCCGTAGATTTTTGTGCCATGCCAGGCTCCATGCCTCCGCCTTGGATCATGAAACCCGGAATAACACGATGAAAAATCGTGTTGTTGTAGTGCCCTTTGTTCACATAGGCCAAGAAGTTGGCGCTGGATTTAGGTGCTTTTTCCTGATCAAGCTCAATGGTGATGACACCGTAGCCAGTGATGTGGAGTTCGACTTGAGGATTGCTCATGATTTATGGGACCAAAGTGGCCGAGTTAATAACAACAGGGGTTTGCGGCACGTCTTGGTACATGCCAGCGTTGGTGGTGGGGACACCACGGATCTTGTCGATGACGTCCATTCCCTGGGTGACTTTGCCGAAGACGGCATAGCCGTGCCCATCAGGGCGAGGCGCGTCAAGATTCTGATTGTCCACCACATTGACGAAGAACTGAGCCGTGGCACTCTGCGGATCCGCTGTGCGTGCCATGGCAATCGTACCCCTGCCGTTTTTGAGGCCGTTTCTCGCCTCCAGAGGAATGGGGCTACGCGTAGGCTTTTGCTGCATCGAAGGGGTGAAGCCGCCGCCTTGGATCATGAAGCTTGGGATCACCCGATGGAATACGGTGCCGTTGTAATGTTTGTCTTTCACGTACTGCAGAAAGTTTTCAACCGTTTTCGGAGCTTTGTCCGGGTACACCTCCACAGTGAAGTTTCCTTGTGTGGTCTGGAACTGAACCTTGGGTGCAACGGCTTGCGCACCGGCAGGCACCGCCACCACCATGGAGGCCCATATAGCCAGGGTCTTTAGACCTCGCAGTGAATCAAGCAACATCACAGTAGCCCTTCATAAAAAATCTTCCATTGACCGTTCACATGCGTCCAGTATTGACGCTTGGTCCACCCGATGCGCGATCCCTCTGCCACTTCACCGAAGGTGGCGACCATCGTCTCGTTGTGATCGATCCATTGGAGGAATGACACATCTTTGAGTTGAATCGTTCTGCCCTTGGTCTTTTCGAGCTCACCGCGGAGAACCGGCGTCCACTGCGACAAAGACTTGCCATTGCTATTGAAGTCTGATGTGTAAAAGTCTAAAACCTGCTGAGCATTTCCTGCCGTTTTTGCATTGCGCCAAGCCAGCAGGGCGCTCTCAAAGCCCTTGGCCGTGTTTTTCACGGTGTTTGCCGAAACCCATTGCAGTTGCTGCGCAATAACTACTGGCGTAGCTCGTATCGCTACCGTCCGGATAATGTGCTCTAAGTCCGGGTTGGCGAGCACCACACAGCCATCGGTCGCCAACGGAGCTCTGGAGAATTGAGCCGGAGGGGTTCCATGCAGCCAGATTCCACTGCCTGTTTTTCCACGCTTGGAATCCAAAACGTTGGGGTAGCTGATGGGGAGGGCGCCTGAACCATAAAAGTCTTTGAGTGACTTAGGGTCTAAGTTGCTGGTGATGTAGTACACGCCCAAAGGGGTGCGTTGGTCACCTTCCACATTCTTTGAAATGCCGGCCTTGCCCACAGAAATATAGTAGTCCGCCACGAGCTCTAGGCCACTGGGGGTGTTTTCAAAGAGATATAGGCGGGAGCGCGATGCATCCACCGCTATCGCGTGCCGGGTCGTAGGGGATAGCTGTAGAAACTGCGAAGGTATGGTGCCCTTTTGGGGGCGCTCTCTCAGGGCCTTCACGCGTCGCAAAGATTCCTCTCTGAGATCCTTGAGTGGAGCGCTAGCTTCCTTAGCCATGGCAGGTGGCACATCGCCTAGCGTGCTCACAGGGCGCGTGCGCGCTACTAGCAAGTCGCCATAGACCAACTGTGCCAATTGGAAATTCGGCAAGTCGGAGACCAGTTGTTCAGCTTTTTCGAACGCTGCTCGACCATCCCCGCGGCCTATGAGCGTGTAGATCTCTATCAAGCGCGCTTCGGCAACGCCTCCAGCTTCGAGGGTGTTGGGCTGCGGCGCCTTATTGGACTGAGCCTTAAGGATGCGGACCGGCTCTTGGGTTTTTGAAAACACGTCCCCTTGCGCCAGCAAAAGACCACAGGCCACGAAGAGATGCCGGGGCGCTGAGAGCAAAGTTCTTAGGGCACTTCTGAGTAGTGCCTTCTGTGCGCTGTTGAACACGTTCTGACTGTGCAAGTGCGTATTACTTAGCGACAGTTTCCCGGACGATTACCCATCGGTCGCCAGTTTTGACCAACTCCAAGACTTTTCTGCTGGATACGGCTAGCTCATCGGCCTTGTAGTCTTGGCGGAACTTGGCGGTTGCTTTGTTGCCATTCACGCTCACGTTCAGGTTTTCCAACTTGACGCTAATTTTGGACTTGCTGGTAATGCGCTGGCGTCGTTCTTCTTCCCATTCCGAGCGTTTGGCACCACCGGGTGTCGCAAAGTCCCGACTGTAGGCACCCAGGTAGCCCTTCATGTCACGCGAGGCCCAGGCCTTGGCCCAGTTGCGAACGGCTGCCTCGACATCTTTTGAGCTACTGTTCGCAGCTACGGCCTCAGTCTTGGGCGCTTGCGCAGGAGCAGCGGCTACAGCAGGTGCGGGTTCCGGTGCGGCTGCCGGAGTTGTAGCCGGGGTTTGTGCAGATGCAGCCGGCTTAGTGCTGGTTGCTGCTGCGCCCAGCGTCGGCGGTGCTTTTGTTGCAGTAGTTGCCGGCAATGAAGGTGCCGCTTTTGCGGTTGCGTTTGTCGCGGGAGTGGTCGGCGCAACGGCTGTGCTTGGGGTGGGCGTACTCAGTGTCGCTGCAGGGCGAGTCCCTTTGCCCGCCGCCGGGTTAAACAACTCTCGAATCAGCGCCAACTTGGGGCCGACCGCTGCATTGCCGGAGTCCAGTTGCAGAGCTTTGCCGTAGGCCTGGCTCGCCAACTTGGCATACACATCCCCCAGGTTTTCATGGGCGGTGGTGTAACTTGGGTTGGTGCGAATGGCCATTTCAAGGGCGGTACGGGCCTTGTCGTACTGGCTCTGGCCGGCATAAAGCACTGCGAGGTTGTTGTAGGGCTCAGGAAGCTCCGGATAGTCTTCGGTCAGTCGTGTGAACGTCGCAATTGCTTCAGAACTCTTGCCGGAGTCCCGCTGAATGACGCCCTTCAAAAAGCGCATTTGAGGATCTTTGGGCTTGCCAACCAGATATTGGTCGACTTTCGTCATGGCTTCTGCAAGCTTTCCATTGCGAACCAGTTGTGCAACGTCGGAATAGTCGTCGGCGTAGGCAGTGCCAAACGACAAGGTGGCAGCCAAGGCGATCCAACGGATTGCGGAGAAAAGCGGGGAGTGGGCTTGCTTCATAGTGCCTTTGAAAACTTGCTCTGTGTGTAGCCCTCGGCGCGGGGCTTTATACTGCGTTGGATTGTAGCCGAGGGGTTTGCGTGCCACCCCGAGGATATCCCCCCGTTTTGATTGTTTGCGAGCCCCCTTTTCGTCCTTTGGTGATGTGGTGGGCTCGTTGTTTTTGTGTTCAGGTTTTTGATACCCATGAGTTTGCGCATTTTCAACACGCTCACGCGCTCGTTGCAGCCCTTTACCCCTATTGAGCCCGGTCATGTGCGCATGTACGTCTGCGGAATGACGATTTATGACCTGTGTCATATCGGTCATGCACGCATGATGATGGCTTTTGATGTGGTTCAGCGCTGGCTCAAGGCTAGCGGTCTGCAGGTGACCTATGTGCGCAACATCACCGACATCGACGACAAAATCATCAAGCGTGCCTTGGAGCGGGGCATCACCATCCGCCAACTCACTGATGAAATGATTGCGGCTATGCACGCAGACATCGGTGCCTTGCGGATCGAGGCTCCCACGGTTGAACCCCGTGCGACCGAGTATGTGCCGCAAATGCTTGCCCTGATCGGCGCGCTGGAGGGGAAGGGCTTGGCTTATCGCTCCGGAAATGGAGACGTGAACTATTCCGTGCGGAAGTTCGAGGGCTACGGAAAGTTATCCGGCAAGTCGCTGGACGAGCTTCGGGCAGGCGAACGGGTGGCAGTCCAAGATGGAAAAGAAGACCCCTTGGACTTTGTGCTCTGGAAGTCTGCCAAGCCAGATGAACCGCCGGAAGCGAAATGGGACAGCCCGTTTGGCGCTGGTCGACCCGGTTGGCATATTGAATGCTCCGCCATGAGTTGTGCGACGCTGGGGACGACCTTCGACATTCATGGCGGTGGCGCTGATCTTCAGTTTCCCCACCACGAAAACGAAATCGCTCAGAGTGAAGGTGCGCATGGTCAGGCGCTGGCGCATTTCTGGATGCATAACGGCTTTGTGCGCGTAGACAACGAAAAAATGAGCAAGTCGCTCGGCAATTTTTTCACGATCCGCGATGTGCTCAAGCAATACGACGCCGAAACCGTGCGCTTTTTTATCGTGCGCGCGCACTACCGAAGCGCCCTGAATTACAGCGACGCCCATCTGGATGATGCCCGTCAGGCACTCAAGCGGCTCTACACAGCGCTTACGGTGGCGACACCGTTGGATGTGGAGATCGATTGGGCGAATCCATTTGCGGCCCGATTCAAAGAAGCTATGGACGAGGACTTTGGCACCCCCGAGGCGATTGCGGTGCTTTTTGAACTGGCGGGAGAGGTCAATCGCAGCCGCTCTATTCAGAACGCATCACTGCTCAAAGCGCTGGGCGGATGCCTTGGCTTGCTGCAGGCGGATGCCAATGCGTATCTGCAATCCGGCGCAGGGTTGGATGAGGCGACGATTGCCGGCCTGATTGCTGAGCGCGCAGCGGCAAAAGCTGCCAAAGACTTCGGACGTGCCGATGCCATTCGCAAGGACCTTCTTGCGCAAGGTATCGTGTTGAAGGACTCCGCGTCCGGCACCACTTGGGAAGCGGCAGTTTGATGGTCGTCGTTGCTAAAGCGCCTGTCGAGACAGCCACCACGCCGTATTTCTGGGAAGAGGCCTGTATACACCTGATGAAAAAGGATCGGGTGATGAAGCGCCTGATTCCTCAATTCGGCGATGCATGCCTGCAAACCCGGGGGGATGCTTTTGTCACGCTGGCGCGCAGCATCATCGGGCAACAGATCTCGGTGAAAGCCGCCCAAACGGTCTGGGATCGTTTTGCGGTGTTGCCAAAAAAGCTGACTCCCGCCAATGTCTTGAAGCTCAAAGTCGATGACATGCGTGCTGCAGGCTTGAGTGCCCGCAAGGTCGAGTATCTGGTCGACTTAGCTTTGCACTTTGACAACGGGGCCTTGCATGTCAAAGACTGGGACAGCATGGAAGACGAAGAAATCATCGCTGAACTGGTGTCGATCCGTGGGATCGGTCGCTGGACAGCGGAGATGTTCATGATCTTTCATCTCATGCGCCCGAACGTGCTGCCTCTGGATGATCCAGGTCTCATCACCGGTATCAGTCAGAACTATTTTTCGGGCGATGTGGTGAGCCGAAGCGATGCGCGCGAAGTCGCTGCCGCTTGGGCACCCTATTGCAGCGTTGCAACTTGGTATATTTGGCGATCTCTCGACCCTCTACCGGTCGCGTACTAACGGGTGAGGCGCGTGGGCGTCTGCACCGAAAGAAGGAGAAAAACGTTGGCTAAAAAAACTTTCCTCGATTTTGAGCAGCCCATCGCGGAGCTCGAAGGCAAGATTGAAGAGTTGCGCTACGTGCAAAACGAATCTGCGGTCGATATTTCTGCGGAAATCGACCAGCTGAGCAAGAAAAGCCAGCAGCTCACCAAAGACATCTACAGTGATCTGACCCCTTGGCAGATCACCAAAATCGCTCGCCATGCCGAGCGCCCCTACACCTTGGACTATGTGGGCGAAATCTTCACTCACTTCGTGGAGCTCCATGGTGACCGCCATTTTGCTGACGATCTCAGTATCGTGGGTGGCTTGGCGCGGTTCAACGGCACGCCTTGCATGGTGGTCGGGCAGCAAAAGGGTCGGGATACCAAAGAGCGGGGCCTGCGTAACTTCGGCATGAGCAAGCCCGAGGGCTACCGCAAGGCGCTGCGCCTCATGAAGCTGGCCGAAAAATTCAAGCTGCCGGTGTTCACCTTTGTTGACACTCCCGGTGCTTACCCGGGCATCGATGCGGAAGAGCGTGGTCAGTCTGAGGCGATTGGGCGCAACATTTTCGAGATGGCACAGCTTGAGGTGCCCATCATCACCACCATCATCGGAGAGGGCGGCTCCGGCGGCGCTTTGGCGATTTCGGTGGCAGACCAGGTGATCATGTTGCAGTACTCGGTGTACTCGGTGATCAGCCCTGAAGGTTGTGCTTCTATCCTCTGGAAAACCTCGGACAAGGCGCAGGAAGCTGCAGATGCGTTGGGTATTACCGCCCACCGACTCAAAGCATTGGGATTGGTCGACAAAATCGTGAACGAGCCTGTCGGTGGAGCGCATCGCGATACCAAACAGGCGGCAGCCTTTTTGAAGCGGGCCTTGGCCGATGCGTATCGCCAAATCAGTGACTTGAAAGTCAAAGAGCTGCTGGATCGCCGCTACGAGCGCTTGCAAAGCTATGGTCGGTTTACCGACACCAAAGCCAACGGGAAGTAAATGCCGGACCGTGTTGGATGACACAGTCTCTAGACCAAGCGATGCGGGCCTTCGAGCCCGCTTTGCCTTTGGGGGTGGCCTATAGCGGAGGTGCTGACTCCACGGCGTTGCTTTTAGCATGTGCCGAGCGATGGCCCGGTGGTGTGCTGGCTGTGCATGTCAATCATGGTTTGCAAGCTGCGGCACCGGCGTTTGAGCAACATTGTCGCGACACCTGTGCCCGTTGGAATGTCCCGCTGCATGTCGAGCGGGTCAATGCCCAACCCGCTCCCGGTCAAAGTCCGGAAGATGCTGCCCGGATAGCCAGATATAAGGCATTTGATGCTCTAGGCCACATAACCTATGCGCAAGGTGCTATTCAATCTATAGCACTGGCCCAGCATGCGGATGACCAAGTAGAAACTATGTTGCTCGCCCTCAGCCGTGGGGCAGGCATGGCCGGATTGAGCGGCATGCCTCGCCAATGGCAAAGGGCAGGCCTGACTTTTCATCGGCCACTGCTTCAGGTATCGGGCAAGTCCCTGCGGACATGGTTGGCAGAGCGTGGTGAGTCCTATGTGGAGGACCCCACCAACGCCGACATCGGATACACGCGCAATCACATCAGGGCCCGCGTCATGCCGGCGCTGGACGCCGTGTTTCCGCAGTTTCGCGATACCTTCGGCCGCAGCGCACAACATGCAGGGCAGGCGCAGGCGCTCCTGGAGGAATTGGCCACCGAGGACTGGGCGTCTGTGGTGCAAAACGATACCAGCCAGCCCATGATCCGGTCTTTGCAGCGGCTTTCTGCCGCGCGTCAGGGTAACCTCATCCGATACTGGTTGAAGTCTCAGTTCGGTGAAATCCCTCAGGCCGCACAACTCTCTGAATTGTTGCGACAAATCCAGGCTTGCACGACCCGCGGCCATCGCATTCATTTAAAAGTGGGGTCAGGGTATGTCCAGCGTATGGGTTCGGCTTTGGTGTGGACGAACGCGCCACAGTGACATCAGCTCACTGCGATGGAAAACGAGTCATCGAAAAAGCTTTTATCGCGAAGCAGCCTGACTTTGAGAAAAAGCCCCCAGACTCATGCGATAATGCCTGCTGTCAGGAAACGTGACCGAGTGGCCGAAGGTGCTCCCCTGCTAAGGGAGTATGGGGTGTAGAGCCTCATCGAGGGTTCGAATCCCTCCGTTTCCGCCAAAAAATGAAAAAGCCCATGGAATCCATGGGCTTTTTTTATTTTCAGTTCCTGAAGGCCATCCTTGCAGATTCCAGCCTCGAGCAGTCAGCTTCGAAGCGCATGCCCCACGCGGCAGGATTAGCTCTCAATCAGGCGGAGCCTGACTTTTCAGAAGGTGATGCCGGCAGGGTTGGACGGTGATGGTGCTGAAGGGCTTGGTCTCGCTGCAGGCTCTACCGCTGCAGGCTTGGCGGGCTCAGCAGCTTTGGGGGCTGCTGGCTTCTGGATGGCGACCAGCGCAGAAGGCGCCGGATAACGATAGGTCTTGGGCAGCATAGGACTTTTCGGGTAGCCTGCCGCGTCCAGGTACTGGGTCCATTCTGTATCCGAATAGCCCTTTAGTTTTTGCCCGCCAATAGTGGCAAACGGGAGTGATGTCTCGCCTGAAAGACGTTGCAAGGCCTCATTGTCTTCCTGGGTCGATATCGTTTTTTCACTGAAGGGTACGCCTCTGGACTTCAGCAGGCTGCGCCCCGAATCACACGGAGCACATTGGGCAGAGGTGTATAGCGTCACCGGAAAACGGTTGCTCACTTGCCGTAGTTCGAACGGCAAATCCGCGCCGCCAACGCCTGCGCCCACAGCTCCGGATTGCACGTTAGCGCTACCCGCTGCCTGGGCTCCGGTCGGGGGCTTGTCGGAGAAAGTTACCTTGCCGTCTGGCCCCACAATTTTGTACACGCCTTGTGCATGGGTCAGCCCTGTGAGGGCGACAAGCAGCAATCCGGATACCAATGAAATACGGGTTTGCAGTGTCATAAGTGGTTTCAAAAAAGTAAGGCGTTAACAAGGCTGGTGCGGGGTTTACTGTAGCGACATTCCTTGGTGGCGCAACAATGCATCCATCGATGGCTCCCGGCCTCTGAACTCCTTGAAGGACTCCATGGCAGGGCGGCTTCCGCCGGCTTCCAAAATAGCCTTCCGGTACCGTTCACCGGTTTCCCGGTTGGCCGTGCCGTCAGCGGCGGCGGTTTCTTCGAATGCTGCATAGGCATCCGCACTCAAAACCTCTGCCCACTTGTAACTGTAATACCCGGCGGCGTAACCACCCGCGAAGATGTGACTGAATGTATGCGCAGAGCGGCTCCAGGCTGGAGATTGCAACACCGCAACCTCGTTTCGCACCTGCTGCAACAGAGGCATGATGTCGTCGCCAGGATTGTGCTGCGAGTGCAGCAGCATGTCGAAGAGCGCGAATTCGATCTGCCGCAGGGTTTGCATGCCACTCTGGAAGTTTTTGGCGGCCAGCATTTTGTCGAACAGGGCGCGTGGCAGGGGTTCCTCGGACTCCACGTGCGCTGTCATGTGCTGCAGCACACTCCATTCCCAGCAGAAATTCTCCATGAACTGACTGGGCAGCTCCACAGCATCCCATTCGACGCCGCTGATACCTGAGACGTCGCGCTCATTCACCTGCGTCAGCATATGGTGCAGCCCATGGCCGAACTCATGGAAAAGCGTGGTGACATCGTCGTGTGACAAAAGTGCCGGCTTCTTCACGCCATTGATCTCGACACCATCGGCGAAATTGCAGACCAAATGGGCGACCGGCGTCTGGAGGGCGCCCGTGTCCGGCCGCAACCAGCGGGTTCGCACATCGTCCATCCATGCGCCGCCGCGCTTTCCGCTGCGAGCCGTCGGGTCGAGGTAGAACTGGCCAATCAAGGCCCGGCCTTGCGATGAAACCCGTTCCATACGGTAAAAAGCCACGCCCGGGTTCCAGACAGGCGCGGTGTCGGGGCTGATCTCGACGTCAAACAAGGTTTCAATGATTTTGAACAGACCCGCCAGCACTTTAGGCGCCGTGAAGTACTGCTTTACCTCTTGTTCGCTGAAAGCGTATCGGGCTTCTTTGAGTTTCTCGGAGATGTAAGGCCAGTCCCAAGGCTGAGGGTCTTTCAGGCCGAGCGATTCGGCAGCAAAGGTGCGGAGGTCGGCTACATCTTTCTCAGCGAATGGTCGGGCTTTGCGGGCAAGGTCACGCAAAAAGCGGATCACAGTCTCGGGCGAGTCTGCCATCTTGGGGACGACAGACAGGCTGGCGAAGTCGGGGTAGCCCAACAGCTGAGCCTCTTCTTGGCGCAAGGCCAGGATGCCCTGAATCACCTCGGTGTTGTCGAATTTGCGGAACTCCTCGGCGGCCTCCTGCGATGCCCGGGTGGCGTAAGCGCGGTACAGCATGCCGCGCAGAGCGCTGCTGGTGGCGAATTGCATGACCGGCAAGTAGCAGGGCATTTTGAGGGTGAGTTTGTAGCCCTCTTTACCGTCTGCCTCTGCAGCGCTTCGCGCAGCTTGCACGACATCGGCCGGAACTCCTTCGAGCTCGGCCAGTGTGGCGTAGTAGCTGAAGGCGTCGGTCGCATCGAGAGTGTTTTCGCTGAACTTCTGGCCCAGTTCAGCTTGCTTTTCCTGGATTTCTGCAAAACGTTCGCGCGCTGCGCCTTGCAGGTCCGCACCACCCAGTACAAAGTTGCGCACTGCGTTTTTGTGGGCCTGCAGTTGCTCCGGGTTCAAGGTGGCTTTGTCAATGGCCTTGTACTTGGCAAACAGGCGCTCGTCTGCACCCAAGCGCGTCCAGAACTCGGTCACTTTGGGCAGCGCCTCGTTGTAGGCTGCGCGCAGCTCAGGGCTATCAGCGACGCTGTTGAGGTGGCTCACCGCGCCCCAAGACAAACCCAGGCGCTCGGTAGCGACATCGAGTACCGACGCAATGCCTTTCCACTCGGCAGGAAAGTCGTCTGCAGTCACCTGCTGCAACGCTGCATCGGCTTGTGCCAGCAGCGCATCCACCGCAGGGCCGACTTCCGCCGGCGCGATACGGTCAAAAAGGGGCAGGGGAGCATTTTGGAGCAGTGAATTCATGATGCCGGAGTGTGTGAGGTGAATACGGGTCAGATACGGGCGAGGGCGGATTAAACAAGCCCCCGTGCAGCCGCATCCCGCTCGGCGGACTCCATGGTGTTGACCAGCAGCATGGTGATGGTCATCGGGCCCACCCCGCCGGGTACCGGGGTAATGTGGCTGGCCACGGTGCTCACCCCGGCAAAGTCCACATCGCCGCAGAGTTTGCCTTCGGCGTTGCGGTTCATGCCCACATCGATGACCACCGCGCCCGGCTTCACCATGTCAGCCGTCAAAACATTTTGTTTGCCCACGGCGGCCACCACGACATCGGCCTGCAGGGTCATGGCCTTGAGGTCGGGCGTGGCGCTGTGGCAGATGGTGATCGTGGCATTTTTCTGCAGCAGCATCATGGCCATGGGTTTGCCGACAATGTTAGAGCGGCCGATGACCACCGCATGCTTGCCACGCAGGTCATAGCCAATGCTCTCCAGCATCTTCATGCAGCCATAAGGCGTGCAGGGCCAAAAACCCGGCTGGCCCACCATGAGTGCTCCGGCGCTGGCAATGTGGAAGCCGTCCACATCTTTATCCGGGGCGATGGACTCAATGACCTTGTTGGCGTCAATGTGCGCAGGCAAGGGCAGCTGCACCAGAATGCCGTGGATGCTGGGGTCGTTGTTCAGCGCCTCGACCCGTGCCAGCAATGCGGCCTCGCTCATGTCGGCCTCGTATTTCTCCAGCACCGAGTGCAAACCTGCGTCTGAGCAAGCCTTTACCTTGTTGCGCACATAGACCTGAGACGCGGGGTTGTCCCCCACCAACACCACCGCCAGGCCGGGTGTGAGCCCTTTTGCTTTCAGCGCTTCTGTGCGGCGGGCTACGTCTGAGCGGAGTTGAGCTGCGAGGGCGTTGCCATCGATGATCTGAGCGGTGGAGGAGGTTGTCATTCTTGATCTTCAAGTAAAAACGCCCGCAGCGTAGGCAGAGCGGGCGCAGGTAGCTATAAAAAATGTAGCGTCAGGTCTTGGGGGCGTTTTGGCCGAGTGCGATCTTCAGCAGGTCGGCCACGGTGTTGGCACTGAGTTTTTCCATGATGTTGGCTCGATGGGCCTCCACCGTTTTGATGCTGATGCCAAGATCATCCGCGATCTGCTTGTTGAGCCTCCCGGCCACAATCCGCTCCAACACTTGGCTTTCACGCAGGGTGAGTTTGGCCAACAGGGCATCCCGGTTGACAGCCAACTGGTAGTCGGCAAAGGTGTCTTTGGCATGGTCCAGCATGCGTTCCACCAGGCTGACCAACTGGTCTTCTTTGAAGGGCTTCTGGATAAAGTCCATGGCGCCTTTTTTCATGCTGTCCACCGCCATGGGCACGTCGCCGTGGCCGGTGATGAACACGATGGGCAGTGGCGACTTGGCTTCGATCAAGCGGGTTTGCAGCTCCAGGCCGGTCATGCCGCCCATGCGGATGTCCACGATCAGGCAGGCCACTTCTCGCGCGTCGTAGCGGCTTAGAAAAGATTCTGCGGAATCAAAACACCGTACCCGGTAACCCTTGCCCTCCAGCAACCATTGCAGCGAATCGCGCACTGCTTCGTCGTCATCGACTACGTAAACCGTTCCTTTTTTGGGGATCAAGCTCATTCAGTTATCCGAGGTTGGGTTGGAGAGGCGGCGGCTCTGAAAAGGTCAGTGTGCCGGTGTCGTTCAAGGGCACCCAGAAAGAGAACCGGCAGCCCGCAACGTCGTCGCCATTGTAGATGTTCTCCGCGATCATCCGGCCGAGGTGGGACTCGACAATCGAGCGGCACAAAGACAGGCCGATTCCCATGCCGTCGGCCTTCGTGGAGTAGAAGGCTTCATACAAACGGGCCATGACTTCCGGGGACAAACCTTTGCCGGTGTCTTGCACCGAAAACTCCATGACCGGTTTGCCGTCGATCCGTTTGGGCCCGACCCGCAGCTCGACAATTCGGTCGGCTGTGGGCCGGCGAGCGGAGTCAATAGACTCCGCCGCATTGCGCAACAGGTTGACCAGCACCTGCTCAATCAGAATCGGGTCCACCATGACCAGTGGCATACGGGCTGCCACGTAGTGGTTCAGCCGGACGTTGAAGCGCCGCAGTTCGATTTCCGCCAACTCCACGGCCTCAGCCACCATGGTCGGCACTTCGGACAGGGTGCGGTTGGGTTCACTGCGTTTCACAAAACTGCGGATGCGCTGAATGATCTGACCGGCGCGCTGGGCCTGCTTGGCTGTTTTTTCCAGCGCGATGAGCAAGTCAGGCTCGGAAATCTGCTTGTCCTTGATGCGCGACACCATGCCGTTGCAATAGTTATTGATCGCGGTCAGCGGCTGGTTCAGCTCGTGGGCCACGCTGGAGGCCATCTCGCCCATGGTGATGAGTCGGCTGGCATTTTGGGCGCGCTCGGCTTGGGTGGCGGCTTGTTCCTCGGCCAGACGCCGGGTCGTGATGTCGGTGGCAATCACCATCTGGGCCAGGCGACCGTCTACCCAGCTCAGGTAGCGCGTTCGCACCTCCAGCCACTTGCCCAGCGCAGTAATGAAGATCTCGGCGCTTTCAGAGTCGCTGTCCGGCAGGGTGGAAGTGGGCAAGCCGGCAAAGGAATCCACGCTGTCGTCTGATTCATCGTTGGTCGGGCTGCTTGGCATGCCGGCCTCTGCCACCAGCTGCAAATGCCCACCGGCCTGAACGCCAAACCACTGGCGGTATAGCTTGTTCGCAAACAACAGCTCATCGCTGCCCAGCGGGGCGACAGAGATCGAGGCGTCCAGCGCCTCCAGCACGGTGGTGAAGCGTTGGTGCGATGCGGTGAGCTGTTCGCGCACCCGGTTGGGCTCGGTGATGTCGGTCATGGAGGTAACCCATCCGGTCTGGGTTCCCATTGCGTCAATCAGGGGCGAGACGTACAGCCGCGCGTCAAACAAACTACCGTCTTTGCGCTTGACCCGCACCTGTATGCCCCCTGGCGTGGCATTGCCGGTGAGCTCTTCTTCCAGGCGTGCAGCCACGTGCTCACGTTCGCTATCTGGCCAGTAGGGAAAGGGGGCGGTGCGGCCGACCAGATCGGACTCGGTCCAGCCGGTCATCTGGCAAAAAGCGGCGTTCACATAGGTGATACGCCCCTGCAAGTCCATGGCCCGCATGCCGGTGAGCATCGAGTTTTCCATAGCGCGGCGGAAATTGGTTTCGGACATCAGCGCCTGCTGCGCTTGCAAGCGGCGTCGGGTGTGGCGCCAATTGGCAATCAACATCCAAGCCGTCAGCACGCTCAAGGCACTGACTAACCAGAACAGCCCGCTGCCGATGACCCCGAGCGAGGCGCGATAAGCCTGCGCCCGAATGACCAGGCCCGACCCCACGGGGGACACCGGCATCGAGTACTCATTGCCCGGGCTGGCCCATGGCAGAAACCGGCTCACTAATTTGCGCCCCAGAATGCTGGTGCCGGCCAACAAACGGCCTCCCGCATCCTGCAGTGAGATGGCATAGCGGGCCGACACCTCGGAGGGCACGCCATAGCGGTACAAGCCGTCGATCGAATATTCCGTGATGAGCACACCGGAGAAGCGATTTTTCGCATTCAGCGGCACAAACATCTGCAGCAGCGGGCCCTCGTCTTTGGCTTGAGGCGGCTGGATGTAAAGCAACTGGTTGAGTTGGCGCGCGAGGGTGTAACCGGTATCGCGGTCTTCTTTGAGAAGGACGTCGCCCGGCAATTGATAAGGGCCGATGGAGTTAGCGCCCATGCCTTGGCTGGCACGGGTGCGCTTTTTGTCGTCCACCCAGGCCATGCCTTGCACTTCGGGATATTGGTCCAGCAGGTTCGCGGCGCGTAGTTTGAACTCGGTGGTGTCGAGTTCGCGGTTGCTGACCTCGCGGGCAATGCGGGCAATTTGCTCCTGCCGCTCCAGCAGGCGCAAGCGCAGGCGCTGTTGGGTGTATTCGACATCGCGTTGCACGGCCTCCTGCTCGCGGTCCATTTCTTCCAGGCGCAGGTATCCGAGCGCTGCCACGATGGCTGCAAAAAACAGCAACACCGCCGCCAGCGGGGCCAGCATGGCCACCCGGTCCTGGCGATGGGGCGTCAGCCGGTGCCACCAGCGTTTGGCTCCGTCCACGGTAGGAATCGCCAAGGGTTTCGGCAATGAAATCACTTTGTAAAAAGGCATCCACCGAGTGTAGGGGAGGGGCACTCGGGAGAAAGGTAACAGTCTGCTGCAAAGCAGCATAGAAATTTCAATATATGAAACGAGTAGGCATGATTTGAAATCTAGAAAGAAATATGCGAAACTAGGCGGACCGCACTAAATTACGCCAAAGTAACAGGAGACATCGATGGCATCAGTTCCCCAGAATCCCTTGGGCGTGTCCGATATGGACAGCCAGGAAACCCGCGAATGGATGGACGCGCTCAGCGCGGTCATTGAGGCCGAAGGCCCTGAACGCGCGCACTTTTTGCTGGAGCAGCTGCTCGAACACGCTCGCCAGAAGAGCATCGACATGCCTTTCTCTGCCACCACCGGGTATGTGAACACCATTGAGCCGCAAGACGAAGAGCGCGCTCCCGGAAATCTGGAAATTGAAGAGCGCCTGCGCGCTTACATGCGCTGGAACGCCATGGCCATGGTCGTGAAGGCCAACCGCCACAACCCCGCAGATGGTGGGGACTTGGGTGGTCACATCGGTTCTTTTGCCTCGCTGGCCAGCCTGTTTGGTGCCGGCTTTAACCATTTTTGGCACGCCGAATCTGAAAACCACGGTGGCGACTGCCTCTACATCCAGGGCCACGTGTCTCCTGGTGTGTACGCCCGCGCCTACCTGGAAGGCCGCTTGACCGAAGAGCAGTTGCTCAACTTCCGGCAGGAAGTTGACGGCAAGGGCTTGTCCAGCTACCCGCACCCCAAGTTGATGCCTGAGTTCTGGCAGTTCCCCACGGTGTCCATGGGCTTGGGCCCCTTGATGGCGATCTATCAAGCGCGTTTCCTGAAATACCTGCACGCCCGTGGCATTGCCAACACCGAAAACCGCAAGGTGTGGGTGTTCTGCGGCGACGGCGAAATGGACGAGGTAGAAAGCTTGGGCGCGATCGGCTTGGCCGCGCGTGAGAAGCTGGATAACCTGGTGTTCGTCATCAACTGCAACCTGCAACGCTTGGACGGCCCGGTGCGCGGCAACGGCAAGATCGTGCAAGAACTCGAAGGCGAGTTCCGCGGTGCGGGCTGGAACGTGATCAAGCTGCTGTGGGGCTCCGGTTGGGACCCACTGCTGGCCCGCGATAAGGACGGCGCCCTCAAAAAGATCATGATGGAAACGCTGGACGGCGACTACCAGGCCATGAAGGCCAACGACGGCGCTTATGTGCGCAAGCACTTCTTCGGCAAAGACCCGCGCACACTGGAGATGGTCTCCAAGATGAGCGACGAGGAGATTTTTGACCTGCGCCGTGGCGGCCACGACTCCAAGAAGGTGTATGCCGCCTTCCACAAGGCCGTGAACCACAAGGGCGAGCCTACCGTGTTGCTGATCAAGACCGTCAAGGGCTTCGGGATGGGCAAGGCCGGCGAAGGTAAGAACAACGTTCATCAGACCAAAAAGCTCACCGACGAAGACATCAAGGCCTTCCGCGACCGCTTCAATATTCCGGTGCCCGACAGCCAGTTGGCCGACATTCCGTTCTACAAGCCGGCTGACGACACCCCTGAAATGAAGTACCTGCACGAGCGCCGCAAGGCCTTGGGCGGCTACTTGCCGCACCGCCGCACCAAGGCGGACGAGAGCTTTACCGTGCCCTCGTTGGAAGTGTTCAAGTCCGTGATGGAGCCCACCGCCGAAGGTCGTGAAATCTCCACCACCCAGGCCTATGTGCGTTTCTTGACCCAGTTGCTGCGCGACCAGGCTTTGGGCCCACGCGTGGTGCCGATTCTGGTGGACGAGGCCCGTACCTTCGGTATGGAAGGCTTGTTCCGCCAAGTGGGTATCTACAACCCCGCAGGCCAGCAGTACACCCCGGTCGACAAAGACCAGGTCATGTACTACAAGGAAGACACCAAGGGTCAGATCCTGCAAGAAGGCATTAACGAAGCCGGCGGCATGAGCAGCTGGATTGCAGCGGCCACGAGCTACTCCACCAGCAACCGCATCATGGTGCCGTTCTACGTGTACTACTCGATGTTCGGCTTCCAGCGCATTGGCGACTTGGCCTGGGCGGCTGGCGACATGCAAGCCCGTGGCTTCTTGTTGGGCGGTACATCGGGCCGCACCACGCTGAACGGCGAAGGCTTGCAGCACGAAGACGGCCACAGCCACATCATGGCGGGCACCATTCCTAACTGCGTGAGCTACGACCCGACCTTCGCACACGAAGTCGGCGTGATCCTTCACCACGGTTTGAAGCGCATGGTCGAGAAGCAAGACAACGTCTTCTACTACCTGACTCTGTTGAACGAAAACTACCCCATGCCCGGCCTGCAGCCCGGCACGGAAGAGCAGATCATCAAGGGCATGTACCAGTGCAAGGCGGGCCCTGCACTCACTGCCAAGGCACCCCGCGTGCAGTTGCTGGGCTCCGGCACCATCCTGCGCGAAAGCATTGCGGCGCAAGAGCTGCTGGAAAAAGACTGGGGCATTGGCGCCGACGTTTGGAGCTGCCCAAGCTTCAACGAACTGACCCGCGACGGCCAGGACGCTGACCGCTGGAACCTGCTGCACCCGCTGGAAACTCCACGCGTG
>NZ_JAAFIX010000019.1 GCF_013297935.1 Rhodoferax sp. | reverse complement strand
ACCAGCGAGGTCACGCAAGGCAGGAACACTGCCGTGCGCAACAGCCCGCGAAAGCGCAGGTTCGGCATGTTGAGGCAGCTGGCCATGACCAGCGCCAGCAACAGCATGATGGGCACCTGAATCACCAGAAAAATGCTGGTGTTCTGCAGTGCCTTCAGAAAGACAGGGTCACTGGCCAGACGCACGATGTTGCCGGTGCCTACGAACTCAACCACCGTTCCCTGCCCGGCATGCAGGGACATCCACAGCGATTTGGCGATCGGATAGGCCATGAAGACCCCGATCAGCCCAAGTGCGATGGAAACAAATAGCCAACCGTTGACGTCGTAAAAACGCCGGTAGCTGGTCGTAGGCTTGGGCGCCATGGTGCTCCTTGGGTGCAGTGTTGCCGTGGCTTACTTGATTTGCGAGGCGAGCTGGTTGTGGATGTTTTCCAGCGCCTTCTCGACCGGCAAGCCTTGGGCCAAACCAGGCAGTTGAGCGGCTACCGCAGCGTCACCTTCAGCGGTGTAGATGCCGTAGTTCACGCTAGGCACTTTGCCCATCCAGTCGCTGTATTTCTGCCAGACCTTGTCGCCACCGAAGAAGGGGTCAGCTTCAGAGTAAGCCTTGCCGTTACGCGAAGCCAACAAAGAGCCCACCGCACCGCGGGACTGCAGAATGGTTTGGTAGAAATCCACATCCTTGGCGTAGATCTGGTTCAGGAAGTCGGCAGCAGCGGCCTTTTCTTTGGCGCTGGAAAGCACGTACCAGCTGGAGCCGCCCAGGTTAGACGCGTTGGTGGCACCCGGCACATTCAGGCGGGGAGTCGCAGCTACAGCCCATTTGCCGGACTGGCTGGCTTCTGCCTTTACAGAGCCGGTGATCCACACGCCGGTAATGACGGACGCGACGTCACCCTTGTTCAGTGCGCCGACCCACTCGCCCCAGCCGGAGGTGGGCTTGTAGACGCCGGTCTTCATGAACTTGACCTGGGTTTCCAGGGCTGCCTTCAGGGCGGGGTTGTTCTTGATGTCGAGCTTGCCGTCTTTGTCAAAGTACCAGCGGCCTGCGGACTGCATCATGATGCGGATGGTGGCGATGTCTTGGGGGTCCATGGCAAACATCTTCTTGCCGGTCTTGGCTTCGACTTGCTTGCCGATTTCCAGGTAACGGTCCCAGGTGATGTTTTGCATGTCCTTGTCGGTGAAGCCAGCCTGCTTGATCAGGTCGCTGCGGTAGTACATGCCGGTGGTGCCGGTGTCAAAAGGCAGGCCGTAGACCTTGCCGCCCAAGCTCATCAGGTTGACCTTGTAGGGGGCGAATGCCTTGTGGTCCACCTTGCCGGACAGAGGCTCAAAAGCACCGGGGAAAGAGCGCAGGTATTTGGGAGCGTTGTAGTCTTCCACCAGCACGATGTCGGGCAGGTTCTTGGTCACGCCGGAGGCCAGGGTGGTCTGCAGCTTCTGCTCCACGTCGGCCTTGGCCATGTCCACGATCTTGAAGGTCACGCCGGGGTTCTTGGCGGTGTAACGCTTGGCCGCCTCTTGCATGATGGCGATGTTGAAGTTCGGGTCCCATGCCCAGATGGTGACTTCGCCGGCGTTGGCGGCGTGGCTGGCCATCAGGCCCGTGGTGCCCAGGGCCAGGCCCAGCATGGCGGCAGCGGTGCTGCGGATCGTGAAGCGTTTAGCGAAATTCATAGTCTGTCTTCCTGTTGATATGGGGTCGGGCACGTCGTGCGGGGTGAACCGTAGCACGCGCATCCGTTGTCTCCAGAGTCCGGGCCTACCTATTCATGGGGGGCGGGTCAGGCTCTGCCTTTGTGAATGAAACCAGAGTGTGTGGGGGGTTGAATCCTGGTACTGGCTGGCGTCCTTTCGTAAATTTAAGCGGTTAAATTTCTGACTGAAACACATGCCGACATTCAATCCGCCTACGGTCCGGAAGGCTTGCAGACCTGCCGGGGAGACATCCGCAAATTAAAAATTTAAGCGGTTAAATTCGACAATTTTTGGAGTATACCTACGGGTATCCGCAAAAATATCGACCCCTAGGGTAAGTCCTAGGGGTCAAAAAAAGTATCAATCGATGCCAATTCACACCAAGTTGCAGCACCTATGGCTACCCTGAGCGAAGTCGCCCGCCTGGCCGGGGTCACCACTGCCACCGTATCCAACGTGCTGCGCAACACCCAGAAGGTGAAGCCCGCCACGGTGCAAAAGGTGCAGGAGGCGATTGCCGCGACCGGCTACCGCCCCAACCTTATGGCCCGCGCGCTGGCCGAGGGCAAGTCGTCCATGGTGGCGCTGGTGCTGCCCGACATCAACAATCCCTTCTACCCCGAGTTTGTGCGGGTGGCCGAGCGGGTGGCGCGGCACCGCAACTACTTTTTGATGGTGTGCAACACCGACGAGCGGCCCGACATCGGCCGCGCCTACCTGCACCAGATTGCCGGCACCCTGGCCGATGGTGTGCTGGTGCTGCACACCGGTATCAGCGCCAGTGACATCAATGAACTCAAAACCCGGCGCTCCCCCATCGTGCTGGCATCCGAAGAGCATGTTGACCTGGCCGACAAGATTCCCCATGTGGTGGTGAACTTTCACCGCGCCGGCGAGATTGCCGGCCAGCACTTGCTGGACTTGGGCCACACCCGCATCGGCGCGATTGTGGGTTGCGGCCTGGAAGGCATGCAGCTCGGGCGGCTGAATGGCTTTAAAAGCGCACTCGCGGCAGCCGGCATCACGGTGGCCGAGGACATGGTGCGCAATGTGAGCGACACCGTAGCCGGCGGCCACGAAGCCACCGACTCGCTGCTGGCGCAGCACCCCGACATCACCGCACTGTTTTGCACCAACGACCTGATGGCCTATGGCGCCAGCCAAGCGCTGGCCGACCGGGGTGTGCGCATTCCGCAAGACATTTCGCTCATCGGCATTACCGATATTCAACTCGCCCGTGACATGCGCCCCGCGCTCACCACCGTGGCGCTGGGTATTGAGCAGGTGGCCACCATGTCGATCAACCTGCTGCTCGATTTGATTGAAAACCCGCAGCACGAACCGACCATCATGCACGTGCCTGACCCCGTGCTGATGGTGCGGGCCTCGACCGGGCCGGTGTGCTAAATACACTATCAAATCAATAGCTGCTCACGCAATATCTACGAGGGCTAGAGCGCTATTTGGCCGAAAACTAGCCCGAGGCCAGCCGTTCCCGCGCCGTTGAGAGCACGGCGGCCAGCAGCATCTCCACATCGGTCAGCCGGGTGCGGTGGTTCACCAGCGCCACGCGGATCGCCAGCACCCCGCGGATGCGGGTGGTGGACGGCACGGCCACGCCCGACTCCTGCACATCGGCCACGATGTCGGCGTTCAGCGCATCCAGGTCCACACCCTGCGCCAGCACGCGGAAGCACACCACATTGAGCGTGACGGGTGCCAAGCGCTCCAGCTGCGGCTGGGCGTCCACCAGGCGGGCCAGTTGCTGCGCCAGGCTGCAGTTGTGGGCCACCACCTGGCCCAGCTTGTCGGTGCCATAGGTCTTGAGCGTCATCCAAACCTTGAGCGCGCGAAAGCCGCGCGACAGGTCGGGTCCGAAGTCGGTAGGCCAAGGCTGGTTGCCCGCCAGCCCGCGCACGCTGCGCTGTAAGTAGGCAGGCTGGCTGGCAAAGGTGGCCGCGTGCAGGGCAGCATCGCGCACCACAACGCACCCCGCGTCGTAAGGCACCTGCGCCCATTTGTGAAAGTCAAACGCTACTGAGTCCGCCTCGCTCAAACCTTGCACCAGCGGGCGCTGCGCTGGCGAGAGCATGGCCAGCGCGCCGTAGGCTGCGTCCACATGAAACCATAGGCCCTGCGCCCGCGCGAGTGCGGCTAAGGCAGTGAGGTCGTCCACCGCACCGGTGTCCACAGTGCCTGCGCTGCCCACCACCAAAAAAGGTTGCAGCCCGGCGGCGCGGTCTTGCGCCAGAGCAGCTTGCAGGGCGCCCATGTCCATGCGGTGCTGCGCGTCCAGCCCGATCAGGCGCAGCGCATCACTGCCCAGGCCCGCCATGTCCATGGCGCGGGCCACACAGTTGTGGGTTTCGAGCGAGGTGTAGGCCACCAGCGGGCGGCCGTGCAGGCCGCTGCGCCGCACACCGGTGCCCAGCGCATGGGCGCGCGCCACCAGCACCGCAATCAAGTTGGCCATGGAGGCGCCGGTCACCAGCACCCCGCTGGCATCCATCGGGAAGCCCAGCATCTGCGCCGCCCACCGAATGACCTGGCGTTCCACCTCAATAGGGGCGTGGTCCCGCCCGCCCAGGTTGGGGTTGGTGGCCGCTGCCAACAGCTCCGCCAGCATGCCCACGGGGTTGCCCCCGCCCTGCACCCAGCCCATGAAGCGGGGGTGAATGTTGCCGCTGCCATAAGGCTGCACCAGGGCTTGAAACTCGCGGTACACCGCGTCCAGGTCGCCGGGCCCGGTAGGCAAGTCACCCCCGCGCAGAGCCTGCCGCGCCTCGGCCGGCATGGGCTGCCACACTGGCGCTTCACGCAGCCCGGTCAGCATGTCGACCATGTCGTCCACCATGCGGTGGCCCATTGCGCGCACGGCGTTCCAGTCGGTGGGGTCCAAGCTGTCGGGTGCCGCTTGGAAAGGCGTGGTCGCGGAGGCGCGCACCGGGTCAGGCCACAGCAGCGGTGAAGGCAATCTCCAGCAGGTAGTCCGGGCTGGCCATCTCGGCGCTCACGCACACCCGTGCAGGGGCGCAGCCCTCGGGCAGCCAAGCCTGCCACGCGGCATTGAAAGCTGCGCGGTCGCTCATGTGCTTGAGGTAGATGGTGGCTATCAGCAAGTGCGCCTTGCTGCTCCCCGCCAGCGCCAAGGTGCGCTCAGCCTGGGCAAACACCGCGAGAGACTGGCTGGTGATGTCGGTGCCGCTCTCGGGCACCTCTACAAAATACGCAGTGCCGTTGTGCACCACCGCGTCAGACCATTGGGCGGCGGGGTAGATACGGGTGATGGAGTGGGCAGTCATAGAGGGGCGATAGAGGTTGAAAACAGTGCGGCGGATACTACTAGAACCCACGCCCTGCCCAAGCCCGGTGGCAGAATGCTCCGCAGCCCGGGCCGAGCACTTTTCCGGGCCCATAAAAACCGGCAGGGAGCCGCAAGCGCATGAACAAACACACGCTTTCCGAGAGCGATATCAGCGACAAATTCGTCCGCCCCGCCATGGTGCGAGCCGGCTGGCACACGCTGGAGCAAATTTACGCCCAGTTCACTTTGCGCAAAGGCCGCATGGTGGTGCGGGGTAACAAGTCCCACCGCGACGAAAGCACCGTGCTCAAGGCCGACTTTGTTTTGTGCCTCAAGCCCCATATTCCGCTGGCGGTGGTCGAGGTCAAAAAGTCGCGCTTCTCCCTGCAAGCCGGCATGCAGCAGGCCCTGAACTACGCCGAGCTATTGGACGTGCCCTTTTGCTTCTCCAGCAATGGCGACGGCTTTGTGTTCCGCGACGCCACCTTGGCCACCGGCGTGCTGGAGCAAACCATCACGCTCGACCAGTTCCCAAGCCCTGCCGAACTCTGGGCCCGCTACTGCGCCTGGAAAGGTTGGCCCCCCGAGGTGCAACGCGTGGCCGCACATGACTACGCGCCCGACCTCACCGGCAAAAAAGTGCCGCGCTACTACCAGCTCAACGCCATCAACCGCACGGTAGAAGCCATTGCCAACGGGCAAAATCGCGTGCTGCTTGTCATGGCCACCGGCACCGGCAAAACCTACACCGCCTTCCAAATCATCCACCGGCTGTGGAAGTCCACCTGGCGCGCCGATAGGCCGGGTGGGCAAAAGCGCATTTTGTTTCTGGCCGACCGCAACATCCTCATCGACCAGACCATGGTCAACGACTTCCGCCCCTTCAAGGGCGCCATGGCCAAGCTCAGCCCCAACGCGAAAGGCGTGGAGCGCATCAACGCGCAGGGTAAGTTGGAAGTAGACGAGGTGGACCTGGCCATAGACAAAACCACCAAGCAGGTCAACAAAAGCTACGAAATCTACCTCTCGCTCTACCAGGCCGTCTCGGGCACCGAAGAAGAGCAAAACATCTACAAGCAGTTCAGCCCCGACTTCTTCGACCTCATCGTGGTGGACGAGTGCCACCGCGGCAGCGCCAACGAAGACTCTGCGTGGCGCGACATCCTCACCTACTTCGCCAGCGCCACCCACGTGGGCCTGACCGCCACGCCCAAAGAAACCAAAGAGGTCTCCAACAGCTTCTACTTCGGCGAGCCTGTGTACACCTACAGCTTGAAGCAAGGCATTGAAGACGGCTACTTGGCGCCTTACAAAGTCATCCGGGTGGACCTAGACAAAGACACCTTCGGCTGGCGCCCCACCGCCGGCATGACCGACAACAAAGGCCAGCTTATTGAAGACCGCGTCTACACCGGCCGCGACATGAACCGCAAACTGGTGCTGGAGCCGCGCGATGCGGTGGTGGCCGAGCGCATCACCGCGTACTTGAAGGCCACCGACCGCATGGCCAAAACCATCGTGTTTTGTGAAGACATCGACCACGCCGCCCGCATGCGCCAAGCGCTCAGCAATGCCAATGCCGACCTCTGCGCCACCCAGCCCAACTACGTGGTGCAAATCACCGGCGACAACCCCGAAGGCAAGCGTGAGCTCGACAACTTCATCGACCCCGAAAAACCTTACCCGGTCATCGCTACCACCTCCAAGCTCATGAGCACCGGGGTGGACGCGCAAACCTGCAAGCTCATCGTGCTGGACCAAAACATCAAGTCCATGACGCTGTTCAAGCAAATCATTGGCCGTGGCACCCGCCTTCGAGTTGAGCTGGGCAAAAGCTGGTTCACCATCCTCGACTTCAAGCGCGCCACCGAACTGTTTGCCGACAAAGACTTTGACGGCGAGCCGGTGCAGATTTACGAGCCCAAAGGCGAAGAGCCTATTGCTCCCCCCGACAACGTGCTCGACCCGCTGGGCTTAGACAACCCCCACACCGCCCACCCTGGGCTTGCTGAAGGCCAGTCGCCCGACATGCTCGGCCCGTTTGGCGGCGGTGGCGGCACCCCCGTTATCAAATACGTGCTGGGCAACCAAGTCACCGTGTCCGTGGCCCGCGAGCGGGTGCAATACCTCAACGCCGAAGGCAAGCTCATCACCGAAAGCCTGCGCGACTACACCCGCATCAACCTGCACAAGCAATACGCCTCACTCGACGCCTTCTTGCAAGCCTGGAGCGACGCCGACCGCAAAGTCGCGCTGTTGGACGAGCTTGAAAAGCACGGCGTGCTGGTCGAAGCCCTGGCCGAAGAAGTGGCCGCCACCGGCCTCACCGGGCTGGACCCGTTTGATTTGCTGCTGCACGTCGCCTGGAACATGCCCGCACTCACCCGCCGCGAGCGCGCCCGCCGCGTCAAAAAGCGCAACGTGTTTACCCACTACGGCCCCGTGGCCCGCAAGGTGCTGGAGGCGCTGCTCGACAAATACGCCGACGAAGGCATTGCCGCCGTAGAGAGCGAATCCGCCTTGAGCGTGCAACCCTTCACCAGCCTGGGGCGCTCCGGCGAGCTGGTCAAAAGCTTCGGCGGCCGCCCGCAGTACCTGGCGGCGCTGCAAGCGCTGGAGCGGGAGCTGTATGCGCCCGCAGAAGGCAAAGCGGCGTGATTATCTGGAAATATCTGGAAAAAGATAATTTATCTAAATTCAGATATTTCTGGATATTTCAGCTGAGAGCTATCCTTCGAAATACGCCTAAGTCCTTGATTTCATTCATGTCTACGCCTTGTTTTTGGCGAAATTTAGACAAGAAAGTTATCCAACCCTTTCAATTTGCTACACATTTAGTAGCTACCCGCGCAAGTTCTACAAGGGCTAGAGCCCTAAAACACTATAAAAACACCGCCACCCATGTCCAACCTCACCCCCACCATCAAATCCATCCAGGACGTCATGCGCCAGGACAGCGGCGTCGATGGCGATGCCCAGCGCATCAGCCAACTCACCTGGCTCTTGTTCCTCAAAGTGTTTGACGCGCTGGAAGAAGAGCTGGAGCTCACCCGCGACCATTACGACAGCCCCATCCCCGAGCCCCTGCGCTGGCGCAACTGGGCGGCAGACGCCGAGGGCATGACCGGCGACGCGCTGCTCAGCTTTGTCAACAACGACCTGTTTGGCGGCCTCAAGGCCCTGAGCGCCGACCCCGTGCGCAACCCGCGTGGCTACGTGGTGCGCGGCGTTTTTGAAGACGCCTTCAACTACATGAAAAGCGGCCACCTGCTGCGCCAGGTCATCAACAAACTGGCCGGGGTCGACTTCAACCGCCAAGCCGAGCGCCACCAGTTCAACGACCTGTACGAAAAAATCCTGCGCGACCTGCAAAGCGCCGGCAACGCGGGCGAGTTCTACACCCCCCGCGCCGTCACCCAGTTCATGGTGGACCAAACCAACCCCCGCCTGGGCGAAAAGCTGCTCGACCCCGCCACCGGCACCGGCGGCTTTCTGGTCTGCGCCATCGAGCACCTGCGCAAACAGGTACACACGCCCGACCAAGAAGCCACCCTGCAGGCCAGCATCTACGGCGTCGAGAAAAAGCAGCTCCCCCACATGCTGTGCGTGACCAACCTCATGCTCCACGGCATCGAGGTGCCCAGCAACATCCGCCACGACAACACCCTGGCCCGCCCGCTGCGCGACTACTCGGCCGTAGACCGCGTAGACGTAGTCCTCACCAACCCGCCCTTTGGCGGCGTGGAAGAGCCAGGCATCGAGCAGGGCTTTCCGGCTGACGTGCGCACCAAAGAAACGGCGGACTTGTTCCTGGTGCTCATCAAGCACATCCTCAAACCCGGCGGCCGCGCCGCGCTGGTGCTGCCCGACGGCACCCTGTTTGGCGAAGGCGTCAAAACCCGCATCAAAGAGCAACTGCTGCAAGAGTGCAAGCTGCACACCATCGTGCGCCTGCCCAACGGCGTGTTCGCGCCCTACACCGGCATCAAAACCAACCTGCTCTTCTTCACCAAAGGCCAGCCCACCACCGATGTTTGGTACTACGAGCACCCTTACCCGGCGGGCGTGAAAAACTACAACAAAACCAAGCCCATCCGCATCGAAGAGTTCGACGCCGAAAAAGCCTGGTGGGGCACCGAGGCCGATGGCTTTGCCAGCCGCGTGGAAAACGAACGCGCCTGGAAGGTGAGCATCGACCAGATCAAGGCCGCCAACTACAACCTCGACCAAAAGAATCCCCACGTGGGCGAGGTGACCGACCACAACCCCGAGCACCTGCTGGCCGACTACCAGCGCTTGCAGGGCGAGGCCCAGGCGCTGCGCGACCAGCTGAAAGAAATATTAGCCAAATCGCTCGCTAGCCCTCGTTGAATGTGCGCACACCGCTATCAAATTTGAAGTATTTCGGGATTTACCCCCTATCAAGCCCTTGCTTGACGCGTGCCGATAGTCAAGCTAAAGTAGTGCTCAGCACTACATAGAGAGTTTCCCCATGAAAACCATTTCCGCCGCCGATGCCAATCGGCACTTTTCCGGCCTGTTGCGTGATGTCGCCACCGGCGAAGTGGTCACCGTCTTGTCGCGCGGCAAACCCGTTGCCACCATAGGCCCTGCTGTGCGGGAGAACCATCAACGCCAGATAGCCCGGCAAACCTTGCTGAGCCGCCTGCGTCAGAACACGGCCTCAGGTAAGCGGGACTGGACGCGTGACGAACTGTACGAAGGCTAAGTAGGCCAGCCTATGCGCATCGCTCTGGACACCAATATCCTTGTTCACGCCGAAGGGCTGGGCGACGCGGCGCGCTGCGCGGCAGCCTTGCAATTGATGGAACAACTCCCGTTGGAGTCCGTCGTGTTGCCCGCACAAGCCTTGGGGGAGTTGACGCGCGTTTTGACCGGCAAAGCGCGGCGTCCGCCCGACACTGTGCGCGAGGCCGTGCTGGGTTGGGCCGACGGTTTTGAGGTGGTGGACTCGAATTGGTCTGCGTTTCAGGCAGCGCTTGATCTTGTGGTGGACCACCAGTTGCAGATGTGGGATGCATTGATTCTGGCCGTGGCCGCCGAAAGTCACTGCCGCCTGCTACTGAGCGAAGATTTTCAGAACGGCTTTACCTGGCGTGGCGTTACGGTGGTGGACCCGTTTGCCGCACAACGCTCGCCGCTGCTGAGCGGACTTTTAACCCACTGAGATTGAGTGGACCGTGAGGATTCGCTACACACGGTGTAGCGAATGTGCTTTCACACTCCGAATCACCATCTAGCCCTCGTAGAACCTACGCATGCTGCTATCAAATTTGAACCTATTGGCCACCGCGCCCGACGGCGTAGCCAAGCTGCGCGAACTGATTTTGACCCTGGCCGTGCAGGGCAAACTGCTGCCCCAAGACCCGAGCGATGAACCGGCGAGCGAGTTGCTCAAGAAGATTCGCGCCGAGAAAGACCGGCTGATTGCGGAGGGAAAGATCAAGCGCGACAAGCCGCTGGCGGAGATTGCGGAGGAGGAGAAGCCGTTTGAGTTGCCGAACGGGTGGGTGTGGGTGCGGTTGGGGGACATCACCAATTACGGTTCACCCCAAAAGGCCGGTGCTATAGCGCGGGAAACATGGGTGTTGGACATGGAGGATATTGAGAAATCTTCCGGGCGTCTTGTTCAGCGGCTTCGTTTCGCCGAACGCCCTGCGCTTAGCGATAAGAACGGTTTTTCCAAAGGCGATGTCTTGTACGGAAAGTTGCGGCCTTACTTGAACAAGGTCTTGGTTGCTGATGAAGACGGCGTTTGCACAACAGAGATAATTCCGTTTCGATGCCACGGTGACTTTGAGCCTCACTTCTTTCGGTTGGCGTTGAGCAGCCCCTATTTCCTCGACTATGTAAATGCCCGAAGCTACGGAATGAAGATGCCGCGGCTTGGCACGGAGGACGCTCGAAATGCTGCGTTTCCCCTCCCACCCCTCGCCGAACAATCCCGCATCGTCACCCGCGTCGAAGAACTCATGCGCCTGTGCGACGCGCTCTCGGACAAGGCCCGCCTCGAAGCCACGCAACACGCCCAACTCGTCGCCACCCTGCTCGGCACCCTCACCGCCGCCAGCGGGGCGGGCGCGCCCGACGCGTCAGCCCCCACGCCCGGCGAACCGGCCGACCCCCTGCACGCCCGGTGGCAGCGCATCGCCCCCCACTTCGACCTGCTGCTCGACCGCCCCGAGGCCGTGGACGCCCTGGAGCAAACCATCCTCCAACTCGCAGTGCGCGGCCACCTCGTCCCCCAAGACCCCCAGGACGAACCCGCCAGCGCACTCCTGAAGAAAGTCCGCGCCGAAAAAGACCGCCTGATTACCGAGGGCAAGATCAAACGCGACAAACCCCTGCCCCCGATTGCGGAGGATGAGAAGCCGTTTGATTTGCCGCAGGGGTGGGAGTGGGTAACGATGGAGAGCCTTGCTTCACAAATCACTGACGGGGCACATCACACTCCGACATATATTGCTGAAGGAGTGCCTTTCCTCTCAGTTAAAGATTTAAGTTCAGGCTTTATCAACTTCTCAGACACGAGATTCATTTCGGAACAGGCTCATCAAGATTTGGCAAAACGCTGCAACCCTGAAGTGGGTGATGTATTGCTTACAAAAATTGGTACGACCGGAATTGCAGTTGTTGTTGACACCCCCCGACCCTTCAGCTTATTCGTTAGCGTGGCGTTGATAAAGCTCCCATCAGTTTCGGTAGATAGAGATTTCCTGTCTCTCGTTATCAACTCTCCTTTTGTTCGCCAGCAATCGGAAGACGGTACAGAAGGTGTGGGCAACAAGAATTTAGTGCTTCGGAAGATCAAGGCATTTCAAATTCCAATCCCACCCCTCGCTGAACAATCCCGCATCGTCGCCCGCGTAGCCTCCCTGCGCGCCCTGTGCGCCGACCTGCGCCAGCGCCTCACCAACGCCCGCACCCAGCAGGCCCTGCTTGCGCAGGCGCTGGTGGAAAATGTCATTTAAAACACGGTGTGCAAAAACAAGGACGCAACTATGCTGACCAAAGCGCGTATTAAGAATTTCAAGGCCTGGCGGGATACTGGCGACATTCGGCTGGCACCACTAACCGTGATCTTTGGTGGCAACAGCGCCGGCAAGAGTAGCTTGGGTCATTTGTTACTTGCTTTGAAGCAAACCGCTTTGCTTTCAGACCGTAAGCGGGCGTTGCATGTCGGCGATCCCACATCGTTGATTGATTTGGGCACTTTCCAAGACTGCCTATATGGCCACGATACCAGCCGAAAAATGGAGTTTGCCTTGCAGTGGCGAACGAACTTGCCGCTAACAGTTGTCAATTCCTTAGATCCCAAAGAGAAGTACAAAGGCGCAGAAATTGGGTTGAACGTGACGTTCAAGATGGGTAAAGCCGATCAACCCGAGGTTGAGCGACTCGGCTATTCTTTGTTTGACGACGGCGCTGCATCATTGCAAATTGAACACACTCACCAGGATTCAAAAGTCGCCTTGAAGGCAAAACCTTTGAATCTCGTCAAGGTGACGGGGCGGGCTTGGCCCTTGGATCCACCCGAGAAGTTCTATCGGTTCTCCGACGCTACCTTGGCCCGTTTTCAGAACGCCGGTTTTTTATCTGACTTCTCGCTGGAAACCGAGCGTATGCTCAATTCCATTTATTACCTTGGCCCGCTTCGGAGTCATCCGAAGAGAATCTATTCGTGGTCTGGCGAGACGCCGCCAGACGTTGGAATGCAGGGCGAGTTCTCTGTCGCAGCCGTGTTGGCCGCTGAGTCAGAAACCAGGAAGTTGAGTCGTGGCAAAGGGCGCAAGCAGGATGCCTTCGCTAAGTTTTTGGCCGATTGGCTAAAAACGATGGGGGTGATTCACAGTTTCAAAGTTGAACCTGTGGCTGCTGGTCGTAAGGAGTATGAAGTCCTGCTAAAGACGCATGCAGATTCGCCAGAGGTCAAATTGACGGATGTGGGCTTTGGCGTGTCGCAGGTGATGCCAGCTTTGGTGGAGGCTTTTTATGCACCCAAGAATTCCACCGTTTGGATGGAGCAGCCAGAAATCCACCTGCACCCACAGGTGCAAGCGCACTTGGCGGATGCTTTTATTTGTGCGGTGCAAGCCTGGGAGGGTGGACAACCCCGTAACGTGCAGTTGATCGTTGAAAGCCACTCAGAGCACTTTCTCAACCGATTGCAACGGCGTGTTGCGGAGGGGCTCATTGCCCCTAAAGACATTGCCATCTATTTCGCAAAGCGTTCCGGCAAGACGGCGGAGCTAGAGCCACTGGAAATTGATCTCTACGGGAATATTCAAAATTGGCCAGACAACTTTTTTGGTGATGAGATGGCAGACGCGGTGGCTCGGACCACAGCGGCCATGAAAACCAAAATGGCTGAGCGCGCAGAGCGTGCTGTATGACGGTCGTTGTTGATACCAATGTGATCTTGGTGGCAAATGGTGCTCACGATGACGTGTCACCAGAATGTGTTCTTGAATGTGTACAGCGTTTGCAGCAGTTGATGCAAACCGGCTCAATTGCGATTGATGATGCGTACCGAATTTTGGGTGAGTACCAAAACAAGACGATCCCCCGAAAAGGTAAGGGTGTTGGTGATCTGTTCATCAAATGGGTGTTGACCAAGTTGGCCGATGGGCAGCGTGTCCATCTGGTCCCATTGACAGAGCTGGGGGTAGATTGCTTTGCAGAGTTTCCGGTACCCGCCCTTGAAGCTGTTTTTGATCGACCGGATAGAAAGTTTGCTGCAGTCGCTAACGCGCATCCTGCTAAGCCAGCGATTTGGCAAGCCGCTGATTGCAAATGGTTGGACTGGTGGCCAGAGCTGAAAGCTCAAGGCGTTGACGTGGAGTTTCTTTGTGGCGACGACATTTGCCAGTTTTACGCCAAGAAATTTCCCAAGAAGCCATTACCTGCTTTGCCGTGACTGACTTCTTCCGCTTTCCCCATACGCCCCATATTGCGTGGCTTGCATCCGGTGCGCCGCGAGATGACAAGGTTTTGTCGCCCGACGAAGCGGATGAGTTGTTGGCAGGCGACGTGGTGGTTGAGGAAAAGCTGGACGGTGCTAATTTAGGGTTTTCGGTGTCACCAGATGGCGTGCTGCGTGCACAGAATCGGGGGCAGTACCTGTCTCAGCCGCTTCATGGGCAGTTTGCCCGCTTGGCACCGTGGCTCTCGGCCCATGAAGACAGGCTGTTTGATGCCTTAGGTACACACCTGATCGCGTTTGGCGAGTGGTGTGCAGCGCGGCATTCGCTGGACTATGTGGCGCTCCCAGATTGGTGGTTAGTGTTTGATGTGTATGACCGCACGACAGGACGGTTCTGGAGCACTGCGCGTCGCAACGCGTGGGCTGCGCAGTTGGGGCTGGAGACCGTGCCTAGGTTACACACTGGGCATGTCGTTATGCCGCAGTTGCGGGATTGGGTGCACGCAAAACAAAGTCAGTTTCGCCATGGTTCGTTAGAGGGCTTAGTTATCCGCCGTGAAACTGGCGATTGGTTACAGCAACGCGCTAAGTTAGTTCGCGCCGACTTTACCCAAACGATTGATTGCCATTGGCGCAGTCGCGTATTGGAGTGGAATCTTGTTCAGTCTTTACCAATTTCAAGCTGAACACCCCATGAACACCACCATCATCGGCCTAGGAGAGGTCGGCCGGGCCTACGCCAAGGCGCTGCACGCGGCCGGCCACACGCTGCAGCTGTGCAACGCCCGTGCGGGTGTCGCTGCGCAGGCGTGTGCCGACGCGCTGTGCCTGCCCCTGCACCTCGTCCCCGGTGAATGGCTGCGCACCAGTGACGCGGTGCTGCTGTGCGTGACTGGCAGCGCTGCCCCGCAGGTGGTGGCGCACTGCACGCCGTGGATGGCGCCCGGCACCACGCTTTGCGACATGACTACCGCCAGCCCGGACGCCAAGCGCGCGGCGGCTGAGGTGCTGCGGCAGCAGGGCGTGCAATATTTGGACGTGGCCATCATGGGCGCGGTGGCGCTGGGCGGGCACACCACGCCGCTCTTGGTGGCGGGCGACGGTGCCGGGGCATTCAAGCATTGGATGGAGGCCGCCGGTGGCCGGGTGAGCGCCTTGCCCGCCGGCACCGCGGGCGACGCCATGGCCCTGAAGCTCCTGCGCAGCACTTTCACCAAAGGCCTGGAAGCCCTGAGCGTGGAGCTGCTGATGGCCGCCGAGCGCCAAGGCCTGCGCGAAGCGCTCTACACGCAGTTGCAAGACATTGACGACACGCCGCTGCGCACTTTTCTCGACATGCTGGTCCGTACCCATGTGCTGCATGCCAAGCGGCGCAGCGCTGAAGTGCAAGAGGTCACCACCGAACTGGCCCGCCAGGGCCTTGAGTCCGTGGTGCTGCCCGGCGTGGCGCAGCGGTTTGCAAAGACCGTAGCAGCGCTCGACGCCCACCCGCTGGACCCTGCCGACATAACGACCGAGCAGGCACTGCAGTGGTTGCTGCAGCAAGAGGGCTGACTGGCTTAGGTTTGCTTTTTAGGTGCGGGTTTGCGCCCCGGGGCCTTGCCCGCCTTCACCGGCTTGGCCGGCTGCGGTAGCGTGAGGCTCTCCAGCTGGAGCAAGGTGTCCAGGTGGCCCATGAAGTGGTGCAGGTAGGCGGGTGACAGGTCTTGCATCAGCGCTAGCGTGCGCAGTACCAGCCGGTGGGAGTTGAGGGGCCCGGCGTTGGCGGGGCCTTGGGTGAGCGCGCGCTCTACCTGGTCTTGCACTTTCATGCGGCCCCAGGCGCGGCGGAACTGCTGCACGCTTTTCATCTCGGGCACGGCCCCGGGCGCGCTGGGAGCGTTGCCGCCCGGTGCTGAATCTGTCTGCGGGTGGCGCAGGTCCCGGTTGAGTGCTTTCAGGTGGCCGAGGCCACTGCGCCGCAATGCGGGCTGCGCGGGTGCCGTGGCAGCCGGTGTGGGCGTAGTCGGCGTGGTGGCGTGGCGGCGCTCAAAGTCGGCCAAGCCACGGTGGAGCGCTGCCGTCAGGTGGGTTTGCACGGCGGGCGCTTGGGCGGGCAGCCGCAGGGCCAGTGTTTCCAGGTGGCAAAACCGCACCGGGTCGCGGGCTTGAGCGCCGCTGGTGCGCAGGGCCTCCAGGCTGGCGAGCACATGCGCCAGCGTTGGCGCTGCCGGCTGCGGGGCCTCAGTCATGGGCGGGCGCGCCTTTGGGGACCGGGGCCATTTCGACCCGGCGGTTGAGGGCACGGCCACTGTCGTTCTGGTTCGAGGCCACCGGCTGCTCTGCGCCAAAGGCGGCGGCAAACACGCGCGAGGCGGGCATGCCCTCTTCAATCAGCGCGCGGGTCACCGTGAGTGAGCGCTGTGCAGACAGCTCCAGGTTGTCGGCAAACCGGCGGTTGCTGCCCGAGACGGGTTGGTCGTCGGTAAAGCCGCTGACCATGAGCATTTCGTTGCGCTCCCCCAAGTACACCTGCAGCGGCGGTACCAGGCTTTTGAGGAGCTGCCGCCCGTCGGGGCGCAGCTGGTCGGAGCTGACGGCAAACAGCACACTGCCGCTGATGCCGATGCGCCCGTTGTTGAGCGTGACCCGCCCCGACTGCAGCGGTATGGCGAGTGCTTTCTCCAGCGCCATGCGGCGCTGCTCTTCTTGCTGGCGTTTTTTGACTTCGGCCTCCAGGTTGGCCACCAGGTCCATCTGCACCACCAGCACACCCACCAACACCAGCACGAACGCGCCCAGTAGGCCCGCCATCAGGTCGCCGAAAACGGCCCAGACGGGCGCAGTTTCCAGGCCGGCGTCGTCGGCCACGTCGTAGTCACCGGTCACGCGACGCTCCCGGCGGCGGTGCGCGCCTGGTTGCGCAGACTGCGCAGGTCTTCGACAACGGCTTTTTGCGCGCTCAGGCTCAGGTCAATGACTTCGCGGGCCTGGTTCACGTAGTAGGCGAGTTGCTCATCGCTGCGCTCGACCGATTGGCTCACGGCGGCCTCAATGCCCTGCAGGCTGCGCGCCAGTGCATCGTTGCTACTCACGAACAGGTCTACCGCTTGCTGGAAGCTGCTGCCCAAGCTGGCGAGCTCAATAGCGCTGCCTTGCACATGGGCCGCCAGTTGCTCGGCCTTGTCGCCCTGCAGTGCCAGGGTCTGGGCAAATTGCTGTTGCACCTGGGCCAGAGTGCCGCCGGCGGTGGCGACCAGGGTGTCGATGGCAGCGCGCTGGCCTTGGGTGGTGGCTTCTGCGGATTGCAGCAGCCCGCCCAGCCGCTCCATGAGCTGATGGCGCTCTTGCAGGGCGTGGGTGTCGCGCTCGTCGAGACGCGTCATCTCGGTGCGCAAGCGGGTGGTGAGTTCTGTGAGGCGCTGGCTGGCAGCCTCACCACGGGCGGTTTCTTCGGTGCGCAGGGCGGCCAGCTCGCTGCGCCACACGCCGGCCAGTTCGTCCATGCGGTGTTGTTGTTGCGCGGCCCACGCGGCCTCGCTCTGCTGGTGGGCGGCAAACAAGGCCTCGGACCGTGCCAGCACCTGGGTAACGCCACCCAGCGCGGCGGCAGCCTGCTCGCTGGTGCGGGTGGTGATGGTGGCTGCGCTGGCTTCGAGCGCGGCGCAAACGGCTTGCTGTTGCGCCACTGCCTGTGCGCCGGTGCGCTGCCACTCGGTTTGCAGGGTCTGGGTGCTGTGGGTGAGCGCTTGCGCCCAATCCGCAGTCAGGGCCTGGGTGCCGGTGCGGAAGCCGGCCAACATGTCTTGCAACTGGGTGTGCAGGGTGTCGCTGGTGCGTTGGTGCTGGGCGCGGGCTTCGGTCGTCAGGTGCTGCATGGCCGTTTCTACGACCGGCACAATGGCTTCGCCGGCATGGCGGGCACTGGCGACCAGGCTGTCTTGCAGCGACTGGCCCACCGCTGAAGCCAGGCCGGTGTAGGCGCGTTGGACTTCGTCGTGAAAGGCTTCTTGACGGCTCTCCAACCGGGCGCTGAGCGCGTCATGGCGCTGCTCAATCTGGGTCATCAGGCGCTCCAGCTGGGCCGCCACGGCGGGGAGAGCTTGCGACTGTTGCTGCAAGGCCCGCAGGCTGGATTCGCGCTGGTGCGCCAGTGAGAAAGGGCGCAAGACCCCGGCAATATGCTGGTCCAGCAAGCGGCTGGTGTGCAGGCGCTCGCGCCGGCTGAGTGCCGACACCAAGCCCAGCAAGGCCGAGCTGGCCACCCCGGCGACCGAAGTGCCGAAGGAGAGGCCCAAGCCCTTGATGGGCGCGGCCAGTGCCGAGCGGATGGCCTGTAGGTCGGCAGACCCTTCGAGCGCAAACACCGCGCCTTTGAAGGTCAGCACCATACCCAGAAAGGTGCCCAACATGCCCAGCATGACCAGCAGGCCGACCAGATACGGCGTGAGTGCAGGCCCGGGCAGTGCCACGCGCTCGCCCTCGATGCGCAGGCGCACACTGTGTTGCAGGTGGGCCGGCACACCCAGCAACCAGGGGGCCAGCGTGTCCACGGCAGGGGGCAAGCCGGTGAGTGCCTGTTGCAGGCCGCGCGTGTCTTGGCGGTACTGGTGAAGCTCGCGCAGGCCGGCGGCATACACACCGGCGATCACCAGCGTCATGACGAGTGCAAGCAGGCTGGTGGCTACAAATCCTGCAGCAATCCAGGCCAGCACCAAGGCACCCAGGAGCGAGGCCACGGGAATGTAAAACCGGTTCAATTCTTTGTTCATATCGTCTTAAGCGCCTGTGCGCCAGGCTTCTACCAAGCCGGCGACAGGTTCCAATCTAAAGTGCAGTTCCGCCACCAGGGCGTCTTGAAAATCCTGCTCAAAATCTGCCATCGGCAGGCTCTCGTCCTGGCGGTAGCGGTGAAAGCGTCGCTCCAACAAAGCCGCCAGCGTGGCCAGCAGTGCCTGGGCGTGTGGAGCGAGCATGGTCTCAAGCGTGGCATCCAATTGCGCCAGCTGGCTGAGCCGGGGGCTGGTGCGTGACAGTACGTCGCGGCAGTGTTCGCGCAGGGGGTCGATGCGCAGCTCTAGGCGGCGCTGAATGTCAATGTAGCGCTGGCGGTAGCTGCCGTAATCCTCATCAGCGGCAGGCTCGACCACGGCGTTCGGCAAGGGCATGGAGCGCGGCCCGGGTCGTTGGGGGGCAGGCAGCTGGCGGATGCTGCGGGTCAGGTCTTCTCGCAATTGCCGCAGCAGCTCGGCCAAGTCGACAGCCTGCTTTTTGCCCGCCGCAGCGGGCTCGCCCATGCTGGCGCTGCGGATTCCGGGCAGCGCAGTGCTCAGGGCAATCGCATCCAGCGGGCCCAGCCATGCACTCCAGTGTTCTGCCCAATCTTGTCGCGGCGCGCGGGTGTCGACCGCGGCCCAAGCTTCCATCAGCCCGACGAGCCCGGAAGGGCTGGTTCGGCCCTGCATCAAACGTCGATATTGCCTGCGCGCAGCGCGTTGGTTTCAATGAAATCGCGGCGTGGCTCGACTTCGTCGCCCATCAGCATGGTGAACACGCGGTCGGCTTCAATGGCATCGTCGATTTGTACGCGCAGCAGGCGGCGCACGGTCGGGTCCATGGTGGTTTCCCACAGCTGGGCCGGGTTCATTTCACCCAAGCCTTTGTAGCGCTGGCGGCTGGTGGTGCGCTCGGCTTCGGTGATGAGCCACGCCATGGCTTCACGGAAGTCGGACACTTTTTCTTCCTTGGCGCGCTCGCCTTCGCCGCGCATCACGCGGGCGCCTTCGCTCAGCAGGCCGCGGAAGGTGTTGGCGGCTTCGGCCAAGGCGGCGTAGTCGGCACCGTGCACAAAGTCTTGCGTGAGTACGCTGCTCTTGACGTTGCCATGGTGGCGGCGGCTGATGCGCAAGATGGGCTTGTCGGTGCGGGCGTCGAACTCGCCCGCCACTTCGGCGTCGGGCAGGCGGGCCTGCAGCGCTGCGGCGGACACTTCGGCGTCGGCCACGGTGTCCAGGTTCAGCACCACGCCATCCGCCACGGAGCGCAAGGCTTCGGCATCCATGAAGTTTTTCAGGCGGGCAATCACGCTTTGGGCGACTTGGTGTTTGCGTGCCAACTCGGCCAGTGTGTCGCCGCTGATGGTGGTGCCATTGGGGCCACCGGTGAATACCGACGCGTTGAGCAGCGCAACACGTAGCAAGAAGCCATCCAGCTCTGCCGGGCCTTGCAGGTACAGCTCTTCTTTGCCGGCCTTCACTTTGTAGAGCGGTGGCTGGGCAATGTAGATGTGGCCGCGCTCGACCAGCTCGGGCATCTGGCGGTAGAAGAAGGTCAGCAGCAGGGTGCGGATGTGGGCGCCGTCCACGTCCGCATCGGTCATGATGATGATGCGGTGGTAGCGCAGCTTGGCGACGTTGAAGTCGTCATTGCCGGTGGTGCCGCCGGCCTTGCCGATGCCGGTGCCCAAGGCGGTGATCAGCGTCAGGATTTCGTTGCTGGTGAGTAGCTTTTCGTAGCGGGCTTTTTCCACGTTCAGGATCTTGCCGCGCAGGGGCAGGATCGCCTGGAACTTGCGGTCGCGGCCCTGCTTGGCAGAGCCACCGGCGGAGTCACCCTCGACGATGTAGATTTCGCAGCCGGCGGGGTCTTTTTCCTGGCAGTCGGCCAGCTTGCCGGGCAGGCCCATGCCGTCGAGCACGCCCTTGCGGCGTGTCATGTCGCGGGCTTTGCGGGCGGCCTCGCGGGCACGGGCGGCTTCAATGATTTTGCCGACGATGATCTTGGCATCGTTCGGGCGCTCTTCCAGGTAGTCGGCCAGCAGCTTGCCCACGATGTCTTCCACCGGGCCGCGCACTTCGCTCGACACCAGCTTGTCTTTGGTCTGGCTGGAGAACTTGGGTTCGGGCACCTTGACCGACAGCACGCAGCACAGGCCTTCGCGCATGTCGTCACCGGTGACGTCGACCTTGGCCTTCTTGGCCATTTCGTTTTGCTCGATGTACTTGCTGATGACGCGGGTCATGGCCGCGCGCAGGCCGGTCAGGTGGGTGCCGCCGTCACGCTGGGGGATGTTGTTGGTGAAGCACAGCACTTGCTCGTTGAAGCCGCTGTTCCACTGCATGGCCACTTCTACGCCGATATTGGTTTGCTGGTCGCTCTGGCGGTCGCCCATGGCGTGGAACACGTTGGGGTGCAACACGGTCTTGCCCTTGTTGACGTAGTTCACAAAGCCCTGCACGCCACCGGCGCCGGCAAAGTCGTCTTCCTTGCCGCTGCGCTCGTCTTTGAGGCGGATGCGTACGCCGTTGTTCAGGAAGCTGAGTTCGCGTAGGCGCTTGCTCAAAATTTCGTAGTGGAAATCGTTGTTCTCTTTGAAGATTTCGGTGTCGGGGAGGAAGTGCACCTCGGTGCCGCGCTTCTCCGTGTCGCCGATGATGCGCATGGGCGATACGTCCACGCCGTTTTGCGACTCCACAATGCGGCCCTGCACAAAGCCCTTGCTGAATTCGAGCGTGTGGACCTTGCCGTCGCGGCGGATGGTCAAGCGCAGCATTTTGGACAACGCGTTCACGCAAGACACGCCCACGCCGTGCAGACCGCCGGACACCTTGTAGCTGTTCTGGTTGAACTTGCCACCGGCATGCAACTCGGTCAGCGCGATTTCAGCGGCCGAGCGCTTGGGTTCGTGCTTGTCATCGAGCTTGATGCCAGTGGGTATGCCACGGCCGTTGTCGACCACGCTGATGGAGTTGTCGGAGTGGATGGTGACCAGAATGTCGTCGCAATGACCTGCCAGAGACTCGTCGATGGAGTTATCCACCACTTCAAACACCAGATGGTGCAAGCCGGTGCCATCGGACGTGTCGCCGATGTACATGCCGGGGCGCTTGCGCACGGCTTCCAGGCCTTCAAGAATCTGGATCGAGCCTTCGCCATAGGCCTCGGTCGCACCGGCTTGGTTGGTGTCGATGGTGGGCTGGAAGTTGGAACTGTCGGCTCCGCCCTCGCCCGTGTGCACAGCGCCATCGGCGTTTTCAGGGGTGGAAACCGACTTGTTTTCTTCAGTCATGGCTAACTTCTCTTCGAAAAATCTCAAACTCTTGAATGACCAAACCCCCG
>NZ_JAAFIX010000018.1 GCF_013297935.1 Rhodoferax sp. | reverse complement strand
CCGCGCAAGACGCTGGGCTGGTTGACTCCATTGGAGGTGTATGGCCAGTGGCTGGCCAAGCTTGAGCACTCCCCTGATGTCATCCAATAAACTACCCTTGTGTTGCACTTTGATTTGAGTCCGCCCCCGCTAGAAGCTGCACCACCAGCTATCTTTTCAATAGCAAAACTAGCATGACCGCAGCCACGATGCACGTCCGCGCCCCGCGGCTGGCGGCGGTCGAAGCGCCACCGGCTACAACAGGGCCGACGACTGCGCTGCGTGAATAAGCCCTGAAGAGGCTGCGCAGGTTCCAAATTGCGCAAAAACCGCAGAGTCTCAGCGCTTCACGGCCAGTCGTAACTGGGCAATTTCCTGGCGCTGGCTTTCAGTGATCTGGTCATACATTTGCAGCTGGTCATTGAGCGAGCGCAGCCGGTCGGAAGCGCTATGGGCGATGTAGATCACCAGCTTGATCGCCACTTGGGGGAACTGCTCAATCAGGCGCTGCAAGCCACCGGCGGAGAGTCCCGCAGCGACCACAGGGGAAACCGACGTGCATGTGGCGGAGCGTGGGGCACCGTCAATCAAGGCCAACTCCCCAATCAGTGCGCCCGGTCCGATCACCGATATGTCCACTTTGGTAGCACCACCAACGTTGCCTGTGTCTACAGACACATCGCCCTCCAGCAACAACAGCATATAGCCGGTGTTGCCCGTATCGCCAGCACTGAACAAGGTTGTGCCAGCGGGGATCTGCACGACCCGCATGAGGGAGACGATGCAGTTGGCTTCCTGTGCGGTCAGCGAGAAATTGGGACTCGTCTTGCGCAGGAGCTCTGCGGCTTTGAGTGCGAATTCCGGGACTTCGGTGATAGGCCGGGTAGATGTGGTAGAGGTCGATTCAGTGTTGGAGTTCATGCCAGGCTTTCAATGAGAGAGGGGTGGAGACGCCGCTTGCCATCAACGGTTGGCCAGCTGAACCCAGACACCGACACCGGGGAACTGGAATGTCTGCGCGTCAAAAGGCAGGGTCTTCAAGCTGCGCATGCCTTCCCAGTCGCATTGCACGACCGTATCGACCGCTAGCTCACGCTGCAACAGGCTTTGCGAGAACAGCCCCGGGCTCCAGATGATGTCCAGCTTATCCATGGTTTGGTTCACGACTTTGACGTTGCCCTGCCAGTCCAGCAAAGTGGAAGGTTGGCCGGCGCTTTGGCAAATTTGCGACAGGGTTGCGAGCGATGCTTCCGCCATGAGCGCAACATCGAACAACGGGGCCAGCAACTGGGCCAACTCGGCAGCCTGTGCAAGGTGTCGCTCCCGCAAGAAACCGGGTTGTGCGTGATGGAAAGACAGCAACCCGACCACCGTGCCGCGGCTCATTAAAGGCACTACCAGAGCGGACCCGATTGAGGTGTCGCCCATGGAGGCCCAGCGGGCATCCAGGCTGGTATGCGACGCCAAGCCGCCCTGGCGGTGTTGAAGCACCCAGCCGGCAAGCCCTTCAGAGATTACGGTGCGCAGCTTGTGGTCAGAGACTTGGGTAAAGGTTTCCTTGGTGGCGAGCACTTTGTGTACCAAGCGCTCCTGTGACAGTAGCAGCAGTGAGCCGTTGTCTGCACCCAAGTAATTCACCATCAAGGGCATGGCCTTGCTCGCCATGGTGGAAACATCATGGTGCTTGGCAAGCAAGTCCAACAAATCGATTACAGCGGCATTCATGAACGTCCAATTCCCACAAAAAAGTTTCTACTTGCGGCCCATCACTATCAGGCTGCCGTTTTCACCCGCCTCCAGCCTGCGCAGATGGTAGCCGACCAGCGCATCGTCGGGGTAGCGCGCGTGCAGGTCCTGAAAGGCTGCCAAGGCGTCGGGCAACTCTGCCTCCATGAGCGCATAGGCCGCAAGATATGCCGTGACCCGTTCGCTGCGGCACTCGTCCACCGTGAGGGGTTCGAACACAGAGGTCGGGATGTGCTTGCCCTTGAGAACCCATCGCCCGGCGGGGCGGCCGACAAAGTCGGGGCACTGCTCCACGGTGGACGCACTCACGCTGATGCGTGTGCCTAGGTGGTTGTTGAGGGTTTCCAGTCTTGCCGCCGTGTTGATGGCATCGCCCAGCGCGCGGTAGTCGAGCATGACCTGCCCGCCGAAGTTGCCGACCAAGACGTCTCCCGTGTTGACCCCGATGCGGGTTTTACCGAAGGGAATGCCCTGGGCATGTTGCTGCTGGCTGAAACGGTTGGCGAACTGGTCCATCGCCAAGGCGCATGCCACCGCCCTTGTGGCATGGTCGGGCTGCGCAACCGGGGCCGAGAACATCACCGCCACGGCGTCGCCCACAATGCGGTCCAGAGTTCCTTCGTGGGCGAAGGCAATCGCAATCATCCCGTCCAGGTATTCATTGAGCAGCGCCGACAACATGGCGGGCTCGTACTTTTCCATCATCGCGGTGAATCCGGCCAGATCGGTCATGACAAAGGAACACTCGCGGTATTCGCCCCCCAAGGCCAGCGTCTCCGGGTGCTCCTGCAAGTACTTGACCCGGTTGGGGGACACATAGCGCGAGAACGCATTTTTGATCCAGCGTTGCTCGTACTCGGTGCGCAGGTAACTCGGCACCGCCAGCGACAAAAATAGGCCCAGTAGGCCCGCTGCGGGAAAAACAGGGTCGAGCAGCAATTGCTCTGATTGGAAAAGGTGGTTCGACAGCACCAGCAATCCCGCCATACCCGCGCCCACAAAGACCACGGACCATGCCGGCCGAAACTTCGCCAGTAGCCACGCTAAAACAAGCGCTGAGAAAACCCACAAAACGGCAACAAAAGTGTTCTCCCACATGGGCCTGAGCAAGTACTCGCTGGTCAGCAGCTGCTCCATGAGCTGCAAATGACCTTCCAGCCCCGGCACCGCTTCCCCCAAGGGTGTGCGGACTATGTCGCCGAGCCCTGCCGACGTGGCGCCGATGATGACGATATGGTCCTTGATGCGACTGGGCTCAACCTGCCCCGCCAACACGTCAATGGCAGATACATAGCGGTCGGTATTCTGCGGGCGGGCATGGAGCCACACCCGGCTATCGGGCCCCGTCGGCAGAAATGCCCGAGGTCCCAAGCCGATGCCGGAAATGCCCGCTTGCTGGAGGAGCCCGGCTTGCGCTTCAGGTCTGACCTGCACGGCCAGTTGCGCCTCACCCATGTAGACCCGCAGCGCGTCGAGTCCAAGGCCGGGGTACACACGCCCGCCCAAAAGGTTGACCAGCGGTATGGAGCGCAGTATCCCGTCGTGGTCAGGCACCACCGTCACCACGCCTGCGCCGGCTGCGGCGGCCGACAGCGGTGGCAGAAAACCTGTGCCACCGGCCCAATCTTTAAGCCAATCCCGGGCATCGCCACCCTGGCTGACAATTTGTGCGGGCCTGGCCGGCAGTTGACCGGGCGCGCCATGAGTTTGCGCAAGGACCCCTGTGACCACGCGGCTGCGCGCCATGCTGTCAGCCAGTATCTGGTCATGGGACGGAAACTTGGCTAACAAGGCGTCCAGCTGCGGGTTGTCGGGCCAGAACTGTTTGACGTGCTCAGGAGACGTGCGGTCCGACTCGGCCAGTATGAGGTCCATGACCACCACCCGGGCGCCCATGGCTGTTAGCTGGTCTACGATTTGCGCCATGACCGTGCGCGGCCATGGCCACTGGCCTACCGCCGCCAGGCTGGGGTCGTCAATAGCGACCACACGCACCGGAATGTCATCCACATACGGGGCCGGATGCAACTTTTGCAGCTGGTCGAACGCCAGATCGCGCACCCGCATGCGAAACAGCGGATCCTCGAACTGCACGATCAGCAAAGCACAGAGCACCCCCACAGGGAGCAGCAGTCGCAGCAGGGGTGTCAACAGCTTGCGCATGGGCTCAGTCTTTCGGACCTCCGCCTTGCAACACCAGGTGGAACGCATCGCTATAAGGCCCCACGACGCCGGCCCGGGTTACGCTGGCTACGCGCCAGAAATAGGGGCCGGGTGGGAGCGCAAGCAGCACAGCACCTGCATCGCCAGCAATGTTCGGCACCAAGGCCACGACCTGCGTGAATTTCTCATCTTCGGCAATTTGAAACCGGTAAGTGTGGGCCTCGGGAGCCGCGTCCCAGCGGAAAGAAACCTTAGGTCCAGCACTGCGCTGGTCGTCGGTCGGAACCGTCAGCTTCGGAGGCGCAGGCTTGGTGCGAAGCGAGAAGGCCCGGACCGCATTCAAACCTTCTAGCCCGGAGGCGTTCACACCCCGGATGCGCAACACGTAGTCACCATCGGGCAGGTCATCCCATTGCACACGGGTGGTTTGCAGCAGCTCATCTTCAATGATGGCCTCCGCGCCCTGCACCCGCGCCAGCAACTGAAGCCGGTATTGCTGCACGCCCGCCAACGCCTGCCAGGCGAACCGGACCGGCAGTTTGCCGATGACCTCGTCCGTAGCGTCAAGCTGTGGGGCCGGCAACAAGGCTTGGGGTTGGCCCAGCGGCTTGCCGGGTTCGGCAATCAGCCCGAAGCCTCGGCCAATCAAGGCTTGCTGCCCGTCTGCCGTGCCAGCCACCAAGCCTTCGCCAACTTCGGTGCGTGTCACGCCACTGCTGCCATCTACCTGGATGCGGAAGCCGGTTCCGCGCACCGCGAGGTTGATGGCCGGGGTGCCGATTTCATAGCGCGCAGCAGGCCCCTTCTGCGGGGATACCTGAGAGTCGGTGCCACCTTCGAGCACCTGCACCTTGGTGGCGGCCATGCCGGTTTTGCCGTAGTTAACAAGGCTAGTCAGGTCAATGGTGCTTTTTTCGGTCACCAGCATGCGAGAGTCGTCGGCAAATCGAATCGTCAGGGTGCTACGGGCGCCGGTTTGTAAGCGCTCCCCCATCTTGAGAATGTCGCCGGAAGTCAACTTGCCTGCGGGCTGCCCTGCTTTGTCCAACCGTTGCACATCACCATGCACTAACACGGCCTCCGCCACCGGATTGCCTTGCTTCAACTCGCCCACGGGAATGTTCAGTTGCTTGCCAGGAGTCAGCAGTTTCGGATCGGCAACACCATTGCGCTGTTGCAATTGCTTCCATTCATCAGGACTCTTTTGGTAGGTCTTGGCGATGTCAATCAGACGGTCTCCCGGCTTGACCTTGTAACCCCAGGCTGCGCCCGAGGGCTGAACCTGGGCAAACGCCATGCCTGCAAAAGACAAGCAAAGCATGAGCGACAACAAACGTGCCATAGGTAGACGCGCGCTCATTGGATAACAAGCTCCGCAAATTTGCCGTTCGGGCTCACCAAGCGCACCGTGAGCGGCACGCCACTGGCAGGCACCGCACTGGAGCGGAGACCGCCCGTGGTGCTATCAAAACTGAGCCAGGCAGGGAGCGGGCCACCGCCTACTTGGGCCTGCAGGGTCGTGGCGCGGCCGTTCGTCTGCAAGGCCTGCAGCAGCTTGGGCGGCAGGCCGAGCTGAAACCCCTCACCAGGTGCTACCGCTACGGTCATGCCCAAAGGCTTTCCGGGGCCATTGAGCGCGGCCAAAAGCACCGCACCACTGCTGCTGACTCCCACCTGCAGGGACTGCGCGGCACCTCTCAAAAACGCTTCCAGCGAAGCACGAGGGGCGACCGCGGGGGATGACGGTGTGACGGGTTTGGCTCCACCTGCAAAGCCGCTGCTGCGCAAACGGCTGGCAGGTGCTGCCGCAGGGTTAGCGACAGGTGCAACGGCACCACCAGCCCCAGCCACTTGCCCTGCCACCGTGTTGCTACCCGCAGTACCAGAAGCACCTGCAGGTGCAAAGCCGGTGGTGCGCGCAAGCACCGCTGCACCGCCGGTTTGCAATATCGCCAAGCCACCCTCTTCTACGTTCGCAGAGAGCCAGTCTGGCGGATCGAATGCCAACAGCCATGGCGGTGCCGCAGGTGCGCCTTGGGTAGGCGGCGTGGCGCCCAGGCTTGTTTGGATGGGCCCCAGCGCTTGTGTGACTGCGGCGGCAGGGTCAGCTGAGCTATAGATGAATCGATTTCCCGGCGCGACCGAAGGCGGCGGCAGGCTGCCGGGGTCTTGGCTATAAATTGCGGTATTGCCACTGTTGAGCCCGCCTACCGTGTCATTCAAGGGGCTGCTGCTGTAGACCAGCCACCGTCCGCCGCCCGTATTGAGGACCCCTGCGCCTGCGCTGTTAGAAAAACTGGCTCCTGCCAAAACAATCTCGCCACCGTTGCTGTTGATGCTGCTGCCGGAGCCCAGGCCGATGCCCCCGCCCGCCAGCAAATTCACGTCCAAGGTGCCGGCGTTGGAACTGATGCTGACACCGTTGGCCAGTGTGATGCCGCCTACCGCCTGGAGCGTGAGCGCCGCATTAACGCCACCGGTTTTGGACACACTTGCATTAACCGCAATATTGCCGGCACCGGTTCCGGTGGGGGCGGTTTGCAGAATCACACTCACACCAGCGTTCAACTGAGCCTCAATATCGGTATTCAGTACGTTCGGAGTCCCTGGACCCGATGTGAAGGTTGGAAATGGAAAGGGGGTGAAGCTTGCATCAGTCGCTACGGTGCCGATGACCAAGTCTTCCGGGTCCAGCAGCCAGATCCCGCCATTTCCGTGTGGTGCGGCGGCATCCAGGCGCATGCCTTGCACGTCCAGCCAGTGGCCCGACGTTTCAATGCGCCCGCCATTGCCCGACAAGGCGCCACCCCGAGCGCGCAAAGTTCCGTACACCCGGGTGCTCGCCCCTGGCTTGGACACATCCGACCACGCCACAATCGTTCCACCGTCGCCTGTGCTCGTGGCAGACGCATCGAGCGTGGCGCCCCGCGCAATGTAGACGGCGTTGGCTTGGCGAATGTTGGGGTCTTTGCCTTGCCAGCCCCCACCCACGGCAATACTCCCGCCGCCAGCATGGCCCGTGGCATCCAGTTGCGCCCCATCATGAACAGCCACCTTTTCTCCACTCACCGCAATGCTGCCACCCGTGGTGCCAGGGCCAGTTCCGGCGGCCTGCAGGGTGCCGCTCACACTGACCACGCCAGACTCCCCGTCATCGAGGTAAATGCGCCCGTTTCGGTAGCCCACCGAATTGGCCTGCACGATGCCCGTGTTGTCAACAACGGTGGACAGCAACGCATCCCGGGCGGATGCGGACATCCAGACCGCACCGCCATCGGCCTGAATGACGCCACCGTTGCGCACCAGCGCGTTCAGGGCGGACTCACTCACGGCGACCTTCAGCAAGCCGTCTCCGGCAAAGTCCAGGGTGACGGCGCTGCCCGCGGCCAAGGCCACGCTACCCATGGGCACCGTGATGTTGCCGTTGTTTTCCACGGTGTGGCCTACCAGGGCCACGTAGCCACCCTCTTGGGCCTGAATAGTGCCCAGATTGCGAATGCTGGCCGTTGAGCTGCCCCGCAAGTTGTAGCGGCCTGCCAGGAAATCGGTGTCGGTCATGTCCAGCGTCGAGGCGACCAAGCCGCCCACGTTCACCGAAGCCCCTTGCCCGAACAAGATGCCATTCGGGTTGACCAGAAAAACCTGCCCATTGGCAGACAGCTTGCCCAGGATCTGGGACGGGTCCGACCCCAGCACCCGATTCAGGGCCACCGCACTGCTGCTGGGCTGCACAAACCGCACCGACTCGCTGGCCCCAATGCTGAAACTTTGCCAATGGATGGTGGCAGCATTGCTGGTTTGGGTCACGACCAATACGCCAGTGCCACCGCTGGTGATAGCGGCAGCGCCGTTGGTGACGACACCGTCCACCGGCAAGGCCTGTGCGGTGCCTCCCAAGCTGGCCAGCACCGCCAATGCGGTCATGCGGCGTTTGAATATCGAAGTGGTTAGACGAGACATGATGCGGCGCGACGGTCAGAAAAACTTGGCGGCCTGGAACCAAAATCTCCAGGCGGCATCGGGTGCAGAAGTAGCAGTTTCATCCCCTACCTTGAACGCTCCATAAGCGGTGGCGGTCCATTTGTTGGGACTGGTGAAATTCAGGCCCACGCCCACGCCACTCAGCGTGCGGCGCTTCGCGCTGGTGCCAGCATCCCACGGCGACTTGTTCGCTATTTCTGTACCGGTGTCCAGAAAAGCGATGGCCTGGGCCGACCCCCCAAGGACTTGCGACAAGGCAGGCCAAGGAATCCGTCCTTCTAGGGTCAGAACATAGCCCTCGTCTCCGCTCGCTTCACCTGCAGGGTACGCACGAACACCCCCCGTGCCCCCCAAGCTGAATTTCTCGGAGGCGTCTAGGTTCTTAGACGCCCATTGCCCATTGAGGCTCAGATACAGGCTGCGCTTCTGGGCAAGCTCTTGTTGCAATGCCACTCCGTAGACCAGCTTTTCATAGGCCCCGTTGCTTTGCGCAGTCATGGCGTCGTTGTTGCGGGTGGTGGCGTCGTGCAGCGCCACATGGCCGAGTGCCCAAGCCGCGTTGTACTGCCATGCACGCTGGCCTTGCGCATCTTGGTAGTTGCCTTTCAAACCCAGGGTGTGGGTGTGGTTCGTCTTGTTCGCTTGGCTGGGCGAACCCGCACCGGTGCGGTCGCTGAAATCCTTGTGATCCAGCGACCATTGGGCGCTCAGGTTCTGCTGCCGTGAACGCAGCAAGGGGTAGCTCGCAAAGGCTGAGCCGGTTTGCGCCGTACCGCTGGATTCAAGGCGGGCAAACGCACCGCCCAGCTGGTAGTAAAGACTGCTGGTGGCCACGCCCATGGTGAGGGGCCCCAAGAGTGTTTGATAGGCAACCCGGCCGTACGACAGCCCCTCGCCCGAGGTCAACAGCCGGGCCGAAGCCACATCGCCCCAGCCCAAGAGTTCGTTGACAAACAGGCTTGCACCCATGCGGTAGGCACCCGTGTAATGGTTGCCTTGGTTGTCCAGCTCCAGACTGCCGCCCGTTTTGGGACCCGCCCCCAGTTGCACCACCACATCGGCAGTGCCCGGTGTCGAACCTGGGCGCAGGGTTGAGCGCGCCAGCACACCGGGAAGATCGCTGAGCAACAGAATCCGCCGCTCCAGTTCTGCCTGCGTGACCGGGCTCGCGTCCTGCAGTCCGGCCAGCAGGCCGGACGCCACGCGATCCGACAGCTCAGAAGAATTGTTTAACTCCACCTGCCCCAGACGCCCCTCCAACACCTTGAGCTGCACCGCACCGTTGGTGATTTCTTGGGCTGGCACCACGGCTTGCGCCAAGAAGTAACCCCGGTCGCGGTAGTAGCTGCTGACCTTGGCCGCGAGCTGGCGCAATTCACCCAGCGTGTAGGCACGACCGGCAACAAAGCCACTGGCCTGAACGAGCTCAGGCGTGGTGAAGGCGGCATTCCCCGTGAAGGTGAGCGTTTCGACCCGTAGCTTGGGGCCACTCGCATCGACTAACGGCGCTACTTGCTGTGGGTCTGCCCCCCATTCCGGCAGCTTGGCCGGCTGACTTGGCGACACGGGGATTTGTTGCAGCTGTGTAGCCGCATTGGGCGCCTGCTGAGCTCGTGGTGCCGTTGCCGTGGCAAGCACAAGAGAGCCCAGCAACAGAGACGGAATAAAGTGGGTAGGTGGCACAGCAGAAGCAAGATTCGGTCGTGTTCCTTGCCAGCACCGGCCGCAGCGGAGGCGCGCACAAGGGTTGTGAACGCTAGTGTAAGAGAGCCGGACCCAGACGCCTTGGCCCAATGCGTGGTGGGCCAGAACGAGGAAGTGCTTCCCGTGCCAGATCGGTGGAAGCGCATGAAGACACCTGAGCCACGCAGCAACATATGCATCAAATAGGGCTCTAGCCCTCACCAAACCTGCGCAACCAGCTATCTTTTCAATAGCAACCCCACTATCACCACACCCACTGCCGCCGCAAACCACATCAGCGCTACGCTGCTGGTCGCGGTCATGGCGCCGCCGGCAGCTACGGGGCCGACGACGGCGCTGAGCGAATAGGCCATGGAGAGGCTGCTGACGTTCCAGGCCATGTCGGGTGTGGGGGTCTTGGTGGCGGCAATGAGCGACAAGGTAAGGAAGGCGGTGATCAGTCCACCCAGCACAAACATGGTGGCAAACGCCACCGGCACACCGGGCAGACCTGGGACATGCGGTGCAAGGGCCAACAGCGCAGCGGCCAAGGCGGTGCCCAGCGCAGCCAAAGCGCCGGCGGCGCGCAGGCCCCAGTGGTCGGCCATCCAACCCACGGGGTATTGCAGCAGCAAGCCGCCCAGCCCGAAGGCGGTGAGCAAGTGGGCGATGCCTTCGGCCTCAAAGCCACGGTCGCCCGCAAACACGGCAAACAAACCGGCCAGCGCCGACTCCAGCATGCCGCCGCACAGCGCGATCAGCAGCCCCTGCCGGAAGATGCGGTGCGGCCACGCCGCGCGGGCTGACTGGGGCCAGCTGCTGGAGTGGTGCGCCTCTTCCGCATGCGGTGTGCGGGCCAATGCCAGCGGCACCAGCGCCGACACCGTAAACCCCACGCCCACCCACAAAATGGTGTGGCCCTGCACGCCCACCCAAGCGGCAATGGCGGGAGCGACCACGGGGGCGGCAGCGATCAGCGTTTCATGAAAACCCACCAGGCGCCCGCGGGCGTGGGCGGGGGCAATGTTGTAAAGCCAAGGCTCCAGCCCCACCAAGCGCAGGCCCATGCCCAAGCCGGCCAACAGGCCGCACGCCAGATAGGCGAACCAAGGCATGGGCGCCACCGGCACCCACGCAATGCCCAGCAGCGCCACCACCGAGCAGGCCAGCCCCGCCACCACCACGGTGCGCGCGCCCCAGTGGCGGCACAGCCAGGGCGCCAGGCCCAAGCCCGGCATTTGCCCCATCCACAACGACGCCGCAAAAAAACCCAGCTGCGCCGCACTCAGGCCCTGCAGCGCCAGCCACACCGGCACCATGACATACACGATGCCGAACTGCCCGATCTGGGCCAGGGTGGACACGGTGTTGAGCGCGGTGATGGTGCGCCAGTCGTAGGCGGGGGATACAGGAGAGGAACTGGACATGAAACAAAACCGGAATCGGGAGCGGGAGCGGGAGCGGGAGTCTATCGCGGCACTCGATTGAGCCACCAGAGTGATGCGCCAAGCCCAACATTTTGTTCGACTGCAGCACAAAGGCACTCCGCGGCGTTTACCCTTGGGCTCATGACTACTTTGCAAAGCTCTGTTGCAGCCTTTTTCAGTTTTAAAGCGTATGTGATGTTGCCCATCCTGATGCTGGTCATTGCACTGGCCGCGCGGGTGCCAGGCCGGCAAGCGGTACTCAGTACCGTGACACTAGCCGCCGGATTTGCGGGGGTATTCATTGCCTTTAATTTTTTTGTCGCCAACATCAGCCCGGCCGTGCAGCAACTGTCCCAAGCACGAGGGCTGAACTTCCAAGTGCTGGATGTCGGCTGGTTACCACTGGCGGCCATCACTTGGGCGTCGCCCCTTGCTGCGATATCCATTCCCCTTGTGCTCGCACTCAACATTGCCATGCTCGCGCTAGGTTGGACACGGGCGATTTACATCGATATCTGGAACTACTGGCATTTCGCCTTGATGGGGGCGCTGGCAATGACCGTCAGCAACCAATGGTGGGTGGGCCTTGCCGCTACGCTGGTGTTGGCGGTCTACTGCTTCAAAATGACGGAGTGGAATGCCCCGGAAGTGGAACGCGAAACCGGGCTCAGAGGCATTGCGGTCTCGCCCGTTTCCGTCAATGGACTGCTGCCCTATTTTGCGTGTGTCGATGCACTATTCGACAAGCTACCGGGCCTGAACCGCTGGAACTACAACCCCCAAAAAGAACACGAAGCCGCGCGCGATGGCGAGGGTAGTGTGCTTCTGGCATTTGCGGGCGAGCCCATGGTGATCGGCCTCCTCATGGGCTTAGCGTTGGCGCTGGCTGCGGGCTATGACGTTAAAAATACCCTCGAACTCGCAGTCCACATCGCGGCGGTCATGTTCATCCTGCCCAAGAGTGCAGGGCTGATCGGTGAGGCCATGATTCCCATCACCACCGCACTGCGTGAGCAAGTGGAAAAGCGATTCCCTTCACGCGGGCGATTGGTCGTTGCGATGGACACAGGCTTTTTAATGCATCACAAATCTGTGGTGATCACCGGGTTGCTTTTGATGGCTCTGGCAATCGTCTTGGCGTTGGTACTGCCGGGTAATCAGGTGTTGCCGCTGGGGGATTTGTCCAACCTGATCTCGGTCATGTCGATGTCCGTGCTGGTGTTTCGCGGCAACGTGGTGCGCGCGGTGCTGGCGGGCGTACCGGTCGTGGTGAGCTTTTTGCTGATTTCTTCCCACATGGCGCCCCTCTACACCGAGCTTGCCAAAGGCACACCTTCATTTGATTCCAGTGGCTTGGGGCTCATCACCTCCTTCACAGACGGTGGGCACCAGGTCCGCTTCTTGATGCTGGAGGCCCTGCGCGGCGCATGGTGGACACTGCCAGCCACTGCGGCACTGGCCGCTGCGGTGTGGGTTGCTCGCCGACGCTACCGTCGGCAAATGCAAGCTTAGGCTCCGCTCTACACCAGCCCGCAAAACTTCTTGAAAGGCCCGAGCACCGCGTCGCCGCGGAAGGGCTTGACGATCCAGCCGGTCACGCCGATGGCGCGACCGCGCTCGCGCATCACGGCGTTGTCTTCGGTCGTCAGCATGATGATGTGCACGGTCTTATTGCCCAGGTCAGTCCGGATTTTCTCGGCCATGGCCAGGCCATCCATATTGGGCATATTCACATCGCTCACCACCAGCTTGATGCCGGGGTCCGCTTTGAGTTGTGCCAAGCCGTCACGCCCATCGGTCGCCAAAGCAACGTCGAACCCATGTTTGTTTAAGTAGCCGGAAACGATTTCCCGCATCGTGCTGGAATCGTCCACCACCAGAACATTCGCCATCTCTACCCTCTTCCATTACGCACCGAAGTTGACGCTTGTGTTGCCTAAAACAGATCCAGTTCACCCGCCTCGCTGGAGCTGGAGGCTGCATATTCCGCAAATTGCTCGGGTGACCAATGGAGGTTGAATATAAACCGCTGCACGATCACCAGCGGCTGCCCGCCGCGCCGGCCGGCCTCCGACAAAGAATAGCGCACACACAGCTGCGGGTCCGGCGAGCCAAAAGATATGTACTTGTGCGCGTGGTTGATAACGATAGGCACCTGCGCAAGCTGGGTAGAGGTGGTTTGCGGCGCGATGTAGCGGTTTTTAAAAGCACCCCAGATCAGGTTGGTGGTTTCGCCCAACATGTTGTTGAGGTCACGGAAATTGAGCTCCCCGCCGACTCCTTCGTAGCTGAACCCCTTGAGCATGCCCTGCCGCAAGGCACTCTCTTCGGTCTGCAGCATCATGTAACCACGGCACCACGTGCTCTCCAGCGGGATGATGGTGGACACCTCTCCGTGGATGATGCGGTCGTGCACCACGTAGGGCGGCTCGGCATTGACCGCAGCATTAGGGAACATGGAGCGCATGGAGGCCACCGTCAACTCCACAATCCCTTCCACCAATGCGGTGGGGTAGCGCAAACTGAAAATAGAGCGGTCCACCCCCGCGCGCAGCTGGTCCACATCACCGGTGCTCCACGGGTAGCGGATGAATTCGCGGTACAGCGCATCCAAATCTCCACTGGTAGTGCGGCGCAAGAAAATGGGCAGCTCGGGGCGTAAGCGGTGAATAGACTCGGCCAGAAACAAGGCGTTGCGGGTGCCGCAAGGCAAGTCTTCTGCGAGCAGCACCCCGGCGAGGTCTTTATTGCTCTCTAAGCAGCTCAGCGCATCGTGTGACGTGCGCAGCAATGGCAGCAAGCCCACCGAATCGCAAAAATCGGTCAACACCTTGCACTGCTGAGCATCGTGCTCCAGCAATAAGACTTTGGCTTCCAAGTGGGTGGTTTCAGTCATGGACAGGCTCTCCAGTTCGGCAACGCAGCGTTTCATCCTACACCGCCACTCCTGCCATTGCAGCGCCGGTGCAGAGAATTTGACTCTCCGCCACAGCTCGCCACTGGGCTTAGCAGTCCCGGGGGCTTTGGGGCACCGCATTCGCATGGTTGGGGGCCATCGCTACCATTCACGGCATGACGACCTTTATGCCAACTCCCGGCCGATCATTCCCGCTGTTGCGCGCCCCAGCGATTGCAAAACTCTGCCTCGCCCTCGGGCTCGCTTGGAGCTTGGGCGCCGGCTCCACCGCCCTGGCCGACGAGTTTGACTGGAGCCTGGGCACCTATGTGGGCAAGTACCACGATGCCGAGCCTGCGGGCGCCCTGGCAGGGCGGGCCAACTATGCGGAGCACTACATGCTGGCCGTGACAGGGAGCAAAACCATCTGGAAGCACGCCGAGTGGCCGATTGCCATTGAGCTGGACGGCATGATCGGCCAACAAAGCGGCCTGGCCAATCTCACTGAAATTGCCGTCGCGCCAACCTTGCGCTGGAGCGGCATGCCTTGGCGGGACACCTTGCGCACCGACATCCGGCTGGCACCTTTGGGCGTGTCTTACACCAGCCAGGTGGGCCCGATGGAAGCCGGACCCGACGGGCGCGGTAGCCGGACTTTGAATTACCTGTTCGTTGAAGCCGCGTTTTCCCGGCCGCAATCGAAAGAGCACGAAGTATTTGTGCGCCTGCATCACCGCTGCGCCATCTATGACCTGCTCAACAATTACGGTGCCAATGGAGAAGACTTTTTGACCATCGGCTACCGGCGCAAGTTCTAAGGCCTGCTCTACATGAGCGTGTGGCTGGAGCGTTCTCTTTCCGTGACATCGACCAAGGTGGCGATGGTGCCCAGGTTAACGCCATGACGGTTAGTGAAAGGGGCCTTGAAATACAGCACATAGCGCACGCCTGAAGGCGTCTGGATGCTGTACACCTCTTGCGAGGTGGTGCTCAAGTGGCCGTTGTCGTCGGGGTCTGTGATGTCGATGATGTCTTCTTCCAGCGCATCGAAAAAACTAGGCATCAGAGTACCCACCGCTAGCGAGGCCCTGATACCGAACATCTGCTCCCACGCCGGATTCACAACCAGACAAATATCGCGCGCACTGCGCACAAAAACCGGCAGCGGCAAGGAGTCGATCAACTGCCGGGTGAAGTGCAATTGATCTGCCTGCTCGGCCTCAGACTGTTGCAGCGAGGTCACCAGCTGCTCGATCTGCGCCGCCATGGCGTTGAACGTCGTGGCCACCGCTTGGGTCTCCAGGGTGCCGGACACCGTCATACGGGTCGCTAACTGGCCACTCTGAAAACTACGGGTCGCACTGGACAAGCGGCCTAAGAGGCGCGCATTCGCTCGCAGCAACAAAGTCAAGGCCACAAAAATGATCAGTACATTGATGCCGGTCAGCACCAGCTGGGCGCGCACGATATTCCAAACCTCGTCCACGGTACTTCCGGAATCCACCACCGCCCGGAACACTGCCTGCTGCCCTTGAGGCAATGTCACCTCCAGACGCTGGTCGACGGGTTCCAACGCAAGCCACTGGACAAACCACTGCGGCGCTGCCGGCATGCGAGCAACCCTGTGTGCCGAAGCGAGCGTACGCTGGCCCTCCAGCCATTCCAGGCGCTCAAAGGTCGGTGCATAGCGAAGTTCGTTTTCCAGAAGCTGCTGAATAGGTAAAGGCTCTGCGCCCATAGTGCGGAGTGCCGGCACCAGAAAATGCCCCATGCGTTGCACCTCGGTCGTGGCGCGCTGGCGCGCCTCGCCCACCTCCACACTGACCAGAAAGTAGTAGCGCACAGCCACCACCAACACAATCAGCAGTGCGAGCGGCAGGTACAAGCGCGGGTAGGTGCCCCGGGTGAACCAAGTAACGAGGCTTTTTTTGTCCAGAGGCATGGGGCTGCAGATTTGTAAAGTGCGGCCGCAGAGTCTAGCCCCTGTTACAACACCCCCCCCTGACGGCTGCGCCGCTCAGAGCGTAATGAACTTGACCACGTCGCTCAACACCGGCGCCATCCAGCGCAGCGGCCGTGACATGGCGGCAATCAGCGTGGTGTGGCTCACGCGCTCGTGCATTTTGAGGGTCACGGGAATGCGGGCCTCTTCCAAGCGGCGGGCCATGCCAAGCGTGTTTTGCCGGGGGTTGACCAGGTCGTCCGTGGTCGCCGCCATGAGCAAGGCCCGTGGGGCTGTGGGACTGATGTGGTCGATCGGCAAAGAGTCCTGCGGGTACTCGGGGTGATAGAACACGGGCTTGGCATCCGCGTGGGTGATGGGGAAAAAATCGTAGGGCCCGGCCAACCCTATCCAGCCCGCCAGCTGCGAGGGGCTTTGGCTGTGCTTGGCCAACCAACGGGCATCCAGCGCCAGCATGGCCGCGTTGTAGGCGCCTGCGCTGTGGCCCATGACGAACACCTTGGCCGGATTGCCGCCCCAGTCCGCTGCATGCTGCATGGAAAAGGCCAGCGCAGCAGCGCTGTCATCTAAAAAGTCGGGGTACCGGACCTCCGGGTACAGCCGGTAGTCCGCCACGACCGTGAGCACCCCCTGCGAGGCCAAGGCCTCGCCCAAAAAACGGTACTGCGCCCGCTCCCCCCGATTCCACGAGCCTCCGTAAAAAAACACCACCACCGGCCACCCTTGCGCTGGCGGCTCGCTCGTGGGCGTGTAGGTGTCCAGTTGCTGCCGCGGTCGGGGCCCGTAGGCCACATCTTTCTGCAGGGTGTAGGTGTCCGATGGCGTCAAGAAATTCAGGACGTCTACCGGCGAAAACGCCAGGCTCGGCAAGGTCGTGGTGGCCAGCAAAGCGGCCACGGTGAAGAATGTGAATCGAATACGCATACGCTCAATACGCTCCCATTGAAGGTTTGGATGCAAACGCAGATTAATGGAAATCCCGGCTGGTCGTGGCCAGCTCGCCCAGCAGGTGCGTCATGTCCACCACCCGCTTGGCAATCACATGGCGGACTTGGCCGCCGGTGGCCTCGTCGCGCTGCCACACGCCGTAGACGGCCATTAAGCGCGCGCGGTAGACCACGTCGCGGAACTGCTCCTTCACGGCCTTCCAAACGATGACGTTCACACTGCCGGTTTCGTCCTCCAGCGTCACAAACACCACGCCTTTGGCGGTGCCCGGTTGCTGGCGCGCGGTGACGATGCCGCAGGCGCGCACCAAGCGGCCGCTGGGGTAATCGCGCATCTGGGCTGCAGTGAGCAGCTTCTGTTTTGATAGCTGCTCGCGCAATAACTGCAAGGGGTGGGAGCGCAAAGTGAGGCCAGTGGCGGCGTAGTCGAAGGTAACTTCCTCACCCTCGTCGGCCGGGGGCAGCTCCAGCACATCTTCTTCAATCGGCACGCCTTGCAGCAGCGCGGGCGCGGGGCGCAGGGCCGAGGCGTCCCACACCTGCTGGCGGCGGTGACCGCTGAGACTGATGAGGGCATCGGCACTGGCCAGCGCCTTGAGGTCGCCCGCATCCAGCCCACAGCGCAGGGCCAAGTCCTGGGTGCTTGTGAACGGGCCTTTTTCACGCACGGCGCCAATGCGCTCTGCCACCACCTGCTGCAAGCCGCTCACCATGCGCAGCCCCAAGCGGATGGCGGGTTGGGGCTGCAGCATCCATCCGTTCGGGTCGGGGTTGGGGAGGCGGGCTGCGGGGTGCTGCGCTTGCGGCTGCTCCAGGGTGCAGTCCCACGCGCTGTGCTGCACATCCACCGCGCGCACCTCGATGCCATGGCGCTGCGCGTCTTGCACCAGTTGCGCCGGACCGTAAAAACCCAGCGGCTGGCTGTTAAGCATGGCCGCCAGAAAACAAGCCGGCTCATGCCGCTTGAGCCAGCAGCTCACGTACACCAGCAGCGCAAAACTGGCCGCATGGCTCTCGGGAAAGCCGTACTCGCCAAAGCCCTCAATCTGCTTGAACAGCGTGTCGGCAAACTCCTGCGTGTAGCCGTTTTGGAGCATGCCGCCCACCAGGCGGTCATAAAACTTGCCCACACCGCCCTTGCGCTTCCAGGCTGCCATGGCGCGGCGCAGTTGGTCGGCCTCGCCAGCGGTGAAGTTGGCAGCGGCCATGGCGATCTGCATGACCTGCTCCTGAAAAATCGGCACACCCAGGGTGCGCTTCAAGGCCTCTTTCAATCCAGGGGACGCGTAAACAACCGCCTGCGGGTTGGCCCGCGCCTTGAGGTAGGGGTGGACCATGCCCCCCTGAATCGGCCCCGGCCGCACGATGGCCACCTCCACCACGAGGTCATAAAAACACTGCGGCTTCAAGCGCGGCAACATGCTCATTTGCGCCCGGCTCTCGATCTGGAACACACCCACCGTGTCGGCCTGGCAGATCATGGCGTAGGTGGCAGGGTCTTCAGCAGGCACGTCTTGCAGCCGCATGGGCGCGCCGCGCCACTGGCCGATGAGGTGCAGGCAGCGGCGTATGGCGCTGAGCATGCCTAGGGCCAGCACATCCACCTTCAAGAGGCCCACTGCGTCCAGGTCGTCTTTGTCCCACTGGATGACCGAGCGGTCCGACATGGACGCGTTTTCCACCGGCACCAGCCGGGTCAGAGGGCCTTGCGTGAGCACAAAGCCGCCCACGTGTTGGCTCAGGTGGCGGGGAAAGCCTTGCAACTGCGTGGCGAGGTCCAGCCAGAGTTGCAGGATGCGCAAGGGCGGCAGAGGTGAACCGTCCACCAACAGGCCGCGAGCAGCCGATGCTGGTGAGCCTGCCCCCGAAGAGCCACCGTAAGCAGCAACGCCACCCGAGGGAGCCAGAGTGGCAGGGCGTTCAGCGTAGGTCAAGGAGGAGACCGCAACGCGGGCGGGGGACACGGAGCTGGGCGCCCTGCCGCTCTGGCTCCCGCCCCCCACATCGCCTGCCGGAGGTTGCGCATCAAAATTCCCCCTAGCGCCCGCAGAATATGCGCTGGCAGCTACTTTTTCAATAGCATTTTGCAGCCGCTCCACGAGCACTGCACGGCTGTACATGCCCGGGTGTTCCTTGGCCATGGCGGTGATCAGCACCTCAGGGATCTCCAGCGCCCGGCCCACATCGCGCAGGGCGCTGCGCGGGCGGTAGCTGGCCACCACGCCGGTAATGGCGGCGCGCTCGCGGCCGTATTTGGCGTAGATGTACTGGATAACCTCTTCGCGCCGCTGGTGCTCAAAGTCCACATCAATATCGGGCGGCTCATCCCGCTCGCGGCTGATGAAACGCTCAAACAGCACATTCATGCGGGCCGGGTCGACCTCGGTCACGCCCAGGCAGTAGCAGACCGCAGAGTTGGCCGCCGAGCCCCGCCCCTGGCACAAAATGCCGCGCCCCCGCGCAAAGCGCACCAGGTCGTGCACGGTCAAAAAATACATCTCGTAGTGCAGCTCGGTGATGAGCGCCAGCTCATGCTCCACCTGCGCACGCACGTTCGCGGGCATGCCCTGCGGATGGGTGGCAGGCGGGTAGCGCACCAGCGCGCCCTCCTCGGTGTACTGGCGCAGGGTCTGCGCCGGGGTGTGGCCGGGCAGCACGGCCTCCATGGGGTACTGGTAGCGCAGCGCATCCAGCGTGAAGCTGCAACGCCCCGCCACCACCAGCGTGTGGGCCAGCTCGTCGGGGGTGAACAGCGCGGCCAGCCGGGCGCGGCTGCGCAGGTGGTGCTCGGCATTGGCCTGCAGCGCAAAGCCGCACTGCGCCACCGGCTGGCCGCAGCGCACGGCGGTCAGCACATCGTGCAGCGGCTTGCGCGAGCGGGTGTGCATGCGCACCTGGCCGGTGGCGATAGAGGCCAGCCCGCTCACCGCCGCAATTTGTTGCCAGTGCGCCCGCTCCAGCGCCTGCATGCCGCCCAGCCCCGCCGTGACCGCCAGCCAGGAATTGATGCCAAATAGGCCTCTAGCCCTCGTAGCTATTGCGCAAGCAGCTTCTGTTTTGATAGCAATCGGCAGGTGCAGGAGCACCTCGCAGTGCCGCAGCGTGTGCCAGGGCGAGGCATCCGGCTGCCCCAACCAGGCGACCCGGTAGTCGCCCTTGGGCGCCGCCATGCGTGCGCGGGTGATGAACTCACACAGGTTGCCCCAGCCCTGCAGGTTGTGCGGCAACACCACCACCGTAAAGCTGCCCTGCGCCGCCACACCACCTGGCGCAGCCGGGTAGGGCACCGCAAACTCCGCCCCCGGCAGCAGTTGCAGCCCCACGCGCTGCGCCTCGCCATGCGCCCGCACCACCCCGGCCACCGAACACTCGTCGGTAATGGCCAGCGCCGCATACCCGAGCCGGTGCGCCCGCTCCACCAGCTCCTCCGGCTGCGAGGCGCCGCGCTGGAAGCTGAAATTGGAGAGGCAATGAAGCTCGGCATAGGCCGGTGGCGTGGTGGCTACCGGCGGCTGGGGCTTGATGGGCTTAGTGCTTTGCATTTAAACTGTATAAAAATACAGTTTACTAGCGAGATAGCGACTATGCAAAACACACTTGAAAATCTAGAATACACACAACACCGTGTGTACAAGGAGACTTCCATGACTTCCATCAGCCGCGTCTTCATGAACGGCAACAGCCAAGCCGTGCGTATTCCGCAGGAGTTCCGGCTGGACACCAGCCGCGTCGAGATTTACCGCAACACCGATGGTGACCTGGTGCTGCACCCGATTGCGGCTGACCGGGGTGCGGCACTCCTGCAAGCGCTGGAGGCGTTTGACGACGACTTTGCCGACCTGCTGCTAGCCGACCAAGAAGCCCCGCTGCCGCTGCAAGACCGGGAGCCGCTGTGAGGTACATGCTGGACACCAACATCCTGATCTACCTGATCAAGAACAAGCCCCCCGCGATTGCACAGCGCATCAACGCACTCGACCCCCTTGATGCGCTGTGCATGTCCTTTGTGACCTATGCAGAACTGCTCAAGGGCGCGGAGCGCAGCACCCGCAAAACCGAAGTGCTCAAACGACTGACAGACCTCACCCGCTCCATCCCCGTGCGCTATGGCACCAGCGCCAGCTTGTGCGAACACTACGCCACGCAGTTCACCCGACTGCGCGCCGCAGGCACTCCCATAGGCGCCAACGACCTGTGGATTGCCTGCCATGCACTCGCGGACGATTGCACGCTGGTGACCAACAACGTCAGGGAATTTGAGCGGGTGCAGGGGCTGAGGTTGGAGAACTGGGTGGTGTGAACCTGGAAAAGACATCTCAAACAAGAGCCTTCAACTAAACCTTTGATATGTTCAACTCCACCCATCGGACCCGAGACACTTGACACGTTTGCTCAATATTCAACTTGTGAGGTATTGCATTGAACAAAGGTCTGATTTTTTTCGCACTCGCACTCGCGCTCGCCCTAGCCGTTATTTGGGGCTTCTATCGCTACAAGTGGGGCAACGCTTCGCCCCGTTTCCTTAACCCTTGGGAAGAGGGCGAAAAAAACCGATGGCGTCTAGTGCGCGGAAGCGCCTCTCTTTCTATTGGTGTGCTACTGACTACCAATATCTCTGCTATCCACGCCCACCCGTCACAACTTGTTGTCGGAGTGGGATCAATTGCTGCTCTTGTAACGTGGTTCTACGGTCTCTGGGCCCTACTCAGAGGGGCAACTTCAGTCGTCCAGTTTTTGCTCAAACTTAATCGTGCACCAAGCTGCGCTTCTGAGTGGTATGGAATCACCATTTCACTAGTCTTTAGCGGCCTCTTGGCACTGGCTTGTACCACTGCCGTGTGTGTGGGACTTTGGACAGAGTACGTTCCCGCACTATCAAAGTCCAACAGATTCATTTCCCGTACCGAGTCACCGGCTTACTACTGGATCGCTGTCATCGTCTGGTGCGGGTTTGCCTTCTATGCCTTCAAGATGACACGGGCAGTTCTTCGCCTAATGTGGCCGAAATCTGCTGGACGCGCAAAGCTTCGCGATGAGATCACACATAGCCCCTGAACTTGATTTAGCACTCCTTTGCAAAAAGTCCTCTTCATCTGCAGCATGAACCGCTGGCGCAGCCCTACGGCGGAGCAGATTTTTTCCGAGCTTCCGGGCATCGAATGCACATCAGCAGGCTTGAATCGCGGGGCTGAGAACCCGCTCACCGCTGAACTGGTCGATTGGGCTGAACTCATTTTTGTCATGGAGCGCAGCCACAAAGCCAAGCTCTCGGCAGAGTTCAAACCCCACCTAAAGGGCAAGCGAGTGATCTGCCTCGACATTCCCGACAACTACAAGTTCATGGACCCGGCATTGATGCAGTTGCTTGAACGCAAGGTCTTGCCATTCCTGCCCCGTGGCTAGGGCACCGCTTACCGTTCCACCAAACCGTATTTCGCCATCAACCGTTCCCGCTGCCCCGGTGCAAAGTTAATGCGCGCTGGGTCACGCCCCACCGCCGCAAGCAAACGCTTGTCCATCACCGCAAACCACAAGGGCGGCACATAGGCGATGGGGAACATGCCGAAGTAGCCACTGGGTAGCTGCGGTGCTTCGTCAAAGTGCCGCAGCGACTGGTAGCGCCGCAGGGGATGGGCGTGGTGGTCCGAGTGGCGCTGCAGGTGGAAGGTCGCCCAGTTGGAGAACACGTGGTTGCTGTTCCAGGAATGTTGCGGCTTGCAGGTCTCGAACCTGCCATTGGCATCCTGCTGGCGGAGCAGTCCGTAGTGCTCGATGTAGTTGGCCGATGTGAGCTGAAAGTTCGACCACAGCGAAGCCGCCACCAAAAAGCCCAGCACCTGCGGCCCCAGCCACACGCAGAGTGCAGCCCACAGCGCAACGGTAATAGCGGCGGGTTGCAATATCTCGTTGTGCCATGACCAGAAGGCTTGGCCGTCCACACGGCAGCGCTCGCGCTCCAGTGCCCATGCGCGGCGCCAGGCACCGGGCATTTCGCGCCACACAAAACGCCAGATCGATTCGCCCATGCGCGAAGAGGCCGGGTCTTGCGGGGTGGCCACATCGCGGTGGTGGCCGCGGTTGTGCTCGATGGTGAAGTGGCCGTACAACGTAGGCGCCAAAATCAGTTTGGCCAGCCAGCGCTCCAGCGGCGCGCGCTTGTGGCCGATCTCATGGCCCAGATTGATACAAAAGCCGCCCACACCGCCGGTGGAAATCACCAGCCCCAACAGCCCCACCCAGGTAATGCCGGCCACCTGACTGAACCAAGCCGCACCAATAAAGGCCGCCCACAGCAAAGGCACCAGCGCAAAGGTCACGCGGCGGTAGTAAGGGTCAGCCTCCAGCCCGGGAACGGCCGATTCGGGCGGGTTGCTGGTGTCGGTGCCCAGCATCCAATCAAGTGCGGGTGCCACGCCATACACAAAGAACACTGGCAGCCACAGCATCAGCGTGTGCGGGTACCAGAACCACAGCAAAGGGCCGGTCGCGATCGACAGGGGCACCAGCAACGACAACACCCAGGCAAAGCGCTTGCGGTCCACATAAGGCTGCACGGGTGCGGGGGATGACGGGGGGATAGGGAGGTTGGCAGTAGTCATGGCTGCAGTGTCAAAGCGCCACGCATGGGTTACCACCGATAGCGCTGCCAAAGGGTCGTCTTAAACTGCCAAACATGCCGCTTCTGCCCGCCACCAAGGGAAAACACTCAGCCCCGCAGGCCCGCCCCGCGGCCGGTGCCGAAGCATTGGTGCACCCGATTTACGCGCGCCTGCTGCGCATGCTGCTGCAGCAATCCGCCATTGACAGCGACCGTGTGCTGGCCGCCGCTGCACTCGACTGGAACCAGTTGCTCACCACCGAACAGCGCTTGCCGCGCGACACGGTGATCCGGCTGGTGCAAGCCGCCATGCAGGCCACCGGCAAACCCTGGCTGGGCCTGGAGCTGGGCGATCAAGCGCCGGTGTCAGCCCACGGCCCGCTGGGCTATGCCGCCGTCACGGCGCCGGACCTTCAACATTGCCTGATGGTGCTGGGGCGCTACGGCCCGGTGCGGGAAGACAGTTTCAGCTGGTCCTTCCAGATGCGCCCCGAAGGCGGCACCCTGC
>NZ_JAAFIX010000017.1 GCF_013297935.1 Rhodoferax sp. | reverse complement strand
AGCAACAGCGAGGCCGAGCGCCTGCGCTTCTGGAGCGGGCGCAAAAACGCATTCCCCGCCAGCGGCCGCATCAGCCCTGACTACATGTGCATGGACAGCACCATTCCCCGCGCGCGGCTGGCCGACATCCTGCTCGCGATTTCCGAGATGGAAAAAAAGTACCAACTGCGCTGCGCCAACGTGTTCCACGCCGGCGACGGCAATCTGCACCCGCTGATCTTGTTTGATGCGAACGACCCCGACCAGCTTCGCCGCTGCGAACTATTCGGGGCCGAGATTCTGGAGGCCAGCGTCGCCATGGGCGGCACCGTGACCGGAGAGCATGGTGTCGGCATTGAAAAGCTCAACAGCATGTGCGTGCAGTTCAGCGCGGAAGAAAACGCTCAGATGTTTGCCGTCAAAGCCGCCTTCGACCCCGAAGGCTTGCTCAACCCCGGCAAGGTCATTCCCACCCTGCACCGCTGCGCCGAATACGGCAGGGAGTTGGTGCGCGGCGGCAAGATCAAACACCCGGACTTGCCCCGGTTCTAGCCGCCATGCAAGGCTTGCGCGGCTTAGCCTGGCTCCTGGCGCTGCAAAGCGCCGGTGAGTTGCTGGCTCGCGGTCTGCACCTGCCGTTTCCAGGCCCGGTGGTCGGCATGGTCTTGCTGATTCCAGCCTTGCAGTGGCCCCTGGTGCGTGAGCCCGTTAGCCAGTGCGCGGATTTTCTGCTCAGTCATCTCTCGCTTTTGTTCATTCCGGTCGGGGTGGGCGTCATGACCCACTTGGCCCTGCTCAGCCAATATGGCGGGCGGATGCTGGTTGTGCTGGTGCTTTCCACCTGGATTGGGCTTGCCGTCACCGCCCTCACCCTGTACACCCTGAGCCGCCGGGACGCGGAAGACGAGGCTCCCCATGGCTGAAGTGGTGGCCCTGTGGGTCTACCTGTCGGCGACGCCACTCTTCGGCCTGACGGCCACCCTGGTGACCTATGTGCTGGCGCACGCTGTGTACCAGCGCACCGGCCAAGCCGTCTGGGCCAACCCGGTACTCTGGAGCGTGCTTACCCTCGCCAGCCTGTTGCTGGCCACCGGGGTGAGCTACCCGGGGTACTTCTCGGGTGCGCAGTTCATCCACTTTTTGCTGGGCCCCGCAGTCGTGGCATTGGGCTGGCCCCTGTGGCAGCGCAGGGCCGAAGTGCAAAAACGCTGGGGGCGTTTGCTCGTGGCCGCATTGGTCGGCGGTGCGGCGGCCAGCGGATCCGCACTGGCACTGGGCTGGGCCCTGGGTTTGCCCGGCGATGTGCTGCTGTCCATGGCGCCCAAGTCCGTGACCGCGCCCGTGGCGATGGGCATCGCTGAAAAGATAGGTGGTATTCCTGCGCTGTCAGCCGTATTTGCCGTGCTCACAGGCCTGATCGGGGCACTGAGCGGCAAGCTCATCTTTGGCCTGCTGCGCCTGCCCTACACCGGCAGCGGCTGGTCTGCACGCGGCTTTGCCCTGGGCACCGCCTCGCACGGCATAGGCGCGGCACGCGCGCTCCAGGTGAATGCGGATGCCGGCGCCTACGCCGGGCTGGCGCTGGGCCTGCAAGTGGTGTTGGCGTCGTTGCTGATGCCTTTGTTTTTCCGCTGACCGCCGATGTGGGTCGCCATCAAAACTTCGAGCTGATCACGAAGTTGATGGTGCCGGACTCGCCCACGAAGGCCTGGTACTGAAACGACTGCCCTGCCGCCGTGGTGTACACCGAACGCCATTGGGCCATCAGGTTTTTGCCGTTGGGGTCATAGGCCAGTTCCAAGGGGATGCTGCTGAACGAGGTCAGTGCCACACCCAGTTTCTTCCGGGCCCCGTCGTGCCGGGTGTCATAAGCCACCAGGGTGTTTTGCAAGGATGCTTCGATAGATTTGCGGTCGGAGTCCGACTTGGCCAAGAGGCTGCGGTCCGACTGATTGAGGGAGGGCGCCGCGCCGGATGGCAAGCGCGTGAGTGAAATCAGCTCCTGCGCGCACACAGGCCCCGCCAGCACGGCACAGCTTAGGGATGCGAAGGCAAGGACTTTCATGGCGCACTCCTGACACACTCAGGAGCCCACTGTGGCACAAGCCCGCCGGCTTGAAAAGCAGAAAAAGCCCGCTGAATGCAATAGTTTGTACGTGGGAGCACACTGCGGACTTGGCTACGCACAGTCAAATATCAGGCATTAAATAAGCCACCAGCGCCCATGCAATATGTGCCAGCAGCTATCTAATTTATAGCAATTAAATCAAGAAACCGCGCACCGGGTCGGCTTCGCTGCGTTGTAACCAGTTACTGGCGGCATACCGGGTGATCGCGTCGGTCACATGCAGGGTGTATGCATGGCGGGAAACTGCCGAACGGTTGGGCGCGCTGTAGTGGGGCAACAGCCCGTGGAAGACCACCAAGGCACCGGCCTTTACCTCTAGCGGCACCGCATTCACATTGCTGGCCGGCCACGGCGTCGGGTCCAGTTTGTGCATGGTGATCTGGTCCCCGTCGCGTTCAAAGCGCTCGCGCAAAACGCCCCTCTCCCCCCGGTGGCCGCCGGGCTCGGTCCACAGACAGCCATTGCTCAGCGTGGCGTCTTCCAGCGCAAACCAGAAGGTGGTCACACTGATCGGGGTGGTATCGAAAAATGTCGCGTCTTGGTGCCAGCCCACCTCGCCGCCTATGCCGGGTTGCTTGAAGATATACATCGACTGCCAGACTTGGGGTTGCGTGAGACCGAGGTCGGCCGCCAACTCGGCCAAAGCGGGGCCGTGGGAAAACGCCTCGAACACCGGGTCCTTGTCATGCATGGCGTGGCCAATTTTGTTGATGGAGAGCGCCTTGGCCTGGCGCAGGGCACCGTCGGCACCAAAAGCTTCTTCCTCGAAGAAACAGCAGACGCGGTCACCCGAGTTCAGAAAGTAGTGGTCGACCTTGCGGGCCTGCTCGTTGGTGGTGAAGATGGTACGGCTCTCCGCCGGATCGAAGGCGTCCACAATCGCCTCGGCACGCGCCCTGACCGCAGCGATTTCTGCGGGCGATTTAAAGTTGGGGAGGATCAGGTAGCCATCTTCCGCGTAGCGGACTTTTTGTTCATTGGTCAACATGGGCTATGCAAATGTTCGCAGTGGAAATAGCGTTTCAGTATAGGCACCCGGACTGCTTGCGCGCGTGATTTCGGCTACGCTCTGGCGCAGGAGAGACACGCACTTGAACCTCACACCCCTGATCCAACTTACCCGCGGCGGCACTCCAGAGTGCCTGCATTTCGGCGCGGTGGCCGTTACCAATCGCCGGGGGCAACTCACGGCCTTTGCAGGTGACCCGCACTTGGTCACTTTTACCCGATCTACCCTCAAAGCCTTGCAGGCCCTGCCTTTTGTCGAGGCAGGTGGCCCGGCGGCTTTCGGCTTTACCCAAGCCGAGAATGCCCTCCTTTGCGCCAGCCATAACGGCGAAGCCATGCACGTGGACGCGGCCAACCGCATGCTGGCCAAGTCCGGGCACAGCTACCAAACCCTGCGTTGCGGCTGCCATGTGCCGCTGTTATTCAGCTACTTCGACAAGGGCGCGCCCGAAGGCGCCACCTATACCGAGGCCCATAACAACTGCAGCGGCAAGCACGCCGGTTTTGTGGCGTATTGCGAGCAGCATGGCCTGCCCTTGGACGACTACACCGCCCCCGAGCACCCCTTGCAGCAAGCGATTGCCCGCGATGTAGCCCGCGCAGTGGGTATGGATGTGCAAGACATGCCCCGCGGTATCGATGGCTGTTCTGCCCCCAACTTCGCCATGCCCCTTTCCAAACTAGCCCGTGGCTATGCACGCCTGGCCAGTGGTGCTCAGGACGAGGAGTTCGGCGCCAGCTTTGCGCTGCTCAGCGAAGCCATGACGGCCTACCCCGAGATGGTGAGCGGGACCGGCCGTAACGACCTCGATTTCATGCGGGTGGGCCGGGGCGACTGGGTGAGCAAAGTCGGGGCCGATGGCGTACAAGTCGTCGGCAGCAAAAGCCGCGGCGAGGCTTTTGCCCTCAAGATCATTGACGGCAACAAGCCCGCCCTGTTTGCGGCCAGCGTCGAAGTGCTTGACCAGTTGGGTTGGCTGGACGATGCACAGCGCGCCGCACTAAAGCCCTGGCGCGCCGCCGAGATCCGCAACGCGCGCGGCTTACTTGTCGGCGAGCGTCTTCCTGTCTTTCAGTTGCAAACACCATGAACCACAAAATCAGTTTGATAGGCGCTCCCACCGACATAGGCGCAGGCAGCCGCGGCGCCAGCATGGGCCCCGAGGCCTTGCGCGTAGCCAATATCACCAGCGTGCTGCAAAGCCACGACTTGGAAGTACTGGACAAGGGCAACCTGAGCGGCCCGAGTAACCCGTGGCAACCGCCGGTGAATGGCTACCGCCACCTGCCCGAAGTCACCGCCTGGAACCGCAGCCTGCATGACGCGGTGTACGCCGAATTGCAGAATGGCCGCCTGCCCATCGTGCTGGGCGGGGACCACTGCCTGGGCATAGGGTCCATCAGCGCGGTGGCGCGACACTGCCGCGATACCGGCAAAAAGCTGCGCGTGCTCTGGCTGGACGCCCACGCTGACTTCAACACCAACACCCTCACACCCAGCGGCAATATCCACGGCATGCCGGTGGCCTGCCTGTGCGGCTTCGGTCCGCAAGAACTGATTGAGATCAGCGGGCAAGTGCCTGCCATTTCGCCCAAATGGGTGCGCCAGATCGGCATCCGCAGTGTGGACGAGGGCGAGAAGCGTTTTGTGCATGAGCAGAACATTGAAGTGTTCGACATGCGCTACATCGACGAGATGGGCATGCGCTCCGCCATGGAGCTGGCACTCGCCCTGATGGACAGCAACACCCACCTGCATGTGAGCTTTGATGTGGACTTTCTGGACCCCGACATCGCCCCCGGCGTGGGCACCACCGTGCGCGGTGGCCCCACCTACCGCGAAGCACAGCTGTGCATGGAAATGATTGCCGACACCGGGCGCATGGCCAGCTTGGATGTGTTTGAACTCAATCCTGCGCTGGATGAGCGCAATCGCACGGCCGAGGTAGCCGTGGACCTGATCGAGTCGCTTTTTGGCAAGAGCACGCTCATGCGGAAATAGGCGGCGTTACACAGCCCGCCGCCTGCTTATTGCGTCCGGAATACCGCCACGGTATTGACCAGCTCATTGGCCTGGGTACGCAAGCTGCTGGCGGCCGCTGCCATCTCTTCAACCAGCGCCGCGTTCTGCTGGGTTGTCTGGTCCATCTGGTTTACGGCATCGCTCATTTGCTGCACTCCGGCGCTTTGCTCCGAGCTGGCGGAGGTGATTTCGCCCATGATGTCGTTCACCCGCCGGATGGAGGTCACCACCTGCGTCATGGTTTCTCCCGCTTGGTTGACCAGTTGCGTGCCCCGCTCTACGCGCCCCACGCTGTCATCGATCAGTCCCTTGATCTCTTTGGCCGCCGCGGCACTGCGGCCCGCAAGGGAACGCACTTCGCTGGCCACCACTGCAAATCCGCGCCCCTGCTCGCCCGCACGCGCCGCTTCCACGGCTGCATTCAAGGCCAGGATATTGGTCTGAAACGCAATGCCGTCAATCACGCCGATGATGTCTGCAATCCGGGACGAAGATTGGTTAATCCCCTTCATGGTCTCGACGACCTCGTCCATCACTTGCCCGCCGCGCAAAGCCACGTCGGAGGCATTAATGGCCATTTGATTCGCCTGGCGCGCGTTGTCCACGTTGTGGTTCACCGTATTGCTCAGGGTGGCCATGCTGCTGGCAGTTTGCTGCAACGCGCTGGCCTGCTGCTCGGTGCGCATGGACAGGTCCTGGTTGCCCTGTGCGATCTCAGAGCTGGCGTTGGCCACACTCTCCGACCCCTCCCGCACCGACGACACCACGCCGGCCAGACCCGAGCCGATCAGGTTGATCGCCTCCACCAGGCGTCCGATTTCATCCTGGCTACGTGGCTGGAGATGAACGGTCAAGTCGCCACCTGCAATCTGACTGGCGGCCGCCTGGACCTTCTGCAGGGGATCTGACACCAGCCGTTTAACCAGCAAAAACAGGACAAGGGCAGTAATGAGCACCACACCGGCACCCACCGCTCCGAAGACATTGCGGATAGTCCGCACCTCTGAGGTGAACTCATCCACGTAGGCACCGCCTGCAATGACCCAGTTGAGCGATTTGAGGTGGCTGAACGCCACAACTTTTTCGCGGGGCTTTTTGTCACCCAAGTCGGCATTCATCCACGGGTAGCGGATGCTGCCATTTTTTTGCTCCAGGATTTCCTTGATGAACTCGCGCCCATCCGCGTCCTTGGACTCCAGTATATTTTTCCCCTCCATAGCGGGGTGCACGAGCAGGTTACCCAGATTCGCTCCGGGCCGAGCATCTAGGACATAAAAGTAACCGGTTTCGCCGATCTTCATGGCACGGATCGTGTCTTTGAGTTGCTTCAGGTAATTGCTGAAGTCCATACCCACAAAAGCCAATCCCACCACTTTTCCACCGACGTCTTTAATGGGCTCGTAATGGGTCATGTACTGGCGCCCGAACAAGGTCGCGGGCCCCACGTAGGTGCCGCCTTCGGTGACCGCCTTGTAACCCGGGTGAGCGCGGTCCAGCAGAGTGCCGACGACCCGCTCGCCTTTGTCGTTCTTCAAAGAGGTGCTGACCCGCATGAAGTCAGAACCGGTCACGGCAAAAATAGTCGCTACCGCGCCCGTGCTCTCGGTGAACTGATCAACGATGGTGAAATCGAGGTTGACCGGTTTGCCGGCCAACGCCAACACGGGTGCCTGCTTACCGGCAATGTCGACAGTCGCTCCCGTGAGCGCAAACCCGCCGGTCAGGCGGGTTCCCAAGGCTTTCGCCAACAAGACGGCCCGGTTGCGTAAATCACTGTCTGTCGCCTCTACCAAAGACACCATCAGTTTGGTTTTCTCAGCCACCTCGGTGCCGGCACGGGACTCCACAACGCGCACCAGCGTGATACCGATGCTGATCACCAGCACTGCCACCAACGAGCTCACCATGAGCATCACGCTGAGTGAGAGCTTGCCGCCTACCCCTGAACGGGAAAACCAGGAACCTTGTTGCATGGGAACTCCAATTATTTGATATTTTTAGAAAATTGCTTTTTTTAACAAAAACAATATATCTCAGAGATGCAGCAAGGACCACATATCCATAACTAGCAGATGCTTATCGGCACGGATGTGCTGCTCCACAAGTCTGCAACGGACTGGGTTCACCGCGACAATAGCACTCCTTCCCACTTTTTGCCTTCTGATCATGATCACACTCGGAACCCCCCTCTCCCCCAACGCCACCAAAGTGATGCTGCTCGGCAGCGGAGAGCTGGGCAAAGAGGTGTTGATTGCACTGCAACGACTCGGGGTGGAAACCATTGCTGTGGATCGCTACGAGAACGCTCCCGGACAGCAGGTGGCCCACCACGCGCGCACCATCACCATGAGTGATCCGGCCCAACTCAAGGCGTTGATTGAAGCGGAGCGCCCCATGCTGGTGGTCCCGGAGATTGAGGCCATTGCAACCCCCATGCTGGAGGAACTCGAAGCCGCCGGCACAGTGCGCGTGATCCCCACCGCGCGGGCCGCCCGCCTGACCATGGACCGCGAAGGCATCCGACGCTTGGCCGCGGAGACACTCGGCTTGCCCACCAGCCCTTACCAATTCTGCGACTCTCTGGCAGAGCTGCAAGCCGCCATTGACAGTGGCATTGGTTACCCCTGCATCGTGAAACCCGTGATGAGCAGCTCCGGCAAAGGCCAAAGCAAGATTGATGGCCCAGCCGATGTGCAAAAAGCGTGGGACTACGCCATGGCTGGCGGGCGGGTCAGCCACGGCCGCGTGATCGTAGAAGGCTTTATTGACTTCGACTACGAAATCACCCAGCTCACCGTGCGCTCGGTGGGTGCCGATGGTCAGATCGTGACCAGTTTCTGTGACCCGATCGGACATGTTCAAGTCAGTGGTGACTATGTGGAAAGCTGGCAACCGATGCAGATGCAGGCCGCCGCACTCGAGCGCGCCCGTGAGGTGTCCCAAGCCGTCACAGACAACCTGGGCGGGCAAGGCTTGTTCGGTGTGGAGCTTTTTGTCAAAGGCGAGCAAGTGTGGTTCAGCGAGGTCAGCCCCCGCCCGCACGACACCGGCTTGGTGACCTTGTGCACCCAGCACCAAAGCGAGTTCGAGCTGCACGCCCGTGCCATTCTGGGCCTACCGGTGGACACCAGTTTGCGTAACCCCGGCGCCAGCGCCGTGATTTACGGCGGCGCAGAGGCCCAAGGCATGGTGTTTGACGGCGTGGATGAAGCCCTGGCCGTGCCCTGCACCGATCTGCGCCTGTTCGGCAAGCCCGAGAGCTTTGCCGAACGACGCATGGGCGTAGCGCTGGCACGGGCCGGAGACACCGACACCGCGCGCCGCAACGCCAAGCTCGCTGCGTCCAAGGTAAAACCCCGCGTGGTTTAAGGCGCAGGCTTTTCCGGCCCCGGCAGGGGAATGGTGCGGGTCTCACCATGCCGCATCAACCACACGCAATCGGGCGCCATCTGGCGCCCGGCCAACGCAGTAGCCAGGTCGCGCGGTGGTTGATCGAAGGCCTCTTGCGTCAGCATGAACGTCCCCCAGTGCACACCCATGGCCAGCGGTGCCTCGAGATCCAAGAGCATTTGCACTGCATCGGCCGGATTCACATGCATGGGCTTCATGAAGTCGCGCGGCAAATAAGCGCCGATGGGCAGGGCCACGAAGTCCATGCGCCCGATCCGCTCCCGTATGGCCACAAAATCGCGGCTGTAACCGGTATCGCCGGGAAACAAGAACCGCCACGGCGCTCCGGGCGCAGTGCTCCACTCCACGCAGTACCCACCCCATAGCGACCGGTTGGTGTCCCATGGCGTCCGCCGGCTCCAGTGTTGGGCCGGGGTGCAGTGCACCCGCAGTCCTTCGGCCACCTCCAACGACTCCCACCACTCCAGCTCGGTCACGGGTGCGATGGCCCGCTTGTCAAACCATGTTTTCAATCCTTTAGGAACCACGAAGCGAGGCGTCTGGCCTGCAGCCAGGAGTTGCTTGATCGTGGCGTCACACAGGTGGTCGTAATGGTTATGGGAAATCAACACAAGGTCGATGCGCGGCAACTCATCCGGCCGCAAGGGAGCCTTGACCCGGCGGCGCGCGCCGAACTTGCCCAGGGGCCCGGCAAACTCTGCGAGGGTGGGGTCCATCAAGATATTGAGTCCGGCAAGCTGCAGCAACACCGTGACATGGCCCAGCCAGGTCACCTGGGGCGCTTCAGACGGTTGCGACAGGAGCCGGTGACTCACGGGCGTGCTCCACTCGGCAGCAAAATGGTCATAACCCAGGTCAGGGGCGCGCAAGGGCTTGAAATCCCCCCGAAGCGAACGCCACAACATCTCGTACCAGGGGAAGTTACCGATCACGACCTCAGGGTCGGAGTTTGCGAATCGGCGAGGAGCGGAGGGTGGCATCAGGGCGGACCAAGGTGGCAACGGGCCACCATGATGCACCAGGCACAAGAAGCCACGGAGCCTGCGGGGCAAGGGCCCCGCTCCAGCCGGGGTTTACTGGTGGAAGACCGCTACAGTGCGCACCAGGTCCTGGGCTTGCTGGCGCAAGCTACCCGCAGCGGCAGCCATCTCTTCGACCAGGGCGGCGTTTTGCTGGGTCGCCTGGTCCATTTGTGCCACGGCGTCACCCACTTCATTCACCCCTTCTGACTGCGCAGAGCTAGCGGCGCTGATTTCCCCCATGATGTCGGTCACGCGGCGGATGCTGGAGACGACTTCAGTCATGGTTTCGCCAGCCTTATCAACCAGTGTCGTGCCCTGCTCCACCCGCTCCACGCTGGTGTTGATCAGGGTTTTGATTTCTTTAGCGGCCTCCGCGGAGCGACCCGCCAGATTCCGGACTTCGCTGGCGACCACGGCAAACCCGCGCCCTTGCTCACCGGCACGGGCGGCTTCTACTGCGGCATTGAGCGCGAGAATATTGGTTTGAAAGGCAATGCCGTCAATCACACTGATGATGTCGCTGATCTTGCGGCTGGCTTCATTAATGCCTTGCATCGTCAAGACCACCTGCCCCACCACCTCGCCCCCGCGCGCAGCAGTCGTGCTGGCTGCCAGTGCCAGGGCGTTGGCCTCCCGCGCATTGTCTGCAGACTGCGCCACAGCGCCCGTCAGCTGCGACATATTGCTGGCCGTCCGCTGGAGGTTGGCTGCTGTCTGCTCGGTTCGAGCGCTCAAATCCTGATTACCAGTGGCAATTTCATGACACGCGACTTCGATGCTACCGGTACTCTGGCGCACTGCGGCGACCGCCGCCTCCATGCGGGCGAGTGTGGCCAGCAACATGTCGCCGCCTTGGGTGGTGGTTTTCACGCCGTGCACATTCAGGTCAATGGTGGCATCCCGATTGACTTGCGACACAAGCACCCGGAGCTCATCACCTTCACGGCCTGCGCGGGCCATGTTGACCGCCATCACGACTTCTACCGCCGTCTGAATGATCACGTACACCGAGTGAATCACCACCCGGCCGAAGTCTGCTTGCGTGATGCAATAAACCCCGAACCCCGCAGCCTGCAAACGATCGAAAAGCACATGGTGCACCGCGTACAGCACCGCAGCGAACACAATGACACGCCAGTCCCGATAAGTCAGGAATAGCGCCAGCGAAACAAAGACACCGAAGTGCATTTCCTCCATGCCCCGGGCCAACTGAATGTGCAGCGCCACAAATGCGACCAACACAAACGCCAGCACAAAGCGGCTCATCACGCTGTAGCGCGCCACCGCAAACACCCCGAAGGCAAGGGCAAGCAACAGCGCACTGACGGTAAATGCCAGACCACTGTCGACAAACGCCATCCCCAAAGCCACCGACACCAGAGCGCTCAGGGTAATAGCGGAGAGCAAGACCTTGTCTCCCAGTACGGCCAAAGCCTCTGAACTTGTTTGCATTGTCTTGGTGGTCATACCCGCTCCATCGATAATAGTTATTTCAGTAAATTCATTATATTTATACAGAAACAGAACAGTGCACTAGGCTGCCATTCTTAGGCTCTGGTTGTGCCCCTCCCCGCTGCGCGGATCGCTATATTTCACGCAAGGCCTACACGCTGCCCGCGCCCTTCGGTTAAAGTGAAATTAGCACTTTGATACATCCTGTGACCCCTCCAAAACCCTTTACTGTTGCGCTGGAGACGGACTCGCCCGCTGAGGTGCAGTTCGATGAAGGGGACGCGAGCCTCTGGAAACTGGCACTTGAAGGCTCCGGGGCAGGCGCGTGGGACTGGAATATTGAAACCGGTGTACAGATTCACTCAAAGCGCTGGCAGGAAATGCTGGGTTACCAGCACGACGAGGTGGGCGCGACAAACAGCAGCTTTGTGGAGTTAGTGCACCCGGAAGACTTGAACCGTATTCGTTTGGCCTATGAGGCCCACATGGCAGGAACTACCCCCACCTATGCGGTGGAAATGCGCTTGCGGTGTAAGGATGGCAGCTGGAAATGGATTTTGACCAGCGGCATGGTGGTGCAACGCAACGCCACCGGTCAAGCCATCCGAATGATAGGAACCCACGTCGACATCGATTCCCGCAAAGCAACGGAAGTACTGCTGGCTCGCAGTGAAGAACGCTGGAAACTCGCCTTGGAAAGCACCGGCGACGGGGTATGGGATTGGCACATCGCAGAGGGCCGCGAGTTTTTTTCCAAGCGATTGCTGGATATGTATGGTTTCACCGAGGCGGAGCTGGAACAAAACCCGGACGAGCTGGACCAGCGGACCCACCCCGAAGACCTGGCCCAGATGCTGAACGACCGGCAAGCTCACTTTGAGCAGCTGACGCCCACCTACTCCAACGAGCACCGCATTCTGTGCAAAGACGGCACCTGGAAATGGATTCTCACGCGGGGCATGGTTGTACTGCGGGACGCCGACGGCAAACCAATGCGCATGGTGGGCACCCATACCGACATTTCTGCGCGCAAAGCGGCGGAGTCGCTGGTTCGGCAACAAGCCTACTTTGACCCGCTGACCGGGCTGCCCAACCGGCGCATGCTGAGAGACCGGGTTGAGCAAGAGATCAAGCGCAACCGCCGGGACGGAAAGCGCCTGGCCATCCTGTTCATGGACCTGGACCACTTTAAGGAAGTCAACGACACCTTAGGCCACGACAGCGGAGATGTGCTCCTGGTGGAAGCCGCACAGCGCCTGCGTGCTTGTGTGCGGGAGCACGACACCGTGGCCCGCATGGGAGGAGATGAGTTCACCCTCCTGATCTCCGAACTCGAAGCCGGACAAGGCCTCGAACACCTGCTCCAAAAATTGCTGCAAAACATGTCCGCAGCTTTTGTGGTGGGGCAAGAGCGGGTTTTTGTGTCGGCCAGCATCGGCGTCACGTTTTTTCCGGATGATGGAAGCGAAGTTGAAACGCTCTACCGGAACGCAGACCAGGCCATGTATGCCGCGAAAAATGCGGGGCGCAACCGGTTCAGCTATTTCACCCCTGCTCTGCAGGAAGCCGCCCTTCAGCGGGCCCGGATTTCGCATGACCTGCATGACGCTTTAGATAAAGGGCAGTTTGAGCTGCATTACCAGCCCCTGGTGGACTTAAGCAGCGGTCAGGTGCGCAAAGCCGAGGCACTATTGCGCTGGCGGCACCCGGTGCACGGAATGATCAGCCCGGCGGAGTTCATTCCGGTCGCCGAGGCCAGTGAGCTCATCATCACCATTGGAGAGTGGGTTTTTACCCAGGCAACCCGCCAGCTGCAAGACTGGCGGGCGCGGCTGCATCCGCATTTTCAGATCAGTATCAACAGTTCGCCTGCGCAGTTCCGGCGTCCTTGCAGCGGAAAGAACACCTGGGTCAGCCGCCTCAAAGAGCAGGATTTGCCTGGCATGAGCCTCGTCGTAGAAATTACAGAAGGCATGTTGCTCGACATGGACACCCACGTAACCCGCCAGCTCATGGAGTGGCGCGACGCGGGTATACAGGTGGCCTTGGACGACTTCGGCACCGGCTACTCTTCCTTGGCCTACCTGCAGGAACTCGATATCGACTTCATCAAGATCGACAAGTCGTTTGTTCAAGGCCTCACCCCGCAGGGCACCCACTTCATCTTGTGCAAGGCCATGGTTGTCATGGCCCATGCCTTGGGTTTGCGGGTGGTCGCCGAGGGGGTGGAGACAGCACTGCAGCGCGATTTGCTGTTGGAGGCCGGTTGCGACTTTGCGCAAGGCTACTTTTTTGCCCGCCCGATGCCGGCCGAACAATTGGAAACGCTTCTTTCTCAACCGGGTATCAGTGGACAGTGGCTTCCGACGACTACACTGCTCGGCATGCAACTGCTTGTCATTGATGACCACCCGATCGTGCGCCAAGGCATGGTTGCTGCGCTGCGACAGCTGCAACCGGGCGTTGAAGTTCTGGAAGCCGCCGACGGGGCCCAAGGCTTGGAGCTGTTGGAGCAACACCCCCGCATCAAAGCGGTGTTGGTCGACCTGGAGATGAAGACGCTGGGCGGCATTCCCACCATCCGCCAGATTCGTCAACTCCAGCCCGCCATACCGGTTCTGGTGGTCGCAGGCTCCGAAGATCCGGACGACTACCGTGCGGCCATGCAAGCTGGCGCCAATGGCTATTGCCCCAAATCCACCGGCTTGCGCACCATGCGACTCGCCGTACGGAGCGTGTTGGACGGCCAGACCTATGTGCCCGATTTCATGAGCGCGTCACCCGAGTGAGCCGCGGGGATACCGGGGCGCTGGACCCCGAAAAGCTTCAACTGCTACGCCACTTCGGCTCGGCGGTCGCGCTGTCCAGCCTGCTGTATGCGGGTTTCAATTGGCTCATGGGTTTTGTGCCAGGTGTGTGGATCATGCTGGGCAACGGTGCAGCACTCATGGCCAACCAGTTCTGGCTGGGACGCATCCGCAACCTAGCGGATTACAACCGCTTGGGTATGGCGCAGACGGCCATTTGTTTCACCGCGGTGTCGGGCGTGACTTACTACTCCGGCGGCGTTCAGTCCCCAGTCGTCGTTTGGATTGCGTTGGCCCCCATCGCAGCGACCTTACTCTTTGGATTCACCTCGAAAACCGTGTTCTGGCTGGCCATGACACTGACCGCTGTGGCCGGCTTCGGGCTCCTTCCCCTCGTCCATTTAGAGGCCCCTAGGCGCTACGACACGGAGCTCACCCATTTGTTTTTCGCCAACAGCCTGTTCGGCTTTGTCTTGCTGCTGTTTGTTTTGACGCAAATTTTTGAGAGCATCAAGAACCGGGCATTGCAGGAATCAGAAACCCGCAACCGGGAGCTCAGGGTAGCCAACGACAGGGTGGAGGCAGCTTATGTCGCCAAGTCACGCTTTCTGGCGGCGGCCAGTCACGACCTCCGGCAACCGGCCCATGCCCTGGGCATGTTTGTGGCGCGCCTGAGCCAAATTCACCAGGAACGGGACACCGCGGTGCCAGAGCGCAGAGCAAGCGAGGAACTGGTGCAGGGCGTAACCACGTCAGCGCAAGCCCTGCAGGAGTTGCTCGATGTGTTGTTTGACTACTCGCGCCTGGAATCCACCCATGCCGACAACCCTTTGCGACCGGTGTGTGTCAATGACTTGTTCACCCAGCTGCGCGTGTTGTTTGCCAACACCGCCGCCAGCAAAGGGCTTCACCTCCGCATCCGGCCCACTCCACTTTGGGTGATGAGCGACCCGGTGCTGCTGCAGCGAGTCTTGCTCAACTTGGTGAGCAATGCCTTGGAGTACACCCCCCGCGGGACGGTGCTGGTGACCTGCCGCCCGGCCGCGCAGGGGCAACAGGCCAGCATCCAGGTCTGGGACAGCGGCATTGGCATTGCACGCGAACTTCACAACACAGTATTTGAAGAGTTCTTCCAAGTCGAAAACCCGGAGCGGGACCGGGCCAAAGGTCTCGGACTCGGCCTGAGCATGGTGGACCGCTCGTGCAGACTGCTGGGCCACGCCCTCGCTTTGCGCTCCAACCTCGGGTGCGGTAGCCGGTTCACCGTCACGGCCACCGCAACCCCGCTGCGGCCCCGCCCTTCAGAGCTGCCGCCGGCAGAAGACTTCTCGGGCAAGGCAGATGTGCAGGGCGCATCCATCTGGCTGATCGAAGACAACGCCTTGGGTGGGCAAGCACTGCAAGGCCTGTTGCTATCGTGGGGCTGCAAGGCCGAACTTTTCGAAGATGCTGACCAGGCCCAGCGCGCAGCCCAAGAGGGCGCGGTGCCCGACTTCATCATCAGCGACTACCGCTTGCGCCACAAACAAAATGGCATCGGCGCTATTTTGACGCTTCGGGCCATGCTGCAATCCGACATTCCGGCCTGCCTCATCACTGGCGACCTGGAAGACGACGTGAATTACCAGGCCCACCGTGCCGGGCTCGTCCTCCTGAAAAAGCCGCTCCAACCGGCCAAACTGCGCAGCCTGCTCCGGCGCAGCTTAAAAACTGCTACCAGTTAGTGCGGCCGCGTGTTCGCGGTGCTTGTGTTGTTTTTTACTTCACAAATCCGGTTTGATGTGCTCCAGAAAGCCCGAGGCGCTGAACGGTAACGCACCTCCCCTGCTGCAAATTTAGAATTTGGTGAAATCACCAACATCGATTGACTGCAAGGGGGAAATGAATGAACGCCATCCAACGAGGAATCTTGCTCGCCCTGCTGCCTTGCAGCTGGGTGGCGCATGCCGCCATCGACGAGCCGGTGATCAAAGCCATGGCTGACACTCTGTCGGGCAAGCCCGCAGAGGCTTTCTCCGCGCTGGCTGTGCTGGAGGAAGTCCGCGCCGGAGACCCCGACTTTGACCTAGCACTCGGAATTGCTGCGAACCGGTCCAAACAGTTCAACCGCGCCATCTTTGCGTTGGAGCGTGTAGTGGTAAGTCAGCCGCAAAACCTCCAGGCCCACCGCGAACTGGCCCGCGCTCTCTACGCAGTAGGCCAAGCTGCTCAAGCGCGCGAAGTACTCAACCGCATCCGCACCGACGACGCGCCGGTCGATGTCGCCAGCACCATGGACCAGTTTCTTCAGTCCCTAGACAAGGCGGACGCCAAGGGGCGACGCTACTTCAAAGCCCATGTGGAGGGTGTCGCCGGGATGGATACCAACGTCAACGGTGCGCCCAACGACGACTCGGTGGCCGTGCCCGCGTTTGGGGGCAGCGTGGTCACGCTCAATAGCGACGGCCAGAAAGTGCGCTCCAACTTCATCGGCTTGCGCGCCGGCATTTCCGACCGGTATGCGCTCAGCCCCGAGTGGTCCGTCTTCGGGCGGGCAAACGTCAACCTTCGGGCGAACGACACCAACGCCAACCAGTTTGACACCCGCGCCTATGCCGCGCTCGGCGGGGTGATGTACCGCAAAGACAAGCACGAGTTCAGCTTGGGCTGGCAAGCCGTCAACGAGGAGCTCTACAGCAACGCGTTCCGCCAGCAGGGCGGTTTGCTCGGTGAGTGGACCTACCGGCTGGATGGCTTCCGCCAGTTCGGCACTTTTGTACAACTTGGCGAAGTGCGCTACTCCGCCCAATCTGCACGGGACATGAAACGCCAGGTTGCTGGCGGCACTTATGTGCAAGTATTCCCCTCCGGCGTGACCGCGTACGGCGGGCTGTACATCGGCAGCGAACGTGCCATGGCGTCAAACCAGAACGCCTTGGGCCACAACCTCAGCGGCACACGCTTAGGTGCGCAGATGGCGTGGACCAGCACCTTGTCGGGGTTTGCGAGCTGGGGCTTTGAGAGTCGCACCTTCGGCGGAGATGACACGCTCTTCCAAACCACCCGCAGCGACAGGCAGCATGCGATCGACCTCGGCCTGTCTTGGGTGCCTGCACCTCAGTGGCGGGTGACGCCCATGGTGTCCTGGCTGCAGACGGAGTCCAACATCAGCATCAACACCTATACCAAGTCCACTGCCGCCGTCGCGGTACGTCGTGAATTCTGACCCCCGGGAGGCAACAGCATCATGAAAAAGCATTCCATTCCCGCCCTCTGGAGCACCCTCGGTGCGGTCCTTCTGGTGGCGCTGCCGCAAACAGGCCACACCGGTGCCGGGGTTGCACAGTTCACCTTCGGAGAAGTGCAGATACAGCGCACCGGTAAAAATGCAGCAGTCCAAAAAGGCGATGTGATTGAGAGCGGCGATGTGCTCAACACTGGCCCCCAGGGCCGTGCCCAGATCAAATTCACCGACGGCGGCATCATGTCGTTGGCACCTGATAGCCAATTGGTGATCCAACGCTACAGCGACAGCAAAGACGGCAGCCAAGACAGTTTTTTGGTCAATTTCGTCCGGGGTGGTTTGCGTGCAGTGACCGGACTGATCGGCAAGCGCAACCGGGACAACTACAAGGTCCAGACATCGGCCTCCACCATCGGGATCCGTGGCTCGGGTTTTAGCAGTGCCTACAACCCAGACGGCACAGTCTCCGTGTCCGGCGAGCTCGATGAGATTGAGGTTTGCACCCAAGCCGGCTGCGTCGGACTAGGGCTGGGCCAGACCGCCATCGTTCAAGACAACAAAACCCTGCCGCAAGTCACCAGCCCGCAGGCGCAGCTGGTGCTCCCGGATTTGCGACAGTCCATCACGATCAGCGGCAACAACGTTAACAGCGACGGCAGTGCTGCCATCGTGCCGCCGCAAAGTAGCTGCACGAACACCAACCAAGTGTTCAGTGTGAATGTCGTAGCCGGTGGGAGCACAGCCCCCGTCTGCGCTGCCAACGGGTTCAGCAACGGCGGCTAAGCCCGGAGGTGGCCCCGCAGAGGGGCCACTGACTCAGTGCATGCTCGCCAACAAGGCAGCATTGCCCCCCGCTGCGGTGGTGTTCACCGTCACGGTTTGCTCCGCGCAGAAGCGGTGCAGGTAGTGCGGGCCGCCGGCTTTGGGGCCGGTGCCTGACAGGCCTTCGCCACCGAAGGGCTGCACGCCCACCACCGCGCCAATCATGTTGCGATTGATGTAGATGTTGCCCACATGGGCTTGCGCGGCCAGCGCCTGGGCGCGGCTGTCGATGCGGGTCTGGATGCCTAGCGTGAGGCCATAGCCCAGCGCGTTGATCTGGGCGACCACGTCTTCGGGGTTTCCATCCCAGCGCACCACTTGCAGCACCGGGCCAAAGATTTCGGCCTTCACCTGCGCAATGCTCGCCACCTCGAAGGCATGGGGCGCCACCATATTTGCTATGATTTCAGGAGCTGCTTGCGCAGTGTATTCGGGGGCCAGAAGCACTTTTGACTCATTTTTCAGGCGCTGGATGTGGCGCTGAATGTTGTCAAACGCCTCGCGGTCAATCACCGGACCGAGGTCTGTGGCCAGGTCCGCCGGGTTACCGGCCTGCAGTTCTTGGGCGGCACCTTGCAGCATCTCGATCACGCCATCGGCAATCGCGCTGTGCACCACCAGCAGGCGCAGCGCCGAGCAGCGCTGGCCGGCGGAGCGGAAGGCGCTCATGACCACCGCGTCCACCACCTGCTCGGGCAGCGCGCTGCTGTCCACCAGCATGGCGTTGATACCGCCGGTTTCGGCAATCAACGGGACGATGGGGCCATCTTTGGCCGCCAGCGCGCGCTGGATGATTTTGGCCACCTGGGTGGAGCCGGTGAACACCACGCCCGCTACGCCGGGTTGGGCCACCAGGGCCGCGCCCACGGTTTCGCCCGCGCCGTGCAGCAGTTGCAGGGCGTCAGCCGGCACGCCGGCGGCCACCATCAGGTCAATGGCGGCTTTGGCCACGCCCGGCGTTTGCTCGGCGGGCTTGGCCAGCACCGTGTTGCCGGTGGCCAGCGCTGCCGCCACTTGGCCCATGAAGATGGCCAGCGGGAAGTTCCAAGGGCTGATGCACACCCACACGCCGCGCGCGGTGAGGCGCAGGGTGTTAGTTTCGCCGGTGACACCGTACTGGTAACCCATCTGCGCGTTTGCCACTTGCGGGCAGCTGATGGGCTGCATGATGCGCTGGGCTTCGTCCGCGTAGTAGCGCAAAAAGTCCACCGCCTCGCGCACTTCGCTCACGGCGTCGCCCCAGGTCTTGAAGGCTTCTTTGACCAAGAGCGCGCAGAACTGCGGCATGGCGGCTTGCAGCGCATCGGCCGAGCGGCGCAACACGGCAGCGCGCTCCTCCACCGGCACTTTGCTCCACTTTTGATAGCTGCTTGCGCAAGTGGCATAAGCGCCAGGCACGGATTGGACATCAAACTCCGGCACCACCGGCACGGGCGTGGTGTGCAGTGCGGCGAGCAGCGGGGCGCGCATGGCGTCGACCGTCAGGTCCAAGCCGATGCTGTTGGTGCGGCTGCCGGGGTGGGTGCCAAACAGGTCGGCCGGCAGCGGCAGGCTGGGGTGCGGCTCCAGGCGCAGGGGTGAGATCAGCAAGTCGCCCATGCCCACCGACTCGTCGGCCAGCTGGTGCACAAAGCTGGAGTTGGCACCGTTTTCCAGCAGGCGGCGCACCAAGTAAGCCAGCAGGTCTTTGTGGGCGCCCACGGGGGCGTACACGCGGCAGGCCACCAGCGGGTTTTTGAGCACTTCGCGGAAGATGCCCTCGCCCATGCCGTGCAGGCGCTGCAGCTCAAAGGGCGCGCCGGTTTTGGCACCCATTTGCAAAATGGCGGCAATGGTGCCGGCGTTGTGGCCCGCGAACTGGGGGTAAATGGCATCGGGCACCGCCAGCAGAGCGCGGGCGCAGGCCAGGTAAGACACATCGGTGTGGTGCTTGTGGGTGAACACAGGGTAGTGCGGCAGGCCCAGCTCTTGGGCGCGCTTCACTTCTGCGTCCCAATACGCGCCCTTGACCAAGCGGCACATGAGCTTGATTTTGTACTTGCGGGCCAGCGCCGTGACGTGCTCAATCAGCTCCAGCGCACGGGTCTGGTAGGCCTGCATGGCCAGCCCCAAGCCGGTCCACTGCGGGCAGTGGGCTGCCACCTTCACCAACAGGGCTTCCAGCACGTCGAGCGACAGCTCGAGGCGGTCCACCTCTTCGGCGTCGATCGTGAGGTTGATGTTGGCAACGGCTGCGGCTTCGCACAGGGTCCAGACGCGGGGCACCAAGTCGTCGAGCACGGCCTGGCGATGCGCGTCTTCATAACGGGGGTAGAGGGCGCTGAGTTTGATGGAAATACCATCATTTTCGGCCAGAGCCCCCGATTTGTTTGCGCGAGTAGCTATGAAATCAATAGCATCCGCATAGCTCTTGAGGTAGCGCAGCGCGTCTTTGTCGGTGCGGGCGCCCTCGCCCAGCATGTCGTAGCTGAAGCGCACATTGGCCTTTTTGCGGGCAGCGTCGGCCTCTTTCATGGCCTCGGGCATGGTCTGGCCGAGCACAAACTGGCGGCCCAAGAGCTGCACGGCGCGCAGGGTGGCGGCCACCACGGTGCGGGCGCCGAGCTTGGCCATCATGCCGGGCTCGTTCTGTGCGTCGGGCAAAAAGTGCTTGGACAGGGCAATGGCCGTGCTCGACAGGCGGGAGAGTACCTTGTCGCCGCTGGCCTCAAAGTCGGCGCGACCGAGCTGGTCGGTGGTCAGCGCAATGGCGGTTTCGGCGTCGGGCACGCGCAGCAGGGCTTCGGCCAGGCGCATCAGGGCCAGGCCTTCGGCGCTGGAGATGGGGTATTCCTTGAGCAGGCTCTCCATCGCCCAGAAGGGCGGCGGGTTGTCGCGCACGGCTTGCACCCAAGGCTCGGCGGTGCGGGCGGCGTGGGCCCAATCCAAAGCGCCCTCCAGCATCTGCAAGCGGTGGGAGACGATGGCGTCTTCCGCACGGTAGGGCGTGGGCAAACGCGGGGAAACGGGGGTGAAAGCGTGGGAACGGGCGGATTGGGGCATAGCGACTCCTGCACAAAGCAAAGAAATGATTTATCGCTATTTTTCAGAAGAATAGAGTGAGTTTTTCTCTTTATTTCTATTTCCAAATAGTGAATTCATCTACCAATGATGCAAAAAGCCGGTCCATAGACCGGCTTTTCACTACAGGGCAGAAGAATCAGAGTCCGAACAGGCTCTTGAGCTTGCCGGCCGCTTCCATTGCCTTGTTCGCGTCGTCCATCAGATTGCGGGTTTTGGGCGCTTCCTGCGCGGGCGTTGGCGCGGGTTGTGGCGCAGTCGTGTTGGCCGTCTGCGCTGGTGCGGCGGGCACCGGGCGGGTAGCAGGGGCTGCCACGGGGGTCGCAGGCAACTGCGCAATGATCTCGACCCGGCGGTTTTGAGCCCGGCCCGCCTCGGTGGTGTTGGCGGCCAAGGGCACCGTTTGCCCCATGCCACGGGTTTTGAGGCGCTGTACGGCAATACCGTAGTTGCGGCTCAGCGCATCGGTCACCGCCGCAGCGCGCGCTTCCGACAAGCGCTGGTTGCTTTCCGCGCCACCCACATCGTCGGTGTGACCCACCACTTCCACACTCAGGCCGGGGTTGTCTTGCAGCACCTTGCCCAACTCTTGCAGGGTGGGTTTGGAGCCATCGCGCAAGACGGCCTTACCCGTGTCGAACTGAAAGCCATACAAATCCACCTTACCGTCAGCACCGAGCGCTTTGGCAATCGGGCTCTCGCCGGTCACGGCCATCAGGCCGTCGTCCAGCTTCTGCTTTTCCACCACAAACAACCACGCACCGCCATCATTCACCCACAGGGACACATAGGTGTTATTCCGCTGGGCGGCCAGGTACTGGTTGTCGGTGCTGTAGTTCAGGTAAAGCTGGCGCGCCTTCATGAGGCTCTGGAAAGCGCTGAGGTTTTCCGTGGTGCAGGGCCGCTCGCAGGTAAACAGGTCGGTAAACCCGCTGCGGCGCAAAGACGACTGGTAGTTGCGAAACACCTGCAGCGGCGAGGCTGACTTGGGCATTTCATAGTGAACATAGGTCACTTTGCCTTCCAAAGGCATCAACTTGGCCGCGGTAAACGCCCCACCCGGCGCGCGCTGGGGCTTGGCCAGGATGAGCTGGAATTCTTCGTATTCCTTGTAGTCGTAGTTGTTGATGCGCGCTCCGGGGAAGCGGGCGACCTCGGGGTGGTCGGCACCCTCCTCCGCCCGCGCCAAACCGGGCAAAGCGCCCAAACCCCAGGCCAACAACACGGCACCCAGCACCTGGCGCAACGGCAAACGAATAAACAAAGCCACTTTTTCCTCCCATTTGGTTTTTGATGGGTGCTAAGTGTAGGCACCCCGTCGCGGTGGGGCGACATTCACCCTTTCAAAATGGTTTCAAGAGGTAGCGCACCGTTATGATCCGCCTAAATTAACCCGCTTGATAAAGGGGATTTCGTGAGCAAGACAACGTTGGCCGGCGATGCCGGATTTGGCTCTTTCTTTCGCTATCACGGCTGGCTGTCCCCCGGCGTTCGCTTATTCCGCACGCTCAGCTTTCCCGCCAAATCGGCCTGGATTGCGGTCTTGTTTCTGGTTCCCATCCTCTTGCTATTGGTCGATAAGTGGGAAAGCACCCACGCGCAAGTAGCCTCCACCGAAAATGAGCTCAAAGGCGTGGCGTATGTCAAACCTTTGCACGAGCTGATTCGCCAAGCGCAGCTGCGCCGCCTGCACGCCATCACCAAGTCCCCCGAGTTCAACGCCAGCCAGAGTGCGGTCAGCCAAGCGTTTGCCAAGTTTCAAGACACCAACAAGCTCTACGGCAAAGAACTCGACACCGCAGAAGCCACTGCCAAGGCCAGCCAGCTCCACCAGGCGCTATTAGCCAGCCCCACCGGCGCCAGCGAACAGGCCACCTTTGAGGCGCACAACGAGTACATCGACACCCTGCTCGAACTCGGCGAACATGTGTCCGACACGTCGGAGCTGTCTCTGGACCCGCAGCTGGAGACCTTTCACCTGATGAACTACGCCATCCTGTACGGCCCGCAGCAGATGGAGAACGTGTCTGAACTCTCCGTCATGGGCTGGTCGGCGCTGAAGGCGGGCAGTAAAACCGAATACCTCTCGGAGCGTGTGAACCAGGACTTCGGCATCCTGCGCTTTATCGACAACATTGTCGAAAACGCCTACATCCGCAGCACTGGCGGCACCCCCGAGGCCGATGCCAAATTCGGCATGAAGGCCAACGACGACGCCTACGACGCCTTCCAGGAAGCCAGCAAAAAACAAGTGATCGGCGACAAACTCGAAGGCGATGCCGATGCCTACCTGAAACTCGGCTCTGCCGCCCTCGAAGCCGAGCGGCAACTGAAAGACAAAATGTTGGCGCAGCTGGAGCTGCAACTGGGCGAGCGGGTTGACGGCCTGTATCGCGATTTCTTTCTGGAAGTCGGAATTGCAGCTATTTTTGTGGCGCTGGCGTTTTACATGCTGCTGGCCTTCTACAAAGTGATGATGGGCGGCCTGCGCGAGGTCACCGGCCACTTGGAGCAAATCACCCAAGGCAACCTGGTGACCGCGCCCACCCCGTGGGGTAAAGACGAAGCGGCCCACCTGATGATCACCCTGCGCGACATGGAGGCCAGCCTGCGCGTGATCGTGCGCAACACCCTGGACGGCGCGGCCAACGTCAACACCGCCAGCGAAGAAATTGCCTCGGCCTCGCAAGACCTGTCGCGCCGCACCGAAGCCAGCGCGGCCGCACTGGAGCAAACAGCGGCCACCATGACACAAATTTCTGAAACCGTGCAGCGCACTTCAGACACCGTGGCAGGTGCCGCCTCCATCGTGCGGTCCAACGCGGACACCGCGCGCCGTGGTGGTGAGGTCATTTCCCAGGTGGTCAGCACCATGCAGGGCATTAACACCTCGTCCAACAAGATTGCCGACATCATTAGCGTGATCGATGGCATTGCGTTCCAGACCAACATCCTCGCGCTGAACGCCGCGGTAGAAGCGGCCCGCGCAGGCGAGCAAGGCCGGGGCTTTGCTGTGGTGGCCAGTGAAGTGCGGAGCCTGGCCGGCCGCAGCGCGGAAGCGGCCAAAGAGATTAAGAGCTTGATCAATGCCAGCATCGAACAGGTGGAGCGCGGCACCCTGGTGGTGGGCGAGGCCGGTAGCGCCATCTCCGAGATTGTGGCCAACGCGGGCCGTATCGACAGCCTGATGCTGGAAATCGCCAGCGCCACAAAAGAACAGTCCTTGGGTATCAATCAAGTGGGTGCTGCCGTGCACGACCTGGACCAGAACACCCAGCAGAATGCGGCGTTGGTCGAAGAAACTGCGGCCGCGGCTTCCGCCTTGTCCGAACAGGCGTCGCGACTGTCGGAAGACGTTTCCTTCTTCAAGCTGAAGTAAGCTCTCCGGCGTGAATGAACACTCTGAACTGGACCGCATCGACCTGCGCATCCTGAGTTGCCTGCAGGCAGACGGGCGCATTGCCAACCTGAAACTGGCCGAGACCGTGGGCCTCTCGCCCACTGCCGTGCTGGCGCGGGTGGCTAAGCTGAGCAAAGAGGGCTACATCCTCGGTTACGAGGCCCGCCTCAACCCGCTCAAGCTGGGCGCCGGCATGATGGTGTTTGTCGAAGTCTTGCTGGACCGCACCACCCCTAATGTTTTTGAGGCCTTCAAGGCTGCGGTGCAAGTCCACAACGAAATCATGGAGTGCCACATGGTGGCCGGCGGGTTTGACTACCTGCTCAAAACCCGCATGGCCGATATGGCCGCCTACCGGCATTTCGCGGGTACGGTGCTGTGGCAACTGCCTGGCGTGCGCGAGACCCGCACCTATGCGGTGATGGAAGAGGTCAAAAACACAACCCATCTCAAGTTGTAACAGGCGACACCCTTGTTACAACTATTCAGGGAAAATGACCCGATGCTTAATCGACGTCATTTCACCCTGGCCGCAGGCGCTACCGCGCTGACCGGCTTCCCCGCAGTCCACGCCCAGTCCGACAAGATCGTGCTGGGTCAGTCTGCTGCTTTTACCGGCCCCGCCGCCCAACTGGGTATCCAGCTGCATGCCGGAGCCAAGTTGTGTTTCGACCAAATCAATGCGCAAGGCGGCATAGGGGGCCGCAGCGTAGAGATCCGCAAACTCGACGATGGCTATGAGCCTGCCCGTTGCGAAGAAAACACCCGCAAGTTGCTCGAAGACGATGTAACCGCTTTGTTCGCTTTTGTCGGTACGCCCACCAGCGCCGTGGCCCTGCCACTGGCTACTAAGGCCCGAGTACCCTTCATTGCCCCGTTTACCGGTGCGATGGCGCTGCGCAACCCGTTCAACCGCTACGCCTTCCACGTACGCGCCTCGTACAACGATGAGACTGCGCTCATCGTCAAACAACTGCACAACGTCGGAATTACGAAAGTGGCGGTGTTCTACCAGAACGACGCTTATGGCAAGGCCGGTCTGGACGGCGTGCAGGCTGCATTGGCCGCCCTGAACCTCAAACCGGTAGCATTGGCCACCGTCGAGCGCAATTCGGTCGACGTGGCGAAGGCGGTAGAGACGCTCAACGCCGCCACCCCGGAGGCCGTGGTGCAGATCACCGCGTACAAGTCCAGCGCGGCTTACATCCGTGCGGCCCGCAAAGCAGGCTACGGTGGCGGCTTTTACAACGTGTCTTTCGTAGGCACGCAAGCCTTGGCCGACGAGCTGGGCAAGGATGGCGCAGGCGTCGTGGTGTCCCAAGTGGTGCCCTCGCCCTACGTGGGCAACAAAGCCATTTCACGTGAATTTGCAGAAGCCGTGCGCAAAAGCAATGGCGCAGTGCAAGCCAACTTTTCCAGCATGGAGGGCTATATTGCCGCAAAGGTGGTGGCCGAAGCCTTGCGCCGAAGCGGCGGCAAAGGTGGCGCGGACTCCCTGATCGCCGCCATGGAGAGCATCAACGGCCAGCCTTTCGGCGGCTTTAACGTGAACTTCTCCAAATCGGACCACGCGGCGTCTACCTTTGTGGAAATGTCCATGCTCACCGGCGACGGCCGGGTGCGCACCTAAGTAGAAGCGGGGTAATGGCGGGCGCCGAAAATGGCGCTGCCCACCCGCACCATGGTGCTGCCGCCAGCAATGGCGGCATCGAGATCGCCACTCATGCCCATGGAGAGCGTGTCCAGAGGCAGCCCCTGCGCCAAAAGAGCATCAAAAACCTCTCTAGCCCTTATAAATACTGCGCGAGCAACTACAAAATCAGGAGCAGGCTCGGGAATACACATAATCCCGCGTAGCTGCAGCCCCGGCAGCGCCTGCACCCCCAGCGCCAGCGCGGCGGCCTCTGCGGGCACGACGCCTGATTTGGTAGCCCCGCCATCCACATTAACCTGAATACACACCTGCAAGGGCGGCAGGTGCGCCGGGCGCTGGTCGCTCAGGCGCTGGGCAATTTTCAAGCGGTCTACGGTGTGCACCCACTGAAAGTGCTCTGCCACCAGGCGGGTCTTGTTGCTTTGAATCGGCCCGATGCAGTGCCACTCGATAGGGAGCGACGCCAGGGCGGTGATTTTCTCCACCGCCTCCTGAATGTAGTTTTCGCCAAAAGCACGCTGCCCGGCGTCAAACGCCTGCTGCACGGCGTCGGGCCCGAAGGTCTTGGACACGGCCAGCAACTGCACGCTGCCCGTAGCCCGTTGGTAGCTTGCGCAAGCCTGCGCGATACGCTCTGTAACAGCGTGGAGATTGTCGGCAATCATCGTCATAATCTCCCGAGCGTATCAAACCTGCCATCTGCAGAAAGAGGACCCCGTGGACATTACCCAGCTGCTCGCCTTTAGCGTCAAAAACAAAGCGTCTGACTTGCACCTTTCGGCGGGCCTGCCGCCCATGATCCGGGTGCACGGCGATGTGCGCCGCATCAACGTGGAGCCCTTGGACCACAAGCAGGTGCATGCCATGGTGTACGACATCATGAACGACACGCAGCGCAAGATGTACGAGGAGTTTCTGGAGATTGACTTTTCGTTCGAGATTGATGGCCTGGCCCGCTTTCGCGTCAACGCCTTCAACCACAACCGCGGTGCAGGTGCGGTGTTCCGGACGATTCCAAGCAAAATCCTCTCGCTGGAGCAACTCAACGCCCCCCGGATTTTTGCCGACCTGGCGCTCAAACCCCGGGGTATGGTGCTGGTGACCGGGCCGACCGGTTCGGGCAAATCCACCACCCTGGCAGCCATGGTCAACTTCTTGAACGAAACCGAGTTCGGCCACATCCTCACCGTGGAAGACCCGATCGAATTTGTGCACGAGTCCAAAAAGTGCCTGGTGAACCAGCGCGAGGTGGGCCCGCACACCCTGAGCTTTGCCGCCGCCCTGAAGTCGGCCCTGCGCGAAGACCCGGACGCGATTCTGGTGGGCGAAATGCGGGACCTCGAAACCATCCGCCTCGCCATGACTGCGGCGGAAACCGGCCACTTGGTGTTCGGCACCTTGCACACCTCCAGCGCCGCGAAAACCATTGACCGGATCATTGACGTATTCCCGGCTGAAGAAAAAGAAATGGTGCGGGCCATGTTGTCCGAGTCGCTGCAGGCCGTCATTTCACAAACACTGTGCAAAACCAAAGACGGCCAGGGCCGCGTGGCCGCCCACGAGATCATGCTGGGCACCAGTGCCATCCGCAACCTGATCCGCGAAGCCAAGGTGGCGCAGATGTACTCTGCCATCCAGACCGGTAACAGCGTAGGCATGCAGACCCTGGACCAAAACCTCACCGAGCTGGTCAAGCGCAATGTGATCAGTGCCGCCGAAGCGCGCTCCAAAGCCAAAATTCCTGAGAACTTCCCAGGCTAGACAGAAAGGTAGGTGTTCTCATGGAACGCGATCAAGCCACGAAATTTATTAACGATCTGCTCAAGCTGATGGTCAGCCGCAATGGCAGCGACCTGTTCATCACCGCTGAGTTCCCGCCGGCTATCAAGGTCGATGGCAAGGTCACCAAGGTGTCGCCCCAGCCGCTGAATGCGGCCCACACCATGGCGCTGGCGCGCTCCATCATGAATGACAAGCAGATCGCCGAATTCGAGCGCACCAAGGAAAGCAACTTTGCCATTGCGCCGGCCACGATTGGTCGGTTCCGGGTGAATGCGTTTATTCAGCAGGGCAAGGTGGGCATGGTGCTGCGGGTGATTCCGCAGGTGCTGCCCACGATTGACGGGCTGGGTGTTCCGCAGGTGCTCAAGGACATCGTGCAATCCAAACGGGGCCTGTGCATTCTGGTGGGCGCGACCGGCTCCGGCAAGTCCACCACCCTGGCAGCCATGGTGGACTGGCGCAACGAAAATTCCTATGGCCACATCATCACCGTGGAAGACCCGGTGGAGTTCGTACACGCCCACAAGAACTGCGTGATCACCCAACGCGAAGTCGGGCTGGACACCGACAGCTGGGAAGCCGCACTGAAAAACACCCTGCGTCAGGCGCCTGATGTGATTCTGATGGGCGAAATCCGCGACCGCGAGACCATGGAACACGCCATCGCGTTTTCCGAGACCGGTCACTTGTGCCTGGCCACACTGCACGCCAACAGCGCCAACCAGGCCCTGGACCGCGTGATCAACTTCTTCCCCGAAGAGCGCCGCAGCCAGTTGCTGATGGACCTGTCGCTCAACCTGCGCGCCATGGTGTCGCAGCGGCTGATTCCCAAGCAGGACGGCAAAGGGCGCATGGCCGCAGTGGAGGTGATGATCAACTCCCCCCTGATTTCGGATTTGATCTTCAAGGGAGAGGTCTCCGAAGTCAAAGAGATCATGAAGAAAAGCCGCCAAGCCGGTATGCAGACCTTTGACCAGGCCTTGTTCGACCTCTACGAAGCGAACGCCATCACCTACGAAGACGCTCTGCGCAACGCCGACTCGCTGAACGATTTGCGCCTGCAGATCAAACTCAATAGCCGCCGCGGCAAGACCACGGACCTGTCTGCCGGTACCGAAAACTTTGCCATCATGTAAACCATGCCTACGATCAATCCCAAAACCTACGAACCCTCTCCTGCCTACTCGGTCGCCTTTCTCGGTCTGGGCGTCATGGGTTACCCCATGGCGGGGCACCTAGCACGCGCCGGGCACCAGGTCACGGTGTACAACCGCACCGCTACAAAATCAGTAGCATGGTGCGCTGATTTCTCGGGTGCTAGCAGCCAATTAGGCACACATTCTCACGCCCCCACACCGCGGGAAGCGGCGCAGGCCGCCAACATTGTGTTTTGCTGCGTGGGCAACGATGCGGACCTGCGTAGCGTGACCCTGGGTGCAGACGGCGCCTTTGCCGGCATGAAGCCCGGCGCCATTTTTGTAGACCACACCACCGCCTCTGCCGATATTGCCCGTGAGTTGAGTGCAGCGGCTACAGCCCGCGGCTTGCAATTCATCGACGCGCCGGTGTCCGGCGGTCAAGCGGGTGCAGAAAACGGTATGTTAACGGTGATGTGCGGTGGCGATGCCACCGCGTTTGAAGCCGTCAAACCGGCGGCTATGGCCTTCTCACGGGCATTCACCTTGCTGGGCGACAGCGGCTCCGGCCAACTGGCCAAGATGGTCAACCAGATTTGCATTGCCGGCCTGGTGCAAGGCCTGTCAGAAGCTGTTGCCTTCGGCCAGCGCGCTGGCCTGGACATGAACCAGGTCCTCGACGTCATCGGCAAAGGCGCCGCCCAGAGCTGGCAGCTGGACAACCGTGGCAAGACCATGGTGGCCGACAAGTTTGATTTCGGTTTCGCGGTCGACTGGATGCGCAAAGACCTGGGCCTGGTGTTGGATGAAGCTAAGCGCAACGGGGCTCGCCTGCCGGTCACCGCCCTGGTGGACCAGTTTTATGCCGATGTGCAATTGATGGGCGGCAACCGCTGGGACACCAGCAGCTTGATCAAGCGCTTGAAATAGGTCGCCTCCGCGCTCCACAAAAAAGGCCTGCAACTGCAGGCCTTTTTTGCGGGTGGGCGCACAGCACTTATTTCTTGGCAGGCTCCGGCTGGGCGGGAAGCATGCGGGCCAACTCTTCTTCGGAGATGATTTCCAGAATACGCACCACACGGCCTACGCCACTCACACCGCTGATGATGTCGGTCGCGCGCTTGGCTTCACGGGCTGTCACCCGCCCCATCACATACACCGTGCCACGCTCCGTGGTGAGCTTGAAAGCGCTGGCAAACAGGTCTTTTGCATCGACCAGGGCGGCCTTGGCACGACCGGTGACCAAGGTGTCAGAGGAACGCTGGGTCAAGGTGGTGTTGCCCATGACATCGAGCTCATTGACGATGTTGCGCACGTTGTCCACGCCCGCCACAATTTTCTCAATCAGCTGCTTGTCCTGCAGGTTCGGCACTTCACCGGTCAGCAGCACCTGGCGGTTGTAGCTGGTGACGTTGACGTGCACACGCTCGCCCAGGTTTTCGCGGATCCGGCTGGCGGCGCGGAGCTCAATACCCTCGTCCTCCACCAGACTGCCGGAGGTCCGGCGGTCGGTAGCCACCAGACCGGTTCCTACAAACGCGCCGCCGACCAACAAGGGAAAACAGGCACTCAGGCTGGAAGCCAGTAGTGTGCCGATGACGATGCGGGAGATAAGTTTCTTCATAGTGGGGTTTCCTGTTCACCGAGGAGTTGGGCGTCAACTGCATCGCAAATGCAGTGCAGCGCCAGAATATGGACTTCTTGAATTCGGGCCGTGCGGTCGTGCGGTACGCAGATGTGCACATCGGTATCCCGCAGCACCTGCGCCATTTTTCCGCCGGACTTGCCGGTCAAACCGACGACCACCATTTCCCGCTCATGGGCCGCCTCAATGGCCGCCAACACATTGGCCGAGTTACCGCTGGTCGAGATGGCCAGCAACACATCACCGGGCGCCCCGAGTGCGCGCACCTGCCGCGAAAAGATGACATTGAAGTCGTAATCGTTGGCAATGGCCGTCATGATGGAGCTGTCGGTCGTGAGGGCAATCGCCCCCAGCTCAGGCCGTTCACGCTCGAAGCGACCGACAAACTCGGCCGCGAAATGCTGGGCATCTGCTGCAGAGCCCCCATTGCCGCAAGCTAGAACCTTGCCCCCACTGGTCACGCAAGCCAACATGGCCTGCACGGCGTATGCAATGGGTTTACTCAGGGTCTGGGCGGCTTGGTATTTCAGGTCCGCGCTGTCAATGAAGTGTTGTTGTATACGTTGTTCCAGCATGGACGGCATGATACCGCGCAGCGTAGAAACCCTGATGAATGCACCCGCGCAGGTGTTTCAAGATGCATCAAACGCGGCACGCAGCCACTCCACCGCATCGCCGTCCATCACCACCACGTCAAACCGGCAAGGTGGCACCGTGCGCAGGGTCAGCAGGTAGTGCCGCGCCGCAAAAATAATACGCCGCTGTTTGACATGCCCCACACTGGCCGCGGCACCGCCGTGGTCGGTGCGGCTGCGCTTTCGCACCTCGACAAACACCAGCGTCCCGTCCCGGTCCCGCAGAATCAAGTCGATCTCGCCGCCGCCCCGCCCCGGAGTCCGATAATTGCGGGCAACGAATTGCAGCCCCTTGGTTTGCAAAAAACCCAACGCCCGCTCCTCTGCCGCGTCACCGACCTGTTTGGTGGTGCGCAAAGCGGGTCGTGATGGAAGTAAGCCCATATGAGTGCGTCTTTTTCTTCAGCCATCCAAGCCGCCAAAGAAGCGGCCGGTGAGCAACATTATCCGCAAGGCTGCCTGTATGTGGTGGCCACCCCGATCGGCAATCTGGCAGACATCACGCTGCGGGCACTGCATGTATTGGGTCTGGTGGACTGCGTGGCCTGCGAAGACACGCGGCACACCCAGCAGATGCTGCGGGCCTACGGTATCGACAAGTCAGGCGCTGCCTTGCTGGCTGTGCACCAGCACAACGAGACCGAAGCTGCCCAGACGGTGATTAGCCGGCTCCAACATGGTCAGCGTGTGGCCTATGTGAGCGATGCTGGCACCCCCGGGGTGAGCGACCCGGGCGCACGCTTGGTGGCGCAGGTGCGCGCAGTCGGGCTTCGTGT
>NZ_JAAFIX010000016.1 GCF_013297935.1 Rhodoferax sp. | reverse complement strand
CAACATGGTCAGCGTGTGGCCTATGTGAGCGATGCTGGCACCCCGGGGTGAGCGACCCGGGCGCACGCTTGGTGGCGCAGGTGCGCGCAGTCGGGCTTCGTGTCATTCCCCTGCCGGGTGCCAGCAGCGTGGTGACGGCCCTGTCGGTGGCCGGCGTGGTGGCAGGCGGAAGCGGGCATGGGGGTTTCGAGTTCCGTGGCTTTCTATCGTCCAAAGCGGTGGAACGCGCGGCCCAGATTCATGAGCTGGCATCACACCCCGATGCCGTCGTGCTCCTGGAAGCACCGCACCGCCTGGAAGCCTTGGCCAAAGCGCTCGCAGCCCTGGGCCCGCGCCTCGTGACGGTGGGCCGGGAACTGAGCAAGCAATTTGAAGAGATTGCCACCGTGGAAGCCCAGCAGCTCAGCAATTGGCTCGCTGCGGATGCCAACCGCCTGCGGGGTGAATTTGCGCTGGTGCTCCACCCCGCCCCGGCCAGTGCGGTCGCTCAGGACGACAGGGTTCTGCTGCTGTTGCTGGAGCAGCTGCCGTTGAAGTCAGCCGTCAAGCTGGCGGCAGACATTACCGGCGAGTCCCGCAACGCTCTCTATGACCGGGCCCTGCAACTCAAGCAGGGCACGCCGGTAGACGATTAGGCCCGGCTTTGCTGCCAGGCTTGCACATAGCTGTGCGCCCGCTCAGCGACTTGGGAGGCACTCACCCCCGGCGCAAACAACTGGCTACCAATGCCGAAGCCGCTGGCACCGGCCTTTACCCAAGGGCCAATGCTCTCCGGAGTGATGCCGCCTACCGGCCACAAGTCGGTGCCTGCGGGCACCACCGACTTGAGCGCCTTGAGTCCCCCATGCCCGAGTGACTCTGCTGGAAAAAGTTTCAAGGCATGTGCTCCCGCGTGCAAGGCGGCAAAGGCCTCCGTCGGAGTGGCTACACCAGGCGCTGCCAGCATGTCGAGCGCAACGGCACGGCGGATCACCGCCGGATCGCAGTTGGGGGACACCATGAGCCGGCCGCCTGCGGCGTGCACCTGCTCCACATGGGCCTCCGTCAGCATGGTGCCACCACCGACCAAAGCGTCCGCCGGCAGGCTTTGCACCAGCGCTGCAATGCACTCCACGGCACCAGGCCGGTTCAGCGGCACCTCCAGAGCACGGAAACCTGCGCCATAAAGGGCTTGCCCGACCTCTACCGCTTCTGCAGGCGTCAAGCCTCGCAGAATCGCAATCAAGGGTTGTAGACGGGCTTGCGCCAACAAAGAATTCACCGTGCTCATCAAACGCTCCAATGGGTAGAAAGGTGCCGAACGGCAGCCAGAAAGGCCTGCCGCGCATCCAGAATGTCAAAGCGGCAGTCCAGTCGCTGGGCTGCCTTTTGGTAGAGCTCCGCCAACTGCGGAGACCCGATCAATTGAAAGGTGGGCACTTCGCCGGCTTCATCGCCCAGGACATCCTTCAGTTCAGCGCCGATCAGGAGGCCGCTCAAATACGACGCGCTGGACTGGGGTGCCATGTCCTTGCTCACCACCCGCGCACGGGTACCGAACAAGAGATGACTTAGTGCATGTTGACCTGCAGCATCGACCCCGGCTGCAAAGGCGGCGTCATCCCACACGGTCTGCCCGCCTGCCGCTGCAGCCAGTGTGCCCTGCTTACGCAGCAGGTCGTACAGCTCGCCGGTCATGTAGGTGCGCAGCTTGCGCACCACTCCGTCCTGCAGCAGCACCCATTTGCTATGGGTGCCGGGCAATACAAACCAACCCGACACATGCCCCAGTGCCCACGCTCCGAGCAACTGGGTCTCCTCACCCCGCATGACATCGGGAACGCCACTGGCATTGCGAATGCAGTAACCGGGAATCAGTAGTACTGGCGCACCCCCTGGAGCATCGGGCACGCGAAACGCATGGCGCCCCAGCTCCGGCAAGGGCACGCTTGAGTCGACATAGGGCACCTCGTGCCAGCCCAGTGCACTGCCTACCATGCCGGAGGCGATGACCAGCGATGGGGTAGCTTGCACACCTGCCAGAGCACCAGTCAGCGCCTCGGGGAAGCGGCCTTTGCACGCCAGCGCGCCATCATCGTCACTGGATTCATGAAGACACTCGCCCAAGGCTTGGAGTGCATAGGTGCGGCGGTGGGTGGTTCCCCAGTCCACACCGACAATAGAGGACATTGAGCTCACAGACATAGTTGGGTTCAGGATGATGGGTTTGCCCCGATTTAAACATATGATCATTAAATGCCCGCTCGCATGATGCCCCACGACGTCAAAACCTCAGCCACTCCGGCCTCTCACGCCCGCTACAGCGGGCGCAAACTGCATGGTCAAGTGGTTGATGAGCTAGGCCGGCGCGTAGCGGGGGGCATCTACCCGGCCGGGCAGGTGCTCCCGAACGAAGAGCTTCTGTGCCAGGAGCTCGCCGTGAGCCGGACTGCGTTGCGAGAGGCCGTCAAGGTACTCGCCGCCAAGGGCTTGCTGGAAGCGCGCCCCCGTATCGGCACCCGGGTCCGCAGCAAAGATCAATGGAACCTGCTGGACCCGGACATTCTGGCGTGGCGCTGCGCCACCGGCGTCGATGCAGAGTTTTTGCGGCATCTGACCGAGCTGCGGGAAATCATCGAGCCTTCAGCGGCAGCGCTGGCGGCCACCAGTCGAAGCGACGCGCAGCTTGAGGCCATTGCCCAAGCACTGAGAGCCATGGAGTCTTCGCAGAGCATTGCAGAGTGGGTCGAGGCCGACCTCGCATTCCACACGGCAGTGCTGCAGGCGACCAACAATCCGCTGCTGATGCCGCTGGCGGCCATCATCGGCAGCGCGCTCGAGGCCTTGTTAGGGGTGACCGCGCGCACCTCGGACAACTTCAAGCAGGCGCTACCGGACCACCAAAAAGTGTTCGACGCCATCCGGTTACAGGAGCCACAGAACGCCCTGCATCGTATGGCAGGCATGCTCTCGGATACCCGCAGCCTGATCCGCGCAACCCTCCAAGGGGCCTAGAAAGCCGATTTTTCCGCTTTATTTGTATGATGATTAACCCTAGAATCGGGGTCTATCTTTCCATTGGAGACCTATGAAGCCGGACACCCTCTCCCACTTCGCGCAGTACCCGAGCTTGCAAGGGCGCAGCGTTTTCGTCACTGGAGGCAGCTCAGGCATTGGCGGCGACATCGTGATCGCGTTTGCCCGTCAGGGCGCCAAAGTGGCGTTTACCGGCCGCAATGCAGATGCCGCGCAACAAGTCATTGACGCGGCCCGACAGCTCGGCCCCGAGCCTTTGTTTCTGCAGAGCGATGCTGCCGACGTGAGCGCCCTGCAGGCCGCTATTGCCACCGCCGCCCAGCGCTTTGGAGACATCACGGTGTTGGTCAACAACGTGGCCAATGACCAGCGGCATGAGCTCGCAGATGTGACCGCCGACGATTTCGACTGGCGGGTCTCGGTCAATCTCCGGCCTCATTTTTTTGCGGCGCAGGCTGTCGCAGAGGGCATGAAGCGCTCCGGTGGCGGCGCGATTGTGAATCTCGGATCGACCAGCTGGAAAATCAAAGGCAAAGGCTATCCCGTCTACGCCACCTGCAAATCCGCTACCGTGGGCCTGACCCGCAGCCTGGCGCGCGAACTGGGAGAATTCAACATCCGGGTGAACACCCTGACGCCCGGCTGGATCATGACGGACAAGCAGCTGACCATGTGGGTAGACGAAGCCGGCGAAAAAGCCATGAAAGACAACCATTGCCTCCCAGGCCGCATTCTCGGTGCGGACGTGGCCAATATGGCGCTGTTCCTGTCTGCCGCGGACAGTGGCATGGTAACGGCCCAAGACTTTGTGGTGGACGCAGGATGGACCTGAATCACACGCCCCCGAAGGCCGTATGGCCCGCCGAGTTGTCCTTAGGTGAAGGCCCGCTATGGGACGACCGTAGCCAGCGTTTTTTTTGTGTCGATATCCACGGCTGCGCCGTGCATGCGTGGACGCCCGCGAGCGACCAGCGCCAAAGTTGGAAGATGCCGGAGCGCATTGGCTGGCTGATTCCCCGCAAGGATGGGGCCGGCTTCATGGCCGGTTTCCAAAGCGGCATCGTGCACCTGACGCTGGAACCCGAGCTGCACTGGACTCCCGTGGCCCAGCCGCATCCGGGCGAGCCTACGGTCCGCCTCAATGATGCCAAGGCCGATGCCCACGGTCGGATCTGGGCGGGTTCCATGGACAACGACGACCCCGCGCGCCGCACAGGGAGACTGGCTCGGCTGGATCCGGACCTGCAGTGCGCCATTGTGGAAACCGGGATCTATATTGCCAATGGCCCGGCCATTGCGCCCGATGCCAGTTGGATGTTGCACACCGACAGTTTTCTGAACACGGTCTACCGCTACCAGATGGACCCTCGGGGCCAATTCAGCGCAAAGACCGTGTGGCGGGTTTTCACGGAAGAAGAGGGAACCCCCGATGGCATGACTATAGACAGCGAGGGCTGTATCTGGATCGCTTTTTGGGGTGGCGCTTGCATACGGCGCTTTAGTGTGGATGCAAAGTGCTTGCAAACCATTGCGATTCCGGCCAGTCAGGTCACAAGTATCAGCTTTGGTGGCCCAGACCTGCAGACCATGCTGGTAACGACTGCGCGTGTCGGGCTGGATGCGGCAGCACTGGAGAAGCACCCGCTCTCGGGCAGCTTGTTTACTTTGCGCACAGGCGTTACGGGGTTGCTGCCTCTCGCTTTTGGCTAGCGCTTAAAAATCAGCCTTTGTCGGCACGCATACGGCGGCGGCTGTCCCGCGCATTGGGTAGCCAGCCGCGCCATAGCCAACGGCTGAGCAGCAGTAAGCCACGGATCCACTCATCCAGCGCATAGGCTAGCCAGATACCGGGCAAGCCAAACAAGCGCCCCAGCCAGAATGAGCCCACCCCCAGCACAAGCACCAGCGACGCCACACTAGAAGCTGCGGGGTAGATGGCATCGCCGGTGGCACGCAAAGCGCCATTCAAAATCAAGTTAAAAACACGACCGGTTTCGAGCAACAAAGACAACCAGAGTAAGGTTTGCGCGGCCTCAATGACCGCTGCGTCTTTGGTGAAAGCCCGCATCAACCACGGTGCGCCCAGCGCCGCAATAAGCGCCAGAGAGCCCGAGGCCAGCAGTCCGTTGCGCACGGCTTTGCGTACCAGGCCATTGGCCTCCCGCAGGTCGCCGGCACCCACCAGGCGACCGACCATGATTTCACAGGCCCACCCGATCGCCATGCTGGTAAGCAGCACATATTTCAACAGTTGCAAGGTGTAGGAATGGGTGGCTAGTGCGATCACGCCCAATCGGGCTGTCGCAGCCACGGACACCATGAATGCGGCGCGGTAAGTCACCTCAACACCTGCGCCGGGCAAACCCACCCGCAACACCGGACCAAAATCTACCCATGCAAACCGCCACCAGTCGCGCCCCGACGGGGTGAGTTGCATGCGCACCCGCCAGAACCACAAGTGCAACACCAGCCCCAGTGCGCGACTGATCAGCATGGCAATGGCATAGCCCTCAAGGCCCAGCCCATCCCAGGTGCCCCAGCCGCGCATAATGACAAAGGCCAGTGCGAAATGGGTGCCATGCATGGCAATCATGATGCGCAAAGAGTCTTTGGCAAACAAGTGCGCGCGCAAGACGGCGGCCATGCTCAGGTTGTAGACATCCAGCAGTAACGCGGGTGCAAACCATTGCAGATACGGTGCAGCGAGTGATGCCACCATAGTCGGCGCATTGAGCCAATCGAGCATGAGGTCATTGCCGGCCACCACGACCAACATGATGGCAGCCCCCACCCAGGTGCTGGCCCCCAAGGCCAGCAGGGCCACACGCCGGGCCGCCACGTGCTGACCGCCGCCGAGATACTGGGTGACCATGACGCCGAGGCCGATCGCCAGCACCCGGAAGGCAACGCTCAGTGTCTCGAGAATTTGATTGACGAGCCCGAAGGCGCCTGCCGCTGCGTCGGACTCATGGGAGGCCAGCCAGAGCCCTCCCATGACCACCGTCATTCCCAGCAAAAACTCGCCGAGCAGGGGCCCGGCGATGGTGTTCAGGCGCAAGCGCTCAGGAGTACTCATCCGCAAAATGTACCTGAGCCGACCGGCCCGCGGCGGTCAGGTGGTGCCCAGGAATGCGCCGCCCCAAGCGGGTAGTTGCAAAACTCCGCCAACAATAGCAACGTCCGCCAGACCACTACCCTCAACTCGGCTCAGGTCAGCAAAGGCCGAAGGAACCGACCATTGAGCAGGCTCGGGGCTGAAGTTAAAAACACACACCATGGTGAAACCCTCGTGCCGGCGCACATAGGTCAGCACCTGCGGGTGTGCGTCCAGTACTTCGAGCGTACCGCTCACTAGGCAAGGCTGGGTTTTGCGCCAACGCAGCAAGTTGCGATAGAAGTGCAGCAGTGAGGCGGGGTCCTGAATTTGCGCTTCGGCGGTGAGGGCATGGTGGGTAGCCGCAACCGGCAGCCACGGTTTGGAGCTGGTGACGGAAGCGGACGAGAACCCCAGATCCGCCCGACCCGACAACCATGGCATAGGCGTGCGGCAACCGTCGCGCCCCTTGAACTCGGGCCACATGGTGATGCCGTAAGGGTCTTGCAAATCCTCAAAGGCAATGTCGGCCTCCGGCAGGCCCAGCTCATCTCCCTGGTAGATGCACGGAGAACCCCGCAAGGACATTTGCAATGCAGCCCCCAGACGCAACAAGTCAGGCGCGGCAACGGCTGCGGTGCTGGCCCAACGGGTGGCAACACGAACCACGTCGTGGTTCGACAGGGCCCAGCAAGGCCAACCGCCCGGAGCAACCTCTTCAAAGCGTTTCACAAACCCACGGAAGTGGGCTGCGCTGTGTGCCGTGCCCAGCAGGTCAAAGCAATACGCCATGTGCAGCTTGTCACCACCGCTGGTGTACTCTGCCACGCGGGCCAAGCCATCATCGTCGCCGATCTCGCCCACCATGGTGGTATCGGGGTAGGCATCAAGCAAAGCACGCAGTTCACGTAAAAATGCCAGGTTCTCGGGCTGGCTCTTGTCGTGCTGGTGCCATTGCCAGCCATAGGGGTTCACTGCGTTGACCGCGGGGTCCTCGCCATCCGGGCGGCCACGGGCGGGGTTGTCACGCAACTGAGCGTCGTGGAAATAGAAATTGGCCGTGTCCAAGCGGTAGCCATCCACCCCGAGATCCAACCAGAACTTGACCGTTGCCAACAGTGCTCGTTGAACTTCAGGGTTGTGAAAGTTCAAGTCCGGCTGGCTGGTCAGAAAGTTGTGCATGTAGTACTGGCAGCGACGGGTATCCCACTGCCAGGCGCTCCCGCCGAAAATCGACAGCCAGTTGTTTGGTGGATTGCCATCCGGCTTGGCATCCGCCCAGATGTACCAGTCCGCCTTGGGGTTATCGAGGCTGGAGCGGCTTTCTACAAACCACGGGTGCTGGTCCGAACTGTGCGAGAGGACCTGGTCAATCATGACCTTCAGGCCCAATGAATGAGCCCGGTCTACGAGCTGCTTGAAGTCATCGATGGTGCCGAACATCGGATCGACATCGCAGTAGTCGCTGACGTCGTAGCCGAAGTCCTTCATGGGGCTCTTGAAAAATGGCGAAAGCCAGATACCGTCGGCACCGAGCTCGGCCACATAGTCCAGCTTGGCGGTGATACCCGCCAGATCGCCGATGCCGTCGCCATTGCTGTCCGCATAGCTGCGAGGGTAGATTTGATAAATGACGCCGCCGCGCCACCAATTGTTGTTTGTTGCCTTGGCCATGATTGAAAGGTCTCTTGAATGAAAACGGCGAACCTGCTTTCGCAAATTCGCCCGTGAAGGATGTCCTCGGACTTACTTGACCGAACCGCTCAGCAAGCCCCGCACAAAGAAGCGTTGCAGTGAGAAGAACACAGCCACCGGTACGGCGATCGATACGAATGCACTGGCCGTCAAAATTTCCCAGCTTTCGCCACGGGAACCCAGCAGATCGTTGAGCTTGATGGTGAGCACCACCTGGTCGGGCGCCTTGCCGAGGAACACGAGGGCGATAAGGAAGTCATTCCAGACCCACAAGAACTGAAAGATCGCAAAACTTGCCAATGCTGGAATGGACAAGGGCAGCACGATGCTGGTAAAAATCTGGAAATGGGAGGCGCCATCCATGCGCGCACTTTCAATGATGTCCCGCGGCAGAGATGCAATGTAGTTGCGCAGCAGATAGATCGCCAAAGGCAAGCCAAACGCGGAGTGCGCCAGCCACACACCCAGATAAGACTTGGACTCGGTACCGAATTCCTCTCCGACCTGGTTGTACAGGCGCAGCAAGGGAATCAAAGACATCTGCAAGGGCACCACCAACAGGCCGACCACCACGATGAACAGAAACTTGCGCCCCGGAAACTCCATCCAGCTGAAGGCATAGGCTGCGAAGGCCGCAATCAGAATCGGGATGAACGTGGCCGGTATGGTGACCTTGAAGGTGTTCAGAAATGCCTGACCCACGCCCTCGCCGGCAATCACTTTTTCATAGTTCTGTGTCATGAACACGGGCGGCGACTCCGCCACATAAAACACCCGGACACCACGGTCTTTGTCATAAGGCTGACCCAGCTCCAGCCGGTAGCTGCCATCCGCCTTGACCGCTAGGGTGCCGTCCGGCTTGCCGTCTTCTTCATCAAAAACTTGCCCGTCTGCGACCTCGACTGTCGCGCCGACTGCGAACTCTTTGGGGTTGGAGGACTTGAGGGAGAACTGCTTGATCTGAACGCCGCCACCCTCGGGGAACAAGCGGCCGCTGATGACATAGCGATCGCCCTCCTTCACCAAACTTTGCGCGCCGGCGGTGCGGCGCATGTCGGCCCGGGTTTGGGTGGACAAGGCTGTCCACCAGCCGCTGGAGACCAGCTGCGTCTTTTCTCGGAAGCTCGATACCAAGAGGCCGAATGTCGGCAACACCCACATCAACACGATGACCAGCAACAGGCCTTGCGCCATCAATGACGGGAGAGAGAAATACTTTTTCATCGCTGTGCCTCCTCGGTACGGAAGCGGCGGATATTGAACGCCATCACGGGTACCACTGCAAACATCAAAACCATGGCCAAGGTAGAGCTCCGGCCGTAGTCGCCACCGCCGCGGAACATCCAGTCGTACATCAAGTTGCCCAGCACGCTGGTATCCCACTGGCCCCCTGTCATCGCCATCACGATGTCAAACACCTTGAGCACGGTGATGGTGATCGTGGTCCACACCACCAGGATGGTGGACATGACTTGCGGCACCATGATTTCAAAGAAGATCTGGAGTTCGCTGGCACCGTCGATGCGGGCAGCCTCTATGGTTTCGTGCGGCACACCGCGCAGGGCTGCCGACAAGATCACCATGGCGAAGCCGGTCTGAATCCAAATCAAAATCGCCATCAGGAAGAAGTTGTTCCAAAACGGAATCGTGACCCAGGCTTGGGGCTGGAAGCCCATGCCCATGACCATGGCGTTCAAGATGCCGATCTGCTCGGCATCCGGCCCACGGAAGTCGTACACAAACTTCCAGATCACACTGGCACCTACAAAACTGATAGCCATGGGCATGAACACCATGGACTTGGCAAACCCGCCCCACCAGACGCGGTCCGCGAGCACCGCAACGACAAGACCGAAGGCTGTGGCGGCGGCCGGCACGACCAGCAGCCACAAAAAGTTGTTGCGGATGGTGAGCAAGAAGTTCTGGTCAACAAACACCCAGCGGAAGTTGGCAAGCCCCACAAACTGCTCTCCGGTGGCATCGTAAAAGCTCAAGCGGAATGTTTCAAACAGCGGGTACACCAGATAGGTGCCCAGCAAGAGCAGCGCCGGTGCAATGAAAAGCCACGGTCGCACGTTGGAGCGGAAAATCTCACGCCCGTTTTTGCTGCCCACGGGCAACTGGGCGATTTTGTCCAACACGAAGTTGGAGCCGGCGAAGTACAGCAAGCAGAACGCAATACTGACCAGTACAGCGGTGATGGTCTGGATAACTTGATCAGTCATAGGATCAATGCTTTTGCGTGTCGTGGAAAAAGAGATTCAAAAGGGCCGGCAGCCGAAGCCGCCGGCCTGAAGACGCGCGGTGAAGCAACGTCAGAGGACATACTTACTTGATGGCGTCCCAGCTCTTCTGGATTTCGTCAGCCACTTCTTTGGCAGATGCGCCGCCGGAGTAGTTGACCATGCCCTTCCAGAAGCTACCTGCACCCACGGCTCCGGGCATCAGGTCGGAACCGTCAAAACGGAAGGTGGTGGCGTTCTGCAAGATTTCGCCTTGCTTCTTCAGCGATGCGGTCTTGTACTTGGCCAGATCAACACCCTTGTGCGGTGTCAGGAAGCCGCCTTCAGCCATCCAGATTTCATGCGACTGGGGGTGCTGCAGGTATTCCATGAAGGCACGTGCGCCCTTGCTGTCCTTGGTAATGGTCAGAATGGTTCCGCCGCCCAGGACCGGGTTGCCCAACTTCTTGCTGCTGTAGGAAGGGAAGTAGAAAAAGTCAGCTTCGTCCGACTTGCCTTCAGGGAAGAAGGCAGGAATGAACGATGCCTGACGGTGCATGTAGCACTTGGGTGGTGAGCCGAACATGCCCTTCGGGCTGTCCTTGAAGCTCACGGTCGCCACGGCCTTGGCACCGCCGTCGACATAGGCGTCGTTTTTAGCGAACCAGCCATAGGCTTCGATCGCTTCAATCACGCGCTTGTCGTTGAACTTCATCTTGTTGCTGACCCAGTCGTCATACACCTCAGGGGTCTGGGTGCGCAACATCATGTCTTCCACCCAGTCGGTGGCAGGCCAGCCGGTAGCGGCGTCAGAACCCAGACCGATACACCAAGGCTTGCCGCCATCGGCTGCGATCTTTTTGGTCAGCGCTTGCAGTTCTTCCATGGACTTAGGGACTTTGTAGCCCTTTTCCTTGAAGTTCTCAGGGATGTACCAGACCAAGCTCTTGACGTTCACGTTGTAGAACATGCCGTAGAACTCTTTCTTGCCGGCTTTGTTCGCGTAGGTACCCAAATCAGCCCAGGAAGAGCCGGCTGCGTAGTTCTTTTTCACCCAGTCTTGGGCTTTAGCACCCAAGGGCTTCAAGCCGTCGATGGCAGCCATGTTGGCAGCCAGGCCCGGCTGCGGGAACACGGAGATGTTGGAAGGCGAGCCTGCCTTGATGTCGATCACGATCTGCTGCTCCGAGCTCTGTGAGCAGGAGTGCTTGACGGTGGCGCCCGTTGCCTTCTCGAAATTGGCAATCACTTTCTTGAACATGCCTTCTTCGGCACCTGTCCATGGGCAGGTGATGGTGACTACTTCACCCTTCAAATCCGGCCCTTTGTAATCCGCTGCCATCGCCGGAGCGGCTACAGCACCCAATACCAGAGCGGAAGCTCCGGCTATCATGGTCTTCTTCATCATCATCGTCTTCTCCTCTTGTTGCATCGCGGCCCATCCACGACGCGTTAAAACCTGTTGAAACTCAGTCGACGCGCCGGCCTTCTGCGTTGAATTTGTACAAGTGCTCAGGCGCGAAACCCAGTGAAATGGACTGCCCCGGCTCCAGCCCCAGGGTGCCATCCATGCGCGCAGTGATGTCGCCGAATGCGCCCGCACTCACATACGCAAAGGTCTCGTTACCGAGTTGCTCGGAGTGCTTGAGCGTGCCCTGAACCGGACCACCCTCGGTGACCTTGAGGTGCTCCGGGCGCAGCCCGATCGTCGCCACGTTGTGCCGCGCTGCGAGTTCGCCACTCAGAAAATTCATTTGGGGCGAGCCGATAAAGCCAGCCACAAACATGCTGGCGGGCTTGTTGTAGAGGTCCAGTGGTTTGCCCACCTGTTCGATCCGGCCCTTGTTGAGAACCACAATCTTGTCGGCCAATGTCATGGCCTCGACCTGGTCGTGGGTCACGTAAATCATGGTCGCCCCGAGGCGGCGGTGCAAGGTGGCCAGCTCTACCCGCATCTTGGTGCGCAGGGCAGCATCGAGGTTGGAGAGAGGCTCGTCAAACAAGAACACCTTGGGGTCCCGCACGATGGCCCGGCCGATAGCCACCCGTTGGCGCTGCCCGCCGGACAAAGCCTTGGGCAGGCGCTCCAAGTACTCTGTCAGCTGAAGAATGTCGGACGCTTCGCGGACGCGGCGTTCGATTTCGGCTTTGGGTGTTTTGGCGATCTTGAGGGCGAACGCCATGTTGTCGAAGACGGTTTTATGGGGGTACAGCGCATAGCTCTGAAACACCATGGCCACGCCGCGCTCCGAGGGACCGAGATCATTCACACGGGCTCCGCCAATGTGGAGCTTGCCGCCCGATATTTCTTCCAGGCCCGCAATCATGCGCAACAGCGTGGTCTTGCCGCAGCCCGAGGGACCCACAAACACAGCGAACTCGCCGGGCTCGATATCCAAGTCGATGCCGTGAATGACATCGGCCTTGCCGTAGTTTTTGATGATTCCGCGCAAGCGGACATCAGACTGACTCATAAACATGCTCCTGACGGTGTGCCCACTCCTTGCGGACTGCAGCGGGATGGCTTGAATGGTAATTAAATTACCTCATCAATCACTACGGGCAAACCCTTAAAAACCATGTTTTTCCACAAAATTTTTGCAAAATCAAAATCGGTTTTGTACAAAGAAGACATGCCGACGGGCGAGCTAGCTTCCATAGGCTGTCTTTGCAATTTGGTTACCGGATAGTTACGCTTTGACAACGTTTTCAAGATTCTGCCACGGCCATGACAAAATTTCAGCCATTCTTTGCAGAACCCATGCAGATTGGGGTTCGCTCAGTACGCAGGGCTCGGTGCGCAGGCCCCGGTAACAGCGCTCCAGGACATCGCGCTCAGTGACGCCCAGCTTGAACAGCATGTCCGCCGCGGTGGGCGCGAGCATTTGGGCCATGTCTTCGCAAAGCTCATAGTCACTCAGTACCTGCGCCCAGGGGGCAGAGGGTTTGCTCCGACCCGGCGCGAGGTAGAGCTGCACGAAAGAGGGGGGAATTTCAATCTGGGGGGCGTGGTCGTTCATGCCCCATTGTCGGCCCCATGGCCCGGCTGTCCAGCAGTGCGCTAAGGCGCCACTGGAGTGCACGCAAGGTCAGCGAGCCTGCGCCCGCTGGCGGGCAATGTGCGCCAAAAGTCCGTCGCAGGCCTCCTCTACGAGGTCGAGCACCTCCTCGAACCCTGCGTCGCCACCGTAATAGGGGTCGGGAACCACTGTGGCGTCGTGGCGGGTGCAGAACTCCGTCAACCGTCGCACTTTGTGCCGTTGGTACGGGGGGCACTCCGCCTCCACCAGGGCAAGGTTGTCCCAGTCCATGACCAGAATGAGGTCGGCCGTGGCGAAGTCTGATGCCTGCAATTGGCGGGCGCGCAGATCAGAAAACACATATCCGCGGCGGGCGGCATGCTGCTGGCTGCGGGCGTCGGGCGGCGCTCCGGGGTGGTAGTTGTGGGTGCCGGCCGAGTCGACCTGCAACATGTCAGTGCCCCACCCTTGGGCGCGGGCTTTATGCCGCATCACGCCATGGGCCGTGGGGCTGCGGCAAATGTTGCCCATGCAGACAAACAGCAAGCTTGTGGGCGCATCGCTTTTATGCATCAAATCAGCCTCCAGCCCTCGTAATGCTTGCGCAAGAAGCTATTATTTTGATAGCATTACCGCAGCGACTGCAGCAAACCGGCCGCACGTAGCTTGTCTTTTTTGCTGGGACGCTGGCCTTTGATACCGCCCGCAGCCCGGTCGGCGCTGATGGCAGGTAGCACTTGCGCCGGCTCAAACCCCGGAACCTCTTCCTGCACGACCGATAGGCCGTTGCGCTTTTCAATCAGCGCGAAATGGGCCGCGGTGTCGGCACTGACGAAACTCACTGCCATGCCGGTCTGGCCCGCCCGGGCGGTGCGGCCGATACGGTGCACATAGTCGGGCGCCGCACGTGGCAAGTCGTAGTTCACCACCACCGGCAGCCCGGCGATGTCTACGCCCCGAGCGGCCACATCGGTGGCCACCACAACCTGCACCACACTGGCTTTGAAGTCCGCAAGCACTTGGCTGCGCTTGCCCTGGCTGAGTTGCGCATGAAACGGCTCGGCCTCCAGCCCGGCGCGGCGCAGCTTGTCCGCCACCATTTCGGCAGCGTACTTGGTCGCCACAAACACTAGAGCACGGGGCCAGGCTTCGCTGGTCACCAGATGGCGCAGTAGCTGGGTGCGGCGGCTGGCATCCACCCGAATGGCCCGCTGCCGGATATCGGGAGGCGCTTGGACATCGGCATCGACCGTAATGGTCTGCGGATCCTGCAAGCGTGTGTGCGCAAGACTGCGCACCGCAGGCCCGAAAGTCGCCGAGAACAAGAGGCTTTGGTGCTGCCGGGGCAACAGCGCATCGATGCGATCGAGCTCTTCTGCAAAACCCAAATCAAGCATGCGGTCGGCTTCGTCCAGCACCAGACAGCGAATCTGGTCTAAGTGGACAGCGTTGCGCTCAACAAGGTCTAACAAGCGACCCGTAGTGGCAACCACGATGTCGGTTCCTCCGCGGAGCGCCATCATCTGGGGGTTGATGGACACGCCACCGAACACGACAGAAACCTTCACCCCGATGGCCGCCTCACGCGCCAGGTTGGACAGGACCCCGCCCACCTGCACCGCAAGCTCGCGGGTCGGAACCAGAATCAGCGTTTGCGGCTGGCGTCCGCCCGGCCCCTGCTGGCCAAACCAACGCTGCAACACCGCAAGGGCGAACGCAGCCGTTTTGCCGGAGCCGGTTTGGGCACACACCAGCACATCGCGTCCGGCAATGGCCGGCGGAATAGCAGCTGCTTGCACGGGGGTCGGCGAGGCAAACTGGCGCGCCATGGCAGAGGCCAAGCCGACGCTCAGCCCTAAATTTGAAAACGACATATCGGGATACTCAGTGGCAGCCACGGCGGCACGAGCCCCCGCAACCAATCAAGCGGCGGTGCCGCGTTTAACTTGTGCAGGGGCCTGGATGAACTGGCCCGCCCGGTTCAGGCGGGTGGCCAGTGCGTCCAGGTAGCCCAGCAGGCGTTCTGCCTGAAGCGGCTTTTGGTATAGCGTGACCCAGCTGGGCAAGCGCCCGTCTTCTTCGACTTCCTTGCGGGTCAGTGCGGTCAAAACAATCACTTCAATCGGCTGGTAGGCGCTCTCCTGGGCCATGGCGTTGATCAGGTGGTAACCGTCAAACGGCGTCATCATCAAATCAGTCACCACCAGGTCCGGGCGCTGGCGCTCCAGCTGGATCAGGGCCTGCGACGCATCCGTGGCCACAGTCAGCGCCACATCGTGCCCGCCGCGTGCCAACAGCGCCTGGAAATAAGCGACTTGAATCGGGTCGTCTTCCGCCAGCAAAACTCTCAGCGCGCGCGCGCCAGTTTCGGTGGGAACCGCTGTTCCACGGGACTGCACCAGCTTGTCAATGGCGCTGCGGAAAATCCGGCGGTGTCCGCCCGGTGTGACCCAAGCTTCCAGCTCTCCACTGATGACCATTTTTTGCACTGAGGTGGTCGACAACCCCAAAATTCGGGCTGCTTGCTGGGTGGTCAGTACGTCACTGCTATTGGTCATGGCGGAAGGTCGAAATAAACACAGGAAACCTCGACTAGATTTAAATATCTCAGTTTTGGCGCTTTGGTCGTATTTTATTCAACTCTGTGCCACCGCCTTAGCTTCTTTTCTCACTGTGTCAGCTGATTTACAAATTCGCAAACGGCAAATATGTGACATTTGCACTCTAGCTTTAACGAGAAAAATTCTCACCACGAGCCGTATTGCCCTCAGTTGTCAGGAATTTCCGAGAGGGGAGAAGGCTCGGTCAATGCATACTCTGCGGGTGTGCTTTCAATATTCCACGGCTCGGCAGGGCACTCGCAGAATCCTGAAGTGACATGAGGCGCTACGTTTGGATTTAACCAAAAACGGAAAGGCAATACTTCCACTGGATTAAAGGGCTGCGACATAGAGCTCCATTCGTTTAATTCTATTTATTTGAAATATAACGAATTTAGAATAAATGACAACCTGAGAACTAGCAGCAACTCACTGCCTACTTTCGCCTTGACACCGGCACACTCAAAGTAGCGCCCTCAATTCTTGCGCCGCATCCTGCAGAACCGGCAACAAGGCTGTGCTGAACTCACCGGCACGCCAACGGTGGGGTGCGGTCACGACGTTGAGCGCCCCGACTAGCGCCCCCCGCGCGTTGCGCAGAGGCACGGCCAGTGCCTGCACACCCAGCTCATGCTCTTGATTCGCAAAGCTGAAATCCTCCCGACGTGCGATCGCTATCTGCTCAGTCAGTACCGCGGCATCGGTCACGGTATGCGCCGTTAGACGGCGCAGCGGATGGTCTAACAGCCACTGCTGAAGCGCGGCATCCGACAGCCCCGCCAACAGCACCCGCCCCGTGGAGGTGGCATGCGCCGGGAGTCTTGCCCCCAAGTGCAATCCATAGGCCAACACCTGCGCCTTGCCGGCCGGAGAGCTGCGCCAGTCATTCCCGCTGCGCGCCACGATAACCACCTCGCTGCCATCCAACACCACCGCAGAGAAAGACTCCTGGGTTTGGGCAGCCAAGCGGTTCAGCGTGGGCTGCACGACCCGCGGGAAGCGGGCCGAGGACAGGTAAGTGCCGGAGAAACGCAGTACCTTGCTGGCAAGCCAGAAATAGCTTCCGTCCGTCTCCAAATACCCCAATGAAGCCAAGGTGAGCAGATGCCGCCGCGCGGCTGCCCTCGTGATTCCGGCACGCTGGGCCGCTAAGGTGGCGTTCAGTCGTTGGCGTTCGGTATCAAAGCTTTCGAGCACCGCCATTCCTTTGACGATTCCCGCGATGACATCGGCCTGAGCGATCGGGAAGGCGCCAGGCGTGTCGTGGTGCGTGTTCATGCAAACTCCAGTAATTGCGCGATATTCGCACAAGCATTCTATCTATCGCGCAAATTTTCCACCTTACGGATGACCATCCGCATGCGCACCGATAACCTTTGTGCATTGACAGAGGAACATCCATGCGAACACAAGTAGCCATCATCGGTGCGGGCCCTTCGGGGCTGCTTCTAGGCCAGCTCCTGCACCGTGCAGGGGTTGACGCCATCATTATTGAGCGGCAAAGCGCAGACTATGTGCTGTCCCGCATCCGTGCCGGCGTTCTGGAGCAGGTCACCACGGATTTGCTAGACGAGGTCGGGGTCGGCCGACGGATGCACCAAGAGGGCTTGCCACACACGGGTTTTGACTTGCTGTTTGCTGGGGAAAGACACCGGATCGATCTGCACAGCCTCACCGGTGGCCAGCAGGTCATGGTGTACGGGCAGACGGAGGTGACCCGTGACCTCATGGCGGCCCGCGAAGCTGCAGGCCTGCAAACGATGTACCAGGCCAGCGATGTTTCCATTCATGACTTCGACACCGCCACCCCCCACGTCAAATTTCAGCACGGTGGCCAGTGGCACACCTTGCATTGCGACTTTATTGCCGGCTGCGATGGCTTCCATGGTGTTTGCCGCGCCAGCCTGCCCGAGGGCGCCGTCACCGAGTACGAAAAGGTCTACCCGTTCGGCTGGTTGGGTTTGCTGGCTGACACCCCGCCCGTCCACCATGAGTTGATTTACGCCAACAGCGAGCGAGGTTTCGCACTGTGCTCCCAGCGCAGTGCCACCCGCAGCCGCTACTACCTCCAGGTCCCGTTGAGTGATAAGGCTGAAAATTGGTCGGATGAGGCATTCTGGGACGAGTTGCGACTCCGCCTCGACCCGAGCGCGCGCGAGGCGCTGGTGACCGGCCCATCTTTAGAGAAAAGCATTGCACCTCTGCGAAGCTTTGTTGCAGAACCGATGCGTTTCGGTCGCTTGTTTCTCGCCGGAGATGCCGCGCACATCGTGCCACCTACGGGCGCTAAGGGTCTGAACCTTGCCGCGACGGATGTGAAGTATTTGTCCTCCGCGCTGATAGAGTTTTTTCAGGAGCGGTCCGCCGCCGGTATCGACCACTATTCGCAACGGTGCCTGCAACGCATCTGGAAAGGTGAGCGGTTTTCATGGTGGTTTACCAGCTTGATGCACCAGTTCCCGGGCGAAGGCGCTATTGCCCAGAAGCTCCAGAATGCCGAGTTGCATTACCTGGTGCAATCGCAGCCGGCCTCCACGGTGCTTGCGGAAAACTATGTCGGCCTGCCTTTGTAGGGCCAGCACCGTCTTTCGACCGGTTTAACCCACTGCTTGTCAGTGCTTTCGGTCTGCGTTAGCCTCTGTAACAGTTACAGGGAGCTATTTGACTATGCCAGAGCACGATACCGTCGCACCGGAGTTGTTGGAGCGCATCTCTATTGCGCGGCAGCCTATCGTGGACATAGACCGGACTGTGCTGGCCTATGAGCTTTTCAACCGGTCAACGCACGCCAAAGGTCACTCCGAGGCCAGCGACATTGCGCTCGCGCTGAATGCGGTTGCTAGTAGTGGCTCACCGTTTGGCACCCTGAGCCATGATGTTTTTATCCACTCCGTCCACAGAGGGCTGACCGGGCCGCAGTGGGACTTTTTAGCCCCAGCACGGACGGTAATCGAAATCGGCCCGGCTCCCCGGCACGATGCCGGTTTTGTGCAAGCGCTCGTACCGGCGCTTCAAGCCCTCAAGTCCCGTGGCTTCCGCCTGGCCTTTAAACACAGCGTAGTTGCCCCCGTGTACCGGCCTTGGCAAGGCTTGGCAGATTTCGTCAAGCTTGATTCGTCGAGCATAGACCCGGCCCAGCTCAAGCTCTTGGTCCAAGCGGCCCGCCAGCGAACGCCCGCCATCTTGATTGCCGAAAAGGTAGAGAACCAAGTCCAGTTCGAGGGGATGGCGGAGCAAGGTATTGCGGAATTTCAAGGCTACTGGTTTTCCGTGCCGGAGACCACACAGTCCAAATTACTGACCCCGGCCCAAGGCAGTGCCATCCACCTTTTTCAACTGCTCAAGACGGAAGCCGGTATTGATGCGGTGGAGACAGCCCTAAAAAAAGACGCCGCCTTGGGTGTGAGCCTGCTGCGCATCATCAACGCGGCAGGCACCGGAATGCCTCAGAAGGTCACCTCACTGCGACAGGCGGTGATGCTGCTCGGCTACGAGCGCTTGGTGCGCTGGTCGGCATTGTTGCTAACCAATACGAGCGCACACGCCAGCATTCCAAGCACTTCGGCGGTGGTTCGCGGCCGCATGATGGAACTGCTGGCACAACATCTAGGAGACGGTGAAACGGCCGGAGCCGCGTTTCTGGTGGGTCTGTTGTCTCAGATTGACAGCTTGCTCGGACTCCCCATGCAAGAGCTACTCCCGCAACTGGCACTGGACGACAGCGTCTGTGATGCCCTGCTCTCAGGCAAAGGGCTGCTCGGCTCTTTGTTGGCGCTGGTCTGCGCCTGCGAAACCGATCATGAAGCCGACTTCAACACGGCCTACGCCCGGCTTCCCTTTTCACTGAAGCAGATCAACGTAGCCCACATGGAAGCTCTGGTGTGGGCAGATAGCTTGGCCGGCTGAAGCACGGCGAGCGGGCCACCGGCACGGAGCAGTTTTGTTTTTGGGAAGAAGCTCTTAGTTGCGAAATCCCAAGGGAAACACGACTGGCAACCTGACTACCGGTTGCGGTGACAAGGCTCCAAGGCAAGCGCTTGGAACAGAAAAGATGGTGCGGCTGGCGGGGATCGAACCCACGACCCTTGGCTTCGGAGGCCAATACTCTATCCACTGAGCTACAGCCGCAACAGAGGGTGGATTGTAGGTGTTTTCAGGAGGCCGACCGCTATAATCGCCAGCAGATTGAAAGCCCCCGATTAATTTGAGGACACCCATGAGCGATAACAGCCAAGCTACTGCGCACGAAGAAGACCACACGGGCCCCGTCAAGACGCCGAAACAACTTTTGTTAGCGGCGTTTTTCTCGTTCGTGATCCCGATCTTCGTCATCATCGGCTTGGTCTACTACGTCACCTCTGCCAACAAGCCTGCGGCGGGCGCGGTGAACATGGAAAAGGCGACTGCAGAGCGCATCCAGAAAATCGGTATGGTCGAAATCCGCGATGCCAACCGCGAAATGAAATCGGGTGAAGAGGTCTACAAAGCGCAATGCGCTGCATGCCATGCGGTAGGTGCGGCAGGTGCTCCGAAATTTGGTGACGCAGGCGCTTGGGGTGCCCGTATCAAGACCGGTTTTGAGGCGCTGTACACCTCAGCCATTAAAGGCAAGGGTGCCATGGGTTCACAGGCAGGCGGAGACTTTTCTGACTACGAAATCGCGCGGGCGGTTGTGTTCATGGCCAACGCCGGTGGCGGCAAATTGGAAGAGCCCAAGAAGCCGGCAGCCGAGGCCAAGTAAGCCCTCTTCGCTCCAATAAAAAGGCCGACGCAAGTCGGCTTTTTTACGTCTGCATGCCGGTGTTGGCGGCACCCAGCAGCCACCCGCGGGACCGCTCTATGCCTTGCCTTTGACGGATTGAGGGCTGCGGACAAAGCCAAAGCGCGACTCCATATCGCTGCGTTGAATTTCCTGCGGCTGCCATTCGCCATGCTCTACCTTGGACGCCGCGTGGGCCATGTCTGCGGTGTGGATAAGGCCGATGCCTAGCGGCGTCTCTAGATAGAGCAGGCCCAGTTCATCCAGATAGCTTTCTTGCACCGTAGCAACTTCGCCCGTGTGGGCAACGATGTGGCCTTCCGGGTGAATGCGCCACACCCAGGGCGTGTGCATCAACTCGACATAAACACGCTGCGGGCCATTTTGAAAAAACCAGGCGCCTGACGCATCGCACGCGTAGTTGCGCTGAATAAAGTCTATGAGCTTCTCGTGCTGCAAACGGCTGCCCCGCGCGTAGTGAACGGACGATGCGAAGTCACCGCAGGCCTGAGCCGCATCATCCCGCAGATACCAATCACCACGCCCATCAAGCCCGAGCCATCCATAGCAATCGGGCACGTTCGGCCACTTGACCATGGCCTGCATCACGATGTCATCCATGCTGACTCCTTGGCTTATTCACCCGCGAGGCCATCCAGTTTCCCACCACTTCAGGCATGGTCCGCACGTGACCCGGCAGACGCCCCTGAGGAAAGCCCACATGTCCGCCGTGTGCGGGTTGCCACAAGGTTACGTACTCGCCCACCTCGGACTGCGACGGCAAACTCCAAGCCGGCACGAAAGGGTCGTTTCTCGCATTGACCACGAGCGCGGGTACGCGGATGCGGGCAAGGTGGGGCTTGGCGGAGCCTCGCGCCCAATAGTCCTCGGTGCTTTTGAACCCATGGAGCGGTGCGGTAAAGAGGTTGTCAAACTCGTACAGGTCTCTCGCCGCCTGCAGCGCGTCGCCATCAAACAGGCCCGGAAACTGGGCCAGCTTTTGCATCGCCTTGGGAATCATGGTGTTGAGGAACATCCGGGTGTAGACCCACCGGTTAAAACCCCGGCCAATTGCGTAGCCTCCAGCGGCAAGATCAATTGGTGAGCAAACGGCAGCGACCGCCTCGACCGTGGCGCCGGCCGTGCTTCCGGCCTCTTCCGCCCAACGCAGCAATGCGTTGCCGCCCAATGAAACCCCGACTGCCATGATGGGGCCGGAATGCTGCTGGCGGAATTTGGACAGCATCCAGCCTATTTCCTCGTGATCGCCGGAGTGGTAGGCGCGAGGTGCCAGATTCAGCTCGCCGCTGCATCCACGAAAGTGGGGCACCGCGTAAGCGTATCCACGCGCCTGAGCGTAGTCGGCAAAGGCCTCTGCATAGTGACTTCGGGAGGTGCCCTCCAGACCGTGGAAAAGAACCAACAAGGGTTGCTGGGCAGTCGGGGGCTGGGCCAACCAATCGACGTCAATGAAATCTTGGTCCGGAGTTTGCCAACGCTCACGCCGGTACTGCGGGTGGGGCCCGAAGACTCGCCGTGAGTAAAGTGCGGGCCAGATGGTTTGCAGATTCCCCCCGGGGAGCCACCATGGCGCTACATAATTCATAGCTACTCGCGCTGTATTATCAAGGGCTAGCGGCATATTTAATGCAAAATCTGCGGGGTGCTGTGTTCTTGCAGTGCATCTTCGGACGTTCCCGGGCTGGCATGGTGCACGACCATTCGCCATCCTTGCGGGGTCTTGTGGTACACGTTGGTAGCCACGACATGCGCCTTGTCTTTGCCTTGGGGCGTGAGAATTTCAACCACCTCCAGCACATGGTGTACTGCACTGGCCAGGGACTCGACCCGGCGGATGTTTTCAGGCTTCACATGAATGGCGCCTCCATGGGCAAACATCGCCTCAAAGGCGGCGCGGATGGCCCCCATACCTATCAACCGGGTGCCTCCGGGGTGAATACAAGCGATGTCGTCCTCGTCAGCCCAGCAGGCCATGAGCTTGTCGATATCTCCGAGTTGCATCGCGTCATAGAACGCGGCCTCTATTTCATCCGGGGTTCCGCCAATCACGGCGTGCATTTTTGCAGGGTTTTTAGGCATATTCGCATTCTCGCGTATCCGGACCGATGTCGCGGCACCGGAGCGCAGTAGGATGCTGCCTTCATCCTCGGGAGTTCATGATGAACATGTCGAACTGGTGCGCCGCTGGGGCACAAACTGTGAATCGTTGCGTTCGGGCGTCTCTGCTCGGCTTTTTGTTGGTGTTGACCGGTTGCGGCTACAACGATTTTCAGCGCTTGGACGAGCAGTCCATTGCAGCATGGAGTGAGGTGCTGAACCAGTATCAACGGCGCGCTGATCTGGTTCCCAATATTGTTGCGACTGTGAAGGGTGAGGCAGCCTTTGAGCAGGAAACCCTCACCAAGGTCATAGAAGCGCGTGCGAAGGCGACTTCCTTGCAAATTAGCCCCGAGAGTTTGAATGATCCCGAGGCCTTTTCTAAGTTTCAAAAAGTGCAGGGTGAGTTGGGCGGCGCGCTGAGCCGCTTGCTGGTAGTGAGCGAGCAGTATCCCAACCTGAAGGCAAACCAAGGATTCAGCGATCTGCGCGTTCAGCTCGAAGGCACTGAAAACCGCATTGCAGTGGCACGCAACCGGTATATCCAGGCAGTTCAGGACTACAACGTTCTAGCCCGCAGCTTCCCCAACAACTTGACCGCGATGGCTTTGGGCTACAAGCCCAAGCCAGCCTTTACGGTGGCGAATGAAGCGGCTATTTCCGCACCGCCGGTGGTGGACTTCAAGCAAAAATAAGATGCAGTGCGGCCTGCTTTGGTTACGAGGTGCAGTGACACGCTTGTTGGTGGGCTTGCTACTGCTTGGCTCATCGACGCTGTTTGCGGATACGTTGTTGGCGATCCCGCCCCTTACTGCCCGCGTGATCGATACCAGTAGTGTTTTGACGGCCGCCGATATCCAGCAGCTTGAATTAAGGCTATCGCGCTTGGAGGCAGAGACAGGAAGTCAGGTGGTAGTGTGGCTTCTGCCAAGCAGCGACGGTGAAGATATAGCCGCCCTCGCAAACCGTGTGGCCAATACCTGGAAGTTGGGTCGCAAAGTTGAAGGCGATGGCGTGTTGCTCCTGGTGGCCGTTAACGACAAGCGCATGCGCATTGAAGTCGCTAAGTCTCTGGAAGGCGCGATACCTGATGTACAGGCCGGCCGGATCATTCAGCAGAAGATGGCCCCCTTATTTCGCACTGGCGACTATGCGGGGGGATTACAGGCCGCTATTGGCGCTTTGGCGGCTTTGATTCAAGCAGAGGCTCTGCCTGCACCCATGGATAGCCCCCCATCCCGCAACGCTTCAGTCGACGTGAATGTCGTCGAACTCGGGGTGTTTGTTTTCTTTGTCTCGGCGATTGGCGGGAATCTCGCGCGCCAGGCATTCGGTACACGTTTTGCTGCAGGCCTCGTCGGTCTCGCCGCAACAGGGGTGGTTTTTTACATCACTCAACTCTGGTGGGTTGGGCTGCTGGCCGGACTTGGGGGCTTTATCCTCTCCCTCTTGATGAGCCGGAGCAGCTCAACATCGGCGGGCTATAGGAAGGGGGGATACACCGCAGGTGGTATGGGTGGCTCCTCTTCTAGTTCTTCGGACTCTGGTTCAGGTGGCTTCCACTCCGGTGGGGGTGGAAATTTTGGTGGTGGCGGAGCGTCTGGAGGATGGTGATGGAAACGCGTTTAAGTCGCTGGCTACGCCACCGTTGGGCAGATGATGCAGTGGGACAGCTCCCTTCCGGTTTCGGCGAACGGATCGCTGACATGATTCGCAACAGTGAGCGGAGCCATACCGCTGAAATTTGTTTCTATGTTGAGAGTTCCTTGCCGAGTTCCACGCTCTGGCAGCGGTGTGAGATGCAGGGATTGCTCAAGCAGCGGGCGCAGCAATTGTTTGCCACCCAGCGCATCTGGGACACTGAACACAACAACGGCGTGCTGCTCTACATCTGCCTTGCTGAGCATGCGGTTGAAATCGTCTTCGATCGCGCGCTAGTCGGCATGCAGGAGCCGCAATTCTGGGACTCCTTGGCCCAAGAGGTCGCGGCGCAGTGGAAAGCCACTAACCTCGAACGTGGCTTGACTACATTTGTAGACAAGATCACGCCCAAGTTGGCTGCTCAGTTCCCCATTGAGCCCGGGAAAATCAACGCCAACGAGCTCTCGGACAGTCCTCATTTGGGTTGATAGCTTTGCCATGAAAAAAGCCACCCGAGGGTGGCTTTTTGTCGGCAATCTACCGATTACTTCTTTTTCAAGAACCTGCGAGCAGCAGCCATTTCGGCGGCCATCACAGCGATTTCAGATTGAATTCGCGCAATATCAATCTCGCTGTTGGCGTTCTTCAAAGCTTCTTCAGCAGCAGCCTTGGCTGCGTTAGCCTTTTCTTCGTCCAAGTCCTTGCCACGAATCGCTGTGTCAGACAACACAGTGACACAGTTAGGCTGAACTTCCAAAATGCCACCGGCTACGAACACGAACTCTTCAGTTCCATCGGCCTTCTCGATACGCACCGAGCCGGGCTTGATGCGTGTGATCAGAGGCGTGTGGCGGGGCTTGATGCCCAGCTCGCCACCTTCACCAGGAAGCGCCACGAAGACGGCTTCACCGGAGAAGATGGACTCTTCTGCACTGACCACATCCACGTGGATGGTGTTCATGACTTAGACCTTCTTGGCTTTTTCGAACGCTTCGTCGATGGTTCCCACCATGTAGAAAGCCTGTTCGGGCAAGTGATCGCATTCGCCGCCGACAATCATCTTGAAGCCACGGATGGTTTCAGACAAAGGAACGTACTTACCGGGGGAACCGGTAAACACTTCGGCCACGTGGAAAGGCTGGCTCAAGAAACGCTGAATCTTGCGGGCACGGGCCACAGCCAACTTGTCTTCGGGAGCCAAGTCGTCCATACCCATGATCGCAATAATGTCGCGCAACTCACGGTAACGCTGCAAAGTACCCTGTACGGCACGCGCAGTGTTGTAGTGGTCTTCGCCCACCACCAACGGATCGAGCTGACGGCTAGTCGAATCCAAAGGATCCACCGCGGGGTAGATACCCAAAGAAGCGATGTCGCGGGACAACACAACCGTGGAGTCCAAGTGAGCAAAGGTGGTCGCAGGGGATGGATCGGTCAAGTCATCGGCAGGCACGTAAACGGCTTGGATGGAAGTGATGGAACCGACTTTGGTAGAGGTAATACGCTCTTGCAGACGGCCCATTTCTTCGGCCAAGGTGGGCTGGTAGCCCACAGCAGAAGGCATACGACCCAACAAAGCGGACACTTCGGTACCGGCCAATGTGTAGCGGTAGATGTTGTCCACGAAGAACAAAACGTCTTTACCTTCGTCACGGAAGGACTCAGCGATGGTCAGACCTGTCAAGGCTACGCGCAAACGGTTGCCTGGTGGCTCGTTCATCTGACCGTACACCATGGCCACTTTGGACTCAGGCAGATCTTCCAAGTTCACAACGCCGGAATCGGCCATCTCGTGATAGAAGTCGTTACCTTCACGGGTACGCTCACCCACACCGGCGAACACGGACAAGCCGCTGTGAGCCTTAGCGATGTTGTTGATCAGTTCCATCATGTTCACGGTCTTGCCCACACCGGCACCACCGAACAGACCAACTTTACCGCCCTTAGCGAACGGGCACACCAAGTCAATCACCTTGATGCCGGTTTCGAGCAATTCTTGCGAAGGGCTCAGCTCGTCATACGACGGAGCCTTACGGTGGATAGACGCTGTGTGGTCCTGGCTTACAGGGCCGCGCTCGTCGATAGGCGAACCCAACACGTCCATGATGCGACCCAAAGTGGCCTTGCCCACGGGCACAGTGATTTGTGCGCCGGTGTTGTACACCACCAGACCGCGACGCAGGCCGTCAGATGAGCCCAGCGCGATGGTACGCACTACGCCGTCACCAAGCTGCTGCTGCACTTCGAGGGTCAGCGGCGAGCCTTCCATCTTGAGAGCGTCGTACACACGGGGCATCTGGTCGCGTGGAAACTCCACGTCCACCACCGCGCCGATACATTGAACAATTTTTCCTTGGGCTTGCATTTTTTCGCTCCAATAATTTCTGAATTCGCTTAGCCGCTGATGGCAGCTGCGCCGGACACGATTTCAGACAGCTCTTTGGTAATTGCGGCCTGACGGGTCTTGTTGTAAACGAGCTTGAGCTCGGCAATGACGTTACCGGCATTGTCAGTGGCTGCCTTCATGGCAACCATCCGTGCTGCGTGCTCCGATGCCATGTTCTCTGCGAGAGCTTGGAATACCAGCGCTTCCACGTAACGGACCAGCAAATCGTCGATCACAGTAGGTGCATCGGGCTCGTACAGATAGTCCCAGGCGTGTTGACTTCCGTCTGCCTTGGTATCTGCCGCCATCTGCGCGGCCGACAAGGGAAGCAACTGCTCCACTACCGGCTCCTGACGCATGGTGCTGACAAACTTGTTGTAGCAGACATGGACAGCGCTGACTTCACCCTTCACGTAGGCATCGATCAACACCTTGACAGGCCCGATGAGCTTGTCGAGGTGAGGACGATCACCCAAATGGGTCACATGGGACACCACTTGAGCACCCACACGGTTCAAAAAGCCGAGGCCCTTGCTACCAATCGCAACTGCTTTCGCGGTCTTTCCGGCAGCTTGCGCTTCGCGCAACTGGCCGGTGACTTGGCGCAACAAGTTGGTATTGAGACCGCCGCACAAACCTTTGTCCGTGGTGACCACAATCAGACCGACAGCTTTCGCCTCGTTGGTCTTCATGAAGTCGTGCACGTACTCAGGATTGGCTTGTCCCAGATGAGTTGCAATGTCCCGGATCTTCGTGCTGTAAGGGCGGGCAGCGCGCATACGCTCCTGCGCCTTGCGCATTTTGGAGACCGAGATCATTTCCATGGCCTTGGTGATCTTCTTGGTGTTCTCCACCGATTTGATCTTTGTGCGTAGTTCCTTGCCTGCTGCCATCAATGGCTCCTTGTGATCAGGTGGAAATCAAGCAAAAGTCTTCTTGAACGCGGCCACAGCAGCAGTCAATTCAGCTTCAGCGTCCTTGTCCAGAGCCTTGGTGTCTTCCACCTTAGCCAACAGGGCAGCGTGCTTGTCCTTGAGGTAGGCATGAAGGCCGTGCTCGAAAGCCAGGATCTTCTTGACTTCCACATCATCCATGAAGCCCTTGTTCACTGCGAACAACGATGCGCTCATGATGCTGATGGACTGGGGGCTGTATTGCTTTTGCTTCAGCAGTTCGGTCACGCGAGCACCGCGGTCCAACTGCTTGCGGGTAGCTTCGTCCAGATCAGAAGCGAACTGCGCAAACGCAGCCAATTCGCGGTACTGAGCCAAGTCGTTACGGATACCGCCGGACTGTCCCTTAACAACCTTGGTCTGAGCAGCAGAACCCACGCGGGACACCGAGATACCGGCGTTGATCGCAGGGCGTACGCCGGCGTTGAACAGGCTGGTTTCCAGGAAGATCTGGCCGTCAGTGATCGAAATCACGTTGGTTGGCACGAAAGCAGACACGTCACCGGCTTGGGTTTCGATGATAGGCAGAGCGGTCAAAGAACCGGTCTTACCCTTCACTGCGCCCTTGGTGAAAGCTTCCACGTACTCGGCGTTCACACGCGCTGCACGCTCCAGCAAACGGCTGTGGAGATAGAACACGTCGCCAGGGTACGCTTCGCGGCCTGGTGGGCGGCGCAACAGCAAAGACACTTGACGGTAAGCCACGGCTTGCTTGGACAAATCGTCGTACACGATCAGGGCGTCTTCGCCACGGTCGCGGAAGTATTCGCCCATGGTGCAACCGGAGTACGCAGAAACGTACTGCATCGCAGCAGATTCAGAAGCAGATGCAGCCACCACGATGGTGTATTCCATCGCACCGGCTTGCTCCAAAGCGCGCACCACGTTTTTGATCGAAGAAGCCTTTTGGCCGATCGCAACGTAGACGCAGGTCATGTTCTGACCCTTCTGGTTGATGATGGCGTCGATAGCCACGGCTGTCTTGCCGGTCTGGCGGTCGCCGATGATCAATTCGCGCTGTCCGCGGCCGACGGGAACCATGGAGTCGATAGACTTCAGACCGGTCTGCATAGGCTGATCCACGGATTTACGGGCGATCACACCAGGTGCCACCTTTTCAATCACGTCGGTCATCTTGGCGTTAATCGGGCCTTTGCCGTCGATAGGCTGACCCAAAGCGTTCACCACGCGGCCACGCAACTCAGGACCCACTGGCACTTCCAGAATACGACCTGTGCACTTCACAGTGTCGCCTTCGGAGATGTGCTCGTACTCACCCAAAATCACGGCGCCGACAGAGTCGCGCTCGAGGTTCAAGGCCAAGCCGTAGGTGGGCAAGCCATCGCTACCAGCCGGGAATTCCAACATTTCGCCTTGCATCACGTCGGACAGACCGTGAATGCGGCAAATACCGTCGGTCACAGAAACCACGGTGCCTTGGTTGCGGATGTCAGCGCTTGCGGACAAACCGTCAATACGGCTCTTGATCAATTCAGAAATTTCTGCGGGATTGAGTTGCATGACTCTTTCCTTCTTTCTTTGGTTGGGCTGTCAGAGTAAGGCCAAGCCTTACGCTGAAAGAGCCACTTTCATTTGTTCGAGACGGGCCTTGACAGAGGTGTCAAGAACTTCGTCACCCACCACCACGCGGATACCGCCGATCAGTTCGGCATCCAACTCAACGGAAACGTTGAGCTTGCGACCGAAGCGCTTCTCGAGAGAAGCCGCCACTTCCGACAATGCAGCTGCATCGATCGGGAAAGCGCTGTAAACGACAGCATCAGAAAAGCCGCCTTGGGCGTTCTTCAGTGCACGGAACTGGGCTGCGATTTCCGGCAGCGCCGCGAGGCGTCCGTTATCGATCACAGTGCGCAGGAAGTTCTTTCCTTGCTCAGGCAAAGCAGCTTTGATAACACCGGACACCAGATCAAAAACCTGGTTGTTGGTGCTATTGGGATTGCCGGCAAACTGCTGGAGTTGGCTATTGCGCGCAACTTCAGCAAGTTCGTCCAGCCACACAGCTGCAGCGGTCGAATCCGCTTGCGTAGCCTTGTACAAAGCTTCGGCATAGGGCCTGGCGATGGTGGCAAGTTCAGCCATGTGATTCCCTTACAGCTCAGTCTTCAAGCGCGACAGCAAATCTGCGTGCACGCCGGCATTGACTTCTTTGCGAAGGATCTGCTCAGCGCCTTTGACGGCGAGAGCGGCGACCTGTTCACGCAGAGCGTCACGAGCCTTCACGGACTGCTGCTCGGCTTCAGCTTTCGCTGCAGCGATGATGCGATTGCCTTCTTCCGCAGCGCGAGCTTTGGCTTCTTCGACGATCGTTTGAGCACGGCGCTCGGCATCCGCCAAGCGAGTGGCAGTTTCGTTACGCGATGTGGCCAGTTCAGCCTCTACGCGCTTATTTGCAGAGGCCAGTTCAGCCTTTGCCTTGTCGGCGGCAGCTAGTCCGTCGGCGATTTTCTGTGCCCGCTCGTCCAGCGCTTTTGTGATCGGGGGCCACACGAATTTCATCGTGAACCACACCAGGATCGCAAAAACGATAGCCTGCAGGAACAGGGTAGCGTTGATGTTCACGGTTTGATTCCTTCTCTAACGTGAAGGGCCGTTATTTACTTCAGAACGAAGGGGTTTGCGAACGCGAACAGCAGAGCGATAGCAACGCCGATCAAGAACGCAGCGTCGATCAGACCAGCCAAGATGAACATCTTGGTTTGCAGTTCGTTCATCAATTCAGGTTGACGAGCAGAAGATTCCAGGAACTTGCCGCCCATCAGTGCGATACCGATAGATGCGCCGATTGCGCCCAGACCAACGATCAAACCGCAAGCCAGTGCCACGAGGCCGAGAATGTTTTCCATGAGAAGCTCCTAAAAGTTAGTGGAAAAAGAAAAAGAAAACGAAAGCGAGAAAAAGTTACATCAATGTGCGTCGTGCGCTTGACCTGTGTAGATCAGCGTCAACATCATAAAGATGAAGGCTTGCAAGGTGATCACGAGGATGTGGAACAGCGTCCACACGGTTCCCGCGATGATGTGACCAATGGCCAAACCAACGCCGGTTGCCGACAGCGCCCAGCCGCCACCCATCAGGGCAATCAACATGAACACCAACTCACCTGCAAACATATTGCCAAACAACCGCATGCCATGGGACACGGTCTTAGCAAGGTATTCGATCATCTGCATCAAGAAGTTCACAGGCCAGAGTGCCCAGTGATCCCCAAAAGGAGCAGCAATCAGTTCGTGCGCCCAGCCACCCAGACCCTTGATCTTGATGTTGTAAACCAGACAGACAAACAAAACAGAGCACGACAGACCCAGCGTGGTGGACAAATCAGCCGTAGGAACCACACGCATGTAGTCCTTGAAGCCCATTGCAGGACCAACCGAGTGCCAGATTGCGGGGATCAAATCCACAGGCAACATGTCCATGGCGTTCATCAGGAAGATCCAGACGAACACAGTCAGCGCCAAGGGGGAAATCAACTTGCGGCTGGTGGCATTGTGAATCACGCCCTTAGCCTGGTTCTCCACCATTTCAGACAAAATTTCGACTGCAGCTTGGAAACGGCCGGGTACGCCAGAAGTGGCTTTGCGTGCAGCATTCCACAACAGAAAGCAGCCCAGAATACCCAAAACCACCGAGAAGAACACCGAATCCAAATTGAACAGACTGAAGTCCACAATATTGGTTTGCTTGACACTTTCGAAGTCAAAGTTCTTTTGCAGATGTTGCAAGTGGTGCTGGATGTATTCACCAGCGGATGGGGCATGGGTTTCAGCGTTTTCAGAAGCCATATGTCACCAAAATTCAAAAAATTACAGCGGGATGGGGTGCTTGCTCTGCAGCCACGCGGCCACCCAATACACCTTCATCGTCACCACGAAGCCAGCCACAAGTGCCAACCAATTCAGTCCGGGAACCAGCTTGGGCGCCGCCAGCAGCATCGCTACCGTCAACACAACCTTCACCACCTCCCAAACCACAAAACCCAAAAACGCCGCCCCGGAATCCCGAACTCCGGCTTGCCTGCCCATGCCACGCGCCAAAGCTGCAGCAGGAACAATCACCGCCAAAGCACCGTACAGCGCGGATACGCCAGCAGCGAATCCAAAACCAGCCAATGCAATCAACGCCACCAACAGAGCCACCACGCACTGCATGCTGATAACACGCCATGGCGACACAGGAGGATTGCGCCTCCGCCACTGCAGAGCTTCTGCAGCCGTCAGGGGCTTGAACTCTTCTTCCAACACCCCATCTGGGTTGTCGGCGCTAGAAACAACATTCTTCGGATGCGGTATTGTCATTGTCAAAAACGCACTCAGATTGTTGCCCGGTTCAACGCACAGCCTCTGATTATACGTAGAAACCCGTCCGCACCGGCAATTACACAAAAAGCCGACATCATCAGCCGCCCGTAAGCTTAAACAGCGACTGCTGCACCCCATCTCTTCGCGAAAGCGATAATCCCGAATCACTACAAGATTGCGGTCAAGGCGGCCTACCAGCACCCGACCTGATGAACCGCGGTCAACCTTTGAAAGGCGCGAGCATGGCCACCACACTCCCCCCAAGCAACACCCCTGAAATTTCCCGGGCCGACTCCCTGATTGAGTACCCCTCGCTTTTCCCCATCAAAGTCATGGGCCATAAAGTGGATGGCCTCGTGCATGCCATCAGCATGATTGCGTCGCAGTTTGATCCCGCATTCGACGCCACGACCATTGAGCTGCGCGAGAGCAAGGGCGGCAACTACCTGGGCGTCACCATCACGGTGACCGCCACCAGCCGGGAGCAGCTGGATGAACTCTACCGCACGCTCTCCACGCACCCCATGGTGAAAGTGGTGTTGTAGGCCGTGGCCATCGACTTACAGCAGCGTGGCCGGTTGGACTATGTGCCAACCTACGAGGCCATGCAACGATTTACCCATGAAAGGGCTGTTGGGCTCGCATCAGATGTGCCGGACCAGCTATGGATTTGTGAGCACCCACCCGTCTTCACCCAGGGCTTGGCGGGCAAGCCCGAGCATATTTTTATGCCGGGCGACATTCCGGTGGTGCAAACCAATCGGGGCGGACAAGTCACCTACCACGGCCCCGGCCAGGTCATGGGCTACCCGATGATCGACCTCAAGCGTGCAGGCTATTTCGTCAAAGAATATGTCTACCGTATCGAGGAATCCGTCATCAAGACCTTGCTTCATTTTGGTGTCACGGGTCACCGCGTGGCGGGTGCACCGGGCATTTACGTCCGCTTGGAAGACCCCAGCGGGCACAGCCCTTTGGCGCAGCGCCCGCAACGGGGTGTTGAGGGATCGGCCGATCCGGATTTCACGGGTCTGGGCAAAATATCTGCACTTGGCATCAAGGTCAGCCGCAATTGCAGCTACCACGGGGTTGCGTTGAATGTAGCCATGGACCTGGAGCCCTTCTCCCGTATCAACCCATGTGGCTACACACAGCTGCAGACCATAGACCTTTCTACAATCGGGGTTCAAGTCAGCTGGCAAGATGCCGCTGATGTACTGGGCCAAAAACTCGCCACTTACCTTGCACCCTAAGGTGCGCCCGGGTCCACGACCCTGCAGCAGAGACGCCACACCATGAGCCAAAGCGATACCTCACTCGACACCAAGCGCGAACACAGCACCGCCAACCCGACCGTGCGTGAAGCCCAATCGACTGCGGACTACAACCCGCTGGCTAAGCAAAAAGCGCAGGCCAAGCTGGCGCGCATTCCAGTCAAGGTTCAAGCAGGTGAAATGCTCAAGAAGCCGGACTGGATCCGCGTCAAGGCCGGCAGCCCGACCACCCGCTTCTATGAAATCAAAGAGACACTGCGCGCCAACAAACTGGTGACCGTGTGCGAAGAAGCCAGCTGCCCCAACATTGGCGAATGCTTCGGCAAGGGCACAGCCACCTTCATGATCATGGGCGACAAGTGCACCCGCCGCTGCCCCTTCTGCGATGTGGGCCACGGCCGTCCTGACCCGCTGGATGTGAATGAGCCCGACAACCTTGCCAAGACCATTGCCCAGCTCAAACTCAATTACGTGGTGATCACCAGCGTGGACCGCGACGACCTGCGCGACGGCGGAGCCGGCCACTTTGTGGAGTGCATCCGCAAAACGCGCGAGCTGTCTCCCAAGACACAAATCGAGGTGCTGGTGCCCGACTTCCGCGGCCGTGATGACCGCGCCCTGGAAATCCTGAAAGCCGCACCACCGGATGTGATGAACCACAACCTGGAAACCATTCCCCGCCTCTACAAAGAAGCGCGCCCGGGCTCGGACTACCAGTTCTCGCTCAACCTGCTCAAAAAATTCAAGGCGCTGTTCCCGGATGTGCCCACCAAGAGCGGCTTGATGGTCGGCTTGGGCGAGACCGACGAAGAAATTCTCGAAGTCATGCGCGACATGCGCGCTCACAACATCGAGATGCTGACCATCGGGCAATACCTAGCACCCAGCACCAGCCACCTGCCGGTCCGCCGCTATGTGCACCCCGACACCTTCAAAATGTTTGAAGAAGAGGCCTACAAAATGGGCTTCAAACACGCCGCAGTAGGTGCGATGGTGCGCTCCAGCTACCACGCAGATGTGCAGGCCGGCCACGCCATGGGTGCGCCCGCCGCCTGAGATCCAGATTGCTACTAATTTGATAGCTGCTAGCGCTCATCTACTGTGCGCTAGCAGCTATTTTTACTTCAAGGCTTGGCGTAGCCACCCTCCACCCAGGCCACCGCGCTGGCGCGGCTGAGCTTGAATGTGGGTGACACCTTGACCTGTGCCAACAGGTCGTCGCCCTCGTCGCGCGCCGTCAATGTGGCGGTGGGATTCTCTTCGTCGGGCTCAATGTCCAGATAGACCCTGACCCGCCCCTCCCCGGCCGCCACCTCCATGCTTTGGTGCAGGCTGGCGTGCAGCTGCTGCTCGCTGCGCCGCACAAATTCGCGCGCGGTTTTCACCAGCGTCAAGAAAGCGCTCTGGTCCAGCGGCTTGGGGTTCTTTTTGTCGCGGCCCATGGTCCAAGGGCCCACCAGCGCAGGCTCGGAAGCGCCGTCAGCCGTCATAGCCACGGCCCAGCCGTCGTCGTCTTCATTTTTCACCACGCGGGCCGTCCAGCCGTCGCTGCTCCAGAGCCGGGGCTCTTGTACTTTCATGTCGGATTCGTTCAAGTTCATGGCGTGGAGTATGCAGGGAGACCGACTTCACCTCCCGTGACATCGACAGAAATCGGGGCATTCCGCTTGTGAATTTAAGCGCATAAAAAATGAACAAAAATAGCGATCCTCAGTTGTCACTTTCACGCACCAAACACATCATGTACCACGCAGCCTCCGACCGATATGACGGACGTGTCCCTTACCGCACCTGCGGCAAAAGTGGCCTCAAACTCCCGGCGGTGTCGCTGGGCCTGTGGCACAACTTCGGGGATGCCACACCCTTCCAGGCCCAGCGCGACATGTTGCGCACGGCGTTCGATTTAGGCATCACCCACTTTGACCTGGCCAACAACTATGGCCCGCCCTACGGCAGCGCCGAGACCAACTTCGGCGAGCACCTGCGTCGCGACTTCATGCCTTACCGCGACGAGCTGATCATCTCCAGCAAGGCCGGTTACGACATGTGGCCAGGCCCCTACGGCCAGGGCGGCGGTTCGCGCAAATATGTGCTGGCCAGCCTGGACCAGAGTTTGAAGCGCATGGGCTTGGACTATGTGGACATTTTCTACAGCCACCGTTTTGACCCCGACACCCCGCTCGAAGAAACCATGGGTGCGCTGGCCACCGCCGTGCAGCAAGGCAAGGCCCTCTACGCCGGCATCAGCAGCTACTCGGGCACTAAGACCCGCGAGGCGGCCGCCATCCTCAAGAGCATGGGTGTGCCCATGCTGATCCACCAGCCCTCGTACAGCCTGATGAACCGCTGGATCGAAGAGGACCTGCTGGACGCCCTGGACGACACCGGCATGGGCTGCATCGCGTTCAGTGCGCTGGCCCAAGGACTGCTGACCAACAAGTACCTGAATGGCGTGCCTGCGGATGCGCGCATCAACCGTCCCGGCGGTAGCTCCTTCAAGCAGGACCACCTGAGCGAGCAAAACCTCAAACATGTGCGCGCCCTGAACGACATCGCCCAAGCCCGCGGCCAGAGCCTGGCGCAAATGGCCACGGCCTGGGTGCTGCGCGATGCACGCGTCACCTCCGCTTTGATCGGGGCCAGCAAGCCGGAGCAGATCGTGGACCTGGTGGGTGCCATGAGCAACCTGAGCTTCAGCGCCGACGAGCTGGCTGCGATTGACGGGCACGCGGTGGACGGCGGCATCAACCTTTGGAAGCGCCCTTCCACCAACCAGCGCCTGGCCTGAGTGGGTGTTGACAGACAGTGAACTGGTGCCGGTAAGCTTGAGGGAATGAACGCTTCTCTGCTCGCGCTTGCCGCCATCGCCCTTTGGGGCAGCCTAGCTCCCTTGGGAGTCTCTCTGGGCCATGTGCCGCCGTTTCTGCTCACGGGAGTGGGCCTGGTCATCGGCAGCGTGATTGGCCTGGTGCTGTCGCGTGGGCGGGTAAGCGAATGGAAGGTGCCCGCCGCCACCTTGGCACTGGGGGTGTACGGGCTGTTCGGATTTCACTTTTTGCTGTTTATCGCCCTGCGCCATGCGCCGCCGGTACAGGCCAATCTGGTGAACTACCTGTGGCCGCTGGGCATTGTGCTGATGGCCCCGCTGTTTCTGCCCGGTATGCGCCTGCGTGTGCTGCACGTGGCCGCAGCCTTACTGGGCTTTGCAGGTGCTGCGCTGGCCATTCTGGGTGGCCGCGGTGCGGGTAGCGACATGGGCGGTTGGGCCTGGGGTTACCTGCCGGCCATGGCGTCTGCATTCGTCTGGGCGAGCTATTCGCTGCTGACGCAGCGGGTGCCGCCCTTTCCGAATGCGGCCATCGGCCTGTTCGGGCTGGTGTCGGGGCTGCTCTCGCTGCTGTGCCACGCGCTCCTGGAGCCATCCGTCACGCTGAGCGCACACGATTGGCAGCTGCTCGCGGCTTTGGGCTTGGGCCCCTTGGGCGGCGCGTTTTACCTGTGGGATGCGGCGCTGAAGCGCGGGGATGCGCGCACCATCGGCGTGTTGTCATTTCTGACGCCGCTGCTCTCCACCCTGGGCCTGCTCTGGATGCGCGGCGAGTGGCCCAGCGCCAGCGTGGCACTGGCGGCTGTCATGATCGTGGGCGCCGCCGTGCTGGGTTCGCGCGCCAAGCCGTAATATAGCGAAAAGTACCACCAGCCCTCACAGAATATGCGCAAGCAGCTACCAAAACAATAGCAAAATCCAAGACTAGCCCACTCTAGATGTGGCTGTTCGACATCTCCAGTGCAGGGTCTTCGGCCGTGCGCACACGCTGGGCCCAGACCGCGAGTTTGCTGGTGTCCGAGCGCAGAATCTCTTGCTTGACTGCCAGAATTTGCGCGGGGTGCATGGAGAAGCTGCGCAAACCCAGGCCTAGCAACAGGCGGGTCAGCGTGACATCACCGGCCATCTCCCCGCACACACTCACATCCTTGCCCTGGGCGCGACACTCGGCAATGGTGTCGGCCACCAGCCGCAGTACCGCCGGGTGCATGGGGTCATAGAGGTGGGCCACAGACTCGTCGGCCCGGTCAATGGCCAAGGTGTACTGGATCAGATCGTTGGTACCGATCGACAAGAAGTCGAAGTACTTCAAGAACAAGGGCAGGCTCAGGGCCGCTGCCGGAATCTCGATCATGGCGCCCAGCTGCACCGGGCCGTAGACCGCCCCGCGCCGGTCCAGTTGGGCACGGGCACGCTCGATGTGCGCGAGGGTCTGCCGGATCTCACTGGCATGCGCCAGCATCGGTATCAAGAGACGGACCTTGCCGTGGGCCGCGGCCCGCAAAATGGCACGCAGCTGCGTCAGGAACATGGCAGGCTCGGCCAAGCTCCAGCGGATGGCGCGCAGCCCCAAAGCGGGGTTCAGGTGCGCGTCGTCATGGACCGACTCGTCCAAGGGCTTGTCGGCCCCCACATCCACCGTGCGGATGGTGACTGGCAGCCCCTCCATGCCTTCGACCGCTTTTTTGTAAGCGAGGTATTGCTCCTCTTCGTCAGGCAGTTGGCCATAGCGCCCCATGAACAGAAACTCGCTGCGAAAAAGTCCAACGCCCAAGGCACCCGCTTTGAGGGCAACGTGGGCGTCTTCCGGCATTTCAATGTTGGCCAGGAGCTGGATTTTTTCGTCATCCATCGTGATGGCGGGAGTGTGCAACAAGCGCTGCAGACGGCCACGCTCCAGCTCTCCCTGGCGCTGTTTGAAGCCATATTCCGCGAGGATGATGGGCGAGGGGTCGACGATGACCACCCCCGCATCGCCGTCGATGATGACCCAGTCGTCTTGGCGCACGAGTTGGCTGCAAGTGCGTGCGCCCACGACGGCAGGAATATCCATACTGCGCGCCACGATGGCGGTGTGGGAGGTCTTGCCCCCCACGTCGGTAATAAAACCGGCGAACACGCTTTGCTTGAATTGCAGCATGTCGGCAGGCGACAGGTCGTGGGCAATGAGCACCAACGGCACATCCACCGTGTCGTCGAGCAACAAGTCTTGTTGCGCACCTTTTCGGCCCGGGCGTGACTGGGCAGGCAGAACCGGGGACTGGGTGCCCTTCATGGCCCGCAAGACGCGCTCACAGATCTGCTCCATGTCCGCCTTGCGCTCGCGCAGGTAGGCGTCTTCCATTTCATCGAAATGGCGGGCAATGATTTCCAGCTGCGTGGTTAAGGCCCACTCCGCGTTGTACAGGCGGTCGGTGATCCAGTGCTTGACGCCACCCACCAACTCTTCGTCCTGCAAGAGCATCAGGTGAACGTCGAGCAGCGCCGCCAATTCGGTGGGCGCTTCTTTGGGGCCCATGCGGCTGATGCTGGTCTGGAGCCGGTAGATTTCTTCGACCACCGCATCGCGGCCCGCCCGCACACGGGCAATTTCGGCCTCCACTTCGTCCGGCTTGATGAAGTAGTGGGCCACATCCATCCGGCTGGACGCAACCAGCACGGCGCGCCCGATGGCGATGCCGCGGGAGACGGCGAGACCGTGGACTGAAAAGGTCATTCGCCTTCGCCGAATTTGTCGCTGATCAAGGCCAGCAGGGCGTCCATGGCCTCTTGCTCGCGTTCGCCGTTGGTTTCCAGGGTGATTTCCGAGCCGATGCCAGCTGCCAGCATCATGACACCCATGATGCTCTTGGCATTCACTCGGCGCTCGCCGCGGGACATCCAGACCTCGCAGGGAAAGCTACCGGCGAGTTTGGTGAGTTTGGCCGAGGCCCGCGCGTGCAGGCCCAGTTTATTGACTATGGTCGTGTTGGTGCTGATCATGGGTTTTGCGATGTTGGTTTTGCGGTGCAGTCACGGCAACCTGCATGATGCTCTGGGCACCGCCCGCCAAGGCACGTGTAACGAGGACATCGAGCGGCTCATGGCGGTAGTTGACGGTGCGCAGCAGCATAGGGAGATTTACCCCCACCACCAGCTTGGACTGATGCCCGTCCACCACCTTTTGGGCGATGTTGCAGGGGGTCGCGCCGAACACATCGGTCAAAACGAGTGCGTGCGCGGTGCCCAAGCGGCTGAGCAGGGTCTTGGCGGCTGCGCGGGTGACGTCGGGGTTCTCATTGGCGGGCACGTCCAGTGCGATGATGCCTTCACCTGCATCAGGGTACACATGCAAGACGCAGGCCCGCAATGCACTGGCAAGAGGGGCGTGGGCGATGATGAGGATGCCGGTGTTCATAGAGCTTCAGGGTTGGGGTTCATTATGGCGTCTTTGCCCGGCACGCCACCAGATAGGCCACGACGCTTGCCACGCCAAAGACCCCAAAGGTCGCCTGGTAGGCAAGCACTTCTGTCAGCCCCAGCGACTTGAGTACATCGAGCAACAAGCCGATACCCCACTGCACGGCGAACACCCCTGCAAAAATCACGAGGTTGTAGGCAGAGAGCGCGCGGCCGGCCAGTGCTGCGGGGAATGCCATACCCACCGCCGGCTGGGCAAGTGCGGCGACCGTAGAACTCACGCAATACAAAGCAAATATGACTGCAGCCCATATAGATATTGCGGACCCAGCTATGATTAATATAGCAAGCATCACAAAACTCAGAGGCATCCACCAGCGAATCAGTTTTTCGGCGGTGTGACCCTTGCGCGCCAACCATGGGTTGGCCAGGCCCCAAAGCCAATAGGCCAGCAGCATGGCGACGTTCAGCCAGAAGAGCCCGCTCGCCGCTTGCGCCGGGGTGTAGCCCGCCACTTTGGTCATCCAAGGGCCTGCCCACAGGGTTTGCATTGCGACCAGTCCGCCGTAGTTGACAAAGCCCAAGGGGGCCAGCGACCGGAAGTAAGTGCTGCGCCACACTTCACCGTATCCCGACGCGGGAGACGGTCCGCCCGCCACCGGGCTTGGGGGTGACCACGCCGGGATTTGCCATGTAATGAGGAGCATGCTGATGAGCATCAAGCCGGCCAAAGCCAGAAAAATACCACGCCAGCCGATAGCTGGCAGCAGCCACTGCACCGGCAGGGTGGAGGCCACCATGCCGAAGGCGCCCACCATCAACATCCACGAATTAGCTCGCATGAGTTGCTCCGGGGCAAACCAGCGCCGGTAGCCCGTCAGTGCCGCCATCAGACAGGCACACACGCCCACACCGCACAAAATCCGGGCGAATAGAAGACCGGTAAACCCATCCGCTTGCGAGAAGGCAAGACAACCCGCCAAGGCAACGCCGAGGAAAAGTGTCTCAACCTTGCGGGGGCCATGGCTGTCCAGCCATTTGCCCAAGGGGAGTTGCATCGCCGCAAAACCCAGAAAGTACCCGCCGGCCAGTAAGCCGAGGTCTGCAGATTGCAACTGAAACTCGGCGACCAAGGTGGGCGCTATCGTGGCTGTAATCGCGCGAATGAGCGCGGATAAAAAGTAGGCAAATGCGAATGCAAAGAATATGGCTATCACCTTGTGGCGGGGCATGGAGGTCATAGCGGGGTCAGGTCTTCGGTAAATGTGAGTGCCCATTCGGGCGATAGGCTCGGTGTATAAATGGCGAGATGGTAGAGGTGCTGCCCGCGCAGAAACCATATCAAGTGCGCTTTGACCACTTGCCCCCGCGGATCAGTTCCTGTGGCGCTCATGGCTTTGGCATGGCTGCCCCACGGTGGCGGGGCCCAGGCTTCAGCGCCGACCGTATGGGCGCGCATGGACTGCAGTGTCTGCTGCTGCCATGCTTTCTGCAAGCCGACGTGACTTTCGGCAGAGGCAAGTGCTACATGGCTCACCGCAAATAATGCTCCACCGGCCTCACATCCGGTCACGTCCAGTGAGACGGTTTGTGCGCCGATCTGTTGTTTGCGGGTAGCACTGTCGGGCTTGCAGGGCAGGTTGAACCCCACATCGCCCAACGGCACCTTGCGCCAGTTCATGGTCGGAGTGCAGGCACTCAACAGGGCGGCTGCACCCAGTAGCACAGCCAACTTCACGGACGTGCGTTGGATCATTTCAGGGTGCCGAAGACCTTCGTCAGGATGCTGCTTCCGTAGGCTACCGGGTTCTGCCGGATTTTCTTTTCTTCTTCACCGATCATCAGGTACAGGCCGTCCAGCGCCTTGGCGGTGACATATTGCTGAATATTGGCATCTTCTTTTTTCATCAAGCCCAGATCTGAGGCGCGGCCCGCGACCTGGTTGTACTTGTCTGCCAGACCGACCTTGGCCGTGGCTTGGGTCACGATGGGCAAAAACTTGGTTCCCAAAGGGCTGCGGGTTTTTTCAGCAAAGAACTGGCTGACCGCCGTATCGCCGCCGGAGAGAATGCCTTTGGCATCCTGTACCGACATGCCTTGGACTGCTTTCATCAAGACGTCTTTCGCCATCGGTACCGCGGTCTCAGCTGCGCGGTTCATGGATGTTACTAGCTCATCGACCTTTGCGCCTTGGCCGAACGTGCGCATCAGCTTCGCCGCGTCTTCCAGGTAGCCCGGCAAAGCAATTCGAACTTTTTCGTTGCCAAGGAATCCATCCACTGCGCCCAGTTGCGCAATGGCTGCTGAGGCTCCTTTTTCGAGTGCTGTCTTGAGTCCCTTGCCCGCGTCAGCATTGGAGAGGTCTGAGAGACTCAGCGCATGCGCCTGTTGCATTGCGGCGCTGAACAGCGTTGTTCCGAATAGGGTGAGCGTCGTAAACTGTCTGCGGTCCATAGTAAAAAGTCCTGCGTATGAAAAAACAAATGGTGTTGGGTGTAATCGTAGCGGCTTGCTTGGTAGCCGGAGGTGCTTTTTGGGTCGGCGATAGCAAAGCTGCCCCGGCTTCTACCTTCGTACTTTTGGACGGCTCCACCAAGACCACCTACGATTTAAAGGGACAGGTGACCTTGGTGAACTTCTGGGCCACAAGTTGCACCACCTGTGTCGCTGAAATGCCGCACATGATAGAGACGTATGAAAAGTTCAAGGGCAAGGGGTACGGCATGGTGGCGGTGGCCATGGCCTACGATCCGCCGAGCTACGTTGTAAACTTTGCGCAGACCCGAAAGCTCCCGTTTGACGTGGCGATTGACAACACCGGTGCGATTGCAAAGTCCTGGGGTGAAGTGACCTTAACGCCCACTAGCTACTTAGTGAACAAGCGGGGCGATATTGTGAAGCGCTATGTGGGTCAGCCCGACTTCAAAGAGCTTCACCGTTTGATTGAGTCACTTTTGCAGGAATCCTGATCTTTCGCTTGGCTGCGCGGCTTTTTTGTTGCAAGGCACCTGATAGGGTGGGGGTGATACATTGCCAGTCTGCGAGCGGTGAAAACGTCTCCCCTTCGACTCTTGTGCCGTATGACAACCCAAAATGCTCTCTCTACGCCCCGCCTCCGGCTCGCTGATACGCCAGAATTGTTGGCGGAGGTGCGTCATCTCTTTAGCGAATATGCAGAGAGTCTCGGCGTGGATCTGTGTTTTCAGAATTTTGAGTCCGAGCTGTCGACCTTGCCGGGCGAGTACGCAGCCCCACGTGGCGCCCTGCTGATTGCAGAAATTGAGGGTGCGTGGGCAGGCTGTTGCGCTCTGCGTCCTTTGGACAACGTGGACTATGCCAACGCATCTGAAATGAAACGACTCTATGTTCGCCCCAAATACCGCAGGCTCGGGCTGGGCCGGGTGTTAGCAGAGGGCGTTTTGGAATCTGCGCGCACCATGGGGTACGACTGCGTGTTGCTGGACACGCTGAACGACATGGAAAGTGCGAGAGCTCTGTATGCGGAACTGGGCTTTGTGGAAGTGCCCCCGTACTACTTCAATCCGATAGCAGGGGCACACTACCTGCGGGCCGAACTCTGATTCGACCCGCTAGAGGCCTTAGGCCTTCGCTTGTGCCAGCAGAGTGGCTGCGTCACTGACTTCGAATTTGCCGGGGCCTTCAATATTCAAGGTGGCGACTTTACCGTCCTTGACCAACATCGAATAACGGTTGGAACGCAGGCCCAGGCCTTTGCCGGTCAGATCTAGCGTCAGGCCAGTTGCCTTCGCGAATGCAGCGTCGCCATCGGCCAACATGCGCACTTTGGTTCCGGTCTTTTGATCGCGTGCCCAAGCGCCCATCACAAACGCGTCGTTCACACTCACGCACCAGATTTCGTCAATACCAGCCGACTGGAAAGCCTCTGCGCTTTTGACATACCCGGGAACATGTTTTGCGGAGCAGGTCGGGGTGAATGCACCAGGCAAAGCAAAGAGTGCGATGGTCTTGCCCGCAGTGGCCTTTGCTACGGAAACCGGATTGGGTCCGATGCTGCAGCCCTCGCCCTCTACTTCCGAATATTCCATGAGCGTTGTTTCTGGAAGTACGTCGCCTACTTGAATCATGTTTGCTCCTAATGCAAAAAGTAACCACCAATGAAAACGGCCCACATTGTGGGCCGTTTTCTCTTTAGCTGCTAGCTCAGGTCTTAAAGACTTAAACTGCAGCTGCCTTCTCTACCAAACGGGTCGCAACCCAGTTTTTGGTTTTGGAGATTGGCTTGCTTTCAGTGATTTCGATCACGTCCCCCAACTTGTACTCACCCTTTTCGTCATGGGCGTGGTACTTGCTGGATTTCGCAACAATCTTGCCGTAGAGCTCGTGCTTAACACGACGCTCGATCAGCACTGTCACTGTCTTAGCACGCTTGTCGCTGACCACCTTGCCAACCAAGGTGCGCTTGAGGGATTTTTTAGCTTCCGTCATTTATCGCTCCTTATTTGGCGGATTTTTCAGCGCTTTGCTTTTGCACAAGAATAGTCTTGGCACGAGCAATATCGCGGCGCGCAGAGCGCAACGAAGCGGTGTTGTTGATTTGTTGCGTGGCTTTTTGCATACGCAGTCCGAAGTGGGCTTTTTGCAAAGCTTTCACTTCGTCCTTCAGGCCGGCAACGTCTTTTTGGCGCAGTTCAGCAGCTTTCGTCATTTCGATATCTCCTGAATTACTGGCCGATCATGCGGCTGACAAATGTCGTACGCAGAGGCAATTTCGCAGCGGCCAAGCGGAAAGCTTCGCGAGCGAGTTCTTCGGGAACACCGACGATCTCAAACACGATCTTGCCAGGCTGGATTTCAGCCACGTAGTACTCCGGGTTACCTTTACCGTTACCCATACGCACTTCAGCAGGCTTTTGGGAAATCGGCTTATCAGGGAACACGCGGATCCAGATACGACCACCACGCTTCACGTGACGGGAAATTGCACGACGTGCAGCTTCGATCTGGCGAGCCGTCAGACGGCCGCGGTCAGTACATTTCAGACCGAAGTCACCGAAGGCGACCGAGCTTCCTCGTGTCGCGACTCCTGTGTTACGGCCCTTTTGCTCTTTGCGGTATTTCCGGCGAGCGGGTTGCAACATGTTTATTCTCCTTTACCGTCAGCTGCTGCAGCTGGCGCGGCGACTTTGCGAACGCGCTTAACGGCGGTTTTAGCGTCAGCACCAAGTGCTTCAGCGGGCTTGTCGCTGCCATCAGCGGGAGCGGCATTGCTGCCGACCGGACGACGAGCGCCACGAGGTGCTGCGCCTGGGCGTGCACCGCGGTCATCACGGCGTGGGCCGCGAGGACGACGCTCTTCTTCAGCGCGTGGCTCAACTGCGGCTGGCAGATCGTTACGGCCCAAGGTATCACCCTTGTAGACCCAGACCTTCACGCCAATGATGCCGTATGTTGTCTTGGCTTCGGAAGTACCGTAGTCGATATCTGCCCGGAGTGTGTGCAAAGGCACGCGGCCTTCACGGTACCACTCGGTACGTGCGATTTCGATACCGTTCAAACGACCGGACGACATGATCTTGATGCCCAGAGCGCCCAAACGCATAGCGTTTTGCATGGCGCGCTTCATGGCACGGCGGAACATGATGCGCTTTTCGAGCTGCTGGGTGATGCTGTCAGCGATCAGCTTCGCATCGATTTCAGGCTTGCGCACCTCTTCGATGTTCACTGCGACTGGCACGCCCAATTGCTTGCCGAGGTCACGCTTCAAGTTCTCGATGTCTTCGCCTTTCTTGCCGATCACTACACCCGGACGTGCCGAGAAAATAGTGATACGTGCGTTCTTGGCAGGACGCTCAATCAGAATGCGCGAGACCGAAGCGTTCTTCAGTTTGGCCTTCAGGTACTCGCGAACCTTGATGTCTTCCGACAACATGCCGGCGAAATCACGGTTGCTTGCGTACCAGCGAGAAGACCAGTTGCGGCTGATCGCCAAACGAAAGCCGGTTGGGTGGATTTTTTGTCCCATATCTTCCTGGCCTCTTTCAGTTTCCAACCGTCACGTACACGTGGCACGTGGGTTTACGGATTTGATTGCCACGGCCCTTAGCGCGCGCAGTGAAGCGACGCAGCGAAGCACCTTGTTCGACGTAGATGGTCGTAACCTTCAATTCGTCGATGTCAGCGCCGTCGTTGTGTTCGGCGTTGGCAATTGCGGACTCAAGAACCTTCTTGATGATCACAGCAGCTTTTTTCTGTGTGAATTGCAAGATGTTCAGAGCTTGATCAACTTTCTTGCCGCGAATCAGGTCCGCGACCAGACGACCTTTGTCAACAGACAAACGGACGCCACGAAGGGTTGCACGAGTTTCCATGGTCACCTCCTTATTTCTTCTGGACTTTTTTGTCCGCAGGGTGACCCTTGAAAGTACGTGTGAGCGCGAACTCACCCAA
>NZ_JAAFIX010000015.1 GCF_013297935.1 Rhodoferax sp. | reverse complement strand
CGAAGCGGCCAATCTTGTCGCCATCTTCGGTTTCCACCACCATCGAGGTGAAGGTGATGGCAACGCCCAGGATGGCGAGCAATACACCCAGCACCAGGGGGAAGTAGCCCGGGCCCATGCGGGCTCCAGTGCCTATGGTGTAGCCGTTAGCTCCAATAGCAAAGGCGCCACCGACCACGATAAACATGAGTCCCGAGAAAAAGTCTTTTTGGCTTTTTATATTCACTGTCTGTCTCCAAGTTAAACCAGCGGGCGATTCTGCCTCTAAATTAAAACGTTCTAACCATTGAGCGGTGGTGTGGCCGACATCACCTCCTCCATCACGGTGACGCCCTCCGCAACCCGGAGGGCTCCGGCCAGCCGGAGTGGTCGCATGCCATCGGCAATAGACTGGCGGCGCAAGGCATCGATACCCGGCTCACCGCTCACCCGCGATTTGAAACCTTCTGTGACCACAAGCAATTCGTACAAACCCATGCGGCCCATGTAGCCCGTCATCCGGCAGTCCACACAGCCGACCGCTTTGTAGGGCTTGTAGCCCCCATTGATCTGCCAGGGTTTGACCATGTCGCCCAGCGCCTCGCGGCTGGCATCTTCGTCGCGCACCTTGCACTGCTTGCACAGCGTGCGCACCAGGCGCTGCGCCAGCACGCCCAGAAGCGTGGCGTTGATGAGGTAAGGCGGAATACCCAGCTCCATCAAGCGCGTGACCGCCGAGGGTGCGTCGTTGGTGTGCAAGGTGCTGAACACCAGGTGGCCGGTGAGCGCGGCCTGCACGGCCATCTCGGCCGTCTCCAGGTCTCGGATTTCGCCCACCATGATGATGTCGGGGTCCTGCCGCATGAGGGCTCGCAGCCCCTGCGGGAAACCGAAGTCCAGCTGAGGCTGCACCTGGGTCTGGTTAAAGGACGGTTCGATCATTTCGATCGGGTCTTCCACCGTGCTCACGTTCACCTCTTCGGTGGCCACCCGCTTGAGCGTGGAGTACAGCGTGGTGGTTTTGCCGGAGCCGGTGGGGCCGGTCACCAGAATGATGCCGTGCGGGCGCTTGACCAGTTGCTCCCAGCGCGTGGCGTCGTGGCTACTGAAACCCAAGGCGTCGAGGTCTTTGACCGCGTTGTCGGGGTCAAAAATACGCATCACCATCTTCTCGCCAAACGCGGTGGGCAAGGTGGAGATACGCATTTCAATTTCATCACCGCGCGGGTTGCGGGTCTTGATGCGGCCGTCCTGCGGGCGGCGCTTCTCAATCACATCCATGCGGCCCAGCAGCTTGATGCGCGCGGTCATGGCGTTGAGCACGCCCATGGGCATTTGGTAGACCGGGTGCAGCACGCCGTCGATACGGAAGCGGATCACGCCCTGCTCGCGTCGGGGCTCCAGGTGAATATCGCTGGCGCGCTGGTCGAAGGCGTATTGCCACAGCCAGTCCACCACCTGCACCACGCCCTGGTCATTGGCGTCGAGTTGCTTGTTGCTCTTGCCCAGCTCCACCAGCTGCTCAAAGCTGGCCCCGTTGTTCACGCCCGATTTGCTGGCGGCGCGTACGCTCTTGGCCAACGCATAAAACTCGGCGGTGTAGCGGGTGATTTCTTGCGGGCTGGCCACCACGCGCTTGACACTGCGGCGGCTCTGGCGCTCCACCTCGGCAACCCAGTCGGTAATAAAAGGCTCGGCAGTCGCCACGGTAACTTCACTCGGAGTCACCACCACCGGCAGAATTTTGTGTCGCTCGGCGTAGGCCGCGCCCATGGCATCGGCCACCTTACCCACATCGACCTTGAGCGGGTCAATGCGCAAGTAGTCCAGCGCCGCCCGCAAAGACAGCCACTGGGTGAGCATTTCAATGTCCAGCGGCTTCTGGTCGGCTGCGCGGCGCATGGAGACCGCAGCCAGGCGCACTAACGGGTGCTGCGCGCTTTCGGCCTGTGCGCACCGGGCAATGGTGCGGATGGCCTCGTCCTCAGAAATCACCTTGTCTTGCTTGAGCCAGTCGACCAGCAAACGCCAGTCCACCGGGCCTTGGTGTGCTGCGGCGGAGGCAGCTGGCTTTTTGTGACTGGGGCTCATGATTTCACCGGCTTAAAAACGCGGACCCATTTGTCGGCGGGCAAGCCCCACTCGCTCTGGATGAATTCAGCGCGCTCCATCAGCACCGAGCGCTTGGGGCGACTCGGTGTGCGCTGCGCCAGCACGACCGTGTTGCCCTCGCGGGTGGCTTTGAAGGCCCAGATGGTATCTTCACCAAAGGCCTCGGCAATTTTGTCGACGCTGTTGTCGAAGCTGGACGAGCGGCCGAACAGGTTGACGGTCATGCAACCTTCTTCGGTGAGCGTGGCACGGCAATCGGCATAAAAGTCTGCGCTGTCGAGCACGGGTGCAGCGGCTTCTTCGTCGTACAAATCGACCTGCAGCGCGTCCACGGCGCCCAGCCATTTGTCTTGCTTGATTTCTTCAGACGCATCGGCCAGCACCACTTGCATGCGGCCGTTGTCGGCGGGCAACTTGAACCAACCGCGGCAGGCGTGCAGTACTTGCGGGTTGAGCTCAATGGCGGTGGTCTTCATCTTCAGCTCTTTGTGGCAGAACTTGGTGAGCGAGCCGGCGCCCAGCCCCAGCTGCAGGGCCTGGCGCTTTTTGAGTGAGTGCGGGTCCATAAAGAGCATCCAGGCCATCATGCGCTGGATGTACTCATGCACCAGTACGGTGGGTGCGTCCACCAGCATGGAGCCTTGTATCCATTCGCTGCCCAGATGCAGGTGGCGGATGGGGCCTTCTTCAGAGAAATTGACTTCGGGGAGGGTGATCGGTGCTTTTCGTGCCATGGGGATTTATACCAGCAGCGCCCCCAGCTTCGGCAGGGCCATCGCGCTGTTGTGCCGCACCGCCTGCGACAGCGTTTCCAAAGGTATGCCTCGCAGATCCGCAATGCACTGTGCAATACGCGGCAACTCTTCGGGGGCATTGCGCCCCTGCTCCACACCCAGTGCACGCTGCCCGGCCGTGGTGTAGAGCCAGTGGGGTTGGATGTCAGGGGCATCCGTCTCCAGCACCAGGGAATCCAGGGGCAGCGTGGTGGCGAGATGACGCAGCTGCAGGGCCCGCTCGAATGTGACAGCCCCACCAAAGCCCAACTTGAACCCGAGCTTGATGAACTCGGCCGCCTGCACCTCGCTGCCGTTGAACGCGTGCGCTATGCCCTGCCAGCGACCGGTGGGCCCGGCGACCTCCCGCAGATGTTTGAGCAAGCGGTCTGCCGATCTGCGCACATGCAACACCACCGGCAGCCTGTGCTTGCGGGCCAGCTTGAGCTGCTGGCGGTACACGGCCTCCTGCCGCTCGCGCAGGGGGCTTTTGCACAAAGCGGGCACAAAGTAGTCCAGCCCGATTTCGCCCACCGCCACCAAGCGCGGGTCCGCGGCGTGGGTGGCCAGCGCATCATCCAAGGCCTGTAGATCAGCATCTTGCGCACCGGCCACGTAGAGCGGGTGGATACCCAGGCAGTAGCTATCGCCTTCTGCGTGGGCCAACAAGCGCACCGTCTCAAAGTTGCTGCGCTCTACCGCTGGAATTACGCAATGCGACACACCCGCTAGGCGCGCCCGCTCCCGCATTGCGCTGCGGTCCGGGTCGAAGTCCGGTGCGTCGAGGTGGGCGTGGGTGTCTACCCAGCGCATGGCGGAATCAAACGGGTCATTGTTTGCGTTGGACAAAAAGGTTGCGGGTGCGGTCTTCGGGGTAGGCGAAGGTTATCGCACCATTTTTGACCAAACCCATCACCAGCATATTGCTGGTGATGGCGTCTTTATCGTCACGGCTGAAGGGGCGCTCGTGGGTGGCTGTAACGCCGTAATAGACCCTTGGCAGGTTCTCCAGTGCGCTTTTGACAGACGGGCCCGACAGGTCGCCACTGCGGATAGACAGGATCGCGTAGGCCAACAGGTAGACCGTGTCATAGGCCTGCGCAGCGGCCATGGGGACGGCGATTTTGCGGGTTCCGAACTTGCGGTTGTAAGCGGTAAGAAACGCGATGCGCCGCTCGTTACTGGGCTCGGCAATAAAGGTTTGCGCCATCAAGGCGCCTTCGGCGGCGTCTTTCGCTCCATCAAGAAAAAACGGGAACGACAGCGGCCAGGCGCCCACTTGCGGCACGTTCCACTTCAGGGCCTGACGGCCCTTGGCAATAACGGCGTTTTCCGGCCCGACCGTGTAGCTGAACACCACATTGGCACCGGCAGCCTGGGCGGCCTTGAGCTCGGGCTGCAGGTCTTTCACACCGGTGTCAAAGCGACCCACATACACCGGCTGCAGTTGTTTGGCGGCCAGCGCTTTGGTGACGTCTGCCAGGCCGCCCTCGCCGTAAGCGGTTTTGTCGGCCAGGATGGCCACCTTGGTCCAGCCGCGCGCCACGATGTCATTCACCACAAAAGGGGCCTGGATCGCGTCCCGTGCCGAGGTACGGAAGATGTAACTCTCAGCCGCCGGGTATTTGGCGGTAATGGGGCTGCCGGTGGCACAGGGCACGATCAAGGGGCTCTTGGCTTGTTGGTACACCTCCAGCGACTTCATGGCCACGCCGGTGTTGCAAAAGCCGATGGTGCCCACCACGCCTTCGCGCATGAGTTGTTGCGAGTGTTGCAGGCCGACGTCCGGGTTGGCTGTGTCGTCTTTGACCACCAATTCAATGGGGCGCCCGAGGTAGCCACCGGCGGCATTGATTTCGTCGACCGCCAGCTTGGCGCCGTTGAGCATGGGGTTGCCGAAATCTGAAGAAGGTCCGCTAAAAGGACCAATGATGCCTAGCAACAAAGGTTTGGGCTCTTGCGCCTGCGCTTGGGGAAGTAAGGCGTATGCCACGACCCACAAGCACATAACGGCCTGCAGTTTCCAACGATTTTTCATAGTGTGTTCCAACAAAGCTGGCGGGAGCTTAGGTGCCACCCCGGTCGCGGCCAATCCGCGACAACCCTTGGCTGCGCGCTGGCGCAGCCACATCGTCAGAAAACTGCAAGCGTGCTGATCAGTCCACCAGGCGGCCAGACACCAGCCGCAGCTGGCGGCTGCAGCGCGCAGCCAAAGTGGCGTCGTGGGTCACCAGCACGAAAGCGGTGCCCTGCTCCCGCGCGAGCTGCAGCATGAGTTCGAACACGCCGTCGGCCGTGCTGCGGTCCAGGTTACCGGTGGGCTCATCGGCCAGCACGCAGTCGGGCCGGGTGACCAGAGCCCGCGCAATCGCTACACGCTGCCGCTCACCGCCGGACAACTCGGCGGGCCGGTGGTTCAAGCGGTGTTCCAGCCCCACCAGTGCTAGCATTTTGGTAGCTGCTTGCGCAGATTCTGCGGGGACTACACGCCGAATTGTCAGTGGCATGGCCACATTATCGAGCGCACTGAACTCCGGCAGCAGGTGGTGAAACTGGTACACAAAGCCGAGGTGGCGGTTGCGCAGTTGCCCTTGCGCCGCAGGAGACAGCGCTGCCAAGCCCTGCCCCAGCAGGTGAACGCTGCCGCTGGAGGGAGCATCCAGCCCGCCCATGAGGTGCAGCAGGGTGCTTTTGCCGGAGCCGGAGGCGCCCACAATGGCCAGAGTTTCGCCCCGGTGGACCTGCAAATCGACACCGTGCAACACGGTGACATCCAGGCGCCCTTCTTGGAAACGCTTGGTCAGGCCACGCGCTTGCAGCACCACCTCGCCCAAGGGTGCCTCAGCCCGTTGCACGCCCGCCAGGTCGGCCACTTGCTGGTACTGCGCTGCGGCCAGGGCCTGCTCGACAGAAGACAGGGGGTTACTCATAGCGCAAGGCCTCCGCGGGGTTCACCCGGCTGGCGCGCCAGCTGGGGTAGAGGGTGGCCACAAACGCCATCAACAGAGAAATCAGGGCAATCGGCACGATATCGCTTTGCTGCGGCTCGCTAGGCATGCGGCTGATCAGGTAAATGTCTTTGGGCAAAAAGCTCGCGCCCAGTGCCTGCTCCAGTGCGGGGACGATCACATCAATATTGAACGCCACGCCCAGCCCCAACAGCAGGCCGGCCAGGGTGCCGATGACGCCCACCATGGCGCCCTGAACCACAAAAATGCCCATGATGCTGCCCGGGCTCGCACCCAGGGTGCGCAATATGGCGATGTCGGCGCGCTTGTCGGTGACCGTCATCACCAGCGTCGACACCAGGTTGAAGGCCGCCACCGCCACGATGAGGGTCAAGATGATGAACATCATGCGTTTTTCGACCTGCACCGCAGCAAACCAGCTGCGGTTCTGGCGGGTCCAGTCGCGGAGCACCAGGTCGCCACTCAGGCTGCGGGCGAGCTGGTCGGCCACCTCGCGGGCTTGGTGCAGGTCTTTGAGCTTGAGGCGCACACCGCTGGGCCCCTCCAGGCGGAAGATGCGGGCGGCATCTTCCCAATGCACCAGCACCAGTGCGGAGTCGTATTCGTAGTGGCCGGAGTCAAAGGTGCCCACCACCTGCATTTGCTTCAAGCGCGGCACGACGCCGGCAGGCGTTACTTGTCCGCTGGGTGCGACCAGGGTGACTTTGTCCCCGACCCGCACCCCGAGGCTGCGCGCCAGCTCGCCGCCCAGCACCACACCGAACTCTCCCGGCACCAGCTGGTTCAGCGCTTGCTGCTGCGCGCCGGTGGCGAAGTCGCTCACATCAGGCTCCAGCGCCGGGTCGACCCCACGCACGATGGCACCCTTCATGTCTTCACCCCGCGCAATCAGGGCCTGCGAGGCAATAAACGGGGCTGCCCCCACCACTTGGGGGTTTTCTTTGGCCTGGGCTAGGGTGGTCGCTACATTGGGCAGGGCCTGGCCGTCGGCGGCGTACACCTCGATGTGCGACACCACGCCGAGCATGCGGTCACGCACCTCTTTTTGAAAGCCATTCATCACGCTGAGCACAATGATGAGGGCCGCTACGCCCAACGCAATGCCCAGCATGGACACGCCTGAAATAAACGAAATAAAGCCGTTTCGCCGGGTGGCGCGCCCCGCACGGGTGTAGCGCCAGCCGATCGTCAGCTCAAAGGGGAGTTGCATGGAAGGTTACAAAGTGCTTCAACCGGCGGATTGTGGCATCCATGCGGGACAATCCAGCGCATGCACACCCTTATCCCTTTTGCTGCACCGGCAGGCCCCCAATGCCAGGAAGCGATGACCCGGCTCACACTGCCCTACCTGGCCGAGCTTCTGGAACTCCTGACGCCCACCCCCCCGCTGCTGGGTACCGAAGACTCGCTCTCCCCGCTGCATGAGCGGGTGCACGCAAAAAGCCTGAATCTTCCGGGAGCGGACGGCTTGCTGCCCTGGGCGGCGCTGGATGCCCGCCAGCTGGGCCTGACGCGGTCCTTCGGCGAGACCGGCTGGGCCTGGATCACCCCCTGCCATTGGCAGATCAATGCCGACCATGTGGCCATGGACCACCCCGACGCCCTGGCCCTGGACGCCCATGAGATCGACGCCTTACGCGCCGCCATGCAGCCCTATTTCTCGGAAGACGGCATCACCCTGCACCCCTTGAATCACAGCACCTGGCTGGCGCAGGGAGGCATCCTGCGGGATTTGCCCACGGCCTCGCTGGTGCGGGCGTGCGGCGCCAAGGTAGACCAGTGGATGCCGCGTGTAGCCCAGGCCCGCAGCCTGCGCCGCCTGCAAAACGAAATGCAAATGCTGCTCTACCGCCACCCGGTGAACGACGCCCGCGCCGCCGGGCGCAAGCCCACGGTCAACTCCTTCTGGATCAGTGGCACGGGCACGCTGCCCGCTGGCGCCATGGACAAGTCCGACACTATGTCGGTGCAGCACCTCCTGGAGGCTGCCGCACTGCGCGACGACGCGAACGCCTGGGCTGAGGGCTGGCAACAGCTCGACAGCACTCTGATGGCCACCCTGTTGCGCCAGGCCAAAGCGGGGCAGTCGCTGGAGCTCACCCTGTGCGGCGAGCGCATGGCTGCCGGCTTCGAGCTGCAGAATACGGCCTGGTGGAACCGCATTCAGCGCCGTTTCACCACCCCTACCCCTGCCGAACTGCTGCGGACCTTGTAAACCCATGAAAATTGTTCCCCGCGACATCCCTCCACGCGCCGCCTGGGCGCTGGAGCAAGCCGGATTGCACCCCTTGCTGGCACGGCTCTACGCCGCCCGCGGCGTGACCGGCAAGGAAGAGCTTGACGACGCCCTGGGCAAACTGCTCCCGCCCTCGGGCATGCTCGGCATCGACCGGGCGGCCACGCTTTTGGCCGACGCCATTACCAACAACCTCAAGCTCTGCGTGGTGGCCGACTATGACTGTGACGGTGCCACCGCCTGCGCCGTGGCCGTGCGCGGCCTGCGCCTGCTGGGTGGCCGCCAGGTGGACTATCTGGTACCCGACCGCGTGGTCGATGGCTATGGCCTGACCGCCCCCATCAGTGAGCGGGTCAAAAAGTCCGGCGCCGATGTGCTGATCACCGTGGACAACGGCATTGCCAGCGTAGACGGGGTGGCGCGAGCCAAAGCACTGGGCCTGCAGGTGCTGGTGACCGACCACCACCTGCCCGGCAGCGAGTTGCCCGACGCCGATGTGATCGTCAACCCCAACCAACCGGGCTGCACGTTTGAGAGCAAGTCCATGGCCGGGGTGGGCGTCATGTTTTACACCCTGCTCGCGCTGCGCTCGGAGCTGCGAGCCCGGGGTGTGTTTGACGCCGCCACCCAGCCCAAGCTGGATGTCTTGCTGCCCCTGGTCGCACTGGGCACCGTGGCCGATGTGGTCAAGCTCGATGCCAACAACCGCCGCCTCGTAGCTCAAGGCTTAAAACGGGTTCGAGCCCTCGCCATGCCTGCGGGTCTAGCTAGCCTTTTTATAGCATCAGGACGCAAAGCAGAAGTAGCCACCACCTTTGATTTCGGCTTCGCTCTGGGCCCGCGCATCAACGCGGCAGGCCGCTTGAGTGACATGACACTCGGTATTGAGTGCCTGCTGACCGACGACCCGGCCCGTGGGGACGAGCTGGCCAAGATGCTGGACAGCATCAATCGCGAGCGCCGTGAAATCGAGGGCGATATGCGCGAGCAAGCCTTTGCCATTGCCGAGAGCCTGTTTGACGAGGGCGATGAGCCGCCCCCGGCCATTTGCGTGTTCGACCCCGACTTTCACGAAGGTGTGGTGGGCATTGTGGCCAGCCGCATCAAAGACAAGCTGCACCGCCCGACCTTTGTGTTTGCGGCCAGCGCCGCCGAGGGCAAGGAGCACGAGCTCAAGGGCTCGGGGCGCAGTATTCCGGGCTTTCATTTGCGCGATGCGCTGGACCTGGTGGCCAAACGCTACCCCGACGTGATCTTGCGCTTTGGCGGCCACGCCATGGCGGCAGGCTGCACCGTGGCCGAGGAGTTTTTTGACGACTTCGAGAACGGCATGAACGAGGTAGCCCAGGAGTGGCTGGACGCGGCCACCCTCACCCGCCGCCTGGAAACCGATGGCCCCCTGGCCGCAGAGTACCGCCGCGTGGAGCTGGTGGACGCCCTGCACAAAGAGGTGTGGGGCCAGGGCTTTGCCGCCCCTACCTTCAGCGAGGAGGTCGAGGTGGTGTCGCAGCGCCTGGTGGGGGAAAAGCACCTCTCGCTCAAGCTCAAGCACCAGGGCCAGCCGGTGGACGGCATTTGGTTCGGCCACACAGAACCCCTGCCCCAGAAGGTCACGCTGGCCTTCCGGCTGGATGCTGATGAATGGAATGGCATGCGCCGGGTGCGCTTTCTGGTCGAGGGCGCGCAGACCTGAACACGGCATGGACACACGAGGGCACTACCATGTGCGCCTGCCCCGCAACGCACTTTCGCTAAGCCCCGCCAATGACACCTAACGCCCAGAACTATGGCGCTGACCCCAGTGGCCTGATTTACGGATTCACTTTCGATGCCAGCGGCACGGGCACTCCGGTCGGCACGGCGCAGGCGCTGCAGTGGCTGCGGGCCACTCCGAGCCCCACCGAGGGCTTTGTGTGGCTGCACTTCAATTTATCCCACACCGCCAGCGCCAAGTGGATTCAGGAGAACCTGGGCCTCTCGGACCTGTTTCATGAGTCCTTGACCGATGGCTCCCGCTCCACCCGCGTGGAATTGGACGACGACACCCTCATTGCCGTCGTGAACGATGTGCACTACGACTTCGCGTTTGAGCCCAGCGACATTGCCACCCTGTGGCTCTCGGTCGGGCCGCGCCTGGTGGTGACCGCGCGGCTGCAGCCACTGCGCTCCATTGACCGCCTGCGCGATGCGGTGCGCCGGGGCGAAAAGCTGATGTCTTCCGTTGCCTTGCTGGTGCACCTGATGCACGACCAGGGCGATGTGCTGATCCAGATCGTGCGCAACACCACTGCGCGGGTCGATGACATTGAGGACAAGCTGCTCGCCGGTCGGCTGGAGACCAAGCGCGCCAACCTAGGTGCGCTGCGGCGCTTGCTGGTGCGCTTGCAGCGCCTGCTGGCCCCGGAGCCGGCGGCCCTGTTCCGCCTGCTGCGCAAGCCACCCGACTGGATCAGCGAAGACGATATTGGCGACCTGCGCCAAAGCACCGAAGAATTCAACGTGGCGCTGAGCGACATGGCTGCGCTGCAAGAACGCATCAAATTGCTGCAAGAAGAAATTGCAGGCCGCGTAGCCGAGGCCAACAACCGCAGCCTGTTTGTCTTGACCATCGTGACGGTACTGGCCCTGCCCATCAACATCATTACCGGCCTGCTGGGAATGAACGTCGGTGGCGTGCCCCTGGCAGAGCACCCGCATGGATTTTGGTGGGTGGTGGCGATTGTGGTGACCTTTACCCTGATTGCGGGCTACATCGCCATCCGCAGGCACAAGGACTAAGCGAACGCTATTCAGTGCGGGCAGACATCCGCATTAACCCCGAGTGGGTAACGAGGTCAATTCCTCTATTATTCCTACACATGATCTTCACGTTTTTGTGAACCTGTGTCGCATAGTCTGCGTTGCGCAGAGTAATTCCCCTGGGGATCAACTAAAACGCCAGACAGTAGGCGCTTGTTCATCAAACGTAATGTCACAGTCAAAGTCTCGCCATAGAAAGTATCCAAATGAATAACGTCACCCAAGAAGTCAGGTACGGCATCATCGGCTGCGGCATGATGGGGCAGGAGCATTTGCGCAATATTGCATTGCTGCCGGGTGCACGAGTCACGCGAATTTTTGAGCCTGATGATGCTATGGCAGCCGGTAGCTTGGCATTGACAACAGGCGCGCTCCGGGCAGCCAGCCTCGCTGAAGTTGTCTCATCACCGGATGTTGATTGCTTGCTCATTGCCAGCCCCAATTACTGCCATGCAGACCAACTCAGGTTGATCGCCTCCATTCGGCCGCTACCTGTGCTCCTGGAAAAACCCGCATGTACCCAGCTTTCGGATGTGCGTGAGCTTGCGGAACTCATCACGAATTATCCGGCGCCTGTCTGGGTGGCCATGGAATACCGTTACATGCCGCCCGTAGCCCGTTTAACTGAAGAGGTTCATTGCGGGAAAGACATCGGAGGTTTGACGATGTTGAGCATCCGGGAACATCGTTTTCCCTTCCTGGTCAAAGTGGGCGACTGGAACCGCTTCAACCGATACACCGGTGGTACGCTAGTCGAAAAGTGCTGTCACTTTTTTGACTTGATGCGCCACATGGTGCGTAGTGAACCCATACGCATTTATGCATCGGCAGGCGTTGACCACAACCACCTTGACGAACGCTACCCTGATGGCACGCCTGACATTCTTGACAACGCCTACGTTGTCGTGGATTTCGCTGGCGGGCAGCGTGCACTCTTAGAACTCTGCATGTTCGCAGAAGGCTCGCGCTACCAAGAAGAAATCACAGTAGTGGGCCCTCTTGGGAAAGCAGAGTGTTTCGTGCCCGGACCAGGCCGCTTCTGGCCAGCCGACTTGGGTGTCCCGCCCGTTCCTAAAGTGATCATCAGCCCCCGTCATCCCAAAGGCCCACGCGAGCTTGAGGTACCCGTTGACCCCGTCGCATTAGCCGCTGGTGACCACAACGGATCTACCCTCTATCAGCACCAACGGTTCAATGCAGTTGTACGCGGAAAAGGAGTTATTGAAGTCAGCCTCGCTGATGGATTAGCCGCAGTGCTCATGGGCCTTGCAGCTCAAGAGTCTGCGAGAACCGGACAGGCGATGAGTCTTGTAGAGGGTGATTTTTCACTGAAAGGACTCTCCTCTAAGCATTAACCCCAAGACGTTCAGAACCACAAGTCCTCTATTATTCCTACACACTCTCATCAACGCGCTCTTTGATCAAACTCAGAGGTCGCTCCATTCTTCTCATGGCCTCAGTCCAGCTACGCAACGTTCAAAAAAACTACGATGGTAAAACGACCGTCATTCATGGGATGGACCTTGAAATCCGCCATGGTGAGTTTGTGGTGTTTGTGGGGCCATCAGGCTGCGGCAAGTCCACTCTTCTGCGGATGATTGCAGGCCTTGAAGACATCAGCGGCGGCGACGTGTTGATTGATGGGGTTCGCGTCAACGATGCACCGCCCCGACACCGCGACATCGCTATGGTCTTTCAAGACTATGCTTTGTACCCTCACAAAACGCTGTTTGACAACATGGCCTTTGGCCTGCGCTTGCGAAAAACACCGGAAGACGAAATCAAACGACGAGTGATGGATGCTGCACGTCTACTGCGCATTGACCACATGCTAGACCGAAGACCCGCTGCACTCTCGGGTGGGCAGCGACAGCGGGTGGCCATCGGGCGGGCGATTGTCCGGCAGCCCAAAGTGTTTTTGTTTGACGAGCCGCTTTCTAATTTGGACGCACAACTGCGCAATGAAATGCGCAGTGAAATCAAAAAACTGCATCAGCGTTTGGGAGCCACCATCATCTATGTCACGCACGATCAAGTTGAAGCCATGACCCTGGCTGATCGGATCGTGGTGATGAGTGGCGGACACAAAATGCAATATGCCACCCCAGATGAAATCTACAACCAGCCGGCAGCGCAGTTTGTTGCCGGCTTCACCGGCAGCCCGCCCATGAATTTGGTGCCGTGCACCCTTTCGGGAGGAGCGATTGATTTAGGTGGTACCTATGTGCAACTGCCACCAATGCTCTCAGCACGAGCTGGAGCCGGCAGTAAACATGTATTCGGCATTCGTCCAGAAAACATCTCGCCGCTGCCGAGGAATATGCCGGGTGAAATCAGTGTGCCGTCGACTGTTGTAATCAGTGAACCGCTGGGCGCCGAGACTTTGGTCACTTTTCAAGTCGGTCAGGTTGAGCTCGTCGCACGCTGCGCCGCCAGCTACAAAATGCCTGCGGGCTCTCTGCAACAGTTACACCTGGATTCGCAATCGATGCATTTGTTTGATGGGGACTCAGGGAAAGCACTCTGAGTCATTTGCGACCGCTCAACATAATTGAGTAATTTTCAACCGTGCTAGGAGACAACGATGAACAAAAAATGGGTCCTGAAACTCGCCGCTGCAGCTTTGACTGCCCCACTGCTGTCCGGGTTGAGCTGGGCGCAACAAACCACCCTTAGAGTTTTTGTCGGTCCGAACCAGCGGCCCGACTTGCAAGCTAAGCTGTTTGAGCAATACACAAAAGTCAATCCGAACGTGAAGGTCGAGATTGAAACCGGCGGCGCTACGTCTGAACTGCAGCGACAGTATCTGAGCACTGTCCTCAACGCCAAAGACTCCGCCATTGACCTTTTCATGATCGATATTGTGAATCCTGCACAGTATGCAAGTAAGGGGTGGATTGAACCCCTCGACAAGTACATGGGCGGAGCTGCCAGCCTGCGCAACGACTACCTGCCGGTCTACCAGCAGTCCAACATTGTTGATGGGAAGGTCATGGCATTGCCCAGCCAGGGTGACTCCATGTTTATGTACTACCGCAAGGACTTGCTGGCGAAGCACGGTATTGCAGAACCCAAGACCTGGGACGAGCTAAGCGCCGCTGCGAAAAAAATCACTGCCGCCGAAAACAACCCGAACCTCCAGGGCTTGTCCTTGCAAGGCGCACCGATTGAAGGTGCTGTGTGCACCTTTTTATTGCCGTACTGGGGCCAAGGCAAACAATTTAATGATGCAGCCGGCAAGCTCACCCTCGACAAATCCGCTGCAGTGAACGGCCTGAAAATGTGGCTAAAAATGATGGACGACGGCGTGGTCAAAAAGAACATAGCCGAAGTAACCACCCCAGTTACCGTGAATGAATTCAAAGCCGGTAATGTGGTGTTTGCCATCAACTGGGGCTTTGCATTCGACCGCTTCAAAGACGATGCAGACTCCAAAGTCAAAAACAATGTCGGCGTCATTCCCCTACCTGCCATGAATGGTGGCAAATCAGCGACCTGTATGGGTGGCTGGCAATGGGCGATGAATGCTTTTGGCAAGAATAAGGACGCGGCGGGTAACTTGATCAAGTTCTTGTCATCTAAAGAGGCCAGCGCATTTGTAGCCCGCGAAGGCTCTATCCTGCCGGTTTACCAAAGTCTCTATAGCGACCCTGCCGTTAATAAGGCAGTCCCTTGGTTTAAGGATGCACTCCCTGTGGTGTTGGGTGCCCAAAGCCGCCCCATGGTGGAAGACTATGGACAAGTGTCTGACATCATCCGGACAACCACTAGCGCAGTGCTGGCCCGTACCAAAACACCAGAAGCCGGAGTGGACGAAATTGCCACCCGTGTAAGTCGATTGATGCGCTGAATCGCGCAGCACCACAAGGCGTCACATTGAGAGTGCCGCCCGAGCCCCGGGTCAGACCTCATGACCCGGGGCTCATTTGAGAAATAGACTCTCCCGCAATCTCACCCCAAGTGCACGTAATGCTCTCCAAACTCAAGGATCCGAGTGAAAAAACGCTGGCGGCCCTACTCTTGGCGCCCGCCTTTTTGTTGCTTACGATGATCGTGGTGTATCCCATCGGCAAGTTGGTTTACAACAGCTTGTTTGATATCAATAAGACTGGGGCCTACATCGGCTTCTTAAACTACACCGACGTGTGGCGAGACCCTCAATTTTGGAACGCGACCAAAAACACCTTACTCATCACGGTGATCACCGTTCCCGGCGCACTGGTTGCAGGACTCGCGCTCGCACTGCTGGCAAATCTGCCTTTCAAGCGCAAATGGCCTGTGCGCCTATCCCTTTTGCTACCCTGGGCCTTACCTCTGTCATTCGCAGGCTTGATATTTGCCTGGTTTTTCAACACCGATTACGGCATTGTGAATGACGTGTTTTTGCGCCTGGGCCTGATGACTGAGTCAGTGAGCTGGCTCTTGAAGCCCAATTGGGCCTTTGCAGCCATTTGTTTGACGATCATATGGAAAACGTCGTCATTCATGGCTTTGATCCTGCTAGCTGGTTTGCAAATGATTCCCCGCTCGTTGTATGAGGCCGCAGAAGTAGACGGCGCCAGCAAATGGCAACAGTTTTGGCAAATCACGATACCGATGTTGATGCCAAGCATCATCGTGGCACTGATCTTTCGCACCATCACCGCGCTGCAGACATTTGACATTCCCTACACCATGACACGCGGAGGTCCGGGGGAAGCTACAGAAACACTGGCGATGTTGATTCACAAGTACACGATTGACTACTCCGACATAGGCTACGGCTCGACCCTGGCAGTGTTCATGTTTTTAATTTCGCTGGCAGTGTCTGGATTTTATTTGCACCACATTGGAAAGAACGCGTCATGAGCAAAGCAACACCGGCTATTTGGAGCTCCGCTGCGTTACGGTGGATCGCTGCAGGCATTGTGGTGCTCAACGGATTTTTTCCAGCTGTATGGATTCTGTTCACCTCGCTCAAAACGGAAACAGAGCTGGTGCAAAAGCCTATCACCTGGTGGCCAGATGCTCCCACCATGGACAACTACATCAAAGCATTTAGTGACCAGCCACTGCTGCACTACTTAAAGAACAGTGTCATTGTGGCCACAGGCGCCACAGCCCTATCATTGCTCGTCTCTGCATTTGCTGCTTACGCCATTGCGCGCTTGAACCTGAAACGCCGTCAGCTCATCCTGACTTGCATCGTGGCTTCCAGCATGTTCCCACTAGTAACTTTACTGGTACCAATCTTTGAGACCATGCGGGCGCTGGGATGGCTCAACACCTACGCCGCGCTCATCCTCCCTTATGTGGTGCTGAACTTACCCGTTTGCACGCTCGTTCTGGTGAGTTTTTTCCAGAGCATCCCTAGAGATCTGGAGAATGCTGCCATGATCGACGGATGCACACGCATGGGTGCACTCTGGCGGGTCGTAGTACCCCTGGCCGCCCCCGGTGTATTCACCGCGGGCATCCTGGCCTTTGTTAACGCATGGGATGAGTTTCTATTGGCCCTGTCACTAAACTCGAGCCCCGCAGTACGAACACTACCCGTTGGTATTTCGCTCTACCAAGGCGAATTCACTTTCCCATGGCCCATCATTTCCGCGGCGCTCATAGTGGCTATCGTACCGATTGCTCTGCTGATTGCTGCATTCCAGGAGCGCGTAGTAGGCGGGCTTACGCAAGGCGGATTAAAGGGCTGAGGCGTAGTCACTACGAGCGCATGCTGTCGAGTATCACCTCTTAGAAAAACAGCATGTGCGCTGCAACTAACGCCAGAAAGCCTGCAAACGCCTGCTGCAGGCGGCGTTTGTCCATGCGCTGAGATATGCGCGCACCCCAGTTCGCAAAAAACAAGCTCACGAGACTGATGCCCACGAAGGCGGAACCGTGGACATAGCCCCAGGTGACTGAGGTACTAGCACCAGTAATCCCCATGCCGATAGCCCCGATCGTCGATATCGGTATCGCTAAGGCTGAGCTGATCACCACCGCCTTGCGAACATCGGATCCGCGAAGCACAAAGTAAGGCACCGTCAGCGCGCCACCGCTCACACCCAGCAAGGTGGACACATTTCCGATCAAGGCTGCCACAACCACAAGTTCAAAGGAAGATGGGCGCGGCCGCTTTGCCGGCTGTGCGGACTGCCGCCACATGATGAAACCGGTCATCAGTGCAAAGAGGCCAAACGCCATCTTGAGCCACTCCGTAGACATCCAGCGGGCGAGCACGACGGCCGATAAAGCTCCTGTACTCACCGCAGCCAGGAGCCAAGGTGCGCGATCAAAGTGCAAGCGCCCGGCTCGCCAGTGGGTCCAGCTGCTGGTGATCGACGTCACCACAATGCAGGCCAACGATGTTGCAACCGCGAAATGCATCACATGCGACCCAAGCAATGGATCTTCGCGCCACAACCAATAGAGGGTGGGAACGATCACCAGCCCCCCACCGACGCCGAACAGGCCCGCAGTAAAGCCTCCTGCTGCGCCCACCAGCAGGAACAGTAGCCACAGGGGGATCATGGAGTATTCGCTTGAAAGTGTCCGAACTGGCTACGCCAGAAGCCAAGGGCCGAGGTATCGCGCCACCCGAAGTCTTGGACTTGCCCGATGAGGATGTGATGATCGCCAGCATCCACTAACTGATGAATCGAGCAATCGAACCAGGCCATAGCTTCTGTCAGGCACAGTCGCTCGCTACCTTGACGCTGTACAGGAACACCTGCAAAGCGGGAATCCATGTCGCCAGTCGCAAACTGTCGGGCGGTCGGTTCCTGCTCGTGGGAAAGTACGTTGACCGTAAAGCCGCCCGAGCGGGTAAACGCCTCAATGCTACTGGCCGCCTTACGGATACTCCACAGCACCAGCCGAGGTTCCAAAGAAACAGAGGCAAAGGAGTTACACGTCATTCCCCAATCGCTGCTTTGCCAGCGTGAAGTTACAACGGTTACACCGGTCGCAAAACACGAAAGTGCCTTTCGAAAATCTGCAGGATCTGACGACGCAGTTGCTTGGACATAGCCCGGCAAAGTCTCAGGTACGTGGCGCATAAAGTGACTCCCTTGGTGATTCGCTCAGGGCACTTCGTGCCCATTGGCCAACTCATAGAGTTCGTACCAGGTTTGGCGATCCATCGGAACAGTAAACGCTTGGTTGAACGCTTCAATACGCGGTATCTGATTGCTTCCCATCACCGGCAATACGCCCACAGAGTGATGCATCAACCAAGCTATCGCAACAGCGGTGGTATCTGTACCACTTGCCTGGGCTAAACGGGCCAAAATGGGTGACAAACGGGCTGCGGCTGTTCCTGCCTGACGAGCCTGCGAATGCAGCCTGCCACCCCCTAAGGGGGACCACGCCATCACGGGCATCTTGTGCTGCTGCGCATGGGCAATCTGGCCGTTGGTAAACGGTGCAGTTGACAGTAAACTGAGTTCAATCTGGTTGGTTTGAAGGCGGTGCTTCATGCGTGACTGCAACAAATCCACGTCCCAGGGCATGTAGTTGGAAACACCGATACCCCGCACCTTGCCGCAATCGACAAGGCCATCCAAGCACGCACCTAGCTCATCTGCATCGCACAGGGGGTCGGGCCGGTGAATCAGCAGCAGGTCCAGGACGTCAACCCCAATCCGTTGCAAAGACCTGTCCACGCTCGCCAGCACATGGGCGGGGGAGGTGTCGTAGTGCTTCACGCGAGTGTTTGGCCATTGTGCTGACAGAAGCATGATGTCCGTCTTGGTCACCACCTCGATAGCATCCCGCAGGCTGGGGCGCGCCTTGATGGCTTCCCCAAATAGTGCCTCACAGCGGTAGTCACCATAAATATCGGCATGGTCGAAGGTGGTGATGCCTTGGGCAAGGCATGCATCAATCCGCCCCAAAGTGGCAGTCACACTGGTGTCCTCTGCATCTGAGAGGCGCCAAACACCGTAAGCCATATGGCTTAGGGTTCGGGAGTTGGGCAAGGTAATACGGTTCATAAGAATATTGAAAATAGAAAAGGGGTTACCGGCGCACGCCAACCCCGAGAGGAGTGGGGGGTGTTTGAGAGGGAACGCGACCGTACTCTTGTGCCAACGACACGGTGCGGAGTTGGGGCAAGACTTTGGTACCAAAAATCTCGCACTCCTGGAGATGTGGATAGCCTGAGAAGATAAAAGCGCGAATGCCCATCTTCATATACTCGTGGATTTCACTCAGCACCTGGTCCACACTACCCACCAACGCAGCACCGCAGCCACTACGGGCACGGCCGATTCCGGTCCATAAATGGGGCTCGATATAGCCTTCTTCGTCGGCGATCTCACGGTTTGCGCTTTGCAAAGAAACGCCCAAGCTCTTGGCATCTAGAGCACGTTGCCGAATCTCGCGTCCCTTGTCGTCATCGAGCTGTGACACCAACTCCCGCGCATACTCGCGTGCCTCGGCTTCGGTATCGCGCACGATCATGTGCACTCGCAACCCATAGTCCAACTTCCTGCCATGTTGAGCCGCATGGGCATGGACATCGCGCATGCGCTGAGCCAACATCTCTTTGGGTTCAGGCCACATCAAATAGGTATCGCAATGGGCTCCACACAGCGCCAAGGCATCAGGGCTATAGCCACCGAAGTACAGCAAAGGACCGCCAGTTTGATAAGGGCGCACCGGGTCTGTGGAAAGGCCCTTGATGTTGTAAATCTGCCCCTCGTAGTTGATCGTGTCTTGAGTCCATGCCTGTTTGAGAATCTCTACGACCTCCCAGCTCCGCCGGTACCGGTAGGCACTGTCGGCAGTTTCACCCGGAAAGTCGGACGAAATCACATTCAGCGTCAGTCGACCTTCCAACATGTGATCGAGGGTTGCCACCGTGCGTGCGAGCATGGCTGGCTGCATTTCACCGCAACGGATGGCTCCCAACATATTCATGCGCTTGATCTGCGGCGCCATTGCCGCAACAAAACTCAGCGTGTCCTGCCCCACCTGATAAGACGACGGGCACAGAATGTTGCGAAAGCCCAATTGATCGGCGCGTAGCGCGATATCTCGGGTGTTACTCCAACTACTCCGCAGCTGCCCGTCAGGAACGCCCAATACCCGGAAGTCATCAGAACACAGTGGCGCAAACCAAGCCACCTCCGCGCCTTGAATGTCTGCGCCTTTTATGGGAACAACGCTCATGAGTCACCTCGCTTTGTACATGAATGAATAGTATATGAATTCGTTGAGATTCAGATGAGGGTTTCCACCGACGCAAGCGGCATTTGTCATACTGCGGGACATGCCCGAATCCATACCTGCCAAGCCGCTACCTATCTACCTGCAGATCGCTGAACTCTTGGCCCGCCAGATCAAAGCAGGCTATTGGCGCGAAGGAGAACGCCTCCCCACAGAAGCAGAGCTATCGGAAACTTTGAATGTGGCCGTGGGCACTCTGCGCAAATCGCTAGCGCTCCTCTCGGAACAAGGCGTTTTGGAGCGCAAACAGGGCTCTGGGACTTACGTCAAGCAAGTGGCTGGTACCCAGCAAATTTATGAGCTCTTCCGGCTTGAGTTGCACACGGGCCCCGGCTTGCCCACAGCACATATCCTGGATGTCAGCCAACTAGACAGACCAAAGCATGTCCCCGTTTTTGGGGGCAATCCGACTGGCAAGGTTTGGCGTGTGCGCCGATTGCGCTTTTTGAGTCAGGTGCCTGCCGCTCTTGAAGAGATCTGGTTTGATGCCAGTGATTGCCCTATGCTCACCGCGGAAAATTTAGGGGACTCGATGTACTTGTTCTACCAAGAGCGTTTTGGAACATGGATATCGCGTGTAGAAGACCATGTGAGCGCCGCCCCTTCGCCAGCGTGGTCCCTCCCCCCTTACGGTCGTTCAGCCGGCGACTATGCAGGTTTTATCGAACGTACCTCTTGGACAGCGACTAATTCGATGGCAGAGTTTTCGCAGACGTGGTTTGACCAAGTGGTGTGTCGCTACTCATCACGCTTGAGTCAATAGAACGTCAAGGCATTTAGTAATCAAATTGCGCTATAGCCCCCGCATTCACTGCACGAGTAGCTACAAATTAAATAGCAGATTTACTTTTCATGTCGACCTCAGTACAACACCTCACCATCCTGACAGGCGCCTCGCGGGGCATGGGCTTGGCCATGGCGCACCAGTTGCTGCAAGCCGGCCACCAGTTGCTCTGTATCTCGCGCCACAGCAACCCCGCATTGCAAGCCGCCGCTGATCAGGCCGGAGCCAGCCTGACCCAGTGGGCGGTAGACCTGGCAGACGGCGCAGCGGCTGCACAGCGTTTGCAGGACTGGCTGGGCACCCACGACCCGGCGCGCTTTGCCAGCGCCACCTTGATTAACAACGCTGGCGTGATTCCCGCGCTGGTGCCTCTGCGTGAGAGCGCCCCCGCCGACCTGGCCCATGCCCTGCGGGTGGGCCTGGAAGCGCCCATGCAGCTGTGCGCGGCATTCCTTGGAGCCACCCAAGACTGGGAGGGCGAGCGCAAAGTACTGAATGTGTCCTCCGGCCTGGGCCGCCGTGCCATGGCCTCGCAAGCGGGCTACTGCGCCGCCAAAGCGGGCATGAACCACTTTACCCGCTGCCTGGCCCTGGACGAAGCGCTGACACCCAACGGCGCAAAAGTCTGCTCACTCGCACCCGGGGTCATAGACACCGACATGCAAGTCCAGCTGCGCAGTGCAGACGCCGGGCAGTTCCCAGACCGCGGCAGCTTTGAAGGCTTGAAGACCCAGGGCCAACTCACCCGCCCCGACGAGGCCGCCCGCCGCGTGCTGGCTTATCTGGCCCGCCCCGATTTCGGGGAGCAGCCGGTGGCCGACGTGCGAGACTAGTAGATCGCCGGAACGTACATCTCGGCCGGCACCGGGTGGCGCTCGTAGTCCTGGTGGCGCACCCGCTCGGGCAAGTCCACCGGAGGGTGTGAGATTTCGGTGTACGGCATCTGACCCAGCAGGTGCTGGATGCAGTTCAGGCGGGCCTTCTTTTTGTCGACCGCCTGCACCACCCACCAAGGCGCTTCGGGGATATGGGTGCGCTCCAGCATGGCTTCTTTAGCATGGGTGTAAGCCTCCCAGCGCACGCGGGACTGCAGGTCCATGGGGCTCAACTTCCACTGCTTGAGCGGGTCGTGAATACGGCCCAGAAAGCGGGTGTGCTGCTCTTCATCTGAAATGGAAAACCAGTATTTGATAACCTGAATGCCTGAGCGCACCAGCATCTTTTCGAACTCGGGCACGGTGCGGAAGAACTCTTCGAGCTGCTCGTCATTGCAAAAGCCCATGACGCGCTCGACACCCGCGCGGTTGTACCAGCTGCGGTCAAATAGCACGATTTCGCCGGCAGCAGGCAAGTGGCTCACGTAGCGCTGGAAATACCACTGGGTTCGCTCCCGGTCGTTGGGCGCAGGCAATGCCGCCACACGGCAGACACGCGGGTTCAGCCGCTGGGTAATGCGCTTGATGGCGCCGCCCTTGCCGGCGGCGTCGCGGCCTTCAAAAATCACCACCACCTTATGGCCGGTGGCTACCACCCAGTCCTGCAGCTTGACCAGCTCGCCCTGCATGCGGAAAAGCTCGCGGAAATAGGTGCGGCGGTCCTGCCGGTGCTGTTCGCTGAGCTCAGGGCTCAGGCCATCGGCCAGTTCGTCCTGGTTGTGGTCGTCGAGCTCCATTTCCAGCTCTTCGTCATAGCTGTCCAACATGTCGCTGCGGATGCGACGGATCATTTCTTCTTCACTGGAACTCACGGGCAACTCCTGGGCGGGCATCGTTTTGACACCCTGAGGGTAGGCACCTCTAATGTCAATTTCATGACAAAACCATGACCACCTGAACCGTAAGATGCCTGTATTGCAAGCGGCGCACACTGCGGCTTGCACCTATTTTTATTTTTCGAGGAGCCTTGTATGTCCCGTGAAGTCGTCGTCGTCAGCGCTGTGCGCACCGCTATTGGAACCTTTGGGGGCAGCCTCAAAGACATTCCCCCCACCGACCTGGCCGCCCAAGTGGTGCGCGAATCCCTCGCCCGTGCCTACGTCGAAGGCAAAGACGTAGGCCATGTGGTGTTCGGCCACGTGGTGAATACCGAGCCTAAAGACATGTACCTCAGCCGCATCGCCGCCATCAACGGCGGCTGCGCCCAGGAAACACCGGCCTACAACGTGAACCGCCTGTGCGGCTCGGGCCTGCAAGCCATTGTCAACGCCAGCCAAAGCATTTTGCTGGGCGATGCCGATGTGGCCATTGGTGGTGGCGCTGAAAACATGAGCCGCGCGCCCTTTGCCAGCCTCAACATGCGCTGGGGTGCCCGCATGGGTGACACCAAGATGGTGGACATGATGATCGGCGCGTTGCACGACCCCTTCCACAGCATCCACATGGGTGTAACGGCCGAGAACATTGCCGCCAAATGGGGCATCAGCCGCGAGACGCAAGACGCCTTGGCGGTGGAGAGCCACAACCGCGCCCAGAAAGCCACTGCCGCCGGCTACTTCAGCAGCCAGATCACCCCCGTGATGCTCAAAAGCAAAAAGGGCGAAGTGACCTACGCCACCGACGAGCATTTCCGCCCCGACTGCAAGCTCGAAGACATGACCAAACTCAAGCCGGTATTCATCAAGGAAAACGGCACCGTGACCGCGGGCAATGCCTCCGGCATCAATGACGCCGCCGCTGCCGTGGTGCTCATGGAGAAGAGTGTGGCCCAGGCCCGTGGCCTCAAGCCCTTAGCCCGCCTCGTGGCCTACGCCCACGCCGGTGTGGACCCGAAATACATGGGTATCGGCCCGGTGCCCGCCACCAAACTGGCCTTGCAAAAAGCCGGTTTGACAGTGAATGACCTGGACGTGATTGAGGCCAACGAGGCCTTTGCCGCCCAAGCCTGCGCGGTGACCCAAGACCTAGGCCTGGACCCGGCCAAGGTCAACCCCAATGGCTCGGGCATTTCACTGGGGCACCCCATCGGGGCGACCGGCGCTTTGATTACCGTGAAGGCTTTGTATGAGCTGGAGCGTATCAATGGCCGCTACGCGCTGGTGACCATGTGTATTGGTGGCGGCCAAGGTATTGCGGCCATTTTTGAGCGCGACCGCTAAGCGGCCCACGCACGGGTAAGGGCTTAAAACAGGTCGACGTCCATTTCGTCGGCCTGTTGCTCCACCAGCTTGCCCTCAGAGACCAAGGTCTGGTAGTTGCAAACCTGGTTGCGCCCATGCTCCTTGGCGTAGTAGACCGCCTTGTCCGCCCGGCCAAAGGCACTGCTGGGGGTGTCGTTGGGCAGCAAGGTAGAAACTCCCATGCTCACGGTGATCGTCCCGACCTGGGGAAAGGCGTATTCCTGCACGCGCAAACGCAAGCGCTCTAAAGCGCCTTCGGCGTGCTCAGGGCAGTCGCAACGCATCAGAATCACAAACTCTTCACCTCCGAAACGGTACAGCTGGTCGTGAAAGCGGAAGTTGCCGCGCATCAGACGGGCCAGGAGCAACAGCACTTCATCGCCAATCAGGTGGCCGAAGTTGTCGTTTACGCGTTTGAAATGATCGATATCCAGCACAGCCAACCACACCCCAGCTTCGGAACTCTCATGCCGGCGATCCGGCATGCTGTCAGGAGGGCTGCTGGATTTGTCGGCAGTTGCTTTGAAAAAAGCGCCGTCAAAGGTCTTGCGGTTGAGCAACTCGGTTAATGAATCGCGCTCGCCGTAATCCAACAAACCCAGCAGGTTCTGGTAGGCCAACAGAATGCTTTGCAGCAAATCAATTGCATCGGGGGCCAAGGTATAGCGGGCGTCGATGTCGAGCAGGATCTGCAGTCCGTTCGTGTTGAGCATGGGCAACACCACGCTGCGCTCTCCGTTCGGACTGAGTGTAGCTCGACCTTTTTCAAGCGCCTTTTGACGTAAGGGGAAATCGGACACCCGCGGCAGCTGACTCCAATCGGACCACAGCAAATCGCGAGTCATTTGATTTTGCCCTGACTGCAAGGCACCGAGGGAGAGACAACGACGCTCATCCCCCTCCCCGACCACGCGGATGAGGTTGACACTCAAAACGTCGATGCCCGAACTGTTCACCAAAAGGCGAACTATTTCTGCATCCAACGCGTCTCTGTCACGCAAGCCCCCAAGGGTTGCAAGACTTTGCACCAAAGCATTCATGAAAATTGTCTACCTTGTTTTTGTCGTATTCGGCTTCCAACTACCGATTGCATCTTTGATTGACGCACCTCAAACCTGATGGACGCAGGCAAACCTATGCTCCGCGCTTGCTCACTGCTGCCATCTTAGACCACACCATGAACGATACCAAGCCTGATATGCATCATTTGCCGCAAGAATCCAACGCTTGGTTGAGCACAAGTGGCCTGAAAGCCATGCAAATCGCAGGGAAGCGCGTGCTCCCCATCGTCCAAGGCGGCATGGGTATCGGCATTTCAGGCCACCGGCTAGCCGGCAGCGTGGCCGCAGCGGGCGGTGTGGGCACCCTCTCCAGTGTGGACTTGCGTCGCCATCACCCCGATTTGATGGACCGGACCCGGGAGCTCACGCCCGGCGATGAAGCCAAGGCCGGGATCAACGCCGCGAACCTCGAAGCCATTGACCGCGAAATCAAAGCCGCGCGGGAGCGCACCGGTGGCAAAGGGCTGCTCGCCATTAACGTCATGCGCGCCGTGAGTGAATACGCGGCCAACGTGACCCGGTCCCTGGAGGCTGGCATCGACGCCGTGGTGGTGGGTGCCGGCTTGCCGCTGGACCTGCCCGATTTGGCCAAAGACTTCCCCCGGGCTGCCCTGATTCCCATCTTGTCCGACGCACGCGGGGTGCAATTGCTTGTCAAAAAATGGGAGCGCAAAAAGCGCCTGCCCGACGCTATCGTGATCGAGCACCCGCGCCTGGCCGGTGGCCACTTAGGCGCCGCCAAAATTGCCGACCTGCAGGACACCCGGTTCGATTTTGAGAACGTGATTCCTCAGGTGCGCCAGTTTTTCAAAGACGCGGGCTACGAACAGCACATTCCGCTAATTGCAGCTGGCGGCATTCGCAACTATGAAGACATTTCCCGCCTGCAGGCACTAGGGGCCGACGGTGTGCAGCTGGGTACCGCTTTTGCAGTCACGCAGGAGAGTGATGCCCATGCCGAATTCAAAAAGGTACTGGCAGAGGCTCGTGAGGAAGACATGGTGGAGTTCACCAGCGTCGCCGGCCTGCCTGCCCGTGCCGTGGGAACACCGTGGCTGCGAGCCTATATGAAGATTGAGCCCAAGCTGCAGGCTGTGGCACACGTGAAGAGCCGTTGCACCAAGAGTTTTGATTGCCTGGGCCAATGTGGCTTGCGTGACGGCCTGCAGGGCTGGGGCCAGTTTTGCATTGACAACCAGCTCGCCGCCGCCTTGCGGGGCGATGTGAAAAAAGGTCTCTTCTTCCGCGGCGCAGGGCGGCTGCCGTTTGGAGACCAGATCAAAACGGTGGCAGAGCTGATGCAGCGCCTGCTGACCCCGGGTCTGTCAGGCGCGCACTGATCAACTCAATCGCAGCGTCTGAAATTCAGGCGTAGTCAGGTGGCCGATTTTGAATCGGTTGATCGTTGTTTTGAGGGCCTGGACCTGGTCGTCCAGGTTCTTGGAGGCAGCCGCCGTTTCCTCCACCAGCGCCGCGTTTTGCTGGGTCATGTGGTCCAGCTGCGACACAGCTTCGCCCACCTGCACGATGCCGGTCTTCTGCTCGCCATTGGCAACCGTGACATCTGACACTGATTGATTGACCTGCTGGATAGACGCCACCACTTGGGTGACTGCCTGCCCGGCCTGCGAGGCAATGGCATTGCCGCGGTCCATTTTTTCGACGTTGTCCTGGATGATGGTTTTGATTTCGCGGGCCGCTTCGGCCGACCGCTGAGCCAACTGCCGGACCTCCGAGGCCACCACCGCAAATCCCCGCCCCTGCTCGCCGGCCCGCGCGGCTTCCACTGCCGCATTCAAAGCCAGAATGTTGGTCTGGAATGCGATGGCGTCGATGGTGCCGATGATGTCTTGAATACGCTTGGACGACTCATGGATGGTGCCCATGGTTTGCACCACGTCATTCACCATAGTGCCCACCTCCTGCGCCGACACGCTCACCGCCGCAACCAGGCGGTTGGCCGCCTCGGTGGACTCCGCGGTCTGCGCCAGGGTACCGGTCATTTCTTCCATGGCGGCAGCGGTTTGCTCCAGCGAGCTGGCCTGCGACTCGGTCCGGGCGCTGAGGTCAGCATTAGCCGCCGCGATCTGCTGCGATGCCGAAGCCACTGAGCCCGCACTCTGCTGGATGCGCATCATCACGTGCATCAAAAACTCTTTCATGCAACGACGAGGTTTTTATTCCTGAAAACCTCCCGACCTCAGTGTGACGACCAGCGTATCACGATGCCCCGCCACGTCAACCGGTTGAATAGGGGTGGATTCATGGATCACCCGCTCATCATCCAAAAGCAATAAAGACCAAGGCTCATTGAGCGTGAAGCGCTGTCCGTTGGGGCCATCCGCCTCAAAAACACGCGTTTCACCGCCCTTCACCCCGTGTCGACCCACCATGAAAACGGCTACCAGGTCCACGCCGTCACGGTGCGCGCCCTCGGGGGTCGGGCGACCAATGCCGTCGGTGGTGTCAATGCGGAACTGGTGGGCCTCGCTGTACCAGGTCCGGTGTCCTTTCAGGTCGTCCGCTACCTGTCCGAGCCAGCCCAGCAATTGAAGCCAGTGCGCTTGTTGAGTGAGCGAGGGCTCCATGGCCTCGAAATGCCGCTGCATCCCGCCGTGCAGGGCGTTGTAAGCCAGTGGCTGCCAGTGCGGCCGGTGCGGGGCTTGCTTTACCTGCGTGCCGTCGAGCACAAAGCAAGAGTGGCGCCTGCGGCGGTAGCGGCCCCCGTCTTTCAGGTAGTTGTCCGGCGGCAGGTCGTTCCACAAGTCGCACCACGAGAGCATGGCCGACAGCGGAACCCCGCTGAGGCCCGCCAGCTGAGAAGCCCCCAGAACCGCGTAGCCCTGCCGAAACAAGGTGGCCCCGAGGTCTGCGGGCCTTGCAATCAAGGGAGGCTGAAAGGCGATAGTCATCAAATTAGTTTATCAGCGAGACAAATGATTTGCTGGCTGATGTGGGTCAATACTGCAAATGAATGCGGCCTCTAAGCTAGCGCTACTTATGGAGACTGCAATGACCCCTACCCTGACGGCTCCCGCCACGCTTGCCTGGAGCGATGCTCTTGTGCTCGACATGCCAGTGATGGATGCGGTGCATGAAGAATTTGTGGAACTGCTTGCCCGGGTGGTACAGGCGCCTGACGGGGAGCTGCTGCCCCTGTGGTCGGCGCTCATTGCCCACACCCAGGAGCATTTCGACCGGGAGGACCAATGGATGCGCGCCACCGGTTTTGCCGCCGGCAACTGCCACGCCACCCAGCACAAAGTGGTGCTACAGGTGCTGCGCGAAGGCGAGGCCCGGGGCCACGGCGGCGACCTGGCTGTGGTGCGCCAGATGGCCGATGAGCTGGGCATCTGGTTTCCGCAGCATGCGCAGAGCATGGACGCATCGTTGGCATTGCACTTGCGTTCGGCCGGTTACGACCCGGAGACCGGGGCGCTCGCCCAACCCGAACGCTTGCCCCAGGCAGCGATTCACGGCTGCGGCGGCGCCACGTGCGCGGACACCGCCCTCGCCTGACTACACTCGCCCCATGCCCCCTACCCCAGCTGCACTGCGCCACCGCCCGTCCGAAGATTTACAAGCCCTGCTCACTGGCACCATTTTTGTTGCTCTGGGGGTATTGATGTTCAAAGAGGTGGGGCTGCTCACCGGGGGCACCGCCGGGGTGGCGTTCTGGCTGCACTACGCCACCGGCTGGAACTTCGGCCTGGTTTTCTTTTGCATCAACTTGCCGTTTTACGCCCTCGCCTACCAGCGCATGGGCCGGGTGTTTACCGCCAAAACCTTTATGGCGGTGGGCCTGCTCACAGTGCTCACCAATGTGCTACCCCTCTGGGTGGAGTTCAGCCGCCTGCAACCGGCCGCGATTGCGGTCATCGGCGGGCTGCTCATGGGCACCGGCATGCTGATTTTGTTCCGCCACAAGGCCAGCCTGGGCGGCTTTAACGTGCTGGTGCTATACCTGCAAGAGAAACGTGGATGGCGCGCAGGCCGCATCCAGATGGCGCTGGACTGCACCATTGTGATGCTGGCCTTCGGCGTGACCGACTGGCAACACGTACTGCTCAGTGTGCTGGGTGCCGTGACCCTGAACCAAACCCTGGCCACCAACCACCGCGCCGGGCGCTACATGGCGCACTGAGCGCACACTCGAGGCAACGGCGCCCCGTCGCCCAGCCCTGAAAGTCCCCATGCCCCACCAATCCGCCCCCGCTGCCAGCGCAGCCCTCGATCCCGCACCCGCACCGGCACCGGTAGACCAACACCAGCTCAGGCTGCTTAGGGAACACCGGCGCAAACACCGCCACACCCATCCGCCCAAGGTGGTGGTTCCGGCTGAGCATTTCGACCTGCCACCAGCCACCCGTGGCCAGCGCATGGCGGACGTGGTGGCCCGCACTGTGGGGTCGTGGCGCTTCATCCTGGTCCAGAGCGGGCTGATTGTGGTGTGGATCACCGGCAATGTGCTCACCGGCTCCCACGCTTGGGACCCCTACCCCTTTATCTTGCTGAACCTGCTGCTGTCGTTTCAGGCGGCCTACACCGCGCCCGCCATCATGATGAGCCAAAACCGCCAGTCGGAGCTGGACCGCAAACATGCCGAGAGCGACTACGAGGTGAATGTGAAAGCTGAGCTTGAGATTGAGCTGCTCCACGAAAAAATTGACCTGCTCAAAGACAAAGAGTTGCTCCTGCTGACCCAGGCCGTCAAGGAACTCTCCAGCCAGCTGGCGGAGTTGCGCAGCGCAAGTGCGGGCGCTCCCGCCGCTGGCGCACAGCCGCACCGCGGCTCATAAAGGCGCTGGCCGGGGCTTGTCACCTTGGCTACCAAGCCGAGGGCGGTAGAGCGCTACCATCCGCGACCATTGTTGCCCCCTTTCCCCCCGGAGTTCTTATGACCCAAGCCCTGTCTAGCCTGACCAACCACCAGATCCGCCTGGCGGCCCGCCCTGTGGGCATGCCCAAAGCCAGCGACTGGAGCCACACCAGCGAGCCCGTGGCTGAGCCTGCCGAGGGCGGTGTGACCCTCAAAACCTTGGCGCTAAGCCTGGACCCGGCCATGCGCGGCTGGATGAACGAAGGCAAGAGCTACATCCCGCCCGTGGGCATTGGTGAAGTCATGCGCGCCGGCGGCGTAGGCGTGGTGGTCGCCAGCAAGAGCGACAAATACGCCGTGGGCGACTATGTGAGCGCAGGATTTGGCGTGCAGGAGTACATCACCCTTGCCAAAGACGAGATGAAGCGCAACGGCCTGGTCAAAATCGACCTGCGCGCCGGCACGCTGACCCAGTGGCTCAATGTGCTGGGCATGCCCGGCATGACGGGTTACTTTGGCCTGATGGACGTGGGCCTGCCCCAGGCCGGTGAGACCGTGGTGGTGTCGGGTGCGGCCGGTGCCGTGGGCCAGACCGTGGGCCAGATGGCCAAGATCAAAGGCTGCCGCGTGGTGGGCATTGCCGGCGGTGCCGCCAAGTGCGACTGGGTGGTGAAAGAACTGGGCTTTGACGCCTGCATTGACTACAAGGCCGGGCCGGGCGCGGTGCGGGCCGGTTTGAAAGAACATTGCCCCAGCGGCGTAGACATCTACTTTGACAACGTGGGGGGCGAGATTTTGGACGACGTGCTCGCCCGCATCAACCGCAAGGCCCGCATCATCATCTGCGGCGCCATCAGCCAGTACAACAACACGACGGCCGTGCAAGGCCCCAAGAACTACCTGAGCCTGCTGGTAAACCGCGCGCGCATGGAAGGCATTGTGGTGTTCGACTACGCCGACCGCTACCACCTGGCCGTGGCCGAGATGGCGGGCTACCTGAAAGAGGGCCGCATGAAGAGCAAGGAAGACGTGGTGGTGGGCCTGCAGACCTTCCCCGACACCCTGCTCAAGCTGTTTAACGGCGAAAACTTCGGCAAGCTGGTGTTGGAAGTGGCCAAGGGCTGATAGCGCTCACCTCCGGGGAGAGCCGCAAGGGGTTAGCCGCAAGGGGGTAGCCGCCCTCAGGGGTCGGGACGGACTGGTAGACCCACAAACAAAATGTAGATAATTCTGCATATTTGTTGAATAATCTACATATTATGTGGATTACTCTCGTTACCAGCCTGCCTACCGAAAACGCCACGGCCCGCATGCGCGCCTGGCGAGCGCTCAAAGCCAGCGGCGCGGCGGTGCTCAAAGACGGTGTGTACGTCATGCCCGAACGCCCGGCTTGCCGGGCCGTGTTGGAGTCGGTAGCTGCCGACGTGCTGGCAGGCGGCGGCAGTGCCTATGTGATGACGGTGCAGGAGCCGGCCAACACAGTGTTCACCACCCTGTTTGACTGCAGCGCCGACTTTGCGGCACTGCTGGCCGAGCTGCCCCCCATTCAGGCCCTGCTTGCCAGCGGCGACCGGGCCGAGGCCACCAGACTTTGTCGCAAGGCCCGCAAAGCCTTTGGGCAAATCGTAGAGACCGACTTTTTTCCGGGCGAGGCACAGCGGCAGGTTGAAGCCGCCCTACAAACCCTGGAAGCCGCCATGGCCCGCGCGGCGGCACCCGACGAACCGAAAGCAGCCACCGGAACGATTACCCAGCTGCAGCGCGCCCACTACCAAGGGCGCACTTGGGCCACACGGGCCCGCCCCTGGGTAGACCGGTTGGCCAGCGCCTGGTTGATCCAGCGCCATATCGACCCGCAAGCCCGCATCCTGTGGTTGGCCAGCCCACAGGACTGCCCGGCCGATGCACTTGGCTTTGACTTTGACGGCGCCACCTTCAGCCACGTGGAAGGGCGCGTGACCTTTGAGGTGCTGCTGGCCAGCTTTGCGCTGGAGGGGCCGGCCCTACAGCGACTGGGTGCGCTGGTGCATTTTCTGGATGCCGGTGGCGTGCAGCCACCAGAGGCCAGCGGCGTGGAAGCCGTGCTGGCCGGCCTGCGCGCCAGCATTGCCGACGACGACTTGCTGCTGCAAGCCGCCAGGAGCGTGTTCGACGCGTTGCTCCAGCAATTTGACCCTACCCCATGACATCGCACCGCTCCATGCCGCATGACACCTTGAGCCCGACCGAGGCGCCCGCACCCATCAGCTTCTGGCAGGCGTTTGCCTTCTGGCTCAAGCTGGGTTTTGTGAGCTTTGGCGGACCCGCCGGGCAAATTGCCATCATGCACACCGAGCTGGTGGAGCGGCGGCGCTGGATCTCGGAAAAGCGCTTTTTGCACGCGCTGAACTACTGCATGCTGCTGCCCGGCCCCGAGGCGCAGCAGCTCGCCACCTACATCGGCTGGCTCATGCACCGCACCTGGGGCGGCGTGGTGGCGGGTGCGTTGTTTGTGCTCCCCTCATTGTTCATTCTGGTGGGCCTGTCGTGGGTTTACATTGCCTTTGGCGACGTGGGCTGGGTGGCTGGCATGTTTTACGGCATCAAGCCTGCGGTCACCGCCATCGTGCTGCAGGCGGCGCACCGCATCGGCTCGCGCTCGCTCAAAAACAAGGCCTTGTGGGGCATTGCAGCAGCCTCGTTTGTGGCCATCTTTGCATTGCAAGTGCCCTTTCCGCTCATCGTGCTGGGCGCGGCACTGCTGGGCTATGCCGGTGGGCGTTGGGTGCCCGCCCTGTTCAACAGCAGCAGCGGGCACGGCGGCGCCGCCAAGCACTACGGCTCAGCACTCATCGACGACCACACCCCCACACCGGCACACGCCCGTTTCCGCTGGGGCCGCCTGACTACGGTGGTGCTGGTAGGCGCCGTGCTGTGGGCGCTGCCCATGGGCGCGCTGACTTGGGGCTTGGGCTGGGACCACACTTTCACGCAAATGGGCTGGTTCTTTACCAAGGCGGCGCTGCTCACTTTTGGTGGTGCCTACGCGGTGCTGCCCTATGTTTACCAGGGCGCGGTGGGCCACTACGGGTGGCTCACGCCCACGCAAATGATCGACGGGCTGGCGCTGGGCGAAACCACGCCGGGGCCGCTGATCATGGTGGTGGCGTTTGTGGCCTTTGTGGGTGCCTACGCCAAAGCGGTGCTGGGGCCAGAGCCGTTGTTTATGGCCGGTGCCATCGCCGCCTGCCTGGTGACCTGGTTCACGTTTTTACCGTCTTTCCTCTTCATCTTGGCCGGTGGGCCGCTGGTGGAGAGCACGCACAACAACCTGAAATTCACCGCGCCGCTGACCGGCATCACCGCCGCCGTGGTGGGCGTGATCGTCAACCTCACACTGTTCTTTGGCTACCACGTGTTGTGGCCGCAAGGCTTTGCCGGCAAGTTCGATACGGTGGCTGCGCTCATTGCGCTGGCTGCGGCTGTCGCCCTGTTTCGCTACAAGCGGAATGTGATGCACGTCATCGCCGCCTGTGCACTGCTCGGTTTGCTTTTGTCATTTTTTCGCTAGGAGACACCCCATGCACGCCATTGCCGCCACCGAACTCGCCCAGCTGCAAGCGCAGGGCCAGGCCTTCACACTGCTGGACGTGCGGCGCGACAGCGCACGCGCGAAGGACAGCACCCAGATCGCCAACGCCCAGTGGCACAACCCGGCCCTGTGGCTGGAGTGGAAAGATGAGGTGCCCAAGGACAAGCCCGTGGTGGTGTATTGCGCCCACGGGCACGAGATCAGCCAGGGCCTGACCACCGTGTTGCGTGTCATGGGCCTAGATGCTCGCTACCTGGAGGGCGGTATTGCCGCCTGGCAGGCCGCCAGCATGCCGACGACACCGCTGTAATCACGTGTAACCTTGGAGAATTCGCTATACTTTTAGTAGCTACTCGCGCATATTTTGCGAGGGCCAGAGGCCGATTTGACCCCTAAACCGCCCCCAAGAGCCTCTTAGTCCGCCAGCGCGGCGTACACCAGGTTACGGAACAGCGGGCGGTACCAGCTGCGCTGGTTGGGGGCCTGGGTGAGCAGGATGGCGAAGAAGTCTTTGGCCGGGTCCACAAAAAACACGGTGCCCGAGATACCGCTCCAGTAATACATGCCTTGGCTGCCGAGTTGGCTGCCCACACCCGCTTGGAGCCGCACCGCAAAGCCGAGGCCGAAGCCGTGGCCGGGGGGCAGCAGGTCGGCGCCACGGCCGGTGCGGTTGATGGGGGTGTCGCCCAGGTGGTCGGCCGTAATCAGGCGCACCGAGGCGGGGCTGAGAATGCGCGCCCCGTCGAGCGTGCCGCCGTTCAACAGGCATTGCAAAAACCGGGCGTAGTCGGCTGCGGTGGAACCCAGCCCCGCACCGCCGGCTTGCATGGGGGTGGTTTTGCGCAGGTCCATCAAGGGCATTTGCTGGCCGCCGTCCGGGTCGTGCGCAAAGGGCTCGGCCATGCGGTGCTGCTTTTCGGGCGGCACCACAAACGCGGTGTCTGCCATGCCCAGCGGCCCCAGGATGTGTGCCTGCAGGTAGTCGCCCAGCGGCTGGCCGGTGACCCGCTCCAACAAGGCGCCCAGCAGATCGGTAGCGCGGCTGTATTGCCAGATGCTGCCCGGCTCGTAGCGTAAGGGAATGGCAGCCAAGGCGTGCGAAAACCCCGCGTTGCTGAGCATGCGGGTGCCCAGGCCGGCTTGGGCGTAGCGCTGCTGAATAGCGTCGTCGCCCAAAATCTCATAGGTCAGGCCGGCGGTGTGGCGCAGCAGGTCGTGCACCGTGGGGGGCCGGGCGGGTGTGCGCGGGGCGGTTGTGTGGCCATCGTCCACCTGCACCGCAGCAAACTCGCTCAGGTGCTGGCCCACGGGGTCGCTGAGCAAGAGTTGCCCGCGCTCCAGCAGTTGCATGATGGCCACCGACACCAGCGGCTTGGTCATAGAGTAAATGCGGAAGATGCTGTCTGCCGCCATGGGCGTGCCGGTGGCCGGGTCTTGCTGGCCCCAGGCCTGGTGCAGCACCGTGCGGCCGCCGCGCGCAATGTAGGCCACTGCGCCGGGGAGGCGGCCTTTGTCCACCTCGGCCTGCAGCACCCGGCTCAGGGTGTGCAGGGCGGGCGCGTCAAACCCCGTGTCAGGCACGACCACCATGCTCAGGCGCCGTAGCGTTGGCGGGCCAGGGCCGCACCCTGGGCCAGGGCTTCGAGCTTTTTAGTGGCCACCTCGCGGCTCATGGGTGCCAGCCCGCAGTTGGTGCAGGGGAAGATGCGGTTGCGCGGCACGTGTTGCAGCGCGATGCCAATGGTGTCGGCCACCTGCTCAGGGGTTTCGATCACGTCACTGGCCACATCAATCACGCCGACCATCACGTCTTTGTCTTTGAGCAGCGCCATCAGATCCGGCGGCACGTGGGACTGGTAGCACTCCAGGCTCACCTGCTGGATGCTGCTGGCCGCCAGCGCGGGGAACACCTGCGCGTATTGCCGCCACTCCTGGCCGAGGGTTTCTTTCCAGTCGGTATTGGCCTTGATGCCGTAGCCGTAGCAGATGTGCACGGCGGTGGTGCAGGTGAGGCCACGGGCCGCAATTTCCAGCGCCTGCACGCCCCAGTCCACCGCGTCTTGCATGTAGACATTGAAGCCCGGCTCGTCGAACTGAATGATGTCCACGCCGTCGGCCTGCAGGGCCAGGGCCTCTTGGTTCAGCAGCTCGGCAAAGGCGAAGGCCATGGCTTTTTTGTCGCCATAAAAGCGGTCGGCTACGGTATCCACAATGGTCAGCGGGCCGGGCAGCGTGAACTTGAGCTTCTTTTTGGTGTGGGCGCGGGCCAGTTGGGCCTCGAAGGAGTGAACCCGGCCTTTGAGCTTGAGGGCCGCAATGACCTGCGGCACCTGGGCGTCGTAGCGGTTGTTGCGGATACCCATGGTGACTTTGTTCTCGAAGTCGATGCCGTCCACCTGCTCCAGAAAGCCGTGCACAAAGTGCTGACGGCTTTGCTCGCCGTCGCCCACCACGTCCAGGCCCGCGTCTTCCTGCGCCTTGATCCACAACAACGTGGCGTCTGCCTTGGCTTGCTGCAGTTCGGGGCCAGCGAGCTTCCACTGGGGCCAGAGTTTTTCAGTCTCTGAGAGCCAGGATGGCTTGGGCAGGCTGCCGGCGATAGCGGTTTCGAACATGGTGTCTCCTTGTGGTTTTGATGCTCAGGGGGTCTCGCGGAAATACGGTGACAAGTGTGCCCCACAGTGCAAGCAATAGCGCGCCTCGGGCAAATGACCCTCCGTCAGGCACTCATGACAAGTGCGGGTGGTAGAGAGCGTGTTCAGCCCCCGCAGCGACGCCATTTCCGAGGTCACGATACCGGTCGGCACCGCTAGGGTGCCCCAGCCGAGTAACATCATGCAGGAGGCAATAAACCGGCCGAGGTCGGTTTTGGGCGTAATGTCACCAAAACCCACCGTGGTCATGGTGGTCACGGCCCAGTACACCGAGGTCGGGATGCTGGTGAAACCATTCACCGGGCCTTCGACCACGTACATCAAGGTGCCCATGACCAGCACAATCATGAGCACCGCCGACAAAAACACCGAAATCTTGCGCCGGCTCGCTGCCAGCGCGCGGGCAAGAGACTGGTATTCCTGCACATAGGCCGTGAGCTTGAAGACCCGGAACACCCGCAGCAAACGCAGCACCCGCACATCAATCAGGGCGGAGACCTCGGGCACCAGCAGTGCAATGTAGGTGGGCAGCAGCGACAAAAGATCGATCACGCCATAAAAGCTCAAGGCGTATCGCATGGGGTGCCGCACGCACAGAAGGCGGGCCACGTATTCGGCGGTGAACATGAGGGTGAACACCCATTCGAGTACATCGAACCAGTGGCCCACCTTCTGGTCTATGGCGCTCACACTGCCGAGCGCGACAACCCACACACTCACCAGAATAGCTGCAATGAGCCACTGGTCAAACAGGCGGCCGGCACGGGTATCGGCCTCGAAAATGATGGTGAAGAGCTTGAGGCGCCAGCCCTGTAGGGGCTTACCGAGGTGGGATGAGGCTTCTTGTGGCGTGGTCATGGAACAATAGTTGCGTGGCAAGACTGGATGGCACTGTAACGCGCCACCCACCACGGTCGCAGAGTGGCATGCTTTCTGCTTGCTGCTCGACACTGGACGCGAGGTAGGCGGCGAATCAGGTTATTACTTTTCCGCATACCTTTCGATGGTAAACCCCGATGAGGGCGTGGGCCCACAAGGCTACAGTTCAGCGTCAGAATCGGGGCGCAGACACCAATCTGGTGCACCCTGCTGATTCAATTCTTTGGAGTAATGATTTATGAGCATGAAGAAACTGAAAACACTGGCAACCGTAGTTGCTGCTCTGGGCGCCGTCGTTGCAGCGCCTGCCCACGCTGGCAAAACACTGGACGCCGTAAAGGCCCGTGGCCAAGTGGTTTGCGGTGTAAACACCGGTTTGGCGGGCTTCAGTGCTGCGGATTCCAACGGTAAGTGGACAGGTCTGGACGTGGACGTGTGCCGCGCCGTGGCTGCTGCTGTGTTGGGCGACGGCGAAAAGGTGAAGTACGTTCCCCTGAACGCGCAAGCCCGTTTCACCGCACTGCAATCCGGCGAGATCGATGTGCTCTCCCGCAACACCACCTTCACCCTGACGCGCGATGCTTCTTTGGGCCTGTCCCAAACCGCCGTGACTTACTACGACGGCCAAGGCTTCATGGTCCCCGTGAAGAGCAAGCTCAAGAGCGCCAAGCAGCTCAAGGGCCAGACCGTGTGCGTGCAATCCGGCACCACCACCGAAAAGAACCTGACCGACTTCTCCAAGGCCAACGCGCTGAACATTAAACCTATCGTGTTTGAAAAGCTCGAAGCCGCTGAAGGCGCTTACTTCTCCGGCCGTTGCGTGGCTTACACCACCGACGCTTCCGGCTTGGCCTCTACCCGTAACAAGGTTGCCAAGAACCCTGCTGACCACATGATCCTGCCTGAGCTGATCTCCAAAGAGCCCCTAGGCCCGATGGTTCGCCGTGGCGACGACGAGTGGACCGCCATTGTGAAGTGGACTGTCTACGGTCTGTTGGAAGCTGAAGAAGCCGGCATCACCGCTGCCAACGTGGACGACCTGAAGACCAGCAGCCAAGACCCCGTGGTCGGCCGCTTGTTGGGCTCCAAAGAAGACACCGGCAAGTTGCTGGGCCTGGACAAAGAGTGGTTGGCACGCGCTGTCAAAACCACTGGCAACTATGGCGAAATCTTCGAACGCAATGTGGGCCCCAAGTCCGCACTGCAATTGCCACGTGGTTTGAACAACCTGTGGAGCAAGGGCGGCGTGCAGTACGCACCTCCAGTGCGTTAATGAGAGTTAACGGAAGGCTCTAACCCGGCGTTCCGTTACCGAAAAGGGCAGCAGCATTCAACTTGCGCTGCCCTTTTCAATTGATGAGTGTTTTTCCAGCGAACCCAAGGGCTGACATGTCCACACCCTCCTCCCCTCCTAAAAAGTCCTGGTCCTGGCGCAGCCAGGCATTCCGCGGACTGCTGTACCAGGCCATTGCCATCGTGGTGGTGCTGGCAACCGTGCTCTACCTTGCACACAACACCACCACCAACATGAAGTTGCGTGGCATTCAAAGCGGATTTGACTTTTTGTCGAGCCCAGCCGGCTTTGATATCGGTGAAAGTTTCTTTGCCTTTGACTCTGGCGAGTCTTACTGGCGCGCCTACCTGGTGGGCTTTGTCAACACGCTGCGCGTTGCGGTGGTGGGCATCATCCTGACCACCATTCTGGGGACCTTGATTGGTGTGGGGCGGTTTTCGCGCAATGCACTGGTGCGGGGTCTGTGTGCCGCCTATGTGGAGTTCTTCCGCAACATTCCGGTGCTGCTGCAGTTGCTGATGTGGTACCTGATGTTCACCGAGGTTCTGCCCGCGTCCAACGAACCCTGGGTGTTCGGCCCGTTCTTTCTGAGCAAGGGCGGTATCAACTTCCCCATCCCGGCGTGGGCACAAGGCCACATGTGGGGCGCTTGGGGCCTGTTGCTGGGGGTTTTAGCCGCTTGGGCCTATCGGGTCTACGCCTACAAAGCTTTCGAACAAACTGGCAAGGCCAAGAGCATGGTGCTGGTGCCTTTGGGCATTGTTCTGGCCACGGGCGTGCTCGGTTGGCTGCTGGGTGGTGCGCCCACCGCCATGAATATGCCGGTGCAGGGCGAGTTTGCTATTGAGAATGGCGGCGCCTTGACTCCCGAATATTTGTCGGTTCTGCTGGGCTTGACCATTTACACCGCCGCGTTTGTGTCGGAAGTGGTTCGTGGCGGTATTCAGTCGGTAGCCTTGGGTCAGTCCGAAGCGGCTGCCGCACTGGGCTTGAGCCGCGGCCAGACCATGCGTTTAGTGATGCTGCCGCAGGCACTGCGCGTGATCATTCCGCCAGTGACCAACCAGTACCTGAACCTGACCAAAAACTCGTCGTTGGCAGTGGCCATCGGCTACCCGGATGTGGTGTCGATTGCGAACACCGCCATCAACCAGACTGGCCGTGCTGTCGAGTGCATTGCCATCATCATGCTGGTGTACCTGAGCACATCGCTGTTCACGTCCATCACCATGAATTGGTACAACACCCGCTCCGCCATCAAGGAACGCTAAGGCCTATTTATGAGCGCAACTACTTTTGAACCTATTCCCGCCCGCCCCGCCCCGGTCAAGACCGAGGGAGCTGTGGCGTGGATTCGAAGCAACCTGTTCGGCAGCTGGCAGACCACGATTGGTACCCTGATCATGGGTGCCATCCTGCTCTACATCGTCCCGCCGCTTTTCGGCTGGGCTTTGATCGATGCCAAATGGGCTGCCAACGCTGACGCCTGCAGCACCAACCGCGCTGGCGCGTGCTGGGGCGTGGTAACGGAAAAATTCCGCATCATCATTTTTGGTCGCTACCCGTTTGAAGAGCAATGGCGCCCACTGGTCGCCACCGTGCTGCTGTGCGGTTTGCTGGTCGCCAGCTGCATGCGCATGTTCTGGAAAGCATGGCTGGGCCTCGCCTGGGTTGTGGTGCTGGGCTTGTTCTTTGTGCTGATGCACGGCAACGTGATAGGCCTCTCGCTGGTGGAAACCGACCGCTGGGGTGGCCTGCCTTTGACACTGCTCTTGTCTTCGCTGTCCATGGCCATGGCTTTTCCGCTGGCCTTGATGATTGCTTTGGGCCGGCGTTCCAAGCTGCCTGCCATCAAGACCTTCTGCACCATTTACGTGGAGCTGATCCGTGGCGTGCCCTTGATCTCGGTACTGTTCATGGCGTCGTTCATGTTCCCCTTGCTGATGCCACAGGGCTTCAATATTGACGTGCTGGTACGCGTGCTGGCCGGTATCACCTTGTTTGCTGCGGCCTATATGGCTGAAGTGATTCGCGGTGGCCTGCAAGCGGTGCCCAAGGGCCAGATTGAAGCCGCCGCCACACTAGGCCTGAGCTACTGGCAAACCCAGCGCAAGATTGTGCTGCCCCAGGCCCTAGCCATGGTGGTGCCCGGCATCATGAACAACTTCATCTCCACCTTCAAGGACACATCGCTGGTAACCATCGTGAGCTTGTACGAGCTCACAGGTGCCATGAGCCTGGCCCTGAACTCGGACTCCGATTGGCGCCCCTTCAAGATTGAAGGCTACATCTTCATCGCTCTCATTTACTTTGCGTTTTGCTTCTCCATGTCGCGCTACAGCCTCTGGATCGAAAAGCAAGTCAACAAAAGCAAACTCCGCTAAGGAAACAATATGTCTGAACCCATCATCACCTTCAACAAAGTCAACAAGTGGTACGGCAACAATTTCCACGTACTGCGCGATATTGACCTGACCGTCACCAAAGGCGAACGCATTGTGGTTTGCGGCCCATCAGGCTCCGGCAAGTCCACCATGATCCGCTGTATCAACCGCCTCGAAGAGCATCAGCAAGGCAACCTCATCGTCGACGGCGTGGAACTCACCGACGACGTGAAAGCCATCGACGACGTGCGTAAAAAAGTCGGCATGGTGTTCCAGCAGTTCAACCTGTTCCCCCACCTCACCGTGCTGGAAAACCTGACGCTCTCCCCCATGTGGGTTGGCAAAATGCCAAAGAAGGAGGCTGAAGAAAAAGCCATGATCCAGCTGGAGCGTGTGCGCATTGCTAACCAGGCCAACAAGTACCCGCTGCAACTCTCCGGTGGCCAACAGCAGCGCGTGGCGATTGCCCGCGCCCTATGCTTGAAGCCCAAGATCATGTTGTTCGATGAGCCCACCTCGGCGCTCGACCCGGAAATGATCAAGGAAGTGCTGGACGTGATGATCGAGATGGCCAGCCAGGGCATCACCATGATCTGCGTGACCCACGAAATGGGCTTTGCCAAAGCCGTGGCCGACCGTGTGATCTTCATGGACCAGGGTCAGATCGTGGAGCAGAACACGCCGCACGAGTTCTTCAACAACCCGCAAAACGAGCGCAGCCGGGACTTCTTGTCCAAAATTCTCGGCCACTAAGCCCATGCACGCCGCTGCAAACGCACACTCCGCCGAACTACAGCTCCAGGCCCTGCAGGCGGCTTTGGAGCAGTTCCGGGCGGGCGGGGCAGCGGCCCATGGGCTTTCGGAAATGGCGCGCGGCCAGACGATCCTGTTGGCCGCGCTGCCCGAAAAATTTACCGTGGTACTCCACCAGCTCTTAGACCGGCTGGAGTCCAGCGCCTTATTCAGCGAAGAAAGCTGCTCGTTCAGCCAGCGGGACCTGATCGACAGCCTTCAGCTTTGGCTCGACAAGGCCAAAGAGCGCCTGAGCACGTCTTAAACAGGAGCCCGCTCAGGGCTTCGCAGAGGCCACCGGCCCCAAGCGGTCGTGGGTCCAACGTAAAAGGTCTATCCACATCTGGCGCACCTCGCCATCTTGCGGCATGCGGCTGGCACTCGGCAGCTCAATGGTCACCACCGGAATGCGCTGGTGGACACCTGCATAGTTGCCCAAAGAGCCCGGGAAAATACCCACCTGGTCCAGGTACAGGCGCCCAAGCTTGCTGGGCGGCACAGAAGGCCCGTCAAAGTCCAACACGCCGTAGGGCGCATGCACGCTGACAATCAGGTTGGGCTTAAAGCTATCCATCTGCTCCAGCAAAAAGCGGGATTCAGGCTCAGACACCGGCCTGTTGCCGGGCCAACGACGCGGGTCCCGCTTGGTGCGTTGCTCCCAGTACACCTTGGCGTCTCGGGCCCAGTTCGGCGTCGGGAAGTTGCGGTTCAAATCAACTCCGTTGCCATTGGTGCGGCGAGCAGGCTTTGCGAACAGGCCGTCCGGATTCAAGCTCGGTATGAACCGCCAGTGAATGTTCAAGGACGACTCGGCGGGAGGCGTTGCCGCAAGACCCAGCCAGTGATAGACGAGGGACACCGAAGACATTTCGTCGCCGTGGATACCACCGATCACCAGCACCTTGAAATTAGCTTCCGGCGCAACAATGTCGCGCCCCCAAACCACACGCCCCTGGCTCGATCGTGCCTTGAGGTCCTGCAGACCCGCTGCCTCGCACATTGCGGGGGTCACACTGGGTATTTTTGAAGAATAATCGCCGCAAGCCCTTACCATATCTGCGCAAGTAGCTACAGAATAGATAGCAAAAGCAACTGTGACGAGTGATTTTTTAAGCATGTAAGGCATTGTAAAGGTCGCCTTCAGCCAAGGTTTTGGCGAACCCGGAGGTCTGCCCGGTCTAAAGCACGGTAAATTCCGACCATGACGCCCCCCGCACGAGCACGATCTGCCACCCCCCCCGACTTCTCCAGCCAGCAATTCCGCCAAGCCCTGGGCATGTTTGCAACCGGCGTCACGGTCGTTACCGCACAGGCCGCCGACGGCACCCTGGTGGGCCTGACCGCCAACTCCTTCAACTCCGTATCGCTGGCACCCCCCTTGGTGCTGTGGAGCTTGGCCCAAAAGGCCGGGTCCATGAGTGCCTTCAGCCGCGGTGCCCATTACGCCATCAACATTCTCGCGGCAGACCAGCAAGCCTTGGCCATGCAGTTTGCAACCAAAGACATTGACCGGTACGCCGGTGTCGATTTCACCCGCGGCTCCCACGGTGCACCGCTGCTGACCGGCGCTGTGGCTCACTTTGAGTGCTTTAACCGCAGCCAATACGAAGAAGGTGACCACGTGATATTCGTCGGTGAAGTAGAGCGCTGCAGCCACCGCGCGGGTGCCGCGCCACTGCTCTACCATGGCGGCAAGTTCTACACCGAGCATCCGCTCTAAACCCCATGTCTTTTCACCTGCCCCAGCCGGTCAAGGCAGCGCTGCTTGGCTTTTGGGATCTTTTCACCTCGGCAAGCCCGCTGCTGTTCGCCGGTGCAGGACTGATTTGGCTGGCCTACTGGTGGCTGAACCCGATGCCGCCCAAGCACCTCACCCTGCTCACCGGGCCTGAGCAAAGCGCCTACGCCGAGATGGGCGGGCAATACGCCAAACTTCTGCGCGAACAGGGCATTACCGTCGAACTGATACCAACCGAAGGATCTGCTGACAATCTGCGACGCCTGCAGGCAGGGGAAGCCGATGCCGGCTTTGTGCAAGGCGGGTCTGCCAGCGCTGCGCCCGGCGAGGAGACCGAAGAACTACTCACCCTGGGCAACCTGTTCGTCGAACCCATCTGGCTGTTTTATCGGGCCCAGGCCGCCGCCGGCGTGTCGGAGTCCGGCCGCCTCCAGTCCCTGAACCAATTGGGCACCTTGCGAATCAATGCGGGCACTGCGGGGAGCGGTGTACCTCCCTTGATGGACACCTTGCTGGACATGCATCGCATGGAGCCCAAGAAGCTCCGTATCTCGCACCTGGAGCAAACCCCCGCTACGGTTCAGCTACTGCAAGGCAAACTCGACGCCGTGATCTTTGCATCGGCACCCCAGGCTCCTATGGTGCAGATGCTGCTGCAAACGCCCGGCATCCGGCTGATGGACTTCCCGCAGAACGAGGCCTACGCAAGGCGCCTGCCGTTTATTACGCCGGTGACGCTTCCGCGCGGCGTGGTCGATCTGGCCCGCAATATTCCCACGCAAGATGTGCACTTAATTGCCACAACCACCAGCATGCTGGTGCGCGAAGGCTTGCATCCGGGGCTGCGCCAACTGCTTTCACAGGCCACGGTGCAAACACATGGCCAGCCGGGTTGGTTTCAGCGCTTTCGCGAGTTCCCTAACGCGTCTAACAGCGAGTTTGCGTTGGCACCGGAAGCTGAGCGCACCTTGAAAAACGGCATTCCCACCCTGCAGCGCTATATCCCCTTTACCCTTGCCAACCTGGTAGAGCGCATGTGGCTTGCACTGGGAATCATTGTTGCGGTTCTGCTACCGCTGGGAAAAATCGCGCCGCCCCTGTATGCCTACCGTGTGCGCTCCCGCGTGTTCCGCTGGTACGGGCAACTGCGCGACATAGAGAGCCGTTTAGAAGCTACCCCCAGTGCCAGAGAGGCGCTTCTGGACGAACTCAACGCCATTGAGTCCAAGGTAGAAAAAGTGATTCTGCCCCTGTCATACGCGGATGAGTTGTATGCGCTGCGCAACCACATCGGGCTGGTGCGCCAGCGCTTGCTTACAACGTAGAGTCCAGACTGTTTTTCATGGCCTGCTGGGCCACAGCGTCCAGCGCACCATCCACCACGGTTTGCGAAGAAATCACGCGTAGGTGGCCTGCAGCGACCAGCTTATCGTGGGTTCGCCGTGTCATTGACTGGGTATTCCCCGCCGCACTGGTAAACAAGAACAATGTTCCATGCGGGCTGGCCCAGGTCAATTGCGTGCGCACCCAGTCGCCCTGGGTTTGCAACTCCACCCACGAGCCCAAGGGCAAGCTATCGACACCGGTGCCGGGCGCGGGCGCGGCAACCATCGGGGCGAGAATAGTGGCCGCCACACTCGGGGCCGTAGCGGGAGCTTCGTCCGGAATCTCCAGGAAGTTCGAATCTTGAGCCTCGGAGGGGGCCACCCATGGGTTCCCGTCTTCCACCGGACGGTTGCGCACCGGAGTGGGGGCAGGCGTCGCCGCAGGTGTGGGTGGTGGCTCGACTTTGACGGCAGCCACCGGCCCCCGTGTCTGCACCATCTTGAAAATCGCTTGATGAATACCCATCAAGGCCTCAAGAAAAGCACTGGTTTTAGTCGCCGGATATTGAATGGTTTCCAGCCCGTCTCGCATGGTCGCCAGCAGCAGCGGCACTAATTTCGTCAGCTTCGCAATATTTTTGGGAGCCAACTCAGGGTGAGTGCTCCACAGCAGCGCGGAAATCAAGGCCTGGTACTTATCCGCTGCCGCGGAGCCGCTTCCACCTGACAGGCGGGCCTGCGCTACGACCTGGGCCCATGGCCCGCACAGGAAGTTCAACACCACCTCGGGCACCTGGGGCGCATCCGGGTGGGTATCAATCTCGCGGGCAATTTTCTCAGCCAACAAGTTGCGCTGCTCGGCTTTCTCCAGCGCTTTTACCGCCTGATTGCGAGATGGAATCTGTTTGGCCGCCTCTTCCGCCCAAAGCACCTGCAATTCGCGCAAAGCTTCGTCAAACAGTTCCGGGCCCTCCACCGCCGCGTTCACCAAAGGCGCAATGGCTTCGCGCGCTTCGTCCAGAAAAGCCAGGAAACCCGGGCTTTGGACATTCGCATAAGCCAGGCTGCGGTGGGTGAGCTCTTGCACCAGCATGCGGGCTGCATGGTTCTTGTCGGTGAACAGGCGGGGGTCGGCCAAGGCCAGGCGCATCAACGCGGGCTCCAGCTCACGGACCAGCGCTTGGACTGGTGCGAGCAGCCGGGGATCGCGCGCGATGTTGTCCACCATAAGCTCCACCACCTCAAGGCTCAGCGCCTGGGCAATGCCTGTTGCACTGCGGCGAATGCTCTCGCGCGCTGCATCCAGGCCTTGCGCACCGCCCGGACTGGGCACCGCATTACGCCGCTGCTCCAATCGCTGGACCACGCGGTCCACCTGCTTCATCTCGGTCAGTGCCTCAAAGGCCGCGGGAACGGTGGCCGCGAAATCTGCGGGCCCTTCTACCGGCTCGGAGACAACAGGGTGCGGATAGTCGAACTGCCGCGCGAACTGCTGGGCAAAAGCGGCAACGCGATGCTGGGTGCCCATTTGATCCAGCTCGCCGGACAGGAGCTTGCGAAGGCGGTCCAAGGTTAGAAGCCCGGGGTCGACGGCAGGTCTCGAAACACGGGACTCCCGCGCCTCACGTGCAATCATGGCTTCGCGCTCGGCGCTACCAGGAGCTCCGTATCGGCTTGCCTCGGTGAAGTCATTGGGTACGACCTCTTTGCCGCGCCCTCCTCCGCCGGATGACGCTGCGCTCTGGGTGACTGCGTAGCCCGCAGCTTCAACGCCTTGGGTTCGCAAGCGCCCGACCAACTCGGTATAGAGCGTTTTGAGCTCGCCACCCAAAACAGTGCCCATGGTGGTGAGCCAGTCCAGCCGGGTTGCACTGGGCACCGGTGTCCGCTCTACCGTATTGCGCAAGGCATTGATATAAGACTCAGGGCGCAAGGGGTTGCGCTCCGGGCGCACCGTGGGCAGGCCCAGCGTTGTGCAAATCAGCGTGTTGAGTTCGGCAAGGCTGACCTCGGCGGCCAACATGGCCATTTGCTGTGCCCGCGCCATGTTGACGCTTTCCTGCACCTGCACCTCATCCATGAGTTCGAGCTGATCGAACTGCACCTCGGCGATGCTGGGCATTGCAGCTTTAGGAGCTGCCACAGGGCGCGTGAATTGCTCCATGAGCGCCAACTCAAACCCTTGGCGCAAGGTGCCTTCGTGGGCCAGCAGCAGTTTGAGCGAATCAGCATGGACTTCACGCTCCCGGAAATCGCGCGATGCGCTCTCCCGGACGAGCAGCGCCTGCCGGAGCGTTGCCACTAATTTGCCCATCATGGCAGGACCACCCGCCGCCGCGTCCTTCAAAGTCGATTGATAAAGGGCCGCGTAGTGCGTGGGTTGGTCTTGCATAGGATGATGAACCCTTGGGCTGCAATCGATTACTTGAGTGCCTTGTAGCGAACGCGCTTAGGTTTGGCGCCCTCTTCACCCAGGCGCTTCTTCTTGTCCGCTTCGTACTCCTGGTAGTTGCCGTCAAAGAAGGTCCACTGGCTATCGCCTTCCGCCGCCAGAATGTGGGTCGCAATACGGTCCAAGAACCAGCGATCGTGGGAGATCACCAGCATGGTGCCGGCAAATTCCAACAATGCGTCTTCCAGGGCGCGCAGGGTTTCCACATCCAAATCGTTGGACGGTTCATCCAGCATCAGCACGTTGCCACCGGCAATCAGTGTTTTGGCCAGGTGCAAGCGGCCACGCTCACCACCGGAGAGCATGCCGACTTTCTTTTGCTGGTCGCCACCGTTGAAGTTGAAGCGGCCACAGTACGCACGGCTGGCCATCTGGAACTTGCCGACGTTCAGAATGTCGAGTCCGCCGGACACGTCTTCCCACACGGTTTTTTCGTCGGAGAGAGCGTCGCGGTGCTGGTCCACGAAAGCCATTTTCACGGTCGAGCCGATCACGACTTCGCCCGAATCCGGCTTCTCACGACCGGCAATCAGTTTGAACAGTGTCGATTTACCGGCCCCGTTAGGACCGATGATGCCGACGATAGCGCCCGCAGGAATGTTGAAGCTCAAGTTGTCGATCAACACGCGGTCGCCAAACGACTTGCTCACGCCCTTGAATTCAATCACCTGGCTACCCAAGCGGTCGGCCACGGGGATAAAGATTTCGTTGGTTTCGTTGCGCTTTTGGTATTCGAAGTCGCTCAATTCCTCAAAGCGGGCCAGACGGGCCTTGCTCTTGGCCTGACGGGCCTTGGGGTTCTGGCGCGACCATTCCAATTCCTTCTTCAAGGCCTTGGCGCGGGCTTCTTCGCCCTTTTGTTCGGCTTCCAGACGGGCACCCTTTTGGGTCAGCCAATCGGAGTAGTTGCCCTTGTACGGAATACCGGAGCCGCGGTCCAGTTCCAGAATCCACTCCGCCGCGTTGTCCAGGAAGTAGCGATCGTGGGTGATGGCCACCACAGTGCCGGAGTAACGCTGCAGGAATTGCTCCAGCCAATCCACCGATTCAGCATCCAAGTGGTTGGTGGGTTCGTCGAGCAGCAGCATGTCGGGCTTGGAGAGCAGCAAGCGGCACAGTGCCACTCGGCGCTTTTCACCCCCGGAGAGCACGCCAATGTTGGCATCCCATGGGGGCAGGCGCAGCGCGTCGGCGGCAATTTCCAATTGGTGCTCGGAATCGGTACCGGCAGTTGCAATGATGGCTTCCAGCTCAGCCTGCTCGGCAGCGAGAGCATCAAAGTCGGCGTCTTCAGCGCCGTAGGCCGTGTAAACCTCTTCCAAGCGCGCCTTGGCGGTGAACACTTTGCCCATGCCGCTTTCGACGGCTTCACGCACGGTGTGGGTAGGGTCCAACTGGGGTTCTTGGGGGAGGTAACCGATGTTCAGGCCCGCCATCGGGATGGCTTCGCCTTCAATCTCCTTGTCTACGCCGGCCATGATTTTGAGCAAGGTGGACTTGCCGGACCCGTTGGTACCCAGCACGCCGATCTTGGCGCCGGGGAAGAAGGACAAGGAAATGTCTTTAAGAATGTGCCGCTTGGGCGGCACGATCTTGCCGACGCGGTTCATGGAGAAAACGTATTGGGCCATTGCGATTCTGGTTATTCAGCGGTAAAGCCATATTATCGACTGCGCGGCAGCCGGAGCCTCATCGATTCCGGCCGGAAGGGGATTCGAAGGCGTTTTTTACGTCGTTGAGCAACGCCTCCCGGGCCACCGCGTCGAGTGCGTTGTCCATCACATGGCCGTCTGACACCAGCCGCATCAACCCCAGGCCCCGCAAGCGATCCATGGTGCTGCGGGACATGGAGTGCGTCATGCCGCTGGAAGACAGGAACATGAACTGTGTCCGGTGCGGGCTCGCCCACGAGAGCTGAGCCCGGATCCACTCGCCCCCCAATGCCATGTCCACCCAAGACCCGGTACGCAGACTCTCCACGCTCCAGGCCTCCTGCAAAGCCGGGTCCGCCACCTCAGGCACCTCGGCCGGAGATGCTTTGGGCGACTGCATGTCTGCAAAGAACTCAGAGTCCTTGGCATCCCGATGGGCTACGTATTTGGCGTTGTCAAAGGCTTGTTCGTGAATGTCGATCAACCCGTCAAAAAATGGCGGGATCTGGTCTTCCGGGTAATCCACCAAAAGCAAGCCCTGCCGGATCTTCACCAGCATCAGTGGCACCAGCTCCACCAGGCGGGCGCGGTTTTTCCGCACGAGGCGGGGCTGGACGCTCCAAATCAAGTCATCGACCAGCGCGAGGTAACCGTCCGCATCTTCCACACCGACCGGACTGCGCAGCTGGGACTCCGCCACCACCTGCGCCCAAGGATCACGCAGAAATGCAACCACGATATCCGGCGCATTTTTAAAGGTCAGGCGCTGCAAAAACTCCTGCGCCAAGCGGTGGGCCAGCATATTGCGCTGCTCGGCGTGCATCAGACCGCGGGCCGCCTCTGCGGCAACTTGCTGGTGCTGGTGGTCCTCTTGTGCCCATGATGCTTCCAGGGTGCGCACCAGCTGCTCAAAGGCGGGCGCATCCCCCTCACCGCCCGTGAGTACGCTGATGGCGTTCTCCAGCGTTTTCTGGAACCGCTGATAGCCGGGGTCTTCTTCCGACTGAAACCCCAGGCTACGGTGGGTTGTTCGATCCAGGAACATCCGCGCGGGGTGCTTGCGATCCGCAAAAAACCGGGGGTCTTGGAGCGACAAGCGCTGCAGCACAGGCTCCAGCTTCAAAACAGATTGACGTACACCCGGCAGCAAGCGCCGGTCTTGCATCAGGTTCTCAAGCATCAGGCGCACCACTTCCTGCCCCAGCTCTTTGCCCAGCGCCTTGCCCTGCAGTGTTTCTCCGGCCTTGCGCCGGCTTGGCACCACGGGGCGCCCGGTTTCTGAATCCAGCTGTTGGGCTTGCTGCGACAAACGCTTGAGCATGGGCTCCACCAGCTTCATGTCCTCCAAGGCCATGAAAGACGCCGGCACGGTGTGGGTGAAATCTTTGACACCCGCCGCCGCAGGCCGGGGATCGAGCTCGCCCGAGAGCAGGCGGCGCAGTTTATCCAGCGTCAGCAAACTGCGCGAGACGGCAGAGTCCGGAGCCTTGGCCGCCAGGCCGAAGGGATGCGCCGCGCTTGCGTAGCTGGGTGCCGGCTCCACGCCCTGCGATTTCAACCATTCCACCAACTCGCGGTACATGCTGTCCAAGGCAGACCCCAACAGCCCGGCCGCCGGAGTCATGATGGAAGAGCGGGCATCATCTTCAGGCACCACCTGCCCGAAAGCCTCCCGCAGAGCGTGCACAAAGGCCTCTGGCTTGAGCGGGTTCAATGGAGCTTGCACACTGGACCAGCCCATCAAACTGCTGATCAAGGCATTCAAGCCCGGCAGTACCGCTTCGACCGAGCGGTGAACCTCTTGCTCAGTCACTGCCAGCTCTATGTTGGCATCGATCTGCTCTTCTTCCAAAAACTGGAAATCATCAAACCTAACTTGGCTTACCTGCGTTTTGCGGAAGGCGCCGCCGCCGTACACGGCGCTGCGCAATTCGACCCGGAAAACCGCTTTGATTTCGGCCATGCGCGCCACCAGCCGGGCCACCGTCGCTTGCCTAATGGGCTGCAACTTGGCATCCATGGCTTTGCCGCGCGACACCTTGAGCATGGACTGCAGGCCTTCGACGACATCTTCTATGAGCGGGTCAGACTGCTCCAGCACCACATCAATGCAAGCAGACAGCGTGGGTTTGGAGTTGCCGATTTCATGCGCAACACCCAAGCGCCGCAACAAATATTTCTTCATGATGGGGTATTTTCGATGCCGCCGATGGGCCGTGCCAGTGTATTGACAGATTGTTACCCGCCGGTAAAGCGAAGACCTGATTCCGTGTCGATAAACCGACACTCTCCAAGCCGTGCGACAATGCGGGCCATTGCAGCTATTCAGTTGCCTGCAATATCAGCAACTTGCTGGGGACCGCTACGTGACAGGGCGTCCCACTTTTGAATCCATCTGCCTTTGACTGACTGCGCGCCCTGTGCCTGCAGAACGGCCGATTCCCAAGCGTCCCGGACGGACGCATCTATCCAATGAACTTTGAAGAATTGAAGCTGGCTCCCGCCATCGTGAAGGCCGTGCGCGAGCAGGGTTACGAAACGCCCACCGCCATCCAGGAGCAAGCGATTCCCCTGGTGCTCGAAGGCCACGACCTGCTGGGCGGCGCCCAGACCGGTACCGGCAAAACCGCTGCCTTCACCCTGCCCTTGCTGCACCGCCTCTCCATGAGCCGCAGCGCGCAAAACAAATTCGGCGGCACCGGCATTCGCGCCCTGGTGCTGACCCCTACCCGCGAACTCGCCGCCCAGGTGGAAGAGTCCGTGCGCCAATACGGCAAATACCTGCAACTCAGCTCCACCGTGGTGTTCGGCGGCGTGGGCATGAACCCGCAAATCTCCAAGGTCAAAAAAGGCGTGGACATCTTGGTGGCCACCCCCGGCCGTCTGCTGGACTTGGCCCAACAAGGCATGTTGGACCTGGGCCAAGTGCAAATGCTGGTGCTCGACGAAGCCGACCGCATGTTGGACATGGGCTTCATCCATGACGTGAAAAAGGTGCTGGCCCTGGTGCCCAAAGAAAAGCAAAGTCTGCTGTTCTCCGCCACCTTCAGCGACGAAATCCGCGAGCTTGCCAATGGCCTGCTCAAGAACCCGCAAAGCGTGCAAGTCACACCGCGCAACACCACCGTGCAGCGCATCACCCAGGTGATCCACCCCGTAGGCCGCGGTAAGAAAAAGGCCCTGCTGGCCCACATCATCAACGAGCAAAACTGGAGCCAGGTGCTGGTGTTCACCCGCACCAAATTCGGCGCGAACAACGTGGCCGAGTTCCTGGAGAAGAACGGCATCACGGCCATGGCGCTGCACGGCAACAAGAGCCAGGCAGCCCGCACCCAGGCTCTGTCCGGCTTCAAGAGCGGCGATGTGCGCGCGCTAGTGGCCACCGACATTGCCGCCCGCGGTATCGACATCGACGACCTGCCGCACGTGGTGAACTATGAAATCCCGAACGTGAGCGAAGACTATGTGCACCGCATCGGCCGTACCGGTCGGGCCGGTGCCGATGGCGCTGCCGTCAACCTGGTGTGCCTGGACGAAGAAGGCTTCATGCAAGACATCGAGCGCTTCACCAAGCAAAAGATTGACGTCAAGGTGATCGAGGGCTTCGGTCCCGAGCCGGGCGAAAAAGGTGAACCCATTGCCATGGGTCGCCAGACCATTTGGGGCGGCGCAGGCAAGCCCCCGAGCCGCGATGTGATGCAGGCAGCCGCCAAGGCCGCCCGCACCGAAATGCTCCAGCGCGTGCGCGACAGCAAAGCCGCTCAAGGCGGCGGCCGCTCTGCGGGTGGCCAAGGCGGCGGTGGCAATGGTGGTAACGGCGGCGGCCGTGGCGGCCAAGCACCTCGTGGCAACGGTGGCGGCAATGGCGGCGGCCGTGGCCCGGACCGTGGCGGCGATTTCCAGCAACCCCGTTCGCAGGGCCCACGACCCGCGCAAAATCGCGGTCCACGCCGTGAAGGCGGCAGCGCTGAGTTCCAGCCGCCTGCAGGCTTCACCCACGAAGGCCGCGCTCCGCGTCCATCCACCGCACAACCTGACCCCATGCGCACCAGCGTCGATATGATGGCCGGTCGCGGTGCTCGCCGCGGTGGTGGCGGGGGCTTTGGCGGCGGTGGCCGCAGTGGAGGCGGCAATGGTGGCGGATACGGTGGTGGTGGCGGAGGCTACGGCGGCGGTGGCCGCTCGGGTGGCTTTGGTGGCGGGGGCAACGGGTCTCGTGGGCCGCGAGGTTCTGGCGGTTCTTCTAGCCGATAAGCACACCAGCGCGGTGCACACACTGGGGCGGCGCAACCTGCCCCACGCTCACCCCAAGCTGACCCAACACATCGTCGACTTTGCGGCGCTCCCGGAGCTGCCGCAGATCGACGATGTTTTTATTTGTCTGGGCACCACCATCAAGGTGGCGGGCAGTCAGGCAGCCTTCCGGCGTGTGGATTTTGATGCAGTTATGGCTGTAGCCCAGGCAGGTATTGCGCGAGGCGCTACAAAATTAGGAGTAGTCAGCGCCATGGGGGCCGATGCCCAGTCGCGTGTGTTTTACAACCGCGTCAAGGGGGAAATGGAGGCTGCACTCAGTGAACTGGGCTACACCAGCATCAGCGTAGCCCGCCCTTCCCTGCTGGTGGGCAACCGTGGCCCGCTGGACCAACCCGTGCGCCCGGGCGAGCACATCGGTTTGGTAGTGAGCCGGCTTTTCAAGCCGCTGATTCCCGTGGACTACCTGCCGGTCCAAGCAGCCGACGTGGCTGCGGGACTGGTCCAAGCCGTCAAAACCGGCAAACCCGGCGTGCAGCGCATTTTGTCGGGCGCACTGCAAGGTTCTGCAGCTCGCGCTGCTGCCGCTTAGCCTCGCACAAACAGGGTGACCAAAGGCTGGTCACCCACCTGACGGCTCCAATGGCCGTGAATGGCGGGGTCAAACGTGGCACCCTCGGGCAGCAAATCTGCCGAATAAAAGTGCTGGCCGGGCCCGAAGACGCGCGAGCTACCGTGAACTCCGATCTCCATCTGCCCCTGCAAAATAAAACACCATTGGGTGTGTCCTGAGCAGTGAAACTGGCTGCGAAAGCCCACCGGGCTGGTGCGCAACTGGTAGCCACCCGACGCAAACACCGCTGAGAGCATGGACTGCGGATTGCCCTCGTTCAGGGGAATAGACTCCTCACGGAACTTGGCAAAACCGTCGGTGTCGGTGAACAAAATGACTTGGTTGAAGGTGCTCATGGTGGGCCTTTGAATGGTGGCCGGATTATTCACCATGCCCAGACAGGGCAAAGGCCCTGATGCACAATTTGCCGCATGCAATTCCTCCACACCATGCTGCGCGTTGGCAACCTTCAACGCTCCATCGATTTCTACACCCAAGTGCTAGGCATGCAATTGCTGCGCACCTCGGAGAACCCGGAATACAAATACAGCCTCGCCTTCCTCGGATTCGATGGCGGCAACCCCGCTCAGGCCGAAATCGAGCTCACCTACAACTGGGGCACCGAGAGCTACGACTTGGGCACCGCATACGGCCACATCGCGCTGGGCGTGCCTGATGCTTATGCTGCCTGCGAGAAGATCAAAGCCGCTGGCGGCAACGTGACCCGCGAGGCAGGTCCCGTCAAGGGCGGCAGCACCGTGATCGCCTTTGTGACCGACCCGGACGGCTACAAGATTGAGTTGATCCAGAAGGCGGCCCAAGGAACAGGTGTTGGCCTGCGTTAACGCAGCACCTCGGCGGCCAAACGCTCCAGATTTTGTTGATTGGCCGAGGCCACAAAAGTGGCCAGACCCTGATAGTGCGCCACGGTTTCAAAGGTCTTCCGCCAGCACACTTCAGTACCTTCGCCTGAGGGCTTGAGCTCCTGGGTGAGCGTGAAATGGTGGCCGTTCAAATGCTCGATTTCCCAAAGTTCATCGGGAACAATCCGGGCAAACTGACTTTCATTCGGGTAGTCCGCGCCGTCCGGGGCATGCATGGTGAGCACCCAGCTCCCACCGGGCTGGAAATCAAACACATGCATCGTGCTACTGAACCCATCCGGCCCCCACCACCGGGCCACCCGGTCCGGACTATTCATCGCGGCAAATACGGTGGATGGCGATGCAGCGATGAAGTGGCTGCGGATGTCAGAGCGGTGATCTATGGATTCCATATCATGGTCCTGTCGCTTAGAAAGCAATAGTTTAGGCTGTCGACATTTGAGCCACCCTGGCTGCCCGGAGAGTTAGTCGCGGCAGATGCGCTACACATTTCATAGCTGCTCGCACAATGAGCATGGGCGCCAGAGCGCCCTTTCTCATCTATCTTTCAGCGGAAGTTACACCATCTGGTGACACCGCGACTGGAGCAGCCGTAACCATGCCCGCGATGGTCTGCGCAATCCCGGTGAGGGACGGATTGCTCAATCCCGCGTCTTTCATGATGGCATCCACAATAGGTTTGGCTACCTGGTAGTTCAGCGCTGAATTCACCACCTGTTCAGGCAGGGTGCCGCCTCCGGATCCACCGGACTCGCCACCTCCGGCGTTTCCCCCCATGGGCATGCCATTTACCTGAAACAAGCGGATGGAATCAATCTTTTCCAACGGCTTTGATGCGCTGTCGATGATTTGTGGCAAGGCTTGGATGAGTTGCATGCGCACGGCCAAGTCAATTTGTGCGGCGCCCAAACGGTTCTTTGCCTCGTTGATGGCCGCGATACCTTCTGCCTCTGCCAAAGAGGCCGACCTCTGCGCATCAGCTTCCACTTTGATGGCGGCGGCTCGGTTTTCGGCGGCCTCCCGCTCAGCCTGTGCGGCCACCTTCACTCCAATAGCCTGCTGTTCGGCAACCTTAGTCGCATCAATCAGCTGGATAGATTTATTCCGCTCCGCAATGGCAATTTCTCGGGCTGTGTTCACGAGCTCTTCTGACTTGACCGCTTCAGACAAAGCTGTGTTCGCAGTGGCGTCCGCTTCGGATTGCTCTTGCGATTTGCGTGCGATCGCAATAGCTGCATCTTGGTTGGCAAGCTCCACTGCCTGACGTTGCTCTGCTTGTTTGATCTTGGTTTCGCGCTCTGACTCGATCTGCTTCTTTTGAATCACCAGATTTTTGTCAATCTCGGCGCTGTTCACAGTTCGGTCCGCTTCGATTCGCTTTTCCTTGACC
>NZ_JAAFIX010000014.1 GCF_013297935.1 Rhodoferax sp. | reverse complement strand
TGTCGGCCAGCCGCGCGCGGGGAATGGTGCTGTCCATGCACATGTAGTCAGGGCTGATGCGGCCGCTGGCGGGGAATGCGTTTTTGCGCCCGCTCCAGAAGCGCAGGCGCTCGGCCTCGCTGTTGCTGACCGCAATGCCTGTGGCACCGGCCGCGCGCAACACCTCGCTCATGCGGCCGATTTCTTCTTCCACCTCTTCGGGGGTGCCGTCGCTCTCGCACAGCAGAATGGCTTCCGCACTCAGGTCGTAGCCCGCGTGTACAAAGTCTTCCACCGCCGCAGTCATGGGTTTGTCCATCATCTCCAGACCGGCGGGAATGATGCCGGCGGCGATGACTGCGGCCACCGCATCGCCCGCTTTGCGCAGGTCGTCAAAGCTGGCCATGATGCAGCGGGCGAGCTGGGGCTTGGGCACCAACTTGACGGTGACCTCGGTGGTTACGGCCAGCATGCCCTCGCTGCCGACCACCACGCTCATCAGGTCGTAGCCGGGAGTGTCGAGGGCGTCGCCGCCGAATTCGACGGGTTCGCCCTCCATGCTGAAGCCGCGCACCTTGAGCACGTTGTGCAGGGTCAGCCCGTATTTCAGGCAGTGCACACCGCCCGAGTTCTCGGCCACGTTGCCGCCTATCGTGCAGGCAATCTGGCTGCTGGGGTCCGGCGCGTAATACAGGCCGTAGGGGGCTGCCGCCTCGCTGATGGCCAGGTTGCGCACACCGCACTGCACCACCGCCGTGCGGCTGCGCTTGTCCACCTTCAGAATCTTGTTGAACTTGGCCAGTGAGAGTGTCACGCCCATCGCTTGGGGCATAGCGCCGCCGGACAGGCCGGTGCCCGCACCGCGCGCTACCACCGGCACGCGCAAGCCATGGCACACCCGTAGCACCGCCGCGACCTGCTCTTCGGTCTCGGGCAGGGCCACCAGCAAGGGGCGCTGGCGGTAGGCGGTCAGGCCGTCGCACTCATAAGGCGTGGTGTCTTCCGTCTGGTAGAGCAGCGCATGCTGAGGAAAATAGGCCTCCAGCCCTTTCAATATCTGCGCGAGCAGCTCTCTTTTTTGTAGCAGCTGCAGGTGGGTGAGGGGCAGTGGAGCGTTCATTCGGGGTATTCCGGTGCGGCTGGCGAGGCCCCCACTCTAAAAGAAAGCGGCCCCCTGTGGTGTGAAGAAACTTGCAGCGCTGTGTGAAAAAGGGCCCGTGGTCGCGGTCAAAGGCGCGCATGGGCCTCCGGGGCCGATCAACCGACTGCTTTTTTCAGCCATTCGGCAAAGGCCGCCACTTCCCAGCGGTCCATGGCGCCAGTGCGCCAGCACAGGTAGTGTGCATGGGGGCTGGGCGCGTTGTGGGTGTAGAGGCGCACCAGCGAGCCGTCGTCCAGCCAGGGCGCACCCAACTTCAGGCGGATCAGGCCCACGCCCATGCCGGCGGCGGCACCGTCGCACATGAGGCCGATGTCGTTGAACTGCGAGCCCTCCACCGGCTCCGGCCAGTCCAGCCCGTTGGCGGCAAACCAGGTGCGCCAAGGCTCCAGCGGGCTGCGGAGCAAAGGCAGGTTGGCCAGGTCTTGCGGGGTTTCAAACGGTCCGTGCTCCCGCACGAAGGCGGGCGAGGCCAGGGGCGTGATTTCGTCCTTCATGAGGCACACATGCTCCATGTCGGCATAGCGGCCGGCGCCGAAGCGCACCATCAGGTCTGCATCTTCGGCCACCACGTCCAACAAGGGAATGGAGACCTGCAGCGTCAGGTCGATCTCGGGGTAGGCATCGGTGAACTGGCGCAGCCGTGGAATCAGGATAGAGCGCGAAAACGTGGGGGTGACGGCCAGCCGCAGCTTGCGCTTGCCCGGAGCCGCGGCGGCGCTGGGAAACTTTTGCAGGATGGTGAGCCCCTCGCGCACATGGGCCAGGTACTCGCTGCCCTCGGTGGTGAGCGAAAAGTCCGCCCGGCCGAAGAGTTTGGTGCCGATGATTTGCTCCAGCTGCCGCACCCGGTGACTCACGGCGCTGGGGGTGACAAACAGCTCTTCGGCGGCCAGCGTGACCGAGCGCAGGCGCGCCAGGGCTTCAAAGGTCAACAGGCACTGGATCGGGGGGATGCGGGAGGCGCTCATGGCGCCATGATGCCACCAGCAAGGGGAAACCAGCGTATTTCATTGACAGGCGCGTCAGTAGAATGGCCCTCTTTTTCTCTCGGGAGCCCCCTCTGTGTCCGACGCCCTTGCTGTACTCCCGCAATACCTTCTTCCTAAAAAAGCCCTCACAGCCTTCGCTGGATGGGTGGCCGGTGCTCGCTGGGGCAAGGCCACGACGGCCTTGATCCGCTGGTTTATCGGCAAGTACAACGTGAACATGGCGGAAGCTGCCAACCCCGATCCTGCGGCTTACCCCACGTTCAATGAGTTTTTCACCCGGGCCCTGAAACCCGGCGCCCGCCCGCTGGCCAAGGTGCCTTTCGTGTGCCCGGTGGATGGAGCCATCAGCCAGTTCGGTGCGATCGACAAGGATCAGATTTTTCAGGCCAAGGGCCATCACTACAGCAGCACTGCGCTGGTGGGGGGCGACGCCCAACTAGCCTCGCAGTTCGACGACGGCACCTTCGCCACCATCTACCTGAGCCCGCGCGACTACCACCGCATCCACATGCCCTGCGATGGTGAACTGCGCCGCATGATTTATGTGCCGGGTGATTTGTTTTCGGTGAATCCCACCACGGCACGGGGTGTGCCCGGCTTGTTTGCCCGCAATGAGCGGGTGGTGTGCGTGTTCGACTCGCCGCACGGCGAATTTGTGCTGACCCTGGTCGGCGCCACCGTGGTGGGCAGCATGGCGACCGTCTGGCACGGGGTGGTGAATCCGCCGCGCTTGCCTCAGGTAACCGAGTGGCACTATGAGCCCAGCAACGTGGCACTCAAGCAAGGCGATGAAATGGGCCGATTCTTGCTTGGTTCCACTGTGGTCTTGCTGTTCCGCAAAGATGCGCTGCAATTCAACCCCGCCTGGAATCCCGCTAAACCCGTACAACTCGGTGAAGAAATGGGCACGCAGGGCTGAAATTTCAGTATCCTGATCCTTTTAAACCCCATAGAGGGCGATGTATGAATAACGTTGCAATCGTTGACGAATTGCCGGTCTCCGTCGTTGGTGACACAGGAACTCCCGAGCGAGGGCCTTACCGGCGCACCCGGGTCACGGCCTTTGAAAATATGACGGTGCGCACCAGCCTCTGGCTGGCCTTTGCCAGCGTGTTGCTGGGCGCCATCGTGATCGGTGTGTTCTCGCTCTTCCAAATGGGGCGCTTGAATGCGTCCACCAAGGCCATCTACGAGCAGGAATATGCCGCCGGTCAGGCGGCCGAAGAGGCGCGCGGCCTGATCTTGCGCGCCAGTCGCGCCCAGACGCAGTTGCTGACAGCCACCACCGCGGCTGAGCGCGACACTCTGGGTACCGCCATTGAGACCAGTCTGGCGGATATTTCCAAGCGACTCGACATCATCAAGGCGCTGTCAAATACCGAAGAAACCACCGCCACCAGCCAGCAGCTGATGGATGCGATGGGCAACTGGGCCAAGCGTCAACGCGCCTACATCACGCTGGTGAAAGAGCAGCCTCTTGATCTCATGCAAATGAGCACCGATGTGCCCACCGAAGATGCGCGCCTGCTCAACGACACGCGCAAGCTGGAAAAATTGGTTGATACCCTGGTGGAGCAGCGCGCGCAGTCTGCCAAGGCCACTATTGAAAATGCCGGCCAGATCTACCAGTCCTCCCAGATGTGGGTGGTCGGCATTATGGTGCTGCTGCTACTCTTGTCATTGGTCATCAGTGCCTGGGTGACCGGGCGCCTTGCGCGCCAGCTGGGTGGCGAGCCGGCGTATGCCAAGTCGATTGCTAGCCAAATTGCGAGCGGGGACCTCAGCATGGACATCCGCTTGGCGGCCAAAGACAACGAAAGCTTGCTGTTCTCCTTGCGCGAAATGCAAATGCAGTTGTCTGAGACCATGCGGGACATTGCCGACAGTTCCAAGCAGGTAGCCAACGCGTCGCGTGAAATCTCCATGGGTAATCTGGATTTATCCCAGCGCACCGAGCAGCAAAGCGCCTCGCTGGAAAAAACCAGCACCAATGTGGAACAAATGGCAGCCTTGACCCAGCGATACGCCGAAAGTGCCGCCGAAGCTGCGCAGCTCTCCGGTAACGCCAGCCGCTCCGCACGCATGGGCGGCGATGTGGTGGCTGACGTAGTTTCCACCATGGAGCGGATCAGTAAAAGCACCCAGGCCATTCACGGCAACATCAGTGTGATCGAGGGGATTGCATTCCAGACCAACATCCTCGCACTCAATGCTGCGGTGGAGGCCGCCCACGCGGGCGAACAGGGTCGTGGCTTCGCTGTCGTGGCCCAAGAGGTGCGCTCTCTGGCAGAACGCAGTGCCAAAGCGGCGCGTGAAATCAATGCACTGATTGAAGAGTCCACCCGCCAGGTGGAGGAAGGTGCGGCTTTAGCCAGCAAGGCCGGCCACACCATTCGCGATATGGCGGAAACCGTAGCTCAGGCCAGCGCCGTGATGGAGGAGATTTCTGGCGCCTCCTCTCAGCAAAGCCACGGCATTGCGGAGATCAACCGTGCGGTTGCCCAGTTGGACGACAGCACCCAACAAAATGCGGCGCTGGTTGAAGAGGCTGCCGCTGCCGCACAGTCCCTCGACGAGCAAGCCCAATCGCTGGACCAGTTGGTGGGCCGTTTCCACTTGCGAAGTTAAGCCGAGTTCTCCCCAAAAAGAATGGCGGCCCATGGCCGCCATTCTTTTTTGATGTTGGCTTGCTTAGCGGAAGATCACGGTCTTGTGACCGTTCAGCAGCACACGATGCTCGCTGTGCCACTTGACGGCGCGGGCCAGCACTTGGCTTTCGGTATCGCGGCCCAGTGTGGTGAGGTCGTCGACGGTGCGGCTGTGGTCCACACGGGCCACATCTTGCTCGATGATGGGGCCTTCATCCAAGTCGGCGGTGACATAGTGCGCAGTGGCACCAATGAGCTTCACGCCCCGGTCATGCGCTTGGTAATAGGGCTTAGCGCCCTTGAAACTTGGCAAAAAGCTGTGGTGAATGTTGATGGCGCGCCCGTTGAGTTGGCGGCACATGTCGTCGCTCAAGATCTGCATGTAGCGGGCCAGAACCACCAGCTCCGCACCTTCGGCCTCGATGATTTCCAGTTGCTTGGCTTCGGCCTGCACTTTGGTGGCGGCGGTAACCGGAATGTGGTGAAACGGCACGTTGTAGCTGGCCGCCAGTTGGTAAAACTCGCGGTGGTTAGACACAATCGCTCGGATATCCAAGGGCAGCAAACCACTCTTCCAACGGAACAGCAAGTCGTTCAGGCAATGGCCTTCTTTGCTGACCATGATGACAGTCCGCACAGGCTGCGCTTGGGTGTGCAGGCTCCACTCGAGTTGCAGGGTCTGCCCCAGGGTGCCGATTTGCGCTTTTAGTTCTTCTGCGCTCAGCGTGTCGCAGCTGAACTGCACCCGCATGAAAAACAAACCGGTGTCGTGGTCGTTGTACTGGGCTGCCTCTTCAATATTGCCGCTGCGTTCCAGCAAAAAACCCGAAACAGCATGGACAAGCCCCAGGCGGTCGGGGCAGGAAAACGTAAGGATGTAGGTCTGGCTCATCCCCCGATTGTCGCAGTTCCGCGTCACCCGGGGAGAGCCGCCGGCAATGGCCCGAGTCAGTGAATCTGCACCGGCGTTTGCGCCAGCTCAGCGTATTGCTCCAGGGTGTCTTCCACTTCTTCCTGGGTCGGGGTGTTCACCTGCCAGGCCATGATGTGTTGCTGAAAGAGCTCAGCCCATGAGCCGTCCAGATACACCTCTTTGTTGGAGCGTTTGTCCACAATTTCGAAGCCGTGGCGCGCCAGGCTCGGAATACCCAAGGGGTAGCGCTCGGTTTTTTCCGGTGCCTGGCCCTCGTCCTCGCCATTGGCGAGCATGTGGGTGACGGAGAAAGAATCGGATTCGTAGAGCGTTTGCATAGGTGTTACCTGAGAGATGAGCCGTACATAGATGCCATCTGCGCCAGTTCAAGAGTAGCAGCAAAAATACCGCTGCGTGCAAACCTCAGCGGAATTGGGTGTTTGCCCCCACTAAATCCAGGTAATCCCCATTGGATTCCGTAATGCGGATTCGTACCGGCACCACCTCCGGTGCCGGTGCGAACCAGAGCTCCAGCCGCTGTTTGCGATCAGCCGTGGGTTCATGCGTCATCTTGAGCGCCTGAAGGACCGCGCCAGAGCGCTTTACGGTCTCCGGCCCAGAGGCGTTAAAGCTCCACTGCTCTGCGTAACGGTCCCCGATGGCTTGCATGGCGATGTGTTTGCCCGGCGCCGCTAGGGCGCTGCCGCCGCCCACCAGGCTAGCCAGTTGCATGAAGACGCTCAGTTGGTCTTGCGCACCGCGCAGCAGCGGAGCATTCGGGCTGCCAGCGCTGAAGCGCACGCGCTGGGCGTCCCGCTCAAAGTACGCATGAATCTCGGCTTGACCGATCTTCTTGCTGCTAAATGTCTCCGGCTCCAGGCCCCGGGGGGTGAGCTTGCCTGCGCTGGTCCACGCCTGGAGCGTGAGCCCGAATTTGCGGATCAGCAATTGCGCCTGGTAGGTCTTGCCATCTTGGCTCCACACCAGCTCTGCGCTGCCGTCAAAAGACGACCCAGCGATGCTGCCATTCACCTCATACGCCACGCGCAGAGAGGGCGGCGGGAGGTAGGTCGCCACCGGGCTGCTTGCAGCGTCTGCTGCAGTGGTTTGGGCAAAAGCAGGGAGCAGCGCGGTGGCGCACATCAATAGTGCTGTACGACGCGCCCGGCGAGTGGGGGGCATGGTGGTTGCTACAGGGCTTTTCATAGGGGAAGGGTGTCGGTCCAGACCATGTCCAGCACATTGCCATTCGGCTCAGACAGCCTGATGTGTGCCGGCATGTAGGCTAGTTGAGGAGCCAGCCAGATTTCTGCTTTGGTGCTGTACTCCCCGTTGGGCTCGCGGGTGAGCTTGACGGCTTGCACGGTGCCGCCCGGCAGGCTGATGCGCTCCTCGGCCGACACGACAAAAGTCCAGGTCTCAGCTTGCCTCGGGCCAATGGACTGGAAGGACAGCGTGTCACCGGCGCCAAACCGTTGTGGCTCGCCCGCCCACATGCTGGCCAGTTGTATGAACACGCTCATATGGTCTTGCGCCCCGGGAAGCAGGGTTGCGGGGGCCGAGTTCGCGCTGAAAATCACCCGACCTTCTTCACGCACAAAGTGCGAGGCCACTTCGGCGCGCCGGAAACCCTTCTCACCGAACCGGGCAGGGGCCAGGCCCGCCACCGTCAGCGCCCCTTTGCTGTTCCATTGCCGCAAGCTCACCATGAACTTGGTGACCTGAAGGCTCGCCTGGTAGGCCGCACCATCGTGGCGCCACACAATGCTCGCGCTCACGACATTTTTTTGGCCATCGGTCAAGCCGGTGACGTCGTAGTTCAGTTGCATGGACGGTGGAAACGCAAACTGCAAAGGCCACTCGGCGGGTTTGGGGGGCGCCGTCTCAATCACGGGCGGGGGCGTGGCCTCGGTGCCGCTTTGCGCACTCGCTGTGTCCTGCGCCGGCGCATTTGCGGGCGGCGCATGGGTGTCGCCGGGCGGCGGGGCCACCGGCGTGTCGGGTGCTAGGGCTGCCGCAATATCCGTGTGTTGGGGGGCGGCCTCCGCAGGGCGGGGGCGCGGTGGCACAGGGGGTTGTGCGGGTGCAGCGGCGGCGGGCTGCACGGTGGCGTCCGCGGGCGGTGGCGTGGCCGTCACCAGCCGGGTGGAGAGCGATTGCGGCGGGGTGGCCGCCTCGCTGCCCGCTTCCGGGCCCGGCACCCAATGTAGCGCGCCACCCAGCAGGCCCCAGTGCAGCGCGAGCACCAAAGCGCCCACGGCCAGCACCTGCCAAGTGCGTCGGGGGGGGAGTGGGGGGCGCGCAGTCGGGGCGCAATCGGTAACCGTCATAGTGTCTAGAACGTTGCGGGGCAGTGTACGGTAGACGCAGCTTGTCGAAGGGGCCGCAAACCCAGCGAAAATGCAGCCATGAAACTTGCCACCTACCAGGACGGTACCCGTGACGGCCAATTGGTCGTGGTCTCGCGGGACCTGAGCCAGGCCCACTATGCCACCCATATCGCCAACCGCTTGCAGCAAGTGCTGGACGACTGGAATTACCTCGCCCCCGCCTTGGAGGAGGTCTACAACCAGCTCAACCAAGGGCGTGCGCGCCATGCGTTTCCGTTTGACCCCGCGCAGTGCATGGCGCCCTTGCCCCGCGCCTACCAGTGGTTGGATGGCTCCGCGTATCTGAACCATGTGGAACTGGTGCGCAAAGCCCGGGGCGCCGACATGCCTGAAAGCGCGCAGACCGACCCCTTGATGTACCAAGGCGGCAGCGATGACTTGGCGGGCCCGCATGCCGACATCGTTTGCGCCAGCGAGGCCTGGGGCGTGGATTTTGAGGCGGAGCTGGCCGTGGTTACCGGGGATGTCCCGGCGGGCTGTGCCTCCGACCGCGCTTTGGACGCTGTGCGCCTGTTGGCCTTGGTCAATGACGTGACCCTGCGTAACCTGGTGCCTGACGAACTGGCCAAAGGCTTTGGCTTTGTGCAGAGCAAACCGGCCACTGCGTTCGCGCCTGTCATGGTCACCCCGGACGAGCTGGGCGAGGCTTGGAGCCGGGGTCGGGTGCACCTGCCGGTGCAATGCACTTGGAACGGACGCAAAGTCGGGCTGTGCGAAGCCGGCTCGGACATGCACTTTCACTTCGGCCAACTGATTGCCCACGCCGCCAAAACCCGCCGCTTGCGGGCAGGCAGCATCGTGGGCTCGGGCACGATCAGCAACAAGGGCGTAGCCCGTAAAAACCGCATCGACTGGCCCCATGGCTACAGCTGCATTGCTGAAAAGCGCGCGATGGAAACCCTCCAGGACGGCCAGCCCACCACCGAGTACATGAAATTCGGCGACACCATCCGCATCGAGGTCAAGGGCCGCGATGGGGCCAGCGTGTTCGGTGCCATCCTGCAAGAGGTGGTGCCGTCTGAGAGCCGCGGACGCGCAGCCCCCGGCACCGCTGCGGCATCGGTTTCTGGCGATACTGCAGTGCTGGCCCCTGCCGGATCTTTTTTCGCGTCCTCCGCCGGGAGCGCTTCCGACTCCTCTACTGACTCCTCTACCGAGACCTCCGAATGAAAACACGTGCCGCCGTCGCCTGGAAAGCAGGCCAGCCCCTCACCATTGAAACCGTGGACCTGCAAGGCCCCAAATTCGGCGAGGTGCTGGTCGAAATCAAGGCCACCGGCATCTGCCACACCGACTACTACACTCTGAGCGGTGCCGACCCCGAAGGCATCTTCCCCGCCATCCTGGGCCATGAAGGCGCCGGCATTGTGGTGGACGTGGGCCCGGGCGTAACCACGCTCAAAAAGGGCGACCACGTCATTCCGCTCTACACGCCCGAGTGCCGCACCTGCAAGTTTTGCTTGAGCCGCAAAACCAATCTGTGCCAGCTGATCCGCGGCACCCAGGGCAAGGGCCTGATGCCTGACGCCACCAGCCGCTTCAGCCTGAATGGTGAGCCCATCTTTCACTACATGGGCACCAGCACCTTCAGCAACTACACCGTGGCGCCCGAGATCAGTCTCGCCAAAATCCGCGAAGACGCGCCGTTTGACAAGGTGTGTTACATCGGCTGCGGTGTGACCACAGGCATTGGTGCAGTGATCTTTACCGCCAAGGTGGAAGCCGGTGCCAACGCGGTGGTGTTCGGCCTGGGCGGCATTGGCCTGAACGTGATCCAGGGCCTGAAGATGGTGGGCGCGGACAAGATCATTGGTGTGGACCTGAACCCTGCGCGCGAAAAGATGGCGCGTGAATTCGGCATGACGCACTTCTTGAACCCCAAAGACATCGAAGCTGCGGGCGGCAACATCGTCGACGCGATTGTTCAGCTCACTGACGGCGGCGCCGATTACAGCTTCGAGTGCATCGGCAACACCAAGGTCATGCGCCAGGCGCTGGAGAGCACCCACAAGGGTTGGGGTCGCAGCATCATCATCGGTGTGGCCGAAGCCGGTGCCGAAATCTCTACACGCCCATTCCAGCTGGTCACCGGCCGCAGGTGGGAAGGCTCGGCCTTTGGCGGCGCACGCGGCCGCACCGATGTGCCCAAGATCGTGGACTGGTACATGGAAGGCAAGATCAACATCGATAGCCTCATCACCCACACCATGCCGCTGGAAGACATCAACAAGGGCTTCGACTTGATGAAGCGTGGCGAATCCATCCGTGGCGTGGTTATTTATTAACAAAAAAGCATCTAGTCCTTGTAGATATTGCGCAAGAAGCTCTTATTTTGATAGCGGATTATGCAAAACCCGAACTTTGAACTGCAGAGTGAGCACGCCTGCTTTGGCGGCGTGCAGCGTTTCTACAAGCACTTCTCCACCGAGATCGGCTTGCCCATGCGCTTCGGCCTGTTTTTGCCACCGCAGGCGTCTGCCGGGCCGGTGCCAGCGCTGGTGTTTCTGGCGGGGCTGACTTGCACCGAGGAAACCTTTGCCTTCAAAGCCGGTGCGCAGCGTGTAGCGGCCGAGCTGGGGCTGGCGCTCATCACCCCCGACACCAGCCCGCGCGGCGCAGGGCTGGTGGGCGAGGCCGACCATTGGGACTTTGGTGTGGGGGCCGGGTTTTACCTAGACGCCACCCAAGCCCCTTGGAGCGGCCACTGGTGCATGGAAAGCTATCTGGTCAAGGAGCTGCTGCCGCACATCGCCCAAGACCTGCCGATAGATGCGGCGCGCATCGGCATCAGCGGCCACTCCATGGGCGGCCACGGCGCGCTCACGCTGGCGCAGCGCCACCCGGGCGTGTTCAAAACCTTGTCGGCCCTGGCGCCCATTTGCGCGCCTACCCAGTGCCCTTGGGGCAAAAAGGCGTTCACCGGCTACTTCGGCCAGGACGAAAGCCTGTGGGCCGCGCACGACGCCAGCGCCCTGATGGCGGCGCAAGCCAGCTCCCCTTACCCCGGCGGCATTCTGGTGGACCAGGGCTTGGGCGACAAGTTTCTGGAAGAGCAGCTGCACCCGCACTTGCTGGAAGCGGCCTGCGCCCAAGTGGGCCAACCACTCACCCTGCGCCGACATGCGGGCTACGACCACGGCTACTACTTCATCAGCACCTTCATCGAAGACCACCTGCGCCACCACGCGCAAGGCCTGGCCGGCTGAGCCTCAGGTGGCGGCGGCCACCTGCTGCACAAAGGTTTTGATGCCGCGCAGCATCATCTCAATGGCGACCGACACCAGCACCAGGCCCATCAGCCGCTCCACAGCGACCACCAGCCGGGTGCCGATCCAGCGCTGAATCCGCTCCGCCGACACCAGCACCACCGCGCTGACCAACATGGTCACGCACAGGGCGCCTATCCATTCCATGCGCTTGTCGGGCTGTTGCGACACCAACAGCAAGACGGTCGCCAGCGCCGACGGGCCGGCAATGGCGGGAACCGCCAAGGGCACAATGAGCGGCTCCGTCGTGATTTCACTCTCGGCGGTCGACGGCGGTGGAAACACCATGCGCAGTGCGATCAAAAACAAAATCACGCCGCCGCCGATCTGTAGCGACAACTCGCTCAAGTTCATCACCCGCAAGAAGCTCTCGCCCACAAACATGAAGGTCAGCAGCAATCCAAACGCAATCAAGATCTCCCGCAAGATGACCTTGGGCCGGCGCTCGGGCGCCACATGCTTGAGCGCGTTGGCAAAGATGGGGATGTTGCCGACCGGATCCGTGATCAGGATCAGCAAAATGGTGGCAGAGGCAAAGGTGTAATTCATCATGGCGCGTAACGCTGGTGGTGCCAGCGTGTTCCTTAGAGCGCCCGAGAATACCAGTCTGCACTGGCGGGGCACAGTGTGCTATGCGTCATAATCGCCAACCATGGTCTCCCTCCAATCCCTGCGCGAAGCCCGCTCCATCGTCCGTTGGATGTTGGTGTGGTTTGCGCTGTCGATTGGCGTCGCGATCGCAGCGCCGGTGGTCAATCCGCAAGCCTTGACCCTGGTATGCACCACCGCCGGTGCGGTGAAGTTTGTCGCCAGTGACGAAGGCCCCGACACCGGTGCAAGCCCCGAGCGGATGGCCCACACGCTGGACTGCGTGTTGTGTTTGCCCGCCGGGGCCCCCCCGTCCGCCACCGTGGCGGCTTGGGCTCCTGCGAGTCCGGCTGCCCTACCACCGGGCACGTTCCGCAGTGCCACCCCTCAAGATACCGAGCCTGCCTCGGCCCGCGGCCCGCCCGCACACGCCTGAGCGTGCCTCTGGCGGCCTGCGGCCGCCTTGAAGCCACAACTCTCCCTTTTCGTTTGACAGTGTGTTTTGCCGGGTCGGTGCGCGTTCGCACGAGGGCCGGGCGGGTTTATCTTGAGGTGTTTATGAAACGTTTTGCTATCAAAATAGTAGCTGCTTGGGCAATGCTGATGGGGGCTAGTGCTGCTTTTTCTCATGTAACGCTGGCGGACCAAGCGGCCGCAGCCGGTGCCAGCTACCGGGGTGTGCTGAAGGTCGGGCACGGCTGCGCCGGCGCGGCCACCACGTCTATTACCGTGTCCATGCCGTCGGGCTTTAATGGCGCGCAGCCACTGGTCAAAGCGGGCTGGACCGTCAGCACCCAAGTAGGCAAATTAGACCAACCCTATGTGGCCCATGGCACCACCTACACCGAAGGCGTGCAGGGAATTACCTGGACCGCCAAAGGCGCAGAAAACGCCCTGCCCGATGCCTTCGCCGACGAGTTTGTATTCCGCGGCACCACACCCAAGAAACCAGGCACGCTATGGTTCAAAGTGGTGCAAGGCTGCGTCACCGGGCAAAACGCATGGGTCGAAATCCCCGCACCGGGCAAAGATGCCCACAGCCTGAAATCGCCTGCCGCCCGTCTGGATGTGCTGGATGTTCAGGCCGCTGGCGACCATGCCCACTAATTCACTACTGGAGTTCTTATGACTTTGATTCGTTGGGCTGCGGCCACCGTATGTTTCTCCGGAATGGCGTTCGCCTCGCTCGCGCAGGCGCAGACCGTGGAGGTGCAAAACGCCTGGGCACGGGCGACCGTGCAAGGGCAAAAAGCCACGGGTGCCTTTATGACCCTGACTGCCAAGTCCGCAGGGCGGCTGGTCTCCGTGAGCTCGCCGGTTGCCGGTGTCGTGGAAGTGCACGAAATGAAGATGGAGGGCGACGTCATGAAAATGCGCGCCCTCCCCAGCGGGCTGGAGCTGCCCGCGGGCAAGCCAGTAGAACTCAAGCCTGGCGGCTACCACGTGATGCTTATGGACCTGAAGCTGCCCCTGCAAAAGGACACCACGATCCCTGTGACGCTGGTCTTCAAAGACGCCAAAGGCACAGAGACCAAAACCGAGCTCAAAGTGCCGGTGTCCCAAACCGCTCCTGCCGGTGCCGCTGCACCTGCCCACGGCGCGCATAAGCACTAAGCCACTCTCGCACCATAGGTTTCACCGTGTTCACCTTGCGCCTCTCGCACAGCCTACCCGCCTACCGCCGATGGGCGGTCTGGCTCATGCTGTGCGCGGTGTTGGTGGGCGCGGCACTTCCTACGGTGTCGCGGGCCGTGGCGTGGTCCGGTGGGGGCAACTGGCTAGAAATTTGCAGTGCCAGTGGGTCTGCCCGTTGGATCCGCGCTGAGGCCGCGACCCCGGAGAGCTCGGGCAGTGAGGGGACCGCAGCGCTGTCCTTGGACCATTGCCTGTTTTGTCTTCAGTCTTCTGAGCGGGGAGCCGGTCCGCCCCCCGCGCAACCCCGGCACACGGTGGTGGCACTTGCAGCGCTGTGGGTGGCGGACCGCGACTCGCCCCGGGTTCTTCAACATCTTTCGCAAGCGCCTCCGGCGCGCGGGCCGCCCGGCCCCGTGTAAGCACCTGCCTGTGCGCTGCGCGCGCAGGCCTCTCCCGTGGCGCGGAGCCGGCTTCCGGCGCGCTGCGGTGCTTCATGTTTTGCGGATGGTTGAACTATGTCTACATTTGCTTCCAAGGCGGCGCCGGTGCGCGCGCCATCGACTTCACGTCTTTACGCCACGGCCTGGCGCTGGCACTTTTACTCCGGGCTGTTTGTCGTTCCTTTCCTGCTGATGCTGGCCATTACCGGGCTGGTCATGGTCTATTTCACCGGCTTTCAAAGTCGCTTGGGCAACCTGGTGCACGTGCAGCCGCAGGCCACCGCCGTGGCGGTTACTGCCCAGGCCCAGGCGGCAATGAGCCGCTTTCCGGGTGCGGTGCTTAAGGAATACATTGCCCCTAAAGCGCCGGATATCGCGGCATGGGTGGTGGTGACCCGCGAGGGTGCGACACAGGCCGTTGCGGTGGACCCCTACACGGGCCAGGTGCTCCAGTCGGTAGACAAAGACAGCACCATTTTTGCGTGGGCTGAAAAAATCCATGGCACCTTGCTGCTGGGGGATGCGGGTGACCGCATTCTGGAGGTGGCAGCGGGCTTGGCCGTGGTGATGATCGTGACCGGGCTGTACTTGTTCTGGCCGCGCAACGGGGCGAGTTGGCGTGACGTGGTGGTACCCGATTGGAGTGCTACCGGGCGGCGGTGGTGGAAATCGATCCACACCAGCGTCGGCTTCTGGGTCAGCGTGGTGCTGCTGGCTTTTTTACTGACGGGTATGTCGTGGACCGGCATCTGGGGCGGCAAACTGGTGCAACCGTGGGCCACGTTTCCAGCCGCTAAATGGGATGCGGTGCCTACGTCCGATCTCACCCACGCCAGTTTGAATACGGCAGGTGGGCACGACGTTCCTTGGGGGCTGGAGCAAACCCCGTTGCCGCAATCCGGCACCTTGGCCGGCACGCCAGGGGTGCGAGCTGGCGAGCCGGTGAATCTGGACGGCATGGCTGCCCTGGCACAGCGTCTGGGCTTCAAGGGGCAGTTTCATATCAACGTGCCGCAAGACGCCAAGGGCGTGTACACCCTCTCCGCCGACACCATGAGCGGCGACCTGAGCAACCCCTTCCAGGACCGCACGGTGCACGTCGATCGCTACACCGGCCGCGTGTTGGCAGAGGCTGCATTTGCAGACTACTCGGTGGTGGCCAAGCTGATGGCGATCGGGATCGCCTTGCACCAGGGCGATGTCGGCCTGTGGAGCGCGCTGGCCAACGTGGTGTTTTGCCTGGCGATTGTGTTGCTGTGTGTCAGTGGTGTTGTCATGTGGTGGATTCGCCGCCCCTCCGGCAGCAGCCGCCTTGCAGCGCCCTCGGTACCGGCGCAGGCTCCGTTGTGGAAGGGCGGTGCAGTCGTGATGTTGCTGACCGGCTTGGTGTTCCCCTTGGCCGGTGGGGTTATGTTGTTGGCTGTGCTGCTGGACTACGCCGTGGTGTCGCGCTGGCCGGCGCTGAAAACGGCCTTGTCCTGAGGGGGTGTGATGAAACTACATCCAGTACAGGCGGTCGATGACCGCGTCGCACTCGACATGCCTGCTGCGGGCGTCATGCTCCTGGTACACATGGAGACCATCTGGCGCCTGGAGAGCGGCGCCCTTCGTATCGGCCACCTGCAGGCCGACGGGCGAATTGAGCTCGTGGGCGTGGTGCTACCGGGCGACCTGGTGGGCGTGGAGTATTGGGCTGGCGAGCGCGTGGCCCTGCAAGTGAGCGCCCTGGTGCCCAGCCGGCTGGTGCCGGTGGACATGCGTCGCATTTCCATGGAGGCGGTGCTGCGCGAGGCGCTGCTGACCGCGCGCCAGCGCGCCAAAGACATGGTGTCCGTGCGCACCGGCCCGGTCGCGGAGCGCGTGCGTTCATTGCTCTTGCTACTGGCCGAGGGCTCCGGCGGTGCTGCAGGCCGTGCATTGCCCAGCATCAAAGAGTGTGCCGAGCTGGTGGGGTCCGCACCCGAAACCGTGTGCCGCGTGCTCGGGCACTTGAAAGACCTGCACCTGCTGGCAGAGCGGCGTCGTGGTGAAGGGGCGCTGGATATCGGTCATCTGCGCGAGGTCAGGTTCTCACAGGGCATGACATCCAGTGTGGCCCGAACCCGGGCTGCGCCGCTGACACGGACGTGAAACCCCTGCTTTTCCCCTACTAAGGGGGAGTCGCTTGGAGTAAGCTGTGCCCGTGGTCTCGCTGGCAGGCCCGAGGAGCATTCATGAGCGATTCAGACACCACCGGTTTCGGCAAGTTCGTTCCGGGTTTTGACTTTTTGCAGAACCTGGCCAAAGGCGCTGGCACCAATATTCCCCAGATGCCCAACCTCGGGAATTGGGTTGCGCCCACCCTGAATGTGGAAGAGCTCGACAAACGTATCGACGAGCTCAAAAACGTGCACTTCTGGCTGGAGCAAAACTCACGGGCCCTGGCCGCCACGATTCAAGCCTTGGAAGTCCAGAAGATGACGCTGGCCACCCTCAAGGGCATGAACTTCAACTTGGGCGACATGGCCAACGCCCTCAAGCTCAAGGCTGCGGACTCGGTGTACAGCGGAGTCCAAAAAGTGACTGAAAAAGCGGCGGAGACAGCGAAATCGATTGCCGACACGGCAACCGGAAAGTCGGAAGACAAAGCGCCCAAATCAGAATCTGCCAGCCCGCTCGGTGACCCTTTGCAGCTGTGGGGTGCGCTGACCCAGCAGTTTCAGAGCATTGCGGCCAACGCCTTGAAAGAGGCCACCAGCAAGACGGCGGTGGACATCACCAAAAACATGGCAGCCGGCTTGGCCAAAGATGCCCTGAAGACCGCCAAAGCCGCGACCAAAAAAGCTGTGACTAAACGCGCCGCACCCCGCAAAACACCTGCGCGCAAAACAGGCAGCCGCTAGGCTGCCGGCGCGTCGCAACGAACAGGGCCCGGGTATGCGCTTGTTTCCCTATGCCCATGCCACCCACCCGCAGTGGCCCATGGCCGCGGCCTTGGTGTTGGCCCAGTTGCGGGCCCAAATGGCGCTGCCGGGCTATGCCGCCCAGCCGACCCTGGCCTTGCTCTACATCACCGACCACTACGCGCCGCATGCGCAAGCCATCCTGGAGCACCTGAGCGGAGAGCTTTCGCTGGTGACCGACTGGTCGGGCACCGTGGGGGTGGGTATCGCGAGTAACAACGTGGAGTACTTTGATGAGCCTGCACTGGCCGTGATGCTCCTGGACGTGCCGGCAGACCAGTACCGCGTGTTTTCCGGTGTGGCTCCGCTGGGCTTGGGCTTTGAAGCCCATACCGCCCTGGTGCACGCCGATGGCAGCACGGCAGATCTGGGTGATCTGGTTCAAGAAATGGCCGGCCGGACCGGCGCCGGCTATGTGTTTGGCGGGCTGAGCAGCAGCCGCTATCGCAGTGTGCAGTTTGCGGTGGCAGCCGATGGCAATTTGAGCGGCCATGGCACCGCTAGCGGGGTGTTTTCAGGCGGCTTGAGCGGTGTGGCTTTTACCGAAGAGGTGGCGCTCGTCTCCCGGGTAACGCAGGGGTGCAGCCCGGTCTCCAAAACCCGCACCATTACTGAGGCCGACCACAACGTGGTGGTCGCCCTGGACGGTGAGCCCGCCCTCTATGTGCTCCTGCGGGACCTTGCTATTTCTTTGGATCAACCCGAGGAGGCCTTGGACACGGTGCGCAAGACGCTGGTGGCGCTGGCCGCGGGTGCGGTGGGGGATGCGGCCCGCATGGTGCGCAGCACCGGCAACTTCGGCAGTGAGGTCATGGTGCGGCACATCATCGGGCTGGACCCGGGGCGTCGCGGCATTGCGGTGGCCGACCACGTGCAGGTGGGCCAGCAGCTCGCTTTTTGCCGGCGCGACCGCGAGGCGGCCCGGGCTGACTTGATGCGCATCGGCGCAGAAATACGGGAAGAGTTAGAGCCCCGGGAGTTGAGTTTTGCCATGGCCAGCGAGCTCCACCCGGAAGATGCCCTGGCGGAGCCCCATCCGGCGCGGCGTATTGCCGGCGCGGTGTATGTGAGCTGCTCAGGCCGGGGCGGCCCTCACTTTGGCGCACCGAGTGCCGAAATGCACATTGTGCGGCGGGCTTTGGGCGACGTGCCCTTGGTTGGCTTCTTTGCCGGTGGGGAAATTGCCGGTGATCAGTTGTATGGCTATACGGGTGTTTTGACCGTATTCCATGAATAAGTATTTAATTACAGATAATTGAAAACCGCGACTGCATGGCGGTACGCTCGGAAATGACTACGAGGAGACCACGATGGGAAATTTAAAAATCGGCACACGGCTTTACGCCGGATTCGGTGTTTTGCTGCTGTTGATTTTGCTGATCGTGGGAGTCGCTTTCAACCGCTTGGCGGCCTTGCAGGATGCTGCCGAGGTGGTTGCCAAGAACTCGCTGCCCAGCGTTCAAGAGGCGAATCAACTCAACACCCTGATTTCAGACTTCCGTGTTTTTGAAATGCAGCATGCCTTGAGCATTGAAGACGGCGCCAAGCAAGACATCGAGAAGGTTATCGATGGCATTCAAGTGCGCATCAAAGAAAGCCGGGATCGATACGAACTTTTAATCAGTTCTGACGAAGAAAAACGACTCTATGACGAGTTTGCGAAATTCCGGCTGAAGTACCTCGATCTTCACAAAGACATCAAAGACTACTCAAGGCGCAACGATGCAGCAGGGGCAGCGATGCTGCTGGACTCGGAGTCCAAAGCCATGTTCGAGCGCTCCAAGGCAACGCTGCTGAAAATCATTGATTTGAACCGGAGCGAAGCTGACAAAAGCATCGAGGAATCTCAAGTTGCCTACCAAGCCTCGCGCAACATGCTGGGCGCTGCCTTCTTGCTGGCCTTGGTCGTCGGGGTGCTGACCGCTACAGCAATCACCCGCTCTATCACCCAGCCGCTCGGGCAGGCGCTCAGCGCTGCCGAGAGCGTAGCCGGGGGAGACCTCAGCAGGCACATTGACAGCAACCGGCAGGACGAGGTCGGCAAACTGCTACAAGCTATGCAAGGCATGCAAGACAGCTTGGTGCGCGTGGTGACCCAAGTCCGCACTGGCTCGGAAAGCGTGGCCAGTGCCAGTGCAGAAATTGCCCAAGGAAACAACGACCTGAGCGCCCGCACCGAAAGCCAGGCGAGTGCCCTGGAAGAAACCGCAGCCAGCATGGAAGAGCTGAACTCGGCGGTGAAGCAAAACGCCGACAACGCGCGGCAGGCTAACCAACTTGCTATGAATGCCTCGACCGTGGCCGTCCAGGGCGGCGAAGTCGTGGGGCAGGTGGTGGACACCATGAAGGGTATTAACGACGCCAGCCGCAAGATCAGCGACATCATCAGCGTGATTGATGGCATCGCTTTCCAGACCAATATTTTGGCGCTCAACGCTGCGGTAGAGGCTGCCCGTGCCGGTGAGCAAGGTCGCGGTTTCGCAGTGGTGGCGAGCGAGGTGCGCAGCCTGGCCGGTCGCTCGGCAGAAGCCGCCAAAGAGATTAAGAACCTGATCAACGCCAGCGTGGAGCGGGTGGAGCAAGGTACCCAACTGGTGGACAAAGCGGGTACCACCATGACTGAAGTGGTCAGCAGTATCCGGCGGGTGACCGACATCATGGGCGAAATCAGCGCGGCCAGCGGCGAGCAAAGTGCCGGTGTGGCCCAAGTGGGCGAAGCAGTGTCCCAAATGGACCAAGCTACCCAGCAAAACGCTGCATTGGTTGAGCAAATGGCCGCGGCTGCCAGCAGCCTCAAGGCCCAAGCTGGCGATCTGGTGGGGGTGGTGTCGGTGTTTAAGCTCTCCGGTGGGCAGCAAATGACCCGGGTGGTCGCAAGCCCCGCGCCCCCCAAGGCTTCTGCCCGCCCGGTACTGGCGCCACGGGCCTTGGCACCAAGGGCACCGGCTGCCGCACTGCCGCCGGCGGCTAAGAAATCGCCAGCATCGAGCGCACCTCGCTTGACGCAAGTCGCCCACGCACCAGCACCCAAAATCGCCAGCAAAGCCCCTGCGGCAGGCGCGGACGATGACTGGGAAACCTTTTGAGGCCTGCCGCCCTTTGAGCTGTGGTGGTGGCCGATATTGCGAAGAGTAGTCAGGAATCTAATCAAAGCGCGTTGGAGCGCTCAGCAGCAAGGAGCACTATGTATCTGAACCGATTGGGCATACGAGCCCGCATTACGCTGGGGTTGGCACTCATTTTGGCTTTGGCGGTTCTGAGTGCCGCCAATGCGCTGTACCGCAACCTGTCCGTCAAATTTGAGTCAGGGGAAGTCGCCACTTCGTGGATTCCGGCGATTGAGAATCTGGGCAATATGAAGGGCTTTGTGGCCGACCACTACCTGCTGGTCAGCGACCGGATCGGGGGGCGTGACCTGGAAGACGCCACTGCCTTTGCCAAGCGCATGCAGGCAGTAACCACCTCCCTGAGCAAAGCCACCGAGGTGTATGCCGCTACTTTGCTGACCTATGAGGCAGGTGACCCGCAGGCGGATGCTGAAAAAGCCTTGTTTGCCGACTACCAAGCCAAGCGCGACGCCTATTTTCAGATTGTCAGCGTGGGGCTGGGGGTGATCGACAGCGCACAAGGCGCAGAGGAAATGCTGACCATGGCCCGTCAGGACTTCGCAGCGAAGGCGCCCCAGGCCTTTCGCCAGACCTACGACGCGATGGAAAAAATCCTCAAGTTCAACCTCGACGGCACGGCCAGTGCGGCACTCAAAGTCAAAGACACGGTCACTGCGGCCGAGCAGGCTACCTTGGGGGCTTTGCTGATCATTGTGGTGGTGGGCTTGGGCTTGATCTGGCTGATACCGACCAGCGTGATTCAGCCGGTACAGCAGGCGGTGCAGCTGGCCGAGCGGATTGCGGGCGGCGATTTGAGTCAACCGGTCACGGTCAAGGGCACGGACGAACTCGGGCGCCTCTTGGGCAGCTTGGAGCAAATGCAAGCCAAGTTGGCCGACGTGGTGTCCAACGTGCGCCAAGGCTCCGAAGCCGTGGCCACCGCCAGCTCTGAGATCGCCCAAGGCAACCACGACCTCAGCGCCCGCACCGAAAGCCAGGCCAGCGCCTTGGAGCAAACCGCAGCCAGCATGGAAGAACTCGGCTCCACCGTCAAACAAAACGCCGACTCCGCCCGCCAGGCCAACCAACTCGCCATGAACGCCTCTACCGTCGCGATTCAAGGTGGAGAAGTCGTCGGCCAAGTGGTCGAGACCATGAAAGGCATCAACGAAGCCAGCCGCAAAATTGCAGACATCATCAGCGTGATTGACGGCATCGCCTTCCAAACCAACATCCTGGCCCTGAACGCAGCCGTAGAAGCCGCCAGAGCCGGAGAACAAGGCCGTGGCTTTGCCGTCGTAGCTTCTGAAGTGCGCTCACTGGCTGGACGCAGTGCAGAGGCCGCCAAAGAAATCAAAACCCTGATCAACGCCAGCGTAGAGCGAGTCGAGCAAGGCAGCAACCTGGTCGACAAAGCTGGAGAGACCATGACCGAAGTGGTCAGCAGCATCCGCAGAGTGACCGACATCATGGGCGAAATCAGCGCAGCCAGCTCGGAGCAAAGCGCAGGCGTCAACCAAGTAGGCGAAGCCGTCACCCAGATGGACCAAGCCACGCAACAAAACGCTGCGCTGGTAGAAGAAATGGCAGCCGCTGCAAGCAGCTTGAAGAGTCAGGCCAACGACCTGGTGCAGGTGGTGGCAACCTTCAAGTTATGAGTCAAATAGGTCTCTAGCCCTCATGGAATATGCGCGAGTAGCTATTTAATCAATAGCAAAAAAAACGGGGCCTCACGGCCCCGTTGTCATGTCAGTACGCGCAACTTTGCTGTCTACACGCCGCGCGCACGGTCGGTGTGGAACTGCTGCACAAAGGCGCCGAAGCGACCGGCGTCCAGCGCATCGCGAATTTCTTGCATCAGGTTCAGGTAGTAGTGCAGGTTGTGCACGCTGGCCAGCATGGGGCCGAGCATCTCGCCGCAGCGGTCCAGGTGGTGCAGGTAGGCGCGGCTGAAGCCTTCGCGTCCGCCGTCTGCCCAAGCCACACCGCCCGTGCCGGCGCAGGCGTAGCAGGTGCAGGTCACGTCCAGCGGCTGCTTGTCGCTCTTGTGGCGCGCGTTGCGAATCTTCAGGTCGCCGTAGCGGCTGAACAGGGTGCCGTTGCGCGCATTGCGGGTGGGCATCACGCAGTCAAACATGTCGATGCCGTTTTGCACGCCCGCAATCAGGTCTTCCGGTGTGCCCACGCCCATCAGGTAATGCGGCTTGTGCTTGGGCAGCTTGGGGCCGATGTGCTTCAAGACGCGCAACATGTCTTCTTTGGGCTCACCCACCGAGAGGCCGCCCACGGCAATGCCGGGGAAGTCCAGCGCTTCAAGACCGGCCAGCGACTCGTCGCGCAGGTGCTCGAACATGCCGCCCTGCACGATGCCGAACAGCGCGTTGGGGTTGTTCAGGCGGGCGAACTCGTCCTGGCAGCGCTTGGCCCAGCGCAGGGAGAGTTCCATGGAGCTGCGCGCCTCGCGCTCGGTGGTGATCTGGCCCTTGGTTTTGGGCTCCACCGACAAATAGGGCGTGCACTCGTCGAACTGCATCACGATGTCGGAGTTCAGCGTGGTCTGAATCTGCATGCTGATCTCAGGCGTGAGGAACAGCTTGTCGCCGTTCACAGGGCTGGCGAACTTCACGCCTTCCTCGCTGATCTTGCGCATCTCGCCCAGCGACCAGACCTGAAAGCCGCCCGAGTCGGTGAGGATGGGTTTGTCCCATTTCTCAAACTGGTGCAAGCCGCCGAATTTTTCCACCACGTCGAGGCCCGGGCGCATCCACAGGTGGAAGGTGTTACCCAGAATGATTTGGGCGTTCATGTCGTGCAGGCTTTGCGGCGTGACGCCTTTGACCGTGCCATAGGTGCCCACGGGCATGAAGATGGGCGTTTCGACCACACCGTGGTTCAGGGTCAGGCGGCCGCGGCGCGCATGGCTGCCGAGGTTGGCGCCTTCGGTGCCCCCGGCTGGGGCTGGGGTGGCGGGGTCGTCTTTAAGAAGTTCAAATTTCAGCATGGTGGTGCTCGTGTCAGAAGTCGTGAATCAGGCGCTGCGGGTCAGCAGCATCGCATCGCCATAGCTGAAGAAGCGGTAGCCGCGCGCAATCGCCTCGCGGTACAGGCCCATGATGTGGTCGTAACCGGTAAAGGCGCTGACCAGCATCATCAGGCTGCTTTTGGGCAGGTGGAAGTTGGTGACCAGCACATCGACCAGCTTAAAGTCAAAGCCGGGCGTGATGAAGATGTTGGTGTCGCCACTGGCAACTCCTGTTTTGGCCCAGCTCTCCAGCGTGCGCACGCTGGTGGTGCCCACCGCCACAATGCGCCCGCCGCGCGCCTTGCAGGCGGCAATGGCTTCCTGGGTTTCGGGGGGCACGTTGTACCACTCGCTGTGCATCTGGTGCTCGGCGATGTTTTCGGTCTTGACCGGCTGGAAAGTGCCTGCGCCCACGTGCAGCGTTACGTGCGCGCGGTGCACGCCCATGGCGTCCAGTTGCGCAAAAACGCCTTCGTCAAAGTGCAAGGCGGCAGTCGGTGCGGCCACGGCACCGGGGTTTTTGGCAAACACCGTCTGGTAGCGCTGCACGTCTTCGGGCGAGTCGCTGTGGGTGATGTAGGGGGGCAGGGGCACGTGGCCGTGGCGCTCCATCAGGGTGTAGGGGTCGTCGCCTTGGTCGTTGCTGAGCACAAAGCGGTAGATCGGGCCATCCACATTCGGCCAGCGGCCCAGCAGGGTGGCGCACAGGCCGTCCTCAAAGCCGGGGGCACACGTCAGCTTGATGGTGGCGCCCACCTCGGGCTTTTTGCTGACCCGCATGTGGGCCGCGACCTGGTTGCCGCCCAGCACCCGCTCGATCAGCAGCTCCACCTTGCCGCCCGTGGCTTTTTCGCCGAAGAGGCGGGCGTTGATGACCTTGGTGTCGTTGAACACCACCAAATCGCCTGCGCGCAAGAGGCCGGGCAGGTCTTTAAAGATGCGGTCCACCGGGGTGGCGCCGGTGCCGTCCAGCAAGCGGGAGGCACTGCGCTCGGCGGTGGGGTGTTGGGCAATCAGGGATTCAGGGAGTTCGAAGTCGAAGTCGCTGAGGGTGAAGACGCGTGCCGCGTCGGAGGAGGGTAAAGACATGGTGCTTGAGGGCCGGACAGGCCCGTTCCAAGTAAAAAAGAGGCTGAATTATCTCAGCCTCTGTGTTGCGGGGGCTGCGCTGGCCTATTCGATCTTGGCGCCCGACGCTTGCACAATGCCCTTCCACTTGGCGTAGTCAGTCTTCAGCAGGTTGCCGAATTGCTCCGTTTTCATGGCTTGGGGTTCTGCGCCCTGGGCGTGAATGGCGTCTTTGAACTCGGGCTTGGCCAGCAGCTCATTGACCCGGCTGTTGACCAGCGCCACCACAGGGGCGGGGGTGCCGGCGGGCATGAACAGGCCGTACCAGGTGCTCACATCAAAGTCTTTAAAGCCGGACTCGGCCACGGTGGGCACATCCGGCAGCGACGTGCTGCGCACCGCAGAGGTCACCGCCAGCGCGCGCAACTTGCCGGCCTTGATCTGGGCAATCGCCGAGGGCACGGACGAGACCAACAGGTCCACATTACCGGCCAGCGCGTCCATCAGCGCCGGGTTGGAGCCCTTGTAGGGGATATGGCGGATGTCGATCCTGGCGGCCTTTTCAAACAGGTTGCCGGCCAGGTGAATCGTGGTGCCGTTGCCCGGCGAGCCGTAGGTAATGGTGTCGGGCGCTGCTTTGGCCGCGGCCACCACATCGGCCAGGGTCTTGAACTTGGAGTTGGCGGCGGTGGCAATTACCACCGGCGTGTAGGCCACGTGGGCCACGGGTACCAGGTCCTTGGTGGGGTCCCAGGGCAGGTTGCCGTAGAGCCAGGGGGCGACCACTAGGTTGTCCTTCTGGCCCATCACCATGTCGTAGCCGGTCGGCGCGGCCTTGATGGCCTCGGCAATGCCGATGGTTCCACCGGCACCCGCCTTGTTGTCGGGCACCACGGTCCACTGGAAGGTCTCGGTCAGTTTGTTGGCCACCAGGCGGGACAGGATGTCGGTGCCACCCCCGGGTGGGAAGGGAATCACCAGCCGGATGGGCTTGGCAGGGTAGGTGGCGCTTTGGGCGTGTGCCGGAGCGCCCGCCAGGGCACCCAGCAGGGTGGCCGCAATGGTCAGCGGTGCGATCAGTTTTTTCATGGTCTCTCCTCGGGTGATGGGCCGGTGTCGGCCGGAAAATTCTTCAGTGTAGTGCGGCACAATGCGCCCATGCCCGAAGCCAAGCCCAAAACCGAGTCGCAAAAAGCCCTCGAAAAACTGGGTCTGCGCCGTGACATCGACCTGGCCTTGCACCTGCCTTTGCGCTACGAAGACGAGACCCGCATCGTCAAGCTGCGGGATGTGCGCGACAGCTACCCCGTGCAAATAGAAGCCACCGTGACCCACCAGGAGGTGAGCTACCGGCCGCGCCGGCAACTAGTGGTGACGGTGGATGACGGCTCCGACACCTGCACGCTGCGGTTTTTCAGCTTCTACGGCTCCCAGCAAAAAGCCCTGGCCGTGGGCAATACGGTGCGGGTGCGTGGCGAGGTCAAGGGCGGATTTTTGGGCCGCACCATGTTGCACCCGAGCTTTAAGGCTGCCGGCGGCGACCTGCCCACGGCGCTCACGCCGGTGTACCCCACGGTGGCGGGGCTGCCGCAAGCGTATTTGCGCAAGGCCGTGCTGTCCGGCCTGGCCCGGGCGGATTTGAGTGACACCTTTGCGCCGGGTGACTTGGACGTGATTCGGCATGAAAACGGCCGCCAGCCCTTGTGGACACTGCGCGACGCGCTACAGTTTTTGCACCACCCGACGCCGGATGTCTCGATCGACGCGCTCATGGACCACAGCCACCCGGCGTGGCAGCGCCTGAAGGCCGAGGAGCTGCTGGCCCAGCAGCTCAGCCAGCTGCAAAGCCGGCGCGAGCGGGCCGCTCTGCGGGCGCCCCAGCTCAAAGCCGTGGAGGGCGGTACCCTGCATGCCCGCTTGCTGGCAGCGCTGCCCTTCGGCCTGACCGGCGCTCAGCACCGCGTGGGGGAAGAAATTGCCCACGACATGGCGCGCCGTATTCCCATGCACCGCCTGCTGCAAGGCGATGTGGGCGCGGGCAAGACCGTGGTGGCGGCGTTGGCCGCCGCTACCTGTATGGACGCCGGCTGGCAATGCGCCCTGATGGCACCTACCGAGATACTGGCCGAGCAGCACTTTCGCAAGCTGCTGGGCTGGCTGGAGCCCCTGGGCATTACCACCGCGTGGCTCACCGGCACCCAAAAAGCCAAAGAGCGCCGCGCCATGCTGGCCTTGATTGAGAGCGGCGAAGCCCAGCTGGTGGTGGGCACCCACGCCATCATCCAGGACAAGGTGAAGTTTAAGAACCTGGCACTCGCCATCATCGACGAGCAGCACCGCTTCGGCGTGGCGCAACGCCTGGCTTTGCGCAAAAAAATGACAGTCACCGAGGGGGAGTTGGATGCAAGCCAGGGGCACCACGGAACCGGCTCCGCCGGGCCGCAGGGTGCCGCCCCCTTGAGGGGGGAGGCGGCTACACGCAGTGAGCAAGCAACGGGGGGGGAACCCCATTTACTCATGATGACAGCGACGCCGATTCCGCGCACGCTGGCCATGAGCTACTACGCCGACCTCGATGTGTCTACCTTGGACGAACTGCCGCCGGGGCGCACCCCCATCGTCACCAAGGTGGTGAACGAGGCCCGGCGCGACGAGGTGATAGAACGCATCCGCGCGCAGATCAGCCAAGGGCGGCAGGTCTACTGGGTGTGCCCGCTGATTGAAGAGAGTGAAGCGCTCGATCTGAGCAACGCCACCCAGACCCACGCCGACCTGGCCGAAGCGCTGCAAGGTGCTACGCGCGCGGACGGCCAGCCGGTGCTGATCGGGCTGCTGCACTCGCGCATGCATGTCGACGACAAGAAGGCCGTCATGGGCGCCTTTACCGCCGGGCTGATGTCGGTGCTGGTGAGCACCACGGTGATTGAGGTGGGGGTGGACGTGCCCAACGCCTCGCTCATGGTGATTGAACACGCCGAGCGGTTTGGTCTCAGCCAGCTGCACCAATTGCGCGGGCGGGTGGGGCGCGGAGCGGCCGCCTCGGCCTGTGTGCTCTTGTACTCCACCGGCGACGCGCCGCGCCTGGGCGAGGCGGCCCGTGAGCGGCTCAGGGCCATGGCGGAAACCAACGACGGGTTCGAGATCGCCCGGCGCGACCTGGAGATTCGCGGGCCCGGAGAGTTCTTGGGCGCCCGGCAGAGCGGCGAGGCCATGCTGCGCTTTGCCGACCTGGCCGTCGACGTGGAACTCCTGGAGTGGGCCAAGGCCGAAGCCCCCATGCTGCTCGACACCTACCCGCACCTGGCCGCCAAGCATGTGGCCCGCTGGTTGGGCGGCAAGGCGGAGTACCTGAAGGCGTAGTGGGGGCCCGTTAGACTGCGCCCGTTAACATCGCACTATGAGTGGACAAATGGACTGGATCTGGTGGAGCCTGGGCGCGATTTTCGTGTTGTCGATCGGCGCCTATTTATTTGCGGAGCTGCAGGCGTTCTGGATGCGCACGTCGGTGACCAAAATCCCCGGAGGCCAACGCTTTGAGGCCCACAGTTTCAGTGTGGACATGCTGCGCCGCGCCGGCAAAGTGCGGGTCAAAGCCCGCAACGCCCGCTACAGCCAACAGGCCCGCGAGGGCCAGAGCGCCATGGAGAAAAGCGGGGCGCTGGATGTGACCTTTGACGCCCTGGGCTTGCGCATTGAACTCGCCCGCATGGTGCGCACCCTGAACAACCCCAAGCCCGGCCAGGATGCGACCCAGCCCACCGGCTGGCACAGCCTGGCATTTCTGGCCACCGAGGAGCAAGCGGAGCTGCACCTTGATCACCTGCCGACCAAGGTGGCTGACCAGTTCATCGGTTTTGCCCAACAGATTCAGTTGTGGATCGAACGCCTGGAGCACCAGCGACAGGCCCGCCTGGAGGCCGAAGAAGCGGCCAAGCGCGAGGCCGAGGAAGCGGCGGCAGCCAAGGCTGCGCTCAAAGCCAAAGGCAAGGCTGCTGCCATGTCGCCCGAAGAGCAGATTGCCCAGTGGCGCAGGGTGGCCGGCTTCACCGGCAGCAGTAGCGAAGTCGGTCTGGACGGCAAGGGCGGTATCGAGTGGTTCATTGACCTCGACCCTGCGGGGCGCATTACCCTGCACTCGGGGCGCCAGACGGCGCACACCACCCTGGCGGGCGCCACGATCACGTCTTTGGGCGGAGAGCTCGAACTCACGGTGATGGACGCCGAGGGGCAGCCCGATCCGCACTCGTTCCGGGTGTTGAAAAACATGCCGCCGGACGTTCGCCGCGCCTGGAAAGAGCGCATGGAAATTCTTCGCGACAGTCTCAAAAAATCCCTGCCCGCCACGACCTGAGGGTGGTGGGTAGCGCGTCTTAGCCTATGTTTCAAACGATGTTTCGCCGCTGGCAGGCGCTGGCGGGCAATACCCGTGGTGTGGTCTTGGTGGTGCTGGCCATGTTGTGCTGGGCGGTGCTGGACGCTTGCAACAAGCAACTCATGTCCCAAGGGCTGCAGCCCAAGCAGGTGCTGTTTTTGCAGGCCTCTGTGGTGCTGTGCATGTTGGTGCCGGTGTGGCTGGGCACCCGGGGCCGGGTGGTGCGCAGCCGCAAGCCTTTGATTCATGTGCTGCGCGCGGTGTTTATCGTCACGTCGGCATGGTGTGCGGCTTACGCCGTGTCGCACCTGCCCCTGGCGGAGGTGAGTGCGTTTTTGATGACCGGCTCGCTCTTCATGTTGCCGCTGGGAGTGTTTTTTCTGGGAGAAAAGCCGCACTGGCTGCGCTGGTCCGGGGTGGTGGTCGGCTTTGGCGGGGTGCTGGTCATTCTGAAGCCGGGGGCCGAGGCGTTTCATCCGGCTGCCTTGGTGGCCTTGCTGGGGGCGCTGATGGAGTCGATGCTGGGCATCGTGTTGAAAAAATACTCCGGCTCCGAGCACCCGATTGCGGTCCTGACCTGGAGCCAGGTGGCCTGTTGGCTCACGTTTGGCGCCTTTACCGGCTTTGCCTTGCCGGTCGTGCCGCAGAATTTGTGGCCGCTGCTGCCGGTCGTCGGCCTGGCCGCCGCAGGCATTTACCTGGGCTATTTCTTTGCCTACCGGGCCGGGGACGCCTCTGCCGTGGAGGCGGGTAGCTTCTCGCTGTTGCTGTTCAGCCCCGCGCTGGGCGCTGTGTTTTTTGCAGAGACGCCCGACACCGCGTTCTGGGGCGGTGCGGGGCTGCTGGTGTGCGGCATTGCGCTGGTCATCATTGAGCCCAAGGGGCATGCCCATTGAGCGCCCGGATTGATTCTGACTATCGGGCGTGGCATCATGGTTGACGATAAGGAGGCGACGGTATGACGCTGACAGAACTGAAATACATCTTGGCGGTGGCCCGCGAGCGCCACTTCGGCAAGGCGGCCGACGCCTGCTTTGTCTCGCAGCCCACGCTGTCGGTGGCAGTAAAAAAGCTGGAGGAAGAGCTCGATTGCAAGCTCTTTGAACGCAGTGCCAACGAAGTGACGGTGACCCCGCTGGGCGAAGAAATTGTGCGGCAGGCCCAGAGCGTGCTGGAGCAGGCGGCCAACATCAAAGACATCGCCAAGCGCGGCAAAGACCCTTTGGCCGGGCCCATCAAACTGGGGGTGATCTACACCATTGCGCCCTATTTGCTGCCCGCATTGGTGCGGCAAGTCATCACGCATAGCCCCCAGATGCCGCTGGTGTTGCAAGAGAACTTCACGGTCAAGTTGCTGGAAATGCTGCGCACCGGTGAAATTGACTGCGCCATCCTGGCGGAGCCCTTTCCGGATACTGGCCTCGCGCTGGCCCCCTTGTATGACGAGCCGTTTTACGCCGCGGTACCCGCCGGGCACGCGCTGGCGAAGCAAAGCTCGGTCACGGCCGAACAGCTCAAGAGCGAAACCATGCTGTTGCTCGGCAATGGCCATTGTTTTCGCGACCACGTGCTGGAGGTCTGCCCCGAGTTCGCCCGCTTCTCCAGCGATGCCGAGGGCATCCGCAAGAGTTTCGAGGGCTCCTCGTTGGAGACTATCAAGCACATGGTCGCGGCCGGCATGGGCATGACGCTGGTGCCGCGCCTGAGCGTACCCAAAGAAGCGCTGGCACCGCAGAAGCGCGGTGCAGAGCCCGGTTTTGTGAAATACCTGCCCGTGCAGGACGCTAAACCCGATGGCAGCCCCCTGCCTCCGCCCACACGCCGGGTGGTGCTCGCCTGGCGCCGCAGCTTTACCCGCTACGAGGCCATCGCTGCGCTGCGCAACGCGATTTACAGCTGCGAGCTCCCGGGTGTGACCCGCTTATCGTAAATTTGGATAAAAACAGTAGCTAGTCCCCGTGAATAGTGCGCGGATAGCTATGAATTTAATAGTAATACTGTGCGTAACAAACTCGCTCTCTACCTGGACTTGATCCGCTGGAACCGGCCGGCCGGCTGGTTGCTTTTGCTGTGGCCCACGCTGTCGGCCTTGTGGTTGGCCCAGGGCGGCTTTCCGGGCTGGCACCTGGTGGTGGTGTTCACGCTGGGCACCATCCTGATGCGCAGCGCCGGCTGCTGCGTGAATGATGTGGCAGACCGGGAGTTCGACAAGCACGTCAAGCGCACCGCGCAACGCCCGGTGACCAGCGGGCGCATCACGAGTCGCGAGGCGCTGGGGCTGGGCGCGGTGTTGGCGGCAGCAGCCTTCGGGCTGGTGTTGACGACCAACGCGGTCACGATTGCCTGGTCCTTTGCCGCGCTGGCAGTCGCCCTGGTGTACCCCTACGCCAAGCGCTATGTGTCGATGCCGCAGGCGGTGCTGGGGGTGGCGTTTAGCTTTGGAATTCCCATGGCCTATGCCGCCGTGCGTGCAGACATTCCCTGGCAGGCGTGGGCCTTGTTGGTCGGCAATTTGTTTTGGGTGCTGGCCTACGACACGGAATACGCCATGGTCGACCGGGACGATGATTTGCGCATCGGCATGAAAACATCCGCTATCACCTTGGGGCGCTGGGACGTGCCGGCGGTGCTCGCGTTTTATGTGGCCTATCTGGCCATCTGGTCGTGGCTGGTGTTGCCGGAGCTGGCGTCCGCTTGGGGCTGGGCCTTAGGGGTGGCCGGGGCGGCAGTGCAGGTGGTGTGGCACGGCACCCTGATACGCGACCGTTCACGGGAAGGCTGCTTCAAAGCCTTCCGGCTCAACCACTGGGTGGGCTTCTCGGTGTTTGTGGGCGTGGTGCTGAGCGTAGGCTTATAAAAAAAGCCAGTCATGTCTGACTGGCCTCCGGTGGTAGCGGGTTGAGCTTACTTGGCGCTCAAGCAGCTGCTCATGAATTTCTTGCGGTCGTCGCCTTTGAGGTCTTTGGTCTTCGCGTCGGCGTTGCAAGTCTTCATTTTGTTTTGCTGCGCTGTTTTGCCGTCTTCTGCCATGGCGGGTTTGGCGCTCAAGCAGTCTTTCATGAAGGCCTTGCGTTCATCGCCCTTGAGGTCTTTGGTTTTGGCATCGGCATTGCAGGTCTTCATCTTGCCTTGTTGGGCGGTGGGTGCCTTTTCGTCTGCAGCGTGTGCGCCGCCCACTGCCAGAGCCAAACCCAAAGCCATGAGAGAAATCAGTTGCTTCATTTGTAGTCCTGTGAAAAAAAGTTGGCAGCGACCTGCCGTTGCAAAGACCCCGTTGAGGGTGGCTCAGGATACAACGGGCGGAAGACAGTCCACGATGACAAAGTCACAGAAACAACAGATTTCGGTGCCCCGTAAAATCGGGCCATGCTTACTGTCAAACACGAACTTCTGCAGGCGCTGGCCGCCTGCCTGGAAAAACTCTCCCCCGGCGCGGGCCCCAAGGCTGCGTTTGAGTCGCCCAAGGTCGCGGCCCATGGCGACTTCGCCACTACCGCAGCCATGCAACTGGCCAAACCCCTCAAAATGAACCCCCGCCAGCTGGCGGAAACCCTGCGCACCGAGATGCTGGCGACCCCGGTGTACCAGCAGTGGGTGCAGGACGTGGAAATTGCCGGCCCAGGCTTCATCAACATCCGCCTCAAGCCCGCTGCCAAGCAAGAAATTGTGCGGGAAGTGCTCGGTCAAGCTGCACGGTTCGGCTACCAGCCCGAGAGCGGTAAGCCGGTGCTGGTGGAGTTTGTGTCTGCCAACCCCACCGGTCCGCTGCATGTGGGCCATGGCCGCCAGGCCGCGCTGGGCGACGCCATTTGCAACCTGTTTGCCACCCAAGGCTACAAAGTACACCGCGAGTTCTATTACAACGACGCGGGTGTGCAGATTGAAACCCTGGCAAAAAGCACCCAGTTGCGCGCCAAAGGCTTTAAGCCCGGTGACAGCTGCTGGCCCACCGACCCGGACAACCCGGAGAGCAAGGCTTTTTATAACGGCGACTACATTGCCGACATTGCCGAAGCGTTCAAGACGAAGGCCTCGGTCAAGGCCGATGACCGCGAATTTACCGCCAATGGCGACATAGAAGACTACGACAACATCCGCCAGTTCGCCGTGGCCTACCTGCGCAATGAGCAGGATAAGGACCTGCAAGCCTTTAACCTGCACTTTGACCAGTACTACCTGGAGTCGAGCCTGTACACCAGCGGGCGTGTGGAGAAAACGGTCAACACCTTGGTCGCCAACGGCAAAACCTACGAGCAAGACGGCGCGCTGTGGCTCAAGAGCACCGACTACGGTGACGACAAAGACCGCGTCATGCGCAAGAAGGACGGCACTTTCACCTACTTTGTGCCCGATGTGGCCTACCACATCGCCAAGTGGGAGCGCGGCTTCAGCAAGGTGGTCAACATCCAGGGCACCGACCACCACGGCACTATTGCCCGCGTGCGCGCCGGTTTGCAGGCCGCCGACGTGGGCATTCCCCAGGGCTACCCCGACTACGTGTTGCACACGATGGTGCGCGTGGTCAAGGGTGGCGAAGAGGTCAAGATCAGCAAGCGCGCGGGCAGCTATGTGACCCTGCGGGACTTGATCGAGTGGACCAGCAAAGACGCCGTGCGCTTTTTCCTGCTGAGCCGCAAGCCCGACACCGAATACACCTTCGATGTGGATTTGGCGGTGGCCAAAAACAACGACAACCCGGTCTACTACGTGCAGTACGCACACGCCCGCATTTGCTCGGTGTTGGCCAGCTGGGGTGGCGATGCGGCCGCACTCAAGAGTGTGGACCTGTCCGCGCTGGAAAGCCCGCAAGCCCAGGCCCTGATGCTGCTGTTGGCCAAGTTCCCTGAAATGTTGACCGCTGCCGCTGAAGGCGAGGCGCCGCACGATGTGACTTTCTACTTGCGCGAACTGGCTGCCAGCTACCACAGCTACTACGATGCCGAGCGCATTCTGGTGGATGACGAGGCAGTCAAGCTCGCCCGTCTGGCGCTGGTCGCCGCGACGGCGCAGGTGCTGCACAATGGCCTCGCAGTACTGGGCGTGAGTGCGCCCCAGAAGATGTAATTTCTCTCACAGAAAGCATGGAATGAAGAACGAGCGTGGCGGAACCCTGGTCGGGTTCATCGTAGGCGTGGTGGTGGGCTTGGCAGCCGCTTTGGCAGTGGCGGTTTACGTCACCAAAGTGCCCGTGCCTTTTATGAACAAAAGCCAGAGTCGCAGCGCCGACCAGGACGCCGCGGAGAGTCAGAAAAATAAAAACTGGGACCCGAACGCCCCCATGTACGGCAAGAACCCCGCACCCGCCGTTCCTACGGCAACCGTGCCGGGTGCCGCGGCATCCGGTGCCAAGGCCAACGGCAAAGTGACGGATGCCAAAGCAGAGGTCAAGGCCGATGCAGCCCCGGCAAAACCAGATGCTAAGCCCGACGCCAAAGCGGACGCCAAGGCCCCCGCCAAAGCGGATGCCAAGCCTGACGCGAAAGCAGATCCCAAGGCAGATCCCAAGGATTCGGCCGATCCTCTCGGTGATTTGGCCAAAGCCAGAGCGGCCGCGTCGGACAGCGATGTCTTCACCTTCTGGGTGCAGGTGGGCTCGTTCCGCAGTGCCGAAGATGCGGAGAGCCAGCGTGCCAAGCTTTCTTTGAGCGGTATCGAAACCAAAATCTCCGAGCGTGAGCTCTCCGGCAAACAGGTTTTCCGGGTGCGGGTCGGTCCGTTTGAGAAGAAGGAAGACGCCGACAAAGCCAAAGACAAGCTCGACAAAGCCGGTCTCGAAACAGCACTGGTGCGCGTACAGCGCTAACCATTGCCGGAACTTTCAGTGCAGCGCGAGCTCACACTGCACCTCTACGGAAACATCATCACTATGAAACGTCGCGCATTCACCCACGTTGCTACCGGTGCTGCTATTGCAGCCACTTCCACATGGTCCGGCTTGGTTCACGCGCAAGTCAAAAAGCCGCAGGCCGGCACGGACTACCAGGTTCTGGACCCACGCGCCCCCACCGAAGCCGCTGCCGGCAAGATTGAGGTCGTTGAGTTCTTTTGGTACAACTGCCCGCACTGCAACGCCTTCGAGCCTGCGCTTCAGGCATGGGTTAAAAATCTGCCCAAAGAGGTGTCATTCCGCCGGGCTCCCATTGCGTTCCAGGAAAGCTTTGTTCCACAGCAGCGCCTGTACTACACGCTGGAAGCCATGGGCCTGGTCGAAAAGCTGCATGCCAAGGTCTTTGCTGCGATTCACGTCGAGAAGCAAAACCTGGCCCGCCCCGAAGCCATTCTGGAGTGGGTGGCTCAGCAAGGGGTAGACAAAGCGAAGTTCGCCGCCCAGTACAACTCGTTTACGGTTGCCACGAAAGCAAGCAAGGCCCTGCAATTGCAAAATGCCTACAAAGTGGAAGGCGTACCCGCACTGGGCGTGGCCGGGCGCTTCTACACTGATGGCTCGATGGCCGGCAACATGCAGCGCGCTCTGCAAGTGGTAGATGCGCTGGTGGCTGACCAGCGCGCCGGACGCGGCTGATCGCCACCGGCAGCAAGGGCTACTGTTGCACTTGCTGCCCACGCTGCCTGGGGCAGGGCTAGAATGAATTTCCTTATCTTTGCGTCAAGGGGTTCGTTCTATGTCGAGTCAGAAATTCCGTCTGGTTACCCGTAGCGATTTCGATGGGCTGGTGTGCGCCGTCCTGCTCAATGAGCTGGACATGATTGACGACATCAAGTTCGTGCACCCCAAAGACATGCAAGACGGGAAGGTGGAGGTATCCGACCGCGATATCACCACCAATCTGCCCTATGTCCCGGGCGTCCATCTGGCCTTTGATCACCACGAATCCGAGACGATCCGCAATACCGGCGAGCGGCCCAATCACATCATCCTGCCGCACGCAGACTCGGCAGCCCGCGTGGTTTATGACCACTACGGCGGCGCCAGCCGTTTCCCCGCGCGCTTTTTTGACATGATGGAAGCCGTGGACAAAGGCGACTCCGCCCGGTTCAGCCACGACGAAATCATGAACCCCACGGGCTGGGTGCTCCTGAATTACCTGATGGACTCGCGCACAGGCCTGGGGCGTTTCCGCGAATTCCGGGTCAGCAACTACCAGCTGATGATGGACTTGATCCAGTACTGCCGCAACCACGGCATTGACGAAATATTGCAACTGCCCGATGTGGTGGAGCGCGTGGAACTGTATTTTGAGCATGCCGCCAAGGCCAGGGAGCAGTTGCTGCGATGTTCCACCGTGCACGGCAATTTGTTGGTGCTGGACTTGCGCGATGAGGAGGTCATCTACGCGGTCAACCGGTTCATGGTGTACGCCCTCTTCCCGCAGACCAATATCTCCATCCACGTGCTGTGGGGGTTGCAGAAGCAGAACACCGTGTTTGCGACCGGAAAGTCCATCACAAATCGCAGTTCCAACACCCATATCGGCGAGCTTATGCTGGGCTACGGCGGTGGCGGTCACGCCAATGCGGGCACCTGCCAGGTGGACAACGCCCAAGCGCCGGAGGTGCTGCAGGCCTTGATTCACAAAATTAACGCCGACGGCTGAGCGCAGAGGGCAGGAGCTACACCGCGCTCGGTACAATGGGCCGAGCGCTTGTCGAGCAAGTTTCGTGCCCTTATGAAAAAAACTGTGTTGTCCCTGTCGGTTCTGTTGGCCTTGTCCGGTCTGGCCGACGGCGTTCGTGCTGAAAAAGCCGACCGCAACAAGCCCATGAATGTGGAGTCCGACGCGTTGCGCTATGACGATCTCAAGCAGATCAGCATCTTCAGCGGCAATGTGGTGTTGACCAAGGGCAGCATCCTGATTCGCGGTAGTCAGATCGAGGTCCGCCAGGACCCGGAAGGCTACCAGTTCGGACTGGTCACCGGCTCGCCGGACAAGCAGGCCTTTTTCCGCCAGAAGCGCGATGGTATTGATGAATACATCGAAGGCGAGGGCGACACCATCGAATACGACGGCAAAGCGGACACCGTGCGCTTCATCAAAAAAGCCCAGATGCGGCGTCTGCGTGGCGCTGTGCTGGCCGATGAGGTCACCGGGGCGGTCATCGTCTACGAAAACCTGACCGACCGCTTTACGGTCGACGGCGCACCGAAAACCGCCGCAGCGCCTGCCGGGCGGGTGCGTGCCATGCTGTCGCCCAAGCCGGAACCCGTCTCTGCCGCTCCGTCCAACGGCGGCGCAGCACTGAAAATCACCCCCCAGGTTGAGAAGGCCGTCCAGTGAGTGAGCGTGCCCCCAACACCCCGGACAGCAGTGCCGGGCGGCTCGAAGCCCGCCATTTGCAAAAGTACTATGGCAAGCGCCAGGTCGTCAAAGACGTATCGCTGGCGGTGCGCACGGGTGAAGTGGTGGGTTTGCTGGGCCCGAATGGCGCCGGCAAAACCACCTCGTTTTACATGATTGTGGGTTTGCTGCGCGCCAGCGCCGGCGACATCACGATCGATGGGGAAAGTATCGAGCACATGCCCATCCACCGCCGGGCACGGTTGGGCTTGGGCTATTTGCCGCAAGAGGCGTCGATCTTCCGCAAGCTCAATGTGGAAGACAACGTGCGCGCTGTGCTGGAGTTGCAGCGCGATGATGCAGGTGCACCGCTGAAGTCTGACGAAATTGAACGCCGCCTCACCGATTTGCTGCAAGAGCTCCGCGTGGAGCATTTGCGGGAATCGCCATCGCTGGCGTTATCGGGCGGCGAGCGTCGCCGCGTTGAGATTGCGCGCGCCCTGGCGACCCGGCCGCGTTTCATTCTGTTGGATGAGCCCTTCGCGGGGATTGACCCGATCGCGGTCATTGAGATTCAGCGCATCATCAATTTCCTGAAAGCCCGTGGCATCGGTGTGCTGATTACCGACCACAACGTGCGTGAAACTTTGGGTATTTGCGATCATGCTTACATCATCAGCGACGGGCATGTGCTGGCCGAAGGCACGCCCGCCGATATTGTGAACAACGTCGATGTGCGCCGGGTGTACCTCGGTGAACACTTCAAGATGTAGATGAAACAAGGTCTCTCGCTCCGTGTTTCACAGCATCTGGCGCTCACGCCCCAGCTGCAACAATCTATCCGCCTGCTGCAACTCTCCACCTTGGAGCTCAGCCAGGAAGTGGAACAGATGCTCGACGAAAACCCGTTTCTGGAGCTCACAGAGGAGCGTGCGGAGCGGGAGGAGTTCGGCCTCGATACCGTCGATGCCACGGTCAGCGATGGCGACAGGCTGAGCGAGCAAGAGTCTGATTTTGCCACTAATTCGATAGCTGACTACGCAAGCGCTACCTCGGCCAGCAGTACTTCTGACGAAGAATCCTCGCCTTTGTCGACCAGTGACGAGCCGAACTGGGAAGGCGATGGCACCACAGAAATGACCCCGGATGATGGGGAGTGGGGCGTCGATGCCAAGGCCAAAACCAACAATCTGGACGACGACGAGCACAAGGACGCCACCGAGCTGGCCCGCTCCGGCGAGTCGCTTCAGGCCTATTTGCACCGCCAGGCGGCTGGTTTGCGTTTGAGCCCTGAAGATGCTGCTGCGCTGCGTTTCTTGATCGAGTCGTTGAATGACGACGGTTACCTCGAAGAGCCACTGGCTGAATTGGCTCAAAGTCTGCACCCTGCTGATGAAGAGCAGCTTCACGAGCTCGTGCACCACTTCACCGTAGCGCGGGGTTTGCTGCACAGCCTGGAGCCGGTGGGGGTCGGGGCCCGCGACCTCGGGGAGTGTTTGCGCCTGCAGATCCAGTCTTTGCTGCGCATTGCCGACGAGGACGGGGAGTGGAGCCGCATCGAGGTACTGCAAGTGGCCTTGGCTATTTGCAAGCAACCCATGGAGCTGCTGGCTCGCCGGGACATCAAGCGCCTGGTGCAGGCCGGGGTGGGGGGCGACGCGCTGGTGCGCGAAGCCATTGCCCTGATTGCCCGGCTGGAACCCAAGCCAGGTCGCCGCTTTGTCGATGTGGAGCGCAACATTGTGGTGCCCGATGTGCTGGTCGTACCCATCGGCCGGGTCGGTGGTGCTGCCAAGTTCCGCGTGCAGCTCAACCCGGATGTGATGCCGCGCCTCAAGGTGCACGACATCTATGCCAATGTGCTGCGCAACCACAAAGCCAGCTCCAGCCACGCCGGCCTGCAGCAGCGGCTCCAGGAGGCGCGCTGGTTCATCAAGAACATCCAGCAGCGCTTCGACACGATTCTGCGGGTCAGCACCGCAATTGTGGAGCGACAAAAGAATTTCTTCACCCATGGCGAGCTGGCCATGCGCCCTCTGGTGCTTCGTGAAATTGCCGATGAGCTGGGCCTGCATGAGTCCACCATCAGCCGGGTCACCACCGCCAAGTACATGGCCACGCCCTTCGGCACCTTTGAGTTGAAGTACTTTTTCGGCTCCGGCCTGGGCACCGAGAGCGGAGGCAATGCCTCCAGCACCGCGGTACGGGCGCTGATCAAACAATTTATTGCCTCCGAGAGCTCTAAAAAGCCCTTGAGCGATAACCAGATTTCCGACATGCTCAAAGAGCAGGGCATTGAATGCGCCCGGCGCACCGTGGCCAAATACCGCGAGGGGCTGAAGATTGCCCCCGCCTCACTCCGCAAAGCGCTATGAACCAACTGACTCTTTTTCTCCCCTGCGCTGCCGGCGTGGAGGACTATCTGGCCCCCGAAATTTTGCAGATCACCGGGCTGCCTCCCGGTTGCATTACCAAACAACGTGGCGGCGTGGCCGTGCGCACCGGGTTTGAGCATGCGATGCTGCTCAACCTCTACAGCCGCTTGGCGCAGCGGGTGCTGGTGCTGGTGTCGTACACCGAGTACCGCAGCGAGCAGGACTTGTACCGCGCAGCCATGCAGGTAGCGTGGGAGCGTTGGTTTACGCCGCGCGAAAGTATCAAGGTGGAGGTCACTGCCCAGCACAGCCCGCTGACCTCGCTGAACTTTGCAGCGCTCAAGGTGAAGGACGCCGTCTGCGACCGCTTCCGTGAAGTGGCGGGCGGTGTGCGGCCGGACGTGAATACCCAATGGCCCGATGTGCGCATTTACGCCCATCTGACCACCGATGCATGCTCGCTCTACATCGACACCTCGGGCGAGCCGCTGTTCAAGCGGGGCTGGCGCGAAGACAAGGGCGACGCCCCGCTGAAAGAAACCCTGGCCGCGGCCATGATTGCCGCCAGCGGCTGGGCATCGGGTGACGACGATCTGCTGCCCCTGTACGACCCCTGCTGCGGTAGCGGCACGGTGGTCATTGAGGCCGCCCAGATTGCGTGCAATATCGCAGCCGGCTCGCTGCGCCGCTTCGCGTTTGAGAAGTACAAGCCTTTCCGCCCTGACGCGTGGGCTGCTATGAAAAAAGAAGCTGCAGACGCCGTCATGAAACCGGAGCCAGGCCAAAAGGCCTTGATCTACGGCAGCGATGTGTCGTTCCGTATGGTCGACTTTGCCGAGCGCAATGCACAGCGCGCCGGGGTGGCGGACGTGATTGAGTTCCGCGGCGGCGATGCGCTCCAGCGCATGCCTCCCTTGGAGGTGAGCGAGACCGGCGGTGGCGTGATGCTAATCAACCCGCCGTATGGCGAGCGTATCGGTATCGGCGGTGTGGCCGGCGAGGGCGAGGGCGCCCGCTTCGGCGCCCGCGACCTGGCGGAAGCCGACGAGGGGGTGGACTTCTTCAACCAGTTGGCCAGCCACTGGAAGAAAAACTACAGCGGCTGGACCGCCTGGATGCTCACCCCGGACTTGAAGCTACCCGGCAAGATGCGACTCAAAGAATCCCGCCGCGTGCCCATGTGGAACGGGCCGCTGGAGTGCCGCCTGTTCAAGTTCGACATGGTCAAGGGCCGCCTGGCCAAACCCGGCACGGCGTCGCCCGATGCCTGAGATGGCGCCGGGTATCGTGCTCGACACCAACATCGTGCTCGATCTGTTGGTGTTCAAAGACCCCTTGACCGAACCCCTGCGGGCTGCCCTGGCATCAGGCCAGGTGCGCTGGATTGGCACAGCCGCTATGCGTGATGAGCTGGAGCGGGTGCTGGCCTACCCGCAAATCGCCAAGCGGCTTGATTTTTATGCTTTGCAGGCGCAGGCCGTGCTGGCTACGCGGGATGCCCTGGTCCACACCGTACTCGTGGCAGACAAGGCGCCGGTCACCTGCAAAGACCCGGACGATCAGCGCTTTATCGACCTCGCGGTCGCGCATCGCTGTGCGGTACTGAGCAAAGACCACGCGGTACTTTGTATGGCAAAAAGGCTTCTGGCCCTCGGCGCACATGCGCGATGCGCTATGTAATTGATAGCGGCGCTGACTGCGGAATAGCCATGCGGATCTGGGTGCCCACACCCTCCTGGCTCTCTATGCCGATATGTCCGGCCAGTACATTGGTCACGAGGTTGTAGACGATGTACATGCCCAAGCCACTGCCGCCCCTTCCCAGTTTGGTGGTGTAGAAGGGCTCAAAAATATGGGGTAGGTGGGTCGCAGGGATTCCGCGACCATCGTCAGAGTAGTGGAGCAGAACGCCGGCGCCATCAAGCTGAGCGGTGATGTCGATGCGGCCCTCGTCTCGGTTCTCAAATCCATGGGCGATGGAGTTCGCCAAGAGGTTGGTTAACACCTGTTCCAGCGGGCCGGGATAGCTGTCCAACTCAAGATCTTCGTCGATGAGCAACCGCACCTCTTGTGTTGCGTGCTTGAACATCGGCCTGGTCGTGTGCAGTACCTCTTGCACGATGGCCAACAGCCGGAATCTGCGTCGGCGGGAACTGGTCTGGTCGACGGCGACTTCTTTGAAGTCGTTGATCAGTTTGGCGGCCCGTGCTGCGTTACGCTCAATCAGAAGACTGGCCTCCTGAATTCGCTGTGCACCTCGTTCCACATCGCTCCGGCGGGCCGAGCCAGAGAGTAATTTCTGGCTGAATGAGCTTGCTTCCTCCGTGAGTGTGCTGGCGACCGCCAAGACATTGCCGATAGGGGTATTGAGCTCATGGGCCACACCCGCCACCAGGCTACCCAAGGCGGCTAGCTTTTCGCTTTGCACCAGTTGGCCCATGGCGCGTTGCAACTCTTGGTTGCGCGAGTCCACGCGGGCTTCCAGCTCCCGGTTCAAATCCTCCAGATTGGTCTGAACGCGCTTAAGCTGCGTTACATCGATAAGCGTTTCAATGGCGCCGGTAATCGTGCCGTGCTCATCGCGTAACGGGGCTGCACAAAATCGCCCCCACATCCCCTGAGTTTTCTGCTGGTTGGTGAAGTAGCTTTCGCCTTCCAGTGCACCAGGTATCTGGCTGCTTTTGCGCAAGCGACCTGCATAGTAGCGTTCTAAATCGTCAGGTTGCGCGCCATCCACTAGCACGTCCAGCAAGCAGGGCCGTGGGCTCGGGTAGATGCCACGCCAGCTATCCCTGGTACCGACGACTTCATGGGCGGGAACCCCTGTGAGTCGGGTCATTTCTGGATTCCAGAATGTCACTTTGTGGTCGGCATCGATAGCAAAAACGGCAATCGGCAAGTTCTCGTAGATCTGGCGGATCCGGTATTCCAGATCTCGGGCAAGTTGCTCTGCGTGCTTGCGATCACTGATGTCACGGACCGTGGATACCGTCCGGGTATGTGATCCCATATCCACGCGCACCATGGAAATTTCGGACCAGAATTGACTTCCGTCCTTGCGCTGCTGGTGCCACTCGAAAAAATGTTCTCCTTCGCGCAACACTTTCTCGAATATTTCTCTAGCAGAGTCCGCATTGAATTGCGGGCCTAGAGCCGTCAAGTCTTGCGGCTTCAAAAGTCGGGCTTGGGCAGCGGTATACCCGAACATGGCTTCGAATCGCGGGTTGGTATCGACTATCTGTCCATTCCCCATGTCGCGGACGACGATAGCGTCCGGGCTATGGTCAAAAAGGTCACGGAAGTTTTTTTCACTTTGCCGGATTGCGCGTGCTGCCGCATTGCGACTTTGCATGCCGTAAACAAGCAGGCCGATGATGATTAACAAGCTCCCGAACAGTGTGGCCAGCCAGGCAAAGTGCGGTCGTAACTCGTCCCAAGCATGGATTGGCACGTTGACCACGGTCGCCTGCTCCGGCAGGAGGTCACGGTCAATACCCCAGCGCTCGATCTGCTGGTGATCAAATGTCGCATGACTGGGCCCAGTTGTCATGGGTAAAGGCGTCGATGCGGTGCCGCTGATTAGCTGCTGCGCCAAGCGTCCAATCGCTTGGCCTTGTTCCCGGCCCGAAATCAAAAATCCGCCCAATATCCCCGGCCGCATCGCAACATCGCGGGTCACGGCGACAGGGGCTCCAGATGCGCGAGCCCACAAATCGGCGGCCTCTTCATGGGTGAGAATTTTGCCGCGGGAGTCGCGATTGAATGGCAGTGCGAACACCAAGTCCTGTGCTCCCAACTGGGCCAACCGGTCTTGTACCGCTTCAGCGCTGATGTCGGTGAGGTATTCAATTTGCAACTGTGCTTGTGCCGTCAATCCACGGCGCAGTGTCTCAATCTGGGCCAGGCTGGTGCGGCTCTGGTCATGAATGACGACAACCCGGCGTGTTTTCGGCAACATGCGCAGCACTGCTGAAAGGCTGCTGCTTACGTCAATGTCGTCAAAAACTCCACCGATGTTGGCCTCTCTTTCCAACGCCGACAAACGACTGATGGCGATTCCCGAAAACAGAACCGGCATGCGTGGGAAATGGGCTTTGCGGAGTCGCAAGGCAAGATCCAGTGCGTCATCGTCAGACGCGAGAATCATGGCTGGCGGAGAGCTGCCGATTTTGGTCAGCAATACCGCCTCTAGTTCTTGGTAATAGCGGTCAGAGGGCCTGACACGCTTGGTATCCAGGTACTCCAGTTGGAGGTCGATCGGCGGCTCTATTTCCTCGAGTTCGGCGCGAACGCCCGCCACCTGGGCATCGCTCCAAGCCATTCCCGGATGGTAGGACACCAACATGAGCACGCGCGTAGTCTCTACAGCCCAAGTTACTGGCGTGGCGATGAGTAAGGTCGCCAGCACCCACCATTTGAGCTTTCGAAGCATCCCGTGCCGCATGCTTACTCGGGGCGCAGGGCAAAGCTGTGCGCTTGCGCCCGTGGCCAGGTGTGGCGGTAGATCAAGGGCAAACTCGCGACCGATTCACCTAGCAGTGCCCCGTTGGGCAGCTGGGTCAGTATGAACTGCGCCAGCGAGCGGACCTTGTTGTCACTGCGGCGGACGATGTGGTGAGCCGTGATTTCATTGGGGTGGAACACCCCCACGGCTTGCACCATTTCTTTGAGCGCAAACAAAGTCTGTTGGTGAAAGTTGTAGACCCGTTCCGCCTTGTCAGGCACGACCAGGCTTTGCTGTCGCAGCGGGTCTTGAGTGGTCACGCCAGTGGGGCAGTGGCCCGTGTGGCAGTGCTGCGCCTGGATGCAGCCCAGCGCAAACATAAAGCCCCGGGCACTGTTGCACCAGTCGGCACCCAGCGCCATATAGCGGGCCACATCAAAGGCGCTCACCACTTTGCCGGCCACACCAATTTTCACGCGATCCCGCAGGCCTGCGCCTCGCAGGGTGTTGTGTACCAGCAGCAGTCCCTCTTGCACCGGGGCTCCCACGTGGTCGGTGAATTCGAGAGGGGCGGCTCCGGTGCCACCTTCTGCGCCGTCCACCACAATAAAGTCGGGGGTGATGCCGGTTTCCATCATGGCCTTCACCATGGCAAACCATTCCCACGGATGGCCGATACACAGCTTCATGCCGGTGGGTTTGCCCCTCGAGAGCTCGCGCAAGCGGGCAATGAATTGCATCATTTCTACCGGCGTAGAAAACGCGCTGTGCGAGGCGGGGGAAATGCAGTCCACCCCCACCGGCACGCCACGGGCTTCGGCAATCTCGGGGGTGACTTTGGGACCGGGCAACATGCCTCCATGGCCCGGCTTGGCACCCTGGCTGAGCTTGAGCTCAATCATCTTGACCTGCGGGTCTTGGGCGTTGACTGCGAACTTGTCGGCGTTAAAGCTGCCGTCGTCATTGCGGCAACCGAAATAGCCCGATGCCACCTCCCAGATCAGGTCACCGCCATGCACCCGGTGGTGGGCGGAGATGGAGCCTTCTCCGGTGTCATGGGCAAAGTTGCCGCGGTGCGCGCCCTTGTTGAGCGCCAGAATTGCGTTGGCACTCAGGGCGCCAAAACTCATGGCCGAGATATTGAATACGCTGGCGGAGTAGGGGTGGGCCGTGTGCTCGCCAATGGTGATGCGGAAGTCGTGCGACGCGATTTTGGTGGGCGACACGGAGTGGTTGACCCACTCATAGCCATCTGCGTGCACATCGAGCTGCGTGCCGAAAGGGCGCTTGTCCGGGTCTCCCTTGGCCCGCTGGTACACCAGCGAACGCTGCGAGCGGGAGAACGGAGTGGCTTCGTTATCGCTCTCAATAAAGTACTGGCGGATCTCCGGCCGGACAAACTCCAGCATGAATCGCAGGTGCCCGATGATGGGGTAGTTGCGCAGAATGGAGCGCTTGGTCTGGCGCAGGTCATACACCCCCACCCCCACCAGTACCGCTGCCAGCAGAAAGGTGCCCAGGCCCACACCAAAAACCAGCAGGCTGAACACACTGAGTAGCAGAGCAAAAGCGCTCAACCCCAAGACGGTGTAGCGGATGGGGAAAACGGCATTCAAGGTATTGAGCATGGCAGGAGACTCCTTCGGAGAGACAATACCAGCCTGCACCCTCTTTGCACAGCTTATGACTACCTATACCCCCAACGAATCTACAACCGGCCCCGATGCGGGTGCCGAACTCACCCTGAGTCCCCAGGAATTTGATGAAATTGACACCATCCTGGACGATCTGCGCACCCGCCAAGAAGAAATCCCGCAGTGGGAATTCTGCGAAGGCTTCATGGCCGCGCTGGTGGTGTGCCGCCGCCCGATTGCGGTAGAGGAATACTTCCCTGTCCTGTTGGATATGGAGGTTCCTTCAGCGGGCGAGGCCGGCGGGTTTGCTGACGCCGCGCAAGCTGCCCGCTTCATGGCGCTGTGGATGCGCCGCTGGGACGACGTAGTGCGCGGACTGGGTGTGGAGATCAATGGCCTGGATGACGAAAACGCCTACCACCCCGAGGTGATGGATGTCCGTGGTGCCATTGCCTCATTGTCCGAGGAAGATCGCGCCAAAATGGAAGGCGAAGACTTGCCCTCCTTTGGACAAGTCTGGGCGCTGGGCTTTATGTTTGCGGTGGAATCCTGGCCCGAAGAGTGGGCTGCCCCCCGCGACAAAGAAGCGGAAAAGTGGCTCGATGCTTCCTTGCAAGCCATCGTCGCCCTCACCGAAGACGACACCGACGAACCCACCATTTCGGTATTCGACGACAACGGCCCGGCCAGCGTGAGCCAGAGCCGCATTAACGACTTTTCAGACGCTGTCTGGGCGGTGTATGACTTGCGCGAGCTGTGGCGCAATTTCGGCCCGCGTGTGGAAACCGTGCGCAAGGAAGCCGAGCCCGGTCGCAACGACCCGTGCGATTGCGGCAGCGGCAAGAAATACAAAAAGTGCCACGGCGCTTAAGTGCGCACGTTCACCACGGCAACTCGGTGCCGTCGTGATTGATAAATCCGCCGCTGTGCTCAGCTTGAAGCGCGTTGATGACTGCCAGCAGGCGCTCGGCGGCGGCTGCAGGAGTCCGCACCTCTAAGCCTGTTTTGGCAAACGGGGTGGACAAGCCAGTGTCCACCGTGCCCGGGTGCATGGCGATGCACATCGCCTGCGGGTGCCGGCGCTTTAACTCAATGGCGGCGGTGTGCACCAGCTGGTTGAGCGCCGCTTTGGCTGCGCGGTAGCTGTACCAGCCGCCCAGCCGGTTGTCGCCAATGCTGCCCACTTTGGCGGACAAGGTGGCAAACACACTCTTGCCATCGCGGGGCAGCAACGGCAAAAAATGCTTCATCAGCAAGGCGGGGCCGATGGCGTTCACCGCAAAGCTGTGGGCCATGTGGGCCGGGTCCAGTTGCTGCCAGCTTTTCTCGGGGCTCCAGATGTCGTTGTGCAAAAAACCGGTGGCATCTAGCACCAGGCGCACGGGGAGTTGCCGCGCTTGCACCTGCTGCGCACAGGTGCAGATGCTGTCCTCATCCAACAGGTCCAGCGCGGGCTTGGTGTGGCGGCTCAAGCCCACCACGGCCTCCAGGCCGCCAGTGGCTTCCAGTGCCTGCACCAAGGCCGCACCGATACCCCCGCCGGCACCGATCACTACCGCCATGCCGCCTGAGGGAAAACTCTGAAGGGGGGCACTTTCATGCATGGAAAAACTCCTTCAACTGCCGGGCTGTCACGTCCGGCAGCTCTTCGGGTATGAAGTGACCCGCGGGTAGAACCTGAGCGCTCACGGTGGCGGCACACTGGGCCGTCCACAAGGCCACGGGGTCAAACAAGCGGTTCACCACCCCGCGCTCGCCCCACAGCACCAGCGTGTTGCAGGCAATGCGCCCGGCCGCGTCGGGCAGGGCGCGGCTGGCGCGGTCGTGCTCCAGGTCGATACCTGCGCTTGCGCGGTAGTCCTCGCACATGCTGTGCACGGTGCCTGGCAGCTGAAAGCACCGCTCGTACTCCGCCATGGCCTGTGGCTCGATGAAGCCGGTCCCGCTGCCGCCCCAGCCGCCCAACTTGGTGTGCAGGTAGGGCAAGGGCGCCCCGAGAATCATGGTCTCGGGCAAGGGCGCGGGCTGAATCAGGTGAAACCAGTGGTAGTAAGCACTCGCGTAGGCGAAGTCGGTCGCCGCGTACATGTCCAGCGTGGGCGCGATGTCGATCACGCACAGCCCCTGCACCCGCTGCGGGTGGTCCAGAGCCAGCCGGTGGGCGACGCGCCCGCCTCGGTCATGCCCGCACACGCCGAAGCGCGGCACCCCCAGCGCATCCATCAGCGCGACCATGTCTGCGGCCAAGGTGCGTTTGCTGTAGTTGCTGTGGTCGGGCAGACCTGCCGGTTTGTCGGAGTCGCCATAGCCCCGCAGGTCTGGCATAACGAGGTAAAAATCTTGCGCCAGTAGCTGGGCGACCCGCGCCCACAGCACATGGGTTTGTGGAAAGCCGTGGAGCAAAAGTAGTGCGGGTCGCGCGCCTTGCGCCTCCCGGGGCACCCGCGCATGGATGCGCACGCCGTTGACCATGAAGTCGCGTTCCACAAAACCGTCAAACCAAGGCATGGGTGTGTTCCTCGTAGTGCAATGCTGGGTCCCGAGGCTACGTGATTTGTAAAAGTGGGCCCGTATTGCAGCCAATAGCCACAGTCCGCACTATGATGATCCGACAACACAGACAGGCACGATGACGATGGGACGCCACAGTTCTCAACAGCCACTTTTTCGCAGCCTGGCGGGGGCCGCGCTGCTGTGGCTGGCCGGTGCTTGGATGCCAGCGATTGCCGAGGTATTGCGCCTTGCGACCGGTGAGTTGCCACCGTATTCGACGCAGGAGCGCCCCGACCAAGGGATAGCCCTCGACATTGTCCGCAGGGCCTTTGCCCATGAAGGGCTGGAGGTCCAGTACAGCTTCAAGCCCTGGACCCGCACCCTAGAGGAGTCCCGTGCAGGGCTGTGGGACGCCACCGCCTACTGGGGGCGCAACCCTGAGCGGGACAAAGGCTTTTTGATCAGCGACAACGTGCTCACCGAGCAATGGGTGCTGGTCTACCGGCAGTCGGCCTTCAAAGACACCCCCTTCGACTGGAAGGTGCTTGCTGACTTGAAGGGCCTGCGCGTTGGCATCGTGCAGTCTTACACCTACACCCCGGAGTTCTGGAGCCTGCTGCGGGCCGGCACACTGACCACCGTGAGCGCCCCGGATGACCTGGCCCACCTGCGCCTGCTCCTGGGCGGGCGTGTGGATGTCGTGCCCATGGAGCGTAACGTGGCGTGTTACTTGTTGCAGCACCACTTTGCGGACAGCGATGTGCAGGATTTGCGTGCCCACCCACGCTTGTTCGCCCCGAACTTCACCACCCATGTGATGTTCAGCGACAAGCTCCCGGCCAGTGCCGCCCGCTTACAGGCCTTCAACCGGGGCTTGCGGGCCTTGAAGCGAACGCCTGCCTATGCCGAAAAGCTCAACTGGCCCGGTTGCCGCCTGAATGCCATTGCTGCGGCGCCCGAGCGCCCGGCCCCCAAAGGCAAGCGCTGACGCGGACTCTCAGGTTTGAGGTGTGAGTAGCGCTACCAGCCGTGTAAGGCTGTGCCGCACCGTGGCCGCGCGCACGGCAGCGCGGTCTCCTGCAAAATGCTGCACTTCGCTCCACACGCCGTGGGGCGTGGCCCAGCCGAACCAGACGGTGCCGACCGGCTTGTCCGGGCTACCTCCGCCGGGGCCGGCAATGCCGGTGACCGAGAGGGCCACTTGGGCCCGCGAGTGCTGCAAAGCTCCGCTTGCCATAGCCCGTGCCACCGGCTCGCTCACCGCGCCATGGGCGGCAATCAACTCAGCCGGCACTCCTAAAAGCTCGGTCTTGGCTTCGTTGGAATAGGTCACCAAGCCGCGTTCAAACCAGGCGCTCGACCCCGCGAGGTCGGTGCAGGCAGCGGCAATCATGCCGCCGGTGCAGCTCTCGGCGGTGGCGAGCATCCATGGGCGTTTTAGCATCAAATCGGCCACTAGCCCAGGTAGAGTATGCGCAGACAGCTCCTCATTTGATAGCAAATTGTCCGTTGCGAAGCTCACACGAACCTCCAGATGGCGATCACCAGCAAGGTGCAGCCGGCGGCTACCAGATCGTCGAGCATGATGCCCCAGCCTGCCTTGGTCCAGGCGTGGCGGTCGGTGTCTGCTTGCAGGTCGTGAAAGAGCCGGTCGGCCCAGCCCACCGGGCCGGGCTTGGCCGCGTCAAAGTAGCGAAACAGGCCGAAGGCCAGTGCCTGCCCCACCAGCGAGGTGGGTGTGACCAGCCACAGCACCAGCCAGAAGGCCACCACCTCGTCGATGACGATGTTGCCCGGGTCCAGCACGCCCATGTTGCGTGCGGTCACCGTGCTGGCCCACCAGCCCACCGGAATGCTGGCAGCAATCAGCACCCCCCAGCCGAACTCCCCCAGCCACTGCGAGAGCGCAATAAACGCCGCCCAGGCCCACAAGGTGCCCGAGGTGCCTGGTGCGATGCGCGACAGGCCGGAGCCCAAGCCCAGCGCAATCACATGCGCGGGGTGCGAAAACATGAATTTGGCGGTGGGCCCGGCCGGTTTGCTGGGGCGCGGCGGGTACAGCGGCTCGCCGGTTTGGGTGTCGAGTGGGATCAGGGTAACGGGTTCGCTCATACCCCGATTATTCAACGGCGCCGTTGGCTGATGCTCAGTCGTGCAGTGATTTCCACTCCGCCCGATAGTCCATGCAGGCGCGGATCTTGGGCAAGCGGTGCCGCTCTTGCGGCGTCACGGCGTAAATGGGAACCCGGCCACCGTCAAACTGCGTTTGCAGCAGGGGGATGAATTCGCCCGCGCGCTTGCCGGGGCCGTGGTGGCTTAGGCCACTGCCAAGTGGCCCACGGGGTAGAGGGCGCAGCGGATGATGTGCTCTTTCTGAGCCGGTAGGCCCTGAATAAAGGTCGCGAGGCTGTGGCCTTCTGCGCGCGCCACAAAGCCGCTGCGGGTGTAGATGCCATCGGGTTCCGACCAGACCCACTGAATTTCACCCCCGTCCAGCGTCTCAATACCTTGGTCGGTGGCGAAGTGCATCTCCAGTTGGAAGGACTTGCCGGTCAATTGCGAGCCGGCCTGTGACAAGATCTGCACGCCCCCTTCGCTGACATCCAGAATCAGTGCCGCAAGGGCTTGGGGTTGGTTCGCATCGCGAAAAGCGAAATAGGTTGCGGCCTGACTGCCCGAACCGATACGGAAAAAAGTTGCGCGCGTGTGTACGCGTTGTTCTGATCTCGCCATGGCGTGCCTCCTGAAGTATCTAGTTGCCGCGATGCTGCCTTTGGTACATGGCAGTGGCGTGACAGTCGTGTGACGGGGCGGATCTGTCAGCGCTGTTGGCAGGCCTTGGAGGTGACTATGCGGCTAGGCGAGCGGCGTGGCCGGGAGGTGGCGACCCCGGTTGCAGGTGCCATGGCTGATGGCCAGATTTTCCAAGTGACTGCTGCCCCCTTCGCTCTGGGGGCGGATGTGTTCCAGCGTCGCGTCTTCAGGGGCGACATGCAGACCACACACCCAGCAGGGCACTTGCCCATGCAGTTGGCGCGCAACGGTGTTGTAAATCTTGGTTCTGGTGAGTGAGAGTCGGCTCATGCGGGCATTTTCAGGGCAAATGTTCAGCGGTGGACGGTTGGGTTTGCCCGTTTCAGCGGTGGGCCGTGTAATCCAGACATGAATCCTCGGTCTGACCATAGCCAGGCTGAAAGTTAGAGTTTTGGAATGGATAGGTATGTCTGAATGGTTGTCCCGGTTGCCCAAGTGGCTGCGCCGCTCTGAGGCGCGACAGGCCCCCTTGCGGGTGATGGACTTGCTAGCGGAGCGGGCTTTGGAGCCGATGTTCCAGCCCATGGTGGATTTGCGCAGCGGCGTGCTTCTGGGCCAGGAGGCCTTGGTGCGCGCACCACGCAGGCTGACGGATGCGAGCGTAGAGGCCTTGCTCGAAGCCGCGACCCGCGAGCGCTGCCTGAAAAACTTTGAGCTGTCTTGCCTGGAACTGGCCCTGACCCATTGGTCCACCCACGGGGGCAAGGGCCAGCTGTTCGTGAACTTCAGTGCGCAGTCGCTCGTGCAGTTGCAGGAGTCTGATGCGGCCGGCATGTTGCTGCACCTGATGCACAAACACAAGGTGTCGCCGCGCCGTGTGGGCTTGGATCTGGCGGGTTACACCCGCATTCCCAAGATCGACGTGTTGTTGAATGCCTTGGCACCACTCCGCGAAGCGGGTGTGAGCATTGCGCTGGACAACTTCAAGGCCTCGGAAAATAGCATGAAAGTCTGGGGCAAAGTCCTACCCAATGTCGTCAAGATGGCGCCCCGCTGGACCCACAACATTGCGGTGGACGCTGAAAACACCCGTGTGGTTCGCAGCCTGGTGCGGCTCACCCGCAACCACAACGCACTGCTCGTTGCCAAGTCGGTGGAAACCGAAGCGGAGCTGCGCACCATGGCGAGCCTCGGGGTCGACATAGCCCAAGGGTTTTTCTTGGGAAGCCCTTCGCCAGAGCCGGTGCGGAGCTTGAACCTCCGGGCCCGGGACATCCTGGGAACCACCACGGCCGTGCCGTCCTATCCCGCGCCGCTTGTGCCCCCGGCCGCACCGCTGAACCCGCCAGTGCTCGAAACCCGCTTCTCCCTCTTGTCTTGAGCTTGGGCCGGAGTTGGAGTTGGAGCTGGATCGCAGCCTGAGGGCACTGAGGCTGCGATCGGGAGCTAAGCCCGGTCCAGCCGCTCGAGCAAAGCCAGGAGGTCCGGGATACTGGCATTCAGGGTGTTCTGGTTGTCCTCCCGCTGGCTGCGGGCAAAGGCGTGCCAGGTGTGGATAGACAAAATCTCCAGTTTCCCGTAAGACAGCTTGAGCCAGCCGTGGGTCGCGAGTTGTTGCACGTACTCGGAAAACAAAGTTCTCGACACCCCACAGAGTGAGGCCAGGGTGTTCTGGGGAATCGGAATCTCCACGCCTTCCCCGAAACCGATGGTAGGTGGCCGGTCTGAGCGGTAGGCCAGGGCTTCCGCAAACTGGGCCAGGCCCATAACCACCCGCATGCACGGGTTGCCCAGCTTCATCAGCGTCAGGGTTTCCGAGGTTTTTTGCACCCGCCAGGCCATGAGCTTGGCAACGAAGCGGGCAAAGTTCGGCTCCGTCACAAACAAGTGGTCAAACTGCGCAGCCGGCAGGGTGAGTACTTCCGTGGCGGTCAGGCACACGTAGTCGGCAAAGCTGGGCTTGCGGTTGATGATGGATTGCTCACCGAACCACGCTCCGCGCCCGTACACCGAAATAGGGGTGGACTCCGAGTTGGTGGTGGGTACCGAAGCGGAAACCAGGCCTTGGATGATGAACATCCACTGCTTTACCTCGCTGCCCTTGCTCCACAAGCGCTTACCTGCGTCAAAGGCCTGCACCTTGACCATGGGAGCGGTTTGCAAGGCCAAGGTGTCGGACAACCCCAAACGCTTGAGCTGCTTGTAAACATAGCCTTGAGCGGCGGGGGTGTCGGCGGGCAAAAACGCTCCTGAGCAGATATTCGGTACCGCCAAGCGGCGGCCAGGGTATTGTCAAACAAAGTCCCGCGCGGTCGTAGGAACAATGTCCGGTTTACGCTTTTTTACAGACCGGACCCAGTCGCCGCCTTGAAGTGGTCAAAACTCGCCCAGTCCCCCTGCAAAGGCTGACCATCCGGCCCGAGCACCCGTACTCCAGTGCCGGCGACCACCCGGCCGATGCGCGTGACCGGGGTCTGGCTCTGCGCGGCCGCAGCCGCTACCGCCTCGCGCCGAGCGGGCAGTGCGGTAAAGACCAGCTCGTAGTCGTCCCCACCGCACAAGACATAGCGCAGGTCACGGGCCTGGTGCCCAGTTTTTAGGTCAAAAGTGCCGCTAGCCCAATTGGAATATGCGCAGTTGGCTATTAAAGTAATAGCAACATCCGCCTGCAGTTCTGCGCCTGTTCCGCTTGCTTTGAGGATGTGACCCAGGTCGCCCAGCAGCCCGTCGCTCACATCGGCAGCGGCATGGGCCACACCGCGCAGAGCTTGGCCGAGTGCGACCCGGGGGCTGGGTTGTTCGAGGCGCTGGCGGGCCCGGGTTTTTTCGGGCTCGGGCAGTTCATCGCGGCCCCACAGGCAATGCAAGGCCTGCGCAGCATCGCCCAGGGTGCCGCTGACCCAGATGTCATCACCCGCCCGGGCACCACTGCGCAGCAAAGCTTGCCCGGGTGGCACTTCACCGAACACGGTGATGCAAATATTGAGCGGGCCCCGGGTGGTGTCGCCACCCACCAAAGGGCAGTCGTGCGCATCGGCCAGCGTAAACAGGCCTTGCGAAAACTCCCGAAGCCAGTCGGCATCGGCATCCGGCAAACTCAGCGCGAGCGTGAAGCCGACGGGCTTGGCGCCACAGGCGGCCAGGTCACTCAAGTTGACGGCCAAGGCTTTGTGCCCCAGGGTGCGGGAGCTCACGTCGGGGAAAAAATGCCGCCCGCTGACCAGCATGTCGCTGCTAATGGCCCACTGCATGCCCGGCGTGGGCTGCAACAAAGCGCAATCGTCTCCGATACCCAGCACCACGCGGGTGGGCAGCGGGTGCCCGGCGCGTGCAAAGTACTGTGCGATCAGCTCAAACTCGCCCGGACTGCTCATTCTTTGGCGGGCCACAAAAAGCTCAGTGGCCGGGCGCCCAGGCGTTGCCAGATGGCCGAGCGGATGCGGGAGCGGTCGATGCCGGAAATATTGTGGGCCTGCAAAGCCACCCGGAATGCGAGGTAAAAGCTCACGCCGACATTGAGCAAGCCAATCAGGGGAATGCTGGCGACTGCCCACCACAGTGCCGGGTTGCGGACTACTTCCCAACCCAGAGCCGCGCAGGCGGCGCCCAGCTGGCCGGCTGAGAGCGTGACGTGGCGAACATCGAGCGCCGGGCCGAGAAACGCCAGAATGGCCGGCACCAGGCCCAGCATCATGCCCAAGGAGATGTTGGCGGCAAGCCCGGAAATGTGGTGGCGCATAAAGAGCGCCCAGCGGTCCGCTCTCAGGGAGCCCAGCAGGGCCGTGATGCGCGGGTTGTAGCGGATGGCCGAATCCAGCCGATGGAGCACAAACCAGTTCTCCACCCACCCCGCCACGATGCTGCTGGAGAACAGCAGCACGCCGGTGAACGCGGCGAACAACAAGGAGGGGCCCAGGAGGGTGAGCGAGTGCAGCACGTAGTCCGCACGCTCAGCGCTGATCATGGGCGCGCCGGTGGCCAGCATCATGCCGGCGGACAACAGCACTGTCACCGGAAACACCAGCATCACGTTGCCCAGAATGGCTGCCATTTGTGAGCGCACCAGATGGGTCACCTCATCCACAAAGGCCTGTAGTGCCTGGGAGTCGGAGATGTCTTTTAGTTTGGCGGCCATGGCCGGGGCTGTCATGGCCGGCTGCTTGGTGGCCAGCGTGAAGTGCAGCATCTGGATCAGCACAAAGCTCGCGGCATACATAACGCCGGACCAGAATCCATACCAAAAGGCCGACAGGCCCACGGCCATGATGCCGAACTTCATGGCCGTGGTCAGCGCGGTCAGGGCGCCGCCACCGGCCGCGTTGCCCAGCATGGCGCGGTATTCCGCCCGGTTGCGGGTGATGTAGTGCTCGCCGGTCTCGGAGCTGCGCTCGGCCACCTTGGCGGCAAGCAGGGAGGAGTTGGACGCAATCAGGGCGCCGACGCTGCGTTGCTCCTGGCCGACGCTGGCCAGGTGCGAGAGCAGCCGCGCGGCGCTGGTGTGGCCGGTGTCGTCGAGCAGGCAATCCAGCAGCGCCCGCACCCGCAGCACCCGCTCACGCAATTGCCGCAGGCGAAACACCAGGTCCACCGAGATGCCGTGCGCATCCAGGTGGGTGTAGACCGTGGAGGCGGCTTGCCGGCAGGCGTCGAGCTGGTTGCGGAAATGGTGCGCGGCCGGGTCTGTGTTGGCGCCGCCCAGCCAGGCATCAATGACCTGGTCCAGATCTGCCGCGAGACTGTGAAAGGGGCTGCCATCGCGGACCGGGCTGCTCATGCGCAGGCGCATTTCCTGCGAAAAACCGGTGGCCCGGATCTGGCTGACGCAAAAAGTCAAGGCGTTGACCAGGGTGTGCTGCCACATGCTGACAGGGCGCAATGCGCGGGGCAAGCTTTCGGCAGGGGCGGTCAGCGTGAGCAGCGCAGCGAGGCGAGCCAGTGTTGGGGCCGGCAGGGCGGCAATCCAGAGGGCATCGCGCGGGTGGTGCAACACCAGGGCAAACAATTCCGAGGCGTCCTGCGTTTCGGGCGTGGCGGGCAGTAGCTTGCGATTCAAGCGCTCCACCAGCTCGCTCACAAAGGCGTTGCGGGAGCCGAAGCCGTAGTCCGAGAGCAGGGTGCTGCCATCCACAGTGCCCAGCAGTTCGGCCCACCAGTTTCGCAAATGCTTGGTGGTGTGGGGGCGTGCGGCCAGCACGTCCAGGAGCAGTTCCACACGGGCTGCCGGTGCCTCCGGGGCTTCTTCGGTGCCGCGCACCCAGGTCACCAAGCGGATCAGCCAGATATGCCGCTCCACCGCCGTGGCCGGGTGTTCCAGCTGCTCCAGCAGGGTCGAGAGGTCGTCTTGAGCTTTTGCCATATCAGTGCAGGGTGCGCGGGCCGCCTGAGTCACTCAAGGCATCGAGTACAAACATCGGGATGTCGGTGTCGAATTTTTCGCCGTCTTCGGCCACGCAAAAAAAGCTCCCGTGCATGGTGCCGGTCGGGGTGCGCAGGCGGGTGCCGCTGGTGTACTCGAAGGCCTGCCCGGGTTTGAGCAAGGGTTGTTGCCCCACCACCCCCAGGCCTTTGACCCGCTCGGTGTGCCCGTTGGCGTCGTTCACGTTCCAGGTGCGGGAAATCAGTTGGGCGCTCACTTCACCGATGTTGACAATGGTGATGGTGTAGGCGAAGACGTACAAGTCCTCGTCCGGCGCCGATTGATCTGCGAGGTATTGGGGTTTGACTTCCACCAGAAAAGCATATTTGGCCATCCGGCAATGCTACCTGCGAAAATAGGCAGCTTGAAATACCCCCACAATCCCGAAACCACTCTCTGGACGTCGTTGTCATGACCTTTCGCATTGCCCCTTCCATCCTCTCTGCCGACTTCGCCCGCCTGGGCGAAGAAGTGGCCAACGTGATCGCTGCCGGTGCGGACTGGATTCACTTTGATGTGATGGACAACCACTATGTGCCCAACCTGACCTTCGGCCCCATGATCTGCAGCGCCCTCAAACCCCACGCCAATACGGCGGCGGGTGTGGCCGTGCCGATCGATGTGCACCTCATGATTTCGCCGGTGGATGCGCTGGCGGCCAGCTTTGCCGAGGCGGGCGCGGATTACATCAGTTTCCACCCCGACGCTTCCGGCCACGTGCACCGCAGCGTGCAGGCTATCAAAAGCAAGGGCGTGAAGGCGGGCCTGGTGTTCAACCCTGCCGAGCCGCTGGATGTGCTGGACTGGGTGATTGACGACATTGACCTTATCCTCATCATGAGCGTGAACCCCGGCTTTGGGGGCCAAAGCTTCATCGACTCCGCCCTGCGCAAGATTGAGGCGGTGCGCAAGCGCATCGACGCCAGTGGCAAGGACATCCGCCTGGAAGTGGACGGCGGCATCAAGACCGACAACATCCGCCGCGTGGCCGATGCCGGTGCCGATACCTTTGTGGCCGGCAGTGCGATTTTCGGCAAGCCGGACTACAAGGCCGTGGTGGACGCGATGCGTCTGGCGCTGGCCTGATGCACGTCGCCGCCTAGCCCGGCACCCTCCTTTTGAACACGCTCACACGCATCGCAGTTCGCGTCCGGGAGTCCCTGGGCCACTTGTTGGTGGGCGGGCGGCATGCACACATCCGGGTACGGGTGGCGATGTATGGGGTCTTGCTGCTCTTGCTGTTGCTGGGCATGTTCCGGGCGGTCTTGTCCTTGCAGTGGCAGGCCGACCGTCAGGTTGATTTGCAGCTGCTCCAAACCGTGGCAGAGCAGCGGGTGTTGGTGGGGCGCTTGAGTCTGCTGTTGCCTGATGGATCGCACGAGGTCTCTGAAGGACAACGCCAAGACCTGCGTTTGAGCAGCGCGCGGCTGCGCAACGAAACCGAGGTCGCCGAGGCGCTGTTGCAGACCCAGACTGCAACCGCGCCGCTGGAGTCCGCCGAGGTGCTGGCGGCGTTCCGCGAATGGGCATCGGTTCGCCGGGCCTTGTGGGTGCCACTGGACGCTGTACAGATTCCTGGGGCAAGCGTGCAGACTGTCGAAGTCGCCGAGTTGCGCCAGGCCTTGCAGCGTGCGGAGAGTGCGCTGTATGGGCTAGCCCGGGAGTTGACCGCCGAGACCGCGCAGCGCAGTCGTCGCCTTATCGGAACGGTCTGGGCGATTGCCACCGGGATTCTTATCCTCGCACTGACGCTTGCGATGTTGGTCGTGGAGCCAACGGCGCGGGCAGTGCGTCGCCAATACCAGGAGCTGACCCGTCAGGCAGAGCGGCTGAAGCGGATGGCGACTGTGGCGGAGATCAGTTCCAACGCGATCGCCATTACGGATGCGGGCTTGCGAGTGGTGTGGGTGAATCAGGCCTTTAGCGCCCTGACCGGCCACAGCGACGAGCAGGCCTGTGGTCGCCGTATCGGCACGCTGCTCAAAGGGCGCAGTGCTGACCCCACCCATTTCACCGAGTTCACCGAGTCGCTGATACGGGGGCGCGGCATCAAGCGCGAGGTGCGCATCGTGACCAAGAAAGGGGAGCTCGGCTGGGTGTTGCTGGACATGCAGCCGATCTCGGAGCCGGACGGGGCTGTGTCCGGCTGGGTCATGGTCGCAACGGACCTGAGCGAGGTGCGCTCACAGCAGGAAATTTTGTCGCTGGCAGTATCAGGCGCAGGCCTGGGTATCTGGCATTGGGATCTGGTGGACCAGAGTGTGGGCTGGAACCGGCGCATGCAGCAGATATTGGGCTACCCCGACGGGGTGTTGGTGCCCCACGCCTCGACTTGGCGCAGCCTGATCCACCCCGAAGATTTGTCCGCCTGGGAGCAGTCGGTGCGCATGCACCTGCAGGATGAATCCCGCGAGCACCGCCTGTCGGTGCGCCTGCGCCACTACTCCGGACGGTGGGTCTGGATATTGTTTGCAGGGCGGGCTGCCGACCGCACGGTCCAAGGGCGTGTGCTCCGGATCGCGGGGGTTGCCATGGACGTGAACGCGCAGAAAGCGCTGGAGCAGCAACTGCGCACCGCCGCCCGTACCGACGACCTGACCGCGCTGCCCAACCGCACCGAGATGGTGGAGATGATCCGCGCCGCCATTGAGCGCCGCCGCCAGGAGCCCGGCTACCACTTCGCAGTGCTGTTCATGGACTTTGACCGTTTCAAACAAGTCAACGACACCTTGGGCCACACCGTGGGAGACGCTTTGTTGCGCCAGATTGCGCGCCGCCTGGAGGAGAGCTTGCGCCCCGGCGATGCGTTTGTGCAAGCCGACGATTTTGAGAAAGTCGCCGCCCGGATCGGGGGCGATGAGTTCGTGGTGTTGCTGGACGACATCCGGGGGGACCTGGACGCCATCCACGTCGCCGGGCGTTTGCTGGATGTGCTGGCCGTGCCCTACCAGGTGGAAGGGCACCGGGTGACCTCGACGGTGAGCATCGGCATCGTGACCAGCCTCCATGCGCAAGCCGACGCGGACAGCGTGCTGCGCGATGCAGACATTGCCATGTACGAGGCCAAGCGCACCGGGCGCGCACGCTATGTGGTGTTTGACCCTGCCATGCGCTCTGAGCTGAGTGACTCCGTGGCCCTGGAAAACGATCTTCGTGAGGCGCTGGGCAAGCACGAAATGTCGGTGGTGTACCAGCCGCTGGTGCGCCTGCCCGGGTATGAGCTTGCGGGTATGGAGGCTCTGGTCCGCTGGCGGCACCCGGTGCGCGGGCCGGTGTCGCCAGTCGACTTTATTCCTTTGGCAGAGTCGTGCGGGCTGATTGCAGCCTTGGGCCAATTTGTGTTGGAAGAGTCCTGCCTGGCATTTGAAAAGCTGCAGCGGGTGCTCGGGCCGGAAGCGCCCCCCAGTGTCTCGGTCAACCTGTCGCGGGCGCAGTTGCGTGAGCCCGGTTTGGTGGAGTTGGTGCGCGACGCCTTGCGCAACGCTCACATGGAGCCCCACCAGCTGGTCCTGGAGGTCACCGAGAGCCTGGCGGCCCAGGACGCGTTGGTGCAAAGCACCTTGCAGGCGCTGCGCGCCATGGGGGTGGCTCTGTCATTGGACGACTTCGGCACCGGGTATTCCTCACTGGCCTGCTTGCATGAGCTTCCGGTCCACTCCATCAAAATCGACCGCTCGTTTGTGAGCTTGCTCGACCAGAGTGAATACCACCGTGTGCTCATCGAGGCGACCCTCAAGGTGGCGGCCACTTTGCAACTCGGCACGGTGGCGGAGGGTATTGAAACAGAAGCCCAAGCCCGGCAGATGGCTGACTTGGGCTGCGAAAAGGCGCAGGGTTATTGGATCGCGCGCCCCATGCCTTTGAATGAATTGGTGTCCTGGATACAAGGGCGCCCCAAGCAGGAACACCTATGGTGAGAGACCCGATACAACTACCCTTGGCAGCCACGGATGCGGTCATCGTCGACCTCGACGGAACGATGGTCGATACCTTGGGCGACTTTGTCCAAGCCTTGCAGCGCATGCTCGCAGAATTGCCGGAGCCTTTTCAGAGCTTTGTGGTCGAACAGGCGCTGGTGGAGCGGCTGGTCGGCAAAGGCTCCGAACACTTAATAAAAAGCCTTCTGGCCCATATAGATACTGCGCAAGTAGCTACAAAAAACGTAGCATTGTTCGAGGCGGCATGGCAGGCCTACCAACGCCACTACCCGGAGGTCAACGGGCACTATTCCGCGGTGTACCCCGGCGTGCGGGAGGCGCTTGCACAGTGGCAGCAGGCGGGTCTGAAGCTTGTTTGTGTGACCAACAAGCCCACTGCATTTGCGCAGGCTTTGTTGGCTGAAAAGCAGTTGGCGGTTTACTTCAGTGCAGTCATTGGTGGTGACGCGGTGGCCCGCAAAAAACCGGACCCCATGCCCTTGCTGCACGCCTGCGCACAGTTGCAGACGGTGCCGGCCCGGACCTTGATGGTGGGCGACTCCAGCAACGACGCCCTGGCCGCGCGCGCTGCCGGTTGCCCGGTCATTTTGGTCAGCTACGGCTACAACCACGGCGAGCCGGTCGACCGTGTGGATGCCGATGGTGTGCTGGACTTTCTAGCCCAGCTGCACTGGGTTTAAAAAGTCTCCCAGTCATCATCACCACCTGCGGGCGTGGCCTTGAAGCTGGTTTTGGGCGGAGTCGGCGCATGGGCTACCAGCACCGGTGGTGCCTTGCCCGCAGGCGGCTTAGCCGTAGTGCTTGCCGGTTTGGCGGCGCTGGGCTTGGGGAGTGTCTGCGCGGCGGCTCTGCGCTCGGTGCCTGCGAATGTTTTCTTGGCCGGTGATTGGCTGCGCACCGCGGCAGGTGCAGCAGGTGCCGACAGGTGGCTGGCGCCGGTGTAGGTGCTGCTGTGGCTTTCATTCCCCAACTTAAACACCGCCACCACCTGCACCAGGTCATTGGCCTGACTTTTCAGGCTGCTTGCAGCGGCTGCCATTTCTTCTACCAGCGCAGCGTTTTGTTGCGTGGCTTGGTCCATCTGGGTGACGGCTTCTCCCACTTGGGAGACTCCCGCACTTTGCTCCGAGCTGGCCGCGCTGATTTCTCCCATGATGTCGGTCACTCTGCGGATGCTGCTGACCACTTCGGTCATGGTCTCGCCGGCTTTGTCGACTAGGTTGCTGCCTTGCTCGACCCGCTCTACGCTGGCGTTGATCAGGATTTTGATTTCTTTGGCGGCTTCGGCAGATCGCCCGGCCAGTGAGCGCACCTCAGAAGCTACTACGGCAAAGCCACGGCCTTGTTCTCCGGCTCTAGCGGCTTCTACGGCTGCGTTCAGGGCCAGGATGTTGGTTTGGAAGGCGATGCCG
>NZ_JAAFIX010000013.1 GCF_013297935.1 Rhodoferax sp. | reverse complement strand
ACCCGGTCGCCCTTGGGGTCGGGCTGGCGCACGATGTCCATGGAGAAGTCGATGGCGCTCATGATGCCGTCGCCGAACTCTTCGTGGATGAGTTCTTTGATGGTGGTGCCGTACACGTTGACGATTTCATACCAGCGGTAGATCAGCGGGTCGGTGGGCACCGGGGTGGGCAGCGAGCCTTTGTAGGGCACCACTTGCAGCCACTTTTGCTCCTCGACCGTCAGGCCAAAGATCTTGCCCACGATCTTGGCTTGCTTGTCGTCCAGCGTCATCTGGCCCAGGCAGGCGGCGGTGGTCCACTCTTTGCTCAAGCCCACTTTTTTGGCCACCGATTCCCAGGTGATGCCTTTGCTGACTTTGACGGTGATGATTTTTTCGGTGATGTCGTTGCGGTTCATGGGGTGCTCCTGCGGGTGTTGAATGGCAGGAGCGGGGCAGCAAGCATCGTGCCCGGAGGGCAGGGCACGGTTTCAGGTGTTGCTCAGAACACCATATTCCGATTCGTCGGGCTCGCTGCGCGGGCGCATGCGCGGAGCCAGCAAGCGCTGCACATCGCGGTCGGCCAGTGAGGCCCGGAGTTGCGCAATCGACTGGGTGTGCATTTGCGAAATGCGCGCCTCGGACAGGCCCAGGTGCCGGCCGATTTCGTGCATCTTCATTTCGTGCTCGTAGTAGAGCGTGAGCAATATCTGGCTTTTGCGGGGCAGGAGCTGGATAGATTCAGCGAGCGCCTGGCGCAAGGCAGAGCGCTCTAGCAGGGCAAGGGGGTCGGCGTTGTCCAGCTCGCAGCGCTTGAGGTATTGGTCGACGTTGTCGCCAGTCAGGTCTTGCAGGGAAATGAGCACATAGCCCTGCGCGTCTTGCAGGAGTTGCTGGTAGTCGGCCAGCGACATGGCCAGGCGCTCGGCCAGCTCGCCTTCGGTGGGCGGGCGGCCCAGGCGGTGGCTGAGCTGCTGCAGCGCTTCTTCCACCCGCCGCATGTCTTTGCGCACCTGACGACTCACCGGGTCGGCGGCGCGTAAGCCGTCAATCATGGCGCCCTGGGCCCGCAGTGTTACGTAGCTCTCAAAGTGGGTGCCGGTGAGCTCTTTGGTCCAGCGCAGCAGGGCTTCCATGAGGCCGAGCAGGCCGTCTTGCACCAGGTCGGCCTTGTCAATATTGGGCGGCAACCGGCGCCCGAGATGGCTCGCCACGGAGCGCACGACCGGCTGGTGGTCTTCCACCAGCTTGCGGTCTTCGTCTGTGAGCGCCTGTGCAGGCAGGGGGGGCGGTGTGGCCATGGGTCGGGTGATGCGTGCACACCATTGTGCGCCAAGCCCCGGTGGCGGGCTTAGTCGCGGCCGCCGCCCAGAAAACCGCCCAGGGCACCTCCGCCGAGCACCGAGCCTTGGTCTGCAGAGCGCCCGCCCGCAGCAGGTGCGGAGAGGATGATGCGGTTGGCCAGCCGCGACAGCGGCAAGCTTTGCAGCCACACTTTGCCCGGGCCTTGCAGAGTGGCGAAGAACAGGCCTTCGCCGCCGAAGATGGCGGACTTGATTTTGCCGACGAACTGGATGTCAAAGTCCACGGTGGGCTGAAACGCCACCACGCAGCCGGTGTCGACCCGCAGGGTCTCGCCGGGTGCGAGGGTGCGCTCCATCAGGGTGCCGCCGGCGTGCACAAAGGCCATGCCATCGCCTTCGAGCTTTTGCATGATGAAGCCCTCGCCACCAAACAGGCCCACGCCCAGCTTTTTCTGAAAAGCAATGCCCAGTGCCACGCCTTTGGCTGCACACAAAAACGAGTCTTTTTGGCACAGGATGGTGCCCCCCAGCTGGCTCAAGTCCATGGGCACGATCTTGCCGGGGTAAGGCGCGGCAAACGCGACACGCTGTTTGCCGTTGCCTTCATTTTGAAACACGGTGGTGAACAGCCCCTCGCCGGTGAGCAGGCGTTTGCCGGCACCCATGAGCTTGCCGAAAAAACCGCCTTGCTGAGAGCCGTCGCCAAAGATGGTGTCCATGGCGATGCCGGATTGCATGTACATCATCACCCCCGCCTCGCCGATGGCGGCCTCGCCGGGGTCGAGTTCGACCTCGACGTATTGCATCTCGGAACCGAAGATTTCGTAGTCCACCACATCCATGGCCATGTTGTTACTCCTGTAGTCGGGCCCGCCTGCCGGGCCGAGGACCACACCTTAGCAGCAGCGTGTGGCACAGGCGTAAACAAGCCCCCTGCGGGAAGGGGCTCTGCCGGTGCGCAAGGCCCCGGCTGCTTAGCGGAACTGGTCGGGCTTGTAGTAGCCGGAGTTGACCAAGGTGGCACGCCAGTTGTTGATATCGACTACCGCCGGTTTCAGCAGGAAGGCGGGCACCACTTTCTGCCCGTTGTTGTAGGTTTTTTCGTCATTGATGACGGGTTTTTTCCCCGAGAGAATGGCGTCCACCATGGTGGTGACCACTTGGGCGAGTTCGCGGTTGTCTTTGAACACGGTGGAGGTTTGCTCCCCGCGGATGATGGAGCGCACCGAAGGCATTTCAGCGTCCTGGCCGGTGACCACCGGCAAGGGCTGTGTGCCTTGGCCGTAGTTGGCTTTTTTCATGGCGGTAATCAGTTCCATGCTGATACCGTCGTAGGGGGACAGCAGGGCGTCCAAGCGTTGCTTGGTGTAGTGCTTGTCAAGAATCTGCACCAAGCGGGCGCGGGCTACCGAACCGCTCCAGCGCTGGGTGGCTACCTTGTCCATGCCCATCTGGCCCGAGCCCACCACCAGGCGACCCTTGTCGATATAGGGCTTGAGCACGGACATGGCACCGTCGTAGAAAAAGAAGGCGTTGTTGTCGTCGGACGATCCGCCGAACAGCTCAATGGTGAAAGGGCCCTTGCCTTTGTCCAGACCCAGGTGCTCTGCGATGTAGCTGCCCTGCAGCACGCCGACCTGAAAATTGTCGAACGTGGCGTAGTAGTCCACATGCGGGGTGTCGCGGATCAGGCGGTCATACGCAATGACTTTGATGTTGCGCTCAGCGGCTTTTTTCAGCACCGGCGCGAGCTTACTGCCGTCGATAGCACCGATGACCAGCACCTTCATGTCGGTGCTTTTGAGCATCTCCTCGGTTTGGGCGATCTGGATCGCCACATCATCGTTGGCGTATTTGAGATCGGGGCGGTAGCCCAGCTTGTCCATGGCGCGCACCATGGCCAAGCCATCGACCACCCAGCGCTGGGAGGTCACGGTGGGCATGAGGATGCCGACCGCACCTTTGCTGGTTTGGGCCTGGGCCCAGGCCATGGGCACCAACAACAAGCTACTTAAAAAGATCCGCCGAAGGGTGCGCATGGTGTGGGCCTCGGTACTTATGCCAGTGTGTAAGCCGTCTTCACCGTGGTGAAGAACTCAGCCGCGTATTTGCCCTGCTCGCGCGAGCCATAGCTACTGCCTTTGCGCCCGCCGAAGGGCACGTGGTAGTCCACCCCTGCGGTGGGCAGGTTCACCATGACCATGCCGGCTTGGCTGTGGCGCTTGAAGTGGGTGGCGTACTTGAGGCTGGTGGTGGCAATGCCGGCCGACAGGCCAAAGGGTGTGTCGTTGGCGGTGGCCAAGGCTTCTTCGTAGTCTTTGACGCGGATGACGCTGGCCACCGGGCCGAAGATTTCTTCGCGGTTGATGCGCATGGCGGCTGTGCTGTCCACCAGCAGGGCCGGGGCCATGTAGAAGCCTTCGGTGTCGCGGGTGAGGCGTTCACCACCCATGAGCAGGGTGGCGCCCTCGGCCTTGCCGATTTCTACATACGACAAGTCTTGCTCCAGCTGCGCTTGGGACGACACGGGGCCGATGTCGATACCAGCGGCCAGGGCGTCGCCCACCTTGATGGCAGCCATGCGCTTTTGCATGGCGTCGATGAAGGCGGGGTAGATTTTGTCGGTCACGATCAGGCGGCTGGACGCTGTGCAGCGCTGGCCGGTGGAGTAGAAGGCGCTTTGCACGCTGAGCTCTACCGCCACGTTCAGGTCGGCATCGTCGAGCACCACTTGCGGGTTCTTGCCGCCCATTTCCAGTTGCACCTTTTTCATGTGGCCGGCACAGGCGGCCGCAATGCGCTGGCCTACACCCACCGAGCCGGTGAAGCTCACGGCGGTGATGCCGGGGTGGTTGACCAAGGCGTCGCCAATGACGCGGCCCGAGCCCATGACGAGGTTGAACACCCCGGCAGGAATGCCGCTGCGGTGAATGATGTCGGCCAGCGCCCACGCGCAACCGGGCACCAGGTCGGCAGGCTTCAAGACCACGCAGTTGCCGTAGGCCAGTGCGGGGGCAATCTTCCAAGCAGGAATGGCGATGGGGAAGTTCCAGGGGGTGATGAGGCCGATCACGCCCAAAGGCTCACGAGTCACCTCCACGCCGATGCCGGGGCGCACGGAGGGCAGGGTTTCACCGGCCAGGCGCAGGCATTCACCGGCAAAGAATTTAAAGATGTTGCCGGCCCGGGCGGCTTCGCCGATGCCTTCTGCGCGGGTCTTGCCTTCTTCGCGGGCGAGCAGGGTGCCCAGCTCTTCTCTGCGGGCCAGGATTTCGCTGCCGATTTTGTCGAGTGCATCGGCGCGGGCCTGAATGCCGCCGGTAGACCAGGCGGGGAAGGCCTTTTGGGCGGCGGCGACTGCGGCATTGAGCTGGGCCACATCGGCCTGGGCGTATTCACCGATTACATCGGCAAGGTTGGACGGGTTGATGTTGGGCGCGTAGCCGGTGCCGGCGAGCCATTCGCCGTTGATCAGGTTGTTGTGTTGTGTCATGGGTTGAAGGTGAAAAGTTAAACAGCAGTCCAGGCACTGTGGTTCTGGCTGGAGGCAATGGCGGCGGCCACAAAGCGGATGCCCTGCAAGCCGTCGCTCGCATTCGGAAAAAACAGGTTCAGCGGATCGGGCATAGTGCCGCTGCGCTGCGCCGCGATGGTGTCTGCGGCGTTGGTGTACAGGTTAGCGAAGGCTTCATGAAAACCCTCGGGATGGCCCGCCACGATGCGCGATGCGCTCGCGGCCAGGGGCAGGGTGCCCGGGCCATTGGGCGTGCGCACTTGGGCGGGTGCATCCAGCGGCTTGAATTGCAGCACTTGCGGGTGCTCTTGGTGCCACTCCACACTGCCCAGTGAGCCGCTCACGCGGATGCGCAAGCCGTTTTCCACACCCGCCGCCGCCTGGGTCACCCAGAAGCTGCCACGCGCGCCATTGCTCATGCGCAGCATGGCACCTGCAAAGTCGTGGGTGGCACGGTCGGGCACGATGGCGCCGACTTCGGCCGCCACATGTGCCACTTCGAGCCCGGTGATAAAGCGTAGCAGGTTGTGCGCGTGGGTGCCGATGTCGCCCATGACCAGCGAGGGGCCGCCACGGGCGGGGTCTTCTTTCCAGGCCCTGCGGCCCGGGCCGGCTTTGGCGCGACCGCCCTGCACATATTCGACCTGCACCAGGCGGATCTCGCCTAGCTGGCCCTCCATGACCATGGCCTTGGCCTGGCGCACCATGGGGTAGCCGGTGTAATTGTGGGTGAGGCAAAACACACGGCCGCTGCTCAGCACCTTGGCGTGGAGCGCCTCGGCTTCTTGCAGGGTGTTGGTCATGGGCTTGTCGCAAATGACGTCCATGCCATGGTCCAGAGCGAGCATGGAGAAGCGGAAGTGGCTGTCGTTGGGCGTCATGATGGCCACGACCTCGGCACCGTCGGCCCGCTGTGCTTCGGCTTCAATCAGGGCAGCGCCATCGGGGTAGCAACGGTCTGCCGCTACGCCAATGCTTTGGCCGCTGGCTTTGGATCGCTCGGGGTCCGACGACAGCGCTGCCGCCACCAGCTCAAAACGGTCATCCAAGCGTGCGGCCTGGCGGTGCATGGCACCGATGAAGGAGCCGGGTCCCCCGCCGATCACGGCAAGCCGCAAGCGGCGGCCCAGGAGCTGGAAGACGGTGTTTTCTGACATGGTGGCGGTTCTTTCTCAGGGGGTGGTCGGGTTTACCGGCCCCAGCGCAACACCATGGGGTCCAGACGCTTAGCGGTGTCGATAAGACCAGCGCGGGTGTCGGGGTGCATGGCGGGAAAGGGGTGGCGACCGGCTTCGCAGGCGATCACGCCACCTTCCTTCATCAGGGCCTTGGCGGTCAGTATGCCGCCCTGGCGGTTCTCATAGTTAATCAGGGGCAGCCACTGCTGGTAGTGGGCAGCCGCCTCCTCACGGCGGCCGGCCGCATAGGCATCCACAATTTTGCAGATGCCATCAGGGTACGCGCCGCCGGTCATGGCGCCGGTGGCACCGGCGTCCAGATCGGGCATGAGGGTGATGGCCTCTTCGCCATCCCACGGGCCTTCAATGGCGGCACCGCCCACACGGATGAGTTCGCGCAACTTGGAGGCCGCGCCCGCAGTCTCTATCTTGAAGTACGACACCTGCTTGATCTCTTGCGCCATGCGGGCCAGGAATGGCACCGACAGCGGCGTGCCGCTCACCGGTGCGTCCTGGATCATGATGGGGATGTTGATCGCGTCCGACAAGCGCGTGAAGTACTCGTAGATTTGCGCCTCAGGCACGCGGATGGTGGCGCCGTGGTATGGCGGCATGACCATGACCATGGCAGCACCCCACTCCTGAGCCTGCACGCTGCGGGCCATAGTGGCTTGGGTGCTGAAGTGCGTGGTGGTCACGATGACCGGCACCCTGCCGTTCACATGCGCCAGAATGGTTTGGGTGAGCACTTCGCGCTCAGCATCGCCGAGCACAAATTGCTCGGAGAAGTTGGCCAGAATGCACAGCCCGGTGGAGCCGGCGTCGATCATGAAATCGACACAGCGTTTCTGGCTCTCCAGGTCGAGTTCACCGGCGTCGTTAAAGGTCGTAGGGACGACAGGGAACACGCCCTTGTAACGGGCATTAGTCGCAGAGTACATGGCGAGGCCTTATTTGTTTTTGTTGTAGACGTCGAAGCAGACGGCGGCCAGCAAGACCAGGCCCTTGATGACTTGTTGCCAGTCGATGCCGATGCCCATGATGGACATGCCGTTGTTCATGACGCCCATGATGAAAGCGCCGATGACTGCGCCCAGCACTTTGCCCACACCACCGGAGGCGGATGCACCACCGATGAAACAGGCTGCGATCACGTCGAGTTCAAAACCCAAGCCGGCCTTGGGCGTGGCGGTGTTCAAACGGGCCGCGAAAATCAAGCCGGCCAGTGCGGCCAACACACCCATGTTGATGAAGGTGTAGAAGGTGAGGCGCTCGGTGCGGATGCCCGACAACTTGGCGGCTTTCTCGTTACCGCCCAGTGCGTAGATACGGCGGCCGATGGTGGTGCGGGAGGCCACAAAGTCGTAGGCCAACATCAACAACAACATAACCACCAGCACGTTAGGCAGGCCCTTGTAGGAGGCGAGTTGGTAGCTGAAGGCCACGATCATTCCGATGAAAACCAAGTTAGCAATCGCAAAGAAAACAACGGGTTCGTTTTCCATGCCGTGTGCGGCACGGTCGGCGCGGCCACGCACTTTGCTCACCAACATGACCAACGCAATCAGCATGCCGATGACCAGGGTCGTGACGCGCAAGGTTTCACCGGCAAACGGATCGGGAATGAAGCCGGTGCTGAGCAGCTGGAACTCAGGTGGGAAAGGGCCCACCGAAGCGCCTTCGAGCACGGCCAGGGCCAGGCCCTTGAAGACCAGCATGCCCGCGAGGGTCACGATGAACGACGGTATTTTGTAAAACGCGACCCAGTACCCTTGCGCCGCGCCAATAACACCGCCCAGGATAAGGCAGACGATGGTGGCTGGCACGTAGTGCCAGTTGTAGTTCACCATGAGCACGGCAGCCACCGCACCGACAAAGCCGCACACAGAGCCCACCGACAGGTCGATATGGCCCGCCACAATAACCAGCAACATGCCCAGCGCCATCACGATGATGTAGCTGTTTTGCAGGATCAAGTTGGTGAGGTTGAGGGGTTGGAAAAGAGTGCCGTCTGTCTTGACCTGGAAGAACACCATGATGATGACGAGCGACATCAGCAAGCCGTATTCACGCAGGTTGTTTTTTAAAAAGGCCATGCCTCCGCCGCTTGCGGGGGCCTTGGTTTCCGGGGTGGTGCTTGTCATTTCAGTTCACTCCTGACGTCACGATAGAACGCATAATTTTTTCTTGTGTCGCTTCTGCTGCCGGGAATTCGGCCACAAAAGCACCTTCATTCAGTACACAGATCCGGTCACACATGCCCAAAAGTTCGGGCATTTCGCTGGAGATCATCAGTACGCATTTCCCCTCGGCAGCGAGCTGCGCGATGATGGTGTAAATCTCGTATTTCGCACCCACGTCGATGCCGCGGGTGGGCTCATCGAGGATGAGCACTTCCGGCTCGGAAAACAGCCATTTGCTGAGCACCACTTTTTGCTGATTGCCGCCCGACAGGTTGACGGTGCGGGCAAACACGTTGGGGCTGCGGATGTTGAGCTTCTTGCGGAAGTCCTGGGCTACGCTGAACTCTTTGCCTTCGTTGATCACGGTGTTGCGGGACACCGCAGACAAATTGGCCAGCGTGGTGTTCCAGGCAATGGTTTCGTCGAGCACCAGGCCATAGCCTTTGCGGTCTTCGGTGACATAGGCAATGCCGTGGTCGATGGCTTTTTGCACCGTGCTGGTGTCGACCTCTTTGCCGTTAAGCAGCACCTTGCCACTGATGTTCTGGCCGTAGGTGCGGCCGAAAATGCTCATGGCCAGCTCGGTGCGGCCTGCGCCCATAAGGCCGGCAATACCTACGATCTCGCCACGCTTGACGTGCAGGTTGACACCTTTGATGACTTTGCGTTCGGCGTGGATGGCGTGGTGCACCACCCAGTCCCGCACTTCAAAGACTGTGTCCCCCACATTCGGGGTGCGTTTGGGGTAACGGTCTTCCATTTCGCGTCCGACCATGTGGCGGATGATCAGGTCTTCGCTCACGGGTTCGGCATGGCAGTCGAGCGACGCCACCGTGGCGCCATCGCGCAGCACGGTAATGGCGTCAGCCACCTTGGAAATTTCGTTGAGCTTGTGCGAGATCAGGATGCAGGAGATACCCTGGCGCTTGAGTTCGAGCAAGAGTTCGAGGAGCGCATCACTGTCCGTTTCATTCAAGCTGGCAGTGGGCTCATCCAGAATGAGGAGTTTGACCTCTTTAGACAGTGCCTTGGCGATTTCGATCAGCTGTTGTTTGCCGACGCCGAGGTTAGTGATCAGGGTGTTGGGCGACTCTTTCAGCCCTACCTTGGTCAACAAGGCCTGTGTCTTGACGTAGGAGCTATTCCAGTCGATGACACCGCCACGGGCTTGCTCATTGCCGAGAAAAATGTTCTCAGTGATGGACAGCAGCGGGACCAGCGCCAACTCCTGGTGGATGATGATGATGCCTTTAGCCTCGCTATCGTGGATGCCGCGAAACCGGCATTCCTCGCCCTGGTAGCGGATGGTGCCTTCGTAATCACCGTGGGGATAGACGCCGCTCAGCACTTTCATCAGGGTGGATTTGCCCGCGCCGTTTTCGCCGACAACGGCGTGGATCTGGCCTTCTTGCACGGTGAGATTGACATTGCTTAGCGCAGTCACCCCGTGGAAGGTTTTGCGCATCCCGCGCATTTCTAGAATGGGTTCAGCCATGGTGCCTCAACGATCTGTCTCTTGAACCGGGAGAATGTAAAAAGCCCTGTGCTGTGGGGCACAGGGCCTCTTTTTCGAGACTGAAGATTACTTCAGTTGCTCTTCTTTGATGTAACCGCTACCTACCAGCACTTGCTTGTAGTTAGACAAGTCCACTGCCACGGGCTTGAGCAGGTAGGAAGGCACTACCTTGACCTTGTTGTTGTAGGTCTTGGTGTCGTTGATTTCAGGCTGCTTGCCGGCCATTACAGCGTCCACCATGTTGGCTGCCACTTTGGCGAGTTCGCGAGTGTCTTTGAAGATGGTGGAGTACTGTTCTTTGCGGATGATGGACTTCACCGAAGGCACTTCCGCATCCTGGCCGCTCACGAATGGCATGGGTTGTGCCGCTGTGCCGTAGCCCACACCTTTGAGTGCGGAGAGGATACCGATGGAGATACCGTCATACGGAGACAACACTGCGTGCACTTTGTCTTTGCCGTAGTAAGCGCTCAACAGGTTTTCCATGCGGGCCTGGGCAACTTGGCCGTCCCAACGCAGGGTTGCCACTTTTTGCATACCGGTTTGCTTGGAGCGAACCACCAGCTTGCCGGACTTGATGTACGGGTCCAACACGGACATGGCGCCGTCGTAGAAGAAGAACGCGTTGTTGTCGTCAGAGGAACCGCCGAACAGTTCGATATTGAAAGGGCCCTTGCCTTCTTTCAGTCCCAAGCCTTTTTCCAGTGTTTGTGCCTGCAACACACCCACTTGGAAGTTGTCGAAGGTGGCGTAGTAGTCAACGTTTTTAGAGCCGACGATCAGGCGGTCATAAGAAACAACCTTGATGCCTTTGTCAGCAGCTTTTTGCAGTACGTTGGTCAGTGTGGTGCCATCGATAGCGGCAATCACAAGGACCTTGGCGCCCTTGGTGATCATGTTTTCAATCTGGGCCAACTGGTTGGGGATGTCATCTTCCGCGTACTGCAAATCGGCTTTGTAGCCTTTCGCAGCCAAGGCGGCGACCATGCTGTTGCCATCGGCGATCCAGCGGGTAGAGCTCTTGGTCGGCATAGCGACGCCGACCAGGCCTTTGTCTTGTGCGTTGGCTACGGTGGTGCCGAAGGCCAGACCCATGGCAAGGCTTGCTGCAAGTACCTTGAGGGTGGTTCTACGTGCTGTCATGAAATGTCTCCTGTGTTAGTTGCTTCTGTCAGATGCGTCTTCGCCTTTTTTTCGGCTCAGGCGGCGAATCTTAATTACCACATTGATTTATTTCCAATATAGTTTGGGGCTTATTCGATATGCAAATCAGGATTGGTGCTAACCCTATATGACGAATTACACCCATTGGTTCCTGCGTGCAAGGCTTAAAACCAGACAACTTTTGCTATTGGTCGCTCTGGCGGAAGAGGGAAATATCCACCGTGCTGCCCAAGTATTGAACATGACCCAGCCCGCGGCGTCAAAGCTGCTTAAAGACTTGGAAGACGTTTTGGGGGTGTCATTGTTCGAACGTTTGCCGCGAGGCATGCGGCCAACTTGGTATGGCGACACCATGATCCGGCATGCGCGGGCCGCTCTGGCAAGCCTGAACCAGGCCCATGAGGAGTTGCAGGCCGCTAAAAACGGGCAGTTCGGGCAGGTGAATATCGGCTCCATCACCGCTCCGGGACTGGCGCTTTTGCCGCCCACCGTCGCGGCGGTGAAACAAGCACATCCGAATCTGCAAATCACGATCCAAATCGAACCCAGTAATGTGTTGATTGAAAAGCTCAACCGCGGGACGCTGGATATCGTGGTCGGGCGCCTGTCCCCTGAGCACGACAAGGCGGCGTTGCGCTACGAGATGGTGGCCGAGGAACCCATTTGTGCAGTCGCGCGACCAGGCCACCCCTTACTCACCGCCATCAAGCCCGGTTTGGACGATGTGTTCAAGTACGGCTGGATACTGCCGCCGGCAGGAAGCATGTTGCGCCACCGGTTCGACTTGATGATTCAGGAACTCGGTTTAGAGCAGCCGTCCAACAGCGTGGAGACCAGCGCCTTGCTGTTCATCAGCAAGATGATGCAGCAGAGTGACATGGTGAGTGTGATGGCGGTGGATGTAGCCCGCTACTACGCCAATCACGGGCTAATGTCGATCTTGCCGGTCGCCATGCCGTGTGAAATGGAGCCTTTCGGCTTTATCACCCGGCGGGACCGGCTTTTGTCGCCGGCCGGGGAAGTGGTGCTGCGGGCACTGAAGGCTTCTGCCATGACGGTGTATGGCAAGGCGTTCAGCGTAGACCCGGCGCCCTCGGCTTGAAGCGGTGTAGATCCGGCGGGGGCGTATCAGTTCCAGCCGGCGTCGACCTTGAACTCCTGGGCGGTGCACATGGCGCCGTCGTCGGATGCCAGAAACAACACCATGCGCGCCACGTCGGATGGTGTGAGTTTATCGGGTAGGCACTGGTTGCGCTGAATGTCGGCTTCGCCTTCAGCGTTGAGCCACATTTTGATTTGCCGCTCGGTCATGACCCACCCCGGCGATACCGTGTTGATGCGGATGCGATCCGCACCCAACGTATCTGCCAAGCCGCGGGTCAGGCCATTAACCGACGATTTGGCCACGGCATAACAGGGGTAGCCACTACCCTTGGTTTGCCAACCGGTGGAGCCGAGGTTGATGATGGAGCCACCCCCCAGCCGCTTCATCCCTGGCACGAGGGCTTGAATCGCAAAAAATGCGGGGCGCTGGTTAACTGCCATGCGCTCGTCCCAGTATTCGGGTGTCACAGACTCCAGGGAATGGCGGTCGTCCCGGGCGACGTTGTTGACCAGTACCGAAAAGTCGCCCAGCTCGCGAGCCGCATCAGCGCTGGCGGTCTGCAGGGCCGCAACATCACGCACATCGCACGTGCGCCACCAGACACGGGCCGCGCTCCGGGCGCTCAGTTGCTCTGCCAACTCGCGGCTTTCTGCTTCTGCTACATCCACGAAAGCGACGTTAGCACCTTGGTCGACAAATGCAGTCACGATGGCGGCACCGATGCCGGTTCCACCGCCAGTAATGAATACATTTATGCCCTCCAGACTCAGATAACGGGCAAGTTTTGTGGGTTCTGGCATGGATTTTTCTCTTGTTTGATTGCAATATAGATATATGAACTGTCTCTAAATTCATTTTCTATTATCACTGTGCATTGTTACCATGCCTGCTGTCAAGAACCGGAGGCACTGCCTCCACGAATAAAGAGGCAAACCCATGAGTTCCGAAAAAACCCCATTACGCCGCAGCCAAGCGTGGTTCGGCCGCCAGGACCGCGATGGTTTTGTTCATCGCAGCTGGATCAAAAATCAGGGCTACCCGCACGACCTACTCGACGGCCGGCCGGTCATCGGCATTTGCAACACCTGGAGTGAATTAACCCCGTGCAACGGCCACTTCCGTGAGCTCGCCGAGTTTGTGAAGCGTGGCGTCTATGAAGCGGGTGGCTTCCCACTGGAGTTCCCGGTCATGTCGCTGGGTGAAACCCAGCTGCGGCCTACTGCCATGCTGTTTCGCAACCTGGCATCGATGGATGTCGAAGAAAGTATCCGTGGCAATCCCATTGATGGCGTCGTGCTGTTGATGGGCTGTGACAAAACCACTCCCTCTTTGATGATGGGTGCTGCCAGCTGTGACCTGCCCACCATTGGCCTGTCGGGCGGCCCTATGCTGAACGGCAAGTTCCGTGGCAAAGATGTAGGCTCCGGCACCGGCGTCTGGCAAATGTCTGAAATGGTGCGCGCCGGTGAGATGACCATGGCGGAGTTCTCCTCCTGCGAGAGTGATATGCACCGTTCCAGCGGCACCTGCATGACCATGGGGACCGCCTCCACCATGGCCAGCATGGTCGAAGCTCTGGGTATTTCCTTACCTGAAAACGCCGCGATTCCCGCTGCAGATACCCGCCGCAAGCGTTTGGCCCAACTCACCGGCCGCCGCATTGTGGAAATGGTTAAGCAGGACATCAAGATGTCTCAGATCCTGACGCGTCAGGCTTTTGAAAATGCCATCCGCACTAACGCCGCAATTGGCGGCTCCACCAACGCCGTGATCCACCTGCTGGCGATTGCCGGCCGGATCGGCGTAGAACTGAAGCTCGAAGATTTCGATAAGTTGGGTTCCGAAGTCAACAACATTTTGAACCTGCAACCCTCGGGCAAGTACTTGATGGAAGACTTCTGCTACGCCGGTGGCTTGCCTGCCGTTATGCGCGAAATCTTGCCGATGTTGCATGGTGACGCGCTCACGGTGAACGGCAAAACTATCCGCGAAAACGTGGCCAATGCACCTTGCTACAACCGTGATGTGATCAAGACCGTGGAAGATCCATTTATGCCGGCAGCCGGCATTGCGGTGGTGCGCGGTAACCTGGCGCCCAACGGCGCGGTGATCAAGCCATCTGCAGCATCCAAGCATTTGCTGCAACACCGGGGCCCGGCGGTAGTGTTTGAATCTATTGAAGAGTTTCACGCCAAGATTGATGACCCGGATCTGGATATTGACGAGAACAGCGTCATGGTCTTGAAGAACTGTGGCCCGCGCGGCTACCCCGGTATGGCCGAAGTGGGCAACATGCCTCTGCCACCCAAGGTGCTCAAAAAGGGCATTACGGACATGGTCCGAATTTCAGACGCCCGCATGAGTGGCACAGCCTACGGCACAACAGTTCTGCACACTTCTCCGGAAGCGGCTGCAGGCGGTCCTCTGGCGGTCGTGCAAAACGGCGACATCATTGAGCTCAACGTGCCCGAGCGCAAGCTGCACCTGGAAATTTCGGATGAAGAGCTCGCTCGCCGTCTCGCCCTCTGGAAGGCGCCTGAGAAGCCCAAGCGTGGCTGGTACAAGCTGTATGTAGAAACCGTGCAGCAAGCGCACTTAGGTGCTGACTTGGACTTTTTGGTGGGTGGAAGCGGGGCTGCCGTTCCGCGTGACTCCCATTAAGTTGCACACTGCCTGAAGCCTTGAAAGGCCCATAGTGACGGGAACACCGTTGTTATGGGCCTTTTTTGTCGTTGCGAAGCGTGTTAAGTTGCGCCCAATGTACCTACATAGGTGCAGGATTTGGCCCCGATATAACCATAAGGAGACCGGCCATGAGTATCAAAGACATGAAAATTTCCACCCGCCTCATAGCGGTGATGGGCGGTCTGACTGCGTTGCTGGTCGCCGTTGTAGTGCTTGCGATCTCGCAGATGCAGGCCATGCGGAGTGATACCGCTGCGATCACCACCAACTGGTTACCGAGCGTCGGTCTAGTAGGGGATCTGAAAGCGGGCTTGGCGGACTTGCGCGCATGGGAAAGCCAGCACGTGCTCAACACCGACGAGGGTGCTATGGAGCGCATAGAAAAGCTAGCGTCGCAGGCTGTCGCAACCGTAGAGGCCACCCGGCAGGAATACGGAAAACTCGTGGATGAACCCGACGAGAAAACCTTGTTCGGTGCACTTGAAACCGATTGGAAAGCATACCAAGCGCTGCATGCGCAATTGATCGATATGTCGACCAAACGGGAAAAGTTTCCGGCTCGCAAGTTGCTCGAGGGTGATGCCAAAGTTTTGTTCGACAAGATTATTGTCACCACCAAAAAGATCTCTGAGTACAACCAAGCCGGTGCTACGTTTGCCAGCAACAAGACAGAGAAAAGTTTCAACACCGCACGCGCTTCCATGCTCACGGCACTGGTGCTGGGTGCACTCGCTGCGGTTTTTGCCACCCTTTGGGTTACCAAATCAGTTACCGGTCCTATTTCGACGGTGATCAATCTGGCGGACAACATTGCGGACGGTGATTTGTCCAAGACCATCATAGTGGACTCAGCCAATGAAACCGGCCAGCTCCTGGCAGCTTTGCAGCGCATGCAGGCCAAGTTGGCCGACGTGGTGTCCAACGTGCGCCAAGGCTCAGAGGCCGTGGCCACCGCCAGCTCTGAGATCGCCCAAGGCAACCACGACCTCAGCGCCCGCACCGAAAGCCAGGCCAGCGCCCTGGAACAAACCGCAGCCAGCATGGAAGAACTCGGCTCCACCGTCAAACAAAACGCAGACTCCGCCCGCCAGGCCAACCAACTCGCCATGAACGCCTCTACCGTCGCGATTCAAGGTGGAGAAGTCGTCGGCCAAGTGGTCGAGACCATGAAAGGCATCAACGAAGCCAGCCGCAAAATTGCAGACATCATCAGCGTGATTGACGGCATCGCCTTCCAAACCAACATCCTGGCCCTGAACGCAGCCGTAGAAGCCGCTAGAGCCGGAGAACAAGGCCGTGGCTTTGCCGTAGTAGCTTCTGAGGTGCGCTCACTGGCCGGGCGATCTGCAGAAGCCGCCAAAGAAATCAAAATCCTGATCAACGCCAGCGTAGAGCGGGTCGAGCAAGGCAGCAACCTAGTCGACAAAGCTGGAGAGACCATGACCGAAGTGGTCAGCAGCATCCGCAGAGTGACCGACATCATGGGCGAAATCAGCGCAGCCAGCTCGGAGCAAAGCGCAGGCGTCAACCAAGTGGGAGAAGCCGTCACCCAGATGGACCAAGCCACGCAACAAAACGCTGCGCTGGTAGAAGAAATGGCAGCCGCTGCAAGCAGCTTGAAGAGTCAGGCCAACGACCTGGTGCAGGTGGTGGCGGTCTTCAAAGTATAAAGAAAAGCGGGGGCTAGCCCCCGCTGATTGTTCGCTGGCAGCTACTTTATTGATGGCAGCCACCAGCATTAACTCACCCGCCTGAAAGGCGGGCGATCCACTCGCTTAGCGGCGTGGAGTCATGGGGCCACGGCCCTCGATGTGACGGAAGTTGATACGACCCTTGCTCAGATCGTAGGGCGACAGTTCCAAAGAAACACGGTCACCGGCCAAAATCCGGATGTGGTTCTTGCGCATCTTGCCTGCGGAATAGGCGATCAACTGGTGACCGTTATCCAAAGTCACGCGGAAACGTGTATCGGGCAGCACTTCGTTCACCACGCCCATCATTTCAATCAGGTCTTCTTTAGCCATCTTTCGTCCTCTAAACTTAGGTGTTGTTGGGGGCCGAAATCGACTGGACCCCATGATTACTGTGTGCCGGTGCCGCTTTCTCGGACGCACCAGGCGGAATACATTGGTTGTTGTTTCGCACGAGATTCATTTGCTCAGCGCTTTGAGCTTCGTGTCTGCAATACCCGCAAGTGGTGCGACAAACTCACCATGTTGAGGCGAGGCGCCAGCGGCAATGCCAACAGTGTTTGATTGCGAAACTTCAATCTAATTTTGATTCTGAGTCATTAAAAACACAAACATGCTTTTGAACAACTGGCTTGGAGCACTCCGGAAAGCAACAAGCTGTTGTGCAAAATCTTTGCTGATTGTGATCATCACTTAGCCGGATGGGACTCCCCACTATCGTGGAGAATTGTGTTTTTGCATCACGCATTCACACTGCCAATCGCTTTTAGGCAACTGGCTAATGTAGCATGGAGTGCTTAAATGCGATATACGGCGGTATTTTCCGCTGGTTGCTGTGTGGTTTTCTAGCGAAATTGCGACAGGTGGAATGATGAAGATCTGTATTTTGGACAACGACACGATCGACGAAGCGTTGATCCCTGTCTATGGCAGCTATGGCGCAATGTTGGAAAAAGTATTACGACAAGCCGGCGCTGAGGGGTGGACTATGGAGCGTTTCAGCACCCCCCACCAGCACTACCCGGAGTCATTCGACAGTTACGACGCCGTCATCTTGACGGGGAGCAAGGCAGATTCTTTTTCGGACGATGCCTGGGTTGTGGAACTGCGCCGCAGGGTCACGGAGCTTTTGCGCACCGATACGAAGCTGCTGGGTATTTGTTTCGGTCACCAGCTGATTGCCTATTGCCTTGGCGCGAAAGTCGGAAGAGCACCTCAGGGATGGGTAACCGGACGCAACACCTACGCATGGCATGGTGACGATATCGTGGGGGATAGCCGTGAGCAATTTGCTTTGCTCGCCAGCCACCAGGACCAAGTGTTAGAACTGCCTGAAGGTGCGCGCCTACTCGCTAGTAGCGACAGGTGCCCGATAGCCGCCTACTCAAGGGGGAATGAGGTTTTGTGTATCCAGCCTCACCCGGAATTTGTAGAAGACTACAGCGCCTACCTCCTAGAAAAGCGCAAGCACCTACTTGGTGATGCCCATTTCACCGAAAGCATGGAAAGTTTGGAATTCGGCCATGAAGGGTCCGAATTTGCCAAGGTTATGGTCCGGTTTATTCAACAGGCCTGAGCCATTGCTTGCTGCCACTGCTCAAGCTGCAAAGTTTTAGCTGCACCGAATCCCGAGACAAGGCGGACCGTGTGGGGCGTTAACCGCACGAATGAAAAATCAGCAAATTCAGTCATGAATGCCATGTCTGCAAATTTTGCAAGGTACAGACTCTTGGTGAGCTCATAGAGAGCCGTGTGTCTTTCTACAAAACGGCTCTCCACTTGGATGGATACACGCGGCAGAGCATGGACATTGGTGTTTAACTGATCCGCCTGCATCACCAGCACCGCCGCAACGGAATGGCTTTGGAGGTTTGTGGTGTGAGAGGCGAGAGTGCTCACATGAACAATCATGTCCCCAGCATGCGAGTCCATCGCAAAGGGCACCATAGAGACTTGGAGATGACCTTCCCGGTCGGTGGTCGCGAGAGTCGCTACCTTTTCCAGTAAAAGAAGATTGCGCAATACGTCAAGGTAAGTAGGGTGATCAGCCATTGCTGCATCCTAGCGCCGAAAAAAATGCCCTGACTTCCATCCGGAGGTCAGGGCATTTTTACAGGTCTTCTGGGTGTCAGATTTCCTAGCAAAGTGAACAGGTTCAGCACACTTCGTTGAACTGGATCATTGTGCAATCCATGGATCAAATATAGCGCGGAGCAAGGGGTAGTTTATTGCTAAGTTTTCTTCTAAGCCCAGATTAATGGCAGAATATTTTAAATAGTCACCAGAAATTAGAATCCAATGCAAATTGATCGCTATGACCAACAGATTTTAGAAATACTCCAGACAGATGGGAGGATTGCCAATCAGGACCTGGCTGACAAGATCGGTTTGTCGCCGTCTCCTTGCTTGCGACGTGTCCGGGCTCTGGAGGATTCCGGTCTGATCACAGGATACCGGGCCATGCTGGATGCCAAAAAGTTGGGGCTGTCGCTTATCGCTCTGATTTACATTTCGATGGATCGCCACACCCCCGAGAGATTTGCCAATTTCGAAGGCAGCGTTGCAGTGCTTCCGGAAGTGCTGGAGTGCCTGCTGATTACCGGCCAGGATGCTGATTACCAAATCAAGGTAGCTGTCAAAGACATGGACCACTACCAGGCGTTGCTACTCAATAAACTGACCCGTATTGAAGGAGTTACAGGCGTTCACTCCAGCTTTGTATTGCGCCGAGTGATCGACAGAACTGCCTTGCCTGTCAACGCAGGCCATTAACGAGCGTCTGGCAGTTCGATCTTGACTTCCAGAACTTCAAGGTTGTCTTGTCGCTCCAGGTTCACCTTGATGTCATCCGGGTTGATATGGATGTATTTGCTGATAACAGCAACTAAATCACGCTGAAGTGCTGGCAAGTAGTCAGGTTCAGCTGCGTTGCGACCACTGCGTTCATGGGCAAGAATGATCTGCAGCCGCTCTTTGGCGACGCTTGCCGTTTTTTTCTTTTCACCCAGCAAAAAGGAAAGAAATGACATAGCCTTATTTGCCTCCGAACAGGCGTTTGAGCAGACCTTGTTTAGGTGCTTCAGTAAAACGCATCGGTTTCTCATTGCCCATAAAACGATCGATCACGTCTTTATAAGCCTCAGACACATCACTGCCCTGCATGTGAACAGCAGGCACGCCTTGGTTAGAAGCTTGTAATACCGATTCGCTCTCGGGAATAACGCCAATCAGTGGGATCCGCAAAATGTCCTGAATATCGTCCAAAGACAGCATTTGCCCTTGATCCACGCGCGCCGGGTTGTAACGGGTGATCAACAAATGTTCTTTGATCGGCGTTGCACCTTCCATGGCCCGCTTGGTTTTGCTGGACAGCATGCCGAGAATGCGATCGGAATCCCGCACTGAAGACACTTCCGGGTTGGTCACGACCAAAGCCTCATCGGCAAAGTGCATGGCCATCAAGGCGCCAGTCTCAATGCCGGCAGGTGAGTCGCAGACAATGAATTCAAAGTCCATGGCTGCAAGGTCTTTGAGAACTTTCTCTACACCTTCTTGTGTTAAAGCATCTTTGTCGCGCGTTTGGGAGGCGGCCAGGATGTACAGGTTGTCACACTGTTTGTCCTTGATCAGCGCTTGGTTCAGATTGGCTTCGCCCTGGATCACATTGATCAAGTCGTACACCACCCTGCGCTCGCAACCCATGATCAAGTCCAGGTTGCGCAAACCCACATCAAAGTCAATCACGGCAGTTTTTGCGCCACGAAGCGCCAGGCCGGTGGCAAAGCTCGCGCTGGTCGTTGTCTTTCCAACGCCACCCTTACCTGATGTGACAACAATAATCTTGGTCATGAAAAATGAATCTTTCGAAAGGTGTGGAACGTTAAGCCTTCAGGGCTTCAATCAGTAGCTTTTCCTGCCCGTCTTCGCTTAAGCGAATCTGCGCCGGTTTCCCATGAATATCTGGGGGTAAGGGATTCTCGCTGGTCCGGTACACACCGGCGATAGACACCAATTCAGGTTCCAGCTGCAAAGCAAAAATACGCGCCTTGGTATTTCCACGCGCACCTGCCATTGCTTTACCGCGGAGTGGGGCATACACGTGGATATTACCGTCTGCCACTACTTCAGCACCTTGGTTCACGATGGCTAGCACCACCAGGTCACAGGCTCTGGCGTAAATTTTTTGACCCGAGCGCAGCGGTTTGTCGACCACCATGGTGGCAGGCCCGGGTATTTCGCGAACCACCTCCTGAATGACGGTTTCCCTCACCGCGGGTTGCTTCATCGCGGGCTTGGCGAGTTGCACATCTTGCTCCGCTTCCACCAAGCCTGCTTTCAACCCAAAGTCTTTCCAAGCTGGATGTCCTCCACGGACTGCAACCGGCACTAAGCGGCATGTCTTGAGAAACTGAACAAAGGGACCAAGCTCTTGCGGTGCCTCGCTCTCGGGCACTTGAGAGAAATCAATGACCAATGCGTCGTTGTCAAAAAAATCAGGTGTCTCACCGGTAGGGCCAAACGCGGTTGCCATGTCTTTGGCCAACAGGTCTAAGTTTGCGGATTTCACCAGCAAAGCGACCAAATTCATTTGAGCGCTTTTGATTTCAAACGTTTGACGCGTTTGCGCTGCAGAGTTGGCTGGCATGAAGGCTTGTGCGGTGGGGACAGTTCGGATGTGCAAATCTTACTTGATCGTCGGTCGTATTTGACTGATTCAGGCCACGAAATTTCAGATGTACACATGTTTTTTTCATTCAAAAAAGAATGCTCAAAAAAGTGGAAAAGAAGTTCACTGCTATTGTCTTAATTCTTTAAATTCAAAATAGTAGTAGTAGATAAGGATTGCCCTCTTCTGTTGATAAGCCTTTTTTTTTGTTAAAAATCAATAAGTTACGTTATTTCTAGTCTTGTGAGTGACCGTGCTTCTGAGTTGTACCCGTTCTATGAATAACTTCTGATTTTTCAAAATTTTTGTGGATAACTTATAGTTGTTCTGAACTTTATTCACAGAGTTATGCTCATGGCGCTGGATCACACTCTGTGACAATGAAAGCATTAGTCGCTATCCATTCATGGATTCGACGGACAATGGAGTCCGCCTGGTTCAGGGTGTGTCAAAGAGAGAAGTGCACATGGTCGAAAAACGTTCTTTTGAGATTGCCAGAGAGACACTGAAGCAACTCACCGCCAGAAAACTGGTGCCAACCCCAGCGAACTACCAGTCGGTCTACAACGAAATCGCCGGAATCCCCTCTGTCCAGCCCTTTCCTGCCGATTTCTTTCGGGACTTGTCGCAAACCTTGCCTTTAAAGACTCCGGGTCAACAAAAGCAAAAGGGCTTGCTGGACTACGCCATTGATCGCCTGAGTTGGGATGGCGTCAAGACAGCGTTGGTGGGCTACGGTGGTTTTGTGCCGGCAGCGGGGCCAGATGAAGCAAGTAGTCCTTCATCGACGGGATCTGACAGCGTGGTCGTCACCGCGTCCAGCAATCCTGCAGCCCTGACAACTGAATTTTTTGTGCAAATAGCGCGATTGATCGAATACGCGCAACCAGCTCTCGGTTCAGACGATGCGCGGTTTGTGGAGCAAACACAAAACCTGCTCAAAGCGATGCGCGATCCTCAGGCGGATGCGTTCACGCTCAAGAGCTTGTTGTCGGCCTATAGCCATCGTTTGTCGTTTGCAGCAGAGGATCAGGCTGAAATCCGGAATGGTCTGCTCAAGCTCCTGCATCTCGTATTTGTGAATATTGGCGAACTCAGTCTGGATGAACAATGGCTCAAAGGCCAGATGGATGCACTGATGCAGGTGGCCACACCACCGCTGAGCTTGCGCCGTATTGATGAGTTGGAGCGCTTATTGGGCGATGTGATCTTTAAACAGAAAGACGCTAAGTTCAAGACGCTCGAAGCCCAAGACGAGATGCGCAAGATGTTGGCGGTTTTTATTGAGCGTTTGGCTCAAATGACCCAATCTACCGGGAGTTTCCAGAGCAAGCTCGAAGAAAGTGCCAAACTCATCGAACAAGCCAAGAGTCTTGCTGATATTGCACCTGTTCTTAAAGAGGTCGTCGGTACGACGCGTGGCATGGCGCAAGAAAGCCAGTTGTCCCGCGACCAGTTGGGCGCCATGCAGGAACGTGCCAAGCAAACTGAAGCAGAGCTCGCCAAACTGCACAAAGAGCTGGATCGGGTAAGCCTGCAGGCTCGTCACGATGCGCTGACTGGGGCGTTAAACCGTAAAGGCTTGGACGAAGCACTCAATCGCGAAGTGTCCACCACCCGGCGTAATGCCAGCGTGTTGAGTGTTGCGCTCCTGGATATTGATAACTTCAAGAAGCTCAATGACACCCTCGGACATGCAACTGGCGATATTGCTTTGACCCATCTTGCGGCAGTTGCCCGCGAATGCATGCGCCCCCAAGACACCTTGGCCCGTTATGGTGGTGAGGAGTTTGTGATTCTTCTGCCCGATACCGTGCTGGACAAGGGGATTGAGGCGATGACCCGTTTGCAGCGCGAGCTCACCAAGAGGTTCTTTTTGGCCGGTACCGAGAAGGTGTTAATTACCTTCAGCGCGGGCGTTGCGCAAATGACCGACGGGGAAACGCCCGCAGAAGCCATCCGGCGGGCGGATCAGGCCATGTACTTGGCAAAGCGTGCAGGAAAAAACAGAGTGCTGGGTGCTTAAACGTTGGGTTAAAGACTACCGCTCAGAAACCACTGAATCAGAAACTTGGCGGCAAAACCCACCATGCCGAAAGCCAGCCCGAGAAAGAGTACAAACGTACCGAACTTGCCGGCTTTCGATTCCCATGCAAGCTGTCCGATGATGAACAGCATATAAAGCATAAAAGCACCGACGCCAAACGTCAGCCCGAAAGTGGCAATCTGATCTTCAGAAAAACCCCACATCAGCCGGCTCCGGGAGGAGTGGGCTCGACACGGACCAAATCCCGGTAAGCGTGCCAACTGGCATGCCCCAAGATCGGGATCACCAGAATCAAACCGAGCAACAGAGAGGCGAGCCCGAGCAAGGTAAAGCCCATGATGAGCGCCGCCCACCAGGCCATGACGCCGGGGTTTTCCAGTACCACTCTCCAGCTGGTCAAAATGGCTGTCTTGAGAGAGACCTGCTGGTCCAAGAGCAGGGGCATGGAAACGACCGTGGAGGCAAACATGGGTGCCGCGAGCACTGCACCCAGGGCGAGCCAGACTTCGAACAACCAGCCATCACGGGCCAGTATGACAAACCGGACAAAGTCGACAGGTGAGTTAACAGGGGATGGCGCCCACAAGGTGATCAAAGCGGCCGATGTCAGCACCCACGTCGTGGCTGCAGCCGCAAGCAAAATGCCAAAGCGCACCATGCACCAATACTCTTCGCTCCAACGGTTCAGGCGTTGGTTCTGCCAGTTGAGCCAGGTTTGGGCAATCACTTCCCAGTCGGCAGGTTCATCTCGCTCGAGAGCGCGGCTTAGCGCATACAAGCTGGTTGCGAGCACGGGTGCGATGACCAGGAAACCACTCAAGGCACCGGCTAAGAGCCAAAACTTATGGTTGGCAAAAGCAACGATGGCAGCGCCAATGAAAGTTAAAACTAAGCCATGCGTCAGACTGGCGATACCTGCTCTGTGCAAATCCCGCCAACCTAAGCCGAGCCACACCAGTGGCTGCATGAAGCCAACTTGGCGAACGGAAATACGGGAACCGGGAATGAGGGCCATAGTGGGAGCCAGTCTATGGCGCCCCATCCCGGGGTCAATTGATGAAGATCAATTCAAGCGCTGAAAGCGCCCGACCGTTGCAGCTTAGTGCTTGGCCTTGCCGCCATGCGGGCCCTTGTGGTTGGCAGACTCCGCATCAAAAACCTTTTTCTGCTCCGGTGTCAGCGTTGCATAAAAAGCCTTCACCGCCTGGTCGCGTTGTTCCATGCGGCTAGTGCGTTCGCTCACCATCTCAGCGTGCATTGCCTTCATTTTGTCCAAGCGCTCTGGTGTCGGGAGCTTGGCCAACTCGGCGCGGTCCATTTTGGGCTTGTCGGCACGCGGTGCCGGTTTCATCGCGTTAGAAAACGTGGTCCAGCTGGCTTCTTGGGCTGCAGTAATTTTCAGCTTGGTTTTGAGCTCGGCACTGCGCTTGGCGTGCATTTCTTCCATCTTCTCGGGGTTCATGCGCTGCATGCCGGGGCGGCCACCCATAGAGTCATCGGGGCCGCTGTTCTTTTGTGCCAGAACCGAGAAGCCGGCGGTTGCCAACAGGCCTGCCACGACCAAAGTCTTGAATACGGGTTTCATAGAAGTGTCCTTTGTTTGTGTACCTGGTGGCGGGAATCGCGTGCAGGTTGAAAGCAAGTGTGATCTCCGCATGTAACTGCGATGTGGCCGGCACATGGTGGTTTGTAAAGATGCGTGAAAATGCTCCATTAACAAATCGATAGGTGTTGTGTGTTTAAAAACGTGATCGTGTACCGCTTGGTATCGCCCTGGACTGTGACCCAAGCGGCGTTGGAAGATGCTTTGCAGCCAGACCGCTTCGTTGAATGCGGTGCGAGCCAGGAGAAATCCGTCGGTTGGGTCGAGCCACGCGGACAAGCCCACGGCCCGCTCGTGGAGGTCGTTGGCGGGCAGTGGGTGCTCAAGCTCATGATGGAGATGAAATCGGTCCCCGGTTCGGTGGTCAAACGCAAGGTCGAGGAGCAGGTCGCCCAGATCGAAATCAGCACCGGCCGCAAACCCGGCAAGAAAGAAGTCCGTGAACTTCGCGACGATGCCCGCTTGGCCCTGTTGCCGATGGCATTCACCAAACAAGGCAGTGTCGGCGTCTGGATTGACCCCAAAGACGGTTTACTGGTGCTGGATGCCGGCAGCCAAAGCCGAGCCGATGAGGTGATGACTGCGCTGATCAAAGCGATCCCCAATTTTGCGGTGCAATTGGTGAACACCCAGATTTCACCGGCCGCTGCCATGGCCGTGTGGTTGTCCACGCGCGAGTCACCGTCTGATTTTTCAGTAGACCGTGAATGCGAGCTCAAAGCATCAGACGAGTCCAAGGCCGTTGTCCGCTACACCCGCCACCCATTGGACACGGAAGAAGTGAGCCAGCACATTGCCTTGGGAAAAATGCCGACGCGTTTGGCCATGACCTGGAACGACCGGGTTTCTTTTGTGTTGACCGAAGCGCTGCAGCTCAAAAAGCTGACGTTTCTGGATACCGTGTTCGAAGACTCTCCCAAGTCCGCTGGCGACCGCAAAGAAGACAACTTTGATGCCGATGTGGTGATCTCCACCGGTGAGTTGTCACAGCTGATTCCCGACCTCATGGAGGCGCTCGGTGGAGAGGTGCCCTTGGGGGCTATGCCCGGCGTACCTGCTACGGTGTAAAGGCGTGGTTCAACAAGGGTCTTCCGACTGCCGGTGAACCCGGTTTTAGCGGCTTCCGATACGCTGTGACCTTCTTCAAGGGAGCCCTATGCCACGCCAAACTGCGCAAGACTTTGATCAAGAACTTTTGATTCTGTTTGATGCCTATGTCCACGGCACGGTCGACCGGCGTGGCTTTCTGGAAAAAGCCCAGAAGTTCGCAGTGGGGGGTCTGACGGCTGCGGGCCTGTTGGCGGCACTCAGCCCCGACTTTGCAGCCGCTCAGCAGGTTCCCAAAGATGACAAGCGCTTGACCACCAGCACGGTGGAGCTTCCATCGCCCGCAGGTTACGGCATGGTCAAGGGCTACCTCGCGCGGCCGGCGGGCATCAGCGGCAAACTGCCGGTGGTGCTTGTCGTGCATGAAAACCGGGGGCTCAACCCGCATATCGAAGACATTGCCCGCAGGGTGGCCCTGGAAGGCTATCTGGTACTGGCGCCTGACGCGCTGGCGCCACTGGGCGGCTACCCCGGCGACGAAGACAAAGCACGAACCCTGTTTGCGACCCTGGAACAAAAGAAAACTGCCGAAGACTTTGTGGCTGCCGCGCAGTGGTTGCAGGCGCACCCTGATTCGAGCGGCAAGCTCGGCGCGGTCGGCTTTTGTTATGGCGGAGGCGTTGCCCATGCCTTGGCAGTGCGCTTGCCCGGCTTGTCAGCGGCGGTGCCGTTTTATGGCAACCACCCGGCGGCTGAAGATGCCGTCAAAGTCAAAGCGCCCTTGTTGATTCACTTTGCCGGGGTGGATGAGCGTATCAATGCCGCCTGGCCGGTTTATGAGGCCGCATTGAAGGCAGCGGGGACCCGTTACACCGCGCACCAATACCCGGGAACCCAGCACGGCTTTAACAATGACACCACGCCCCGGTTTGACGCAGCAGCTGCCAAGCTGGCCTGGGAACGCACCATGGCGTTCTTTGGCCAGACACTAAAAGGCTAGAGCTCAGTCCCGGTACCGGTCACCACCGTGACCCTTGCCGCGATGACCATGGTGGTGTTTTTGATGACCGTGACCCCGGCGATAACCGTGGTCATCGTCGCGGTAGCCGGCCTGATAGCCCGGATGGCGGGGTCCGCGCTGTGCATAGCGTTCAGGAGCATGTTGTTGGTTCATGCTACGGGCAATACCCGTGCCCGCGGCACCACCAATCCCCGCACCCACCACCGCACCTGAACGCCCCCCCACCGACTGACCGACTGCCGCGCCTGCGGCACCACCGACAGCACCGCCGATCACGGCGCCACTTTGATTGCGGCCCGGGCTGGTGACCGCGGCACCCGCGGCGCCTCCGATAGCACCACCGATTACCGCACCGTTCTTGCCACCGACACTTTGTCCCAAAACCGCCCCCGCCGCAGCGCCGGCACCACTACCGAGCAGCGGTGTCCAGTCTTCTGCATGGGCAAGTGCCGCGGTGTACAAGGCGGCAGCAACCAAGGGCGCTGCCCAAAGACGGGAAGTAGACAAGTTCAACATGCCATGAGGGGCGAGGCCCGTACCGTTAAAAGTAACGGTTTATGCACTTTCAACGTGCGGCAGAGCAGGCGGATGACGCCGATTACAGCCTCTTACGCCTGCAGCAGTCTGCTTACTTCCGGCCCAGCGCCGTTAACTCGGGAGACATGTTCTGACATTGCACTTCAGGGCGCGGAGCGCGTGTGGCTGAATCAAGGCCGCTACGCCGGCTAAACCTGCGTGTCAGCGTTTTTGATGTGCTTGGTGTCGATGCCCTTCAGGTCGCCGCTGGGTACGATGTTCTTCAGCGAGAAGTACTCGGTGTCGATCAGGTCGAAGCTGTTGGGCGCAGTCACAGCGCGCTTGGTCACGTTGTCGGTGGTGACGGCCACGTACAGGATCTTGATGCCGGTGTCTTTTTCAAGCTTTTCACCAATGGCCTTGTTCTGGTTCACCGCGGTGCCCAGGTAGCGCAGCACGATGGGTTCTGCAGAGTGCACTGCGGGGAACATGCCAGCGGCCAGGATGCCTGCCGTGCCTTTGAGCAAGCTCCGGCGATGCATCGGGGCAGTGGTGGAGAGGGTGTCTTTCAGATCGTCAGCCATGGGGAAACTTCTTGAGGGCTGCGTTACGTGAAGGAAAACGGTTTACCGGCCTTCTTTTCACCCGACTTTCTGGTGCGCACGGCGGATGCCGTGTATTTGGTGGAGACCAAGGCGCAGCAGCAAACCATGTACCCGAACGTGCAGCGCAAGCTCAAGGCAACGCTGGCTCGGTGCGAGCGCATCAATGCGGTCACGCCCGAACAACGCGGCGGCCCGCCGTGGCATTGTGTGCTGTTGGCAGAAAACGTGATCTACGAGCGGCAGGCCAAGGGTGCGCGCCTGACGGAGTTGCTGGATTACGCACGGTTGCGGCCCTTGGCAGACGCGTCTTTGCAAGCCCGTTTGCTTTAATGTTTTGTGCTAAAACCAAGCGCTAGCCCACACAGAAATAGCGCAACCAGCTCCTGATTTGATAGCGTTTTGTTCTGCGCTCAGCTCTTCATCTTGCAGGTGCTGAAGCCGAAGATGGCATACGGCGGGCACCAGCCCATCAGGCCGGTGGCCAGCGGCACAGCGCCCAGCCAACCCCACCAGCCCACGTTGCCGGTGGCGGCCAGGCCGATGAGCACGGCGCCTGCGCCGATACGTGCGATGCGGTCGATACCGCCAACATTTGCTTTCATGGAATCACTCCTTGGTTTGTGTTGGAGTGATTAGGCGCTGCACGACGGCTTTTGTATGTGACCTAGGTCACGCAGCCCGCTCGGGCTGCCGGGGTGCGTTAGGCCTGCCCGCCGCCGGCCAGCGCGCGCAGTGCTTGGCTGTTGACGATGTGGATGTGCTCGCGCCCCAGCGCCAACCAACCCTCGCGTTCAAAGCGGCGCAGCAAGCGGGTCACGATTTCGCGCACTGTGCCCAGCTCGTCTGCCAACGTCTGGTGCGAGAGGTGCAGGTCCGGCCCCCGGCCCAGCAGGGCGGAGGCTAAGCGCTGGTCCAGCTTCTGAAACGCCACCGCGTCAATCAGGCTGGTCAGGTCGGCCATGCGCTCGGCAAACAGGCCCAGCACCAGGTTGCGGAATGCGGGGGCCTCCAGCCACTCTTCAAACACCGGGGGTGGAATCATCAGCAGCGTACTGGCCTGGGTGCTCGTTCCCTCGGCCCCCAGCGGCAGTCCGCGAAACAGGCTGGCACTGCTCACCAAACACAATTCGCCTGGCAGCACGCGGTACAGCTCCAGGCTCCGCCCGTCGGCCGAATGGCAGGCCACCCGTACCTCGCCCCCCAGCACCAGCGGAAAGCCCTTGCACGGTGCGCCCTGCGCAAACAGTGGCGTGCCAGCAGGTACCGATACCGCCGGTGACCGCGTCTGCAGCGCAGCGAGTGCCGGGGCCAGGGGTTCCAAGGTGGGGTAGAGACTAAGCAGGTGGGTGTGCATGTTTAGGCATCATATCGGCCTATAGCCCATATAGTGTGTACGCAAGCAGCTATTGTTTTGATAGTGCTTGGGTGCGTGCGCCGGTCGGGTCTGCCGGGCCCATGGCTGCCAGGTCGGCCCGCAACTGGGCCCGCTCCCGCTTGGGCAAAGGCCGCAGGCCCGCAGCCACCCACTGGGCACGTTCCAGGTTGATGCTGCCGCGCGCCTTCCAGCGCTGGGCCTCCAAGGCCGGGTTGTGCAGCATGGCGGCCAGCCAGATGGCTTGGGCGGTGGTGAGCTGGTCTGCGCGTTTGCCAAAGTAGGTGTGGGCCGCGGCCTGGGCGCCGCACACGGTGGCACCCCAGGGTGCGTGGTCCAGGTAGAGGCGCAGGATGCGCGCCTTGCCCAGGGTTTGCTCCATCTCCACCGCGTAGAGCAGCTCGCGCAGCTTGCGCACCGGTGAACGCGCGCCGCCTGTGACCAGCAGCTTGGCCACTTGCTGCGACAGGGTGCTGGCACCGCGTAGCATGGCATCTTCGGCCTGGTTGCTGTGCAGGGCCTTGCCCATTTCCACGAGGTCGTAGCCGGGGTGTTCATAAAAGCGCTGGTCTTCCGCCGCCAGCACGGCGCGCGCCAGCAGGCTGTCGGCCCGCAGGGAGGTGCGTGCCATGGCCGCGGGCAGCCCTTGGTTGCACTGGCTTTGCGCTTGCGCCCAGGCCTCGGTGCCCAGGCCCTGCACGGCCATGCCGCTGATACGCGGCTGCACGGTCAGCGCCTTGCCGGGCAGTTCCAGCGTGGCCTTAAGGGAAAACGTGCCGCCGATCTGCGCGCTGGCGACCTCGGGGATAGCGTTGGCGAACAGGGCGTAGCCGTCGGCCACCGGGGTGCTGGGCACATCGATGTGCAGTGTGATGCCAGAGGAGCGCAGCGTGCCATGCCAGGTGGCGGCCACCGTGCCGCTCTGCAGCGTGCCGCGCAGCTCGGTGGCGTTGCGGCGCACGGTCATGCGCGCGCCGTGCAGGTGGATCGGCTCACCGCCCCAGCTGCTGCTGCGCAGCGTACAGGGTTGGCAGTGCAGGCTGAGTTGCTGGGTAGTTTCGTCCCACGCCAAGTGCACATTGCCGAGGCGGGTGGGCAGGGTGTGGCCATGCAGTTGCTTGGCAATCCAAGGCGTGCTGCCCCACTGGACGAGGGCCGCGACACCGACGTCCAGGCTCAGCGGGCCGACCCGCAGCGTGGTGGCCCAGTCGCCCGGCGCCGGGCGCACGATGGCCCGCGCCGTAAACAGCAAGGCGCTCAGCCCCAGCATGGCCAGCACCGCAGTAAAGACAAGCATACGGGCCGCAGCCCATACCCATTTGCGCACAGCATCATTCCTTCCAAACAACACACTTACAGCGGCGTGGCCACGGTGATGGCCTTCCACGGGCCGGTGGACTGGCCGGCTACCGAGGCCCAGTACCAGGCCGAGGTATCGGTAAAGCCCTGCCCTTGCGCGTCTTCAATGCGTTCACACACGCGCACCGCGCGGCCAGTCCGCTCTGCAATGAAGCAGCGCCAGCGGGTGGTGTCGGCGTGCTCTTCCAGCTGCTCGTTGCGGATGCGGTAGCCCAGGCCGCGGTAGCAATCGGTGGCGGGGTGCAGCATGCGCGTGGGCTGGGTCACGGTGCGCAGCACCAGCACCTGCCGACCATCGGTCAGGCGCGCCAGCGTGCCGGGGAAGTGGCGGGCAAAGCGCAGCTCCACCTCGCTCAGCGCCAGCGGCCGTAGCGGCGCGCCTTGCCATTCGGTGGGCAACTCCACATGCGGTGTGTCGGGGTCGCGCATGGCAACGTGCCCCGTCAGTGCTTGGGCCATGCCCCACAGCGCGCACAGAGGCAGCACGAGTGTCCACAGTGTCTTGTGCAACACGCGGTTCAAAAACCGATTGGCCAGAAAGCTCATGATGCCGTCCGCCCTAAAGTGCCCGTGCGGCCCATAGCCCAGGCAATGCCGCCACACACCGCTGCCAGCACCAGCAGGCCCACGGCGTCATGGCCCCAGCCGGGCAGCGGCGCGCCCCCCGCTTGGGTCGCCACCAGCACCGTGTTGCGCAGCACATTGCCCAGCAGCACCAGCACGCCCACCAGGGGCAGGCGCAGCAGAAAGCTTGGGTTGCTTTGCCTGGCAGCCAACGCCACCACACAGGCCGTGAAATAACCCAACCATGCCATCTGCACGCCCGAGCAGGGTGCGTCCACGATGACGAGTTGTCCGTTGACGACCAAGCTGCTGCCCGTGCGCTCTACCGTGTGGACTAGGGACAGCAGCCAGCGGCTGGCTTCCGCCGTCACCACGCGCAGCGGAAAACCCGCATAAAACTGCAGCGAGGCGAGCAGTGGCAGTGACAACACTGACAGGCCCAGCACCGGTGCCGTGGCGACGCGTGCCGGCAGAAAGGCGATGAGCCCAGCCGCGATAGACAGCAGGCCGATGAGCGCCACCACCAAGTCCGGCAGCTGCTGGTGCAAGGCCGTGGTGAGCACGGCACCCGCCAGTGCGGCAGCCTGAAAGCCCAGGCGCGGCGCCGCGCGCAAGTGCAGGCGGTGTTGCCACAGCAGCCCGCCCAGGGCCGCCAGGGCCAGCAGTCCCAGCGGGTCGTCCGAGCCATCGGCCATGCGCTGGCCCATCCACCACCAGGTGGGCCACAGCGCCAAGGCCAGCAGGGCCAGCCAGCGCCACTCGGGGGTGGTGTCGATGGCGATGCCAAAGCGCACGAAGCGGGGCATCTGCAAAAGGCGGCTCATGTTCAGCTCGTGTAGTGGTGGGCGCGCAGGGCGGCGCGGCGGCGGCGGTGCGCCAGCATGGCCAGCACCGACAGCGTCACCAACATGGCGCCCCAGGTAGCAGGCTCAGGCGTGCTGGGCACTTCAGCACCCAAGGCACTGTTCTCCACACCCTGCGGCAGGGGCGAGGGCTGGTTCACGCTGGTGCTGTCGGCCGGTGCCTTGTTGCGCACCACCTGGTCCACGGCCAGGAAGCTGGTGTATTGCGTGAGCAGGCTGTACTTCAGGCCCAGGTCGGTGATGGCCTGGCGAGCGTCGCTGCCACCTTCCAGGGCTTCCTGGTCGCTGAGTGCGGCGATGCGGTGGCGGGCCCACAGGTGGCGCAGGGCCGCCGTGTCGGTGCCATTGCCCGCGCTGATGGGTTGGCTGAAATGCAGGGGGCCGTTGGCAGAGTTGCCATCCACGACCAGCGTGCCCTTGGCTTCACCACGCCATTTGCCAAACACGATGAGGGGGCGCTGCGCCAGCAGGTCGGGCAGCTGGCGGGGCTCCACGTCGTACACGTCCAGGCCTTCAAAACGAACCTTCACATTGGTGAGCACGGGGGAGTCGATCATTTTGCGAAAGCGGGCGGCTTGTTCGGCGGCCTCGGCGGGTTTTGTGATGATGAAGGGTTCGCCCATGCCCGCACGGGCCAGGCCTTCCATAAGGTGGCGGTTCACGCTGGAGCCGATGCCAAACGAAAACACGTTGGCACTCGACAGGTTGTTGCGCACCAGCTCAAAGGCTTCGCGCTCCACGGTCACATAGCCGTCGGTGACCACCACCACGGTGCGTGACACATCGGCGGTTTTGGGTTGGGCATACACGCGCTTGAGCGCGGGGATCAGCTCGGTGCTGCCACCGCCGCCCTGTTTGTCGATGGTGCGGATGGCCTGGTCGATGTTGGCCTTCGTGGCCGGCACTGATTGCGGGCTCAGAAAGTTGTTGCTGCCCGAGAACAGCAATACGTTGAAGGTGTCACTGGGGCGCAGGCCGCCAATCAGTTCGCGCAGCACGCCTTTGGCCGTGTCCAGCGGAAAGCCGTGCATCGAGCCCGAGATGTCCACCACAAAGATGTATTCGCGCGGGGTGATGGCGGTGGCCGCGGGGGCCTTGGGTGGCTCCACCATGGCGAGGAAGAAGTTTTCGTCCTTGCCCTTGTAGAGCATCACGCCGCTTTCAATCTTGTCGCCGGCCAGGCGGTAGTCCAAGATGAAGTCGCGGTTGTTGGTGGGCTCGGCGGTGGGGTTCAGGCCCACTACGGTGGCGCCGCTTTGCTCGGTGTAGCTGTTGATGGTGTGCGAGTTGGAGCGCACTTCCTTCACGCCAATGGGCGTGTTCAAGGTAACGTGGATGTCAAACGCAGGCGCTGCAGCGCTGGTGGGCGTTTGCTGGCCCTGGGGCAGATAAGGCTGGGCCACCCAGGTGGCGTTGGCTTGAGAACTTTGCGGGCTGTTGTAGCGCGGGCCCACCACGGTGGGGAAGACGAACTGGTACTTGCCATCGGTGGGCAGCAGCAGCTCTGTGTAGCGCAGCTCCACCTTCACGTCGTCGCCGGGCATGATGTTGGCCACATTCATCTGGAACACATTGGGCAGGTGCTGCTCCAGCAGGGCGGCGGTTTTGCCCTCGGCCTTCGCGGCGTCGTACTCGTTCTTGGCCTGCTGCTTCTCGCGGATCTTGGCGGTGATCAGGCGGTCCGCCAGGCGCACGTTCATGCCGTGCACGGCGGCGCGGGTGGAGCCGGGGAACACGTACTTGGCCTCAATGGCGCGCTGGCCTTCGTTCTTGTAGGTTTGCACCACGGTCACGTCGGCAATCACGCCGCTGACCTTTACGTTGACTTGCGTGGATTTGAGCGGCAACTGGTCCACGCCAGGGTTGTCGCTTTTGACAAAGAAGTAGGGGCTCTCGGTTTTGAGGCGTGGGTTGTCAGCGTCTTGCGCATGCACAGGGTGGCTGACCAGCGCCACAAAACACACGGTGGACAGGGTGGTGGTAGCCAGCCACAGCCAGCGGGACAGGCGGGTGGGCTGTGCGGGTTCTGACAAAACGGCGATAGCCATGGTGCATCTCTTGCGGTTCATCGTGCGACATTGCACGGTGAAGAGAGCATCCCGCCGGAGGGAGAAGCTACTTTGAAGTGGCTAGGGGGCTATGTGAAGTTTGTGTGAAAACGGGGTGAAAGCGAGCTATTGGCTTTAGGGCCGCACGGGACCTTTTGTGAGCTATTGAGCTAATAGCTACTTCTTGGGACGCAAGTTGGGACGGCCTTGGACTGAGGTCTTCCACCTAAACACTTGGCAAGTTGTTTCAGCTGTCCGCATATCGTGGGAGGCTATGGATAGGTTGCTTTTTCTAGCAATGTCCGTCCCAGCCCTTGGATTTTGCGACCACTTGGGCATCCACCCATGGTTTCGCAGTGATCACCTTGGCGAAGTATCGAATGCCACACTCATCCCCAAAATTGATGTCGCTAAGGAGCAGGTCTGAATCCACTTCAATGAATAGTTTTTTCTTGCTTCTGACCAGCTTCAATTGTTGAGGGGCAAACAGTTGTTTCAACACTTGGGTTTCGTTGGTTACCGTGAACTCGTGGATGCCCCCCGGCGTCCAATTGGTGTTGCGCGGCAAGTTTTTTTCGCTGTCCTTGTGGATGAATAGTTCAAGAATTGGGAGCCTGTTGTCGTAGGACTGAAAACCATCAAACCAGCCATAGCGCACTTTAGCTCTGATGCGAAGGTTCCCTTTGGTCTTCACAAAGCCTGAGCAGTTGTCAGTCGCTACCTCATCTTGCGCGACATCTCCCCAGCAATCTACCTGTTCGACTGTGAGGTGGCTTGCGGCACGCGGGAGTGTGATTTCCATGGACTCCTTACCGAAAACCAATGTTTTCCCTTCTGCACTGTTCTCGATTGCATATTGGGTCAAGGTGTAGCTGACCTTACCCTCAGGGCCACTCGGACGGCCCACTTTGAGGGTATCCCCGGCTAATGCTGGAGATAGCAGACTCCAAAGAATGGTGATCAATACCAATAGATTAGGTTTGTTCATCGGCATGTCCTTTCATGTTTTCTTGTACAGGGAACCTAAATGCGCACTTCAGATGGATGCGCGCATCGACCATTCCAGCTATTCAAACAGCCTTCCTAGAGCGGTTGGGTTGCCTAACTTATGGCTCGTGGCAACCACAACACCGCACTAGCCCCCGAGCCTTCCTTCTCCGCCCGATTTCCCAGCTCCACCTTCCCCCGGTGCATTGAAGCAATCTCTTTCACAAAGCTTAGGCCTAACCCCGTGCTTTTCTTCTTCGAGTGCGGGCGCACCAATGAATAGAACTTCTCAAACACCTTGTCTTGCGCGTAGCCGGGGATGCCGGGGCCCTGGTCGTGCACGCTGATCTGAGCTCTATCTTGGAAGTGTCTGTACTAATGGATGGGCGAGTCATTCTGCAAATCCTGCCAGGAGTGCACATGCCAGTCGCTGCGGCTTTGGCTTTGCGTACCACCATAAACCACACCTCCACCGGCCACCGCTTGGGGGTTGTGGGCGGCAAAGGTCTTCAGGCCCTTAAAGTAGTCCGGGTTGACCGTGGCGCCGGCCTTGATTTCGATGGCGTGCAGTTTGCCACCTGTAGGCAGCAACAAATCCACCTCATTGCCATCGGAGTCACGGTAGAAATACATCTCAGGGCTTTCGCCTGCATTCAACCGGTCTTTGAGCGCTTCCATGATGACGAAGTTTTCAAACAAGCTGCCCCACAGCGGGTCGCGTGAGACTTGCTCCGGTGTGCGCAGGCCCAGCAGCCAGCAGGCCAGGCCCACATCATAAAAATACAGCTTGGGCGACTTGATGAGGCGCTTGCCTGAGTTGGTAAACCAGGGTGGCAGTAGGTGCACGATATAGCTGGTTTGCAGCAGGTCGATCCAGGCCCTGGCAGTGGCATGCGACACACCAGCGTCGTTTCCCAGACTGTCCAGGTTGAGCAGTTGGCCGGTTCGCCCAGCGCACAGCCGCACAAAGCGTTCGAAGCGCTGCAAATCGTGCACCGCAGCGAGTTGGCGCAGGTCGCGCTCAACGTAAGTTGCGAAATAGTCGGCGAGTGCCTGGCTGGGGTCGAGCCGCCGATCATGGATGCGTGGGTAAAACCCGTTGAGCAGGGTCTGCGGCAGGTCAGGATGAGGGCCTTTCCCCCGCAGGCGTTGCGTCTCGGCCAGAGTGAATGGCAAAAGGCGCAACACCGCTGTGCGTCCGGCCAGAGACTGGGTGACCTGTGTCATGAGCTCGAATTGCTGGCTGCCCGTCAGGATGAATCTGCCCGGTCGGGCATCGGCATCCACCATGCCCTGGAGATAGGAGGGCAGATCGGGTGCGCGTTGTACCTCGTCCAGAATGGCGCCTTGCGGGTAGTTCGCCAGGAAGCCACGCGGATCATCCATGGCAAAACGCCGTATGTCAGGGTCTTCCAGGCTGACGTAGGGCTTGTCGGGAAACAGGGCTTTTGCCAAGGTGGTTTTTCCACTTTGCCGGGGGCCGGTCAAGGTAATCACCGGATACTGGCTTGCCAGCCGCTGGAGTATGGGCGTGATGTTGCGGGTGATCATGTGCGGATCATAATGATTTTCTGCAAATCCGCGAAATATATGCGGATTTGCAGAAACAAGGACTCCGCATGCCGAGCTTGAAGTCCAGCATCAGACCGGGGTACGCGGCAACCACAACACTGCGCAAGCCCCCGAGCCTTCTTTCTCTTCCCGATTCCCCAGCTCCACCCGCCCCCGATGCAGCGAAGCAATCTCCTTCACAAAACTCAACCCCAGCCCCGTGCTCTTCTTCTTGGAGTGCGGGCGCGCCAGTGAATAGAACTTCTCAAACACCTTGTCCTGCGCATAGCCGGGGATGCCGGGGCCTTGGTCGCGCACGCTCATCTGGGCCCAGCGGCCTTGCACGCTCAGGCCGAGTTCGATCTGGCCGCCTTCGGGGGAGAAGTCCTGTGCGTTGTCCAGCAGGTTGCTCACGGCGCGGCGCAGCAAAAAGGGGTCGGCCTCGACCGTGGCATCGCTCTGTGCCTGCACGCTGATGTGGATGCCGCGCTGCGCGGCCACGCCCTGGGAGGCATGGGCCAGCTCCTCCAGCAGGGGCAGCAGGGCCACGGGCTCCACGGTGTCGAGCACGCGGCGGGTTTCCAGTGCGGTGAGCTCCATCATGCGGTCCACCATCTCCTGGATGCGCTGGGTCTCGCGCTGGATGTTGGTGAGGAAGCGCTGGCGCTGCGCTTCGTCCATGGGCTCTTGCAGCAGCTCGGCCGCGCCGCGGATGGCGGACAGGGGGCTCTTCACCTCGTGCGTGAGGGTTTGCACATAGTCGGCCACGTAGTTGCGCCCGGCCAGCGCGTCGCGCATTTCATCAAAGGCGGCGCGCAGCAAGTCCCAGGCGCGGCGCAGCAGGCGGCCGGGGTAGAAGCCGGGCTGGGCTTTCACATAACGCGCGTAGTCGGTGATGAGGCCAAAGGGCCGCACCAGCCAGACCGACACGGTGACGCCCAGCACCAGCACGGCCAGCACCGAGAGCACGCCCGCATACAGCGTGCGGCTGCGTGCGGCCACCACAAACTGGCCGAAGCTCTGCACCGGCTTGCCCACGGTGAGCGTGCCCACGATCTCGCCGCTGCCCGCGCCCTGCGCCGTGTTGACCCAGTGCACGGGCGCTGCCACGTACATGACGGCGGAGTTGGGGTCGCCGGGCAGGTCCAGCGTGGTGCGGGCGCCGTATTCGCCCTTGAGCGCCAGACGCACGTCGCGCCACTGCGAGAAGTCTTGCCCCGTGGTGAGGCCGGTAGAGTCGAACACCACGGTGCCGTGGCGGTCGGTCACATAGGCGCGCAGCTCCACCCGGATTTTGGTGACGCTGAAGATTTGCACATCGAATTCGCGGGCGTAGGCCGATTTGAAAAGCGCGTCCAGCCGGGCGGTGTCGATGGCGCCATCGCGCACGTCTTGCTCCACTAACGCGGCGAGAATTTGCGAGGTTTCTACCAGCGACTCTTCGGCCGACTCGCGGTAGCGCGGGTCCAGGTCGGAGACCACGCGGTACAGCACCGCGGCCATGCCCACCGCATAGATGAGCAGCAGCGCGATGAAGATGCGGCTGCGTTTAGACATGTTGCCCCCACGCTCCGCCGCTGCGCGGGTCGCTGCCCCCCCAGGGGGCTAAGTCCGCTTGGGGCGGCCCGGCGCGGACTTGCACTGTGCTACCGGTCATGCTGGAGTGGCCGGCAGTTCTTCGTTCAGCGCGTAGCCCGTGCCGCGCAGGGTGCGAATGGGTTCCAGCGTGGGGGCCACGGTCTTGAGCTTGGCGCGCAGGGTTTTGATGTGGGCGTCCACCGTGCGGTCAAAGCTGTCGTTGTCGCCACCCCAGACCTGCAGCAGCAGCTCGTCGCGGGTGAACACGCGGCCGGGCTTTTGCACCAGCAGGCGCAGCACGCCGTACTCGTAGCGCGACAGTTCCAGCGCGCGGCCGTAGAAGCGGATCTGGTGGCGCTCTTCGTCCAGCGCAAACACCGGGGCTGCGCTGGCCGGCGTTGCTACCGGCGCAGGCGCTGCGGCGGGCACCACGGGCCGCGCACTGCGGCGCAGAATGGTGCGCACGCGCGCCACCAGCTCGCGCGGGGAAAAGGGTTTGGCAATGTAGTCGTCGGCGCCCAGCTCCAGGCCCACCACGCGGTCGATCTCGTCGCTGCGCGCGGTCAAGAACAGCATCGGCACCTGGTTGCCACCGGGCAGGGCCTGCAGGCGGCGGAACAGTTCAAAGCCATTCATGTCTGGCAGACCCACGTCCAGCACGGCCAGCGCGGGTGGCTCCGTCTGGAACTGGCGGATGGCTTCTTCGGCGGTGCTGCACCACACGGGCGCGAAGCCGTCGGTGGACAGCACGTACTGCAGCGTGTCGGCAATGCCGGATTCGTCTTCAACAAGGAGGATGCGCGGTTTCAGGGCCATGGGGCGCATTGTGACGTAAAAATGACCTCTAGCCCCCGTGGATCATGCGCAAGCAGCTATCAATTACGTAGCGGTCAGGCGGCCCCGGCCAGGTCGTCGAGGATGGGGCAGTCCGGCCGCTCGTCACCATGGCAGCAGCCTAGCAGCCCGTGCAATGTGCGCTGCATGCTTTGCAGCGCCTGAATGCGCTGGCTCAACTCGTCCAGGTGTTGCTGGGCGATCTGCTTGACCTGGCTGCTGGTGCGCTGCCGGTTTTGCCACAGGCCCACCAGCTCGCCAATCTCGGCCATCGAGAAGCCGAGGTCGCGGCAGCGTTTGATGAAGCGCAGCGTGTGCACATCGGCCGCGCTGTAGAGCCGGTAGCCACTGTCGGTGCGCGTGACCGTGCCCAGCAGGCCCAGCGACTCATAGTGCCGCAGCATCTTGGCGGACACGCCGCTTTGCCGTGCTGCCTCGCCAATGTTGACGGGCTGGCTGGACACCTCGGCAGGCTTAGGCTGCGACGGCATAGCCTTCTTCGGCAATGGCGTGGGCCAGCGTTTCGCGGGCTTGGGTGGACTCGACCTCTACCAGGTTAGCGCTGCGGTCGATCTTCACTTGGGCTTGCGGGTCGGCTTCTTGGATAGCGCGGGTCACCGCCTTCTCGCAGTGGCCGCAGGTCATGCCGGTGACGGAGAAAACTTGGTTCATAAAGGCTCCTAGTGGTTAGATGAGAGTATTTTGAACCTTGCCATAGTGGGAGGGTCAAGCGCAGCTTGGATTTGCGCGCCACCATAGTTGGCGCAATAATGGCGCAATTAAGAATAAATGCGCCAATGAATACGCCAACTCCCGCCTTCACTGCTGCCGATGTGATCCAGCTGATTGCCCAAAGCCCCGACGGCTTGGGCATGGACGCGCTGTGTGGCACCTTTGCGGCTGTGCCCAGGCGCACCCTCCAGCGGAATATGGCTACTCTGGTGCGAGAGCGGCGTGTGGTTTTGGAAGGCAAAGGCCGGGGTGCTCGGTACCTGGCGCCTGCCAACCCGCCGGTTCGCGCATCGGTCGCGCCATTTGCGCACTTGTCGGTCCAAGAGCCCGGCGCCGACTACCCCACCGACCCCTATGTGCCCACCTCGCCGGAGGGCGAGGCCATCAAAGCCTATGTGCGGCAGCCGCGCCACCTGCGCAAACCGGTGGGCTACCAGCCGGCGTTTCTGGAGGCCTACGTACCCAACGTCACGGCCTACCTGCCGCCCGAGTTGCGCGCCCAGTTGCACACCTTGGGCCAGTCGCCCGCCGCGCAAACGCCGGCAGGCACCTTTGCACGTGACATCTTGAACCGGTTGTTGATCGACCTGTCGTGGGCCTCGTCGCGGCTGGAAGGCAACACCTACAGCCGCTTGGACACTGAGCGCCTGATTGCCCAAGGCCAAGTGGCAGAGGGCAAAGATGCGGTCGAAACCCAGATGATCCTGAACCACAAAGAGGCTATCGAATATTTGGTGCACGACCCCGAGCGCGCCAGCCTGACGCCCGACACGGTGATTGCACTGCACGCTTTTTTGTCGAATGGATTGATGGCCGACCCCATGGCAGAAGGTCGTTTGCGGGAAAGGGCGGTCGGCATCGGGGGGAGCGTGTTTTTGCCTTTGGCGTCACCGCAAGGCATTCACGATATTTTTGGCTTTGTGCTGGAAATCGCCGCCGAGATTGCCGACCCGTTCGAGCAAGCCTTCTTTTTGATGGTGCACCTGCCGTATCTGCAGCCGTTTGAAGATGTGAACAAACGCGTCTCGCGCTTGGCGGCCAACATTCCTTTCATCCGGCACAACCTGTGCCCGCTGTCGTTCATCGATGTGCCCCAGCAAGCCTATGTGGACGCCATGCTGGGCGTGTACGAACTCAACCAAGTGGAGCTGTTGCGCGATGTGTTTGTGTGGGCCTATGTGCGCTCGTGCCAGCAGTACGTGGCGGTGCAGCAAAACATCGGCAAGCCGGACATGTTTCGCATGCGCTACCGGCGTGAGTTGGGGGCGGTGGTAGCTGCCATGGTGCAAGCCATGGAGCCAGCGGCTGAGGTCTTGGTGCGTGCGCGTGTGCCCTCAGAAGTGGCGCAAGCGGATCAGGCAGCCTTCGTTGCGCTGGTGCTGGCCGAGCTCAAATCATTGCACCCGGGGAAGGCGGTGCGCTTTGGGTTGAGGTCGCTGGAGGTGGAGGGGTGGAGTGCCCATACATTGCTCACCAAACCATAAAGTTGTAGCAATATGAGAATTTCAAGGGCCATGATCGAAGACGCTTCAGCCATCAGCCGCCTGATTGGTAGCGTGGCCAGATTCTTTACTTTGCAACCCGATGGCCTAGGCGCGGAAGACTTCCTCAAGACGATCTCGCCTGAGGCAGTCGCCAGCTACCTGGTCGATCCACGTTTCGCGTATTTCAAGGCGGTCGATAACGGCGCGCTGGCTGGCGTGGTGGCGGTGCGCGACGGTAGCCACGTCTATCACTTGTTTGTGGACGAGTCATTCCAGCGCCGTGGGTTGAGCCGCCAGTTGTGGGGCCATGCCCGTGCAGCGGTGGGTGAGGCGAGCCCCGGTTACTTCACCGTCAACTCCACGCCTTATGCGCAGCCGGTGTACGAGCGCTTCGGGTTCGTTGCCACCGGGCCGCGGGTGGAGACCAAAGGCATTGCGTTTGTGCCCATGCGTTGGGTGGCCGCTTGACCTTCCCACCATGGTAAGGCCTAAGCTTGCGCCATGAGCACTGAAAACACCACTATCTCCACCATCGATATCGGCATTGGCGGCATGACCTGCGCATCGTGTGTGATGCGTGTGGAAAAAGCCCTGAAGAAAGTACCCGGCGTGGACAACGCCACGGTGAACCTGGCCACCGAGTCCGCGCGCATAGCGGTGCACGATGCGGGTATGGAAGCCCGCCTGCGCCGTGCGGTGCGGGACGCGGGCTATGAGCCGCTGGCGCCTAGTTCGGCGATTGATGCCGAAGACATATCGCCTTGGGCGGGCTTCATGCCGGTGGGTATTGGCCTAGCTCTGTCGGCCCCGCTGGTGCTGCCCATGGTGGGGGACCTGTTTGGCAAGGACTGGATGCTGCCCCCGCTGTGGCAGTTTTTGTTGGCTACGCCCGTGCAGTTCATCTTGGGCGCGCGGTTTTACAAAGCAGGCTGGGCCGCTGCTAAGGCTTTGACCGGCAATATGGATTTGCTGGTGGCGCTGGGCACCACGGCGGGCTGGGCTTTGTCGGTCTGGCTGTGGCTGACCGCCCCCGACCACAGCGCACATGGCATGCCCGCCATGGAGCCGCACCTGTACTTTGAGGGCAGCGCCGTGGTGGTGACCTTGGTGCTGCTGGGCAAGTGGCTGGAGGCCCGCGCCAAACGGCAGACCACCTCGGCCATCCGCGCGCTGCACAGCCTGCGGCCGGACACCGCGCACCTGATGGGCCGCGACGGCGAAGTGGATGTTCCTGTGGCGGAGGTGCTGGTGGGCGACAAGATTGTGGTCAGACCCGGCGAGCGCTTTCCGGTGGACGGCACGCTGCTCGAAGGCCGCACGCAGGTAGACGAATCCATGCTGACCGGTGAGCCGCTGCCGGTGGCCAAAGACGTGGGCGCCAAGCTCACCGGCGGCAGCATTAATGGCGAGGGCCGCGTGGTGCTGCAGGTGCGGGCGGTGGGGGTGGACACGGTGCTCTCCAGCATCATCCGCCTGGTGGAAGACGCGCAGGCCGCCAAGGCGCCCATCCAGCGGCTGGTGGACCAGGTGAGCGCGGTGTTTGTGCCGGTGGTGCTGGTGATTGCGCTGGTCACGCTGCTGGGTTGGTACCTCACAGGCCACAGCTTTGAGACGGCCCTGATTCATGCGGTGGCCGTGCTGGTGATAGCCTGCCCCTGCGCGCTGGGCCTGGCCACACCGGCCGCCATCATGGCGGGCACCGGGGTGGCGGCCAAGCACGGCATTTTGGTCAAAGACGCGCAGGCGCTGGAGCTGGCCCACACGGTCAAGGTGGTTGCGTTTGATAAGACCGGCACGCTCACCGTGGGCCGCCCGCGCCTGACTGCACTGGTGCCCGTGGACTTGGCCGAGGCCGACGCGCTGGCGTTGTCGGCTGCCTTGCAAAGCGGGAGCGAACACCCGCTGGCCCACGCGGTGGTGCAGGCCGCCCACGACAAAGCCCTGGCCATGGTGGCGCCTACGGACGTGCAAGCCGTGGCTGGCCGGGGCACACAAGGCCAAGTGGCCGGGCGCACCCTGCTGCTGGGCAGCCTGCGCTGGATGGCCGAGCTGGGCGTGGACCTGGCCCCGGTCGCGGCCCAAGCGGCTGCGCTGCAAGCCGAAGGTGCCACGGTGTCGGCCATGGCCGAGCAGGCGGCGGAGGACACCGCGCCCGTGTTGCTGGCCCTGCTGGCGTTTGCCGACGAACCCAAACCCGGCGCCGCGCAGGCGCTGGCCACCCTGAAGGCGCGCGGCATCCAGACCGTGATGATTTCCGGTGACAACCGGGGCGCTGCGCTGGCCATGGCAAAGCGCCTCGGGCTGGACGCCCGCGATGTGCTGGCCGAGGTGCTGCCCGGCGACAAGGCCGCCAAGGTGGTGGCGTTGAAGGCGGCCCAGCGTGAGGGCATAGCCTTCGTAGGGGACGGCGTGAACGACGCGCCCGCCCTGGCCGCTGCCGATGTGGGCATGGCCATGGCCAACCCCAACGGCGGCGGCACCGATGTGGCCATGCACGCGGCCGGCATCACCCTCATGCGCGGCGACCCGCTCTTGGTGGCGGCGGCGCTTGACATCAGCCGCCGCACCGTGGCCAAGATCCGGCAAAACCTGTTCTGGGCCTTTGCCTACAACGCGGCGGGCATTCCGCTGGCAGCGCTGGGTTTTCTCAGCCCGGTGGTAGCGGGTGCGGCCATGGCGCTGAGCTCGGTGAGCGTGATGACCAATGCCCTGCTGCTCAAGCGCTGGACGCCGGATGAGGGCGGCAAGTAGGCTGCATCGGAGGCAATTTATAGTCAAATCTGCCTCTAGCCCTCGTGTTGATTGCGCAAGCAGCTCCTAAAATGTGAGCATTCTGGAGTGCGCATGAAACACTTGTTGACGACGACCGGCCTCTACCTGCTCACCGCCGTGGCTGAAATTGTGGGTTGCTATCTGCCGTGGCTGTGGCTGCAGCAGCGCGCGCCTGCCTGGGTGCTGCTGCCTGCGGCGGCATCGCTGGCCTTGTTTGTGTGGCTGCTCACCCTACACCCCGCGGCCAGCGGCCGGGTGTATGCGGCCTATGGCGGGGTGTACGTGGCCACGGCACTGGTGTGGCTGTGGTGGATGGACGGCATTGCCCCGACCCGCTGGGATTACCTGGGTGCGGGCCTGTCGTTGGCGGGCATGGCCGTGTTGGTGTGGGCGCCTCGCGCGCAGGCCTGACGCAAGTCAAGACGCGCTTGCTGGCCGTGTGCGATTCTCGGGGCGGGTATTGGTTTGAAAAGGCAGGCAACACAGGGGTTTTGCCTTGGTTTACAACTTGTAAGCCCCCATAGACTCTGAAAGAATGGCCGCACACTGGCTGCGGCCCACCCGAGGAATACGACATGACCATGATGACCATGATGCGCCAATTCACGATCCGGCTGCGCATGCTGGGCGCTATTGCAATGGTGCTGGCGCTGCTGTTCATGCTGGGCGGCGGCGGTTTGTGGGGCATGGGCAAGATCCAGGACCAGAGCGACGCTTTTCTCGACAACTCCTTCGCCGAGATGCAGCACCTGGGCCGCCTGCAGGCAGCCATGAGCAAGGTGCGCGAGGCAGAGAAGGACATGATCATCCAGTACGAAAAGCCGGAAGAGGTGGAAAAAGCCTACACGCGCTGGAAGTCGCAGCTTGTGGAAGTGGAGGGCATTACCAACCACTTTCTGGAAGGCGTGGAAGACACCGACAACCCGGTGGTGCGCCAAATGCAGGCCGACCTGAAGGAATACGTCAAGTTGTTTGAGCCGGTGGCGGGGCAGCTCAAGTCCAGCGGTTACGAATCGGCCACCATTGCCAACCGCATGAGCCAAAAGGCACTTGCCCAAATCGACAAGGTCATGAAAGGCATGAAGTCGCTCGAAGACGTGTTGCAGGATGAGGCCAATGCCGCTGTCAACGAGCAGCACAAGGTCAGTGACGTGATCCAGTGGCTCTTTATTGCCGCGCTGGGGGTGGCCACCGTGGTGGTGGTGCCGCTCACTATTCTCAACATGAACTCCATCTGCCAGCCCTTGGAGCGGGCTCGCTTGCTGGCTCAGGCCATTGCCGGGGGTGACTTGTCACAGCACATCGAGGTGCATGGCAAAGACGAGGTTGCGGATTTGCAGCACGCACAAAAAGCGATGCAAGACGGATTGAGCGCACTGGTCTTCCAGGTGCGCAACGCCAGCGAGAGCGTGGCCACGGCCAGCCAACAAATCGCCTCAGGCAACCAGGACCTGTCGGAGCGCACCGAAAAGTCTGCCAGCAGCGTGCAAGACACGGTGGGCTCTTTGGCCGAGCTGACCGAAAACGTGCAGCAAACCGCCCACGCGGCCCAGACGGCGCGGCAGTTGTCCGACTCGGCTTTTACCCTGGCGGCCCGCGGTGGCCAGGTGGTCACGCAAGCGGTGGGCAGCATGCACGAGATTGCCGCCAGCAGCAGCAAGATCAACGACATCGTCGGCCTGATTGACTCCATTGCTTTCCAGACCAACATCCTGGCGCTGAACGCGGCGGTAGAGGCCGCCCGCGCCGGCGAGCAGGGGCGGGGCTTTGCCGTGGTGGCTTCTGAGGTGCGCATGCTGGCCAAGCGCTCGGCCGCCGCCGCGCAAGAAATCAAAGGCCTGGTCAGCACCAGCGTGCACGCGGTCGATGGCGGGGTGAAGCTGGTGGAAGAAGCCGGTGCCGCCATGAAGGAGATGGTGGACGGTGTGCAGCGCGTGGGCGAGATCATTGGCGAGATTTCATCCTCTTCCACCGAGCAGTCCAGCGGCATTGCGCAGGTGAACCAGTCGGTGGGCCTGATTGACCAGGCCACCCAACAAAACGCGGCCTTGGTCGAGCAAAGCGCCGCCGCCGCCCAAGGTCTGCGCGAGCAGGCCGATGCTTTGGCCCAGGTGGTGCGCCAGTTCCGCCTGCAAGGCAGCGCAGTCTGAGCGCGCGCCCCGAAGCGCCGCCCCAGGCGCCCGCGCAACCCCCTATCGACGCACAGGCGTGGTGCCTGGCATTGGCACTGTCGCTGGGTGCGGCGGTGTCACTGGGCATCACCCGTTTCGCCTACGGGCTGCTGTTGCCGGCCATGCGCGCGGACTTGGGCTGGACCTACACCCTCGCCGGCGCCATGAACACGGCCAACGCGCTGGGCTACTTTATCGGCGCGCTGCTCACCCCCCGCTTGTTGCGCAGCCGTGGGCCCGGCGATCTGCTGTGGGGTGGTGCGTTGCTGGCGTCTGTCTTCATGGCCTTGAGCGGCTTTTTTACCGATGCGAACACCCTGCTGGTGCAGCGCTTGTTGGCCGGCGTGGCCAGCGCGCTGGTGTTTGTGGCCGGGGGCTTGTTGGCGGCCCGGCTGGGCACAAGGTACCCGCGGCACAGTGGCTTGTTGCTGGGCATGTACTACGGGGGGACCGGCGTGGGCATTGTGCTGAGTGCTTTGCTGGTGCCGTGGTTGCTGGAGCGCTTTGCGGCGCAGCCGCATGGTTGGCAGTGGTCGTGGTGGGCGATGGCGCTGGCCTGTGCGGTGTGCACCGCTGTGCTGGTGTGGCCGGCGCGGGTGATGTCGCGCTGGGCGCTGCCGGCCGCGCAAGCGGCAGCCGGCGGACCGCAACAGTTTCATTGGTCGGACTTCCGCTTCGGGCTGGCGGGCTACACCTTGTTTGGCGTGGGCTACATCGGCTACATGACCTTTGTGGTGGCCTTGTTGCGGGCGCAAGGCATATCGGCCACCGCGGTAACCGTGTTTTATGCCCTGCTCGGGGTAGCGGTGATCGCGTCCAGCCGCATCTGGGCGCGTTTGCTCGACAAGCACCGTGATGGCCGGCCACTCGCTACGCTCAATGCGCTGCTGGGGGTGGCCATTATTCTGCCGGCGCTCACCGCGTGGTGGCCGGTGGTGGTGGCTTCCGGCTTGTTGTTCGGGGCGGTGTTTTTGTCGGTGGTGGCCTCCACCACGGCGCTGGTGCGGCACAACCTGCCGCCCACGGCCTGGGCCGCGGGCATCAGCGCGTTCACGACCGTGTTTGCTGCGGGCCAGATCGTGGGCCCCACCGTGGTCGGCTGGATTGCCGATGGCCCCGGTGGCTTGGCACGAGGCTTGGTGTTTTCGGCGGGGGCGCTGTGGCTCGGGGCAGCCTTGGCTATACGTCAAAAAGCCTTGTAGCCCTTTGTTTGTATGCGCAATTAGCTACTAAAACAATAGCAAAAAGGGCCCTCGCGGGCCCTTTTTGCATGGGGCTGCAGCGCTTTACTTCAGCAAGCCTTCAGCGCGCATGGCGGCTTGCACACCGGGGCGTTCGCCCACGCGGGTGCGGTAGGTCAGCAGGTTGGCAAAGCTGCTCAAGTCCACCTTCACGATGCGAGCCCAGTTGGTCACGGTGAACAGGTAGGCGTCGGCCACGGTGAATTGTTCGCCCAGCAGGTAGTCTTTGCCGGCGAGTTCGCTGTCTACCCACGCCAGGCGCTTGGCCAGGTTTTGCTTGGCCTGCTCTTTGGTTTCGTCTGGCGCGGCGGGGTTGAACAAGGGGCTGAAGCCCTTGTGCAGCTCGGTGCCGATGAAAGTGAGCCACTCTTGCAGCTTGTAGCGCTCAAAAGTGCCGTGGGCCGGGGCCAGCTTTTTCTCGGGCACCAGGTCGGCGAGGTACTGCACGATGGCCGGGCCTTCGTGCAGGCTGCGGCCGTCGTCCAGCGTCAGGTAGGGCACATAGCCCAGCGGGTTGATGGTGTAGAAGTCGGTGCCGTCGGGCAACTGGTGGGTCTTGGTGGGGGCCGGAATGGCCTCAAACGCCAGGCCGGCTTCGTGCATCACGATATGCGGGGAGAGCGAGCAGGCGCCTTGGGAGTAGTACAGCTTCATAAACGTCCTCGGGTTGGGTCAGGCTTGCATGCTAGCGGCTTTGTCGGCCCGGATGTGCTGCACGGCTTTTTCCGCAATCATGATGGTGGGGGCGTTGGTGTTGCCGGTGACCAGGTCGGGCATGATGGACGCGTCCACCACCCGCAGCCCGCGAATACCGTGGACCCGCAACTCGGCGTCCACCACAGCCATGGGGTCGCTGGCCGGTCCCATTTTGCAGGTGCCTATGGGGTGGTACTCGGTGTCGGAGTGGTCGCGCAGGAACTGTTCGATCTGGGCCCGGTTGTTGCGCTCTACGGGGTAGAGCATCTTGCCGCGGTAGGGCTGCAGGGCGGCGGCCTCCATGATGTCCAGGCCCATCTGGGTGCCGCGCACCAGGGTGTCGAGGTCGTCAGGGTCTTGCAGGTAGGCCGGGTCGATCAGGGGGGCGTCGGTCGGCTTGGTGCTTTGCAGCGTGACGCTGCCGCGGCTCTTGGGGCGCATCAGCGTGACGTGCAGGGTGTAGCCGTGGCCCAGGTGGGCTTTGCGGGTGTGGTCGTCCACGATGCCAGTGCAAAACGCGAGCTGAATGTCGGGCACTTCCACATCGGGGCGAGTTTTCATGAAGGCTTGGGATTCGGCCACGTTGGTGGTGATCCAGCCGGTGCGCTTGGCGCGCCACTCGAACACCGACTTCACCATGTTGAGCGCACCCTTGAGCGAAAAGCCCAGGGTCTCCTGCTGGTGCTGGGTGCGGTAAATGAGCACGGTGGTGACGTGGTCCTGCAGGTTCTGCCCGACGCCGGGCAGTGGGTGCCGCACCGGAATGCCGTGGTGGCGCAGGTGCTCGGCCGGGCCGACGCCCGAGAGCATCAGCAACTGGGGTGAGCCGAAGGCACCGGCACTCAGCAGCACCTCGCGGCGGGCGCGCAGTTCGTGCGTGCGGCCTTGGTGGTCGTAGTGCACGCCGGTGGCGCGCGGGTCGCCGTGGGTGCCGTCGAGCACGACCTTGTGGGTGTGGGCCTGGGTGATGACGGTGAGGTTGGGGCGCTGCCGGTGGGGGGTCACATAGCCTTTGGCGGCGCTCCAGCGTTCGCCGTCTTTTTGCGTGACCTGGGCCGGCGCGCAGCCCCACTGTTGCAGGCCGTTGTAGTCGGGCGTGCGGGGCAGGCCCTGGCTTTCGCAGGCCTGCAAAAACGCTTCGTTTAGCGGGCTGGGGCTGCGCAAGTAGCACACGTTCAGGGGGCCGCCCACACCGCGCAATGCGGTAGCGCCGAAACATTGGTTGTTTTCTGATTGCTTGAACAGGGGCAGCACGTCCTGGTAGCTCCAGCCGGGGTTGCCCTGGCCGGCCCAGCGCTCGTAGTCGGCCGCGTTGCCACGGGTGTAGACCATGGCATTGAGTGAGCTGCTGCCGCCGAGCACTTTGCCGCGGGGTGCGAAGCCGCGCCGCCCGCCCAGGCCGGGCTGGGGCACGCTCTCGTAGTTCCAGTTGAAGATGCCCAGGGGCGCGGTGGCCGCGAAGCCCAGGGGCGCGTGAATGAAAGCGCTGGTGTCGGGGCCGCCGGCTTCCAGCAGGCAGACGGTGACGGCCGGGTCTTCGCTCAGGCGGCCTGCCAGCACGCAGCCGGCTGAGCCGCCGCCAACGACGATGTAATCAAATTCAGTAGGGGTCATGGAAGGGTTCAATCCTGGTAGCTGGGGTCTATGCGTTGGAGTTTGCGAATCAGCGCAGGCCAGACAAAGGCGCCGCCCAGCCCGCCGGTTTGGACGCGCATGGCCTCGGCCACACCGCTCACGATGCGGGGGTCCACACGCGTGAGCGCCCCGCCTCCGGTCTGCGCACCGAGTTGGATCTGGCAGGTGGCCTCGAAGGTGTACATGCTCAAGAAGGCGTCGGCAATGGTTTTGCCCACCACCAGCAGGCCATGGTTGCGCAGCACCATGAAGTTGGCCTGCCCGAGGTCGGCTTGCAGACGGGGCTTCTCTTCGGGACGGAAAGCCACGCCTTCGTAGTCGTGGTACGCCAGCGACGCCAGCACGAAGGTGGATTGCTGGCTCAGCGGCAATATGCCGGCCTGCTGCGCGCTCACGGCCACGCCGGCGCGGGTGTGGGTGTGCAGCACGCAGCCCGCGTCTTCCCGCGCTTCGTGGATGGCGCTATGAATGACAAAACCGGCCGGGTTGACGGGGTGGGGTGAGTCATTCAGCTTATTGCAATGCTGATCGACTTTGACGAGACTGCTCGCAGTGATCTCGTCAAACATCAGCCCGTAGGGGTTGATGAGAAAGTGATGCTCGGGGCCGGGGATGCGCGCACTGATGTGGGTGAACACCAGGTCGCTCCAGCCGTAGTGCGCGACAAGGCGGTAGCAAGCGGCCAGGTCCAGGCGGAGTTGCCACTCTTGTTCGCTGACCTGTGATTGCACGGATGTTGCGGGCATAACTGCCTCCATGGTTAAAACTGGTCTCAGCGTACTGGCATCGAGGTTGATAAACTGTTAAAAAATTAACAATTCAGGGTATTTACCGTAGGGGAATGGATGACACACTCCAAAACAGAGTTTTTAAAAAGAATGTCGTGCAACCCCTGGTTTGCAGGTCTGCCACTGGCGGAGCGCAAGGCATTGCTGGCGGTCGCCTCGGCCCAGAAGGTGCAGGCGGGAGAGGTGGTGTACCGCCGTGGCGAGCTCAGCGGCGGGTTTTATGGCGTGCTGGAGGGTGTGTTTCGCGTGTCTGCCTCGGGTGAGGATGGGCGGGAGGGCATTTTGTCGGTACTGGAGGCCGGCACCTGGTTCGGCGAAACCACCCTGCTCGACGGGCAGCAGCGTCCCCACGATGTCACGGCCCTGCAGGCCGGCACGTTGCTGGTGGTGGCGCCGCAGGACTTTCAGGCGCTCATGCAGCGCATCGGGTTTGTGCAGGGCATCAGCCGCCTGCTGGCAGCGCGGGTGCGGGGTCTTTTCGGGCTGGTGGAAGACACCATGTTGCGCTCGATCCGGATGCGGGTGGCCCGACGCCTGATCTCTCTGGCCCGGGGTGACATGAGCATGTCGGTTCACACCCGGCTGGGCGTGCAGGTGTCGCACGAGGAGCTGGCCATGATGCTCGGGGTGACCCGCCAGACCCTGGCCAAGGAGCTGAAGTACTTTGTTCGCCAAGGCGTGTTGGCGCTGGGCTATGGCCGCATCGATATCGTGGAGCCCGACGCCTTGAAGCGCGAGGGTGCGCTGGCCTGAGTTCTTCGGTCCCGCGCCGTTGGGCAGGGCCAAGTCCCCGCACTCGGCAAAAAGGGGAGCTGCCGTTAAAATAGGCAACTCCCTTTCTTTTTGCGCCGGCCGGACTCGCACCGAGGTCCGCCCCCGCGCCCCCTTGCCATGTTGTACCCACAAGAATTCGACGTCATCGTTGTCGGCGGCGGCCATGCCGGCACCGAAGCTGCGCTCGCGGCTGCCCGCATGGGCAGCAAAACCCTGCTGCTCTCCCACAACATCGAAACCCTGGGGCAGATGAGTTGCAACCCCAGCATCGGCGGTATCGGCAAGGGCCACCTGGTGAAAGAGGTCGACGCCATGGGCGGCGCGATGGCGCTGGCCACCGATGAGGCGGGTATTCAGTTCCGCATTCTTAACAGCAGCAAGGGGCCTGCGGTGCGAGCGACCCGTGCGCAGGCTGACCGCGTGCTCTACAAGGCCGCCATCCGCCGCATGCTGGAGAACCAGCCCAACCTGTGGCTGTTCCAACAAGCGGTGGACGACTTGATGGTCGAGGGCGATGGTGACGGCGCCCGCGTGGTGGGCGCGGTGACCCAAGTGGGCATTCAGTTCCGCGGCAAGACCGTGGTGCTGACGGCGGGTACTTTTCTGGACGGCAAGATCCATGTGGGCCTGAACAACTACGCCGCCGGACGGGCAGGGGACCCGCCTGCCGTGTCGCTGTCTGCCCGACTCAAAGAACTGAAGCTGCCCCAAGGCCGCCTCAAGACCGGCACGCCGCCGCGCATTGACGGCCGCAGCATTGACTTCAGCAAGTGCATCATCCAGCCCGGCGACGGCGTGCCCGGTGGCATGAGCGATATGATGCCAGTGGTGAGCTTCATGGGCAATGTGGCCATGCACCCGCAACAAGTGCCATGCTGGATTACCCACACCAACGAGCGCACGCACGACATCATTCGCAGCGGCTTCGACCGCAGCCCCATGTTCACCGGCAAGATCGAGGGCGTGGGCCCGCGCTACTGCCCGAGCGTGGAAGACAAGATCAACCGCTTCGCCGACAAAGACAGCCATCAGATTTTTCTGGAACCCGAGGGCCTGACGACCCACGAGTACTACCCCAACGGCATTAGCACCAGCCTGCCTTTCGACATTCAGTACGACCTGGTGCGCAGCATGGCCGGCTTGGAGAACGCTCATATTTTGCGGCCCGGTTACGCCATCGAGTACGACTACTTTGACCCGCGCAGCCTGAAGAGCAGTTTTGAGACACGCCAGATTGGAGGGCTGTTTTTTGCCGGGCAGATCAACGGCACCACCGGCTATGAAGAGGCGGCGGCGCAAGGCATGTTTGCCGGCATCAACGCTGCGCTGCAAGTACGCGCCATGGGCGGCGGCGATGTGGCGCTGAGCGCTGCCGGTGCGGCCAGCTACAGCGGCGACAGTTGGTTGCCCGGCCGGGACCAAGCTTATCTGGGTGTGCTGGTCGACGACCTGATCACCAAGGGTGTGACCGAGCCTTACCGCATGTTCACCAGCCGCGCGGAGTTCCGCTTGCAGCTGCGTGAAGACAATGCCGATGCCCGTTTGACCGAAGTAGGTCGCGAGCTGGGGTTGGTGGATAACGCCCGTTGGGATGCTTTCTGCCGCAAGCGGGACGCTGTTTCACGTGAAACAGAACGTCTGCGCAGCATCTGGGTCAACCCCCGCAACCTGGCGGCTGAAGAATCCGAGCGGGTGCTGGGCAAGTCGATCGAGCATGAGTACAACCTTGCCGACTTGTTGCGCAGACCGAATGTGAGCTACGGCGGCCTGATGTCTTTGGACCACGGCAAATACGCCAACCGCGATTTGCTGGACACTGTTTCACGTGAAACATCCGGCCTGCCCACCACGGATCTGGCGGAGGCGGCCTTTGTGGCGGCGGTGGTGGAGCAGGTGGAGATTGCCGCCAAGTACTCCGGCTATATCGACCGCCAGAAAGATGAGGTGGAGCGCGCGGCCCACTATGAGAACCTGCGCTTGCCTGAAGACCTGGACTACATGCAGGTCACGGCCCTGAGCATTGAGGCGCGCCAGCGCTTGAGCAAATTCAAACCAGAGACGCTGGGCCAGGCATCGCGCCTGTCCGGCATCACCCCCGCCACTATTTCCTTGCTGATGATTCACTTGAAAAAAGGCAACTTCCGCGGCTTCGTTGAGAAGGCGGAGTCGGTATGAGCGGGGCAGGGCACGCTGATCAGTTGGCGCAAGCTTGCGCTGCGCTAGGCCTGGTCTTGGAGTCGCAGCAGTCTGCGGCTTTGCTGGAATACATGGCCTTGATCCAGAAGTGGACCAAGGTCTACAACCTGACTGCCGTGCGGGACCCGGCCGAAATGCTGACGCACCACTTGTTTGACAGTCTGGCCGCCATCCCACCGTTGCAGAAGCAGTTGGCGGCGCAGCAGTCTGCCGGTCTGTGTGGCGACAAGCCGCGTCTGCTGGATGTGGGTTCCGGTGCGGGCTTGCCGGGCATCGTGATCGCTATTTGCTGCCCGCACATCACGGTGCACTGTGTCGACACGGTGGCCAAGAAGGCCGCCTTCATTCAGCAGGTGGCGGTGACGCTCAAGTTGCCGAATCTGCGGGGCATTCATGCCCGGGTAGAGAGTTTGGCGGAGCCCTACGATGTGGTGAGCTCGCGGGCTTTTGCTTCACTGGTGGATTTCACCACCTGGTCTGAAAAAGCCTTGGCAGAGCACGGCGTGTGGATGGGCATGAAGGGCAAGCACCCTGCGGATGAGATGGCTGCGCTGCCTGCATCGGTGGACGTGTTTCACGTGGAACAACTGTCTGTGCCGGGGTTGGATGCAGAGCGGTGCATTGTGTGGATGCGGAAGAGGGCAGTCGCCTAAGGTCTTGTAGCCTGTGGAGATGGGTCGGGGTTGGCGTTTTGCTCCGTGTCCCCCGCCCGCTGTGCGGGCTCCTCCTTGACCTGCGCAAAACGCCAACCCCGACCCATCTAGCGAAAGTGCTGGCAAAGCTGCGGTCGGCACCTTCGAGTCCTCTTCGCAGCGATGTGGCAGGGGCATACCCCAAAGTGAGGTCAAGGAGGAGCCCGCGCAGCGGGCGGGGGACACGAACGGCGGGGTGTGCCCCTGTCACGTCGCGAGCCCAGAGCCAAAGCCCCCGAGCAACCGTCAAATGAGCAAGGTGCGCCAAAGAGGTTTCACGTGAAACAACACTCCGTTACCCAGTTCACAGCGGCCCGCTAGAACCCCACGCCCGCCACGAAGTTTCCAACGTAAACTCGACGCCTTCCCCCCGAAAGAAAATCCATGCTCGGCGTCACCGATTACGGCACCTTTGTCATCACCATCATCGTGTTTCTGGCGATCCCCGGACCGGGTAACCTGGCGCTGGTCACGTCGACCAGCAAGGGCGGTATCCGCGGTGGGCTGGCGGCTACGCTGGGCGTCATCCTCGGGGACCAGGTGTTGATGTGGTCGGCGGTGGCCGGCGTGGCGGCATTGCTGGCCGCCTACCCCGAAGCCTTTCATGCCGTGCAGTGGGCGGGAGCCGCCTACCTGGCGTGGCTGGGGTTCAAGATGCTGACTGCCAAACCCGGTGCCGCGCCGGTGCTGAACATCAAGGCCGGGCACTACCTGCGCCAGGCCTTACTGATCACCTTGCTCAATCCCAAGGCTATTCTGTTTTACATGGCCTTCTTCCCTTTGTTTGTGGACCGTGCCACCCAGCAAGGTCTGGTGACCTATGGGCTGATGGCTGCGACCATTGCCTTTCTCACTTTTCTCTATGGCCTGGGCGCTACCTTGCTGACCCATTTTCTGGCAGAGCGCGTGCGGGCCAACCCCCGTATCGGTCAGGTGCTGGGAAAGCTGGCCGGGGTGTTTCTAGTGGGCTTCGGCATCAAGCTGGCCCTGCAGTCCGCCAAGTAAGTCTTTCACTGTCTTCGTTATCCGTTTCCCTACCCTGAGCGTCTTATGGCCAAAATCTTCTGCGTTGCCAACCAAAAAGGTGGCGTCGGCAAAACCACTACCACTGTGAACCTGGCGGCCGGACTGGCCAAGGTCGGGCAGCGGGTGTTGATGATCGACCTCGACCCGCAGGGCAACGCCACCATGGGCTCCGGTGTCGACAAGCGCAAGCTGGAACTCACCGTCTACGACGTGCTGCTCGAATCCGCCACCGTGGCCGAAGCCCGCGCAAAAAGCGAGAAGCTGGTGGAGGGCGGTTGCAGCTACGACATTCTGGGCGCCAACCGCGAGCTTGCCGGTGCCGAGGTAGAAATGGTGGAGCTGGAGCGGCGTGAGCGCCGCCTCAAGCAGGCGCTGGCCGCGGTGGACCATGAGTACGACTTTGTGCTCATCGATTGCCCGCCATCCTTGAGCATGCTCACCCTCAATGGCCTGTGCTGCGCGCATGGCGTGATCGTGCCGATGCAGTGCGAGTACTTTGCACTCGAAGGGCTCACCGATCTGGTCAACACCATCAAGCAAGTCAAAGCCAACCTGAACGACGACTTGCAGATCATCGGCCTGTTGCGGGTTATGTTCGACCCGCGCATCACGCTCCAGAATCAGGTCAGCGAGCAGCTCAAGGCGCACTTCGGAGACAAAGTGTTCAACACCGTCATACCCCGCAACGTGCGCCTGGCCGAAGCGCCGAGCTACGGTGTGCCGGGCGTGGTGTTCGACCCCCAGTCCAAGGGCGCGCAGTCCTTTGTGACCTTCGCCCAGGAAATGGTCGATCGCATCGGGACCATGTAGTTTCTAAGCCCCATAGGCCTCCAGCCCTTTTGGAACCTGCGCAAACAGCTCCTGAATAGATAGCAAACCATGGCACCCTCCGCCCCGACAGTCCTTCTCCTGCCCGGATGGCAAAACTCCGGCCCCGCCCACTGGCAAAGCCGCTGGGAAGCCTTGTACGGCTACACCCGCGTGCAGCAGCACGACTGGATGCAGCCCCTGCGCGGCGACTGGATGATGCAGCTCGAAGAAGCCGTGCTGGCCGCCCCCACTCCGGTGGTGTTGGTGGCGCACAGTCTGGGCTGCATGCTCACCGCGGCCTGGGCGCAGCATTCTCAAAACACCCACCGCGTGCAAGCGGCCTGGCTCGTCGGACCCGGGGACCCGGAGCGCGAAGAATTGCAGGCTCCGCTCAAGAGCTGGTGGCCCGTCGTCATGGACCGGCTGCCTTTTGCGGCGGAGCTGCTGGGCAGCTGCAACGACCCCTATTGCACCTTTGCGCGGGCGCAGCAATTCGCCTCTGCCTGGGGTGCTGAATGGGTGGACTGCGGCAACGCCGGCCACCTGAATGCCGACTCCGGTCTGGGCGACTGGCCCGAGGGCCATGCCCGCTTGCAGGCACTGAGCGCCCGAACCCTCTTCAGAAACTGCGTGCTGCCGGGTGGCACATCGAGCGAACAAGCTATCTCATAAGGAAAAGAACATGGTCACCAAAAAACCCAAAGGCCTGGGCATGGGTCTCGAAGCCCTGCTGGGCCCCAAAGTCGTAGATGTGCCCGCTGCCACCCCGGACACGGCTGCGAGCAGTGCAGGCAACCCCAGCACTTTGTTGCTGACCGACATGGTGGCGGGTGTTTACCAGCCGCGCACCCACATGGACGAGGGTGCCTTGTACGAGCTGGCCGAGAGCATCAAGGCCCAGGGCATCATGCAGCCGATTCTGGTGCGCAAGCTCGATGAGGCCGACGCCGCTCAGCATCTGGGCGACGGCCGCAAGCGCGCCATTTATGAAATCATCGCCGGTGAACGCCGCTTCCGCGCCGCCAAGCTGGCCGGCTTGAGCGAGGTGCCGGTGCTGGTGCGCGACGTACCCAACGAGGCCGCCGCCGCCATGGCGCTGATTGAAAACATCCAGCGCGAAGACTTGAACCCGCTGGAAGAAGCGCAGGGCTTGCAGCGCCTGATCAAGGAGTTCGGCCTCACGCACGAAACCGCCGCCCAAGCGGTGGGCCGCTCCCGCAGCGCGGCGAGCAACCTGCTGCGCCTTTTGAATCTGGCCGACCCGGTGCAAACCATGCTCATGGCGGGCGATATCGACATGGGCCACGCCCGTGCCTTGCTGGCGCTGGACCGGGCCACCCAGATCACGGCCGCCAACCAGATTGCCACCAAAAAAATGTCGGTGCGCGAGGCGGAGAGCCTGGTCAAGAAGCTGGGGGCCGAGTTTTCGCTCACCCCGCAAAAGCCCACCAAAGAGAAGTCACGCGACATCAAGCGGGTGGAAGAAGAACTCTCCGACCTGCTCATGGCACAGGTCGATGTGCATATCAAAAAGCGCGTCAAGCGCCACGGCCGCATGGAAGAGATGGGCGAAGTCGTGATCCAGTTCGGCTCCCTCGAAGAGCTCAATGGCTTGATCGACCGTCTGGCACCCGGCGGTAACCGGTAATTGCAACACGCTATGAAAATGAGAGCATTCTGCGCATATTCCACAGGGGCTAGAGGCTTATTGGTCCATTAAACATGATGCGCCGCCTCAATCCCGCCCATTGGCAATGGCCGCTGCCTGCGGTGTTGGCCTGGGCTGCTTGCTGGGCTTTGTTTCGCGCCTTGCTGGGGGAGGGCGTCGCACTGGACTGGGCTTTGGGCCTGAGCAGTGCGCTGGGGGTGGCGCTGAGCCTGTGGGGCGCCACCTGGTGGCGGCGCTTGCTGATAGCGGGGGGCTTCCCCTTGTCCCTGGCGGTGACCTTGTCCACTCTCGGTACCGACGCCATGCCCGCCTGGGCCTGGTTGCTCCCTTTGGGGCTGCTGCTGCTGGTGTACCCGGTGAATGCCTGGCGCGATGCGCCACTGTTTCCTACGCCACGCGATGCGTTCACCGACTTGCCAGCGCATGCGCCCCTGCCGGCGGGTGCCCAGGTGCTGGATGCCGGTTGCGGCCTGGGCCATGGCCTGCAGGCGCTGCGCCTGGCCTACCCGCAGGCCGCGCTGCACGGTATGGAGTGGAGCTGGCCGCTGCGCCTGCTGTGCGGGCTGCGCTGCCCTTGGGCCCGTGTCACGCGTGGCGACATCTGGAAGGCGGACTGGTCCGCCTTCCAGATGGTCTACCTGTTCCAGCGCCCCGAGAGCATGGCGCGTGCGGTCGCCAAAGCCCGTGCCGAGCTGCGGCCCGGCGCGTGGCTGGTGAGTTTGGACTTTGAAGCAACAACTTCCACACCACACGCCAGCTGGCGCGCACCCGGTGGCAAAATGGTGTGGCTGTACCAGGCGCCTCTGCCGGTGCCCTCAGGAGAAACTGCATGACCCATCCGAGCCCAGCCTCTGTTGTTGAAGCCGACGAAGCCCTGCACGCCGCGCAGGTCGTGGTGTTTGCTTTGGCCACGTTGGCCGAATTGCGCGACTCCGACACCGAAAGCCATCTGGTGCGGGTGCAGCAGTATGTGCGGGCCTTGTGCGGCGAATTGCAAAAGAATCCTCTCTACACCGACGCGCTGTCTCCCGCCTACGTCGAGCTGCTGGTGGGCAGCGTGCCGATGTATGACATGGGCACGGTGGGTATTCCGGACCGCATTCTGCTCAAGCCCGGCCGCCTGACGCCGGATGAGGTCGCCATCATGCGCACCCACACCACCCTGGGCCACGACGCGCTGGTGCGCGCCGAAAAAACACTGGGCCGCGTGTCCCCTTTGCTCACGGTAGCCAAAGAGCTCACGCTCTGCCACCAGGAAAAATGGGACGGCACCGGCTACCCCAAGGGCCTGTGGGGGGAGCAAATTCCCTTGTCCGCCCGCATCGTGGCGCTGGCCGATGTGTTTGACGCACTCATCAGCAACAAGGTCTACAAAGACGGCGTGCCGGTCGACCGCGCGGTGGCCATCATCACCGAGAGCCGGGGCGCTCACTTTGATCCGGCGGTGGTCGATGCGTTCCTGGCGGTGCAAGACACCTTCCGCGGCATTGCGGTGCGCCATGCCGACACCGATGCCGATATGCAGCAAAAAATCGAGTACCTAGCCAACGCGATTGCCGAAGTCGCGGTCCTCTGAGCCACCGGCAACCAGCGCCTAAGTGGCGCTTGTGAAGGCTTTACCCCGGGGCAGGTAAGGGTTTGTAAGCCGTGTTGCGGGCTGTCAGCCTGACGGTCGGGGGCGCCGGATCGCCCGGAGAATCCCCCCGACCCTGCGCAATGGAGACGCGGGGCGGAGACCCGTTGTGAACCCCGTGAGCCCTATCAGCCCCCTTAGCCAGGCTGTCCCTGAGCGCAGCCCCGCCCTTATTTCAGCGCGGGCTGCCGCCACCGCCTGTCTTACCGCCTTTCTGGTTGCCTGCGGCGGCGGTGGCGATGGCGGAGGAGGCTCCGGCTCCACGCCGGCGGGCGTGTCGGCCCCCGTACCGGCCCCCGCTGCCAACACCGCAGTGACCCAGGCACTGGCCAGTGGCGATGCCTCGGCACTCACCGATGCCAAGGTCGTGGCGCAACACGCCCAATACGCCCAGCAGCAAATCACCCAGGCGCAAGCTGCCCGCACCAGCAGCCTCTACCAAGGGGTGAGTACCGAATACGACCCCAGCCAGTGGAGCTACTGGGTGCAGCCCCGCAACACCGCCACAGCGCAACCCCTGATCGTGGGCGACCAGGGCAACGCCTTGGCTAGCATCAGCGTGGCCGGTGGTGGCCGCAGTGCAGGTTTTGGCGTGCAGGTCCTAGCCAAGTTCAATAACAACGAGTTGGTGGCCTACCGCCCGGCCTTTCAGCGCCTGCTGGCCTGGCTGGTGTCGGCGGATGCGGCGGCCGCCTTGCCCGCGAGTCTGAAGGTCGCGTTTGCGGGCATCCCTGCGACCCAAGCTGCTGCAGGTTTTGTGAAAGCCGGTGTGCCGGTCACCACCATCGCCTGTGACTTCATCACCACCCCGGCGTGTGCCGCCACTGCGCATCTGTTGGTGGTGGGCGGCGACCTGAGCGCCAATGCCGGGCTGGAGGCCTCCGTGCGAGCCTTGGTGGCCGCGGGCCGGCCGGTGCTCTATGTGCACACCAAGTCCAACTGGACCAGTGACTCGGCCATCCAGGTGCTGGCCGGCATGGGCCTGCAGTTCGGCCCCTATGGCGGCAACTACTGGGCGAGTGACAAAGTGGCCCCGGGCCGGAGCGCGGCCACCAACGCAACCGCGAGTGACCAGTTCGCCAAGACCCGCGTGATGCTGAGTCTGCTGGCGTCTGACAGTTTCAGCATGTCGTATGACTGGGGCCCTTGCACGGTGAATGCGGGCAAAACAGATTGCTCCGGTGTCGCGGGCCTGCAGTCCGGCCTGTTGACGCCGGTGGATGCCTTGCGCAGCCAGATTGACACCTTCAACCGCGCCGGACAGAACCTGTTTGCCACTGTCGACACTGAGGTGCTGCGCTATCTGGTGCTCTGGGGTGATGTGGTGCGCCGCCAGATGCGCTACCCCCTGGACAAAACCAGCCAGCCGGCCGCTTTTCAGAAAGCCCTGATTGCCGATGCCCTGGTGGCCTATGTGCGCCCGACCGCCACGGCACAGGCCGACCTTGGCAGCTTTGCGAGTGCACTCACTACCGGCATGGCCGTGAGCGGCACCGACGAAACAGTGGACGTCACCCTACCGTCCGCCAGCGGTTTCACCGCCATCGGCCGCCTGGCGGCTCCGGGCAAGCCGGTGACGGTGGAGCTGCTCAGCGCGGGTAGCGCCACCGTGGCCTTGCGCTTGAATACGCAGCGGTCAGGCTCCACACGCTTGTGGGACCCGAACCGCTACAACCGCCCCCGCTTTCTGGCGAGCCCGGATATGGCCCTGACCTCCGGGCAGCCGGTGCAGATCAACAGCCCCTACGGCGGCACACTGCAGCTCGTGTTCAGCGCGGCGACACCGGCCCAGACCGTGCGCCTGCGGCTGCGTGGGGTGGCCCGCCATCCGTTCCTGGACCAATCGGCCGGTGCCGGCGACCAGCCGGCCTTTGTCGCGGCGCTCAATACGGCCCAGCACGAGTGGGCGGAGATCAAACTGGCGGGCATCGAAATCCATTCCCGTGCGGACAAAATGCGCGCCGTGATCAACACGGACTTTGGCGGCGATATTGACCGCTTCTTGTCCGAGGTGAAAACCCTCTTTTTTGAAGACCTGTACCAACTGGCCGGCTTTGCGGTGCCGGGCAAAACCCTCACAGCCCATGTGCAAGCCATGTGTACCCAACTCGGCTGGAACTGCACCGATGCCGCTATGCATCGCATGCCGGGCACCCAGCACATCAACGTGGACAACTACGCCGCCTGTGGCAGCGGCTGCTCCGGCAACCCCTACGACCAGGACTGGGGCCTGAACCCCCGTGGCTGGGGCGAAAGCCACGAAGTCGGGCACAACCTGCAAAAGGGCATGCACAAGGTCTACGACGACCGCAGTACCGAGGTGTCTAACAACCTGTTCCCCCTGCGCAAGGGCTGGCGCATGTTGCGGGAGTTGGGCGACAACCGCTCGAACAACCGGGTGGCCTACTTGAGCGCCTTCAACATGATCAAGGCCGCCAAAGCGGAGGCCGACCCGGTCGAGGGGGCCTACCAGCGCATCTGGGGCGATGCCGCCTATGCGGTGCAAAACGGCGAGCGCATGGCTTTCTACATGCAATGGGTGCACTACTGGGCCCAGCGCCAGGCCGATATTGCAACGGGCTGGGACATCGTGACCTTGCTCTACTTGCATCAGCGCCAGTTTGACGCGGTAGCCGCCGCAGACTGGGCCGCCAACCGCGCCAAGCTAGGCTACAGCACCTATGCCACCAAGCCCAGCCCGAGCGGCAACGACAACCTGCTGATCACCCTGTCGTGGATCACCGGGCGGGACCACCGTGCGACGTTTGATGTGTGGGGCGTGCGCTACTCCGCAGCGGCTGCGGCTCAGGTGGCAGCTTTCGGGTTTGCCGCTGAACCCGCCCTGCTGTACGCGAACACCTCCACCAACGACCACAGCACGGTGCGCAAGGTCGACATGTCGGTGGCCAACCCGGTGTGGCCTTATTGAGCATATTGAGGGCAAAACAAGGGCTTAGCCCTCGCAGATATTGCGCTTTTAGCTATTCAATTAGGAGCACTTTCATCGCCATGAAGGCCCCGCCAAGGCACACACCCAGGTGCAGGGCGCTCCACCACAGGTAGCGCCTGCGCAGGGCTTGGGGTGAAAGGGGGGAGAGCAAAAACAAGCGCCCATCTTGGGGCGCCCGCAGCATATGCACGCCGGCTTGCGCGCGGATGTTGCGGTGCTCTTTCTCTACCGTGCGGGTGGCCAAGCGGCGGGCCAGCTCCCACTCCTGGAGGTCGATCTCGCCGTCGCGGTTCAGGTCGAAGCGGCGTTGCAAGTCCACCGGGTTTTGTTTCCAGCTGGCGAGCAGGGCGTTCACGTCTTCGCGCAGGCTCAGCGCGGAGTTGGCGCCGCCGATCGTGATGAACTCGCCCAGCGCGTAGAGGGTGCGGCCGCCGTGCAAGAGTTCTTCAACGTGCTTGTGCTCGTCGGCGTAGCGGGTCGTCACCTCGGCCCCTATGACTTCGGCGTGGTCGGGGTCAATGGTGCAACTCCCGCTCCCGTCGAGCAGGTCAAAGGTGGCACTGCTGATGCCGCTGTCTATCTCCCGCCATTCTTTCTCGCGGTTGTCGCGCGCGTAGGTCCGGTAGCGGTACCAGATGCAGGGCGTCCGGGACAGCGGGCTGTAGATCAGGTCGGTGGTCGTGGTGCGGCCTTGCAGCTCCACATAGCCCTGCGCGGCCGAGGCAATGCGCGAGGTGGCGATGTTGGCAATCGCCCGGGCACGGCGCAGGGCCGCGCCCCACGCCAGCAGTCCGATGGCGCTGGTCGCGGCCAGGCACCAGCGTTGCGCGGGCCCCGGCCCCACCTGCATGGCCGCGCCCGCAGCACCGAAATAGGCCGCCGCCAGCAGGCCGTTCAGGCTCTGGCTGCGCAGCCAGCGCAGGCCTGTGAGTCCCAAGTCCACGCCGCCCCCGCTCAGGCTTTGAAGCGGGCGCCGATGTCCACGTCGGTCAGCTCCTCGGCGCTGAACTTGAGCAAGTCAAAGGCCTTGAAGTTGAAGAAGCGCGCCACCAGCACGCCGGGAAACTGCTCGATGCGCACGTTGTTGATGTTGACCGACTCGTTGTAAAACTCGCGCCGGTCGGCAATGCTGTTTTCCAGGCTGCTGATGCGGGCCTGCAGCTGCACAAACTGCTCGTTGGCCTTGAGGTCGGGGTAGCTCTCGGCCAAAGCGAACAGCTGGCCCAGGCCGCTGCGCAAGCCGGTTTCTGCCCGGCCGACCGCCGCCACATTCTGCGATTCGCGGGCGCTGGACACTTGGGCCCGCGCGGCAATCACCTTCTCCAGGGTGGCCTGCTCGTGCTGCATGTACTGCTTGCAGGTGTCAATAAGCTTGGGCAGCTCGTCGTGGCGCTGTTTGAGCAGTACGTCGATGTTGGACCAGGCCTTGGACACCGCATTCTTGACTTCGACCAGCCCGTTGTAGAGGCTGATCAGGTAAAACACCGCGACCGCCAGAACGATCCAGAACATGATTCCCATGGCTAACTCCTTGCCTGCATTAAGTGTCAAAACGGCTGCTAGCCCTCGTGGAATATGCGCCAGCAGCTACAAAATTTATAGCGAAAAGATCTTGCCGGGGTTCAGGATGTTGTGCGGGTCCAGCGCGCGCTTGATGGTGCGCATCATGTCCACCGCGCCCACGCCGGTCTCGTCCACCAGAAAGCCCTGCTTGTGCAGGCCCACACCGTGTTCGCCGGTGCAGGTGCCACCCAGCTTCAGCGCGCGCTCCACCAGCTGGTGGTTCAGCTTCTCGGCCAGTTCGCGCTCTTCGGGTTTCGCGGGGTCAATCAGGTAGCCCATGTGGAAGTTGCCGTCGCCCACATGGCCCACCATGAAGTAGGGCAGGCCGGCCTCTTGCGCCTCGGTGACCGAGTCCAGCAGCGCGTCGGCCAGGCTGGAGATGGGCACGCAGGTGTCGGTGGTAATCGCCTTGCAACCCGGGCGCGACTGCACGCCGGCAAAGTAGGCGTTGTGCCGCGCCGTCCACAGGCGGGTGCGCTCCTCGGGCGTCTCGGCCCAGGCGAAAGCAGCAGCGCCATGCTCGCCCGCAATCTCCTGCACCACGGCCACTTGCTCTTTCACGCCATCGGGTGAGCCGTGGAACTCCAGCAGCAGCATCGAGCTCTCCGGCAGGCTCAGTTTGGAATGCACGTTGACCATGCGGATGGTGTTCTCGTCCAGCAGCTCGCAGCGTGCAATCGGCACGCCCATCTGGATGATCTGGATGGTGGTGTTCACCGCATCGGCCAGACTGGCGAATGAGCAGGTGGCTGCCATCACCGCCTCGGGCAGCGGGTAGAGCTTGACGGTGACCTCGGTAATCACGCCCAGCGTGCCTTCGCTGCCCACCATCAGGCGGGTCAGGTCGTAGCCGGCGCTGCTTTTCTTGGCGCGGGTGCCGGTGCGGATGACTTCTCCGCTGGCGGTTACCACTTCGAGCGCCAGCACGTTTTCGCGCATGGTGCCGTAGCGCACGGCGTTGGTGCCGCTGGCGCGCGTGGCGCTCATGCCGCCAATGGTCGCGTCCGCGCCGGGGTCGATGGGGAAGAAGAGGCCAGTGGACTTGACCTCGTCATTGAGCTGCTTGCGCGTCACGCCGGGCTGCACGGTCACGGTCAGGTCTTCGGCGTTGATGGACAACACCTTGTTCATGCGGCTCACATCCAGGCTGATGCCGCCTTGTACCGCTAGCAAGTGCCCTTCGAGCGAGGAGCCCACGCCGAAAGGAATCACCGGAACGCGGTACTGCGCAGCCAAGGCCACCGCATCGCTCACATCTTGTGTGCTCTGGGCAAACACCACGGCCGACGGCGGCGGCACATCAAACGCCGATTCGTCCCGCCCGTGCTGCTCGCGCACCACCAGCGCGGTGGAAAGCTGGTCGCCAAAGCGGGCTTTGAGCGCGTCTAGCAAAGCAGTGGGCACCTCGCGCAAGTTCACCTGGGGCAAGAGGTGGTTCAGGGTGGTGGGGGCGTTCATGGCGTGTCTCCTAGTTTTCGCCATTGTAGGAATCTGTGCAGCGCGCAGGGCTGTCACTTTGATGGCGGGCACGCAGCCTAGGTGCCTGCCACAATGGGCCCATGGCAAACCGACTCACACAAATCGCCACCCGCACCGGGGACAACGGCACCACGGGGCTGGGCGACAACACCCGTGTTTCTAAAAACAGCTTGCGCGTGCACGCCATGGGCGATGTGGACGAGCTCAACAGTCACCTCGGTGTGCTGCTGTGCGAAGACATGCCGCCTGCGGTGCGCGACCTGCTGGTTGAAATCCAGCATCAGCTTTTTAATCTGGGGGGCGAACTGTCGATCCCCGGGTTTGAATTGCTCAAGCACGAAGCGGTGCTGGCCCTGGACGAGGCTTTGGCAGAACACAACGCCGCGCTACCGCGCCTGGAGGAGTTCATTTTGCCCGCAGGCACCCGCGCAGCATCGCTGGCGCATGTGTGCCGCACCGTGGCCCGCCGCGCCGAGCGCGCGGTGGTGGCACTGGGTAACGAAGAGGCCCTCAAAGACACCCCCCGCCAGTACCTCAACCGCCTCAGCGACCTGATGTTTGTGTTCTCCCGTGTGCTCAACCGCTACCGGACCGATGGCACGGTGGGCGACGATGTGTACTGGAAAAGCGAGCGCATGGCCCGCAGCAGCGGCGAGTCCGCCTGAGGGCGGGCTACTCGGCAGAGAGCGTGAAGTTGCGTATGCCGGTGCTGTGCGTGCCGGCAGGCCGGCTGGCGCTGGCGGGCACGAGGTAGTCCATCAAAACCGCCATCGGGAAAATGTCGGGCAGCGGTCTGGCGCCAATCACCTCGGTGCGGCTCAGCTCCCAGTGAAACGCTTGCGGCCCGGGCAGGGCTAGGTTTTCCTGGCGCAAGACCGTGCCATCACGCACCTTGATGAGTTGCAGCTGATAGTTGCCCGCACGCTGGCCCTCGGTTTGCACCTCTACGCGCCAGCCTCCTCCCGGCAGTGGCTGCACCTGCAGCCCGGTGGGCTTAAAGGCCCCCTCTACCGATGCCTTGAAGGCCGCCAGACTTTGTGCGCTTTGTGTCTCGCGTGCCTGGTAAGCCGCCGCCACCTCAGCGCAGGCTTTCGGTGAGTGGGCGGAGCCATCACCCAGCAGGGAGCGGCGCTCTATGACCTTGGGGCAAAGTTCGGCCCGGCCGGTGCGCCGCACCAGCTCCAGGTAGCAGGCCGAGCGGTAAAAATAGGATCTCCCACCGATGCCCAGCGAGCCCCAGCCGCCGTCGGTTAAGCCACTGATGTAACGGCTCGGGGACATGGCGTCGCACACCGCCTCCAGCTGGGCGTTGGTGTAGCGGTAGTAGTGGTTGGCGGGGTCTTCGTTGTCCGGCTGTGCCAGCGCTGCAGGCGCCCAAACCAGCAGCGCACAAACCAGTAGCGAATATGCCAGCCCGCCCCGGGCATACGGCGAGTGGCAAGGGGGCAGGGTCCGTTGCCTCACGACACGCTTAGGCGTTGAGCACCGGCCACTTGGCGGTGCGCTGGTGGATAAAGCCGCATTCCTGGTACGCGCGCTGGAGTTGGCCTTTGCCGGCCATTGCGGCCAAGGCCGGGAACACCTTAGCTGCAATGGCTTGTCCTTCGGGCGTGTTTGCTGCGGCCATGTGCCGTGAGCCCTGCAGGGCCAGCGCCACGTTGTTGATCGGGTGCAGGCTCACACCTTCCGCCTCCAGCAACAGGTCCTCACGGTTGGGGAAGGGGGCCAGCAGGACGTCGGCCCGGCCCCGGGCGACGGAGAGCACCATTTGGCGCCAGGTCTTGACGTCGTTGACTACCCGAAAGCCCAAGCCCTGCAGCGTTTGCCAGTCCACGCTCCAGTCGCTATTTGAAACAGCGGTCAGTGTTCGCAGCTCTGCCAGACTGCGCGCCCGCTTGGCCCGGGTATTGAGCGGGCCGGTAAACAGCCCCACAACAAATTCGCCCTTCTGCAATAGCGCGGGCGAGGGAATAACGTCTTGACCCAGTGCCTCCAGGTCCGACCGCCAGACGGTGGTGCCCAGTGCGCTGATGCGTCCGGCGCGCAGTTCCAGCAAGGCCCGTTGGTAGCTGTCGATGGGCACAAACTCGGTCGCCATGCCGGGCAATTGCCGGCGTATTTCGCGGACCAGCACTGCCAGTTCCATGACATCGCGCCGGGCGTAGGGGCCGTCAAAGCTCCGGATATCTGCAATATCGCGCCCCGCCAGAAAAAGTCCGTAGTCCAGAAAAACATCCGCAGGCGCTGTGATTCTGAGAGCGGTGCCTTTTGCCCCGCTTTCACCGGCACAAGCCAGTGCGCCGGCTGCCATCAGCGCGGTTCTGCGGGTCATGCTTGGGCTGGTGATCACGGTCAGGGGGGGAGCTTGTCAGTGCAGTATGGCGTGGCTTGTCTTCTTGTACAAGGCCATGCGCCGGGCAGCGCGTATGCAATCTTCAGCGGGGTGCCAAGATGGCCATGGTCAGGCGTGACACGCAGGTCATTTCGCCCGCCTCGTTGCGCATGTCGATCTGCCACACATGGGTCGTCCGCCCGATGTGCACCGGACGGGCGATGCCGGTGACCCAGCCTGTCTTCACCCCCTTGAGGTGGTTGGCATTGATGTCCAGTCCTACCGCGTTGTAGCCTTCCGCAATCGCAAAGCCCGCGCCGCACGAGCCCAGTGTTTCTGCGAGCACCACAGACACGCCGCCGTGCAGCAGGCCGAAGGGTTGGTGCGTGCGGTGGTCCACCGGAATGCGGCCCACCAGATAGTCGTCGCCGACCTCTGTGAATTCGAGCCCGAGGTGCTCGACGGCAGTGTTTTTGCTGATGCGGGTGAGGATCTCTACAGAGACCGGTTTTTGCCAGATGCGCATGAGATAGAACCCCGTTAGAAAGAGACGAGTCTCAATATACCGGTTGTCTTCGCCGGTCCCTGTCGCACCGGTCAGGCACCTGGCCGGCGCTCCACCCCAAGCAACAAAAAAAGGCCATCCGGAGATGGCCTTTCGCTGCGGCGCAGATCGCCACGGGGCGCTTTATTTGGCGGCAGGTACCGCTGGTGCTGCAGGCACTGCAGGAGTTGCCGGCATGGTGCCCTTGGCTTCCAGATGCTTGGCTTTCTTGGCTGCACGTTCAGCTTTGCGGGCTTCGTGCTTGGCCTTCATCGCATCGTGTTTTTCCTTGTGTTCGGCGTGCTTCTCTTTCGCGGCTTCAGGTGCCTTTGCGGGAGCGGGTGCTGTCGCGGCGGCAGGTGCTGCGGGCGTCGCAGCAGGTGCTTGGGCAAAAGCGCCAAACGTGGAGATAACCAAAGCAGTAGCGATCAGAGATTGTTTCAACATATTCAGTTTCAGTGCATGGCGAACTTGCCATGTGTACTTAACCCCTTAGAGCAATTGGCCGTTTACCGCCCTCGCGTAAAACTTTGTAAAGCAACTGTTGAGCGTTTTGCTAGCGAGTGCTCAGCGACGGAATTTGCCCGATGCGGTAATGATGGAGAGGTCTGCAAAATCCAGGCCGGTGTGGTCGGTGGTGCTGAAGCTCAGGCTCAGCCCCCCAAGATCGAAGCGGCTGATGCCCTCCAGGGCGGTTTGCAGTTTCTCCCGTGTCGCTTTCGGCCCGGCGCGGCGCAAGGCTTCGACCAGCACCTTGGCCGATACAAAGCCTTCCAGCATGGCGGGGCTGACGTCGAGAATGTCTCTCGCCTTGGCCAGGCCGGCGGCCTCTTGCACGATGGCGTAGTTCTGGGATTGCGGCAGCACCTGGCTCACGATGACTCCTCGCGCGTCGTCGCCCAGCAGCTTGATGAAGCCGCCCGATGCGTTGTTGGACAGGGTCACAAACTGTGCCCCGCTGCCCGCCGCTTTGAGGCCGCGTATCGCCTCGACCACTGCAGTACCCGATCCGATCACCATCACGGCCTGCGGGCTGAGTTTGGCCATGGCTGGCACTATCTGTGAAAAGTCCGGCTTGCTACGGTCGAATTTGGAAACGGCAATCGCGTTGAGCTTGGCAGCAGTCAGCCCTTTCTGGGTGCCTTCCAGTCCGTCCGCACCGAAGCTGTCATCAACGTGAATCACTCCGATGCGTGTCACACCGGTAGCGGCCAAATGGGTGATGGCCCGCTCGGCCTCCCGTTGGTAGGTGGCGCGCACGTTGAACACATGTTTCTTCAGCGGCTGGTGCAGCACCATGGCGCCGGTGGAGGGTGCAATGAGTGCCACGCCATGCTGATCGAGCAAGGGGAGAATGGCTTCGGTGTGAGGGGTGCCGCGCGTCATGAAAAGCGCCAACACACCGCGTTGCTCTATCAGCTCGCGGGCATTGGTGGCCGCCAGCTGGGTGTCGAACTTATCGTCCAGGGTGATGAGTTCGATTTTTTCGCCATTCACGCCACCTTTGGCATTGGTGGCGTCCAGGTAGAGCTGAGCCCCGAGACTGCTTTCCTTGACGGTGGCGGCCACCGCACCGGTGACCCCCGTGGTCTGGCCAATTTTGATTTGGGCCGACGCCGTCATTCCGGTGGTGGCTAAACACAATCCAATCAGTATCCAACGTAGTGCAGTCATCGGGGTCTCCTTTATTTTTGATGCGAAATTACATCATGTCTGCCCGGGCTAGCCCAACATCAATCCTCCACAAACGCCTCCTCCCGCTTAGCCTTGATAGACGGCAGCATCACCACCACCAGCAAAGCAAGAGCTGCTACCAACAGAGAAGCAGACAGCGGCCGTGTCACAAACACACTCCA
>NZ_JAAFIX010000012.1 GCF_013297935.1 Rhodoferax sp. | reverse complement strand
ACCTTTGGGTTATGAGCCCAACGAGCTACCAGGCTGCTCCACTCCGCGTCAAGACTTTAATTATAACCTATTAAGCCTTCACTTCTTCAGAAGTTGCAGAAACTTCTTCAGAACGCTCAACCAATTCGACCAAAGCCATGGGCGCGTTGTCGCCAACACGGTAACCCATCTTCAGAATACGTGTGTAACCACCAGGACGCGCCTTGAAACGTGGGCCCAAGACGTCAAACAACTTGGTGACGCTATCCCGATCACGCAGGCGGTCAAACGCCAAGCGGCGATTTGCCACAGTAGCTTCTTTAGCCAAGGTGATCATTGGCTCGACGACGCGGCGCAACTCTTTGGCCTTTGGCACTGTAGTTTTGATCGCCTCGTGTTCGATGAGCGAATTCATCATGTTGCGCAACATAGCCAAACGATGTGAGCTAGTGCGGTTCAATTTACGTAGACCGTGTCCGTGACGCATTTTTAGTTTCCTTCAGTTATATAACGGACAGCCGTATCAGGTACTGTCCGATGCACGGAACCCCACGAGAGGGTTCAAAAAATTAACGCTTTTCCAGGGAAGCTGGTGGCCAGCTTTCCAATTTCATACCCAAAGTCAAACCGCGCGAGGCCAGCACTTCCTTGATTTCATTCAAGGACTTACGACCCAGATTAGGTGTCTTGAGCAACTCATTTTCGGTACGCTGAATCAGGTCACCGATATAGTAGATGTTCTCAGCCTTCAAGCAGTTCGCGGAGCGAACTGTGAGTTCGAGCTCGTCTACAGGACGCAACAGAATTGGATCGAACTGAGTGTTACCACGTGGAGCGGGCGCAGTGAATGCATCCAACTCGCTGCCTTCAAGCTGCGCGAACACAGCCAACTGCTCAACCAAAATTTTAGCAGAAGCACGCACCGCATCTTCAGCAGTCACCGCGCCGTTGGTTTCGATCTCAACGACCAGCTTGTCTAGGTCTGTTCGCTGCTCAACCCGAGCGCTTTCTACGGTGTAGCTAACGCGACGGACTGGCGAGAACGATGCATCGAGAACTATGCGACCAATCGACTTGTTGGGTTCGTCCGCATACCGACGCATGCTACCAGGCACGTATCCACGGCCTTTTTCGACCTTGATCTGCATGTCCAGCTTTCCACCATGAGAAAGATTAGCAATGACGTGCTCGGGATTGATGATCTCTACATCGTGCGGCGTCTGAATATCAGCTGCAGTAACCACGCCTTCGCTATCTTTGCGCAAGCTCAAAGTTACTTCTTCGCGATTGTGCAATTTGAAGACAACACCCTTGAGGTTCAACAAAATGTTCACAACATCTTCTTGAACACCGTCGATCGACGAGTACTCATGCAATACGCCAGCGATTGTCACCTCGGTCGCAGCAAAGCCAGGCATTGAAGACAACAGCACGCGGCGCAACGCGTTTCCAAGTGTGTGTCCATAACCGCGCTCAAAAGGCTCCAAAGCAACTTTCGCACGATTCAATCCGAGCTGTTCAACGCTGATCGACTTGGGCTTCAACAAATTGTTTTGCATGCAAACTTCCTCTCAATACCCCCGACTCGTTACATCGGTAAGGCTGGTGAAGTACCTCCGCAGCGGTGCCCCGCCGCGAAGGAACGATTACAAAATCCCGGAATTAACGGGAATACAACTCAACGATCAAGGATTCGTTGATGTCTGCACCGAACTGGTCGCGATCTGGAACAGTTTTAAATGTGCCTTCGGCTTTTTCCACGTTAACTTCAACCCAAGCTGGCAAACCAACTTGCTGAGCCAACTGCAAAGCTTCAACGATACGGTTTTGCTTTTTGGATTTATCGCGAACAGCAATGACATCACCAGCCTTCACCATGTAAGACGGAATGTTCACGGGGGACCCGTTCACTGTCATGGCTTTGTGGGACACCAACTGACGTGCTTCCGCGCGGGTAGAACCGAAGCCCATGCGATACACCACGTTGTCGAGACGGGACTCGAGCAATACCATCAGGTTCGCACCTGTATTGCCGCGACGACGATCAGCTTCTGCAAAGTAACGGCGGAACTGACGCTCCAAGACGCCATACATGCGCTTCACTTTTTGCTTTTCGCGCAACTGCAAACCGTAGTCGGACGTACGTGCACCAGAAGTGCGGCCGTGCTGACCTGGTTTGGAGTCAAATTTCGCCTTGTCTGCGATAGAGCGACGCGCGCTCTTCAAGAACAAGTCGGTGCCTTCACGGCGGGATAGTTTGGCCTTAGGGCCGAGGTAACGTGCCACTTGAACTTCCTTTTATGTCATCTGACGCGTAGAAACGCGCGAGCCACCAACAAAAGTTGGTGGCGGTGGGCTTGGTTGAAATTAAATACGGCGGCGCTTTTGAGGGCGGCAACCGTTGTGCGGCACTGGTGTTACATCCGCGATCATATTGATGCGAATGCCCAGGGCTGCCAAGGCACGAACCGAAGACTCGCGACCGGGGCCTGGGCCCTTGATCTCTACGTCCAGATTCTTAATGCCTTGTTCCAGAGCTGCGCGACCGGCTACTTCAGACGCGACCTGCGCGGCGAAAGGAGTGGACTTACGCGAACCCTTGAAACCTTGACCACCGGACGATGCCCAAGACAACGCGTTGCCTTGGCGATCGGTGATGGTAATGATCGTGTTGTTGAACGAAGCGTGCACGTGTGCAATGCCGTCTGCAACGTTCTTACGAACCTTCTTGCGTACGCGTTGTGCTGCGTTATTAGCGGGAGCCTTTGCCATAGTGGTCTCTCAATCCCTTTTATTTCTTCAATGACGCAGCAGCCTTACGTGGGCCTTTGCGAGTGCGAGCGTTGGTACGTGTGCGTTGACCGCGCATCGGCAAACCGCGGCGGTGACGGAATCCACGGTAGCAACCAATGTCCATCAAACGCTTGATGTTCATGGTTGTTTCGCGGCGCAGATCACCCTCAATTGTAAACTGAGCGATCTGGTCGCGGATCTTTTCAAGATCGGAGTCAGTCAAGTCTTTGACCTTCTTCGAATATGCGATGCCACAGGCTTCGCAGATCTTGCGTGCGCGGGTGCGTCCAATACCAAAAATAGCTGTCAGGCCAATTTCAGAATGTTGGTGCGGCGGAATGTTGATGCCAGCAATACGTGCCATTTTCGTCCTCTAAAACTCTTGCAATTAACCCTGACGCTGCTTGTGACGTGGATCTGTACAGATCACACGTACAACGCCCTTGCGTCGGATGATTTTGCAGTTGCGGCAAATTTTCTTGACCGAAGCCGAAACTTTCATTTTCTTCTCCTAAAACTCTTCGCCCAGTCCCGACTTTGAATCGCGCGGAACAAGCGCTCTAACTTGCTACTAAACTGTTACCGTTCCAGCCAGGCTGGTCAGGCTTCATTTCAACTATGAACTACCCGACTCTCAAGAAGCCTTGAAATTCGCCTTCTTCAGCAGTGACTCGTATTGCTGGGACATCATGTAATTCTGGACTTGCGCCATGAAATCCATAGTGACCACCACAATAATCATCAACGACGTGCCACCAAAATAAAACGGTACGTTGTATTTCAGAATCAGAAACTCAGGCAACAAGCACACAAAGGTGATGTAAGCAGCTCCCGCCAAAGTCAGTCGCACCAAGATCTTGTCGATGTACTTTGCTGTTTGGTCGCCCGGCCGGATGCCCGGAATAAACGCACCGCTTTTCTTCAGATTGTCTGCAGTCTCCCGGCTATTGAAAACCAAGGCGGTGTAGAAAAAGCAGAAGAAAACAATAGCGGCTGCATACAACATCACGTACACCGGCTGGCCTGGGCTCAAGGTCGCCGCGATGTCTTTCAACCAACGCATTGACTCACCAGAACTGAACCAATTTGCAATGGTGGCTGGAAGAAGAATGATCGAAGAAGCAAAGATAGGGGGGATTACTCCAGCCATGTTCAACTTCAACGGTAGGTGTGAAGATTGGCCTCCATACACCTTATTTCCAACCTGCCGGCGAGCATAGTTCACGAGAATTTTTCGTTGTCCACGTTCGACGAACACTACAAAGTAAGTTACCAATGCCACCACGACCACGATCAACAGGGCAATAATAGGACTCATGGAACCGGTTCGCACCAACTCCAGTAAACCGCCCACGGCACTGGGTAAACCAGCCGCGATACCGCCAAAGATCAAGATCGAAATGCCATTCCCCAGTCCACGCTCTGTGATCTGCTCACCCAGCCACATCAGAAACATGGTGCCGGCAGTCAAGGTCACAACGGTTGTCATCCTGAAACCAAATCCAGGAGAAATGACCAACCCAGCGGAAGCTTCCAATGCTACAGCAATCCCCAACGACTGAAACAAGGCTAAGCCCAGTGTTCCATAGCGGGTGTACTGCGTGATCTTACGGCGACCGCCTTCGCCCTCTTTCTTCAGTTGTTCAAACGCTGGCAACACATACGTGAGCAGCTGCATGATGATCGAAGCAGAGATGTAGGGCATGATGCCCAAGGCGAAGATGGTGAATCGCGACAAAGCACCGCCGGAGAACATATTGAATAAACTCAATATGCCGCCCTGCTGTCCTTTGAACAACTGCTGAAGTTGTGCTGGATCGATGCCGGGGACGGGAATGTGCGCCCCCAGGCGATAGACCACGAGCGCCAACAACAAGAAAACAAGCCGGCGACGGAGGTCACCGAACTTGCCTGCTTTGGCTGTTTGTGCTGCGTTTGTAGCCACTAGATACTTTCGCGTGATTAATTACGCGACTGCGCCGCCAGCAGCTTCAATTGCAGCTTTTGCTGCAGCTGTTGCGCCGATGCCGCTCAGCTTCACGGCCTTGGAAATGGAGCCAGTGTTGATCACCTTCACCACTTTTGCCAATTCGCCGACTGCACCTGCCTGCTTCAGTGCAACCAAGTTCACGTCTTCAAGGCCCAGTGCCTCGAGAGCTGTCAACGTGATTTCAGCATTGAACTTCAGCAAATGCGACTTAAAGCCACGCTTAGGCAAACGACGGTGCATAGGCATTTGACCGCCTTCAAAACCGACCTTGTGGTAGCCACCGGAACGGGATTTTTGGCCCTTGTGTCCACGTCCTGCTGTTTTACCCAAGCCAGAACCGATACCGCGACCCACGCGACGCTTAGCGTGCTTGGCACCTTCAGCGGGTTTGATGTTATTTAGTTCCATCATTAACCTCTTAGAGTACCTTGACCAGGTAGCTGATCTTGTTAATCATGCCGCGCACTGCTGGCGTGTCTTGCAACTCGCTAACACTGTTCAGCTTGCGCAAGCCCAAACCACGCACTGTCGCGCGGTGGGACTCTTTGGTACCAATCGGGCTGCGCACCAATTGGATCTTCACAGTTTGTTGTGTAGTCATTTGAAGTCCTCGATTAGGCGAAGAGATCTTCAACAGTCTTGCCACGCTTAGCTGCTACTTCTGCCGGTGTAGTAGACACAGACAGAGCATCCAAGGTCGCACGAACCATGTTGTAAGGGTTAGAAGAACCGTGGCTCTTTGCGACGATGTCGGTGATACCAACGACTTCGAAAACCGCGCGCATAGGACCGCCAGCAATGATGCCGGTACCTTTAGGGGCAGGTGCCATCATGACGTTGGCTGCACCGTGGTGACCCATCACTTTGTGGTGGATCGAACCATTCTTCAAGGTTACCTTGATCATGTTACGGCGAGCTTCTTCCATGGCTTTCTGCACTGCAGCAGGAACTTCCTTGGATTTGCCCTTACCCATACCGATGCGACCATCACCATCGCCCACCACAGTCAGAGCGGCGAAGCCGAGAATACGACCGCCTTTCACAACTTTGGTCACGCGGTTGATCGCGATCATTTTTTCGCGCAGACCGTCCTCAGGACCCTCGGCCTTACCTTGCATTTTTGCTTGAACTTTAGCCATCTTAATTTCCGATCTGCTTAGAACTGCAAGCCAGCTTCACGCGCGGCATCAGCCAACGCCTTGACGCGTCCGTGGTAGGCAAAACCGGAACGGTCAAACGCCACCTTGTCAACGCCAGCTGCTTTCGCCTTTTCAGCGACGCGCTTACCGATAATTGTTGCTGCGGCGACGTTTCCGCCCTTGCCAGCAGCGCCCAATGTCTTACGGACTTCAGCCTCTGCAGTCGAAGCGCAAGCAATCACTTTGCCGCCGTCGCCAGAAATAACACTGGCGTAGATGTGCAAATTTGTGCGTGTCACGGTCAGGCGAGCAACGCCTTGAGTCGCGATACGAATTCGGGTCTGACGTGCCCGACGAAGACGCTGCTCTTTTTTGGTCAACATGATGCAGCTCCTTATTTCTTCTTCGTTTCTTTGATCGTGATCTTCTCATCCGCATAACGGATGCCCTTGCCCTTGTAAGGCTCAGGAGGACGAATCGCACGGATCTCAGCGGCGATCTGACCAACGCGTTGGCGGTCAGCACCTTTGATCAAGATTTCGGTCGGGGTTGGTGTTGCCACAGAAATGCCGGAAGGCATTTCGAGGTTCACCGGGTGCGAGTAGCCAACAGCCAAGTTCAACTTGGTGCCGGTTGCTTGCGCCTTGTAACCCACGCCAACCAAGCTCAGCTTGCGCTCGAAGCCTTTGGTCACACCAACCACCATGTTGTTGACCAACTGGCGGAAGGTGCCAGTCATTGCATCAGCTTCACGGGAGTCGTTAGCGGGTTGGAAGCTGAGTTTGCCAGCTTCGTTCTGGATGTTCACCAGGCTGTTTTGAGCCAATTGCAGTGTGCCGCCAGTGCCCTTCACGCTGATTTGACCAGCTTGAATGGATACTTCTACACCTGCAGGAACGGTGACGGGGAGTTTGCCTACGCGGGACATTCTTTATTACTCCTGTAGCGTTAAGCGACGTAGCACAGCACTTCGCCGCCGACACCGGAAGCGCGCGCTTTGCGATCTGTCATAACACCCTTAGGTGTAGTCACGATAGCAACACCCAAGCCGTTTTGGACTTGTGGAATTGCATCGCTGCCGCGGTAAACGCGCAGGCCAGGACGGCTCACACGCTCAATACGCTCGATCACGGGGCGACCGGCATAATATTTCAAGGCGATTTGCAACTCGGACTTACCACTTTCGGTGGAAACCTTGAAGCCATCGATGTAGCCCTCTTCTTTCAACACTTGTGCGATTGCAATCTTCACCTTGGAAGAAGGCACAGACACTGTTGTTTTAGCAACCATCTGCGCATTGCGAATGCGTGTCAACAGATCGGCGATTGGATCACTCATACTCATGTTCAGTTCTCCTATCGCTTACCAGCTGGCCTTGACAATGCCGGGGATCTCACCAGCAAATGCCATTTCACGGATCTTCGCACGACCCAGACCGAAGTGCTGGAACGTTCCACGGGGACGACCCGTGATGGAGCAGCGGTTACGCTGGCGAGTGGGGTTTGCGTTGCGGGGCAACTTTTGCAGGCCCAGACGGGCTGCAGCACGCTCTTCGTCAGAACGTTTCGCGTCACCGGCAATAGCCTTCAATTCCGCATATTTCTTAGCGTACTTGGCAGCCAACTTGTCGCGCTTGAGCTCGCGCTCGATTAAAGCCATTTTAGCCACAGGTCACCTCAGTTCTTGAACGGGAAACGGAAGCCAGCGAGCAGTGCCTTGCACTCTTCGTCGGTTTTTGCCGTTGTGGTGATGCTGATATTGAGGCCGCGCAAGGCATCAACCTTGTCATATTCAATCTCAGGGAAAATGATCTGCTCTTTGACGCCGATGTTGTAGTTACCACGGCCATCAAAAGCGCGACCAGAAATACCACGGAAGTCACGGACGCGGGGCAGAGCCACAGTCACGAAACGATCGAGGAATTCGTACATCTGCACGCCGCGCAAAGTCACCATGCAACCGATTGCCTGGCCTTCGCGGATCTTGAAACCAGCGATAGCTTTCTTGGATTTGGTCACCACGGGCTTCTGGCCAGCGATCTTGGTCAGGTCGGACACTGCGTGATCCATCACCTTTTTGTCAGCTACGGCTTCGCTCACACCCATGTTCAGAGTGATCTTGGTCAAACGTGGCACTTGCATGGGCGAGGTGTAGCCAAACTTGGCTGTCAACTCAGGCGCCACTTTTTCGCGGTAGTGTTGTTGTAGACGTGCCATGTTTATGCCACCTTGATTTCTTCGCCGCTGGACTTGTAAACGCGAACGCGTTTGCCGTCAGCCAGCACCTTGATACCAACACGGTCAGCCTTGCCGGTTGCCGCATTGAAGATGGCAACGTTGGACTGGTGAATAGGCATGGTCTTTTCAACGATGCCGCCGGTTGTGCCCTTCATAGGGTTTGGCTTGGTGTGCTTCTTCACCAAGTTGATGCCCTCGACGACTACGTGAGAGTCGTCAGCGCGCAAGGAGATCACTCCGCGCTTACCCTTATCGCGACCTGCGATAACGATGACTTCGTCGCCTTTGCGAATCTTGTTCATGGCGGGTCCTTACAAAACTTCAGGAGCCAGGGACACGATCTTCATGAACTTTTCAGTGCGCAGTTCGCGGGTCACTGGTCCGAAGATGCGGGTGCCGATAGGCTCCAACTTGGCGTTGAGCAACACAGCTGCGTTGCCGTCGAATTTCACCAAAGAACCGTCGCCACGGCGGATGCCCTTGGCAGTACGAACCACAACCGCGCTATAGACTTCGCCTTTTTTGACGCGTCCGCGTGGAGCAGCTTCTTTGATGGAAACTTTGATGATGTCGCCGACGCTTGCATAGCGACGCTTAGACCCGCCCAGCACCTTAATGCAGAGAACGGATTTCGCGCCGGTGTTGTCGGCAACTTCCAGTCGAGATTCAGTTTGGATCATTTCATTATTCCCAACTTGCACCTGGATCTGCTTTGCCACACTGGCAACTACAGAACCAAGTCAGTCTTGGGCCCGCTGTCCACCGCACAAACCACTTGCACGACTTCCATTTGGGCAGAACCTTCAGCTTTTTCAAGCGAAGCCCGCTATTGTGCCAGCCGTTGTACCGGCCGTCAACTACTTTTAACGCGGAATTTCCGTGTATTGATGCGCCAAAGCTAAAAAATCTTCAAGTCCGGTGTCAAGTCCGGTCTCTTGGGTCAGGATTTCCGAGACTTTTTGCGCAACGGTGGCAGCCAGACGCGCATCCAAGAACAACAAGCGACTGCGGCGGGCCAGAACATCTTCGACGGCAATGGCGTACTCGTTGCGTGCGGCGTAGCGGACCATGGCCTCAGTGAGACCCGGCGCGAGCTCATTGGCAGCCCCCGGCAACTTCACGACATCCGCATAATCACAACCGTAAGAATGCGGTCCCTGTGGCGCAGCCATCGCACTCTGCACGACATTTCCGGACTGAGCACCCTGTAGGCGGAGGTGTTCCGTTACGCCCGCAGATCGGCGCTCAATCAACTGCCGCTCCGCACATTTCTCCAACACGTCTTCAGCCATGGCCCGGTAGGTTGTCCATTTCCCGCCGGTCACCGTGACCAGGCCGCTTTTGCTGATCAACACCGTGTGCTCCCGGCTGATGGCTTTGGTGTTTTCACCATCATCTTCCTGTGGCTTAACCAGAGGACGCAGGCCAACCCAAACACTGCGAATGTCGCTATGGGACGGTGCCTTATGAAGGTAGCGGGCAGACTCACCTAATATGAAGTCGACTTCTTCTTTGAAGGGCCTTGGCTCCCTGTCCAGATCCGCGCGCGGGGTATCGGTCGTGCCCAAAATGACCTTTCCAAGCCAGGGCACGGCAAATAGAACACGTCCATCTTGCGTTTTAGGGACCATTAATGCCGTGTCTCCGCCCAGGAAGTCCCGATCCACCACGATGTGCACGCCTTGGCTGGGGGCGACCATGGGCTTAGTAAGACTGCGCCCGTCGCCCTGATTCGCGGCGCCATCTTTTTCGCGCAGCCCGTCCACCCAAACACCAGTAGCGTTGACGACACACTTGGCACGCACTGAGAACTTCCGGCCACTCACGGTGTCACGGCAGTCGAGCCCTACGACCTTTCTGTGTTCATACTGCAAGCGGGTTGCCTCACAGTAGTTAACGATCAAGGCCCCTTTCGACGCGGCCGTTCGCGCAATGGCCAACGCGAGGCGGGCATCATCAAACTGACCGTCCCAATACTTCACGCCACCTTTCAGGCCGGCAGGGGTTACACAGGGAATCAGCCGTTGCGTCTCTGCCACCCCTAAAAACTCAGTTTTCCCCAGCCCGGCTTTGCCAGCCAACAAATCGTAGGCAGTCAGTCCAGCGCCGTAAAAGGGGGTTTCCCACCATTTGTAGGAGGGCATAACAAAAGCCAAGGGCTGCGCCAGATGCGGGGCATTGCGCAGCAGCGTAGTCCGCTCATGCAAAGCCTCGCGCACCAAGGAAAAGTTACCTTGCGCCAGATAACGCACTCCCCCATGCAAAAGTTTTGTTGCACGGGAGGACGTACCTTTGGCAAAGTCGTGCGACTCGATCAACACCACACTGAAGCCGCGAGCCGCAGCATCCAGCGCAACCCCCAAGCCGGTTGCACCTCCACCCACCACCGCAATGTCGTACGCTTTGGGCTCAGCCAAGCGGTTCAGCAGGTCTTCCCGGCGTGTAGGCAAGGGGGGGGCGTAGGGTGTCATGAGGTCCGGTGAAATAGAGTGCAGTCAACAATCGTATTCGTTATCTTTCCTTTTGTCACCCATATGATTCGTTTTGATTCGCTTATAGTGCATCTCTACAAGGAATCACCATCATGTCCACCAACCCACGCCAGCTTCAACTGCTTCATACCGTGCAACTTCAAGGCTCTGTCACGGTGGAACGCTTGGCTGAGTCCTTAGGCGTAACCTTGCAAACCGTACGCCGGGATGTGCAGAGGCTGGCAGATGATGGCTTTTTGACCCGATTTCACGGCGGCGTACGTGTCCCCAGCTCGACGGTCGAGAACATTGCTCATCTTCAGCGAGTGCAACTTAACGCCTCGGAGAAAAACCGCATCGCCCGCGCTATTGCGACGGCCATACCCAACGACTGCTCACTCATATTGAATATCGGCACGACAACAGAAGCAGTCGCCCGCGCGCTTCTAGAGCACAAGGGCTTGCGGGTCATCACAAACAACCTCAACGTAGCCAGCATCCTGAGTGCAAACAGCCAGTCGGAGGTAATCGTTGTGGGGGGCGTTGTGCGCGGGCGCGATCAAGGCATAGTGGGCGAGGCGGCAGTGGACTTCATCCGCCAATTCAAGGTTGACATTGCTGTCATCGGCATCTCCGGCATTGAGGCGGACGGCACCTTGCGCGACTACGACTACCGCGAAGTGAAAGTCGCCCAGACCATCATCAGCCACGCGCGCGAAGTCTGGGTCGCTGCCGACACCAGCAAGTTCAACCGCCCCGCCATGGTCGAAGTCGGCCAACTGACCCAGATTGACCGACTGTTCACCGACGCTACACCGCCAGCCCCCTTCCCCGCACTACTGGAGGAGGCTGGGGCGCGTCTGCTCATCGCAGACTGACACTCACAAAAAAGGAGACACCCATGACCTATTTGCTCGCCCTAGACCAAGGCACCTCCAGTTCCCGCAGCATCGTGTTCGACCCCAGTGGCCACACGGTGGCCATGGCGCAGAGGGAGCTGACCCAAATTTACCCGCAGCCCGGTTGGGTGGAACACGATGCGCTGGAGATCTGGCGCATCCAACTGGCCACCGCCCATGAAGCGTTGGCCAAAGCCGGCATCAGCGCCGCACAGGTCAAGGCGGTGGGCATTACCAACCAGCGCGAAACCACCGTGGTGTGGAACCGCAAAACCGGCCTGCCGATTCACCATGCCATTGTTTGGCAAGACCGGCGGGCGGAGCCCACCTGCGTGGAACTGCGGGCGCGCGGCCTGGCGGACACCATCCGCGACAAAACCGGTCTGCTGGTGGACGCCTACTTCTCCGGCACCAAGCTCAAATGGATTCTGGACAACGTGCCCGGTGCGCGGGAGCAGGCGGCCCACGGCGAGCTGGCCTTTGGCACCATCGACAGCTGGCTCATCTGGCAGCTCACCGAAGGCCGTGTGCATGTCACGGACGTGAGCAACGCCTCGCGCACCATGCTGTTCAATGTGCACACCAACCTCTGGGACGAGGACTTGCTGGCCGCGCTGGATATCCCCGCCAGCCTGATGCCTGCGGTGCAACCCTCCGCCTCCCACTTTGGCGAAGTCAGCCCCGCGCTGCTGGGCGCGGCCATTCCCATCGGCGGTGTGGCGGGCGACCAGCAAAGCGCGCTGTTCGGGCAAGCCTGCTTCAAGGCCGGCATGGTCAAAAACACCTATGGCACCGGCTGCTTCATGCTCATGCACACCGGTGGAAACTTTCAAACCTCGCAAAACGGCTTAATCACCACCAGCGCCGCCCAAGCCAACGCGCAGCCCCAATACGCACTCGAAGGCAGCGTGTTTGTCGGCGGTGCGGTAGTGCAGTGGCTGCGCGACGGATTGCATGCCATTCAGGGGAGTGGTGAGGTGCAAAGCCTGGCGCAAAGCGTGCCCGACTCGGGCGGGGTGATTGTGGTGCCCGCCTTTACCGGCCTGGGCGCCCCGTACTGGAAGCCTGATGCGCGGGGCTCGATTACAGGCCTTACTCGGGGCTCCACCCTCGCCCACATTGCGCGGGCTGCTCTCGAAAGCATAGCATTTCAGAGCGCGGCGCTGCTCCAAGCCATGAGCCGCGACGCCGTGATCGCCGGTGCCGCCGCCGTGTCGGAGCTGCGAGTTGACGGTGGCGCTTGTGTAAACGATTTGCTGATGCAGTTCCAGGCTGACCTGTTGGGCATACCCGTGGTGCGGCCCGCGGTTACCGAGACCACCGCGCTGGGCGCGGCTTACTTGGCCGGCCTCAGCACTGGTGTTTACCGCAGCACCGACGAGCTCACAGACCTCTGGAAAGCCGAGCGCCGCTTCCTACCCACCCTGCCGCCCGCCCGCGCCAAAGAACTCATGGAGCGCTGGGAGCACGCGGTGCGCCAGACCAGCTTGTAAGCCGCACCGCCACCGTCAGCAGCCGTTGGAAACGGTGGGCATAGTTTGGCTAGACTTGCCGGCTCCAACCTACCAACAGCACAGGACTCCACATGGGCAAGCGCATTGCATTCATCGGCGGCGGCAATATGGCCAGCGCCATCATCGGCGGGCTGATTCGCCAAGGCTTCTCCGCCGCCGACATTGACGTGGTGGAACCCTGGGACGAGGCCCGCGCGCGCTTGGCCAAGGACTTTGGCCTCTCTCCACAGGCAGAAGCTGGTGCGTTCTTGGCAGGCGCCGACTTGATCGTCTGGGCCGTGAAACCCCAGACGTTCAAAGAAGCCGCCGCTGCGGTGCGCGCCCATAACCAAAACGCCCTGCACCTGAGCGTGGCGGCCGGCATCACCAGCGCCAGCATTGCGCAGTGGCTGGGTAGCGAGCGCATCATCCGCACCATGCCGAACACTCCCGCCCTCATCGGCAAGGGCATCACCGCGCTGTACGCCCGCCCTGCCGTGACCCAGGCCGACAAAGACTGGGCCAATGAGGTGATTGCCACCACCGGCGCGACCGTGTGGCTGACCGCCGAGGCTCAACTGGATGCGGTCACCGCCATCAGCGGCTCCGGCCCGGCCTATATGTTCTATTTCATGGAAGCCATGACCGACGCAGGCGCCCGCATGGGCCTGGAGCGCGAGCAGGCCTACCAGCTGGCCGTGGCCACCTTCATTGGTGCGGGCGAGCTGGCTCGCGCATCGACCGAGCCGCCGGAAACCCTGCGCGCAAAGGTCACGTCCAAGGGCGGCACTACGTATGCGGCCATCACGTCCATGGACGAGAGCGGCGTCAAAGACCTGTTCGCCAAAGCCCTGTTTGCCGCGCACCAGCGCGCCGGTGAACTGGGCGCTGAATTCGGCAAAGCCTGACAGCTTTACAAAAGTAACAGTTGGTGCCGTGCGTGGTGCGGCGCTACGATGCGCAGCATGAAACGCATGTTCCACCCCGCCCGCTCCTGGGCCCCGCTGTGGCTGTGCGCGGCACTGGCCACCCTGCAGGCCTGTGCCCCGCTGCCACCCGCCGCGTCCGACAGCGCAGCAGCGCCTGCCACCCCGCAAAGCTACCAGTGGCTGAACCGGGTAACCTGGGGCGCCAACAGCCACACCGCCCGCCAAGTGGAGCTGCAGGGGCAAGCCGCATGGTTGCAGCAGCAACTTCAGCCTCGGGATGCAGTGTTGCCCGAGCCCGCGCGCGACGCTGTGCGCAGCATGACCATCAGCCAGACCAGCTTGACCGACCTGGTGCTCAAAATGGAGCAGCAGCGCAAAGACGCTGACGCGTTGAAAGACGACGCCCAGAAGAAAGCCGCCCAACAGGCCTACCAGCAAGATCTCACGCGCTTGGCGCGCGAGTCAGCCACCCGCCACTTGCTGCGCGCGATCTACAGCCCGGCCCAGGTCCAGGAGCAGATGACTTGGTTCTGGCTGAACCACTTCAATGTGCACCTCGGCAAACACAACCTGCGCGCCATGCTGGGCGACTATGAAAACAGCGCCCTGCGCCCGCACGCCCTAGGGCGCTTCCGCGATCTGCTGGGTGCCGTGACCTACCACCCGGCCATGCTGCGCTACCTGGACAACGACCAGAACGCCGCCGGCCGCATCAATGAAAACTTTGCGCGCGAGTTGATGGAGTTGCACACCCTGGGCGTAGATGGCGGCTACAGCCAGAAAGACGTTCAGGAACTGGCCCGCGTGCTCACCGGTGTAGGTGTGAACATGAACACCGGCAACCCCAACCTGCGCAAGGAGCTCAACCGCCTTTATGTGCGCCGCGGTGTGTTTGAGTTCAACCCGCAGCGCCACGACACCGGCCCCAAAACCCTTCTGGGCAGCCCGGTAGCCGGCGAAGGCCTGGGCGAAGTAGACGCCGCGCTGGACACGCTGGCCCGCCATCCGTCTACCGCGCGCTTTATCAGCCGCAAGCTGGCGACCTACTGGCTGTCCGACAATCCGCCCCAAGCCCTGATAGACCGCATGGCCGCCACGTGGAAGGCGACCGACGGCCAGATCGCCAAAGTATTGGAGACCTTGTTCACCGCGCCCGAATTTGTGAACGCACCGCCCGCCAAATTCAAGGACCCGGTGCGCTATGTGGTGTCCTCGGTGCGGCTGGCCTATGACGACAAGGTGATTCTCAATGTCGGGCCGGTGCTCAACTGGATCAACCGCATGGGCGAGCCGCTCTATGGCCGCCAGACGCCGGACGGCTACCCCATGGTGGCCTCGGGCTGGGACAGCGCGGGCCAGCTCAACACCCGCTTTGAGATCGCCAAGGCTATTGGTTCGGGCAGTGCCGGCCTCTTTAAAACCGATGGACCGCAACCCACCGAGAAACCAGCTTTCCCCCAGCTGGCCAACGCGCTGTATTACCAGGCCATTCAGGGCACCTTGAGCCCGGCCACACGCGCTGCGCTGGACCAGGCCACTTCGCCGCAGGAATGGAATACCTTCCTGCTCGCAGCACCCGAATCCATGCGCCGTTAAGCGCCCATCTGCCCAAGGCCCCCACCGGAGTCCGTCATGCAACGTCGTCACTTTTTACGCCAAGCTTTGCACACCACCGCAGCGGCTACAGCGCTGGGCATTCCCGGGGTGCAGCTGCATGCCGCCAGTGCAACGGCTTCGGCTGCAGGCACTGGCGCACCCAAGTTTTTGTTTGTTTTCCTGCGGGGCGGCATGGACGCGGCCAGCCTGCTGGTGCCCACCAGCAGCAGCTTTTATTACGAGGTGCGGCCCGAGATTGCGATTGCCAAGCCGTCCGCCGACTTGGCCAGCGCCTTGCCCCTCACCGCCGATTGGGGCCTGCACCCCGCGCTGCGCGAAACGCTCTACCCGCTCTACCAGCAAGGTGAGTTGGCCTTTGTGCCTTTCAGTGGCACCGACGACCTCTCGCGCAGCCATTTTGAGACGCAAGACAGCATCGAGCTGGGCCAGCTCAACAACAGCAGCATCCAATACGGCTCGGGTTTTTTAAACCGGCTCGCCACGCAGCTGCAAGGTCCGAAACCTGCCGCCCCTATGGCGTTTACCGACCAGTTGCCCATCGCCCTGCAGGGCAGCCTGCGGGTGCCCAACACCAGCCTGCGCAACCTGAGCAAGCCCTCGGTCGACACGCGCCAGAGCAGCATCATTGCCGCCATGTACAAAGGCACTGGCCTGGAGGGCACGGTGCAAAGCGGCTTTGCGGTGCGCGACCAGGTGATGCGCGAAATGTCGGCCGAAATGGACGCTGCCAGCCGCGGCGCCATCACCGCCAAAGGCTTTGAGCTCGAAGCCCGCCGCATTGCCCGCCTGATGCGCGAGCAATACGCACTGGGCTTTGTGGATGTGGGCGGCTGGGACACCCACGTCGCCCAAGGCGGCGCCACCGGCTACCTAGCCAGCCGCCTCGACGAGTTGGGCCAAGGCCTGGCCGCTTTTTCGCAAGAGATGGGCAGCGCCTGGCGCAACACCGTGGTGGTGGTCATGAGCGAGTTCGGCCGCACCTTCCGCCAGAACGGCAACCGCGGCACCGACCACGGCCATGGCAGTGTGATGTGGGTGCTGGGGGGCGCAGTGCGCGGCAAGCAAGTGGTCGGCGAGCAAGTGCCCATGACGGCGGCCACCTTGTTCCAGAACCGCGACTACGCGGTGCTCAATGAATACCGCAGCGTGCTGGGCGGCATCTTCCAGCGCCAGTGGGGCCTGAGCGACAGCCAGCTCAAGACCATATTCCCGGGGTACAAGGGCGCACGCGACTGGGGTTTGGTGTAGGGCGCCAAGCGTCGCAAAAGCCTCGCGCCGCTGTCACACAAGATTCACGGCCGGGGTGCACGCTGTGGACACGGCGCCTTGCCGTGTTTCAAAAAAAGCGAGCCCTGCATGACCCAAGACACTTCCCCCGTGGCCGACGCCGTAGCAGACGATCTGGTGGACGAGGATTTCGAGACCATCGCCGACTACCACCGCATGGCAGCCCACCACTTTCAGGCCGCCGCCAAACACCATCTGGCCGCTGCCGCAGCTGATGACGAAGGCGACGACGAGGCCAACGCCCGCCACGCCTTTCTGGCCTACCGCCACCAGCTCAACGGCGTGCAGTGCGCCGAAATCGCCATGATGGAGAGCGACAGCCTGGACGATCCGTTTGACGTTCCTTTGGAAGTCGACGTCCAGTAATTCGCCCGTCTCGCCCATGAAAAAGCCGGTTCTACCCAGGTAGACCGGCTTTTTGCTTGTTTTGGCCACTAGCACTCGTGGGATATGCGCGAACAGCTATCAATTCTATAGCAATTTGAACTCTTTCAAGGCTTGTTCCAATACCCCGGCGCACTATAGTGTTCCTTGATGTAGTCGATCCACATGCGCACCCGCAGAGGCATGTGTTTTCGTTGGGGGAAGACGGCGTAGATGCCGGTAAGCCGGGCGGCGCTTCCGTGCGCGGGCGACGTTGGTCGGAAAAGTGCATTCTCTTCAGCGAAGGGTCGGCAAATTTTCTTTATGCATCGGGCAGTCAAGGCCTTAGCACTCAATATTCGCCACGATGTCGCTGAGGCTGAGGCTGAGCGAGATGGTCACACCTTCATCGATCCGCTGGACGTCTGCCAAATATACACAGCCCTCGCACAAGAGCGTGGTGTGCAGCCGGGTTACTGCAAATAGATCAACTCAATTTGAAATTTTCCCCCGGATGGTCACAGGAACTCTGGTTAGATCGGTGCGGCAGTTGTTCCCTTCGGTATACCGCGTGGGCATCCAAGGGTGCATGCGCGCGCGCATCCGAAACCGCTGATTGAGTATGAGCACACTCGCGTTTGGATTGCCGCTAACCCTCAATCTACGGACGTCAAAGCTATTTGAAAATTCAGCACCCTCTCCATGCATCTTTTTAGCGTTTGGAATTCAAGTTCAGGGGGTAAGCCCCAATGTTCATCTTGCAAATGAAAAACTACGATTAGCTTGCTCTAAAAAAGCACGGTCGTTCTTTTTTCCGTTGGAGAATCTTATGCAAGTTTTCAAGAACCTAGCCTTAGCGCTGGTAGCGGCGGCAACTCTTGCCGCTTGTGGAGGCGGTGATGGCGATCAATCGCCTAAAGTCACTTTTAGCAGAATGGTGTCGTTCGGCGATAGCTTGAGCGATGTGGGCGCCTACAAAGTTGGAGGCGTTGCGGCTATGGGCGGAGGGAAATACACCGTCAACTCGGCGAGTGCTAAGAATTGGACTGAAATAATTGCACAGCAACTCCGACTTACTGCACCATGCGCTGCCGTAACGGGACTTGATGGCAACGGCACAGTACCTTCATTTGTTGTGGCCCGCACGGCTATCAACACCTGCTATAACTATGCGCAAGGCGGATCTCGCGTTACCGGTGCAATCGGCCCTGGAAACAAGAATCTGACGGCTAGCGCGGCCCTTGGCCAATTGACTGAGCCTGTTACCAATCAAATCACTGACCACATCACACGCCACGGCAACTTCACCGGCAGTGAATTGGTCACAGTAATGGCCGGGGGGAACGATGCGTTTATCCAATTGGGCGTACTTAGTGTGCTTGGGACAGGCAGTTTCGCAACTTATGCCCAAGGTGTAGCTGGATGGTCAGCAGGGGATGTAGCAGGGGTCACTGGGTTCAATGACGCCGTTACTGTCATGAACACCAAAATGGCGACTGCTGGGACCCAACTAGCCAACCTGATCAACACACAGATTATTTCCAACGGCGCGAAGTATGTGGTCGTGGTCAACCTACCTAACCTCAGCCGCACTCCGTTTGGTGACCAACAAGAAGCTGGCAATGCAGGCATGCGCAGTGTGATCAATACGATGGTTCAATCCTTCAACACAGCGCTAGCAACGGGCCTGGGTAGTAATAGCAAGATAAAACTTGTAGATGCCTACACCATCAGTGCAGACCAAGTGGCCAACCCCGGCCAATACGGTTTGACGAATGTTTCTGCTGCTGCATGCGACCTTACCTCCCCATCACCCAATGCATTGGGCAGCTCTTTGGTTTGCAACACTTCAAACACTTTGGCCAGCGGCGCCACGAACGTCTCTACCTACCTTTTTGCTGACACGGTGCATCCTACGCCGCTTGGCTACAAGCTCTTGGCGCAGTTGATCGCCAAAGACATGACCGTCGCCGGCTGGCTCTGAATCCACTTATTTGCGAAAGAAATGAACATGATAAAAGTTTTCAAAGTGGTGGCTACGGGTGCACTTATGGCTCTGGCCAGCCAAGTCGCACTGGCTCAAAGCGCGGGTAACTGGATGGTGCGCGGTGGCTACGGCACAATCGCTCCACAGGTCAAGAGCGGTAACCTCAGTGCGCCAAGTATTGCCAATTCGAAAACAGATGTAGGCAGCGCCAGCAACTTGATGGGTGGATTCACCTACATGTACACCGACAACCTGTCCGTGGATCTGCCTTTTGCACTACCGTTTGAGCACAAACTGTATGGCGCTGGTGCTATCGCGGGTGTGGGGCAAATCGGCAAGGTTTCAGCCTTGCCATTGACGGTGCTGTTTCAGTATCGCTTTTTGGAACCCAAGTCCGCACTGCGTCCGTATGTCGGCGTTGGTCCAACCTATGCTTACTTTTTCAATGAAACCGGTAGCGGCGCACTCACTGGCCTGACCAACCCTGGTGGAACGCCGACCAAAATCAAGATTGATGGGCAGTTTACTTTCACAGCCCAAATTGGGGCAACCTATGCCATCGATAAAAATTGGTTTGTGGATGTGTTCTACAGCAACACACCGCTAAAGACCAAGACTACTCTCTCCACAGGGCAGACAGTAGATGTGACCTTGGATCCGAACGCTTACGGTGTTTCCATCGGATACAAGTTTTGAGTCCTAATGCCAAACCTATGCCTGTAACTCTGCCGCACACGTTGCTGTTTGATGTATCCCGGTAAAGCCATGTAGCGCTGCTCAGTTGCAGGCGGTCGGGTTACCACCCGGTTGAGCGTCCCGCTAGCTTAGTCAAACTCGCAGATCAACGAAAACAACTCGTGTGCCCCAAAGGCGGCATCCTTGAAAAGGTTGGCTTGCATTTGGGGCACAGTTAGTTCTTGTGTCGACAGCAGCATAAAGACACATGTCGCATCCAAATGTGCGTAGGTGATGGAGCCAACCCATAGCCGAAGCGATACGTTTTATCTTCCGACCCTCTCAGACAATGCGTAAGCAGCTATCCATTTCATAGCAATCAGGTCGATTGCCAATACCCCGGCGCGCTATAGCGCTCCTTGATGAAGTCGATCCACAGCCGCACGCGCAGGGGCATGTGTTTGCGCTGGGGGAAGACAGCGTAGATGCCGTTGGGCGGGGCGGCGTAGTCTTCCAGCACCGCGACCAGCCGACCGGCGGCGATCTCGTTTTCCACCTCCCAGGTGCTGCGCCACGCAATGCCGTAGCCCGCCAGGCACCAGTCGTGCAGTACCTGGCCATCACTGCAGTCCAGCGGACCGGCGGGCTTGAGGTAGACCACCTCGCCCTCTTTGCCCTCTTTGCCGCCGGGGCCCTTGCTGTCCACCGGCAACTTGAACGCCCAGCCCCGCGTTTGCGAGGCGTCGCTAGACAGCGTCAGGCAATGGAAGCGGCTCAAATCTGCCGGGGTGCGCGGCATGCCGTGGCGCTTAAGGTAGGCGGGGGTGGCCACGCACAAGCGCCGGTTGTCGGCCATGCGCACGCTCACCAGCGACGAGTCGGGCATGTCGCCCACGCGCACCGCGCAGTCAAAGCCTTCGCCTGCAATGTCCACCACGCGGTCGCTGAGGTTGAGAGAAATGGTCACCTCGGGGTGCAAGTCCCGAAAGCGCGGCACCAGCGGCGCCACGTGGCGGCGGCCGAAGCCGGCGGGCGCGGTAATGCGCAAATGTCCCGCGGCCTTCACGCCCCCGGCGCTCACGCTGGCTTCGGCGTTAGTCACGTCGGCAATGATGCGCTGGCAGTCTTCTAGAAACGCACTGCCTTCGTGGGTGAGGGTGATGCGCCGGGTGGTGCGGATCAGCAGCTTCACGCCCAGGCGCTCTTCGAGCGCGTCGAGGCGGCGGCCCATGATGGCGGGCGCTACGCCCTCGGCATTGGCGGCTGCGGTCAGGCTGCCGCGGGTGGCGACCGAGACGAAGGATTCGAGTTGCTTGAGCTTGTCCATGGTTAGCTCCGGGTGGAATCTCGGCATCCATGCATGGGCTGAAGGGCAGCGCGTTTTACTCCGTGTCCCCCACCTGCTTTGCGAGCTCCTCCTTGGCCTGCGTAAAACGCACTGCCCTTCAGCACTCTAGCCCTCGTGGAAATTGCGTTATTAGCTCCTATTTTCATAGCACTACGCCTTGCGCATGGAGTGCAGCTACGTCGTCGGCGCTGTAGCCCAGACTTTGCAATAACGCGTCGGTGTGCTCGCCCAGCTTGGGTGGGTCCAGCCGCAGGCCCAGGCGTTCGCCGCCCAGTGTTACCGGGAGCAAGGGCACTTGCGTCTGGCGGCCGTCGGGCAGCTCCATGAGCGCCAGGCCACCGGTGGCTTGCAGGTGGGGGTCGTCAAACAAATGCTGCGGATCGGTAATGGGGGCAAAGGGCAGGCCCACTTTTTCGAAACGCTCGCTCAATGCGGCCCGGCTGAAGTCGCCCAAGCGCTGGCGTAGTTCCGGCATGAGCCAACTGCGGGCCAGCACCCGGCCATTGTTGGTGGCAATGCGCTCATCAGCAAACAGGTCGGTGTAGCCAAAGGCCTCGCAAAAGGTTTTCCACTGCCCGTCGCCCACCACCGCTAGGAAGATTTGTTCGTTATTTTTGACGCTGAACACGTCGTAAATGCCCCAGGGCGAGATGCGCTCGGGCATGGGCGCGGCCGCCTTGCCGGTCACGGCGAACTGCATCATGTGCTGGGCCACCAAAAAGATGTTGTTCTCGAAAAGCGCACTTTGCACCTCCTGGCCCTTGCCGGTTTGCTGGCGCTGCATGAGCGCGGCCATGGCGCCCACTGCGCCAAAGATACCGCCCATGATGTCGTTCACGCTGCTACCGGCGCGCAGCGGGTCGCCGGGGCGCCCGGTCATGTAGGCCAGGCCGCCCATCATTTGCACCACCTCGTCCAGCGCCGTGCGATGGTCGTAGGGGCCGGGCAAAAAGCCTTTGTGGCTCACGTAAATCAGGCGCGGGTCCAGCTTGCTTAGAGAGGCGTAGTCTAGCCCCAGCTTCTGCATGGTCTCGGTTTTGAAGTTCTCGCTCACGATGTCGGCGGTGGCAATCAGCTTGAGCACGATCTCCCGGCCCTTGGCACTCTTCAGATCCACCGCAATGCTCTTTTTGTTGCGGTTGAACAGCGGGTAGAAGCCCGCGCCGCTGCCCAGCAGCTTGCGCGTGCTGTCGCCGGCCAAGGGTTCGACCTTGATGACGTCTGCCCCCAAGTCACCGAGCGTCATGCCGCAAGTGGGCCCCATGACCATGTGGGTGAATTCAACGACGCGGATGCCTGCGAGGGGGAGAGCGGAGGGAGAACGGGTGTCGGTAGTCATGCGGTGCTGTCTATAACGCCATACCCTGCAGGATGCAGGGCGGAAACATCGGGGCCTGCCTGACACCACAAGGCAGCAGACAAGCCACAAACTTTACGTCAATTATCAACAGACCCGGGCGTGAAGATCGGCCCAGAGCACAAGTAGCTTTGATGGTGTACTGTGCACGCGCGGCGACAACGGGCCCTGCTTCTCAGGGCCCATACGCCGGGGTAAGGGCAGTAGATCATCGGGTTGGATACATTGCAGGCGTAGGATTTACCATGCGCCTATTTATTGGGGCGTTGGCGGGGACTGCACCGACCTTGGCAACACCGGTTTGGTTTTTCAGCCATCGTCGGTCTAGCGACTCTGTCCTGCCCCCCAATGCAATGCGTGCGACAAAAATAGATCACAGTGGCCGCAAATCGACTTCTTTATAACGAAAGTAAATTGACAATGGAAAAAGTTCTCTCCAAGGTAGGGTCCCTGCTGTACGGCATGCGGTTCAGCATGCTCTTTTTTTACGTGGGCCTGGTGTTCATCATCATTGGCATATTGGGCAAGTTCCTGCTGGAGAGCTACAAGCTGATGCAGACCCTGCTATTTGGGGATCTGGAGAAGATTGCACTCATCATCAAAGTACTGGAACTGGTCGACATGACCATGGTGGCCCAGCTAGTGTGGGTGGTAGCACTAGCCGGCGTATCGCTTTTTGTCACGACCGGGCACTTCGACAAAGTGGACATCAAAAAGCCGGACTGGCTGGATCATGTGAACACCTACAACCTGAAGCTCAAGCTGGCTTTTGCCATCATCTCTATTTCAGGGGTGCACGCTCTCAAAACCTATTTGAGTACGGACTTGAGTCTCGAGAACATACAGGTCGTGACGATGGTCGCCATTATTCATTTCACTTTTGTACTGTCTGCCATGGGTATCTCGTTTGCTGAGCGGATGACACGGGACTCCCACTAACCGGCTACACCCATTCGGCGAATCGCTTGGATTCGCACTGCCGCAGAGATTCGGGCGTGCGATTGTCTGAATCATGTCAACGCTATAGCCCCAAACATTCACATCCGCGAGGAACAGCCAATGCCCAACACCCGACAGTCCAACGCCGTTCGCCTGGAGTTTTCGCCGGGTTCTTTGGTGCAAACCAATTTATCCGGTGCCGCTTTCACGGGTGATTGGCTCTGGGTCGCTGGCGATGAAGCGTGTGGACTGGACCGCCTACGCCGCCTCGACCCCGTGGGCCATGAAGCTCTGCGCTTTGGCGACGCGCACGACTTTCCCCTCGCTGACTTGCTGGACTTGCCCGGCGCTCGCGACGAAGAGGCCGACCTAGAGGGCATGGCGGTCACCGACGGCTGGATGTGGGTGGTCGGCTCTCACGGCCTGAAGCGTAAAAACGCAAAGCCAGACCGAGACCACGCGGACAACGCCAAGCGGCTTGCCAAGGTGACCTTAGATAAAAACCGCCTGCTGCTGGCATGTTTGCCGTTGGAGCCTGATTCCCAAGGCCGGCCTTGCCTGGTCAGGCAGGCCCAGGATGGGAGGCGCGCCTTACGGTTGAAGGGTGATGGGCAATCCAACCTGCTGACACGTGCGCTTGCAGCGGATCCCCACTTAGGACCCTATATGTCCATACCGGGCAAAGACAATGGGTTTGACATCGAAGGCCTGGCGGTATACGGGCGACGACTTCTCCTCGGCCTGCGCGGGCCCGTGCTGCGCGGCTGGTCGGCCCTGATAGAAATTGAGGTCGAGCCGCATGGCGGCCACCTTCGTCTCGTGCCGTTGGACGCCAGCGGCACTTTGTTGCGCAAGCATTTTCTGCAACTCGATGGCCTGGGGATTCGCGACCTGCATTTTTCCGGCGACGACCTCTATGTGTTGGCGGGCCCCACTATGGTGCTCAATGGCGACATCCGCGTTTTCAAATGGCCCCGTGCTAAAAATGTGTTGCGTGCCAATCAGGAGGCTGCGCGGTTTGAGTCGAGTCTGACTGAATCTGTGGAGCTCCCCCATGGCAGAGGCGTGAATCGTGCAGAAGCCCTGTGCGATCTGCCAAGTGCTTTGGGCGGAGACAAGCCCCGTTGGCTGGTGTTGTACGACGCACCCGGGCCTGATCGCCGCGAGGGCGACTACACGGTTTTTGGTGACCTATTGCGCCGCGATTGATCTCCGCCGCGCTGCGCTTGGCAATGGGCGCTACCGCCCGTGACGCGTAAGCACTGTCCAGTGCTGTGGCTCATGCTGCTCCTGTGCCGGACTGGCTCTCAGACTCCCCAAGCTGCGCAGGCGAAATGGCGCGCCACACGTGTCTGAACACGGCTTGCTCGACCTTGGCGCGTTGCTCAACCGGGCAGGCTATTCGTGCAACGAGCACCAGGTGCTCAGGATCAGAGAAGTCCCAAGAAACCTTGGTCTTTCCGGAAGGCATTGCAATAAAGTTGGACTCTGTCTCCTTGCGGAAGTGGGCCATGGCCTCTTCGCGCCAAGCCGCCGTGGCATGGTCGGCTGCAGCCAGCGCTGCTGACTCAATGTAGTCCAGGTTGTGCGCTGCGCGCTCAGGAATGGGTATCTGAATGGCATGCAACACATAGGCACCTGTGGGCGACGCGTTGACCACCGGATGGGTGAGCAGCAACCCATTGGGAAACTCGGCCACCTTGCCAGTGCGTTGGCCTGCTTTGTCCAACTCGACAAGGGTCGTGGCGAACATATCGATATCGACCACCCTGCCATGCAGCGCGTTGAACTCGATCACATCCCCAATTTTGTAAGGCTGGACCACCGTCAAATAGAGGTAGCCGTGCACGCACATCACCAACTCTTTGCTAACGATCAGGATGGCACCTGCCACTGCCGCCACCGACAGTGCAAAGCCCGCAATCGTCGAAGCCCACACCGACACAATGATCAGCAACGCCACAAACCAAATGGTGTTGCGAGCCCACACCAAGTAGAGCCGCCGCTTTTCCGCAGACATTTCGCCGCGAGACAGGTAAAGCCCCCATAGGTGGGACGCCAGCAGCGCCAAGCCGACCGACAGCACCGTGAGAATGACTTTTTCCCATTGTCCGGGAATCCAACGGATCAGGTCGTCGATGGTGTTCATGGTGGGGTTCATACCATCAACGCGGTGACAAACACACCCACCATCATGCAAGCCAGCACCACCTTGACCAAAAGCCCCAGCATGATCCCGACCCACGTGGCCAGCCCAACCCTGAGGGCGCGGCTTTGATCTTTGCGAGCCAAGTATTCACCGGCTGCAGCCCCCACCAATGGCATGAAGAGCACGCCGACCACGCCCATGAAAAGCCCCAGAACCGTACCTATGGCGGCGCCCAGCAACGCCCATTGACTGGCTCCCACCTTGTGGGCTCCCAACATCCCCGCCGCATAGTCCAAGCCCCAGGCCAGCAGTGCGAGCACGCTGATCGCCACGACAGTGGCAACACTGACACGAGAGAAATCGTCAATCCACGCGCCCAAGCCAATGCCCGCCCACACAAGCAGTGTGCCTGGCAGTACGGGCAGCACCGTTCCCGCCAGTCCAAGCATGATCAAGGCCACACTGAGCACCCAAAGCACCGCAATTTCCATGATTTACTTTCTGTTGAGGCTGCGGACATCCACACACCCCATGCACCGCACCTTAACTTGAGTTGTAGCAACCTTATTCAAGGCTTGCGTCTAGTAAATAGAGAGCGGAACGGCGGCCAAAACGAGGCACCGCAAGTTTGCTATGGCATACAACTAGATTGTGCGGACACAACCCACCCGACCCATGCGGAATCACACCGATGCTTCGCGTTCACTTTCACTTTCACTTGCGGACGATACTGGGTAATCAAGCACCAGCACATCCTCCAACGCAGGCTTGAGCTGCTCCACAAAGGCCAAGTGATCGGGGTGCGGCAGGTAGGTTGCGAGGGCGACCTCGTCGGCAAAGGTGAGGTTGAAGCAGTGGGTGAAGCCCTTGGCCAGCCCCTCGGGGCTGTTATTGGTGCCCCACTCCAGGCTTTGCACGGCGCTGATCTTGCTTGCCAATGCGGCAAAGGCGGCTTCAAGGGCCTGCAGCTGTGCGGGCGCCGTATCGGCTTTGAACTTGAGCAGCACCAGATGGCGTAGAGGCATGGACTACATCCTTATTTGTCACAAATCGATTGATGTTCTTCCATATAGTAATCTGCAAAGGATGGAATACAGTAGCTCCATAGCCTGAAGGCTTTGCCTTGGGCGACCCCTGTTTTTTACCGTGTTGAACGCACCTTCTCTCGAAAGGCCCACCATGACGACATCGACGCCCCGCACCGCAGCCCACCGCCTGCAAGTGGCTACCAGCCTGCACCAATTTATTGAATCTAAGGTGCTGCCCGGCACCGGCATTGCGCCCGAGGCCTTCTGGAAAGGCTTCGACGCCATCGTGGCCGACCTGGCCCCCAAGAACATTGCCCTGCTGGCCGAGCGCGACCGCCTGCAAACCGAGCTGGACGCCTGGCACGGCGCACACCCCGGCCCCATCAGCGATATGCCAGCCTACAAGGCCTTTTTGCAGAGGATCGGTTACCTGGTCGAAAGCCCGAAGAAGGTGAAGATCACCACCAAAAACGTGGATGCCGAGCTGGCCACCCAAGCCGGCCCGCAGCTGGTGGTGCCCGTGCTCAACGCCCGCTATGCGCTCAACGCCGCCAACGCCCGCTGGGGCAGCCTGTATGACGCGCTGTATGGCACTGACGTGATCTCGGAAGAAAAAGGTTGCGAAAAAGTAGGCCCCAAGGGTTACAACCCCAAGCGCGGCAAGAAGGTGATTGAATACGCACGCAACGTGCTGGACCGCACCGCCCCGCTCAAAAAAGGCTCGCATGTGGGCTCCACCGGCTACGCCGTCAAGGGTGGCGACTTGGTCGTCACGCTGAAAGACGGCACCACCAGCAAACTGGCCGACAAGGACCAGTTCATCGGATTTCAGGGCACCGCCAAGGCCCCATCGTCGGTGCTGCTGCAACACAATGGCTTGCACCTCGACATCATCATCAACCGCGCCACGCCCATCGGCAAGACCGATGCTGCCGGCATGAGCGACCTGGTGCTGGAAGCAGCCCTCTCCACCATCCTGGACCTGGAAGACTCCGTGGCCGTGGTGGACGCCGAAGACAAGGTGCTGGCCTACGGCAACTGGCTGGGCATTCTGCAGGGCACCTTGGTCGAGCAGTTTGACAAAGGCGGCAAGACGCTGACCCGTGGCCTGAACGGCGACCGCGTGTACACCGCCCCCGACGGCAAAAAGGAAGTCAAGCTGCACGGCCGCAGCCTCATGTTTGTGCGCAACGTAGGCCACCTGATGACCAACCCGGCCATCACCTACACCGCAGCCGATGGCTCCACACAAGAAATCCCCGAAGGCATCCTGGACGCCGTGGTCACCACCACCATCGCCTTGCATGACCTCAAGAAGACCAAGAAGGACGCCATCCGCAACTCGCGCAAGGGCTCGGTCTACATCGTCAAACCCAAGATGCACGGCCCCGCAGAAGTGGCCTTTGCCGCCGAGCTGTTCACCCGCGTGGAGCAGATGCTGGGCCTGCCCGACAGCACGGTCAAGCTGGGCATCATGGACGAAGAGCGCCGCACCAGCGTCAACCTGAAGGCTTGCATTGCCGCGGCCCAAAGCCGCGTGGCGTTTATCAACACCGGCTTCCTGGACCGCACCGGCGACGAGATGCACACCGCCATGCAAGCCGGCCCCATGATCCGCAAGGCGGACATGAAGAGCAGCGCCTGGATTGCGGCGTATGAGAAGAACAACGTGCTGGTGGGCCTGAGCAGTGGTCTGCGCGGCAAGGCGCAAATCGGCAAGGGTATGTGGGCCATGCCCGACCTGATGAAGGCCATGATGGAGCAAAAGATTGCCCACCCCAAGGCCGGCGCCAACACCGCCTGGGTGCCCAGCCCCACCGGCGCCACCCTGCACGCCCTGCACTACCACCAGCTGCTGGTTGCCGATGTGCAGAAGGAGCTGGAAAAGACCAACTACGAAAAGGCCCGCGACGGCATTCTGGACAGCCTGCTGCAAATCCCGGTGACTGCTACCCCGAATTGGACTGCGGCTGAAAAGCAAGCAGAGCTGGACAACAACGCCCAAGGCATCTTGGGCTACGTGGTGCGATGGGTGGACCAGGGTGTGGGTTGCTCCAAGGTGCCCGACATCAACGATATCGGCCTTATGGAAGACCGTGCGACGCTGCGCATCAGCAGCCAGCACATGGCCAACTGGTTGCACCATGGTGTGGTCACCAAAGAGCAAATCACCGAAACCTTCGAGCGCATGGCCGCCAAAGTGGACAAGCAAAACGCTGGCGACAAGCTCTACACCCCGATGGTGGGTAACTTCAAGGGCGCGGCTTATCAGGCGGCGTGTGATCTTGTGTTCAAGGGCAAAGAGCAGCCGAGTGGTTACACCGAGCCGCTGTTGCACGCTTGGCGACTGAAAGTGAAGGCGGCGTAAGCCGGTTCATCAATGCGCAGGCGCTACGTTTTTAGTAGCTGCTTGCGCAATATCTACGAGGGCTAGAGGCCGATTAGGCACTTAAAAACCCGCGCCTCACCCAGCAATAGCTTTCGCGCGACACTCTCGGCTTTGATTGATGAGGCGTTGAACATGCACCCGGAAGACGACACCCCACCCCACCGCCCGCGTTGGCTTGCCGCTGCACTCATCCTTGCGGTGTTGGTGGTCGTGGCGGGCATGTTGATTGTGGGCTGGCGCACCCTGCAGGCCGATAAAGCGCCGAACCCAACGGTTCAGAGCACCACCGTGTCGGCAAGTAGCCCTGGCGACTTAGCCGCCCCGACGCCGCCCGCTGCGGCACTGGCCGCCGGCCTTGCGGCAGTCAACGCGTCAGACTGCATGCGCTGCCATGGGGTGGACCGGCGTTATGTGGGCCCGGCATTTCAACAAATCTCGGCCCGCTACCAGAGTCGCCCCGATGCGGTGAACTACCTGGCCGGCAAAATTCGCAACGGGGGCGCTGGCGAGTGGGGCCGGGCCTTGATGCCCCGCCACCCGCAGCTCAGCGAGGCCCAGGCGCAGCAGATGGCGCAGTGGGTCATGTCGCTGCCAGCAACGCCCTAGTGCTATTTATCGGTGCCACTTGCAAAATGGGTGCGCGGCCAAATTGGAGTTGAAATAGCGCGCATCGTGCGTCACTTCTTCGCCCAGCCATGGGGGCGCTTCAAAGGCCTCGTCTTCTGAGGTCAACTCCAACTCGGCCACCACCAAGCCTGCGTTGTCACCGGCAAATTCGTCTACCTCCCAGCGGTGGCCGGCATGCAGCACGATGTAGCGGGTTTTATCAATCAGCGGGCCGTCGCACAGGGGCAGCAGCGCCTGTGCATCCTGCAGGGGCACCGGGTATTCAAACTCGGCGCGGGTGGCGCCGGTGCTTTGGCCCTTGATGGTGAGAAAAGCGGCATCCCCCGCAATACGCACCCGCACGGTGCGCGCCTTGTCGCGGTTGAGGTAACCCTGCCGGTAGAGCACTCCGCTCCCGTTGCGCCACGCCATGCCCTGCACTAAAAACTTGCGTTCGATCTCTATGCCCATCGTGTACTCCTGGTGTGCGGCGTGGCCGGCCTGGGGCTACACTGCCCACACCATGAAAGCCCTGCCGACGCTGAACCCTGAAGTGTGCCCTGTGTGCGGCAAGGCCAACCTGTGTGCCATGGAGCTGGCCAAAACCACCGGCGAGCCCCAAGGCCCGTGCTGGTGCACACAGGTAAATTTCAGCGCCGAGGCGCTAAGCCGGATCCCCGCCGGTGCCCGGGGCTTGGCCTGCCTCTGTGCGGACTGCGCCGTGGCCGGGCGTGATGTCTTGCAAGCCGAATAACACCACCTTGTCGCGCCCGCTGCGCTTGCCTTGGTAGAGCGCCTCGTCAGCACGGCGCAGCACATCATCCGCACCTTGATCCTGCGGCAGGATGCCCGAGACGCCCCAACTCGCGGTCACCGGAATACGCGCTCCGGTGTCGGCTGCAATGGGGGTGCGACTCAGGGCTTCCCGCAAGCGGGTTGCCAGCGCAACGCCTTCAACTTCGGCGCGGGTGCCGGGCATCAGCACCAGAAACTCTTCGCCGCCCATGCGTGCCACGCGATCAGTTTCCCGGACATGTTGACGCAGCATGGCGGCAACGGCGACCAGCACGCGGTCGCCACCATCGTGCCCATGCTCATCGTTCACCCGTTTGAAGTGGTCCACATCGAGGCTGATTACCGAAAACGGCGCGCTGTAGCGCTTGCCCCGCATCCACTCCGACTGCAAAAGCGTTTGCATGCCACGCCGGTTCAGCAGGCCGGTGAGGGGGTCCTGCGTCGCTAAGCGGTGCAGGCTCTGGTGCATGCGCAAACCGAGCAAAAACAAAAACAGAAAGTTGAATGCTGCTGCGGACACCAGGGTCACCGTCCAGGTCACCGCCTGGGGCATGCCGCTACCTTCGGCCACCAGCGTCTGGCCACTCCAGGCACGCAAGCCGAGCACTACATTGATGACGAACATAGCAACGATAGGCACCGCCGCCATCACACTGAAGCGCAGGCCGAATTCCCGCCGCAATGCGCGCCAGCAGCTCAGCACGGCGCCCACCATCAGCGCCCCCGAAAGGGCGGAGACCAGGCCGACACGGGAAGATGCGTCATCAGGGCCAATCCACACCAGGCAGGCCGTGCCCACCACCGCCAGCAGACCATGCTCCAGCTCGCGCGGGCGCACCTGCAAAAAGAGCTCGACCCCGCGCCTTGCCGCCACCAAGCCCAGCAACCCGGCGGCACTGGCGGCGGTGTGCGTCCACCAGACAGGCCCTAGCGGCCGCCAACTGATGAGCATGATCGACACCCCGGAGATGGCCGCATAAGCCAGATAGTGCAGCACCGCACGGCGCTCGGTGACCAGAATGCGGGCACACAGAGCCCACAACACGGCATAGAGAAACAGCTGAATTCCGACCAGGTGAGGCAGGTTCATCGCCAGCTCTCCCGTGGCACCTACTCGACCCGGTGCAGCGCGGCGAGGTTGATCAACGCGGAGACGACATCCGGCTTGAACCCCACGCGGTTGGTGTTGCCATCGGAATACCCGCCGTTCAAGATCAGGGTGCGGATGTATTCCACGCAGTCCCGGTGGCCCCAGAACTTCTCAATAGCCAGGGCAATCCGGATATGGTGCTCCGCCACGATGGCCATTTCATGGTCAATGCGGGCTTGCAGGGGGCGCTCATTGAAGGGGAGCGGGCGCGTGTCCAAGTCCTCATCCTCCCACTGCAAAGAGGGGAATCCGGTTTCAGAAAAGCGGGAGTCTTTTGGGTCGTTCACCGGGGAGCTTGTTCATGTCATTTTTCCGACACTTTACTCCATACCCTTTCAGATGGCACGCCCCTTTACAGGCGGCACAATGGGCACATGACCAGTCATCCAAACTTCATTGCTCCCGCCCGTTTTACCGACGCCGCAGCCGCGCTGGCACAGGTGCACGCCATTTATGACCAAGGCATCGCGCACTTGCGCCAAACCATGCAGCGCTTTGTGGCCGGTGAAGAGTTGGGCGGCCATGTGCGCGCTTGCTACCCGCTGGTGCGCATCCACACCGATACCGTGTCGCGCAAGGCTGCCGCCGACATTGCCTGCCTGAGCTTCGGCTTTGTGGCCGGCCCCGGCCGCTTCGAGACCACGCTCACGCGGCCCGACCTGTACCACCGCTATTACCTGGAGCAGTTCCGCCTGCTGCTGCAAAACCACGGCGGCGAGATTGAAGTGGCCACCAGCAACCAGCCAATTCCGGTGCACTTTTCGTTTGCCGAGCACGATCATGTGGAAGGTCAGATGAGCGCCGAGCGCCGCACCCTGATGCGCGATGTGTTCGACCTGCCCGACCTGGCCGCTATGGACGACGGCATTGCCAACGGCACCTACCAGCCCCGACCGGGGGAGGCGCTGCCGCTTTCGCTATTTACCGCGCCGCGTGTGGACTACTCCTTGCACCGCCTGCGCCACTACACCGGCACCGGGCCGGAGCACTTTCAGAACTTTGTGCTGTTTACCAACTACCAGTTCTATATCGACGAGTTCATTGCCTTGGGCCGCAAGGCTATGCAAGACCCTCAGAGCGAATACATCGCCTTTGTGGAGCCCGGCAACATGGTCACCCGCCGGGTCGGCCTGTCCGCCGAAGCCGCAGACGCCTTGGGCAAAGAGCCGCCTCGCCTGCCCCAGATGCCCGGCTACCACCTGGTGCGCGCCGACAACGCCGGCATCACCATGGTGAACATCGGCGTCGGCCCGGCCAATGCCAAAAACATCACCGACCACATTGCCGTGCTGCGCCCGCACGCCTGGATCATGCTGGGCCACTGCGCCGGCCTGCGCAACAGCCAGCAACTGGGCGACTATGTGCTGGCCCACGGCTATGTGCGTGAAGACCATGTGCTGGACGAAGAGTTGCCACTGTGGGTGCCGATCCCCGCTTTGGCAGAAATTCAGGTCGCCTTGGAGCAAGCCGTGGCTGATGTCACCCAAGTGAGTGGCGCCGCGCTCAAGAGCATCATGCGCACCGGCACCGTGGCCAGCACCGACAACCGCAATTGGGAGCTGCTGCCCGACAACCAGCCCCAGCGCCGCTTCAGCCAGAGCCGCGCTGTGGCGCTCGACATGGAGAGTGCCACCATCGCCGCCAACGGCTTTCGCTTCCGGGTGCCCTACGGCACGCTGCTGTGCGTGAGCGACAAGCCCCTGCACGGTGAAATCAAACTGCCCGGCATGGCCAACCACTTCTATCGTGAGCGGGTCGACCAGCATTTGCGCATTGGCATGCGCGCACTCGAATTGCTGCGCAACCAAGGTGTGGACCAGCTGCACAGCCGCAAGCTGCGCAGCTTTGCAGAAGTTGCGTTCCAGTAAGCCACCATGTCCCACCATTTCTTCAAGGTCGAGAACCTGTTCAAGCGCTACGGCGATGCCGTTGTGGTCAACAACCTGAGCTTCGATATTGCCCCCGGCGAGTGCTTAGGGGTTATCGGCCCCAATGGTGCGGGCAAGACCACCACCATCCGCATGTGCCTCGGGCACACCATGCCGGATGGCGGCAGCATCACCGCCATGGGTTTGCCCATGCCGCATGAGGCCATGGCCATCAAGGCTCAGCTCGGTGTGGTGACTCAATTCGACACCCTGGACCCCGACTTCACCTGCGCCGAAAACCTGCTGGTCTACGGCCGCTACTTCGGCATGAAAGATGCCGCCATCAAGGCGCGTATTCCGCAGCTGCTGGAGTTTGCGGCGCTGACCCACAAGGCCAACGCCAAGCCCGGCGAGCTCTCCGGCGGTATGCGCCGGCGCCTGAGCCTGGCACGCGCGCTGGTCAACGACCCCAAGCTCCTGCTGCTGGACGAGCCCACCACCGGCTTGGACCCGCAGGCCCGCCATTTGATGTGGGAGCGCTTGCAGGTGTTGCTGCAACAAGGCAAATCCATTTTGCTGACCACCCACTTCATGGACGAGGCCGAGCGCCTGTGCAACCGCCTGCTGGTGCTGGACCATGGCAAAAAAATTGCCGAGGGCACACCGCGCGATCTGATTGCAGCCCACTTGGAGCCCGATGTCGTGGAGGTCTTTGGCGTCGGGGCACACGTGCTGCTGGAGAGCCCCTTGCGCGCCATGGCCGCGCGCGTTGAGGTGAGCGGCGAGACCGTGTTTTTCTACACGCAGGACTCCACCCCGCTCCTGCAGGCACTCGCGGCTTATCCGCAACTGCGCACCTTGCACCGCCCCGCCAACCTGGAAGATTTGTTTTTGAAACTGACCGGACGCCAGATCCGCGAGGACGCCTGATATGAGCACCGCCCCTTCTCCCTTCCGCCCGCAGAGCATCTGGCGCGCGCCGGAGCTTTCCATGCGTTTTTGGCCCGTTTTTTCGCGCAACCTGCTGGTCTGGCGCAAGCTGGCTATTCCGAGCCTGGTGGGCAATATTGCCGAACCGTTGATGTGGCTGGTGGCCTTTGGCTACGGCATGGGTGCGCTGGTCGGGCAGATTACGGTGAATGGGCAGCAGGTGCCCTACATTTTGTTTTTGGCCAGCGGCTCTATTTGCATGAGTGCTATGCAGTCGGCGTCTTTCGAGGCGCTCTACTCCGCGTTCAGCCGGATGCATGTGCAAAAGACCTGGGACGGCATCATGAACGCCCCCGTGAGTCTGGACAACGTGGTCTTGGCCGAGATGCTGTGGGCGGCCTTCAAGTCGCTGTTCACGGTAACGGCCATCATGGGCGTGATGTTGGGCTTAAGCATCAGCCACAGCCCCAAGCTGCTGGTGGCATGGCCTATTTTGCTGGGTGTGGGCATTACCTTCAGCTGTATTGCGCTTATCTTCAATGCGCTGGCCAAGGGCTACGACTTTTTCACGTATTACTTCACGCTGTTTCTCACGCCCATGATGTTTCTGAGCGGCGTGTTTTTCCCGCTGGAGCAACTGCCCGTGGCGGTGCGCTTGGTGGCCGACTGGCTGCCGCTGTCCAATGCCGTGGCGCTGGTGCGCCCCCTGTTCATGGATCAGTGGCCCACCGATGCACTGCGGCACCTCGCCGTGCTGGCGGCTTATGCGGTGGGGTCGTTTTGGATAGCGCTGGCACTGACGCGGAAGCGGTTTGCGAAATAGCCATGATCCGGTTGCGCCGTTCGTTCTCTGCCGTGCTTCTAGGTTTTGCGGCTCTCGCTTCGGGACTTGCAAGACCTAGCGACGTTCCTTTGGTGACTTTGGATTGGCCGCCTTACTCTGGTGCTATTCCGCAGCAAGGTTTTTTGTCCGTTGTACTCCGGCAAGCCTATGCCACTCAGGGCCACGCCGTTGACATCAAGGTGTTACCGTGGCGGCGCGCCATCAAAATGGCTATGGAGGGGAGTGTCGCAGGCCCCTTGGGGTTCTACTCAGCATCCCAGCTAGAGTGCGCCGAGGCCCAAGGTGTCTTATCCGATGCTATCGGTAGCTTTCAATTCGGTTTGGCACAGCGCACCGGCGGTCTACCGCCTTGGCGTGATTGGACAGACCTTCACGGGAGGCGGATCGGCATTGTTGAAGGGTATGACAATGGCCCCGACATCACTCGCCTTCTAGAGCACGGTCTTCTCATTCCAGATCAAGCGCCCAGTGACCTGTTCAGCCTGAAGAAATTGGAGGCGAACCGGGTGGACTACGTGTCCATTGATCAGCAGGTGTTTGAATACCTGACGCGTAAGCATCAACTGAACGGGTTGCAAATGGCACCCCGCTACACCATGCCAAGACTCCCGCTTTTTGTGTGCTTTAACCGCACCGCTCGAGCAGACGCCATGCGGGCTGTGCTGAATAGTGGGCTCAAGCGAGTGAATGTGCGCAAGATCGCCCAAGACTACCTGCGTTCAAGTAGCCCTTGATCCGGTAGTCGTCAGCACCCGTTAAATGCTTTTATGCTGCGCGGCCTTGATCATGTCGGCCGCCTTCTCCGCAATCATGATGGTGGGTGCATTGGTGTTTCCGCTGACGATGCGGGGCATGATGGACGCATCCACTACGCGCAGGCCTTGGATACCGCGCACGCGCAGCGCGTGGTCCACCACATCCAGCGGGCCGTTGCCCATGCGACAGCTGCCCACCGGGTGGTAAATGGTGTCGGCGTTGTCGCGGATGAACTGTTCAATGGCCATGTCGCTCGTAGCGTGGGCGGACTTGGGTGTTTCGCGCCCCCCCAGTCGCGCTAGCGCGGGCTGTTGCAGCAGAGCGCGCATGCGCTTGAAGCCCCGCACCAGGCGCTCTACGTCTGCGCGGTCGGCCAGAAAGTTGGGGTCGATCAGGGGCGCAGCAAACGGGTCTTTGCTGGCCAGCTGGACGCTGCCGCGGCTCTCCGGTCGCAACAGGCACACGTGGCACGAATAACCATGGCCCAGCACTGTGCTGCGCCCGTGGTTCACCAGCTTGGCAATCACAAAGTGAAACTGCAGATCCGGCGTCAGCTCACCAGCTTGGCTCTTCACAAATCCACCGGCTTCGCCAAAGTTGGTGGTCAACACACCGGTGCGCTGCTTGCGCCACTCCAACACTCCCTTGATGCCGGCAGCCAGCCCTTGGAGCGAGATGCCGAAGCTCTCTTTCAAATCGGGTGCATTCATCACCTGCACCACGTCCACGTGGTCGTGCAAGTGCTGCCCCACCCCGGGCAGGTCGTGCAGGGTAGCAATACCGTTTTCGACCAAGTGTTGGTGCGGGCCAATGCCCGAGAGCATGAGAATTTGTGGTGACTGCAAGGCCCCCGCAGACAGCAGCACCTCTCGGCTGCAGCGCAGCTCTTTCATCACCCCGTCTTGCAGAAACTGCACCCCCACGGCGCGCTTGTGCTCCAGCAGAATGCGCGTGGTGTGCGCCCCGGTAAACACCTGCAAATTGGGGCGCTGCAGGTGGGGCGTAAGGTAGGCCTTGGCGGCACTAAAGCGTTCGCCATGTTTGTGCGTGACCTGAAACACCCCCACACCCTCCTGGCTGGCGCCATTGAAGTCAGGGTTGTGTGTGTAACCTGCCTCTTGCCCGGCCTGCACAAAGACAGGCCCCAAGGGGTTGGGAGTGGTCAGGTCTTGAACATGCAGCGGGCCACCCGCTCCATGAAAAGCGTCTGCCCCACGGGCGTTGTCTTCGGCCTTGATGAAGTAGGGCAACACATCGTCGTAAGCCCACCCGGGGTTGCCCTCTGCGGCCCAGCCATCGTAGTCCTCGCGCTGCCCGCGGATGTAGATCATGGCATTCACCGAGCTCGACCCGCCCAGCACCTTGCCACGCGGCTGGTAGCCGCGGCGGCCGTTCAGCCCCGGCTGCGGAGTGGTCTCAAACTGCCAGTTGGCAGCTCCATTTTTGGCCAGTACGGCCAAGCCGGCAGGGCAGTGGACCAACACACTGGTGTCCGCGGGGCCCGCCTCCAGCAGGGCCACGGTCACCTCAGGGTTCTCGCTTAAGCGAGCCGCCAACACACAGCCCGCCGAGCCTGCGCCAATGATGATGTAGTCGAACACGTGCAGTCTCCTCATTCAGGGTGACGTAAACGTTACCCCATGAGCCCCGGCCATGCCAAGCTGATATTTACCCTTGCTGCCGGCAAAACCCCATTTCTTCAAATTAAATTGCACACAATTAAATTGCTGGCTATAATTCAACCCATGCCAACGTCCCGCACCCTTTCTGCTAACGACGCCGCCCTCCGGCTGGATAACCAGCTGTGCTTTGCGCTCTACTCCACCTCGCTGGCCATGACCAAGCTGTACAAGCCTATGCTGGAAGAGCTGCAACTCACCTACCCGCAATACCTGGTGATGATGGTGCTGTGGGAGCAGGACGGCATGAGCGTCTCCGCCCTGGGCGAGCGCCTCTACCTCGACTCCGGCACCCTCACCCCCCTGCTCAAGCGCATGGAGCAAGCCGGCTTGCTCAGCCGCCAACGCAGCACTGCCGATGAGCGCCGCGTCGAAGTTTTTCTGAGCCCCAAAGGCCGCACCCTGAAAGTGCAAGCCACACGCATCCCCGCCTGTGTGCTGGCCGCCGCCGACTGCCCGCTGGACGAGCTCATAGGCCTGACACAACAGGTGCAGGCCCTGCGCGAGCGCCTGACGACCGCGTAACCCACAACCCCATTACCCACCCCGCTGCAGCACACCGCAGCACTTTATGAAAGAAGCGCCATGAGCAACAAGATCGAGAAAGTCATTTACACCGCCCACGCCACCTCTACCGGCGGCCGTGACGGCACAACCCGCACCTCCGACGGGCTGTTGGACCTGAAGCTAGCAGTACCCAAAGAAATGGGCGGCCCCGGCGCTGGCGTGAACCCTGAGCAGCTGTTTGCCTCCGGCTACAGCGCGTGCTTTATCGGCGCCATGAAGTTTGTGGCGGGCGCCCAGAAAATCGCGTTGCCTGCTGACACCAGCATCAACGCATCGGTCGGTATCGGCCAGATTCCCCAAGGCTTCGGTATTGAAGTGGCTTTGCAAGTCAGTATCCCCGGCATGGACAAAGCCGCCGCAGAATCTCTGGTGGCCAAGGCCCACGAAGTTTGCCCCTACTCCAACGCGACCCGCGGCAACATCGACGTGACCATTACCGTGGTCTGATCCCCTGATCATCCGGCACCACGTTGCCGGACGCGCTCAGTGGTCCAGCCGGCGCCCCTCGCGGGGTGTCGGCTTTTTCTTGTCCGGTCGCCGCTGGCTGCGCGCGTACCTCGCCGCGCAGATGTCGCACCTCCAGCCGCAGCGCGTGGATCTCGCGCATCAACTCCCCCTCCACTTCGCGCTCCTCCACCTCGACCAACATGGCCGCCACCGAGGCGGTTACCAGCGACAACACCGCCAGCCCCATGAGGACCACCACCACCGAAAACGTGCGCGATGCATGGGTGCTGGGCACGATATCCCCATAGCCCACCGTAGCCGCGGTAGTGAAGGCGAGCCACAGCCCGTCGGACAGGGTCTCTGCCTGCGGCTCCAAGGCCCAGAAGCCCAGGCCCCCCATGCCAAGAATCAGCATGCACAGGCCCAGCGAATACAACAGCCCCCGGCGACCGATCACGAGTTTGTGCAGTTTGACTTTGCGCATGATTTCACTTTACGGTGGCGATACAGGCCCGGCTTTGACCTGCATCAATTGACGCTGGGGCGACGCCTTGCAAACTTGCCGTCAGCCGACCAAGGCATGATGCGCCGGAACACAAAGAATAGCGACGGAGACTTGATGAGACTGGCATTGTTGTCCGACATTCACGGCAACCTGCAGGCGCTGGACGCCTGCCTTGCGCATGCGCGCGCCCAGCAGGCGCAGCGCTTTGCATTTCTGGGCGACATGGTGGGCTACGGCGCCCAACCCTCGGAGGTGCTGGACCGCATCATGCTGCTCACCGAGGAGGGCGCTGTTGTGCTCAAAGGCAACCATGACGAAATGGCGGTCAGCCCGCCCCCCGTGCCCAAAACTATCGGCGACAGCACCGCCGAGTGGACCCACCGGCAGCTGAGCGAGAGCCAGCGCGACTGGCTCGATGCCCTGCCCCTGACCTACCATCAGGACAGTGTGTTGCTGGTCCATGCCAGTGTCGATGCGCCCGAACTCTGGCGCTACGTCTACGACCAGCGCAGTGCCACCCAGAGCCTGAATGCCGCCAGCGCCCTACCGGAGGTGCGCTACGTGTTCGGCGGCCATGTGCACCTGCAAAGCCTGTACTACCGCGGGACCGACGGACTCATGAAATTCACCCCCCAGCCCGGGGTGCCGGTACCGGTGCCGCGGCACCGGCAGTGGCTCAGCACCATCGGCTCCGTGGGGCAGCCCCGGGACGGCAAGCCGCAGGCCATGTACGCTTTGCTCGACACCGAACGCCAACAGCTCACCTTCCACCGGGTGCCTTACGACCACTTTGCAGCAGCTACCGCAATCCGCAAAGCCGGCTTGCCGGAGTTCTTTGCACAGCGCCTGGAGGAAGGCCGATGAAACTGCTCGAACCCGGAGAGGTGCTCGACGGCTTTCTGGTCGAAGCCTGCATTCACTCCGGTGGCATGGCCCACATTTACCGCGTGATGTACGCCGACGGGCGGCCCGGCCCGGGTTTCGAGATGGCCATGAAGGTACCCCGCATGACCTCCGGGGACGGGGCCGAGAACATTGTCAGTTTCGAGGTGGAATGCCAGATCATGCAGGCCCTGAGCGGCCCGCACACACCGCGCTTTGTGGCGGCGGGCGACCTGCTTCATGTGCCCTACCTGGTCATGGAATATGTGCAGGGGCGCACGCTGCAACACTGGCTGGACGCGCCGCAACCCCTCGACATTGCCGACATCACCCGCCTGGGTGCTGCAGTCGCGCGGGCCGCGCATGCCTTGCACCAGCAAAACACCGTGCACCTGGACCTCAAGCCCGCGAACGTGCTCCTGCGCGATGACGGCAGCGCCGTGCTCCTGGACTTCGGCCTCTCCTGCCACGCCCATTTTCCGGACCTGCTGGCCGAGCAGCTGCGCAAGGCCGTGGGCTCACCGGCCTGGATCGCACCCGAGCAGGTGGTGGGCGTTCGCGGTGACCCCCGCAGCGATGTGTTTGCCATCGGGGTCATGCTCTACCAGCTGTGCACCGAAGAGCTGCCCTTCGGGGAGCCCCAGACCAACGCCGGACTGCGCCAGCGCTTGTGGATGGACCCGGTCCCCCCGCGCAAGCGCCGCTCCGACGTGCCCGCCTGGCTGCAGGAAGTGGTCTTGCGATGCCTGGAGCCCGAAGCAGCCAAGCGTTACCCCTCTGCGGCGCACCTGGCGTTTGACCTGGCCCACCCGACCCAAGTACACGTGACCCATCGCGGCACCCATATTGAGAGCACCCCTTTCCGCACCCACTTCAAACGCTGGATCAAGGCCGCGGGCATGCACTACCAGCCCAGCCCCTTGCCCTCGCAGCAACTCGAAGAAGTGCCCATCGTCATGGTGGCCGTGCCGTACAAAGATGCCAGCGACGCCACCCTCTACAGCCTGCGGCAGGCCGTTGCGCGCTCCTTGGGCACCCGACCGGGGGCGCGCCTGGCCTGCGTGACCGTGATCTCCGGCAGCCAGACCAGTGCCTCTGACGAAGACCGCAGCGAAACCAGCGTTCACCGCCGCTACCTGACCGCTATGCGCCAATGGGCGCAACCGCTCGACCACCCAGGGCACCAGATGTCCTGTCATGTGCTGGAGAGCGGCGATGTCGCGCAAGCCCTGCTGGACTACGCACGGGGCAACAACGTGAGCGTGATCGTCATGGGGGCCGCCACCCATGGCCTCAAAACACAGCGCTTTGTGGCCACCGTGCCGATCAAGGTAGCGATGGACGCACCGTGCACCATCATTCTGGTCAAGCAAGCGCTGCCCTTCGAACACCTGGGCGACGACAGCCCCGCTGCGAGCGCCGGAGGCTACTCGGACTCCGACGCCGAGTCCGGGCGACTCTCCGGCTACGGCGACGACCTCGGCCCCTTAGGCTGAACGGACTGCACCCGGCACCTGCAACACCGTGCCAATGCGGGGGACAATGCCCGCATGACCCACCCCACTGCGCACGGCGCTGCCCACCCCTTTGAAACCCTGACGCCGGACGTGGTGCTCGACGCGCTGGACAGCGTGGGCCTGCGCGGCGATGGCCGGCTTACCGCGCTGTCGTCGTACGAAAACCGCGTCTACCAGGTGCAGCTCGAAGACGGCGCGCCGGTGGTGGCCAAGTTCTACCGGCCCGAGCGCTGGAGCAAGGCCCAAATTCAGGAAGAGCACGACTTTGCCGCCGAGCTGATGGCGGACGACATACCCGCCGTCGGCCCCCTGGTGTTCCAGGGGCACAGCCTCCACGAATTCGAGGGCTTTAGCTTCAGCGTGAGCCCGCGCCGCGGCGGGCGGCCACCGGAGCTGGACGACGGCGAGGTGCTGGAATGGATTGGCCGCTTTCTGGCGCGCATCCACACCGTCGGGGCGCGGGCCCCCTTTGTGCACCGCCCGGCGCTGGATGTGCAAACCTTCGCCGCCGAGCCCATGGAGTGGCTGCTGTCCCACGACATGGTGCCGCTGGATGTGCAAACCCTGTGGAGCAAGCGCTGCCAGGAAGCTATCGATTTGATAGCTGGTCGCGCAGACATGGAGCGGGCTAGAGGCCAAAACAAGACCAATTCGAGCGGCATACGCCACCTCCGTCTGCACGGGGACTGCCACCCCGGCAACATTCTCTGGACGCCCACCGATGTGGCGGCCAGTGCAGGCCCCGGCCCGCACTTTGTGGACCTGGACGACGCCCGCACCGGCCCCGCGGTGCAAGACCTCTGGATGCTGCTCAGCGGTGACCGCCAGCAGCAAACCCGGCAGCTGGGCATGCTGGTGGACGGCTACGAGCAATTCCGCGAGTTCGACCGCATGGAGCTCGCCCTGATTGAGCCCCTGCGCACCTTGCGCCTGATTCACTACAGCGCCTGGCTGGCCCGGCGCTGGAGCGATCCGATTTTCCCGGTCAACTTCCCGTGGTTCGGCACGAGCGACTACTGGAAAGGCCAGATCCAGATGCTGGAAGACCAGATCGAGGCCATGAACGACGCCCCCCTGATCGTATGAGCGAGACCGCGAGCAACCCGCCGATTGCGCCGCTGTGGTGGACGGTGACCCACTTCGGCTCGTCGAGCCTGCTTCTTCCCGCATTTGTGTTGGTCGCATTCGGGCTGTGGCGCAGTGGTGCCCATGCCGCCGTGCGGCACTATGTGCTGGCCATGGCGGGCGCGGTGGCGCTCACGGTCACGAGCAAGTGCTTGTTTTACGGCTGGGGCATCGGCATCGCCGCCATCGACTTCACCGGTGTGAGCGGCCACGGCCTGCTGGCCGCAGCCATTCTGCCCCTGCTGCTACGGGGCTTGCCCGGCCGCTGGGGGCACGATGTCGGTGCCCCGCTAGGTGCGGTGCTTGCGCTCTTGGTGGGAGTCTCGCGGGTGGTGGTGGGCGCGCACAGTGTGAGTGAGGTGGTCGCCGCTTGGCTGCTCGGGCTGGCAGTCAGTCTGCCGGTAGTGCGGCGCTTGGAGAAAACACCCTTGCGGCATCCGGCTTCGCGATGGGCGCCTTGCTTGCTCGTGCTGGCCTTGAACACCAGCACCGCGACCTATCTGCCAACGCACGCCCTGGAGGTCCGGATTGCGCTGTGGCTCTCCGGCAAGGTTCAGCCGTTTCGGCGGCACCAGCTGCACCAAGCAGCGCCGGTGCCTGGAGCGACCCGCTAGCCCAGCACCTCGCTCACGCCAAAGCGCGGCGCATAGCCCAGGAGTCGTGCAGCTTTGGCGTGGGAAATCAAGGGATCGGTACCGCCAAAGCCAGCGGCAAACTCGGTGACTTCCGGCCAGAACTCGGCCATCAGCGCACGGCCGTCACGGCTCGTCCAGTTGTGCGGGCCGGTGATGAAAAAGGCTTCGTGTGAGTCTTCCAGATCGACTTCCAAGGCCAAGCGGTGCGCGGTGGCAACATCGCGGGCGTCTACAAAGGTCCAGATGTTTTTGTACCAATTGGGGTACTCCGCCACGAGCGAGCGGTAGAAGGGGCGCTGCGCATCGTCGGGCAGCCAGACCCAGGGCATACGCAAACACACGGTTCGCATGCCGTACCGGTCCGAATAGGTCTTGCAGACTTGCTCACTCACCACTTTGCTCAGGCCATAGGGGTCTTGCGGGCGGGCGGGGTGTGCCTCGTCCACCGGGATGTACAAGGGCGCCAGCCGGTGCGCCGCAAAGGCAAAGCCCATGGTCGACTCGCTGGAGGTAAACACCACTTTGCCAATGCCATGCCGGGCGGCGGCTTCGAGCACGTTGAAGGTGCCGTTCACATTCACATCAAACACCCGCTTGGCCGGGTCGCTCAGCGGGTGCGGAATGCCCGCCACATGCACCACCGCGTCATAACCGGCCATGGCCTGTAGCACCGCATCGAGCTGCAACACGTCTACGGCGTGGTGGGTCACATCGCTGCGGACGGGGGCCGCCAAGTCCAGCACCCCTACGGTGTACCCGTGCTGCACCAGATCGTCCACAATGTATTTGCCGACGGCACCCGTGCCGCCTGTAACCAGAATTTTTTTCATGGCGCCATCGTAGCGGCGCCCACCGTTCCCGGAGTGAATCGCGCGTGACAACCCTGAACCTGATAGGTGCCGGCCGGGTAGGCCGCACATTGGCCACCCTGTGGGCACGGCATGGCGTGTTCGAGATTCAAGATGTGCTGACCAGCAGTGCGGGGAGTGCACAGGCTGCCTGCGCCGCTATCGGGGCGGGCACGCCCGCTACGTCGTTGCACGCCATGCGCCCCGCCGAGGTGTGGATGGTGGCGGTGCAAGACGCCCGCATTGCCGAGGTGGCGACCGCGCTGGCAGACAGCCACAATGCGAAGGGTGCACAGGGTGAAAAAGGCGCAAAGGGCGCATACCCCATCGTCTTTCATTGCAGCGGCACCCAACATGCCGGCAGCCTGCAGCCCCTTGCCGACCTAGGCTGGCGCACGGCCAGCGCTCACTGTATTTTGAGTTTTGCGGATGTTGCCGTGGCGGTGCAACAGTTTGCGGGCACCGCCTGTGCGCTGGAAGGCGACGCTTCGGCCTGCGACACCTTGGAGCGGGCCTTCAGCACCCTCGGTGCGCAATGTTTCGGGGTGGCCAGCGACGACAAAGTGCTCTACCACGCAGCCGCTGTGTTTGCGACCAACTTTCTGCCGGTGATTCAGTCAGTTGCAGAAGCGGCCTGGACCCGCAGCGGTGTGCCTGCCCACCTGCTGCCCGGCCTGCGCGCCACGCTGTTGCGCAATGCGGTGGACAACATCACCCGCCTCGGGCCTGCCGGGGCACTCACCGGCCCGGCGGCCCGCGGGGATGTGGCTGCCATCAGCCGGCAAGCGGCGGTGGTGGACCGCTGGGATGCGCCCAGCGGCGAGGCATATCGCGCCCTCAGCGCGCTCGCTCTGCGCTTGGCAGGGCACTGAGCGCGGCGTTCCCCGTCATGGGGAGTGCCACGGCAGGGCGGCCCAGAGCTCAGGGGCCCAGTGCGCTGCACCGCCCACCACAGCTGCCAGCACTACTAAGAGCACCACGGCCAGGGCAACGCCTGTCAGTATTGCCAAGCCGTCTTCAAACACCAGCCCCAAGCCAATGAGCAACAGGGCGGCTGCGGGTACGACATTGCCAAAGGGAATCGGCAAAAAGATCACCATCGCCATCAACGCCACCAGCGGTGCCAGCCAGACACGGTGCGATGGCTGCAGCCACCACCCCATGCGAGCCCGCATCACGCGGGAGGCGCGCTCATACAGCCACGCGAGGGTGTGTAAGGCACGTCGGGCCATGGCAGGGGACAACTGAAAACGCCCCACGGAGCGGGGCATGACCAAGCGGGGGTAGTAGCGCCAGATCATCCAGGCCACCATCGCCATGCCGGTAGACAGCAGCATGCCGGCTCCGGGCACCGGCAAGAGACAGGGCACCGCCAACACCACCAACAAAGCCCCGGGGCCTGCACGACCGTGCAGACGGAACAACTGCTGGAGGCTGAGCGGGCTCTCCTGGAGCCCGGCCGCCGCCGCTCGCAGGCGCTGAGCCTGACTGAGCGGGATGGTCATGCGTGCTCTTCGGTTTTGCTGGTGCGCACGCTGAGCCACATGGTGGCCGCCAAAATGCCGATCACCACACCCAGGGACACGCCCACAGGAATCTTGTAGATGTCGATCAAGCACATCTTGGTACCGATGAACACCAGGATCACCGCCAGACCGTAGTTGAGCAAGTGGAACTTGTTAGCGACAGCAGCCAGCAGGAAATACATCGCACGCAGACCCAGAATCGCAAACACGTTGCTGGTCAGCACGATGAAGGGGTCACTGGTGATCGCGAAGATCGCAGGAATCGAGTCCACCGCAAAGATCACGTCGGTCAGGGCCACCAAGCAGATCACCATGAACAAGGGGGTTGCGATCTTCTTGCCGTTTTCCACGGTCCAGAATTTTTCGCCGTCGTAGTGCTTGCTCACGGGCAGGATCTTGCGCAGCAGCTTCAAGGCTGGGTTGTCATCCAGACTGGGCTCTTGGCCAGCAGCCCACCACATCTTCACACCGGTGAGGATCAGGAACGCGCCGAACACATACAAGATCCAGTGGAACTCAGCCAGCAACCAGCCGCCCACCAGAATCATGATGGTGCGCAACACAATAGCACCGATGATGCCGATCATCAGCACCCGCTTCTGGTAGTGCGTGGGCACCGCGAAGTAGGTAAAGATCAGGAGGAACACAAAGATGTTGTCCACCGCCAGCGACTTCTCGATGAGGTAGCCGGTCAAGAACTCCAGGGACTTGGTGTTGGCGATTTCGGTCGAACCGGTGCTGTCTTTGACCGCCCACCAAAACAGACCATTGAACAAAAAGCTCAAGGCAATCCAGACGAGGGACCAGTTGAGCGCCTCTTTGACGCCGATGTCGTGAGCGCCCTGCTTTTTGAGGACGACAAAGTCAACGAAGAGCGACACCAGAACGATGCCGACGAAGGTGGCCCATAGCCACAGGGGAGCAATTGTTTGCATAAGCAAGACCTCGAAATGGTTGAAACATTCCCTGTAGGTCTTGCGGGAGAGCGCACTGTTGGCGCCTCTGCATGCTCCGGCCGGGACGGTAAAGACCGCCTGCGACGTACTGACGAAACATGCAAACCCGGCACCTGCGCACCGGGATTGCTACTCCCCTATAGGTGGCCGGATCATGGCAGAGGAGTACAAGTCCCTGAATTGCATCAGGGCATTCAAGGCAAAATGTGCTATTTAATTGATAGCTAATTGCGCAATAAACACCAGGGCTAGTGCCCTATTTCTCTTTAAACATCGAACGCCATGCCGCACGTGCATAGGCAAGAAGACTGAGCACGGCCACGACCGCCAGCACCTGCTGGTACACATGATTTTCCGGAAAATCGAGCTCTTCGGTGACGAGGTGGTAGACCGACAGTGCCACCAAGACCGCGGCGAGCCGCAAGCCCCAGGCACCGGTTGCAAACTGCCGCTCGCTCAGGCGACTCCACAGCTGGTGACCCAACAAGCCGGACAAAATTCCCAGACTCGCACCGACTGCCACGTCCCCGGGCCAATGGGCTGCTACCGCAATCCGCGACAAACCTGCACCGGCTGCCAGCACCCACAGCAACCAACCGAAGCGCCTGCGCTGGACCGGTGTGAGCGCGTAATAAATACCGGAAGCCACCGCAAAAGCAGTCAAGGTGTGACCGGAGGGCATGGAGACGTTGTGCAAGAGCTCGCCCACCACCCGCATTTGCGCAGGGTCCAGCACGGCCGCCGGGCGCGGGCTCTCGATGAAAAACTTTCCGGTGCGGGCAAACAGCACCGCAAAAGGGGCTGCGCACAACCAGGCCACCATCAGGCGGGGGGCCAGCACCAGCAAGGGTGCGGTCACCGCCAGCAAGCCCCAACCATTGCCCAGCAAGGAAAGCCCGGTCCAGAACTCCGCCACTACCGGAGCACACCAGCGGTTGACTGCCATGAAAAAGGCCGGCTCCCAGATCTGCAGCCACAAGGGCGCACCGAGCACAAAAATCACCACCGGCCACCACCAGCTGCGGGAGGCGACCGGGCTGGCCAGGGCGTGGGGAGTGGTGGGGGCAGGCAGCATGGCGTTCAGTCGGAAACAGTGGGCGCGAGTGTAAGGCGGGGTTGCGGTGTCGCACCGGCCCAACCCCGGCAATCGTAGAAACGGAAGCGGGCCAGTGGCATGCCGAGGTGCGCCACCGGCAGGTCGTCGAGCAGCGCACAGCTGGCAAAGCCGTGCGCCCCGACCGGCGGCTCATAAGCCATGTGCGACCAGTCCACCAGTAACACACCTTCGCCGGGGGGCAAAGAACCACTCCACAAGGGGAACTGGGACTCCCCTTCTGCCAGCACAAACAGGGGCAGAGGCCGGGCGTACCAGCCCAAGCGGCTGCCCAGTGTCCAGTTCTGCACCGCGACCCGGGGGAGCCCTTGCTGTGCCGCCAGCGCTCGGGCGCGGTCACCTGCCGTATCCCATCCATGCAGGTCCGCAAACGGGTTGGGCTGCGGGGCCACCGCCGCATCGCTACGGGGCACCAGCGGCCAACCGGCCGTGCCCATCAGGCCCAGCAACGCCAAGCACACCACGCCCTGCAACACCGCCAGCCCTGCGACTGTGCGACGCGCCCCGTGCCGCCAAGCGAGCGCCAGCCCCATTCCGGCAAAAGGCGCCAGAGCGACCCATGCAGGTGCGGTCCAATGCGGCAAAGCAGTTCCACCACCGGCCATGTAGGTGAAGATGGCAAAGGGCACTGCGAACAACGCAGCCAGGCTCCGCAGGTCGCGGGAGGCCGTGCGCCACCCGGCCACCGCCCACCCGAACAACGGGCCGAACACCACGAGCTGCGTCAGCACAAAGCGCAACACATGCTCGGCCTGCCAGACGCTGCCTTTGCCATGCGCCAGTTGGTAGGCAAACGAGCTCCAGTCGTTCTGAGCATTCCACACCAGCACCGGACTGATCAACACCGCCGCGATCGCCATGCCGCCCCACAAAGCGGGCAGGCGCAACACCCGCAAGCCCTGGGCGCGCACTACACAGAACCCGATAGCGAACGCGGTAAACACCGCGGTGTACTTGGCCAGCCCCGCCAAGCCCAGCAACACGCCCATCACCCACCAAGGCGCGCTGCGGCCCATGGCGCCGGCTTGCATCAGGGTCCAGGTCTGGTGCATCAGGGCCACCGTCAGCAACATCAGGAGCGTGTCCGGCAACAGGCCGATGCCCAGCACATGCACGAGGGGCGCGAGCGCCAAGGCCAGCACGGCGGCCAGGGCCGCGCGATCCGCCGACCCATGGCCCGCCCACAGCCGCAAGGTCAAGCGGTGAACACCCCACACCGTGAGCAGCCAGCACAGACCCGGCACCAGGCGCAACACCGCCACCGGCGCATCCAACGCGACCAGCGGAATCTGCACCCACCCCACCAGCGGAGGGTGGTCAAAGTAACTCAGTGCCGGATGGGCCGCATACAGCAGGTAATGGGCCTCGTCGACCGACAGGCCCAACACAGCGCCCCACACGGCATGCAACAGAAAAACCAGCCACAGCAGCCGGTGGGCGCTTGTGTGCTTGGAGGGAGGGAACAAAAATTGCAAGGGACGAGTCGGAGGAAAATACGAAGACTCGCAGTCTAATCTGCGCGCCCATATCCCCTTTGAAAGACCACCATGCCCACCTACCACGTTGAAATGTTTGAAGGCCGCTCCCCCGAGCAAAAGAAGAAACTGGTGGAAGAAGTCACCCGGGTAACGGCCGAGACGCTGGGCTGCTCGCCCGAGGCGGTGGACATCATCATCACCGAGGTCAAGCGCGAAAACTGGTCCACGGGCGGCAAATTGTGGTCGGAACCCCGGACCTGATCCCCGAGCTGGAGAGTAAACTGTTTCCATGTGCCAACTGCTAGGAATGAACAGCCGTCTACCGGCCAGCCTGACGCTGAGTTTTACCGGTTTTTCGCAGCGCGGCGGCTGCACGGACCACCACTCCGATGGCTGGGGCATTGCCTTCTTCGAAAGTGAAGGCGACAAGCCCGGCAAAGCTGCACGGCACTTTGTGGACAAAGAAAGCGCCGCCACTTCGCCGATTGCGAAGATGCTCAAGTCCTACCCGATCAAGAGCCACAACGTCGTAGCCCATGTGCGCAAGGCCACGGTGGGTGCGGTCACGCTCGAAAACTGCCACCCCTTCACCCGCGAACTTTGGGGGCGCTACTGGGTGTTCGCCCACAACGGCGACCTCAAGGAATTCAATCCCCCGCTGCACGGCAGTTTCAAGCCCGTGGGCAGCACGGACAGCGAGCTGGCATTCTGCTGGTTGCTGCAGGAGCTCAATAAGTCGCATGTCACCGTGCCCTCGGTCGAAGAGCTGACCAAGACCTTGTCCGAACTGGTGCCCCGGATTTCCCGGCACGGGACTTTCAACTTTTTACTCAGCAATGGTCAGGCGCTCTGGGCCCACGCCAGCACCAAGCTCTGCTATGTGTTGCGCCAGCACCCGTTCCCCGAGGTGCAGCTCAAAGATGAAGACGTGACAGTAGACCTCTCCGACCTGAACGGCCCGGAAGACCGGCAAGTGATTGTGGTGACCGAGCCCCTGACGACCAACGAAGCCTGGGTCGCCATGGAGTCCGGCGAGTTGCAGGCGTTTGCAGAAGGTCGCCCGCTGACCCGCGCTCTGTGCAAAACCACCCTGACGCCGGTTGCGGCAGCGGCGGCTGCACAGCGGGAAGCGGAAGAGGCTGCCAAAGCCGCAGCCCTGGCAGCCTCTGCTGCGTTTTGACAACCGCTTAGCGGGCCTGCGGCACACCGGCCGCGCCCGCCGGGCACTCAGGGCTTGCAGCCGAACTGGCCCTTCTTCATATTTTCGAAATAGCTCAAATCACCGCTGCACACGGGTTTGGTCGCGGGCAAGGCGGTTCCTGGCTTCGCTGCGCACGTAAATGCGCCGGTTTTCGCATTGAGCTTGCCGGACAACTTCCACGGCTTTTCACACACCTCTACAGCTTTCATGGCCGCCGGAGCGGCCGGGGCCGCAGCTTTGGCAGCACCGGTCACGGTAATGTCTACAGCCCGCTCTGGGCCACCACAGTTCGGGTGATTTTGAACATTCTTGCCACCCAGCGTCACGTGGTAGGAGCCCGGCTTGTCATAAGTGCGGGTGATCACCAAGGGCACGGGGGTGCTGACGTCGCTCACGGCATCTTTGAAAGTGCCATCCCCGAAGCCCACCACGAAGCCACAGTAGTTGGCGTTGATGACGTCGATATTGGCCGTAATAGTGACAGGCTCGCCCACCTTGACGGCGGTAGACGATGCGGTGATTGCACCCAGCACTTGGGCTTGGGCGGCACCGGTCAACAGCAGGCCGGCGGCGAGCAAAGCAGAGGCAAGAGTACGTGAAGTCATGGCGGGTGGTCTCCTTGGAATGATTCGGGCCGCTACACCCCGATGGGCAGCAGGCCACGAGCGCATTGTGTGCCCCGATAGCCGTCTGCGCCAGCACCGCCACCGCAACCAGCACTACAAAGGCTGCAATGTGTGAACTAAGTCGGCCCGAGGGGGTGACTTACTTGGCAAACAAGCGACCGATGTCCGAGAACGCTTTGACCTCGATAGCGTTGCCCGAGGGGTCCAGGAAGAACATGGTGGCCTGCTCACCGGGCTCCCCCTTAAAGCGGATGTAGGGCTCAATCACGAACTCCGTGCCCTGCGCCTGAAGGCGGGCGGCCATGGCCTCCCAGGCAGCCATCGGCAGCACGATCCCGAAATGCCGCACGGGCACACCATGGCCATCCACCGCACTGCGGGCGGCCGTACCGCATTCGCCGGGTGCCAGGTGAGCCACGATCTGGTGACCGTAGAAATTAAAGTCAATCCACTCGGGTGAGCTGCGTCCTTCCGGGCAGCCCAAGGTCACGCCATAGAACTGGCGCGCCGCTGCTAGGTCGTGCACCGGGAACGCCAGATGGAAGGGCGACAGCGGGGTCGGGTTGCTGGCCGGTACCGGCATCACCGCGGAGCGGGCTGCCACCGCAGCCTCCAGCGCGTCGATAAACATAGCCGGCACATCGAAACCGGTCTGGTCGAAAATTTCTTGGAAACAGGTCGGGCTGGTTACGTTGATTTCCGTGAGGCTGTCACCAATGATGTCCAGGCCGACCAGCAACAAGCCACGCGCGGCCAGAGTCGGCCCCAGCGCCTCGGCAGTCGCGCGGTCACTGTCGGTCAGGGGCTGGGCGACCCCTTTGCCACCGGCTGCCAGGTTGCCGCGCACCTCGCCACCTTGGGGAATCCGTGCCAGGCAATACGGCACCGGTTTGCCGCCAATCACCAGCACCCGCTTGTCCCCCTCGCTGATCGCCGGCAGGAACTTTTGCACCATCAGGGTCTGGGCGCCGTCTTTGTTGAGGGTTTCAATGATGCCTCCCAGGTTCAGGCCATCGTCCTTCACCCGGAAAATACCCATGCCGCCCATGCCATCCAGGGGCTTCAAAATAATGTCGCGGTGCTCGGCGTGAAAGCGACGCACATCGTCGGCATCCCGCGTGACCAGGGTCGGGCCGATGAACTGCGGGAACTCCAGAATCGCCAATTTCTCGGGGTGGTCGCGCAGGGCACGGGGCTTGTTGAACACCTTGGCGCCCTCGCGCTCCGCCTGCTCTAGCAAATGGGTCGCGTAGAAAAACTCGGAGTCAAACGGCGGATCTTTACGCATGATCACGCAATCAAAGTCCTTGATGGCCTGAGGCCGCTCGTCGGGCTTGCGCTGCGCTGCTGTGAACCAGACATCGGGGTCGCTGGTGAGCGTGATGTCGCGCACATACGCCGTGACCTGCCCGCCGCGCTGCCACATGATGTCTTTGGGCTCACAGGCGCTGATGCGGTGTCCGCGCTTCTGGGCCTCGCGCATCATGGAGAAGGTGGTGTCCTTGTAGATTTTGAAGGACTCCAGCGGGTCGGCCACGAAAAGAATGTGCATGCTGTCTCTTTGCAAAAAGTAGGGATGCTGCGGTGCGGCACCGGGGCCCGTCAAGCCTTGCTTGGAGGCACTCGACCAGTATGTTGCACCAAAAGTGCCAACACCCCCGCCACCACCCCCCAAAAGGCCGAGCCCACACCGGCTATTACGACGCCGCTGAGCGTGACCAGAAAAGTAATCAACGCCGCTTCGCGGTTGCGCTCGTCTTGCACGGCCGTGTGCATGGCGCCACCGATAGTTCCGAGGAGGGCCAGGCCGGCAATGGCTGCCACCAGCTCTTTGGGGAAGGCGGTCAGCACCCCGGTAATGGCAGCCCCGAAGAGGCCGATCACCAGATAAATGGCGCCGCACGACGCAGCTGCGGTATAGCGCCGTTCAGGCTGCGCATGCGCCTCCGGCCCCATGCAAATGGCGGCGGTGATCGCGCTGAGATTGAGCGCGAAGGCACCGAAAGGGGCCAACACCAGCGTCATCAGCCCTGTGAGGGTAATGACTTTGGAGACAGGGATGCCCGCATCTCCCCCCTGCGCGCGGCGGTCGGCAAAACCGGCCGCCTGAATGGCCGCCACCCCCGGCAGATTCTGGGAGGCCATGGTCACCACAAAGAGCGGCAAGGACATGCTGATGAAAGCCGCCAGCGAAAAGGCGGGCGCGACCAGCACCGGCGTCGTGAAGCCAAAATGGATGTTGGCCGGCGCGAACTCTGCGCGGATAGCTACAAAAACAATAGCAACCAGCAAGGTCAAAGGAACCGCATAGCGCGGCGCCATGCGCTTGCCCAAGAGGTAGGTCACCAACATCAAGCCCACGAGAGGCACCGCAGTTTGCGCTGCGGCAAAGCCCTGCAAGCCGAAGCGGGCCAGAACCCCCGCTAAGAGCGCCGATGCCAGGGACAAAGGGATTTTGTTCATCACCCGCTCGAACCAGCCTGTGGCGCCCGCCACCGTGATCAGGAGCGCGCACAACATGAATGCGCCCACCCCATCGGCCATGGTGAAGCCCCCTGCCGTAGCCGCGGTGGCCAGTACCGCGGCGCCCGGTGTGCTCCAAGCCACCATCACCGGCTTTTTGAGCCACAGGGAGGGCAGCAGGGTACACAGTCCCATGCCGATACCCAGCGCCCACATCCAGGAGGCCACCATGTCCGGCGTGGCCCCCAGTGCTAGTGCCGCTTGAAAGACGATGGCCACCGAACTGGTAAAGCCCACCAACACCGCTACAAAACCGGCCGTGAAGGCTGAGAGGCTCAGGTCTTTGAAAAAATGCATGGCTGCATTGTCAGCGATGCGAGCCTCACTCCGCGCGTCGGCGCGGCGTGAGACATCAACCCGCTGCCGGGCCGCCCCAAAGCGGGTTAGCCCCCTCGGGGGGCAGCGACCCGCACCGCGGCGGAGCGTGGGGGCACAAACATCTAAATCTCAATTTTGGAGCCCAGCTCCACCACCGAGTTGTTGGGCAGATTCAGAAAATCCGCGGCTGCACTGGCGTTGTGGTGCATTTGGGCAAACAGCTTCTCACGCCACGGGGCCATGCCCTCGCCCAAGGTGGGCACCACGGTGTCGCGGGACAAGAAGTAGCTGGTGGTCATGGCGTCGAGCGCGCAACCCCGCCCCCGCATTTGCTCCAGAGCCTTAGGCACATCCGGGTCGTTTTTAAAGCCGTAGTTAATGGTGACTTGCCAGCAGTCGTGGCCCAGCGCCTCGATCTGCAGGCGCTTGTCCAGCCCGATCCAGGGCACCTCATGGCTCTTGACCGTCACAAACAGATTGTTCGCGTGCAGCACCTTGTTGTGCTTTAGGTTGTGCAAGAGCGCGTTGGGCACACTGCCTTTGTCGGCAGTCAAAAACACGGCCGTGCCCTCGACCCGCGCGGGCGGGCTGACAAACACCGCTTCCAAAAAGCTCGACAGGTCCAGCGAGTCCGCCCGCAGTTTCTCGTTGAGCAGGCGTCGCCCGTCTTTCCAGGTGATCATGAGCGTAAAAATGGCGCCCCCGATGGCCAGCGGGAACCAGCCACCTTCAAAGAATTTCAACAGGTTGGACGCCCAGAACGCGAAGTCCACCACAAAGAAAAACCCGGTTGCACCCACGCACAGCCACAACGGGTATTTCCAGTTGTAGCGCACCACATAAAACGTCAGGATGGTGGTGATCAGCATGTCGGTACACACTGCAATGCCATACGCGGCCGCCAGATTGCTGGACGACTTGAACATCACCACCGCCAGGACGATTGCCACAAACAAGCCCCAATTTACGAAGGGCAGGTAGATCTGGCCGGTGTCCTTCACGCTGGTGTGCGTGACCTGCAGGCGGGGCAGGTAGCCCAACTGAATGACCTGCTTGGTGACCGAGAACGCACCCGAAATCAAGGCTTGCGAGGCGATCACGGTCGCCATGGTGGCTAGGCCCACCAAGGGCAACAAGGCCCAGTCAGGCGCCATCAGGTAGAAGGGGTTTTTGACGGCCTCCGGGTGGTCCAGCAACAAGGCCCCTTGCCCGAAGTAATTGAGCGTCAGCGCAGGCATGACGATGGAGAACCATGCCAAACGGATAGGCTGTTTGCCGAAGTGGCCCATGTCTGCGTAAAGCGCTTCGCCGCCGGTCACGCACAGCACCACCGCACCCAGGATGATGAAGGTCGTGCCCGGGTTATTCCACATGAAGCTGAGCGCGTAATGCGGGCTGATGGCCCACAAAATGCGCGGTTGGTCGATGATGTGACTCACCCCCAGCACGGCAATGGTGATAAACCAGACTACCGTGATCGGACCGAAGAACTTACCGATACCCGCCGTGCCGCGCTTTTGCACCGCAAACAGGCAAAACAGAATCACCAGCGTGAGCGGAATCACGAAGCGCTTAAAGCCGGGGGAAATCACCTCCAGACCTTCCACAGCCGACAAGACCGAGATGGCCGGGGTGATCACACCATCGCCGTAAAACAAACAGGTTCCGAAGATGCCGAGTATCAACAGCACCCGGCGCAGCTTCGGCTTGTCTTTGACCGACTGCGAGGCCAGTGCCAACATGGCGACCAGTCCGCCTTCACCGTGGTTGTCGGCCCGCAGGACCAACACCACATATTTGATGGAGACGATGACCGTCAGGGTCCAGAAAAAGATGGAGAGGATGCCGTAGACATTGTCCTCAGTGAAAGGGACATGGCCGGAGCCGAAGACCTCTTTCAGTGCGTACAGCACACTGGTGCCGATGTCGCCGTATACAACGCCGATGGCACCGAGCGTGAGTGCCGCGAGAGACGATTTGGATGCTGACACAAAAACCCCCAGCCTACGATGGACGCCGGGTTCCGTTCCTTAAGGGAACGCTATTTTGCGCTTTGTAAACGGGCCGGCAAGTGCCAAAGCCACGTTTCCAGGGCTTTTTCGCGCCGTGTTGCACTGCAGCAACTTGGAGTCTCCAGCACCCCGAGAGACTTGACGGAGCTCAGTCGTAGCGCTCTGCGTCGGGGTCGGTGGCTTCCAGCTCGTAGCTCGCTGCCAGCATAGCCAGGCGACCGATCACTCCGTACATATAGAAGCGGTTGGGTGCACTGGCACCGGGGCGCACACCCGGCTGAGGTAAGTGCGTACTCTCGGCGAAAGCGAGTGGCACGTAGCTGGTGCCGGGCGCGCTGAGGTTTTCATCCACCCCGCGCTCGGCGTGCATCCGGTAGAAGCCGCCCACTACATAGCGGTCCATCATGTAGACCACGGGCTCGGCCACAGCATCGTTGACGCGCTCATTGGTGAGCACACCTTCTTGCAGAATGAGCTCCAGAGGGTCGGGTCCGGCCTCCAGACCGGCGCCCATTTTGCGGAGTTTGGCCTCTAAATCTTTGGTATCGCGCACCGAGAAGATGGTGTTTCCGCTGGTCCGGTTGTCGGCCTTGATGACCAGAAAGGGCTTTTCCTTGATGCCGTATTCCTTGTATTTCTTCTTGACCTTGGTCAGCATGCCCTCGATGCGGCTCACCAGAGCCGCAATGCCCTCTGCGCTGTGCAGGTCCGCCACGCCATAGGGCTCGAACATGGGTGTCATCAGCCAATGGTCCACCCCGATGAGTTTGCCGAAGCGCTTGGCCACCTCTTCGTAGCAACGGAAGTGGGTGCTCTTGCGGCGGGTCGACCAGCTGGCGTGCAGCGGCGGCAACAGGTACTGCTCGTGCAGGTCTTCCAGAATTCCTGGCACGCCGGCACGCAAGTCGTTGTTCAGCAGAATGGTGCACGGATCAAAGTCTTTGACGCCGAGCCGCCCTTTGGTGCGTACCACGGGGTCGAGCGTGATGGAATCACCATCGGGCAAATCGATTTTGGTACTTTTCTTGATGTCCGCGCTGATGGAGCCGATGCGCACATTCAAGCCGGCCATGTTGAAAATGCGCCCCAATTGGGCCAGGTTCATCAGGTAATAGGTGCTGCGCAGGTTGTTGTCGGGAATGATCAACAGGTTGCGCGCTTCGGGGCAGATTTTCTCAATCGCCGCCTGAGCTGCTTGCACCGCCAAGGGCAGCATGGCGGGGGTCAGGTTGTTCCAGCCCCCGGGGAAAAAGTCGGTGTCTACCGGTGCGAGCTTGAAGCCGGCATTGCGCACATCCACGGCGGTATAGAACGGCGGTGTGTGCTCCATCCACTCCAAGCGGAACCAACGCTCAATCGCGGGCATGGAATCCAGGATCCGCTGCTCGAGTTCATTGATGGGGCCGGTCAGGGCGGTGATGAGATGCGGGACCATGCTCTAGGGGCTTTCTTTGGGGGGTGTCGGGCTTTATTTTAGAAGTGCCACGACACATGGGTATGACAAAGGTTTTTACAAGCGCCCCGGCTAGAAGAGCTCGGTGGAACCATACCGCATATCTCTGATCAAGCCCTGTTTGAGCAAATCACCGAAAGACTGCACTTGGTTGCGCCCCCTTTCTTTGGCGCAATAGAGGGCTCTGTCGGCACGTCCGATGTTTTCTGATGGCGAGAGGGCCGGATCAATGATGGCGTAACCTACGCTCACCGTCACGCTTTCAACTTGTGGAAAGTGGTGGCCCTCCACCTTGCTGCGTACCCGCTCAAACAGGGTGTGCATAGCTTGGGGTGACTCCGCTCCGGCCACCACCAGAAATTCTTCACCGCCATACCGGTAGACCGGATCGCTTTTCCGGAAGCAACTTGAAATCAGGCGAGAGACCAGGAGCAGTATTTCATCCCCCAGGATGTGGCCGTGATGGTCATTGACCTTTTTAAAGTGATCGATATCGATCACTGCCAAGCCGTACATCTGCACCACGCTGCTACGTCGGGCGTCCGATTGCGCAGACTCCCGCCCGAGCACCGACCACATACGGTCAATGTTCAAATCCATGGCATGCCGGTTGTACAGCCCCGTGAGCCGATCGCGTTGACTTTCGTCGAGCAGCGCGTGGTAATTGGAGTAGACCCGCAGTATCCCGTTGATGAGCCCCTGGTCGTGCTCACCCATGGGCTGGCGCAAGCGCATGCTGATCAAGCCACTCAGTCCCTGGGAGCCCATCAGCGGAAACATCTGTAGGCCGCCGGATTCGGTTCTGCGGGAGGCAGGTTTGAGGCTCAAGACCACTGTTTGCGCAAGACTGCGAACATCCGCGGGGACTTCGATGTTCGCGTAGACCGTATCCACCTGCTCGGTATCTCGCCCCATGCTCCCGGCAAGCACTTCGATTTGGCGGTAGTAATGAAGCGCTTTGGTGACCTCTTGGTTCGCATCCAGCGTCCACAAGGACAAGTCTTCAACATGGACGGTAGAGCCAATGGCCCGCAACAAACTCTGCTCAATGGCGGCGAAGTCACGGGTAGCCGTAATTTTCTCCAATTTGGAGAGAAGCGAGATGCTCATGTTCTTAACTTTCCGGTTCCAACTGCGCTCGTCAGGCACAAGTTTGTCTAAGCGTCTTGCTCGTCGCCTAAGTTACACCGGGAAAAGTATCAAAACAAGGAATTAATCCACGTTTAGGGTATGTCAGTAGATCCCGTGAAGGGTCCAGTACTGCACTCAACTGCGCACTTCGCCCTCCCCCAGCACCACATATTTCAGCGAGGTCAGCCCCTCAATGCCCACGGGGCCCCGGGCGTGGAACTTGTCGGTGCTGATGCCGATTTCGGCGCCGAGGCCGTATTCAAAGCCATCGGCAAAGCGGGTGCTGGCGTTGACCATGACACTGGCCGAATCGACCTCGCGCAGGAACTTCTGGGCGTGCACGTGGTTGGTGGTCAGGATGGCGTCGGTGTGGTGTGATGAATACTGGTTGATATGGGCAATCGCCTCGTCCACCCCGTCCACCAGCTTCACGCTGACGATCGGGGCCAGGTACTCCTCGTACCAATCCTGTTCAGTGGCGGGCACCAGCTTAGCTATTATTTCAGGAGCTGCCTGCGCAGTATTTGCGAGGGCTAGAGGCCTATTTGACTCCAAAATAGCCAGCGCTTCGGGGTCGCAGCGCATCTCCACGCCCTTAGCCGCATACACCGCGCCGATCAGTGGCAGAAACTGCGCGGCCACTCCGCGCGCTACCAGCAGGCCTTCGGTGGCGTTGCAGGGGCTGTATTTGTTGGTTTTGGCGTTGTCCGCCACCTTGACCGCCATGGCGATGTCGCACGGGTCGTCCACATAGGTATGGCAATTGCCGTCCAGGTGCTTGATGACGGGTACTTTGGCGTCGCGGCTGATGCGCTCGATCAGCCCTTTGCCACCTCGCGGAATGATCACGTCCACAAACTGGGGCATGGCGATCAGCTGGCCCACCACGTCGCGGTCGGTGGTTTGCACCAGCTGCACCGCGTCGGCGGGCAGGCCGGCCTCGGTGAGCGCCTGCTGCACCAGCTTGGCCAGTGCCTTGTTGGAGTCAATGGCCTCGGAACCGCCGCGCAAAATGCAGGCGTTGCCGCTTTTGATGGACAGGCTGGCTGCCTCAATCGTCACATTGGGCCGGCTCTCGAAAATCATGCCGAACACGCCAATGGGCACCCGCATCTGCCCCACACGGATGCCGCTGGGCTGCTGCTTCATGCCGATGATTTCGCCGATCACATCGGCCATGGCCGCCAGCTGCTCGCAGCCTTCGGCGCAAGTTTCGAGCACCTTGGGGGTGAGCTGGAGGCGGTCCACCATGGGGCCGGAGAGTCCGTTGGCCACCGCGCGCTCGATGTCCTTGGCGTTGTCGATCTGCAGGGCCTGGGTGTTTTCGCGCAGCAGGCGGGCCAGCGCCCGGAGCGCTCTGTTTTTAATAGCTGCCGGCGCACGCGCCATCTGGGCTGATGCCACTTTTGCTTGAGAACCGAGGGCCAGGGTGTATTCGGTGGTGTTGGACGCGTTCATGCGCTGATTTTCGCAGAACCGGAAAATAGCCCCGCCGAGGCGGGTTCTGAGCCTCTCAACGGCCACCCAATACGCCTGACCAGCGTTCCAAATCTTGCACGACGACGCCCAATTTCAACGCCTCTGTCACCACAGAGTTCCAGGCTGCAGATTCAACTCGCACACCCGACTGAAAAAGTGGTTCTTGCATCCGCTGCAGCAGCAGCGACTCCCATTGCCCTGAAGTCCGTACATTCCCCAAAGCACCCAATACCCGCCGCTTGGCTTCGACCATTCCTGGCACACGCATCAAGCCCAGCAAGCGCTTGCGGGTCTCGGCTTGGGTGTTGATTTTTTCAGCCTGCTGGTGGATGGCCTCGTTCAGCAGCATGTCCATCACTTGAGCTTTGTCTTGGCATGCTCTGGACCACACGATTTCGCCGGAAAAGTGTTGCAAGCTGCGCTTCAATGCAATGGGGCCGTCCAGTAATTCTTGCGCGTGAAAAAAACAAAACCCGCGATCGTTCCATTGCTGCGCCTCCAGCAACAACCAAGCGTCACCCAGCGCCAGGTGCAAGCGGATAGGGATTTGGTTGTGACGTAATCCGTCGCGCTCACCCAAGTGCTTGGTCTGTTCAAACGCAGTCATGATCCTATTTTTGCAGATCAACTCGAATCCCCCGTTTGGGGGATGGTGGATGTGTAGTGAAGCCCCTAAGATTGCGCCTCTTTAACTCAATGGACTCGACAGCATGGCGCGTTTTTCAGCACTTGTTGTAGGCATTTCCCTCGCTGCTTTGGGAGGTTGCGCCAGCAGCCCCAAACCGGCCTCCTCCAACACAGCCGCCGCCACAACAGTACCGAGCCTCAAGATTGTTCTGGATTGTGGTGCTTGCCAGGTTCGCCCAACTGTTCCATCACTGATCCAAGAGGGCTACAACACGGCAGCCGCTAGCGCGGGCGCCAGAGTCTCTAACGCCTCCGAGGCAGTTTTAACCATCAAAGATTACGCCGAACGGAGCGACGGGGCGCGCTTCTTTGCAGGTGCTTTTGCCGGGAAAGATGAAATCAAGGCAACCGTGGTCGCAGGAAGTAAGCAATTTTCAATTGAGGACTATTACCGGAATGCTTGGCAAGGCATCGAATCCCTCGCCAAAAAAATTGGGGCATCAGCTTTCGAAAAGCTGCAATAAGTTCGGTTGCTCCAACCTCTAGCGCCGGGCAACTACGCCGCCCGGTCTTTGCCCACCTGCACACAGTGCGCACACCTGCAAGGCCAGCCGGCGCAAAGCCTGCCAGCCACTGGCCGGCCAGTCGGGCTGCTTCAGGCCTTTGACAATGCCGTCCACCACGTGGGCGGACTGCAGCAACTCCGCCAAGGTGCGCTCCGACAATTTGGGCAGCACCCGCTCAAACAGGCGCTCTTTGGCACCCCAGATGCGGTTCTCGCGCAAGGCCATCGGCAGAGGGCGGCCCTGGCCCATGGCGTCTTTGACGCGCTTGAGGGCGCGGATGTCTTCGGCCAAGGTGTAGTGCACCAGCACCTCGGCTTCACCCTCGGCCTGCAGGCCGTCCAGCATGCGCTGCACCCGCGCGGCTTGCCCGGCGAGCACCGCCTCAGAGAGCTTGAATACGTCGTAGCGAGCGACATTGAGTACCGCGCTCTCGACCTGAGCCTGCGTCAGCACCCCGTCTCCGGCATCGGCGGGGTAGAGGAGGCCGAGTTTTTGAATTTCCTGGTGCGCGGCCAGCAGGTTGCCTTCCACGCGGTCCGCAAAGAACTGCAGGGTGCGTTGCCCCTCTTCCCCCCCCTGCACCCGCTGACCCTGTGCAGCCAGCCGCTGTGCGATCCACTGCGGCAAAGCACTGCGCTCGACCGGGTCCACCTGCAGCGAAATGCCGTAGCTCTCTAGGGCTGAAAACCAGGCGCCGGACTTGGTCATCTTGTCCAGGCGCGGCAGCATGACGATGGTGAGCGTAGAGTCGTTGCCCTGGGCGGCCTCGGCCAACTGTTGCAGGGCCACGCTACCGTCTTTTCCAGGTTTGCCGCTGGGAATGCGGATCTCCACAATTTGCTTGTCGGCAAATAAGCTGAGCGAGCCGCCGGCAGCCAGCACCTCACTCCAGTCGAAATGGGCCCCTGCCACCGTGTGGGAGGTGCGCTCGGTGTAGCCCTGGGTGCGGGCCACGGCGCGGATGGCATCCAGCGCCTCTTGCTGCAGCAGTGGCTCGTCACCGTGCAAGGTGTACAGGCTTTTGAGCCCGCGTTGCAGGTGGTTCTGGAGTTGGTGGGCCGCGACTTGCATAGGCTGCCGAGTTTACTTGGCCCCAGTGCCGCGCAGCGACGCCGGTTCAGCGCTAGGCGGCCAGTTCCAGCGCCTCGTCTACGGGCGCGAGTGCAGCGCATAGCAGAGCGGTTGCCGCCTGCGCGGTCTGCCCTCCGAAGTCGCGCAATGGGTTGTATTCCGTGAGCTCCATGGCCACAAAGCGGGGGTCTTGGCTGCAGCCCGCCAAAGCCTCCAGCACATCGGCCAGGCGTATGCCCTGCTCCACCGGCGTGCCGGTGCCGGGCGCGTCGCGCGGGTCCAGGCCATCGAGGTCGAAGCTGATGCCCCAGCCCGCTGTGCCGGCTTGCACCCGCTCCCGGGCCTCTGCAAAGCAGGCGGCAAAGCCCCGCTCCAGCACCTCGGGCATGTACATCACGCGCACCCCTAGGCGGGCCAGCAGCGTCTGCTCGGCCGGCTCATAACTGCGGGCACCGATGATGACCAGCTGCGCGGGCTGCAGCTTGTGGCGCCAGCCAAACACATCGGTCATGCCGGCAGAGCCATGCCCGAGCAACGCGGCCACCGGCATTCCGTGGGGGGCTTGGCTGTCCGACGTGTCGGGGGTGTGGGCGTCGAGGTGGGCATCAATCCAAATCAAGCCCAACGAACCCCGGGGGCGCAAATGCTCCGCCACGGCACTCCAGGTGCCCACGGCACAGGAGTGATCGCCACCTACCACCAAAGGCTGTTGGCCCTGCTGCAGAACCTGCGCCACGGTGCCGGCCAGTTGCGCCGAAAACGCTTCAATCGCGCCCAAGCGGCTGGTGGCCAGCATGGGCTGGGCGCTCACCGTCTCGCCCCAAGTGACCGTGCGACCGCTCGCCGCCAAGGCGCGCTGCAAGCCATGGTCTTTCAAGGCGGACGCGCCCCATTTGCATCCGCCATCGCTGGCACCCTCGCCCACCGCTGCGCCGACGATGTGTAGCACCGGCTGGCTCATGCTGCTTTGCGCAATGGTGCGCGGGCTGCTGTCGCGCAGGCGAACAGGTCTTTAGGGTCCGCCAGGTCGGGCACCAGTTGCACGGTACTGCCCACCCCTAGCTTCTTAGAAAGGGCGTGCACATAGCGCAGGGCCGACAAGTCCTCCAGGGCAAAGCCCACCGAGTCAAACAGCGTGACTTGCTCCGCGCTGTCGCGGCCAGCTGCGGTGCCCGCCAGCACTTGCCACAGCGGATGCGTGACAAAGTCTGCCGGCATTTGCTGCAACTCGCCCTCCACCCGGGTTTGCGGCTCAAACTCCACGAACACCTTGGCGTGGTTCAAGATGGACGCTTCCAACTCGGTCTTGCCGGGGCAGTCCCCGCCCACCGCATTGAGGTGCATGCCGGGCTCGATCATGTCGGCGCTCAGGATGGTCGCGTTGGTCTTGTCGGCCGTGACCGTGGTCACGATATCGGCGCCGCGCACCGCCTCGCGGGTAGACGCACAGCGCACGATGGTTAGGGCACCGGACTCGGTGTAGCTGCGCAGGTTGGCCACCAGCTTGTCGGTCGCCCGGGTGTCCACATCAAACACGCGCAGCGTGCGGATGCCGAGCTGGGTCATGAAAGCAATCGCCTGGAACTCGCTTTGCGAGCCGTTGCCGATCAAGGCCATGGTGCTGCTCTCAGGGCGGGCCAGCACTTTGGCGGCCATGGCCGAAGTGGCGGCCGTGCGCAGGGCGGTGGTGATGGTGAGCTCGCTGAGCAGCTCGGGGTAACCGGTGGCCACATCGGCCAGCACGCCGAACGCCATCACGGTGGACAGGCCTTGCAACGGGTTTTTGGGGTGGCCGTTCACATACTTGAACGCGTACAGCGCGTTGTCAGACACCGGCATGAGCTCGATCACACCGTTGGTGCTGTGGTTGGCGGTGCGGGGGGATTTGTCAAAGTCTTCCCAGCGCGAGAAGTCTTCGCGGATGGTCTGGGCCATCTCCGACATCATGGGGGCCAGGCCGTGCTGGCGCACCAGGGCTTGCATGTCGTGAACGTCGATATAGCGGGTCATGGGCTGCTCCTCGGGCAATGTGCCGGGAGGAATTGCGAATCCAGTGCGGATTCCGCATTCAAGGCCTCTCCGGCTATTACACCTAGTTTAGGAGGCCTATCGTGCTGTAAAGCGACGAAGTCAGCGCAGCAAAGCGCGTAAAACGCTGCAAGCCCACAAATTCACTTCCGAATCGGAACTGGAGTAAATCGATAGTTACCGGGTTGTCCGCACCATCAGCGGGAAACCGGCGAACTCTTTCACCGTTTGCAGCTCGGTGCTGGTGACGACTTTGTCTACGCCGAGGCCGACATCGTCAATCCAGGTGTTGGTGAGTTCGCGGTAGTGGTTCAGATCGCGGCAGGCCAGGCGGACCAGGTAGTCGTAGCGGCCGCTGACCAGGTAGCAGGCAATCACCTCCGGGCAGGCGACCATGGCCTGCTCAAAACGCTGCACCGTGGCCTGGCGCTGGTCTTTGAGGGCGATTTCGGCAAACACCGACACATGCTCACCGATGGACTGGCGGGCCAGCAAGGCACGGTAGCCTTCGATATGCCCCTCGTCCTCGAGCTTGTGAATGCGGTTGAGCGTGGCGCGCGCAGACAGGTTGACCACCTCAGACAGGGCTTGCGCACTCATGCGCCCGTCTTTCTGGAGCAACTCCAGCAAGGTCTGGTCCACCCGGTCCAGCGCCATGCTCAGGGCTCCAGGGTTTTCACAGCCGCAATCCGGCGCAGCAGTTGCTGCACGATGTCGGACTGCATGTCGCGGTAGAGCAGCACCTCTTCGGCCTCTTTGGCCAGCACCGCAGATTCGTTGAAGCTGATGTCGCGCTCTTGCAGGATGTCTGTCGGCTCGATCAGGTCGCGACCCTGGGCGCTGCGCATGCGAAAGCGCACTTTGATGCGCAGCTGGTATTCACGCACCTGGCCGGACGCGTTCAGGGCCACGATGACCTTTTCACGCGTCTCGCCCAAGATATCGACGATCACCTCAGGGGGCACTCCACCCGCAGGCGGCGCCACCGGCCGCACCATGTCGCCCAAGTAGCGACTGAGCTCCGCTGCCACTGCCGCCCCCTTTTCAGGGGTGACGGCAATCGTTTCAAAGGCGTAGGTTTGCTTGCCACGCAGCTTAAAGCCGCAGGCTCCCAGCAGAGCAGCCAAGGGCAGTGCGCATAGTGATCGGCGGCTCAGCATGGCGCTCAGACGACGATGTTGACCAAGCGACCGGGCACCACGATGACCTTCTTGGCCGCCGCACCTGCCGCGTGGCTCAAGAACACCTCGCTGGCCAGCGCGGCCGCCTCGATGGCCTCTTTGCTCGCACCGGCCGGCACGCGCACCGCGCCGCGCAGCTTGCCGTTGATTTGCAGCACCAGCTCGATCTCGTCCTGCACCAAAGCGGCTGCGTCCACTTGCGGCCAGGGCGCATCCAACAGGTCGCCCAGCGCGGAGGCATAGCCCAGCTCAGACCACAGTGCGTGCGACAAGTGCGGCGTGGCCGGGTACAGGCAGCGCAGCAGGATGCCGAAGCCTTCGATCAGCGCCACCTGAGCACCGGCACTGTCCAGCGCCTTGAAGCCTTCCAGCGCGTTGATCATCTTCATGGTGCCGGACACCACGGTGTTGTATTGCATGCGCTGGTAGTCAAAGTCCACCTGTTTCAGCACGGTGTGCATCTCCAAGCGCAGCGCCTTGGCTTCTTTGCCGAATTCCACGTCATTAAGGCTCTTAGCCCCCGCCACGCTTGCGCGAGCAGCTACAGAATCCATAGCAGACAGCTTGTAGCCAAAGTTCCAGACGCGGCGCAAAAAGCGGTAGCTGCCTTCCACCGCCGAGTCGTTCCACTCCAGCGTGGCCTCGGGGGGCGAGGTGAACATGGTGTAGATACGGGCCGTGTCTGCGCCGTATTTCGCGATGAGCTCCTGCGGGTCCACGCCGTTGTTCTTGGACTTGGACATGGTGCCCACGCCCTCGTAGTCGATGGCCGTGCCTACGGGCAGCATGCCGTCGGCGCTGTCGACCGGGTTGATGAGCTTGGCACCCACCACCTTGCCCGCCTCGTCCTGCACATGCTCCACATCGTGCGGCCAAAAATACTCTTTGCCGCCCTTGGCGGTTTTGCGGGAGTAAATGTGGTTGAGCACCATACCCTGCGTGAGCAGCTTGGTGAAGGGCTCGTCCACCTTCACCAGGCCCAGATCACGCATCACCTTGGTCCAGAAGCGGGCGTAAAGCAGGTGCAGGATGGCGTGTTCGATACCGCCGATGTACTGGTCCATGCCGCTGCCACCGGTGGCGGCCACTTGATCGCGCATCCAGTAGTCCGTGCCGCCAGCCACCATCGCCTCCGCGTTCTTAGGGTCGCAATAGCGCATGAAATACCAGGACGAGTCCACAAAGGTATCCATGGTGTCGGTCTCGCGGCGCGCGGCCTTGCCGCACACGGGGCAGACCACACCGGCGTGAAAACCTTCATGCTTGTGCAGCGGGTTGCCCGAGCCGTCGGGAATGCAATCCATCGGCAACACCACTGGCAGGTCTTTTTCAGGCACGGGCACCGCGCCGTGTTCTTCGCAATGGATGATCGGGATGGGTGTGCCCCAGTAGCGCTGGCGGCTCACACCCCAGTCGCGCAGGCGCCACGTGGTTTTCTTCTCGCCCAGGCCTTTGGCGACCAGGTCTGCAGCCACCGCATCCACGGCGGCCTTGTAGGCCAAGCCGTCGTATTGGCCGGAGTTCACGGCTACAGCGCGCTGCTTGTCGCCGTACCAATCCGCCCAGGCTTCGAGCGAGAAAGTTTCTCCGTCTACGACCACCACTTGTTTGATCTCGATGCCGTACTTCTTGGCAAACGCGAAGTCGCGTTCGTCGTGCGCGGGCACGCCCATCACGGCGCCATCGCCATAGCCCATGAGCACATAGTTGCCAGCCCAGACGGCGACTTGGGCGCCCGTCAGCGGGTGCGTCACAAACAGGCCGGTAGGCTGGCCTTTTTTCTCCTGTGTGGCCAGTTCGGCTTCGGTGGTGCCGCCTGACTTGCACTCCTCCAGAAACGCGGCCAGGCTGGCATTGCCCGCCGCAGCGTGCAGCGCCAAGGGGTGTTCGGGCGCCACGGCGCAGAAGGTCACACCCATCACCGTGTCGGCACGGGTGGTGAACACGTACATGCGGCCGTCGCCAATCAATGCGCCGGTCGAATCCTTGATGTCGTGGGTGAACGCAAAGCGTACGCCCTCGCTTTTACCGATCCAGTTTTCCTGCATCAGGCGCACGCGGTCGGGCCAGCCGGTCAGCGTGGCCTTGTCGTTACCCATCTGCACATGGTCCAGCAGCTCTTGCGCGTAGTCCGTGATCTTGAGGTAATAGCCGGGGATCTCGCGCTTCTCGACCACCGCACCGGTGCGCCAGCCTTTGCCGTCAATCACCTGCTCGTTGGCCAACACAGTCTGGTCCACCGGGTCCCAGTTCACCACCTGGGTCTTGCGGTAGGCGATGCCTTTTTCGAGCATCTTCAGGAACAGCCATTGATTCCACTTGTAGTACTGTGGGTCACAAGTGGCGACTTCGCGGCTCCAGTCGATGGCCAGGCCCATGGCCTGCATCTGGCCCTTCATGTAGGCGATGTTGTCAAAGGTCCACTGGGCGGGTGGCACCTTGTTTTTGAGCGCGGCGTTCTCGGCGGGCAGACCAAACGCGTCCCAACCCATGGGCATGAGCACGTTGTGGCCGTTCATGCGCAGGTAGCGCGCCAGCATGTCGTTGATGGTGTAGTTGCGCACGTGGCCCATGTGCAGCTTGCCGCTGGGGTAGGGCAACATCGAGCAGGCGTAAAACTTTTTCTTAGGCTTGCCGTCCACGCCCACGGTGTTTTCGGTGACCCGGTAGGCGGTGTCACCGTTCCACAAAGGCTGCGCCCAATGGGCTTGCGCGGATTTTTCTACGTCGAGGTGCTGGTATTTGTCTTGCATGGGGAGTGGATAGCAATAGCGCTACCGGATAGAAAGGCTTGGTGCGATTTTAGGCGCTGCACTGCGCGCGCATTTCAGGGCTGAGTCGGCGCCCCGGGTTCTGCCACGAATCCGATCTTGCTCAGGCCGGCTTTCTGGGCCCAGCCCATCAGTTCGACCACCTTGCCGTAGGGCACGGTGGCGTCTGCGCGCAACTGGACTTCCGTATCAGGGTTGCGTTTGGCGGCTTCTTGAAATGCGTTCGCCACGGCAGGTTTTTCCAAGAGCTGGTCGTTCAGGTACACCTTGCCGTCGGCATCCAGGGTGACTGCCAACGATTGGGGCGCATTGAGCGCCTGTGCACCTTCGGCTTGCGGCAGCGCCACTTTGACCGCGTTGACCATCAAGGGGGCTGTGATGATGAAGATCACCAGGAGCACCAACATGACATCGATCAGCGGCGTCATGTTGATCTCGCTCATGGGTTGCGGACTGCTGGAGCGCTCAAGGCGGCCGAACGCCATGGTCAACCCTCGGCGTCGCGCGCGAGAACCAGCTCCCGCAGATCGAGCGCAAAGCCTTCCAGGTCGGCTTCGATGCGACCGATCAAGCGGCCGAAAATGTTGTAGGCCAACACGGCAGGAATCGCTACCGCCAAGCCGGCCGCTGTCATGATCAGCGCTTCGCCCACCGGGCCTGCAATCGCATCAATACTGACTTGCCCGCCACCGGTAATACCCACGAGCGCGTGATAAATGCCCCACACAGTGCCCAACAAGCCGACAAAAGGGGAGGTGGAACCTACTGTTGCCAGCAGCACTTGCCCAGCCTGCAAGCGCAGCAGCACAGCATGCAGTGCATTGCGCAGCACCCGGGTGAGTTGCTGACCGCGGTCGCCGGCACCTGCCAAGGTACCCGGCTGTTGCAGATTCGCGGCCTGCACCAACGGCAACACCAGACCTTCGCGGTCAAACGCCGGCAACGCAGCTACAGCGGCAGGCATATCCGGCGACTGCCAAAAGGCGGCTGTGCCGCGAGCCACATCCGACAGGGCTCTGCGCAACAGCCAGCCCTTCCAAAAAATCACAAACCATGCTGCCACGGACATGCCCAGAAGCACCAGCGCTACGCTGGTGTGCACGGCATCACCCTGGAAGATGGTTTGCCAGGGGTTCATTTCAAATTGAGCACATCAAACATGTCGTACAGGCCGGGGGCGCGCCCTGCGAGGTAGCGCACCGCACGCAAACTGCCTTGCGCATAGGTGGCGCGGCTGGACGATTTGTGGGTGATTTCAATCCGCTCGCCGGTGCCGGCAAACAAGACCGTGTGGTCACCCACGATGTCGCCACCGCGGATGGTGGCAAACCCGATGCTGGACGGATCGCGCTCCCCGGTCACGCCATAGCGCTCGTACACAGCGCACCCCTTCAAATCACGACCGAGGGCGTCGGCGATGACTTCGCCCATCTTGAGCGCGGTGCCGGAGGGAGCATCCACCTTGTGGCGGTGGTGGGCTTCCACAATTTCAATGTCGTAGCCTGTAGAGAGTGCCTTGGCCGCCATCTCCAACAGCTTCAACGTCACATTGACCCCGACGCTCATATTGGGCGCCATCATGATGGGAATGGACTTGGCGATCTCGGCGATTTCGGCCTTTTGCTCGTCGGTAAACCCGGTGGTCCCGATGACTGCTGCAACACCCAATTCGCGGCACACCTGCAGGTGTGCCAGTGTGCCTTCAGGCCGGGTGAAGTCAATCAGCGCCTTGCTGTGCTTCAAGCCTTCATGCAGATCCGACGTAATCAACACGCCCGCGGCTTTGCCCGAGAACGCACCGGCATCCAGACCCAGCGCCGGGCTGCCGGCGATATCCAGAGCACCCGCAAGCGTGCAGTCGTCCGCCGCGCGGACTGCTTCTATCAACATTTGGCCCATGCGGCCGGAGGCGCCGGCAATGGCGATGGTGTGCGTCATAGTGTGACTACTTCTCAGAAAGGGGGATCAAAGTCCGCTGGGTTCCAACGGTGGATAGGCGGTTCCAGTGGCTCCGGTGGAAGGACTGGTTGCGGCAGCGCCGCTGTCCCGCTTTGGAGCCGGGAATTTTTTCAGTGACTCTTCAGAAGCAGTCAAAGGAGGGATAGGGCCCGTTGCAACTTTGCCGCGCAAGGTAGAGACGAACTCCGTCTCGCTGGGCAACTCGTCCGCTTCAATACGGCTGATGGTGTCGCCTGCAAAAAACACGGTCACCTTGCGGGCTTGCGGTTCGCTGCCCTGGCGCTTGAGGGTAAATACATAGTCCCAACGGTCAGCATGAAACACACTGGTCAGCAAGGGAGTGCCCAACACGTCTTGGGCGATAGCGCGGGGCATGCCCACGCGCAACACCGCCAGTTGCTCACGGGTCACCACATTGCCTTGAACGATATCTATTTTGTATGGCGTCAACACGCCCACCGCTTTGTCACCGGTGGAGCGGACCGAGCCGCATGCGCCCAACATGGCCAAAGACACCGCAACGACAGCAATCCGGAGACTACGGGAGGAAATGAAGGGCATGAAATTTGAAGAACGATATGATCGCGGCATTGTAGCGGTTGACCCCTGTTGGCCCGTCCGATGACCATGCCAGGAATGTGCTGATGAACAATATTGACGAACTAAAAAACACCGGGCTGAAAGCCACCGTTCCGCGCCTGAAAATTCTGGAAGTCTTCCAGCGCGGCACCCAGCGCCACATGACTGCCGAAGACGTGTTCCGGGTCTTGTTGCAAGAGCGCTCGGATGTGGGCTTGGCTACGGTCTATCGTGTGTTGACGCAGTTTGAACAAGCCAGCATTCTGAGCCGCAGCCATTTTGAAAGCGGCAAAGCGGTCTACGAACTCAACGAGGGCCAGCACCACGACCATTTGGTGTGCCTGGATTGCGGACGCGTAGAGGAGTTTTACGACGCGGAGATTGAAAAGCGCCAGCAAGCAGTCGCTAAATCCAAGGGTTTTGCAATTGCAGATCACGCACTGAGCCTGTACGCCCACTGCACCAAGGGCGACTGCCCGCACCGGAATTCCGAGAACTAGTAGCCCTGCGCCATGGCTTTGCGGTGGCGCTCCACAAACTCCTGATAGGTGTCGATGCCCCGCAACTGCAAGATAGTGTTGCGCACCGCCGCCTCCACCAGCACCGCGATGTTGCGCCCCGCCACCACTTGAATGACCACCTTGCGCACCGGAATCCCCAGCACATCCTGGGTGAGTGGCTCGTAGGGAATCCGTTCGTAATCGCGCTCCAACGTTTCGCGACGCACCAGGTGCACAATGAGCTTGAGCCGCATCTTGCGGCGGACTGCCGTCTCCCCGAAGATGCCACGGATATCGAGCAAACCGATGCCCCGCACCTCCAGCAGATTTTGCAAGAGCTCGGGGCACCGCCCTTCGATGGTCGTCTGGTTGATCCGGAACAAATCCACGGCGTCGTCAGCGACCAAGCCGTTGCCCCGCGAGATCAACTCCAGCCCTAGCTCGCTCTTGCCCAGGCCGGATTCACCGGTAATCAACACGCCCAAGCCCAGAATATCCATGAACACCCCGTGCATGGACATGCGGTCGGCAAAGTGCTTTGACAGATAGGCCCGCAGTACATCGATCACAAATGCGGACGACTCTTTGGTCGCGAACATGGGGATCTGTGCCCGCTCACACATAGCGAGCAGCGCTTGCGGTGCGACCTGCCCGTCGGCCAGCACCAAGACAGGCGGCTCCAGGGTCACAATGCGTGAGATACGACGAGCGCAGTCCTCGGGGGTCGCGTTCGTGATGTAAGTGATTTCCCGCTCGCCCAGAATCTGCACGCGGTAGGGATGGATGTAGTTCAGGTAGCCCACCAAGTCCGCGCCAGAGCGCGCAGCCTTGATGGCCACTTCATCAAAACGCCGCTCCGAGGCCCCCAAACCTGCGACCCACTCCCAGCGCAAATGCCCGCGGAATTCTTCAAAGAGGGCGTCAGCGCTGACAGCGGTAGGCTTCAAAGCAGCACCGTAATCAGGAGAGGGGGTTTACGCCGCTCTGGCCGACTGCCAACCGGCAATCAAACCGTGGAGCTCGGTGGCGTCAAAACAGCTGGTGATCTGCTCGCGCAGCGCGGAGTCACTGAGTAACTCCGCAATTTCGGACAGGATTTCCAGGTGTTTCTGGGTCGCCGCTTCAGGCACCAGCAGAAATATCAGCAGGCTGACCGGCACATCGTCAGGCGAATCGAAACCGATCGGGTGCGCCAACTGAAATACAGCTGCCATCGGGGACTTGAGCCCTTTGATACGACCATGAGGAATCGCAACCCCATGCCCCAAGCCAGTGGAACCCAGGCGCTCGCGGGAGAACAGGCTGTCTGTGACAAGCGCCCGGCTGAGCCCGTGCAGATTTTCAAACAGCAGGCCCGCCTCTTCAAATGCGCGCTTTTTGCTGGTGACATCGACTTGCGCAAGAACTTGCGAAGGAGGGAGTATGGACGCGAGGCGGTTCATGGTAAGGAGCGGATTATGCACATAAAAAAACCGCCCGTGTCAGGGCGGTTTTAGTGTTGTCGTCTCTATTGCAACACTACATCAGGCGCTTGGGAGCCTCGTGGTGGTGGTTTTGCAGCCGGTCTTTGTGGCGAACCACCTGGCGGTCGAGCTTGTCGACCAGCTCATCCACAGCGGCATAGAGATCTGCATGTGCGCTTTCGGCAAACATGTCGCTGCCTTTGACATGGATATTGCATTCGGCGCGTTGCCGTCGTTCCTTTTCCTTTTGGTTTTCAACGGTGAGTAGAACCTTGACATCCACCACTTGATCGAAGTGGCGCATGATGCGATCTAGCTTGGTCGTAACGTAACTACGCAGGGCCGGGGTAACTTCAAGGTGATGACCGCTGATCGTCAAATTCATAAATAACCTCCAGTTGCTCTCAGGGTTGAAAAAGCCTTGTGCCACTCGGGCATTCAGCACTCAAACTTGTTTACCAAATTGCGGTCTCTATGAATCCACTATGCGCCCGTTTTCGGTCAAATGCAAAGTCTTTTTGTAATGCACCGCAACAAAAAATGGACTTGGTCAGCGCGGCTTTGCGGGCCCCTGGTGCAGGTTCAGCTTCGCTGCAATCAGCACTGCCAGAAGGCTCGCTACTGCTCCCAACAAGGCCGAAATCCAGTAGTTTTGCACCGATCCGGCGGCATCTCGGCTGATGATGTAGCCACCCACCAGAGCAGCCAAACCCATGGCGGCGGATTGCACAGAGGCATTCAGGGTCATGAAAGTGCCGCGCAAGGCCGGATTGGCAGCGGAGGTCACCATCGCCATTCCGGGAATCATGCGGCCGCTGCCGCACACGAAAAACACGGTCGACACCAGCAAGGCGCCCGACAACCCGACCGGCCCCAGGAGCGTCAAGCCCACCAAGGGAAAGACAAAAGCCCATGCAATGGCCCGAAAAGTGTTGAACTTGCCCCAACTATCGGCAAGTCCGCCGAACCAACGCGCTGTGATCAAGGTCGCGACACCACCGCACAAATACACATAGGGAATCTGCTGCGCTTGAAGCCCTACATTGGCCTGCATAAAGATCGTGATGTAGGGAATAACCGTGAAACCGGAAAACATCAGCAGCGCCGAAAAACAAAATGCTTTCAGGTGGTTTCGATCCCGAAGCACCTCCGATATGCGCCCCCATGCAGAGTTGTGGGCTTGAGCCTGCAAGTGGGAGTTCAATGCCGGCAAGGTCAGCCACGCAAACACCGCGAACAAGCAACAGATTGCCGCAATCAAAAGAAATGGCATGTGCCATCCGAAATGGGCCGCCAGAAAGAGGCCCAGCGGCACCCCCGCAACGGTGGACACCGAGAAGGAGGTCATCACGATCCCCATGGCGTGGCCACGACGCTCGAAGGGAATAACGTCGCCCACAATGGTTTGGCTCAATGCCGACAACACTCCACCGAAGACACCGGCAAAAATGCGCGCGACCAACAGCGCTTCGTAGCTAGGCGCAATTCCGCAAGCCAATGTGGAAAGTGCAAATAGGGTGTATAGAACCAGCAAAAGACGCTTGCGGTCGAACTTGTCGATGTAGGTCGAAGCAACCAAGCCGGATGCCCCGCCCGCAAGGGTGTAGGCCGACACCAAAAGGCCGAATTGCGCGTCGCTGATGCGGAAAAGGCTGGTCAAGGCCGGCCCCAGCGGCATCATGATCATGAAGTCCAGGATGTTGGTGAACTGGATGCCCGCCAAGGTAATCAGCAACCAGCGCTCGCGCCGGGGAGTCATGGGAGTAGGCATCTTGAAATGAGTCTTCGCAGAATAGGTAGGGGACCCACTCTAGCAGTCTATGCAGTGCGATAATTTCAGCTTCTGAATTACCGGAGAGCGCTCCTTGGAAACCTACCCTAGTCGGTAGCTTTCAACTCCCACCACTGCAACGGGGTTGAAAGCACCCAACACCCGATTGCAGCCAACAACACTTGGGAGTGAGCCATGCTCAACATCTTTACGCTCGCCAACGGGCGGCTATTTCAAGAAGAAATCGAGTCCCTGGAGGAGCTATCCAAATTCCAGCCCATCTGGGTTGATTTGGAGTCCCCCACGCTGGAAGAAAAGCGCTGGGTCAAGCAGTACTACGGCTTGTCTATCCCGGACGATGCGATGGACGAGGACATCGAAGAGTCCGCCCGCTTTTACGCAGAAGACAACGGTGACCTGCATATCCGCAGCGACTTTTTGATCGCGGACGATGATGAACCGCGCACCGTGCGGGCCGCGTTTATCTTGAATTTGGTCAACGATGACCTCAAAAGCAAAGGCGTTTTGTTCTCAATCCACGATGAGGACGTGCCTGTCTTCCGCCTGCTGCGCATGCGCGCCCGCCGTGCACCCGGCTTGATCGAAGACGCCAAAGAAGTGCTCCTCAAACTGTTTGATGCGGATGCCGAGTATTCCGCCGACACGCTGGAAGGCATTTACGACGAGCTCGAAAAAGTCAGCAAAAAGGTGCTTTCGGGCAATGTGAGCGATGCGATTGCCGGCGAGGCACTGGGCGCTATTGCGCGTCATGAGGATTTGAGCGGCCGCATCCGTCGCAACGTGATGGACACCCGACGTGCGGTGAGCTTCATGATGCGCAGCAAGATGCTCAACGCCGAGCAGTTTGAGCAGGCCCGCCAAATCCTGCGGGATATTGATTCCCTGGACTCCCACACGGCGTTTTTGTTCGACAAAATCAACTTCTTGATGGATGCGACGGTGGGTTTCATCAACATCAACCAGAACAAAACCATCAAAATTTTCTCTGTGGCCAGCGTAGCCCTGCTGCCACCCACGTTGATCGCCAGTGTGTATGGCATGAATTTCGAGTTCATGCCCGAGCTCAAACAATCTTGGGGCTACCCTTATGCTCTGGCCCTGATGATTGCCAGCGCAGTCGTTCCCATGTGGTATTTTCACCGGCGAGGCTGGCTCCGATAGGTGTCATTTCAGGCTCCAGCCCTCTACCCGATTATGCACCCAGCTATTTATTTGATAGCAAACGCAAAAACTCCCGGACGATAGCCAGTGCATAGACGCTGGCTGTTTCTCGCACAAACCGCGGGAAGTCGACATGGGCCACATCGTCGGCACGGTCCGAGATAGTGCGGATGGCGACAAAGGGAATGCCGTAGTCGGCACACACTTGGGCCACTGCCGCCCCTTCCATTTCGACCGCCAGCGGAGAGAAGCCGGAGGCTGCAGCGTCCGCCATAAGCTTGTGCACCTCTTGGCCTGAGCTCACGAATCGGTCGCCGCTGGCAATCAAGCCGCAATGCAGGTTTGCTTGGTAGGGTTCGCTGCGGACCGCTTGCTGCACCTTGCGCACCGCGGCGCAGGCAGCGTCTTGCAAGGCGGGGTCGGCAGGCAGCACCGAGCACCCGGTGAGCGGAATCTCATAGCGCGGAAACAAAGGAGACGCATCCATGTCGTGCTGCATGTAGTGGCTACCTACCACCACGTCGCCTACGGCCACTCCCGGCCCGGTACCACCGGCGACTCCTGTAAAGAGCATCCGCTGCACTCCGAAATGGGCAACCAGGGCAGTGGCGGTGGTCGCAGCGGCCACTTTGCCGATGCGGGAGAGTGCCAGCACGACCTCCTGCTCTTTCAGGCTACCTCGCCAAAAAGTGCGCCCGCCGTGCTCCACGCGCACCACGCCGGTCATGCACGACAGCAGACCGTCTTGCTCCTCGGGCAGCGCGCTCAGTATCGCGATCAAGGCGCTTACTTTTCCCGCAACTCGCGACGCAGAATTTTGCCGACCGGTGTTTTTGGCAAGTCAGCGCGGAACTCCACCACCTTGGGCTGCTTGTAGCCCGTCAGGTTTTCACGGCAGAACGCGCGCACATCTTCTTCGCTCAGGTTCGGATCTTTTTTAACAATCACCAGCTTTACAGCTTCACCCGTCTTGGCATCCGTAACGCCGACACAGGCGCACTCCAGCACACCGGGGAGCTGGGTGACCACATCTTCCAACTCTGTGGGAAAGACGTTAAATCCGCTGACCAGAATCATGTCTTTTTTGCGATCCACGATCTTGAAGTAGCCACGTGCATCCACCACCCCGACATCGCCGGTCTTGAAGTAACCATCGGGCGTCATGACCTTGGCGGTCTCATCCGGGCGCTGCCAGTAGCCCGCCATAACTTGGGGCCCCTTGATGGCGATTTCGCCGCTCTGACCTTCGGCGACCTCGACACCTTCGTCGTCCAGCAACTTCATGTAAGTGCTGGGCAAGGGCACGCCAATCGTGCCGGTGTATTCGGTCGATGTAATGGGGTTGCAGCTCACCGTCGGGGACGTTTCGCTCAGACCATATCCTTCGCAGATAGGGCAGCCGGTTTTCTCAAACCAAAGCTTGGCCACACCGCTTTGCACCGCCGTGCCGCCGCCAACAGCCACTTTCAGGTGGCTCCAGTCGACCTTGTCGAAATCAGGATGGTTGGCCAAGCCGTTGAACAAAGTGTTCACGGCCGGCAGGCTGTGAATGGTGTGCTTGGAGAGCTCTTTCAGAACCCCCGGAATATCGCGCGGGTTGGGGATCAGGATCAATTTCCCGCCTGTGCGCACCGACAGCATCATGCCCACCGTAAAGGCAAACACATGGTAAAGCGGCAAGGCACACACGGTGGTGGGCTGCTGCCCCGCAGGCACCTTGGCCATTGCCGGGGCGTACCAGGCCTCGGACTGCAAGGCATTGGCGATCACGTTGCGGTGCAACAGTACCGCCCCCTTAGACACGCCCGTCGTCCCCCCTGTGTATTGGAGAACAGCGACATCGTCCGCCTTGATCTCAGGCTTTTTGAATGGTGCCTTGGTACCACGGGCAATGGCTTCATTGAAGCGGACCGCATCCGGCAAGCTGAAGGAGGGCACCATCTTTTTGACATTGCGGACCACGTAATTCACCATGGTCCCCTTGAGCAAGCCCAAGCGATCCCCCATGGAGCACAAGACAACGTGCTTCACGGGCGTTGCTGCGATGCACTTCTCCAGGGTGTGGGCAAAGTTCTCGATGATGACGATCGCCTTGGAGCCGGAATCTTTGAGTTGGTGCTCCAACTCCCGCGCGGTGTAGAGCGGATTGACATTCACCACCACGAAGCCGGCGCGCAAAATAGCCGCCACCGCAATCGGATACTGGGGAACGTTGGGCATCATGATGGCTACCCGGTCACCCTTACTCAGGCCCAAACCTTGCAGGTAGGCCGCTAGTGCCAGACTCAAGCTGTCGGTTTGGCCGAATGTGACATCTTTCCCCATGAAGTTGTAGGCCACCCGGCTTTCATATTGGTGAAAGCTTTCTTCGAGCAGGGCCACTAATGAAGGGTACTTGGCGGTGTCAATGTCAGCGGGCACGCCTTGTGGGTAGCTGCCGAGCCAAACGCGTTCAGTCATGTCCTAAGTCTCCGGAATTTTAGTTAGCCTGCTATTTTCACGCAGTCGTGACGGCTCGCTGATGGTGTTTACCTTAAGCGGCCGTACTTAGGTGCGCGCCCCTATTCGATGGCTTTGCCCATGTCCTCAACGACCTTCTTGGCGTCACCGAACACCATCATGGTCTTGTCCATGTAGAACAGCTCGTTATCCAAACCGGCATACCCAGCCGCCATGGAACGTTTGTTCACGATGATGGTCTTGGCCTTGTAGGCCTCCAGAATCGGCATGCCGTAAATCGGGCTGCCCTTGATGTGGGCAGCAGGATTCACCACGTCGTTTGCACCCAGAATGATGGCAACATCCGCCTGGCCGAATTCGCCGTTGATGTCTTCCATCTCAAACACCTGGTCATAAGGCACTTCAGCTTCGGCCAACAGCACGTTCATGTGACCGGGCATGCGGCCTGCCACCGGGTGAATGGCGTACTTGACGGTAATGCCCTTCTCGATGAGCTTGGCAGCGAGTTCTTTCACCGCATGTTGCGCCCGGGCTACCGCCAGACCGTAGCCGGGCACGATGACCACGGTTTCAGCATTGCCCAACACAAAGGCGGCGTCATCCGCACTGCCGCTTTTTACATTGCGCTGGACCGCGGCACCCGCGGGCCCTGCCGAGGCATCGCCCCCGAAGCCGCCCAGAATCACGTTGAAGAACGAACGGTTCATCGCCTTGCACATGATGTAGCTCAGGATGGCGCCGCTGGAGCCCACCAACGAGCCGGCAATGATGAGCATGCTGTTGTTCAAGCTGAAACCGATGCCCGCTGCCGCCCAACCGGAGTAGCTATTGAGCATGGACACCACCACCGGCATGTCGGCACCGCCGATGGGGATGATGATGAGCACGCCCATCACGAAGCTCAGCGCCAGCATCACAAAAAATGCGGTCCAGTTTTCAGTGAAGGCAAACATCAAACCCAGACCCAGTGTGGCAAGGCCCAACACCAGATTGAGCTTGTGCTGACCGGCGAACTGCACCGGAGCCCCCTGGAACAAGCGGAACTTGTACTTGCCGCTGAGCTTGCCGAACGCAATAACTGAGCCACTGAAAGTGATGGCCCCGATGGCCGCCCCCAGGAACAGCTCGAAGCGGTTGCCCGTGGGGATGGCCTCGCCCTTGGCCGCGATGCTGAAGGCCCAAGGCTCCGCCACCGCCGCCACGGCAATGAACACCGCCGCCAAGCCAATCATGCTGTGCATAAACGCCACCAGCTCGGGCATTTTGGTCATTTCGACGCGCTTGGCCATCAAGGTGCCTGCCGTGCCACCGACGAGTAAGGCGCCCAATACCCAGGCCATGCCGCTCATGCCGTTCTGGCCAAGCTGACCTGCAAGCTTGAAGATCAAAGCGCCGGTCGTGAACACTGCAACGGCCATGCCGATCATGCCGAACACGTTGCCGCGGATGGAGGTGGTCGGGTGCGACAGGCCCTTGAGCGCCTGGATAAAGCAGACGCTGGCAAAAAGATACAGGAGAGTGACGAGGTTGAGGCTCATTCTTTGGCTCCTGCGCTGACCGCTTTCTTGTCTTTTTTCTTGAACATTTCCAGCATGCGGCGGGTCACCATGAAACCGCCGAACACATTGACCGCGGCTAGCGCCACGGCCAGCACCCCCATGGATTTACCCAAGGTGGTTTCCGTCAGCGCGGCCGCCAACATGGCACCCACGATGACGATGGCCGAAATCGCGTTGGTCACCGCCATCAAAGGCGTGTGCAGTGCGGGTGTCACGGTCCAGACAACGTGGTAGCCCACGTAAATGGCCAGCACAAAGATGATGAGATTCAGGATAGTGGGGGAAACCATTTCCATGGTGTCGCTCCTTGAAGAAAGTGAGTGAATGATTGGGAGAGCGTGTATTGCGCCTGCGACTTATTTGCGGCGCACAGCACCGCCCTGGGTCACCAGGCAGGCGGCCACGATGTCGTCTTCCAAGTCCGTGTGCAGCGCGCCTTCCTTGTTGATGATCAACTTCAGGAAGTCCAGCACGTTGCGGGCATAGAGGGAAGACGCATCTGCCGCTACCAGTGCAGGCAGGTTGGTCTCACCGATCAGGGTGACGCCATGTTTGACGACGGTTTTATCTGCTTCGGACAGAGGGCAATTCCCGCCACCGTCGGGGCCTTTACCCGCTGCGATATCCACAATCACAGAGCCGGGCTTCATGGACTTGACCATGTCTTCGGTGATCAGGGTGGGCGCTGCGCGACCGGGGATCAGCGCCGTGCTGATCACCACATCGGCCTGGGCCACGCGCTTGGCCACTTCGGCTTTCTGGCGGTCCAGCCAACTCAGGGGCATGGGCTTGGCGTATCCACCCACACCCACTGCGGCTTCTTTCTCTTCATCGGTCTCATAGGGCACATCGATGAATTTGCCCCCCAAAGATTCGACTTGCTCTTTCACGCTCGGGCGCACGTCCGAGGCTTCAATCACAGCCCCCAGACGCTTGGCGGTGGCGATGGCCTGCAGGCCAGCGACACCGACCCCGAGAATGACCACGCGTGCCGCCTTGACCGTGCCGGCCGCCGTCATGAGCATGGGGAAAAAGCGCTGGTACTTGTCAGCCGCCATCATGACCGCCTTGTAGCCCGCAATATTGGCCTGGCTGGAGAGCACGTCCATGCTCTGCGCCCGGGTGGTCCGGGGTGCGGCCTCTAAGGCGTAGGCGTTGAGCTGGGCCGCGGCAAGCCGTTGCAGGCCCTCGGCATCAAACGGGTTGAGCATGCCCACCACGGTTGCGCCCGGCCGCATCAGGGCTGCTTCTGCGTCGCTGGGCGTGCGGACCTTGAGGACCAATTCGCTCCCGAAAGCACCTGCGGCATCGGTGATTTCGGCACCGGCAGCAAGGTAAGCCTCATCAGTGACGCTAGCCGCCACGCCGGCGCCGCTTTGGATACGCACCGTATGCCCTTGGGATTTCAGTTTTTTCACTGTCTCCGGGGTCACGGCTACTCGGGTCTCGCCCGCCAGTGTTTCAGCGGGTACACCTATCTGCATGCGGCTCTCCTATAAAGGTTGGAATCAAGCTGTCAGCTAGCTTACATGAGTTTCCCTCCGTTCCATAGGGCTAAAGACGCAGCATTTGCCAAAGACCTTTGCGCTGGATGCACATAATCCAGCATGAACGAACGATGGAAACCCAGTGTGACGGTGGCTGCAGTGATCGAACAGGACGGTCGCTTCTTATTGGTCGAAGAGCACACCCCCGAGGGGCTGCGGCTCAACAATCCTGCCGGTCACCTCGATCCGGGAGAGTCCCCCGAGCAAGGTTGCATCCGCGAAACCCTAGAGGAAACTGCCCACCCGTTTCAACCCACAGCGCTGGTGGGCGTGTACCTTTCGCGATTTGTCCGGCCCACGGCCACAGGCATAGAAGACGTTACGTACCTCCGGTTTGCTTATTGCGGTGCTGTGGGTTCTGCTGGGGAAGGACGCGCGCTCGATGCGGGCATCGTCAGAACGCTTTGGCTCACGCCGGAAGAAATTCGCGCCAGCAAAGAGCGACTCCGCAGTCCCTTGGTGCTCCAGTGCATGGAAGACTACCTGCGTGGGCAACGCTTCCCCTTGGCCATGGTGCACACCTCCCCCAGTGTGACAGACCCCACATGACGCTATAAAAACAATAGCTGCTTGTACAATATATTCGAGGGTTACGGGCATTTTTTATCATAAAACGCCGAGCACCCACCAGCGACTAAAATCGAGCCATGACCAAGCAAAGAATAGTGGTGGGATTGAGTGGTGGCGTGGACTCGGCGGTTACCGCCCACCTGTTGAAACAACAAGGCCACGAAGTGGTCGGCATCTTCATGAAGAACTGGGAAGATGACGACGACAGCGAATATTGCTCCTCCAACATCGATTTTGTCGACGCGGCGGCGGTCGCCGATGTGCTGGGCATAGAAATCGAGCACGTCAACTTTGCAGCAGAGTACCGGGACCGCGTTTTCGCGGAGTTTTTGCAAGAGTACCAAGCCGGGCGTACGCCCAATCCGGACATTTTGTGCAACGCCGAGATCAAGTTCAAAGCGTTTCTGGACCATGCAATGCGCCTCGGCGCAGAGAAAATTGCCACGGGGCATTACGCCCGCGTGCGCGAAAATAACCTCACCGGACACCATGAGTTGCTCAAAGGCCTAGACCCGGCGAAAGACCAGAGCTATTTCCTACACCGCTTGAATCAGGCGCAATTGTCCAAAACCCTCTTTCCCGTGGGCGAGTTGCACAAGACGGAAGTGCGCCGCATTGCCGACGACATCGGCCTCCCCAACGCCAAGAAGAAAGACTCCACCGGCATTTGCTTTATCGGCGAGCGGCCGTTCCGGGAGTTTTTGAATCGTTACATTTCCAAAGAGCCCGGTCCTATCAAAAACCCTAAGGGGCACACCATTGGGGAACACGTTGGCCTTTCTTTTTACACCTTGGGGCAACGCCAGGGTTTGGGGATTGGTGGCATCAAGGCCAAAGGAGCGCAGCGTGGCGGCGGGGAACACAACCCTTGGTTTGTCGCACGCAAAGACCTGCAGAACAACACCTTGTGGGTCGTACAAGGGCATGACCACCCGTGGCTGCTGTCTGGCGAGCTCTCTGCCCTGAACGCAAGTTGGGTCGCAGGCAGCCCGCCGGCGCCGCAAGACGCCGGCGCCAAAACGCGCTACCGGCAAGCCGATGCCCCTTGCACTTTTGACACCAAGGGCCCCGCGCATTTCGCCCTGCACTTTCCCCAGGCGCAGTGGGCAGTGACCCCGGGGCAATCGGCGGTGCTCTATCAGGGCGATGTCTGTCTTGGGGGCGGCATCATCGAGCAGGCATCGGCACTCATGGCGGCCTGAAACCCGATTGCATCAAATATTCATGAAATACATGGCATATTTGGCATCTGTTATCGGGTCTGCGGTGCTAGCATCAGGCCCACTTTGATCGGCCCACTCCCAAGAAAGCGTCGTTGCACTATGTTCCATGCGCTGCGAAATGAAGACGGCTCGATTGCATCGCTTTCGCGCAGCGAGCGCGCCGGCGGGGAACTGTTAGCGGACGATCACCCCGATGTCTTGGCTTTTTTCGGACGCCCGGCGGACACGTCGAGTTTCACGACCGCCGATGCAGAGTTTGTCCGGGTGCTCGAGGACTTGATTGACACCCTGATCATCAAGAACGTCATCCGCCATACGGATTTGCCAGCTGCAGCGCAACAAAAGATCACGCGCCGCAAAGGCCTGCGCAACCGGATGCAGGGCGCCTTGAATCTGTTGGGCGGCGATCAACGTATTATTTAAATGACTGCGCAACTACCTCCTTCCTCGACCCCTTCTTCCAACAAGACACCCGGTTGGCGAATCGGCGAGCACAGCACGCATGTCGACCCCTTGCTCGATTGCTTGGTTTCGTTGGCCAGGGTGTATGGCATTACCACCACGCAAGAGTCTGTATCGGCGGGGTTGCCGCTGGAAAACAACCTGATCACGCCGGCGCTTTTGCCACGCGCAGCAGCCCGCGCCGGCCTGACTGCCCGGCTCGCCCGCCGCAAATTGAGCGATCTGCGCCCGGGCTTGCTGCCGCTGATTCTGCTGCTCCAAGACAAACAGGCTTGTCTGCTGCTCGAATGGACCGAGGACGGCCAAGCCCGTGTCCGCTTCCCGGAGAGTGGCGAGTCCGGGGACCTCATCAGTTTGGAGGCCTTGGAAGCGCTGTTTGCAGGCGTGGTCTTCTTTGTGCGCCCTGTCTTCAAGTTTGACCCCCGAACCCCTGCGACAGGAGAGCTCAAGTCCAAGCATTGGTTCTGGAGCGTGGTGCTTCAAAACTGGCGCTTGTACCGGGACAGTTTGATTGCCGCCCTGCTCATCAATATTTTTGCGCTAGCGATGCCGATGTTCTCGATGACGGTGTATGACCGCGTCGTCCCGAACCGGGCCGAGGAAACGCTGTGGGTCCTCGCGCTGGGTGTTTTTTTGATGATGGTGTTTGATACGGTCTTGCGGACAATGCGGGCCTACATCCTGGACACCGCGGGTAAGCGGATCGACGTCACACTCTCCGCGCGAATCATGGAGCGGGTGTTAGGCCTCAAGATGGCCGATCGCCCCGCCTCCGTGGGCTCTTTTGCTGCCAACTTACGAGCTTTTGAGTCGGTGCGCGACTTTGTAGCTTCGGCCACGATTACCACTTTGGTGGACTTGCCTTTTGTCTTGGTTTTTTTCCTCGCTTTGATCTGGATTTCGCCTTGGCTGACGCTCCCTCCTCTGGTGTGCATCGTGCTGCTACTGATCGCTTCACTGATCACCCAACGCAAAATGCAGGAGCTTGTCGAGGTGTCGCAGCGCGCCACGTCGCAGCGCAATGCAACGCTGGTCGAGAGCCTCGTGGGAATTGAAACCATCAAATTCATGGTGGCGGAGAGTGGCTTTCAGCGCAAATGGGAACAAAGCACTATTTTTCTGGCGCAAACCAGCACACGCCTTAAGTTGCTGTCCAACGGGACCATGAACTTCGCCCAAGCCATGCAGCAGCTCGTGTCGGTTACCAGCGTCATCGTGGGCGTGTACCTGCTGATCGGTAACCAAATCAGCATGGGCGCGATCATCGCGGCCTCCATGTTGGCGGGAAGGGCCATGGCGCCATTCGGCCAGGTGGCAGGCTTGCTGTTGCAGTACCACAGCGCCAAAAGCGGTCTTGCCTCGGTCGACCAGCACATGAAGCAAGAGCCCGAGCGTACGGAAGACAGTGCATACCTGCACCGCTCCGGCTTTCAGGGAACGATTGAATTCAAAAACGTCAGTTTCACTTACCCGGGCCAGCAGCAATCCGTGTTGAGCAAGGTGTCTTTCAAAATTCACGCGGGTGAAAAGGTCGCATTCATCGGCCGGGTGGGTTCTGGAAAATCGACTATCCAGCGCCTGATTCTGGGACTGCATCAGCCCACGGAAGGCGCCATCCTCATCGATGGTATCGACCTGCGACAAATCGACCCCGCAGAGCTCCGCCGCGCTGCCGGCTTCGTGTCTCAGGATGTGAGTCTTTTTTACGGCACGCTCAAAGAAAATATTGCGTTGGGCGCTCCCTTTGCAGATGACCAGGACGTGCTGGCTGCAGCTGAAATTGCGGGTGTTACCGAGTTCGCCAATCGTCACCCCAAGGGGTTTGACATGCCTATCGGCGAACGCGGAGAGTCACTCTCCGGCGGGCAGCGCCAGGCTGTGGGTATTGCGCGCGCGGTTTTGAACGACTCCCCCATGCTGCTCCTGGACGAACCTAGCAGTGCAATGGATCACCAAAGCGAAGACGCCCTGAAGAGCCGGCTACGCCGCTTTGCCACTGGCAAGACCATGATTTTGGTAACCCACCGGACTTCACTGCTGGAACTGATAGACCGCTTGATCGTGATTGACAGCGGCCAGGTCGTGGCCGATGGCCCCAAGGCCCAAGTAGTCGAAGCGCTTCAAAGCGGTCGTATCGGGAGGGCTTCATGATGACCCCGGAGCAGCCCACAAAAACAACGGCACTCGATCGACTCTGGGAGCGGGTGTACGCCGCCTGCTCCCCCGCCCTGGATCGATTGCTCTCTGCCGTTGGCGGAAAACAAAAGGAACTCGACAGCGACTTTGATGCCAGCGCTGACTGGGCAATTGCGGAACAAACGCCACGCGGTGCGCGCTTGGTCGTGTGGTTGAGCGCACTCACCATTTTTGTCTTGCTAGTGTGGGCCGCCTTTGCTGAGCTGGATGAAGTGACCCGCGGTGAGGGCAAAGTCATTCCATCACGACAGATCCAAATTTTGCAAAGCCTGGATGGAGGCATCGTCTCAGAAATACTGGCGCGCGAAGGTCAAGTCGTCAAGGCCGGGGACCTTTTGTTAAAAGTAGACCCCACCCGAATGGTGTCATCGCTCCGGGAAAATCAATCTCAATATCTTTCGCTGCTGGCGAAAGGGGCCCGATTGAGGGCACTGGCAGAAGGATCACGCTTTGTCCCGCCTGAAGAGGTTTTGAAACAGGCCCCTGATATCGTTGAGCAGGAGCGTGCGCTGTACGAATCTCGGCGCGCAGAGCTCGATGCCACCGTCGGTGTCGCCAGGCAACAGTCGTCCCAACGGTCTCAAGAATTGATTTCCGTGCGTGCGCGCAGAGAACAAGCTGCCCAGAGCTACACACTGACTGCGAGAGAGCTAGAACTCACCCGCCCCTTGGTAAAAACCGGGGCGGTGTCCGATGTGGAGCTACTCCGGCTGGAGCGCGATGTGGCTCGCTACCGGGGGGAGCGGGATAGCGCGAACTCCGATATCCCTCGCTTGGAGTCAGCGGTGGCGGAATCGAATCGCAAAATCCAAGAGGTTGAGCTCACCTTCCGGAACATCGCTAGGTCGGAGTTGAGTGAAACCAATGCCAAGCTGAATGCCTTGTCGGAGGGTAGTGCAGCCCTCGAAGATCGGGTGAAACAGACAGAAATCCGCTCCCCTGTGAATGGCACTGTCAAACAGCTGCGGGTCAACACTGTCGGTGGCGTGGTTCAGCCAGGAAAAGATGTCATTGAGCTAGTGCCCTCGGACGATGCACTGCTGTTGGAAGCCCGCGTCTTGCCACGGGATATCGCCTTCTTGCGACCCGGCCAAAAAGCTTTGGTGAAATTCACAGCCTACGACTTTGCGGTGTATGGTGGTTTGGAGGCCACGCTGGAGCAAATCGGCGCAGACAGCGTTGTGGATGAGAAAGGCAACGCATTCTTTGTCGTACGGGTTCGCACCCTCTCGACCACGATAGGGCAGCAGAAACTCCCCATCATTCCCGGCATGGTGGCTGAAGTTGATATCCTGACCGGCAAAAAGTCGGTTCTCTCCTACTTGATGAAACCTATCCTGCGCGCGAAATCCAGGGCTATGTCAGAACGATGAGACGCGACTCTGCTCCTATTTTGGTGAGCCGGGACTCCGGCTTGCTGCAACATTGGCGCGATGCGCTGAAAATAAAAACCCCAATTGAGGTAGGCAGCTTTTCCGCCCTCCGAGAGACCGTGAGGCGATCAAACGAAGTCGTTTGGCTAGACCTCTCCATCAGCGACACGCCCTCTTGGAACGCCTCGGACTGGGCAAACCTGATTAAAGACAAGCAGATCCGGATTGTTGCTACGAGTTCAAACCCGCGCAATGAAGAGGCAATTGCGGCCCTGGATGCAGGCTGCGCTGGCTATTGCCACGCTTACTCCGACCCCGGCACACTCCTACAGGTGCAGCGGGTTATTGCAGCGGGACATGTCTGGATTGGCTCCAATCTGATGCAGCAACTGATCCAAACCGCCCACCGGGCAGCCACCGACGCAGCACCTCCGTCCACCGAATGGGAAAATGTGCTCACTACCCGAGAACGGGAAGTAGCTGTACTGGTTGCCCGAGGCTCAAGTAATGCAATCATCGCGGAAGCTTGTGGCATCACCGAGCGTACCGTTAAAGCGCACCTGAGCGCGATCTTCGAAAAGACAGGATCATCCGATCGGCTTCAGCTAGCGCTGAAAGTCCACGGAATCCAGTAATTTTTCACACCACCTGTACTGAAGGCCAATAGCCAAAGGCCGCCAATCACTCTACATTGGTCAGCTAGATTTGCTGATTCTGGAGTTTTTGTATGGCTACTTCCCAAATTTCCGCCCAAGCACGTGGCGTCGTCGTTATTTTGCAGGGCAACGCTTGGGTGGTTGCCCCAGACGGCAGCAAGCGCGCCATCAAGCTTGGCGACGAAATTCAGGAAGGTCAAGTCGTACTGACGGATGACGGCACGAGGTTAGAGCTGGCACTCCCTAATGGGCGGGGAATCGCGCTCGAATCAGGGCGAGAGCTACTCATCGATGCCAATTTGCTAGGAATAGCTACGGAAGACGCCACCAGTGCTGCCCTCGCAGACCTCAACAGTGGCGCGGCCGCGGTAGCCCGCGTGATCGCCACTGGAGGAGACCTATCCACAGAACTTGACGCCACAGCTGCTGGTCTTTCCGGCGGCGATGCCAGTGACTCACACAGTTTTGTCCGCGTTTTGCGAGTTAGTGAGGGGCTTAGTCCGTTAGGTATTGATCGGGAAATCCAACAACCGAGGCAAGAACTAGGCATCACAAGCACCGTTGCGCTGTCCTCAGGTGCCCCCACCGTCTCCATCCCCAACGATGGCGCCGGTGTGGGTGGCTCCGATCTGTCCGTGGCCGAGAACGCCACTGCCACCGGTTCCTTCACCATCACCGCACCCGACGGCCTGACCAGTTTGACCGTCGGCTCCACCGTTATTACCGCTGCAGCCCTCACAGGCGCTACACCGGGCGCTCCTGTTTTGGTAGTAGGCGCCAATGGCACACTGTCCATCACCGGCTACAACAGCACCACCGGCGTGGTCTCCTACAGCTATGACCCCACCGGCTCCAGCACGGCCCACCCCGCCGTGGGCAATGTGATCGATAGCTTCAGTGTCAAAGTGACCGATCCGCAGGGCGATACCAATACCGCCTCCAGCCTCGATATCCGCATCACCGACACCGCCCCCGTGGCCGTGGCCGACACCCGCACCGTCACCGAAGACGAGGCCGCAGGCCCTGCCGGCGTCAGCGGCAACCTGGTCACCGGCATCAACGCCAGTGTCGATACCCAAGGCGCCGATACCGCCACCGTCACCGGCGCACAGGTCGGCAATGCCGGTGCCGCACAGATCAGCGGTGGCGTGGCCACCGGCCTGGCCGGTACCTATGGCACCCTGACCATCAATTCGGATGGCTCCTACACCTATGTCACCAATGCCGCCGCTCAGGCGCTCAATGCGGGCGACTCCAGAAACGATGTTTTCAGCTACACCCTGAAGGACTCCGACGGCTCCTTCTCCACCACCACCGTCACCATGACCGTCACCGGTCTGTCCGAGGGTGCCCCCACCGTCTCCATCCCCAACGATGGCGCCGGTGTGGGTGGCTCCGATCTGTCCGTGGCCGAGAACGCCACTGCCACCGGTTCCTTCACCATCACCGCACCCGACGGCCTGACCAGTTTG
>NZ_JAAFIX010000011.1 GCF_013297935.1 Rhodoferax sp. | reverse complement strand
TTGGCCAGCGCGCAGAAATCGCCGCCGGGGCAGGCAATCATGTCGGTCAGCAGGCGCACATTGCTGCGGGCCAGGCCCGCGTGGGTGGCGGCCACCCACAGGGCGGGCAAGTCCTCGGCGCGCACCCAGGGCAGCAGCAGGTTCTGGTCGTGGGTCACGCGCACTTCACCGGCAGAAAACTCGTCGGCCAGGTCGGCAGCGGTGTCGAGCTGGTCGGCATCGGCGTCGCCGGGGGCTTGGCCCAGGCGCTTGTACGACAAGGTGACGCAGCGCAGCGCGGGGTTCTGGTGCGGGGCCACGTTTTGCTGCAGCCAGCGGTCGTAGTCCTTTTGGCGCTCAGGTGCAATTGCTATTGTTTTTGTAGCTGCTGGCGCACGTTCTGCCGGGGCTGGAGGCACAAAACATGCCGAAACGCGGTCCAGCTCGGCCTGGCTGATGGTGTGCGGCGCGCCGTCGCGGGTGATGATTTGCTCGTACTCGGCTTCCACCTCGTCGATATAGCGCTGGCCTTCGGCCTTCACCAAAATCTTGATACGCGCTTTGTACAGGTTGTCGCGGCGGCCCCAGCGGTTGTACACGCGCACCACCGCCTCCAGGTAATTCATGATCTGGTTCCAGGGCAGGAAGGCGCGGATCTCGGTGCTGATGACCGGGGTGCGGCCCATGCCGCCGCCCACAAACACGCGGAAGCCCAGCTCACCTGCATCGTTTTTGATGAGGTGAAGGCCCACGTCGTGCCAACGCACCGCAGCGCGGTCTTCTGTAGCGCCGGTGATGGCGATCTTGAACTTGCGCGGCAAAAAGGCGAACTCAGGGTGCAGGGTGCTCCACTGGCGCATGATTTCGGCAAAGGGGCGGGGGTCTGCAATTTCGTCGACCGCCACACCGGCCAGCTCGTCGCTGGTGATGTTGCGGATGCAGTTGCCGCTGGTCTGAATGCCGTGCATGTTGACCGTGGCCAGCAGGTCCATCACGTCGGCGCTCTTGGCCAGGGGAATCCAGTTGAACTGCACGTTTTGGCGGGTGGTGAAGTGGCCGTAGCCCACCGGCAGGTGCGTAGTGCCCCAGGTCGCTTGGGTGCCAATGGCTTTGTCAAACACCTCTTTGCTCGGGTGGTCGTATTCGCGGGCAATGCGAGCCAGCACGCGCAGTTGCTTGGTCGACAGCTCGCCGTAGGGCACAGCCACGCGCAGCATGGGCGCGTAGCGCTGGATGTACCAGCCGTTTTGCAGGCGCAAGGGGCGGAACTCTTCGTCGCTCAGGGTGCCGGCCTGATTTCGCTCCAGTTGGTCGCGGTGCTGGGCCGCGCGGGCGCGGATGAACTGGCGGTCAAATTCGGTGTATTGGTACATAAGCGTGGTGCAGCAAAGATCAGAGAGCGATGAGTTTCAGGCCGGCATAGGCCAGCAACAAGGACAGCAGGGAGCGGATCACCCGCTCCGGGGTTTTGAACATCAGGTGCGAGCCCACCCAGATACCGGGGAGCGAGCCCGCCAGCAGCTTGGCCAACAGGGGCCAGTCCACCGAACCAAGCGACGCATGCCCCATGCCGGCCACCAGGGTCAGGGGCACTGCGTAGGCAATGTCCGCCGCCACGATGCGGGGCAAGGGCAACAGCGGGTACAGCAGCATCAACACCGTGACGCCAATGGCCCCCGCGCCAACGGACGTGAGTGTAACCAGCGTGCCGATGAGCGCCCCGAAGAGCACCGGCAGGCTCCAATGGCGGGGGCGGGCGGCAGCAGCTTCATGGCCCGCCGCAATAGAGGTGGGCCCGGCCTTGCCGCGAATGGCTTTGTACAAAGTGGCCGCTGCGGTGAGCAAGAGCGCAAAACCCAAGGTGGTGGTCATGATGTGCTGGACCGCCGAGCTGGTGGCGCCCAACTGGTGCAACACATACAGGGTGATGAGCGCGGCGGGAATGCTGCCAGCCGACAGGTTCAACACCACCGGCCAGTCGATGTGTCGGGAGCGCGCCAGCTTGACAGTGCCGCCCAGCTTGGTGAAAGCCGCGAACAGCAAATCGGTGCCCACCGCCATGTAGGGCTTGACCCCGAAAAAGAAAATCAAGATGGGCGTCATGAGCGAGCCACCCCCGACCCCCGTGAGCCCCACGATCAAGCCCACAAAAAACCCCGCGAATACAAATGCCAAATCTTCCATGGGGGCGAATGTAGGCGGGGCTGCTTAGATTGAAAACTATTTTTTAGCTATGGGGATATGAGGTCTGGTTATATGGGGCGGCGGGGAGTAATCTCTTGATTAAATCTGCCACCTCTGGTGGCAGTCGAGACCAAGCTGCCTCAAACGTCAGCAAAAACCCGACGTTGATTTCATTACTTTTGACACCAGCGACCTGGGGTTTTTGAGGTCGCAGTATCCGACTCGCAATCTAATAAAGACTTGGGGGCACTCGCACTTTCACATTACGGCACGGAAGCAGTGAGTGAGTCAGCGAGGTTCAAAGCGCGCTTAGCCCCCTCCGTTGAAAACTTTCCTGCCCCAACCTTCTGCCTCAGATCGGTGGCTATTTTTTGCTTGATGGTGGCCATCAAACTTCCCAAACTTTTGATCATGGAGTCCATGCTCTCGATCATCTTTTCTTGATCTGAGGAGGACTTATTGCTGTCCTTGCTGGTGTGGTTTACAGACTGCGCACCATTCATCATGGCCATGGAAGAAAGGGTCATGATTGTTGTGATCTCTACAGAGTCGAGGTATTCGTTCTCGTAGGCGTAGCCACGGGTTTCAAAAGCTTTCTGATACCTGTTGAGTATCGGCGCCAAGAGCTGTGGAACATTGGCTGGACTGGGGCCTTGCTTGGACTGCTGGAGATAGATCGTCATCATCTCCTTCACCTGAGCAGGGTTCAGGACGCCTCTTAACAATGCGCCGCTATCGCCGTCAGAGTACCGGATGACTGGTTCTGGCGATCGAAACTGGCGGCTTTCACTCAGGTGGAGGTCTGCAACGTAGTTGCTGAATGCATTTTGTGCTGCGGCCTGGAGCGAGGCGCAAAAACATATGAAGATGAGCAGTGTTTTTGGAAGAAGTTGCATTTGAGGGGTGATTTTGTTGAATGAAGTCACAGAGCCCATGCAAAACCACCGAATCAGACACACGAATACTTTTCTCTGGTCGACTGAGAAGGGGTTGCTGAAGCCGGCAGGGATGTCGCATATTGATGCGTCTTTTGCACTCTGTCTGCTACTAAAAAAGTAGCTGCTCGCGCATATTCTCAGAGGGCTAGCAGCCTGTTTTATTAAAAAATAACAGCGCCAAGCCATGCGCTGTCAAAGTTCGCTAGGGCCGGAAGACTGAACTTCAGGGCTCCGGCCTAATTCAGTACTTCTTGCCGCGCAACTCTTCCATGCGTTCTTTGAAGTAAGTCTCTACCGTGTAGCGCTCGGAGAGCACCACTTCGCGGCGGGGGTGCAAAAACAGCGGCAGGGAGATGCGTGATTTCTTGGCGCCTTCCCCGGTGGGGTTGAGCACCCGGTGCACGGTGCTGGGGTAGTAGCCGCCGGAGGCTTCGGCCAGCATGTCGCCGATGTTGACGATGAGCAGCCCGAAGTCGCAAGGCACATCGTGCCAAGCGTTGTCTTTGCCCAAGACTTGAAGGCCGGGTTCAGTAGCGGCGGGCAAGATGGTCAGCAGGTTGATGTCGCCGTGCGCCGCAGCGCGCACGGCGCCGGGCTCTTCGTCTCCCCGCAGGGGCGGGTAGTGCAACACGCGCAGCAGGGTGTGGTCGCTGCCCTCAATCATGGCGGGCAGGGGCATGGAGTAGCGGGCCTTGACCTCATCGGGCGAGTTGGCTTCTACCCAGTTCAGCAGGGTGGCCGCGAGGCTGGCGCCCTCCGCGTAGTAGCGGGTGGCGGCGTCGCTCACCTCTGCGGGATAGCGACCCCAGGGGTAGATGTGAAAGAACTCTTTGAGGTCTTTCTTGGTGAAGTTTTTGGCGGTCTCTGACACGCTGGGCGAGAAGTAGCCGTCGTGCTTGTCCGGGTCGTTGGGGTACTTGGCCTTGGCGTCGGTTTTAAAAAAGCCCAGCCATTCGGCGTAGATGCCCTCGACCAGGTCTTGGCTCAAGGGGTGGTTCTTCAAAACGCCAAAGCCGGTTTCGTGCAGGCTTTTGCAAAACTCTTGTGGAGCTGTCGGGCTGGTGAAGTCAACAACGGGGAGGTGCATGAGGGTTCTCGCGCTCGGGGTGTGGCTTACAGCCAGCTGGACATGAGGGTGGATTCGATGAGCTGCAGGGCTTCGGGGGCCTTGAGCTGCAGGCAGGCGTGGGTGTCGGGCACCTCGTCGCCCCAGCCTGGCTGGGGATAGAAGATTTCTTTGCGGCGCATCATGGTCTGGCCGTTTGCGGGGCCGTCCAGCGCCACGCGGATGCGGCCGGTCTGGATTTCAAACAGCTCGGGGTTGGTGAGCGCCACAAAGGCCAGCACGTCGTGCCCGAAGCAGCCGTGGATTTTGGCCACATGCGGGTAGATGCCGCTGTAGAAGTCCGCATAAAAGCTCACCGCGTGGTGCAAGGTGTCGGTAGCCACGTGCTTGTGGTGGTCGGCCACTTTTTTGAACAGGGCCAGGGGCACGATCAGCTGGTGGGTCACATCCAGGCCCACCATGGTGAGCTTCCAGCCGGCGGTGAACACAAAGTCGGCGGAGTGCGGGTCGTTCCAGATGTTGGCTTCGGCCACCGGGGACACGTTGCCGGGTTCCATGACGGTGCCGCCCATGATGATGACTTCTTGCAGCAGCTGGGGCAGCTTGGGCTCCAGCTTCAGTGCGGTGGCCAGGTTGCCCAAGGGGCCGACGGCGACCAGGGTGATTTCACCGGGGTAGGCGCGGGCCATGTCCACAATGAATTGCGCCGATGGGCGGGGGTCCAGCACGCTGGTGGTTGCCACGCGGGAGGGCAGGTTGCCCAGGCCGTCGCCACCGTGGATGAAGTCAGGCGGCGTGCCGGGCGCTTTGAGCCAGGGTGTTTTCACGCCCAGGGTGACGGGGATCTTGCGACCGGCAATCTCGGTGAGGTACAGGCCGTTGATGGCAGCTTGCTCCACGGTCACGTTGCCGAAGGTGGTGGTAATGCCCACCACATCGATGCCGGGGTGGGCCAGCGCGTAATAGAGCGCCATGGCGTCATCGACCCCGGGGTCGGTGTCGTAAATGACTTTGCGGGCGGTGCTGGCAGTGGTGGCGTTGCTCATGGGGTATCTCGGTTAGGTAAAAAGATGGTGCGGCTTAGTTCAGCCCGCAGAATGCGCGGAGGGCGGCTTGGGCAGCCGTGTCTGTGGCGGGGGCGGTGGCCACAAAAGCGTTGACTTCGGCAGTATCAGGGATGCTGGACTGGGCGCCCCACCGCGTGCAGGCCAAAGCGCTGGCGGCACTGGCAAATTGCAGCGCTGATTTCAAGCTTTGCCCTTGGCTCAGCGCTGCGACGAGACTGCCACAAAAGGTGTCGCCGGCACCGGTGGTGTCCACTGGCGTAATGGGGAATGCGCTTTGCAACTCAAAGCCACCGGCATGCCGCGCGCAGCTGCCCTGGTGGCCCAAAGTGACGACCACGGTGGGCACGGTCAGGCTTGCCAGCGCAGCTGCAATGCTGCCTTGGTGGCCAGATACCAATGCCAGTTCGCCTTCGTTTACCACCAGCACATCCACCGCAGCCAGCAGTTCGGCAGGCAAGGCGCGGGCGGGCGCGGCGTTGAGAACCACTTGCACACCTTGGGCACGCGCTGCCTGGGCATAGGCGTTCACAGTGTCTAGCGGTGTTTCAAGCTGCAGCAGCAGGTGCGTGAATCCGGCGAGCGACGGCAAGTGCTCGGGGCGCAACTCTGCGTTGGCACCAGGTGCAACGGTGATGGCGTTTTCTGCGTCGTCAGACACGCAGATAAATGCTGTGCCGCTGGGGTGGTCGGGCGTGCGCACAATGTGCATGTCGACACCGGCGGACTGGAGTGATGCCTCTAAAGACGCTGCAAACGCGTCCTGGCCGAGCCCCAGCAACATGTGGGTGACAGCGCCGCCGGCTTTGGCCGAGGCCACAGCCTGATTGGCGCCTTTGCCTCCGGGAAAGGTCTTGAAGTCGCGGCCGAGCACCGTTTCCCCGGGGGCCGGAATGTGAGGGGCGCGGACCACAAAGTCCAGATTGGCAGAGCCAGCCACAAGTATCATCGTCAGCACTCTCTGATTGCGAAACCGCTTATTTTGACGCTGAATTTACGTGCGCCGGATAAGTCCTTCGATATAGACCTTAATGACATCTGATTCGCCCGCTGTTTTATTCCCGGTCACGGTCGTGGGCGGCACCAACATGGATATCAGCGCTACGGCGCACAGTGCTGTTACCGCGGGCGACTCGACCCCCGGCGCCATTCGTTACTCGCCCGGTGGGGTGGGGCGCAATATTGCGGAAAACCTGGCCCGCCTCGGCGTTGGAGTTCAACTGGTCACCGTGGTGGGTGACGACGCCTTTGGCCAGCAACTCACCGCTATGACAGCCGCCACGGGAGTCGGTGTGGACGCCATGATGACCGCGCAGGGCCAACGAACAGCCACCTATTTGTCGATGCACCAGCCGGATGGTGAAGTCGCCATGGCGGTCAACGACATGGAGATTTTGGAAACCCTCACGCCAGAGTGGTGCGCCCGCGTGCCTGTATTGCAAGAGCCGCAACCTTGGTTGCTGGTGGACTGCAATGTGCCCCAGGCCACCCTGTCGCACCTGCTGGGCTTAGGCCGGACTACGGTGGTGGATGGTGTCTCGGTGGCCAAGTGCCGGCGTTTGACGGGCCTGCTCCCCGGTATTTACCTCCTAAAGCTCAACCACCTGGAGGCCGCCGCGCTCAGTGGTTTGGTGATTGCGTCGCTGGAAGACTGCGCCGCTGCGGTGGAGTATTTTTTGGCCAGTGGCGTGCAGCAGGTCATGGTGAGTTTTGGTGCGTCGGGTCTGGCGTGGGGCCAGGCTGGCGCGGGCGCCAAGTTTCGGCGGGCCCGCAAGGTGCCGGTGCTCAACAGCACCGGAGCCGGAGACGCTTTGTTAGCGGGCGTGGTGGCGGCGCTTCAGAAAGATCCTGCATTCGACAGTGCCATTGAATACGGGGTGGCCTGTGCAGAGATCACACTATCCAGTACATTCGCCAACTCGCCGGATTTGACCGACTCGACAGTCCGGCACCACATGAGCCTGAACGCATGACCTTGAACCCTTATCTCGATATAGCCCCTGAAGTGGAGCACGCGCTGCAAAACGGTATCCCGGTGGTGGCGCTGGAATCCACCATCATCTCCCACGGCATGCCCTATCCGCAGAATGTGCAAACAGCACTCATGGTGGAGGCGGAGGTGCGTGCCCATGGTGCGGTGCCTGCCACCATTGCCATCGTGAACGGGCGCTTGAAGGCCGGTCTGTCGGAGGCTGATATCGAGCAGTTGGGCCGCTCCGGCCGCGACGTGGTGAAGGTGAGCCGCCGAGACGTGCCCTTTATCGTGGCTGCGGGGGCCACAGGGGCTACTACGGTGGCCTCGACCATGATCATTGCGGCAATGGCGGGAATTCGCGTGTTTGCCACAGGTGGCATCGGCGGTGTGCACCGTGGCGCACAAGAAAGTTTTGACGTGTCGGCGGACTTGCAAGAGTTGGCCCACACCCAGGTGGCAGTCGTGTGCGCGGGAGCCAAGTCGATTCTCGACCTGCGCTTGACCCTGGAATACCTGGAAACACATGGCGTTCCCGTGGTGGGTTACCAGACCCGGGCGCTGCCGGCATTTTTTACCCGGGACAGTGCGTTTTCAGTGGACTACCGCTTGGACACGCCGCTAGAAATTGCGCAGGTGTTGCATGCCAAATGGGGCATGGGGCTGCATGGTGGCATGGTAATTGCTAACCCCATCCCTCCGGAGTACGCCATGGCGGGAGCGGTGATTGATGCAGCGATCGAGCAGGCACTGGCAGAGGCCCAAGCCCAGAATATTGGTGGCAAAGAGTCCACCCCGTTTTTGTTGGCGCGAGTGTGTGAGATCACCGGAGGGGATAGCTTGGCGTCCAACATTCAGTTGGTGCTGAACAATGCGCGGCTGGCCAGTGCCATCGGCAAGTCGCTGGTGGAGCTCAAGCCGGTTTGAAACGGGTGCAGGTGAATTCCGGAGTGGTGTAAGAGGTGTATAACGCCCGAGTTATATCCGGAGAAGCCCTGATACAGACACTGGAGTCCGCTGTGATTCTTGAACTACAGTGTGGCGTTGACCGCGCTTAGCGGCAAATGTGTGATGAAAATGGCGGTTCTGCCATTGGTTTGTTGAATTGACTGTTTTTTTAACTTGATTAAGAACTGAGAGAAGCTATGAACGTGAAATCTCCTGTGCGCATGACGCTGTTGGCCGCGACCTTGGCCGCCAGTTTCCAAGCTATCGCTGCTGACCCTGCAGTGGTGTTCGATATGGGCGGCAAGTTTGACAAGTCCTTTAACGAAGCGGCTTACAACGGTATCGAAAAGTGGAAAAAAGAGACCGGCAAAAAGTACCTGTCGTTCGAAATCACCAACGAGTCCCAGCGTGAGCAGGCCATCCGCCGCATGGCAGAGCGTGGCGCTAGCCCCATCATCGGTATCGGTTTCGGCCAGGCTTCCAGCATCGAAAAAGTAGCCAAAGAATTCCCCAAGTTGCAATTCGCCATCATCGACATGGTGGTGGACTTGCCTAACGTGCAGTCCGTGGTGTTTAAAGAGCAAGAAGGTAGCTTCCTGGTGGGCACGATTGCCGCCATGGCCAGCAAGACCGGCAAAGTCGGCTTTGTGGGCGGTATGGACATCCCCCTGATCCGCAAGTTTGAGTGCGGCTACAAGCAAGGCGCACTGTTTGTGAACCCCAAGGCTGAAGTCATCGGCAACATGACAGGCACCACCGGTGCCGCTTGGAACGACCCCGCCCGCGGCGGCGAGTTGGCCAAGGCCCAGTTCTCGCAAGGCGTGGACGTGGTGTTTGCAGCCGCCGGCGGCACCGGTATCGGTGTGTACCAGGCTGCCAAGGACAGCGGCAAGCTGGCCATCGGTGTGGATAGCAACCAGAACCACATTCACCCCGGCACCATGTTGACTTCCATGCTCAAGCGCGTGGACACCGCGGTGTACAACGTTGCCAAGGGCCACAAGGCCGGTATGACCGTGTTGGGTCTGAAAGAAGGCGGCGTGGACTACGCTGTGGATGCGAACAACGCCAAGTTGATTACCCCTGAAATGAAGAAGAAGGTGGAAGCTGCCAAGGCTGACATCATCAGCGGCAAGATCAAAGTGGCTGACTTCATGGCGGACAACGCTTGCAAGTTGTAATTTGAAAGTGGCGTCCGGCCGGCCATGCCGGTAGCGGGCGCTTTCTTTCCTGGTTGTAAAGCCCGCGGTGCTTGCACGTACCGTGGGCTTTTCGCTTCAGGGCAAGAGCCCTCAGAGGAGCAGGATTTGAGTGTAGAGAGCACATCGCCCCCGGCGATTCACATGCAGGGCATCAACAAACGGTTTGGTGCGGTGGCAGCGAATGCCGACGTGAACTTGCGGGTGGCTAGCGGTACGGTTCACGGCATCGTGGGCGAGAACGGGGCGGGCAAGAGCACGCTGATGTCCATCTTGTACGGCTTTTACCAGGCCGACAGCGGCGACATATGGGTCCTCGGCAAGCCGGTGACGATACGCAATGCGGACGATGCGATTGCCCAAGGCATTGGCATGGTTCACCAGCACTTTATGTTGGTGGACACCCTGACCGCGCTCGAAAACGTGATGCTCGGTGCGGAGCCGCATTGGCTGCTGCACAAAGCCGATGCCGCTGTGCGCAGCAAGCTCGAAACCCTGATGCAAGCGACCGGCTTGCAGGTCAAGCTCGATGCTCCGGTGTCCGAACTCCCGGTGGGCGATCGTCAGCGGCTTGAGATTCTGAAGGCGCTCTACCGCGGCGCCAAGATTTTGATTCTGGATGAACCCACCGCAGTACTGACCCCCCAAGAAACCGAACACTTGTTCAAAGTGCTGCGGGTGTTGCGCGGGCAAGGCACCACTATCTTGCTGATTACCCACAAGCTGAAAGAAGTCGTGGGCTTGTGCGACAACGTGACCGTCATGCGCGGCGGCCGAGTGGTGCAGGAGCTGCCGATTGCGCAAGCCTCTGTAGAGAGCCTTGCCGAAGCCATGGTGGGGCGCAAAGTGCACATGGGCCGTGTGGACGCAGATGCCCGCCCTGCGGGAGATACCTTGCTCTCAGTGCGCAACGTGGTGGTGAGAGACGCCTTGGAGGTCACGCGCCTGCATGACTTGAACCTCGATTTGCGGGCCGGTGAAATCGTGGGGGTGGCCGGTGTGTCCGGCAACGGGCAGAGCGAGTTGCTCGATGTGCTGTCGGGGTTGCTCACACCCGATGCCGGCACCATCACCACCGGGGGCCAGACGTTCGCTGCAGCGCAGTGGCTGGATCCGCAAACCGCACGCCACCTGGGGGTCGCGCACGTTCCTGAAGACCGCCACGCGCGCGCGATGGTCATGGACTTTGTCGCTTGGGAGTCGGCCGTATTGGGCTACGACGGGTTGCCTGAGTACGCGAGTGGCGGCTGGATGTCCCACAGCGCCATGCGCCGCGCCACGGCGGGCTTGATGGAGCGCTTTGACGTGCGCCCGCGCGACCCGGAACTCAAGAGCAGCAAATTTTCGGGCGGAAATCAGCAGAAGCTGGTGCTCGCGCGGGAGTTGGGGCAGTCGCCCAAAGTGCTGCTGGTCGGGCAGCCGACGCGTGGAGTGGACATCGGCGCGATCGAATTCATTTATTCCCAGCTGCGGGCTATGCGGGATGCCGGTTGCGCAGTACTGGTGGTGTCCAGCGAGTTGGACGAGATTTTGGCGCTAGCTGATCGGGTCATTGTGATGAATCAAGGGCGAGTCAGCGGAGAGCTGGCGATTGAAGACTGCACAGAGGCCGGTATCGGCCTGCTGATGACAGGAGGGGCGCAATGAACGCGAATTACGCATTGCCCCGTTGGGCGGATCTGGTGCTGCTCCCGGTGGTGTGCCTGCTGGTCGCCATGCTGGCCGCGGCCGGTGTAGTGGCTTTGGTCGGGCAGGACCCGGTGGAGGTGATTTCGGTGTTGGTGCAAGGTGCTTTCGGCAGCCAGCGCGGGATCAGTTACACCCTTTACTACGCCACCACCTTTATCTTCACCGGCCTCGCGGTGGCAGTCGCTTTTCATGGCGGCTTGTTCAATATCGGCGGGGAAGGGCAGGCTATTTTGGGTGGGCTGGGTACCGGCTTGATGGCTCTCTGGCTTTCAAACAGCTTGCCCGCCTGGGCCATGTTGCCCTTGATGCTGCTCAGTGGTGCGCTATTCGGGGCGGCGTGGGCGGCAGTTCCGGCGTATCTCCAGGCTTACCGGGGTAGCCATGTGGTGATTACGACCATCATGTTCAACTTCATTGCTAGTAGTCTGCTGGTGTACCTGCTGGTCAACCACCTGCGCCCCTCGGGCTCTATGGCGGTTGAAAGTGCGGCGTTTGCTGCATCGGCCAAGCTGCCGGCCATGCACGAGGCCTTGGCGGCCATAGGCATTGAGTGGGACGCATCGCCCCTCAATTTGAGCTTGCTGCTCGCTTTGCTGGCCTCTCTGGGGGTGTACCTGTTTTTGTGGCGTACACGGGCAGGTTACCGGCTGCGTGCAGTCGGCTCCAGCCAGAGTGCGGCGGAGTACGCCGGTATCAACGTCCGCCATCAGATCGTGATTGGCATGGCCATTTCAGGTGCACTGGCCGGCATGGTGGGTATGAATGAGATTGCGGGCGTCAATGGCAAGCTCTTGTTGGAGTTCGTCAGCGGCGCGGGCTTTACCGGTATTGCGGTGGCCCTGATGGGGCGCAACCACCCAGTCGGCATTATTTTTGCCAGCGTGTTGTTCGGGGCCCTGTTTCAAGGGGGCGCCGAGGTGGCATTTGAAATACCGGGCTTCAGCCGGGAGATGGTGGTGATGTTGCAAGGTTTCATTGTGTTGTTCTCCGGGGCCATGGTGTACGTGATTGCGCCGGTGTTGGCCTGGGTTTTGTCCAAGTTCTTGAAGGCGGGGGTGCAACATGGATGACGCATTGGTTGCGGCCATGCTGGCCTCTACGCTGAGGGTTTCTACGCCGCTGATTCTCTGTGCGCTGGCCGGCATGTTTTCAGAGCGCTCTGGCGTGGTGGACATCGGGCTGGAAGGCAAGATGCTGTTTGCCGCATTCGCCGCAGGTGCGGCCGGAGCGGCGTTTCAATCCACCACCCTGGCGCTGGCTTTGGGGGTGCTGGTGGCCGTGGTGCTCTCGTGGATGCACGGCCTGGCCTGTGTGAGCCACAAAGGGGACCAAGTGGTGTCCGGGGTGGCGATCAACATCATTGCCGCCGGCATGACGGTGGTGCTGGGCATTGCGTGGTTTGCGCAGGGCGGTCAGACGCCTCCGGTGGGCAGCGACGTCCGCATTCAAGCCTTGTTCCCGGGCATGCAAGACGCGCTGAGTGGCGTGCCTTGGGTGGGGCGGATTGTGGGCGAGGGGCTCTTGAGCCACAACGCCATGGTCTACCTCACTCTGGCCTTGGTGCCGATGTGCTGGTGGGTGCTGTTCCGCACGCGCTTCGGTTTGCGACTGCGGGCCGTGGGCGAGAACCCGCAAATGGTCGACGCTGCGGGGGTTTCGGTCTCCCGGCTGCGCTATGCCGCGCTGACCATCAACGGTGTGTTGTGCGGCTTGGCTGGCGCCTACCTGGTGCTGGCTCAGAGTGCCAACTTCTCCGCCAACATGACGGCGGGTCGGGGCTTCATGGCCTTGGCGGCCCTGATATTCGGCCGCTGGCATCCGGTTGGCGCCTTCTGGGCGTGTTTGTTGTTCGGGTTTCTGGATGCTGCTGCCATTCGTTTGCAGGGCGTGCAGGTGAGCGGCTTTGGTGAAGTGCCGGTGCAGTTCATCCAGGCACTACCTTATGTGTTGACGGTGGTTTTGCTGGCGGGATTCATTGGCAAGGCTGTGGCACCGCAGGCGCTGGGTCGTCCCTACTCCAAGGAAAGATAAGCGCCGCTGCGCTGACAGGGAAATATGGGCATCAAGGTTCGGGTGAAAGTAGTGGGTTTCAGCGATGCCGAGCGGCATTCGCTGAACACCTTGTTCAGGGTGTCGCGGGCCGACGGGCCCAACTACGTGCTCTGGACCCCGGAGGAAAGCAGTTCTCCGAACGTGGCGTTGATTGATGTGGACAGCTACGAGGCGGGCCTCGATCTGGTGTCACCAGGCTTTAACCCCCACCTCAAGATGATTGCCGTGGGCGACTCTGCCCCCTTGGGTGCATGGCGGGCTTTGCAGCGACCCGTGGACTGGGGTGGGCTGGTGCACTTGCTCGACGAGTTGTTTGCCACTTTGCAAGAGGTGGACATCGACATTTTTGCCGAAGCACCGTCTACCGATGTGCCGCCCCCGCCGGGCATCCGGTGTGCGCTGTTTGTCTGTATTCCTCAGGTGGCAGCCTACTACCTGCGGGCTCGCCTGGCGCTGGCTGGTCTGCTGGTGATTGACGAGGTGCATTCACTCGAAGAGTGCATGGATCGCATGGGGCAGCGGAGTTACAGCCTCGCCTTGGTGTACGTGGACCCGGTCACGCAGGACCCTTGGCGCTATGCCAAGTACTTTCAAGACCAGGCGGTGCCTCCGGCTAACGTCATGGGGGTCATGCCGGCTCCCGACTGGAAGGCGGTGCGCCTGTCCGAAAGCATGGGCTGCGCAGACTTGCTGGAAGTGCCCTTCAACCCCCAGCAGGTGTTCAGCGCATTTCAAAAAGTTTGAGGTGGCGGCACTGCTCAGGTGCTGTCGCTCTCCACTTCACGAACCGCACGCCGCTTGCGCAGGCGCTGCGAATCCATCGACTTCGCCAACGCGCTCTCCACGGGCCAGGGCTCATGGCACATGCGTGCTGCAATCAGCTCCGCCCCTAGCGCTGAAAACGTCAGGCCGCGGGCACCCATGCCCACATGCATCCACAGGCCGTTGCGGCCGGTAGCGTCCACCGGTCCGGCCAAGGGCAGGCGGTCATGGCTGACGCAGCGGGTGCCGGACCACGCTTCAACCCCACCGGATTCAAACAGCGGCGCCACCGCCTGCGCTGCCGCTGGCCACAAGGTTTGCAGGCGCTCCAGGTTGCCTTGATGTTGCAGCGCCAAGGGTGCCAGCCGGTGGGGCTCACCGGTCGGTGTAGTCGGCTGGCTATCGGGCTCGAAGCTGGAGCCGGCTAGCCAAAAATCACCACCTCGGCCGGGCACCTGGGGGATAAAGCAGCCATGTCCGTTGTGCGGGTGGCGCCAGGCGGGGCTGTTTACATGGGCGGGCATAGGGCCTGTGGTCGCTGTGCCGTGCACCGCTTGCAGGTCCCCCAATGTCAAATGCAGGGTGCCGGCCCGGTGCGGTTGCAAGGCATCGGCCTCCAGCAGTGCGCGGGTGGCAAACGCGGTCGCGAGCACCACCACGGGGGCTTGTGCGAGGGTCGAGCCTTCGGGGTCTCGCAGTGTCCAGCATTCGCCCGTTCGCTCGATGCCCGAGACCCGGGCTAAGTGCCGCACCGTGATGCCCTGGTGGGCCAACCAAGCGCGGACCAAAGCGCCCGGCTTGACCCACGCCGCATGGGCGTGTGCCCGGTCCGGGCCCTCGGCAAAGCGGTGCTCCAGCACACCGGTCAGTGACCAGTCTTGCCCGTGTTGCAGCAGTGTTTTGCTATGTTGCAACATCAGTTTGGCACCCACGCGGGAGAGGCGTGAGCGCGGGCTGTCGTCTGCGGAGATATGGGGCACGACCAGGCCTACCGGCAGGCCGGAGGCGCCGGCACCGAGGTGCTCTGCAGCGTCGAGCACCGTGACTTGCCAGCCCCGGCGGGCCAGCGCGTAGGCCACACTCGCGCCCGAAATACCCGCACCCACTACGCAACACGTCAGGTTGCTTAGCGCGCGCCCTCCGCTGCTGGGGGGCTCTTTGGCGCCCAAAGGCCATGGCGGGTTGAATGTTGCGTTCAGCGTGCCGGTGTCGAGCGCGGGGCTGCAGTGCACAAAACCCGCCTCGTGCAGCCACTCGGACGGTGCATCTGCGGGGAGTGCGGCCTCCAGGGTCGCACCGCGCAGGCACAGGCGCGCCAGGGCTTTGGCGGCCCATTTGCTCCAGCCCGTGTCAGAGGAGGTATGCCAAACCGTGTTGGCATGGAGCGCGTGGTCGCTCAAAAACGCGTGGCTGTCTCCCACGCAAAGGGTCAGCGAGACCTGCCCGTGGTCCAGCAGGATGCGGTGAATGCCGGGGCCCCGGTCCTGTAGCTCGGCAAGCAGCAGACCCTCAAGGTCATCTGGCGCTTGAGGCGGCGGGGCAGGGGGGGCGAGCAGCCGGGCGAGGCCGGCGGGGGAAACATGCCCCACATAGTGAAGCATGGTGGGGCGCTGCGGGTCGGCGCGCCACGCGGCCCAGGTGGCAAGAAAGCGCCGGGCCTGATGGAAGCCGGTGTCCAACACCGTCCACGCCGCACAGCCGGCCCAAGCAGCAGGTAAGCCGCTGTGGGCCGAAAAAGCCATGCGGTCCGTGGTGTCCTGCACCTCAGGCGCTGGGGGGCACGTAGCCCTGGGCGGCATCGGCACCATCACCGAAGAAATGGTTTTCCATCTGGCGGGCCAGGTACTGGCGGGCGCGGGCGTCGGCCAGGTTCAGGCGGTTTTCGTTGACCAGCATGGTCTGGTGCTTGAGCCAGGCGGCCCAGGCTTCTTTGCTCACGCCTTCCCAGATGCGCTTGCCCAGCTCACCGGGGTAGGGCGCAAAGTCCAGGCCTTCAGCCTCTTTGCCCAGCTTGATACAGTTAACGGTGCGTGCCATGGGGAAAACCTCTTTGTCGGTGGTGTAAAAACGAAGGCCGAATCTTATTCGCTTTGGGCTGACCCCAAGGCTTTGCGGGAACTTCAGTCCCGCAAAAGGTACCAACCCCCAGCGCCTTGCGGCTGGTTAACTCAATGAGGATTTGATTTTGAACTTGGTTTTCGGTTGGATGGACACTGCGCCCCGGCGCATGTACGGTGGCGTGTTGCTGGCCTGCGTGGCCATGCTGGTGTTTGGCATGTATCTGCAGCACGTGGTGGGTCTGGAGCCGTGCCCGATGTGTATTGTGCAGCGCTATGCTCTCATTTTGGTAGCTATCAGCGCAGGTATTGCGGGGGCTAGCGGCCGAAAAAGCTTGCAAATTGCCGGTGCAGTGCTGCTGGTGGCTTTTGCCGTGGCGGGTGCCTATGTGGCGGCCCGCCAGAGTTGGCTGCAGTGGTACCCGCCCGAGGTGGTGTCCTGCGGGCGCGACCTCTACGGCATGATCGAGACCTTCCCGCTCAAGCGCGCACTGCCCATGATCTTCCGCGGTGGCGGGGACTGCAGCAAGATCGACTGGACCTTTCTGGGCGGCACCATCGCCAACTGGTCATTCGTGTGCTTCAGTGGCTTTGCGGTGTTTGGCAGCTTGATGCTCTGGCGCCGGCTTAGAGCCGCTTGACCAGCACCTGGCTCTTGCGGTCCCAGTTGTACTTGCGCTTGCGGGCCTCGGGCAGCCACTCAGGGTCCACCTGCACAAAGCCGCGTTTGATGAACCAGTGCATGGTGCGGGTGGTCAGCACAAAAATACTGTCCAGCCCGGCCGCCTTGGCGCGCTGCTCAATGCGTTTCAGGATGCGTTCGCCGTCGCCCTGACCCTGCACCTCAGGCGACACAGTTACAGCCGCCATCTCGGCGGTTTTGGATTCGGGGTAGGGATAGAGGGCCGCACAGGCAAAGATCACCCCGTCGTGCTCAATGATGGTGTAGTTGCCCGCGTCGCGCTCGATCTCGGTGCGGCTGCGTTTGACCAGCGTGCCATCGCGCTCAAAGGGCTCGATGAGCTGCAGAATGCCGCCCACGTCTTCCTCGGTGGCCTCGCGCAGGCTCTCGAGCTTTTCGTCCACCACCATGGTTCCGATGCCGTCGTGCACATACACCTCCAGCAGAATCGCGCCGTCAATCGCAAACGGAATGATGTGGCTGCGCTCAACGCCCGCCTTGCACGCCTTCACGCAGTGCTGCAGGTAGAAGGCCACGTCGGTAGGCTGGTTGGCGGCGGGCAGGGCTTGGAGTAGCTTCTCGGCAGCGGCCAGGGGTAACTCGGTGTCGATCGGGTTGTCTTCCCCGGCAGGCTGCATGGGGTCCATGCGCACACCGGGCACCTCGGTCAAAAAGATCAGCTTGTCGGCCTGCAGCGCGGTGGCTACGCTGGTAGCCACCTCTTCCATGGCGAGGTTGAACGCCTCGCCCGTGGGCGAAAAGCCAAACGGCGAGAGCAGCACCATGGCACCCATGTCCAGGGTGCGGGTGATGCCGGCCGTGTCGACCTTGCGAACCAGCCCGCTGTGCTGAAAGTCCACCCCGTCCACAATGCCCACCGGCCGCGCCGTGATGAAGTTGCCCGAGATCACGCGCACCGTGGAGTCCGCCATGGGCGTGTTGGGCAAGCCTTGGCTGAAAGCGGCTTCAATCTCGTAGCGCAACTGGCCGGCGGCCTCCTGGGCGCAGTCGAGCGCCACCTCGTCGGTAATGCGGATGCCGTGGCTGTATTTGGGGGTGTGGCCCTTGGCGGCGAGCTGCTCGTTCACCTGCGGCCGGAAACCGTGCACCAGCACTATCTTCACGCCCATGCTCTGGATCATGGCCAGGTCTTGCGCCAAGCTGTGCAGCTTGCCCGCGGCAATGGCCTCGCCGGCAATACCCACCACAAAGGTCTGGTTGCGGAACTTATGGATGTAAGGCGCGACCGACCGGAACCAGGGAACGAAGGTGAAATTGAAGACTGAGGTCATTGCGGTGGCGGGTGGGGGGAGCAGATGAAGGAGGAGCGAATATGCCGCAATTCTCTACGAAGACGGAGGGCGCATCGGGGAATCGACGGTGGAGGGCGGAATCCCCCCTTTTGGTTGATGGGTGGTGCGGTCATACGCGTCTACACTCGTTGCATGGGATTGCGGTGTTTGTCGGAATTTTTATACCGCTATAAATTCTTGATCTATCCCGCGCAAGCCATGTCAGGCAAGGGTTTCAGGAGTTTTGCATGTCCAGAATATCGAGCAGTCCCAGTTTTATCGAGCACGTTTTGCTCCATACATTACGTTAGATAGCATTTCAAAGGCCCGTATGGAACTCCTACTCCTGCCCTTCGTTAGATCTGCTGCCGCCATTGCGGGTTTCGCTTTGGTGGGATGGCTTGTCTACCGCTATTTAGCTGAATTCATGCTAGAGCGTCGCGGCACAACTACCCGGGGCAGGGTGGTTAGCGCCGTGGAGTTGGGCAACACTCGCGGCGGCAAGATGTTCGTCGTGTCGTATGAATTTTCGGCCACGCGCTCCGGCGGAAATGCCTTGATGTACCGCGGTAGGCAATTGATGAGTTACGGTTTTCGGCCCAGAGACATAGTGGCTGTTCGCTTTTTGTCAAAGTGGCCTCGGATTAACCTTATCGCAGACCGCACAGTTTGACGGGGCGACAAAACAAGAATGCCAAGTATGTTTTCTAACATTGCGCTCGGCACGGACACGCAACCGAAGGCAGCCGCTTCGCGACACAGGTTGCGTGCGGGGCAGCGCCAACGTTAGATCCCGCTGAACATGCGCACGTTGGGCTTCCTCTGCATCTTGCCTCTGCTCGGCATCAACCTGCTGGGCTTCTATTTTGCGGCGCAAGCACAAGACTGGAGGGGAATCGCTCTAATGCTTTTTATGGTCGGTCTGCTGGTGTTCTTTGCCCGAACTCTTTGGCGTGGCAAGCAGCTATCGCAGGGTGGTCTCAGCGCGGGTCCACTCGCGGAAGGCTGGGCCAGTCGGCCAGTTGGAGAGTTCCTCAGGGCGCAGGTTGCAAAGTCCATTGAGGGTCGAATCTTTCTGGCTGGGGCCACCAATTCGCTGTTGTTTGCCGTGCTGATCCTGCTTTCGCCAGCGAGCATCGGCGTACAGGCCGCCAGAAGCGGCGGGCTGGTCGTGCTCTTTGCCATGTGGCCAATTCTGTCCTTCACGCTATACGTTCGAGTATGTGGTCCCGGGTACGAGACAACACTGCTCAAGATCATTGCACCTTTGTGCATTGCCGCACTTCCCTTCTACATTGCGTACCGGTAGGCGCCCCGAGGCCGATATATTTCTTCAAGTGGACGTGCCTACGGCAAGCCACTGAATTCAAACGTCGGCTCTCGATCACTTCATAAGCACTACAAATACCATAGCTGCTCGCGTTTATTCCACGAGGGCTAGAGTCAGATTTAATGCATAAAACCCGCCCCGGCGGCCATCAGGCCGCCAGCCGGGATAATTGCACCCAATGTCTTCTACCTCTTCCCCAGCTTCTCCGCGCCTGCACATCGAGTTTCCTGAGACCCTGCCTGTATCGGGCAAGCGGCAAGAAATCATGGACGCCATTGCGGCGCACCAGGTCGTTATCGTTTGCGGCGAGACCGGTTCGGGCAAGACCACGCAGCTACCCAAAATCGCTCTGGCCATGGGCCGCGGCAAGCTCAACTACCCTGAAGGCGAGCGCGGCAAGCTCATCGGCCACACCCAGCCGCGCCGTATTGCGGCCAGCAGTGTGGCCAAGCGCATTGCCGAGGAGCTGAAAACGCCGCTGGGCGATGTGGTGGGCTACAAGGTGCGGTTCAACGACCGGCTGGGCAAAGACGCCTCGGTCAAGCTGATGACCGACGGTATTTTGCTGGCCGAAACGCAGACCGACCCGCTGCTCAAGGCCTACGACACCATCATCATCGACGAGGCGCATGAGCGCAGCCTCAACATCGACTTTCTGCTGGGCTACCTGCGCCAGATACTGCCGCGCCGGCCTGACCTCAAGATCATCGTCACCTCGGCCACGATCGACGCGCAGCGCTTTGCGGACCACTTTAAATCCAGCAAAGGCCCTGCGCCGGTCATCATGGTGTCGGGGCGCATGTTCCCGGTGGAGCAGCGCTACCGCCCGTTTGAAGAAAGCCGTGAATACGACTTGAACAACGCGATTGCCGATGGTGTGGACGAACTGTGGCGCGACCCGCACAACCAAGGCGATATTTTGGTGTTCCTACCCGGCGAGCGCGAAATCCGCGAGGCCGCGGACCATTTGCGCAAGCACCTGAGCCACCAGCCGGTGATGCGAGGTGCCGAAGTGCTGCCCCTGTTCGCCCGCCTGAGCCCCGCCGAGCAGGACCGTATTTTTGACGGGCACACCGGCCGACGCATTGTGCTGGCCACCAACGTGGCCGAAACATCGCTCACGGTGCCGGGTACACGCTACGTCATTGACGCAGGTACAGCGCGCATCAAGCGCTACAGTTTCCGTAGCAAGGTGGAGCAGCTGCTGGTGGAGCCCATCAGCCAAAGCTCGGCCAACCAGCGCGCCGGCCGCTGCGGCCGCGTGGCCAACGGTATCTGTATTCGCCTGTATGACCAGAAAGACTTTGACGGGCGACCAAGGTTTACCGACCCGGAAATTTTGCGCAGCTCGCTGGCGGGCGTCATCCTGCGCATGAAGTCGCTGCATTTGGGCATCGTCGAAGACTTTCCGTTCCTGGAGCGCCCGAGCGGCCGCGCGATTGCCGATGGCTACCAGCTGCTCAACGAGCTGGGCGCGGTGGACGATGCGAATGAGCTAACCCCACTGGGCACCGAACTCAGCCGCCTGCCGCTGGATCCGCGCGTGGGCCGCATGCTGCTGGAGGCGCGCAGCCGCGAGGCGCTAGATGAGGCGCTGGTAATTGCCAGCGCCTTGAGCGTGCAAGACGTGCGCGACCGCCCCATGGAGGCCCAACAGCAAGCCGATGCCGCGCACCAGAAGTTTGACGATGAGAAGAGCGAGTTCACCGGCTACCTGAAGCTATGGAAGTGGATTCACGATGCAAGAGGTGGCACGCACGAGGCTAAGGCGGGAGTTGGGGCGTCCGGCCGTTCTGCGCAGGTCAAGGAGGAGCCCGCAAAGCGGGCGGGGGACACGGAGCAGAGCGGCCGGATGCCCCAACTCCCAGCGCGCGCCCAAGGCAATGCCCAAGCAGCAACCCACAAACTTACCAACCGCCAATACGAACAACTCCTGCGCCAGAACTTCGTCAACATGCGCCGCGTGCGCGAGTGGAAAGACATCTACTCGCAACTCCACACCGTGGTGGCCGAACACAAATGGCGCTTGAACACCAAGCCCGCCAGCTACGAGCAGCTGCACCTCTCCATGCTCTCGGGCCTGCTAGGCAACATCGGCTGCAAACTCGAAGAAGGCCAAAACGGCGAATACCTGGGCGCGCGCAGCATCAAGTTCTTTGCCCACCCCGGCGCCCACCTGACCAAGAAGCCGGGCAAGTGGATTGTGGCCAGCGAGCTGGTGGAAACCACGCGCCTGTTCGGCCGTGGCATTGCGGCGATCGAGCCGCAATGGCTTGAAACGGTCGGCGGGCATTTGCTCAAGAAACAGCTGCTCGATCCGCACTGGGAAAAGAAGGCGGCTGAAGTGGTGGCGCTGGAGCGGGCTACGCTGTATGGCATCGTGGTCTACAGCGGGCGCAAGGTGAACTACGGGCGCGTGGATATGCACGGAGCCCGCGAAATATTCATTCGCGAAGCGCTGGTGGGCAAAGAGTGGGAAACCACGCTGCCGTTTCTGGCCGCCAACCAAAAGCTCATCAAGCAAGTAGAAGACCTGGAACACAAGGCGCGCCGCCAGGACGTGCTGGTGGACGACGAACTGATCTACGCCTTCTACGACCAGCAGCTGCCCGCCGATGTGTGCAGTGGCTACAGCTTTGAGCGCTGGTACCGCGAAGAAGTCAAAAAACAGCCCGACCTGCTGAAGCTCACCCGCGAAGAACTCATGCGCCACGAGGCGGCGGGCATCACCACCGCGTCCTTCCCCAAGACCATTCGCTTGGGCGGTGTGGACTGTGCCGCTACCTATCTGCACGAACCCGGCGATGCACGCGACGGCCTGACCGTGACCGTGCCGCTGTTTGTGCTGAACCAGGTGAACGACGAACGCTGCGAATGGCTGGTGCCCGGCATGCTGAAAGACAAAGTGCAGGCCTTGCTCAAGACTCTGCACCAACGCCCCCGCAGCCGCCTAGTGCCGCTGCCCGACACCGCCAGCAAGTTTGCCGAAGCGCTGAACGCGCCCGAGAAGTTTGGCAGCGGCGGCCTGGTAGAAGCCGTGCTGAAACTGGTGCGCGATGCGACCAGCCTGGACATTGTCAAAGCCGACATCAAAGTCGACATGCTCAGCCCGCACTTCTTCATGAACTTCCGCGTGGTGGACGAGCACGGCCGCCAACTCGGCCACGGCCGAAACCTGGGTGCATTGAAGGCCGAGCTGGGCAGCCAAGCGCGCGGGGCCTTTCAGGCGCTGGCGAGTCTGAAATTGCAGCAAAACCAGGCGGCGAGCCAAGACAGTGGCTCATCGCCGGGAGCTGGTGCGACCGGGCGTTCTGCGCAGGTCAAGGAGGAGCCCGCGCAGCGGGCGGGGGACACGGAGCAGAGCGCCCGGTCGAACCAGCGCTCAGCCCCCGCCAACACTACGCAAGCAGCTACAAAAACAGTAGCAAATAGCGCTCAGGGCAAAAGCAGCACCGCCAGCATTCTCGACGGCCGCTTCACCGCCTGGACCTTTGGCGAACTACCCGAACTGCTGGAAATCCGCAAAGGCGGCCAAACACTCATCGGCTTCCCCGCACTCATCGACGCGGGCGACGCCGTCACCGTCGAAGTGTTTGACGAACCCGAAGTCGCCGCCGCCAAACACCGCGCCGGCCTGCGCCGCCTGTTTGCCATCCAGATCAAGGACGCGCTGAAATACTTGGAAAAAAACATCCCCGACCTGCAAAAAATGGCCGTGGCCTACATGCAAGTGGGCACCCTGGAAGGCGGCAAAACCGCCACCGGCGGCACAGTCGAAGAGCTGCGCGAGCAAATTATTGCGGTGGCACTGGACCGCGCCTTCCTGCTCGACCCGCTGCCCACTGACGAGTTTGCCTTCAAGCGCCGTATCGATGAAGGGCGAGGGCGCCTGACCCTGATCGCCAACGAAGTGGCCCGTCTGGCCGGTACCGTGCTGCTGGAATACGCCACCGCCGCCCGCAAGATCAAAGACACCAAAAACGCCCCCGACGCGGTGGCCGATGCGGCACAGCAGATCAACCGCCTGATCCCCAAGCGGTTTTTGCAGGCTACGCCCTGGGACCGGCTGCAGCACCTGGCCCGCTACCTCAAGGCCATCACCCTGCGGCTGGACAAGTACCGCGCCGACCCAGCCCGCGACGCCGCCCGCCTGGCCGAATTGCGCCCGCAAGATCAGCGCTACTGGCGTTTGGTGGCGGAGCGCAAGGGCGCGCAAGACGAGCGCATGCAAGAGTTCCGCTGGTTGCTCGAAGAGCTGCGCGTGAGCTTTTTTGCCCAAGAGCTGCGCACGCCCCAACCGGTGAGTGTGAAGCGGCTGGACAAGGCCTGGGCACAAATCCAGAGCTGATTCAGCCTTTCCCCTTCCTTGCTCTCCCGGGGCTCAGGTCTCCGGCGGCAGCAGCATGGCAATGCGCTCACTGATGGAGTCAGCGCGTTCATGCCCGGCGATGGCTTCAATGGCGCTGATCATGTCGCGCGCGGCGGCGAGCATGGCTTCGCGGTCTTTCGCGTTGCGCAGCGCTTGACGGAAAGCGTCGGCATGCGCCGGGTCCCGGCGGGCAAACATGCGCTCGCAAATGTCGAACAAAAACATGCGGGTGGTCGCCAGCGAGCGTTTGCCTTCAAAGTTGTCTGCGGCTACCGCTGGCGGCGGCACCTCTGGAGCGATCGGCGCGGGGCGCGTCGCAGGCCTTGTCACCGCGGGTCGTGCGGGCGCCGCTGGCGGGCTTGCCTGCGCGGCCCGGGCGGTCGGCGCCTGCGGCACCACCAGGTAGCCGCTCTGCATCAGGTGCAGAGCCAGGCGCATGGCCTCACCGCCAAAGAGATGGTTGACCCCGTCGACGGTGTTTCTGCCATCGGCGAGGATGAGCAGGGCGCGCTCACGCTGGCCCAGCGTGCGGTTACCTAACTGCAATTCCGTCCGCCCTTTGTCGGTTTTGAGTAGCTGCATAGTTCTTCTCCAACGAAGGGCGCATTACAGACAACTCAGATGACAAATCGGTGAAGCGCTCCCCGGGCCTAGTCAGGCAAAACGCGCAGCAAGCGGCCGCGCGGGGCATCCGTCAGCAGGTACAGCCAGCCGTCAGGTCCCTGGCGGACATCGCGCACCCGCTCGCCCAGGTCTTGCAGATGCCGGGTTTCGCGCACGACCCGGCCGCCAAAGGGCTCGCTGAGTTCCAGGCGGGCCAGGTAGCCGAATTTGAGCGAACCCACCACCAGATTTCCCGACCACGCGGGGCCGTAGCGTGTGCTGCTGACAAAGGCCATGCCGGAGGGGGCGATAGAGGGCGTCCAATAGTGCACCGGCTGCTCCAGACCCGCTTGGGCGGTGATGCCCGCACCAATCTTGCCGCCGCCGTAGTTTTCGCCATAGGTGATGACCGGCCAGCCGTAGTTGCGCCCGCTCTGCACCGTGTTGATTTCGTCGCCGCCTTGGGGGCCGTGCTCCAACTCCCACAGGGTGCCGTTAGGGGCTATCACCATGCCTTGGGGGTTGCGGTGGCCCAGGCTCCAGATTTCGGGTAGCGCGCCGCTGGCCTGGGCGGCAGCGGTGGCAAAAGGGTTGTCGGCGGGTACCGTGCCGTCTTTGTGGATGCGGATAACCTTGCCATGGTGGTTGCCGAGGGTCTGGGCATCGTCTTTGCGGCTGAAGCGCTCACCCAAGGCGAGAAACAGGGTGCCGTCGGGTTGGCCGTCGCGCTGGCCCTCGGTCATGCGGCAACCGAAATGCCCGTTGCTGTTGACTTTGGGCTTCTGACTGAACAACACCTTCAAGTCCAACAGGCGGGTGCTATCGGGGCTCAAGGTGGCCCGTGCCATGGCGGTGCTGTTGCCGCCTTCGCCCGGCTCGGCATAGCAGAGGTAGAGCTGGCGGTTGGTGGCAAAGGCGCTGTCCAGCAGCACATCGAGCAGGCCGCCCTGGCCGCGGGCTTCAACCGGAGGGAGCCCGCTTAAGGGCGCACTGACTTGGCCTGTGGCACTGATGGTGCGCAGGCGCCCGGGTCGCTCGGTGACCAGAAATTTGCCATCCGGCAGAAAAGCCAGCGCCCAGGGGTGCTCCAAACCGGAGGCTACGGTTTCGATCCGCAGCGCGGTGGCTTGCGCAAGTGCCGCGCCCACCATGCACACCCACAGGGCCAGAGCGATGCCCCCGCTGCGGGCGGCTGATCCGCCGCTTGCCAGGATGCGGAGCGAACGAGTGAGTGGCAATTTATGCATAAAACAGCCTCCAGCCCTTATGAATATTGCGCAGCTAGCTACTAAAAGAATAGCAATTCTTACAGGGTCTTGAGTCGCTCCAGTGCGCTGTGCAGGGTGTTGTCTTGCTTGGCAAAGCAAAAGCGCACGACCCGCTGGTCAAAACCATTGCCATAAAAAGCGGACAGCGGTATGGCCGCCACGCCCACCTCGCGGGTGAGCCATTGGCAAAAGTCCGCCTCACCGAGGTCGCTCACCTCGGAAATGTCCACGCACTGAAAGTAGCTTCCCTGGCTGGGCAAGAGCTTGAAGCGCGTGCCGGCGAGCCCGGCGCGAAACAGGTCCCGCTTGGCGCTGTAAAAGGCGGGCAGGTTGAGGTAGGGCGCCGGGTCGGCAAGGTAGGCGGCCAGCGCGTGCTGGACCGGCGTGTTGACGGTGAACACATTGAACTGGTGCACCTTGCGGAACTCGGCCGTCAGCGCGGCGGGGGCTGCCACCGTGCCGACTTTCCAGCCGGTCACATGAAAAGTTTTGCCGAAGCTCGACACCACAAACGCCCGTGCTGCCAGGCCGGGGTAGCGGGAGGCGCTTTCGTGCTGCTGGCCGTCAAACACCATGTGTTCATAAACCTCGTCGCTGATAAGCAGCACGTCGGTGGGCGCCAGCAGGTCTTGCAAGGCCAGCATGTCGGCGCGGCTCCACACGGTGGCGCTGGGGTTGTGCGGGGTGTTGATCAGAATGGCGCGGGTCTTAGGCGTGATGGCCGCGCTGATCTTGGCAAAGTCGGGCCGGAAGGTGCCCGGCGTGAGCGGAACCCGCACCACGACGCCGCCGGCCAGCTCGATATTGGGCACATAGCTGTCGTAACAGGGCTCCAGCACGATGACCTCGTCACCCGGGTGCACCACCGCCAGGATGGCAGTAATGATGGCTTGCGTAGCACCGGCCGTGATGGTGATCTCGCGGTCCGCGTCGTACTGCTTGCCATGCAGCGCCGCAATCTTGGCAGCCACGGCTTGGCGCAGCACCGGCACGCCGGTCATGGGCGGGTACTGGTTGTGGCCGGCTTGCATGGCGGCGGTCACGGCGTCCACCAGCGCCGGGTCACAGGCAAAGTCGGGGAAGCCTTGGCCCAGGTTCACCGCCTTGTGCTCTGCGGCCAAGGCCGACATGACCGTAAAAATCGTGGTGCCCACATTCGGCAGGCGGGAGGTGAGGGTGGGGGTGTGTGCGGGAGTCATAGCTCGTAGTCGTTAACATGGCCTTCCATGGCCTTGGCAATCAGGGCGCGGTTGAGGCGGCTGCTTAAAAATTCGGCAAAGGTAAACACAAAGTTTCGCAGGTAGGCGCTGCGTTTGAAGGCGACACGGGTCACGTTCTGACCGAACAGGTAGCCCGCGGGGCGCACTACCAAGCCGCCCCGGGCGCCGTTCTTTTCCATGTCCTCGACGACATCGGTGACCGCCATTTCGGCGGCAATGCCGATGCCCAGGCCCAGGCGCACGTAGGTCTTGATCACATCGGAGTCAATGGCTTCCAGCGAGATGCGGGGTTCGAGCTTTCGGGCCTCAAAGGCCTGGTCGATCTTGGTGCGGCCGGTGAACGAGGGGTGGTAGGTGATGAGCGGCTCGGCTGCCACATCCTCGAGCGTGACGCGCTCTTTCTGGGCCAGCGGGTGGTCTGCCGGCAAGACCAGCACGTGTTGCCACTCGTAGCAAGGCAGGGTGACCAGCTCACTGTAGTTGGAGAGCGATTCGGTGGCGATGCCGATTTCCGCCACATCGTCAATCAACATGCGGGCCACTTGGTCGGGTGCGCCCTGGTGCAGGCTGACGTTGACCTTGGGAAACGCGGTGCGCAGCTGGGCCACTTTTTCAGGCAGCACATAGCGTGCCTGGGTGTGGGTGGTGGCAATGGACAGGGTGCCGCTGTCCTGAGAGCTGTACTGCTCGCCGATGCGCTTGAGGTTGTTGACCTCCCGCAAAATCAGCTCGATGCTTTTGAGCACATGCTGGCCCGGCTCGGTGATGCGCTTGAGGCGCTTGCCGTGACGGGCAAAGATGTCGATGCCCAGCTCTTCTTCCAGCTCAATGATGGCCTTGGACACGCCCGGTTGCGAGGTGTGCAGTGCCTTGGCCGCTTCCGTCAGGTTGAGGTTGCGGCGGGCGGCTTCCTGCACGAAGCGGAATTGGTGAAGGTTCATATCGAATTCCAGCTAAAGATGGAATTCATTATGCCTCAGGGGTCTATGCCTCGGTGGGGTCCAGCGCTATAGCGGCCAGCATGTGCACCAGGCGCTCGTCTTCTCCCACCGCCTTTTGGAGCACAAAGTTCACCTCCGGGTGGGTGCTGCGCAGCTGGGCCACGAGTTCTGGCAAGTCTTCGCGGGCATGGCGGCCCACGCCCAGAAACATCGGGACGATGGTGATGCTGCCGGTACCGGCTGCAACCAGTTGGGCCACGGTGTGCGGCAAATCAGGTTGACTGAGCTCGAGGTAGGCGCAGGCCACCTCGACCTCAGCCGACTGGCTGCGAATGCGTGCTGCCACGGCCTCCATGGGCTTGTGCCAGAGAGGGTCGCGGGAACCGTGGGCAAACAACACAATGGCGTGGCGGGGGGCGGAGCTTGTCATCGTCGGAGTACGAGCCAGGTAAAGGCGGCAAGAGAAAAGAAGGAGTAGATCATGCCGGGCAGAGCGGCGGTGATCCAAGGCTGCCAACCCTGCAGGTTTCCAAGGTCATTGAGCACGTTGTTGAGCAGCACGAAGCTGATGCCTGCCATCACGCCGCCGAAGGTGTAGCTGGCAATTCCCCCGGATCGGAAGTGCAGGTAGGCAAAGGGCAGCGAGAGCACCACCATCACCAGGCAGCTCAGCGGGTAAAACACTTTCTTCCAGAACTGGATTTCGTATTTCTGCGCACTCTGGCCGTTGGCGTTGAGGTGGCGGATGTACTGGAACAGGTCAATCGTGCCCATGCGCTCGGGCCGCAGAACGGCGGCAGCCACCATTTCGGCACTGATTTGCGTAGGCCAGCGGAAGCTTTCAAACGCCACCCGGTCCACCTTGGCGACCTGGTTTTTGTCTGCGCTGAATTCGGTGCGCTCGCCGTTGGCTAGCGTCCAGGATTCGTCGCTGCCGAACGTGCCGGTTGTTGCATCGGTCAGGGAGACCACAAAGCCTTGGTTGTCGAATTCATAGATGCGGATGTCCTTGAGCGTGGCGTCGGGTGCCAGCGAGCCCACATTAACGGAAAAGCTGCCGTAGGCCTGCTTTTCCTTGAGCCACGCGCCTGTTTTCCCCACGCTGATCTTGCCCTGAAAGCGCGATTTGAGGAGCTGCGCAGTCTTGTCGGCCAGCGGGGCCACATAGTCCCCCACCGCAAAGGTGAACAACACAAAGCCCAGCCCCAAGACCATGAGCGTGCGTAAAGCCCGCCAAGGCCCTAGGCCGCTGGTGCGTAAAATAGTGAATTCGGAGCTGCGGGCCAGGCGGGCCATCACAAAAATGGTGCCAATCAATACCGTGATGGGAAAGAGCTCATAGACATGGGCTGGAATCATGAGCGCCACATAGATCAAAGCTTGGGGCACCTGGTAACCTGTGGCACCCAACCGGCTCACTTGTTGGAGTTCTTCGACCACGTCAAAGAAAAAAAACAAGGCCATGAAGGCCAGCGTGACGAGCGTGACGGCGGTGATGACCTCGCCGTAGAGCAGTTTGCGGAGAGTTTTCATCGGGAACCTTGAATGCGAGCCTTGCGGCGGGGCAAGCGCAGAGTCCAGTGGTTGTGCCGCTTGGCCAGCCACACCATGCTCAAGACCAACACACCACCGTGCAACTGCAGCAGCAGGGGCAGCAGCTCGGCTTTGCCGCTCTCCACCCAGTTTTTACCCAGCACCAGCAGGTTGAAATAGACCACAAAGGCCAGGAAGGCAAAGATGAGGTTGGTGCTCCGGCCGGCCCGTGGGTTGGCCCCCGCCGCCGCCAGTCCGATCCAAATCAGGTTGAAGGCCGCAAGCGCCAGACCGGCGCGCCATGCCAGTTCTGCAAAGTGTTGCGGGTTAGGGGTTCGGAGTAGTTCGAGCGTGGATTTGGCGTTGGAGGGGGCGTAGTCACGGCTGGAGTTGTCATCTGCGCCGACCCGGGCACCGTAGCGCTCAAAAGTGCTGAGCGTCATGTCATTTTTCCCGTTGGTGCGCTCCAGGCGCTGGCCTTCCTGCAGAACCAGAAACTTGTCGCCATTCATCACTTCGATGGTCCCGGAGCGGGCGCTGGTGATCGTTTGCTTGTTGCCTTCCTGGGTAGAAATGAAGACGTTTTTGCCGGTTTGTTGCCCCTTGCTGTCTTTCTCGATGAAAAAGACCCGGTCACCATTGGCGGACTCCTGGAACTGCCCCGGCTCGATACGCGCAATGTCGCCGCGTTTGTCGTATTTGTCGCGCAGGTCTTCAATTTTGCTGAATGACCAAGGCAGGATGACAAATGCCAGTGCCACCACCACCACGAGAATCGGCCAGGCAAAGCGCAGCAGTGGTCCAACAAGCCCGAGCAGCCCGCGCCCGCTGCCGAACCAGATCACCATCTCGCTGTCACGGTACATGCGGGTCACTACGGTGAGTACCGAGATGAACAGACTCATCGACAGAATGGTCGGCATGTCAGAGAGCACCGTGTAGCCCATGATGATGAGCACGTCGGCAGGGTTAAAGGTGCCGCGGGACGCCTCGCCCAGCGTGCGCAGCAAGGTCATGGTCATGACGACGGTCACGAGAACGATCAGGGTCGCCCCGAAACTGCGGCCTAACTCTTTGCGGATAGAGGAATGGAATAACATTGTGCGAAACGAAAGCGTGAATTATGAACTTTGAACTGAAGCCTCTGAACCTCGTGGCCTTGGCCAATGAAAAAGCGGATGTCCTGGTGCTGCTGGTAGCCCAGGATTTCAAACCCGGCAAGGATGAGTTGTCACTTTTGGTGGCCAAGTCTCTGAAGCAGGGTGATTTCAGTGCCAAGCCAGGTACGGTATTAGCCTTGCACCGGCCTGTGCAGGCCAATGCCGTGAAGGTCTTGCTGGCCGGTGTGGGTGAGGGTACGGCTCGCCAAGTCCGCTCCGCTGTGGGGGCCTGTGCTGCCAGCCTGAAGGCTGCCAATGTCAAGAAAGTCGTGGTGGGCTTTGCCGGCCCGGCCCGGGAAGACGCTGTTCGTGCGGTCCCGCTGGCTGTGGCGGACGCCACCTATGTGTACACGCACACCAAATCCAAGCCTGAGGAGCGCCAGCTCCAAAAGGTGTTGGTGGCCGCGACCAATGCCTCCGAAGTGGCTTCGTCCTTTGCAGTGGCTGTAGGCACTGTGGTGGGGGTGGAGTTTGCGAAAGAATGGGCCAACCGCCCGGCCAACTATGCAACGCCCACGTTACTGGGCCAGGCCGCGGAGAGCTTGGCGGAGTTCGCCAAGGTCACTTGCGAAGTGTTGGGGCCGAAAGAGGTGGCCAAGCTGGGAATGGGCTCTTTCATGGCGGTAGCCCAAGGGTCTGACGAGCCTCTGCGCTTTATTGTTTTGAAATATACCGGCGCTGCTAAAGCGCAGGCACCGCTGGTGCTGGTCGGCAAGGGCATCACATTCGATAGCGGCGGTATCTCCATCAAGCCTGCAGCAGAGATGGACGAGATGAAGTTCGACATGTCCGGGGCCGCCAGTGTGCTGGGGACCTTCCGGGCCTTGGCAGAACTCAAGCCGGCCATTAATGTGGTGGGCCTGATCCCTGCCTGCGAAAACTTGCTCAATGGAAAGGCAGTCAAGCCTGGCGATGTGGTCACGAGCATGAGCGGTCAGACAATTGAGATCCTCAACACCGATGCAGAAGGTCGCTTGGTGCTGTGTGACGCATTGACCTACGCGGAGCGTTTCAAACCTGATGCGGTGGTAGACATTGCTACCCTGACCGGTGCTTGTATGGTCGCTCTTGGCGGTGTGCGAAGCGGATTGTTCGCCAGCAAGCCCGCGCTGGGGGATGCACTGTTTAAGGCAGGTGAGTCCAGCGGCGATTTGTGCTGGAAATTGCCCTTGGATGACGATTACGCCGATGGTTTGAAAACTAATTTTGCGGATGTTGCCAACGTCGCGGGTCGCGCCGGTGGTGCCATTACTGCGGCGAAGTTTTTGCAGCGGTTTACCGAGAAATTTGACTGGGCACACCTAGACATCGCCGGCACGGCCTGGAAGGGCGGTGCGGCAAAGGGTGCGACCGGCCGACCTGTGCCATTGTTGGTGGACTTTGTGCTGAGTCGGGTTGCGGGTAAGTGACCGACATCGCCTTTCATTTCGGGGCCCCGAATAAGCTGGAATATGTCGGGCGCTTGCTGCGAAAGGCGGTGGGGCGGGGTGCGCGTTTGACGGTGCTCGCGGTTCCAGCGCAAGTGCAGTACCTGGATGCCAGCTTGTGGGCCACGTCGCCAACAGACTTCTTGGTGCATGGTGTGGACAACGGAGACTCAGCGTCTCTTCGGTGTCCCGTGGTGTTGACGTCCCGTGTGCATCCCGGCTTGGTGGAGCACGGGATTTTGGTGAACTTGACCCAGGAAGTGCCTGCAGGCTTTGACCAGTTTGAGCGGGTGATTGAAGTAGTGTCGGTGGACGAGGAAGACCGCGCTACGGCCCGAATCCGCTGGAAACACTATGTGCAACGCGGCTACGCGATTCAGCGCCACGACTTGAAGTTGAAAGGGGCCGAATGATGCAAGCTCCCAAGCACCCCCCACGGTTTTTGCCGACACTTACCGAGGTAGTAAGGCAGCCTCAACCGGCGGAGCTGCCGGCAGACATTGCGATTTCACAGCCTACGTTGACCCCTACGTCTGAAACATGGCACGCCAGCCCGGAGCCTGAACCGGCGGCGATGTCCGACGCAGAGTTGGTAGGCCGGGTGATGCAAATGCTGTCCCCGGCGCTGGAGCAGATTGTTCAGGAGGCCTTGCAGCAAAGCCTGCAAGCGCGCCTTCAGGTATTGCTTCCCGGGGTGTTGCAGGATGTCGAATGCACCGTCGCGCGGGCGGTGGCAGAAGCTTTGGCAAACAGTCGGCCGGGTAGCTAAGGCCTTGGCAGCGGGTGTGCCATTGCCGCTTTTTCCAAAAAGATTAAGGTTTCTTCCGGAATGCTCGAAATAACGGGCTAGAATACGAGGCTTAGGAGCGGTGGATGAGTGGTTTAAGTCACACGCCTGGAAAGCGTGCGTGGGGTAAAACCCACCGCGGGTTCGAATCCCGCCTGCTCCGCCAGAAACAGATAGCCCGTAGTGTTACGCACTACGGGCTTTTTTGTTGCCCGTTTCCTGCTTATTTGCTGGACTGAACCATTTTCATGGCCGTGGCGATCAAACCGGACACTTCGCTCATGTTGCCGGGGATGATGAGGGTGGTGGTGGCATCGGCGGCCACCTTGGCATAGGCATCAACTGCGCGCTCAGCAACCTTGAGCTGAACTGCTTGCTCTCCGCCAGGCTGCCGGATGGCCGCTGCAATACGCTCAATCGCATTGGCAGTGGCTTCCGCCACCGCGGTGATGGACGCGGCCTCGCCTTGGGCGCTGTTGATGGCTGCTTGCTTCTCACCTTCAGAGCGGGCAATAAACGCCTCGCGCTCGCCGGTCGCAATATTGATTTGCTCCTGACGGCGGCCTTCCGAGGCGGCTATCAGTGCACGCTTTTCGCGCTCGGCGGTGATTTGGGCTTGCATGGCGTGCAAGATTTCCTTTGGGGGTGTCAGATCTTTGATTTCGTAACGCAGCACCTTGACGCCCCAATTGAGCGCGGCCTCATCAATCGCTGCAACAACTTGCGCATTGATGATGTCACGCTCCTCGAACGTTTTGTCCAGCTCCAGCTTTCCGATGACGGAGCGCAGCGAGGTTTGCGCCAGCTGAGAAATGGCGATGATGTAGTTACTGGAGCCATAGCTCGCACGCATGGCGTCGGTGACTTGGAAGTACAAGATGCCATCCACCTGCAGCTGGGTGTTGTCCTTGGTGATGCAAACCTGGCTGGCAATGTCGAGTGGAATTTCTTTGAGCACATGCTTGTAGGCGACGCGGTCGATAAAGGGCACCAGAAAGTTCAGGCCGGGAGTCAGGGTGCCGTGGTACTTGCCCAAGCGCTCAATAACCCAAGCGTGCTGCTGTGGCACGACCTTGACGGACCGCGACACGAAAATGATGGCGATGACTAGAACAATGATTGCGATTTCCATAAGTTTCCCTCGTTAAGCTTTGTCTACCAACAGGCGGTTTCCCACCATTTCTGCAACCCGATGGGCTCCCCCCGTGGGGTTGATGCCGGGCCGGTGCATGACGGTCCATGCGGCACCCCGGTAGTGCACTTGGGCTGTGCCGTCAGGGCTCCATTGGCCCACTTGCACGATTTCTCCAATATCCAGATTGACGTTGGGGTTCGACTGAGCTGGCAGCTCTGCGCCCGGCCGGGTGCGGCGAAGGTGCCACAGCGAGACGGCGCCGCCTCCGACCACGGCGGCTGAGACCAGTTGCACAGCAACGCTCGCACCAGAGTAGGCTACCAACGCCGCGGCGGCGGCGCCGAGCCCGAGCATCAATAAGTAAAAGGTTCCAGTGAATAGCTCCAGCGCGACCAGCACACCGACGACGAGCCACCAGAGGTTGGGTTCCGACATGACAGGGACTCCAGTTGTATTGATGACGCCACATTGTGGGCCAATTGCAAGTCAGTGCCGCCGGCTTGCCACATTTAGTCCTTACACTTCGCGCCTGTTTGCTATTTTTAGCCCGTTGTTGGAGCCTGTAGATGAAGTTTCGCTTTCCCATCATCATCATTGACGAAGATTTCCGCTCGGAAAACACGTCGGGTCTGGGCATCCGTGCCCTGGCGCAGGCGATTGAGTCTGAAGGTTTTGAGGTGCTTGGCGTCACCAGCTACGGTGATTTGAGCCAGTTTGCGCAGCAGCAGAGCCGTGCCAGCGCTTTCATTTTGTCGATTGACGACGAAGAGTTCACTCCCGGGCCGGATCTGGACCCCGCAGTCTTGAACTTGCGCCACTTTATTGAAGAAGTTCGCCGTAAAAATCTTGACGTGCCTATTTATGTGTACGGCGAGACCAAAACCAGCCGCCACATTCCCAACGACATCCTGCGCGAACTGCATGGCTTTATTCACATGTTTGAAGACACGCCGGAGTTCGTGGCGCGCCACATCATCCGGGAAGCCAAGGGTTACCTGGAGGGCGTGCAGCCGCCATTCTTTAAGGCGCTGCTCGACTACGCCGAAGATGGCTCCTACAGCTGGCACTGCCCCGGTCACTCCGGAGGCGTGGCCTTCTTGAAGAGCCCAGTGGGCCAGATGTACCACCAGTTTTATGGTGAAAACATGCTGCGCGCCGATGTGTGCAACGCGGTGGAAGAACTGGGCCAACTGCTGGACCACAACGGTGCCATTGGTGCATCTGAGCGCAATGCGGCCCGTATCTTCAATGCCGATCACTGCTTCTTTGTGACCAACGGCACCTCCACCTCGAACAAGATGGTGTGGCACCACACCGTGGCACCGGGTGACATCGTGATCGTGGACCGCAACTGCCACAAGAGCAATCTGCACGCCATCATCATGACGGGTGCTATCCCTGTTTTTTTGAAGCCGACGCGCAACCACTTCGGCATCATCGGGCCGATTCCGCAAAGCGAATTTGAGCCGGAAACCATTCGCGCCAAGATCAAAGCCAACCCCTTGCTCCAGGGCGTGGATGCCAAAAAGGTCAAGCCACGCATTTTGACGCTAACGCAGAGCACCTACGACGGCGTGCTCTACAACACCGAAACGATCAAAACCATGCTGGACGGCTATGTGGAAAACATCCACTTTGACGAAGCCTGGTTGCCGCACGCAGCCTTTCACCCCTTCTATGGCACCTACCACGCCATGGGCAAGAACCGCGCGCGCCCCAAAGAAGCCGTGGTTTACAGCACGCAGTCCATCCACAAGCTATTGGCCGGCATCAGCCAAGCCAGCCACGTGCTGGTGCAGGACTCGCAGACGGTCAAGCTCGACAAGCACCTCTTTAATGAGGCCTATCTGATGCACACCAGCACCAGTCCGCAGTACAGCATCATTGCCAGCTGCGACGTGGCTGCTGCCATGATGGAGCCGCCCGGTGGTACCGCGCTGGTGGAAGAGAGTATTGCTGAAGCCTTGGACTTCCGCCGTGCCATGCGCAAGGTGGACGAAGAGTACGGTGATGACTGGTGGTTCAAGGTTTGGGGCCCGGACAAGCTGGCCGACGAAGGTATCGGCAAAGCGGCAGACTGGATCATCAAGGGGGAAGCCAAGTCTGCAAAAGCCAACTGGCATGGTTTTGGCAAACTGGCGTCCGGCTTCAATATGCTGGACCCGATCAAGTCCACCATCGTGACTCCGGGTCTGGACCTGAACGGCAAGTTCGCCAAGACCGGTATTCCTGCCTCCATCGTGACCAAGTTCCTGGCGGAGCACGGTGTGGTGGTGGAGAAGACCGGCCTGTACAGTTTCTTCATCATGTTCACCATCGGCATTACCAAGGGCCGCTGGAACAGCATGTTGACTGCCTTGCAGCAGTTCAAGGACGACTACGCCAAAAACCAACCCATGTGGCGTGTGCTGCCTGAGTTTGTGCAAAAGTATCCGCGCTACGAGAAGATGGGATTGGCGGACCTGTGCCACCACATTCACCAGCTGTATGCCAAGTTTGATATTGCCCGCCTGACCACCGAGGTGTACCTCAGTGACCTGACCCCGGCCATGAAGCCCAGCGACGCATACGCCCATATTGCACTGCGCAAGACCGAGCGGGTGGAAATCGACCACCTGGAAGGCCGCGTGTCGGTGGGCATGGTCACACCCTACCCGCCGGGCATTCCCTTGTTGATTCCCGGTGAGGTCTTCAACAAGAAAGTGGTGGACTACCTCAAGTTCTCACGCGAATTCAACGCCCAGTGCCCTGGCTTTGAGACCGATGTGCACGGTCTGGTGAGCGAGGTGGGGGAAGACGGCAAACTGCGTTACTACGCCGACTGCGTCAAAGCCTGAGCGTACGCCCCCTAGGGGGCTCACTAACAAAAATAGCGCTAATGCGATGGCATTAGCGCTATTTTTTTAGGAGCTGCCCGCGCAGCATCCATAGGGGCTAGAGCCGGATTTGGCTTAAATCAGCCCGCTGCGGGCTCGGTCGTCACGCCCATGGTCTGGCTGTAGCCACCGTCCACATACGTGATTTCGGCAGTGACGCCGCCGGCCAAGTCGCTCAACATAAAGGCGGCCACATTGCCCACGTCTTCAATGGTGACGTTGCGGCGGATGGGTGATGCACCTGCCACCATGTTGAGCAGTTTGCTGAAGTCTTTAATGCCACTGGCTGCTAGCGTCTTGATGGGGCCGGCGCTGATGCCGTTGACCCGGATGCCTTTGGGACCCACGGCTTCGGCGAGGTAGCGCACGCTGGCTTCGAGCGAGGCTTTGGCCAAACCCATGGTGTTGTAGTTGGGGATGATGCGCTCAGCACCCAGGTACGACAGGGTGAGCAAGGCTGCTTTCGGGTTCAGGTAGGGCAGGGCTGCTTTGGCCATTGCCGGAAAGCTGTACGCGCTGATGTCGTGCGCAATTTTGAAGTTCTCGCGCGTCAGGCCGTCCAGGAAGTTGCCGGCAATCGCTTCGCGGGGGGCAAAGCCGATGCTGTGCACAAATCCGTCAAACGTGGGCCAGTGTGTCGACAAGTCTTTGAACAACTGGTCGATCTGCTCGTCGCTGCCTACATCGCAGTCGAACACCAGCTTGGAGTCGAAGTCTGCTGCAAACTCAGTGATGCGGTCTTTGAAGCGCTCGCCTACATAGCTGAACGCCAATTCGGCGCCTTGTTCTTTGCACGCTTTGGCGATGCCATAGGCGATGGAGCGGTTCGACAGCACCCCGGTAATCAACAACTTCTTGCCTGCTAAAAAGCCCATATCGTCCTCTTAAAAATGCGTGGTCTGGTGCAGAATTGTCGCATGCGGATTTGGGCACTATTTCTCTGGAGTTTTGCGGCGTGCAACACGTGGGCTGCCCACGGCTATGCGTTGTGGGGGGACCTGCAATATCCCGCAGGGTTCGCACATTTCAGCTACGTGAATCCGGCTGCCCCCAAGGGAGGGGAGTTGCGTCTGGTGAGTAACTTGCGGGTGTCTACCTTTGACAAGTACAACCCCTTCACCGTGAAAGGCTCGGCACCGGCGTATTTGAGCAACTTAATGTTTGACAGCCTGCTCGCCGGAGCGTTGGACGAAACTGCGGCCGGTTACGGCTTGCTGGCGCAGGACGTGTCGGTGTCGCCGGACCGTTTGAGTGCCACCTTTGTGCTGCGCCCCGAAGCGCGCTTTCACAACGGGGACCCGGTGCTGGCACGGGATGTCAAACATAGCTTTGACATGCTCAAAAGTGCGCAGGCAGCACCGGGCTACCGCAGTCTGCTGGAAGAGGTCGTGGCGGCCGAGGTTCTGGACGCACGCACCGTGCGCTATCGATTTGCGAAGCCCAACCGGGAGCTGCCCTTGACCGTGGGCGGTTTGCCGGTTTTCAGCCACCGGTGGGGGGAGGTAGGGGGCGTCGCCAAGCCCTTTGATCAGATCGTGATGGAGGTCCCCATCGGGAGCGGTCCCTACAAGGTCGGGCCAGTGAATTTCGGCAAAGACATCACTTATGTGCGCGACCCTCAGTATTGGGCGCGCGATCTGCCTGTGCGCCGCGGTACGGCCAATTTCGACCGCATTACCGTCAAAATTTACAAAGACAGCACCGCACGGCTTGAGGCCTTGAAGGCCGGCGAGTTCGACTTGATGCGTTTCTTTTCAGCGGGTGACTGGGCCCGGCGCGTCACCGGTCGCAAGTTTGACACCGGCGAGCTCGTGAAAGAAGAGTTCCGCCATACCTTGCCCACCGGGTTCCAGAGCTATGTGCTCAACACCCGTTCCCCCAAACTGCAAGATGTGAGAGTGCGCCAGGCACTGGGCTTGGCTTTGGATTACGAGTGGATGAACCGGCAGATGTTTTACGGCGCTTACCAGCGCGTGCAAGGTTTGTTTGGCAACACGGCGTGCCAAGCCACGGGTCTGCCGTCGCCGGCTGAACTGGCTTTGCTCTCTCCATTGCGTGCGAACGTGCCACCTGCGGCATTCGGCCCCATGGCTGTAGCGCCCCGTACCGATGGGGATCGCAGTCTGCGTGACAACCTTCGGGTGGCCCAGGAGCTGTTGCGCGAGGCGGGCTGGACGTTCAGGGATGGCGCTTTGCGCAATGCCCAAGGCCAGACTCTGGAGTTGGAGTACCTCGATAGCAATGAGAGCGGTGTGCGGGTCGTGACTCCCTGGGCCCGCAACCTGGAGAAGATTGGCGTCAAGCTCAACTTCCGGCCGGTGGACTTTGCGCTCTACCAACAGCGCCTGCAAAAGTTTGAGTTTGAAATCACATCCATCGCCTATGCGGGTACGCAGAATCCCGGGCAGGAGTTCGTAGACTTGTTCGGCAGCAAGGCCGCCGGGCAGGAGGACTCGGGCAATCTGAGTGGAGTTCGCAATGCTGCAGTGGACGCGCTGATTCAAACCATGACTTCCGCCAACTCCAAGAGTGCACTTTTGCCGGCCTGTCGTGCTTTAGACCGCGTGATAGCCCACAGCCATGTGCTGGTACCTCAGTGGTCGGCCAGCAGCCACCGCCTGGCCTACAACCACTGGCGCCTGGACAAGCCTGCCGCCATGCCCCCCTATGCAGCCGGTGAGGGCTGGGCCATTGATACCTGGTGGGCCAAGCAACCATGAATCTTCTGTCTTACACACTCAAGCGCTTGCTGCTGATGGTGCCCACCCTGTTCGGGGTGTTGTTGCTGACCTTTGTCGTGGTGCAGTTTGTGCCCGGCGGGCCGGTGGAGCAGTACCTGGCTGAAGCCAAGGCCGGTGGCAGTGTCGGCGCCGAGGGCGGGCTGAGCTATCGCGGCGCGCAGGGTGTGGATCCCAAGCGCCTGGAGTTAGCCAAGGCCTTGTACGGCTTTGACAAGCCGGCCCCTGAGCGTTTTTGGCACATGCTGCAGCAGTTCGCCCGTTTTGACCTGGGAACCAGCTTTTTCCAGAATCGCAAGGTCTCGGAACTGATCTGGGAGAAGCTGCCGGTGTCCATGAGCCTCGGCCTGTGGACATTTTTTATCAGCTACGCCATCGCGGTGCCCTTGGGGATTGCCAAGGCAGTGCGGGCGGGGTCGCGTTTCGATCTGGTCACCAGCTCAATAGTGCTGGTGGGGTTTGCTATCCCGGGCTTTGTGCTGGGCGTGGCCCTGTTGGTTGTGTTCGGTGGGCAGCTGCAATGGTTCCCGCTGCGGGGCCTTACCTCGTCAAACTGGGAGAGCTTGAGCTGGGGGGCAAGGGTGGTGGACTATCTGTGGCACATCGCCATGCCGGTGACCGCCATGGTGATGGGGAGTTTTGCCACCATCACCATGTTGACCAAAAACTCGTTTTTGGAAGAAATCCGCAAGCAATATGTGTTGACGGCCCGTGCCAAAGGATTGCCTGAGCGCGCAGTCCTGTGGAAGCACGTGATGCGCAATGCACTCATCCCCATCGTGACGGGTTTTCCTGCCGCATTTATCGGGGCTTTCTTTACCGGTTCATTGCTGATCGAGACCCAGTTTTCGCTGGATGGGCTAGGCCTGCTGAGCTACGAGAGTGTGATCCGCCGCGACTACCCCGTTGTGATGGGCACGCTGTATCTTTTTACCCTCATGGGGTTGGTGACCAAATTGGTATCCGACCTCTGTTACGCCTGGGCGGATCCCCGTGTCACCTTCGAATAACCCGGGCCCCGTGGCCCGCGCCTGGCGACGCTTCAGGCGCAACCGCTTGGGCTTTGCCAGCTTGCTGCTTTTTGCAGGCTTGGTGGTGCTGAGTCTGTGTGCCGAGTTGGTGTCCAACGACCGGCCTCTGGTGGTGGTGTACCAAGGAGAGGCGTACTGGCCCTTGGTTCGCGATTATCCGGAAACCACGTTCGGCGGGGATTTCGCCACGCCGACAGATTATTTGGACCCGTTTATCCAGCAGCGCTTGGCGCAGGAAGGCAACTGGGCACTTTTTGCACCCAACCGCTATGGCCCGAAGACGCTGAATTACTTTGCCACTGCGCCCAACCCAGCGCCGCCAAGCAGCGCAAATTGGCTGGGTACGGATGACCGGGGTCGCGATTTATTGGCGCAACTGATTTACGGCTTTCGGGTCAGTGTGCTGTTTGCCTTGGCGCTTACGGTCACCGGTGTGGTGCTCGGTGTGCTGGCCGGCGCGGTGCAGGGCTACTTTGCAGGTAGAACCGACCTTGTCATGCAGCGGGCCATTGAGGTCTGGGGCTCCATGCCCGAGTTGTACCTGCTCATTATTTTCAGCGCGGTATTCACGCCCAGTGTGGGCTTGCTGTGGGTGTTGTTGAGCCTCTTCGGCTGGATGGGGCTCTCGGACTATGTGCGGGCGGAATTTTTGCGGAACCGGCAACTTGACTATGTGCGGGCTGCGCGGGCGCTGGGGGTGTCGGACCGCGTCATCATGACCCGGCACATCTTGCCCAACAGTTTGACGCCGGTCGTTACCTTTTTACCCTTCCGGATGAGCGGTGCAATTCTTGCGCTGACCTCGCTCGATTTTCTGGGGCTTGGGGTCCCACCAGGCACTCCCTCGCTGGGGGAGTTACTGTCACAGGGCAAGAACAATATCGATGCCTGGTGGATATCGTTGTCCACGTTTGCGGTGTTGGTGGTCAGTTTGTTGTTGCTCACCCTGATGGGTGATGCCTTACGGGACGCACTCGATCCCAGAAAGCAGGACGCATGAGCCTCGCCCCGCTTTTGCTGCAGGTAGAGCAGCTCCGGGTTTCATTCGGCGGTAGTGAGGTGGTCAAGGGAATTGACTTTGCGATCCGCGAAGGGGAGAAGCTTGCATTGGTAGGGGAGTCGGGTTCCGGCAAAACCATGACCGCGCTGGCGTTGCTGGGCTTGGCGCAAGGCGCGCGCACCGGTGGTTCCGCCCGGTTTGCGGCTACGACCGGGATGGTCGATCTTCTGGCGCTACCGGAGCAGCAACTTCGCCCCATCCGGGGGCGGGACATCGCCATGGTGTTTCAGGAGCCCATGACCGCGTTGAATCCACTGTTCACCATCGGTGAGCAAATAGCAGAGATTTTGCAAGAAAAAGAGGGGCTAGCCCGCGAGGAATCTGTGCGATTAGCTATTAATTTAATAGCGGACACCGGCATTGAGGAGCCCGCCCGTCGGGCGAAAGCTTATCCCCACCAGCTATCGGGTGGGCAACGTCAGCGCGCCATGATCGCCATGGCCTTGGCATGCTCACCCCGCTTGTTGCTCGCGGACGAACCCACCACGGCCCTGGATGTCAGCGTCCGCCAGCAGATCCTGGATTTGTTGGCTGAACTGCAGGTGCGAAAAGGCATGGCGGTGCTTTTGATTACCCATGATCTGCACCTAGTCCGCAAGTTCGCAGATCGGGTTGCCGTGATGGAGCAGGGCTGTGTGGTGGAGCAAGGTTCTGTGGCAGAGGTTTTTGCAGCGCCGCAGCACCGTTACACCCGCGAGTTGCTGGACAGCCTGCCTGTGCGCGACGTCGCGCCGGTGGTAGCGGATGCGCCTGTCGTGCTGGAGGCTCGGGGCGTGTGCGTGAACTACCCGGTGGCTCAGGGCGGCTGGCGCGGCTGGTTTTCCCGTGGTCGCTTTCCCGCCGTACAGCAGGTCGATCTGGTGTTGCGACGGGGGGAAACACTGGGCGTGGTGGGGGAGTCCGGTTCAGGCAAATCTACGCTGGCCCTCGCTGCGTTGGGGTTGGTGGGGTATTCCGGCGCGGTTTCTGTGGGCGGTGTGGCGTGGTCAGGGCGATTCCGGCAAGACCTGCCGCTGAGAAAAAAGGTGCAAGTGGTATTTCAAGATCCTTTCTCTTCACTTTCCCCGCGGCTGACCGTCGAAGAGCTGGTCGGGGAGGGGCTGGATGTCCATGACGCAGGTACCTCCGTGGCAGAGCGGCAAGGGCGGGTGGTGGAAGCACTGCGGACAGTCGGCATCACAGAAACCCAGTTTCCCGGCATGTTGCAACGTTATCCGCACCAGTTTTCCGGCGGGCAGCGTCAGCGGCTGGCGATTGCCCGTGCACTGGTCGTGGAGCCGGAGGTCCTGGTGTTGGATGAGCCCACCAGTGCCTTGGATGTCACTTTGGCACAGCAGGTCTTGAGACTCTTGCAAGGGTTGCAAAAAAGCCGGGGTTTGTCATATCTACTGATAACCCACGATGTCGCGGTCATGGAGGCCATGGCACACCGGGTGGTAGTGATGCACCAGGGGCGTGCGGTGGAGGCGGGTGCGCTGGCGGATGTCTTTAGTGCCCCACAGCATGCTTATACCGCCAAATTGCTGGCTGCAAGCCGGTAATTTCCTTAAGAATCAAGGGCTTTAGGGCGCTTTTCGAGTACAATCCAAAGCTCACGACCAAACGGGCGGGTAATTACCGCCCGTTTTTTTTGGTCAATCGTTTTTCATCCTCACATCAGGCAGGCATTACAGACGTGGCATTACAGGACATCGTTGAACAAACCGTGGCAGGGCTGGGATATGACTTGATCGAGATCGAGCGTTCCGCCGGAGGATTGCTGCGCATCACCATCGATTTGCCCTGGACTCCGCCTGTTGAAGGGCAGCCTGTTGTGGAGCAGTTCATCAACGTTGAGGACTGCGAAAAAGTTAATCGGCAGTTGCAGTTTGCGCTCGAGGTCGATGGCATCGAATACAAGCGACTGGAAATTTCCTCTCCAGGTATCGATCGTCCTTTGCGCAATGTGCAGGACTTTGAGCGTTTTGCCGGTCAGGTGATCGACATCACTTTGAAAGCACCTATGGGTGCTGCTGCCAACGGGCAGGTGAGCGCCAATCGCAAAAAATTCCGCGGCACGCTGGAGCGTGTGGTAGCTGCGGATGCTTCGGTGGGCTGGCAGATCGTCTGGAGCGATGCGCCTGAGCCCAAACCCGGTCAAAAAGTCAGTAAACAGCGCGTCCCGCCACCACTGCAAGCCCTCGGCTTTGCGTTGGATGAGCTGCGCGAAGCCCGTTTGGCCCCGATTGTGAATTTCAAAGGCCGCAATGGCCAGTCGCTGGTGGATGAGGCTTAACGCCCGCGCCCCGAATTCGATTTGTATTGGTTGATTAGAGTGTTCAGGAGAGTCATGGCATGAATCGCGAACTGTTGATGCTGGTTGAAGCAATTTCCCGTGAGAAAAACGTGGAGCGTGATGTGGTGTTGGGTGCCGTCGAGGCAGCCTTGGCACAAGCCACTAAAAAGCTGTACGCCGGTGATGTGGACATCCGCGTCGCATTGGATCGCGACAGCGGCAATTACGAAACCTTCCGCCGCTGGCATGTGGTGCCCGATGAGGCAGGTCTGCAATTGCCTGACCAGGAAATTTTGCTGTTTGAAGCCAAAGAGCAAATCGCTGACATTGAAGTCGATGAGTACATCGAGGAGCCTGTGGCTTCGGTGCCTATCGGCCGTATCGGTGCCATGGCGGCCAAGCAAGTTATTCTGCAAAAAATTCGCGATGCTGAGCGCGAAATGCTGCTCAACGACTTCATGTCCCGCGGTGAGAAGATTTTTGTCGGTACCGTCAAGCGCATGGACAAGGGCGACATCATTGTCGAGTCCGGCCGCGTCGAAGGCCGCCTGCGCCGCAGCGAAATGATCCCGAAGGAAAACCTCCGCACGGGTGACCGCGTTCGCGCCATGATCATGGAAGTGGACCTGACCCTGCGTGGCGCACCGATTGTGTTGTCGCGCTCGGCGCCAGAGTTCATGATCGAGCTGTTTCGCCAGGAAGTGCCCGAAATCGAGCAAGGTCTGCTGGAAATTAAGTCTTGCGCCCGTGATGCAGGTTCCCGCGCCAAGATCGCTGTGTTGTCGCACGACAAGCGCGTTGACCCCATCGGCACCTGTGTGGGTGTTCGTGGTACACGCGTGAACGGTGTGACGAACGAGTTGGCCGGCGAGCGTGTGGACATCGTCCTTTGGAGCGAAGATCCGGCCCAGTTTGTGATCGGCGCTTTGGCTCCTGCCAACGTGTCTTCCATCGTGGTTGACGAAGAGCGCCACGCCATGGATGTGGTTGTCGACGAAGAAAACCTGGCGATTGCTATCGGTCGTGGTGGGCAGAACGTGCGTCTGGCTGCGGAGTTGACCGGCTGGAAAATCAACATCATGGACGCCGCTGAGTCCGCCCAGAAGCTGGCTAACGAGACAGATTCCGGACGCAAGCTGTTCATGGAAAAGCTGGATGTGGACGAAGAAATCGCCGACATCCTGATCGCTGAAGGCTTCACCAGCCTCGAAGAAGTGGCCTATGTGCCGCTACAAGAGATGCTGGAAATCGAGTCCTTTGACGAAGACACTGTGCATGAGCTGCGCAACCGTGCCAAAGACGCACTGTTGACCATGGAAATTGCACACGAGGAAAGCGTAGAGGAAGTCTCGCAGAATCTGCGTGACCTGGAAGGCTTGACTCCCGAATTGATTGGCAAATTGGCAGACGGCGGCGTGCATACCCGCGACGAACTGGCCGACCTTGCCGTCGACGAATTGACAGATATTACCGGCCAGTCTGCGGACGAGGCCAAGGCCCTGATCATGAAGGCGCGCGAGCATTGGTTTACCAATGACGCCGCCTCTCAAGAGTAATGGTCATGAAAGGTTCCACAGAATATGACCAGTACGACCGTTGCCGAGTTTGCCAATGAACTCAAAAAATCTACCGACACCCTGCTTGAGCAGCTGAAATCCGCGGGAGTGCCCAAAGCGTCTCCCTCCGATGCGCTGACCGATGCAGACAAGCACAGCTTGCTGAGCTACCTGCAAAACAGCCATGGCACTGCCAGCCCTGAACGCAAAAAAATTACGCTGGTGAAAAAACAGACCACCGAGATCAAGCAGGCTGATGCCACCGGCAAGGCCCGCACGATCCAGGTGGAAGTGCGCAAGAAGCGCACTTTTGTCCGCCGTGATGATGGCGTGGAAGGCACCGTGGAAGTTGAAGAGCAAGATCTGGTGGCTGCAAATGCTGCGCAAGCCGCAGAAGATGCGGAGCTGGCTCGCCGTGAGGAAGAGGCCAGCCGTCAGGCTGAGTTGATCCGTCGCCAGGAAGAAGAGTTGGCCCAGCGCCGCCGTGAGCGTGAAGAGCAGGAAGCCCGTGCTAAGGCTGCAGCTGAACAAGCTGCCGCTCAAGAGCGCGAAGCCCAAGCTGCCGCCGCAGCTGCCCGCAAGGCCCAGGATCAGGTCCAGGTTTCTGTGAAGGCCGAACCGGTTGCTATGGTTGCTCCGGCTGTTGATACAGCGGCAGTGGTACAAGCTGCTGAAGCGGCTGCCAAGGCTGCCGCGCAAGAGCGTGCCAATGCTGCAGCGCAGGCCTCGAAGGCTGCCGCTGCCGAAGAGGCGGCACGTGCCGCTGATTTGGGCGAGCGTCGTCGTAAAGCAGAAGCGGAAGCAGCTGCTATCCGTTCCATGATGGCGGCCCCCAAGAAGGTGATGGTTGCCCCTAAGAAGGTGGAAGAACCCAAGCCCGCTGCAGACGCCAAAGCCGGCATGAAAGGCACATTGCACAAGCCAGCCAACGGCTCGGCAGTGGCCAAGCCCGGAAAACCTGCACCTGGTGCTGCGACTACAGGCGCTCCCGCCGGAAATGGCAAAGAGGTCAAGTCCGCCAAGCTGTCCAGTAGCTGGGCAGGCGATCCCGCCAAAAAGAAAGAACTCAAGACACGTGGCGACACGTCTGCCGGGGCAGGGCGCTCCAGCAACTGGCGTGCAGGTCCTAAGGGTCGTCGTGGCAACGACCGCGATCGTGACGATCATCACAACCAGCAGTCCGCACCGGTGGAAGCGCGCATCATTGAGGTGCACGTGCCTGAAACCATCACGGTGGCCGAGTTGGCCCACAAGATGGCCATCAAGGCCTCTGAAGTGATCAAGGCGCTCATGAAAATGGGCCAGATGGTGACGATCAACCAACCTCTGGACCAAGACACCGCCATGATCATGGTGGAAGAAATGGGCCACAAGGCTATTGTTGCCGCGCTGGATGATCCGGAAGCATTTACCGACGACGAAGTCCAAGGCCAGGAAGCGATCTCGCTGCCCCGCGCACCTGTGGTTACCGTGATGGGTCACGTCGACCACGGTAAGACATCGTTGCTGGACTACATTCGTCGGGCCAAAGTGGCCGCCGGTGAGGCTGGTGGTATTACCCAGCACATCGGTGCCTATCACGTGGAAACGCCGCGTGGCATGGTGTCTTTCCTAGATACCCCGGGTCACGAGGCATTTACCGCCATGCGTGCCCGTGGTGCGCAGGCTACCGACATCGTGATTCTGGTAGTTGCAGCCGACGACGGCGTGATGCCGCAAACCAAAGAAGCGATCAAGCACGCCAAGGCGGCTGGCGTTCCTCTGGTGGTTGCGATCACCAAAGCCGACAAGCCCGATGCCAATTTGGAGCGGGTCAAGCAAGAGTTGGTCGTTGAAGAAGTCGTGCCGGAAGAATACGGTGGCGATTCTCCATTCGTGCCCGTGTCTTCCAAGACCGGCATGGGTATCGATGACCTGCTTGAGCAAGTGCTGTTGCAAGCCGAAGTGTTGGAGCTGAAGGCCCCAGTAGAAGCCATGGCCAAGGGCTTGGTGATTGAAGCCAAGCTGGACAAGGGCCGCGGTCCTGTCGCAACCGTCTTGGTGCAGTCGGGTACGCTCAAAGCCGGTGATGTGGTGTTGGCGGGTCAGACTTACGGTCGCGTTCGTGCCATGCTGGACGAAAACGGCCACAAAATCGAGACGGCCGGACCGTCCATCCCTGTGGAAATCCAAGGCTTGACCGAGGTGCCGCAGGCAGGTGATGAGTTCATGGTCATGTCCGATGAGCGTCGGGCCCGTGAAATTTCTACTTACCGTGCCGGCAAGTTCCGCAACACCAAGTTGGCCAAGCAGCAAGCAGCCAAACTGGAAAACATGTTTGCGGACATCGGTGGCGGCGACGTCAAGATGCTTCCCATCATCGTCAAGGCCGATGTGCAGGGCTCGCAAGAAGCCCTCGCGCAGTCCTTGCTCAAGTTGTCGACCGACGAGGTCAAGGTGCAGATGGTCTACTCCGCAGTGGGTGGTATCAGCGAATCCGACATCAACTTGGCGATTGCCTCCAAGGCTATCGTGATCGGCTTCAACACCCGTGCCGATGCAGGCGCGCGCAAGTTGGCTGAAGGCAACGGTGTGGATATCCGTTACTACAACATCATTTACGACGCCGTGGATGAGTTGAAGGCAGCGATGTCCGGCATGTTGGCGCCAGAGAAGCGCGAAGAAGTCATCGGTACAGCCGAGATCCGCACCGTGTTTGTGGCCTCCAAGATCGGTACGGTGGCGGGTTGTATGGTGACCAATGGTTACGTGACCCGCAATGCCCATTTCCGTCTGTTGCGCGAGAACGTGGTGATCTACACCGGCGAGTTGGACTCTTTGAAGCGCATGAAGGACGACGTTCGCGAAGTGAAAGAAGGCTTCGAGTGCGGTATCAAGCTCAAGAACTACAACGACATCAAGGAAAGCGATCAGCTCGAATTCTTTGAAGTCAAAGAGATCGCCCGTACCCTGTAAGCGAAGGTTTTTGAGTGCGAAAAAAGTCATCTACCCCCAACCGCAGCTTTCAGGTGGCCGACCAGATCCAGCGGGATCTGGCCGAGCTGATCGCTCGCGAGTTGAAGGACCCACGAGTGGGCATGGTCACCATTCAAGGCGTCGAAGTGACGCCCGACTATGCGCATGCGAAGGTGTTCTTCAGTCTGTTGGTGGGCGATCCGGTGGAAACGGCCGAAGGTCTGAACCAGGCTGCAGGCTTTTTGCGCGCCGGTTTGTTCAAGCGACTGCACATCCATACGGTGCCAACCTTGCATTTCATTTTTGACCAGACAACCGAACGAGCCGCAGACATGAATGCGCTGATTGCTCGTGCGGTATCGTCTCGCGCCAAAGAGGATTAAGACCATGAACGCGCCACGTGCACGGGTTGCAAGGCGCCCTGTGCATGGGGTGCTACTGCTGGACAAGCCGATCGGACTGTCCAGCAACCAGGCTTTGCAAAAAGCAAAATGGTTGCTGCGGGCCGAAAAAGCGGGCCATACAGGTACCTTGGATCCATTGGCAACCGGTGTGCTGCCCTTGTGTTTTGGCGCAGCCACCAAGTTCAGTCAGATGCACTTGGACGCTGACAAAGCCTACGAGACGACAGTGCGCCTGGGCATCAAAACCACCACAGCGGATGCTGAGGGTGAAGTGATCAGTGAGCGCCCTGTGGCGTTTACGCAGGAGGCGTTGGATGCGGTTCTGGCTCGGTTTACCGGCCCGATCGCCCAGGTCCCGCCCATGCACAGTGCCCTCAAGAAAGATGGCCGGGCCTTGTACGAATATGCCCGGGCCGGCATCGAGGTGGAGCGCGAGGCGCGCCATGTTGTGATTCATGGGCTGAAACAGGTGCCAGCCCCTATAGATATTGCGCAGCCTGCTATCAAATTGGTAGTGGATTGCAGTAAGGGTACTTATATCCGCACCCTGGGTGAAGACATTGGCGAAGCCTTGGGTTGCGGAGCGCATTTGAGCGCACTGCGGCGTGTGCGTACCGGCGGTTTCGATACCAGCCGCTGCATCACGCTGGAGGCACTGGAGGCGATGACGGAAGCGGAGCGCATGGCGTGCCTGCTGCCCGTTGATGCATTGCTGCCGCAGCATGCGCTTGTCACACTGGACAGCGAGAATGCGGCACGGTTTTTGAGTGGAATGCGGCGGCGCGGGAGCTGGGCCGACGCAGAGCAAGTGGCGGTGTATGCCGCATCACCCAAAGCCTTGTTGGGTACTGCACAGGTCAAGGCCGGGGAACTGATCCCGGTGCGGCTATTGAGTCCGCTGGAAATCAGTGAATCCCTGGGGCAGCAAGCGGCCCTGGAAACAAGTTTGAAACAGAGTAGCGAAAACTGGGCCCCAGTGGCTTAAGCAAGAAAGTGAACCATGAGTAAACAAATCCGAAACATCGCCATCATTGCGCACGTTGACCACGGTAAAACCACCATGGTGGACCAGTTGCTGCGCCAGTCCGGCACCTTTGCCGAGCACGAAAAAGTCGTTGATACCGTGATGGACAACAACGCCATCGAAAAAGAACGCGGCATCACGATTCTGGCCAAGAACTGTGCCGTGAGCTGGGAAGGCACTCACATCAACATCGTGGACACCCCCGGACACGCGGACTTCGGTGGTGAAGTGGAGCGTGCGCTCTCCATGGTCGACAGCGTCTTGTTGTTGATCGATGCCCAAGAAGGCCCTATGCCCCAAACCCGCTTTGTGACCAAGAAGGCCTTGGCCTTGGGTCTGAAGCCCATCGTGGTGGTGAACAAGGTGGACAAGCCTGGTGCCAACCCCGACAAGGTGGTGAACGCGGCGTTTGACCTGTTCGACAAGCTGGGCGCGACTGACGAGCAGTTGGACTTCCCCGTGGTGTACGCCTCCGGTATCAACGGTTGGTCCTCCCTGGAAGAAGGCGCTCCCGGTGAGCAGTGGGGCCCCGACATGTCGGCTCTGTTCAACACCATTTTGAAGCACGTGCCACCGAACTCCGGTGACCCGGCTGCTCCGCTGCAATTGCAAATTTCTGCGTTGGACTTCTCCAGCTTTGTGGGCCGTATCGGCGTGGGCCGTATCAGCCAGGGCACGATCAAGCCCATGCAAGACGTGGTGGTCATGGAAGGTCCCGATGGCAAGGTTGTCAAAGGCCGCGTGAACCAGGTGCTGACCTTCCAAGGTCTGGACCGTATGCAGAGCCCCTTGGCCGGCCCCGGCGACATCGTGCTGATCAACGGTATTGAAGACATTGGTATCGGCGTGACGGTGACTGATCCCGCCAACCCCCAGCCACTGCCTATGCTGAAGGTGGACGAGCCCACCCTGACCATGAACTTCTGCGTGAACACCAGCCCCTTGGCCGGTCGCGAAGGCAAGTTTGTGACCAGCCGTCAGATCTGGGACCGCCTGCAAAAAGAACTGCAACACAACGTGGCGCTGCGCGTTAACGAAACCGACGAAGAAGGCGTGTTCGAAGTCTTGGGTCGTGGTGAATTGCACCTGACCATCTTGCTGGAAAACATGCGTCGCGAAGGCTACGAAATGGCAGTGTCCAAGCCCCGCGTGATGTTCAAGGACATCAACGGCGAGAAGCACGAGCCTATCGAATTGGTGACTGCCGACATCGAAGAGCAACACCAGGGCGGTGTGATGCAAGCCATGGGCGAGCGCAAGGGCGAGCTGATCAACATGGAGCCGGACGGCCGTGGTCGCGTGCGTTTGGAATACCGTATTCCTGCCCGCGGATTGATCGGTTTCTCTAACGAATTCCTGAACTTGACCCGTGGTTCCGGCCTGATCGCCAACATTTTCGACTGCTACGAGCCGCACAAGGGCGACATCGGCGGTCGTAAGAACGGCGTGCTGATCTCCATGGACGACGGTGAAATCTTCACGTACGCCCTGGGCAAGCTGGATGACCGTGGCCGCATGTTCGTGAAGGCGAACGACCCGGTGTACGAAGGCATGATTGTGGGTATCCACAACCGTGACAACGACCTGATCGTGAACGCGACCCGTACCAAGCAGTTGACCAACTTCCGCGTGAGCGGCAAGGAAGACGCGATCAAGATCACACCTCCGATTGAACTCACACTGGAATACGGCGTGGAATTCATTGAAGACGACGAGCTGGTCGAAATCACGCCCAAGTCGGTCCGCCTGCGCAAGCGTTTCCTGAAAGAGCACGAGCGCAAGCGCGCGTCCCGCGACTAATTCTGATGCGCCGGTAGCTTGCCGGTGTGTGCAGAATTGCCCGGACGGCCGCGGCCCAGCCTTGCTGGTTCCGCGGCTTTTTTGCGTCCGGAGTGCCTTTTTTCTATGGACTGGGGTGTTATGAAACTAAGCCATAACCGGGCGGTGTTTTTAATGGTGCTGGTGACCTTGCTGTGGTCGACGGCCGGTGTGGTGACGCGGCATTTGGAGTCAGCCCGCAGCTTTGAGGTCACCTTCTGGCGGGCCTTTTTCACGGTGCTGTCCTTGAGCCTGCTCTTGCCTTGGGTGAGTGGCAAGGCAGTCTTTCGCCGGACATTAACGGCCGGCCGCTCGTTCTGGCTCAGTGCGGTGTGCTGGAGTGTGATGTTCACGGCTTTCATGGTGGCGCTGACGCTCACGTCCGTGGGCAATGTACTCGTGACCATGTCGATGGGCCCGCTCATGACGGCACTACTGGCACGCCTGTTTATAGGGCAGCACATTCCGCGGCGCACGTGGGTGGCTGTGTGTGTGGCAGGTGCCGGCATTGTGTACATGTACGCCTCGCAACTCGACAGTGTGTCGCTTGCCGGAACCCTGGTCGCTTTGTGTGTGCCCCTTGCGGGCGCAACCAACTGGACCGTGACCCAGCATGCGCATGACCAAGGTCACGATGTGGACCTGATGCCCGCTGTCTGGGCAGGTGGCGTGATCTCTTGTGTGGTGACCTTGCCTATGGCGCTCCCGTTTCAGGCAACCTCCCACGACGTCCTGTTGCTCGGACTGCTGGGCGTATTCCAGCTGGCGGTACCCTGCGTTTTGAGTGTGCGCTGTGCCCAGATTTTGAAGGCCCCTGAAATATCATTGCTTCAGTTGCTGGAGGTCATTTTCGGTATTCTTCTGGCGTGGTGGGGTGCTGGTGAAGAACCCGGCTCCGCGGTGCTCACCGGGGGTGCGCTGGTAATCGGTGCACTGGTGGTCAATGAATGGATTGGTTGGAGACAAAGAACATGAGTTTTGATATGCAATGCCCTGAGGTGGTGACCGAGGTCCGCGGCGGCGTGGGCTTGATCACGCTGAATCGCCCCAAAGCCCTGAACGCGCTGAACTTACCGATGGTGAGAGCGCTCACCGCAGCCTTGCGCCATTGGCAGGCCGACGACGCTGTGCAGGCGGTGGCCATCCGGGGGATTGGCAAGGAGGGGCCTTTCGGCGCCTTTTGTGCGGGAGGAGACATCCGGTTTTTTCATGCGGCTGCACTCTCCGGAGACCCCGCGCTTGAGGATTTCTTCACAGAGGAATACGCCCTCAACCATTTGATCCACACCTACGGCAAACCCTACATCGCTTTCATGGATGGAATTGTCATGGGGGGCGGCATGGGCGTGAGCCAAGGCGCCTCGCACCGCATCGTGACGGGGCGGACCAAGATGGCCATGCCGGAAACCGGTATCGGCCAGTTTCCCGATGTGGGCGGAGGCTACTTTTTGAGCCGCTGCCCGGGGCGCATTGGCGAGTGGCTGGCCTTGACCGGCGAGCTGTTGGACGGCGAGGGTGCCGTAGCTGCCGGATTGGCTGACCGTGTCTTCGCGCCGACCAGTCTGCAAAGTGCGTGGGACGGTTTGACACTTCTTGACTGGCAGGACTCGAATTCACTGGAGTCTTGGATTGCTATGCATTCGATAGCACTTACCGCATATTCCATAAGGGCTAGAGGTCAAATTGATTCTATTTTTGCTGCTAGCGACATCTTTGGCATCTTTGCAGCGCTGGAGTCGGACGGTTCCGAATGGGCACAGGCCACGCTGGCGACATTGCAGAAGCGTTCTCCACTGATGTTGCACGTGGTGTTGGCGCAGATCCGTCGTGGTCGGGATATGGGCTTAGCCGATGAGCTTCGCATGGAGCGCGATATGGTGCGGCACTGCTTTGTCACGCGGCATCTGGACCGGCAGGGCGCTCGCAGTGAAACCGTGGAAGGCATTCGCGCCTTGGCGGTCGACAAAGACCACCAGCCACAGTGGGCTCCCGCTTCGATTCACGAAGTAAACACCGCGATGGTGACGCCATTTTTTGCCAGCCCGTGGCCTGCTGCTGCCCACCCCCTGCGGGATCTCGCTTAAGGTTTCAATAGATACCGAGGCGGGCGAGTGGTCAGCGAGGCAACTGGGCATACACCGCCTCGGCAAGTGCCAGCATGGTTTGCCGATCGAGCTCGCCGGTGAGTGCATAGCCGAAGTTTTGATCGACCCAATAGAAACTCAGGTTCCGGCCTTGCTGCGTCAGCTGAAAACCGGTCGAGCTCGCGCTGGCAGGCGTTTGACTGATGGGTAAGCCGCCCACGTAAAGCGTCAGCCGTTTGCCGGCTGCGTTTTCGAACATCATTTGCGCGCGCGCGCCGGACTCCGCTGAGAGGAGCCGACCTCCCATCAGCTGATAACCCTGAGTCTGCAGATCGGGCGCTGCCAGCGGTTTGCCGACACGTTTTGATAGCCATTGCACCAGATGTTGTTGCTCCGTTGGCCCCACCTCCACCGGATGGCGCACTTCCGGCGTGAAGACCGCATGAGCGGCCAAGGCTTGCTGTGCGAACAATGGGGTGCTCCGCGCGGCCTGCGAGAAACCGACCGCTGACGTACCCCATAAAGGCTGAGCCACCCATCCCATGATGAATGCAAAAGCCACACTTGCCGCCCATCCTCCCGTGCGAGTCCATTGCATCGCGCTGCGGTGACGGGACTGAATCGCACGTGCAGCCTCCTGCAAATACACTGGCACAGGCTCGTTCAGGACTCCCCGGTGCAAACCTTGCAACCAAATGTCCTGCTGTTCGCGGATCCGGCGCTCTTCGGAGCTTTCCGGCGGGAGGGGAGTTACGCTCATAGGGTACTCAGTGCTTCAGCGGTAGGTGTACAACGTTGTCGACTGGCGGCGAGTCCTGCGCCTCGTGGGGACTCGCATCCATGAGGAGGTGCAGGCGCAAGCGGGCGCGGGACAACCTCGACATAACAGTGCCCAAAGGGGTGCGGGTTATGTGAGCCACCTCGGAATACGACAGTCCCTCCATGCCCACAAGAAGCAGCACGATCCGCTGCTCCTCCGGTAGCTGCATCAGACAGCGCTGCAGATCAATTCGGGTGTCAAGGTCAGTCTCCTGTGCCGCGACCTGCGTTACGGACTCATCCCAATCATCGGTGGGCGCTGTAACTTGTCGGCGTATTGCGCGGCGGACATCGCTTGCATAGATGTTGTGCATCAGCGTAAACAACCACGCCCGCAAGTCGGTGCCAGCCAACCATAGCGACCACTTGGTGCAGGCGCGTTCCAGGGTGTCTTGCACCAAGTCGTCCGCGGCCCACTGACTTCCTGTCAGTGCCCGGGCATAGCGCCGGAGTCCTGGCAAGTGTTCTGTGAGCCGGGTGGGGTTCATGTCTTGTCAAGGCGTGACCGTGCGCCACACATTGTTCACACCATTGCCGGTGGTGTCGCCGGGTTTGGTGTCTTTGATCCAGAAGTAGAGAGGCTTGCCTTTGAGAGCCCACTGTTTTTTCCCATCATCACGCGTGATGATGCTGTATTCACCCTGTGCTTTGTCAGTGTCTTGTGCCATCAATGGAGGCCAATTCACGGCACAGGGACCGTTGCAGACGGATTTGCTGCTCCCCGTCACATCTTTGTCAAAGGTGTAGAGCGTCATGCCGTTAGTTCCGGTCAGAATGCCTCCACTGGTTGCGGTAGGTGCTCCCGGAGGGACCGAAGCGCAGCCTCCCAAGATGAGGGCGGAGAGGGCGAGGGCAGAGAAAGACTTCATGCGAGGCTCCTAGGGGTGTGACAGGCGACATGCCTGCTCCCCGGGATAAACGTTTGCCGCAGGCGATTTATTCCGCTGCTCCGAAAAAAATCAGCGGTTGCGATCTTTCATGGCACGTTCTACCTCGCGTTTACCTTCCCGATCCTTGATAGTGTCGCGTTTGTCGTGCTCTGCTTTTCCCTTGGCCAGCGCGATATCGCATTTCACTTTGCCACTCTTCCAATGCAGGTTGATAGGTACCAGCGTGTAGCCTTTTTGCTCGACTTTGCCGGTCAACCGCTTAATTTCTTCTTTGTGCAGCAGGAGTTTTTTGGTGCGAACTTTGTCGGGGCTGACGTGGCTGGAGGCCGTGTGCAATGGATTGATCTGCAGACCGATGATGAACATTTCACCGTCGCGGATCACTACGTAGCCGTCGGTGAGTTGCACTTTCCCTTCACGCAACGATTTAACTTCCCAGCCTTCGAGTACCAGTCCTGCCTCAAACCGCTCTTCAAAGAAGTAGTTAAAGGTGGCTTTTTTATTGTCAGCAATGCGCGTTTGTGTTTCGGGTTTCTTGGCCATGGGGTGCAAATGGGGATGACGGTGGGGATTGAAAGAGACGCATATGGGCTTGTCTACAATCCCGCGCAACACGCCATTCTATGAAAACCGTTCACAAGTCCGTCCTCATCTGGTACAGCCCCGCAGAAATGTATGCCTTGGTCACTGACGTTGCGCAGTATCCCCGCTTTTTGCCATGGTGTGACCACGCCCATGTGATGACGCAAGACGAGCTCGGCATGACCGCTGAGGTCGGTATTTCCTTCAGCGGAATTCGACAGACCTTTGTGACTAAAAATGAGCACACCGCCCATGAGCGTGTCGGCATGAGCCTGGTGAAAGGGCCGTTTTCCAAGTTGGATGGGGAGTGGCTTTTTGCGCCTGTGGGGGATGGTAGTCAGCGCGCCTGCCGGGTGAGCCTGAGTTTGAATTACGGCTTTGATAGCAACGCCCTTGCCAAACTGGTCGGGCCGGTATTTGACAAAATTGCAGCCAGCATGGTCGATGCATTTGTAAAGCGTGCGCAACAAGTATATGGCGACTGAAACACGCAAGGACTGTGGGGGCGCTATCACGGTGCTGGTCATCATGGCGAGTGCACCGAGGAGCGTCCTGGAGCAAGTCGTTCGTTTAAAGCCGGGTGCGACTGCGGCAGATGCGGTGGCGAAGAGCCTGTTGCTTGCCGGAAAAAGTGATGCAGAAATTGATGGCTTGTCGCTTGCTGTCTGGGGCAAAAGAGTCAACCCGCACCAGGCTTTGCTGGACGGCGACCGGCTGGAATTGCTGCAGCCTTTGAAGGTGGATCCCAAGGTGGCCCGCCGAGAGCGCTTCGTCCGGCAAGGGGCCAAGTCGGCGGGTTTGTTTGCCAAAACAAAACCGGGTAAGAAGGCCGGCTACTGAGCTACTGGGCGGAGCTTATAGGCAATCTTTTTCAATGACACTTTGAATGCGCTGAGTTTCAGCGGCGCGTGCAGAGTCGTCTAAGAACTCTCGCTCCCCGGAGCTGTTGGTGCGCGCAATCCTGACGCCTGAATCGAAGGTGGCTTTTGCCTGTCGGGCGAGCTTGCAGTTGTCAGCCTTGGCCTTCGCGATTTTTTCAGCTTCCGCTTGTTTTTTTGCAGCTTCTGCAGCTTCCGCTTGCTTCTTTCTGGCATCCAGTGTCTTGTCTACACCCGAGTCCTTGGTCGACGGGCTTGCTGAACTTTCTGGCTTGGTGGCTGGTACGTCAGTCTGCGCGGGGGCGTCGCTCACAGGCGCCTTGGAACCTGCAGGACGCTTGAGAATATTTTTTTCAGGTATCTCTGCTCCCGGTGCCCGGTCGCTGAATATTTTTCTCCCGTCTTTGTCGATCCATTGCCATTGGGCCATGGCCGAAGCGGTGATAAACGCAAGGGACAGTGCGGCGAGGGGCTTGAGCAGTTTCATGCCAACAGTTTAGCGCTTCCGTCAGAGGGCGAAGGGGCTGTGGCGGGTACAATCCGACTTTTGGAGCTTTGACATGCGCCTTCTCGGCAAAGCGCTGACCTTCGACGATGTGTTGTTGGTTCCAGCGTTCTCCCAAGTCCTGCCTAAGGACACCAGCCTAGCCACCCGTTTTTCCCGCAACATCGCCCTGAATCTGCCGCTCGTGTCGGCAGCGATGGACACCGTCACGGAGGCCCGTTTAGCGATTGCAATCGCTCAAGAGGGTGGCATGGGCATCGTGCATAAAAACCTTACTGCCGCGGAACAGGCAGCCCAGGTTGCCAAGGTAAAGCGTTACGAGTCCGGTCTGCTGCGCGACCCCGTGGTCATTACGCCTGAAACCACTGTGCGCCAGGTTATGGCGCTCTCTGAGCAACTCGGCGTTTCAGGTTTCCCTGTGTGCGACGGTGGCAAGGTGGTTGGCATCGTCACCGGGCGTGATCTTCGATTTGAAACCCGCTACGACCAAGCTGTTCGCGAGATCATGACGCCGCGTGAGCGCTTGATCACCGTACCTGATGGAACCACCCCGGAAGCCGCGAAAGCTTTGTTGAACAAACACAAGCTCGAGCGCTTGCTGGTGGTTAACGAGGCGTTTGAGCTCAAAGGCCTGATTACCGTCAAAGACATCACCAAACAGCTCAACTTTCCCAACGCCGCGCGGGATGCAACCGGTCGCCTGCGGGTCGGCGCCGCCGTGGGTGTGGGCGAAGGCACAGAGGCGCGTGTGGAGGCTTTGGTCCAGGCGGGGGTGGACGCCATCGTGGTGGACACCGCACACGGCCACAGCAAGGGCGTGATTGATCGGGTGCGCTGGGTCAAGCAAAACTTTCCTCAAGTGGATGTGGTCGGTGGCAACATTGCCACAGGCGCAGCTGCGCTGGCCTTGGTCGAAGCGGGTGCGGATGCGGTGAAGGTCGGCATCGGCCCCGGATCGATTTGTACAACCCGGATCGTCGCAGGTGTGGGTGTGCCTCAGATCATGGCGGTAGATAGTGTTGCCACAGCATTGCGTGGAACCGGTGTCCCTTTGATCGCCGATGGTGGTATCCGCTACAGCGGCGATATTGCCAAGGCTATTGCAGCAGGTGCAGGCACCGTCATGATGGGCGGGATGTTTGCGGGTACCGAAGAGGCTCCCGGAGAAGTGATTTTGTACCAAGGTCGCAGCTATAAGAGCTACCGCGGAATGGGCAGTATCGGTGCCATGCAGCAGGGCAGTGCGGATCGCTATTTCCAAGAATCAAGCACCGGAAACCCGAATGCTGACAAGCTGGTGCCTGAAGGTATCGAGGGGCGCGTACCTTACAAAGGTTCCATGGTCGCGATTGTGTTCCAGATGGCCGGCGGAATCCGGGCCAGCATGGGGTATTGCGGTTGCGCCACGATTGCGGAGATGCAAGACAAGGCGGAGTTTGTGGAGATCACCACAGCAGGTATTCGCGAGAGCCACGTCCATGATGTGCAAATCACGAAAGAAGCTCCCAATTACCGCGCCGATTGAAGGTTAGTAGCCCATGCATCAAAAAATCCTGATTCTTGACTTCGGCTCGCAAGTCACCCAGCTCATCGCGCGACGTGTGCGAGACGCTCACGTTTTCTGCGAGGTCCACCCGTGCGATGTGTCCGACGAGTGGGTGCGGGCTTACGCCGCGGATGGCAATCTGAAGGGCGTTATTTTGTCCGGCAGCCATGCCAGCGTGTACGAGGACGAGACTGATAAAGCCCCAGATGCCGTGTTCAGCTTGGGGGTCCCTGTGCTGGGCATTTGCTACGGCATGCAAACCATGGCGCAGCAACTCGGCGGCAAGGTCGAGGCGGGGCGTACCCGGGAGTTTGGCTCTGCCCAAGTGCGAGCCCATGGTCACACTCGTCTGCTGGAGGGTCTTGAAGATCTGAAGACGGAAGAGGGCCATGGCTTGTTGGACGTCTGGATGAGCCATGGCGACAAAGTCACCGAAATGCCCCCCGGTTTTTCGTTGATGGCGTCTAACGCAGCCTGCCCCATCGCTGGTATGGCCGACGAATCGCGCAGTTTTTACGCCGTGCAGTTTCATCCTGAGGTGACGCACACCAAAAAGGGGCAAGATCTGCTGGAGCGCTTTGTCCTGCAAATTTGTGAAGCCCGACCCGATTGGATTATGGGCGACTACATCGCGGAAGCAGTGCAGAAGATTCGCGAGCAGGTTGGTGACGAAGAGGTCATTCTCGGGCTGAGTGGAGGCGTTGACTCCTCAGTGGCAGCTGCCCTGATTCACCGTGCTATCGGAGACCAGCTGACTTGTGTGTTCGTGGACCACGGACTTCTCCGCCTGAATGAAGGCGATATGGTCATGGAGATGTTCGTCGGTAAGTTGCACGCCAAAGTCATTCGTGTGGATGCCTCTGAGCAGTTTCTGGGGCATCTGGCGGGGGTAAGCGACCCAGAGGCCAAACGCAAAATCATCGGCCGCGAGTTCGTCGAGGTGTTTAAAGCCGAGGCGGCTAAATTGACGGCGTCTGGTGCGTCTAAGTCCGGTGCAAAGTGGCTGGCACAGGGCACGATTTATCCGGATGTGATTGAGTCTGGTGGTGCGAAAAGCAAAAAAGCCGTCACGATCAAGAGTCACCACAATGTTGGTGGCTTGCCTGAGCAGTTAGGGTTGAAGCTCCTCGAGCCACTTCGTGAGTTGTTCAAGGACGAAGTCCGTGAATTGGGCGTTGCTCTTGGCTTACCTGCAGACATGGTTTACCGTCATCCATTCCCCGGCCCGGGCCTTGGTGTACGAATTTTGGGTGCGGTGAATAGAGACTTCGCCGACCTTCTGCGACGGGCGGATGCGATCTTTATTGAAGAATTGCGCCGGGCCCCTTACCAAGGCGGAAGTCTTGCTGGTTCCAATCCGCGCAAGCCCCCCAAGACCTGGTATGACGCGGTGTCACAGGCATTTACGGTTTTTCTGCCGGTAAAGAGTGTTGGTGTGATGGGCGATGGCCGGACCTATGACTACGTCGTTGCGTTACGTGCAGTGCAAACCAGCGATTTCATGACTGCGGACTGGGCTGAATTGCCGTACAGCCTTCTGAAGACGGTGTCGGGCCGGATTATTAATGAGGTCCGGGGAATTAACCGGGTTACCTATGATGTGAGTAGCAAGCCTCCTGCCACGATCGAGTGGGAATAACGACGTCGTTCTTATCACTGAACATTAGAAAAGCGGTCACCTAGGGAAAACCTGTGGGACCGCTTTTTTGTTTTTGCTCAATCGTAGGGCTTTTCCGGTGTTTATCAGTTAGCCTTGAACGTGCGGTTGATGCACAATGTTTCTATGAGTAATGGCAATATGTTGGACCCATCATCAGACGGCGATACCCTCCAGTTCTTGGACGATGAGACGGATGCCGAGAGCAGCAAGCCACTGGTTTGGCGCCTTTTGGTCGTTGACGATGAGCCTGATGTCCATCGAGCGACGACCTTTGCTTTAGCGGGTGTGCAGATTCTCGGGCGTCAATTAGAGTTTTTGCACGCTTACTCTGCCAGCGAAGCGGCACTTTTGCTCGCAGGGGAGGCCGAAGTTGCAATTGTCCTGCTGGATGTTGTCATGGAGCGTGAAGACGCTGGTCTTGCACTCGTAAAGACTATCCGCCAAGAACTCAAGTTGACAGACCTGCGCATTATTCTCCGGACGGGGCAGCCCGGCTACGCCCCCGAAATTGAAACCATCCATGATTTCGATATCAATGATTACAAGACGAAGTCTGAGCTAACCAGAACTAAGCTCTATGCCACAGTGACTGCAGCACTGCGTGCCTATGAGCAAATTAGAAAGCTTGACGAAATGGCGTTTTACGATCGCCTCTCGTGCCTGCCGAACCGCAACAAATTCATAGATTTGAGTGAAGAGCGACTTGCCACCTCAACATTGAGTGACGTAGTTATTGCCATTCTGGACATTGATGATTTTTCTGAGATCAACGATGCGCTGGGTCACCAACAAGGGGATCGGCTTCTTCAGTCAGTGGCCGACCGGTTGAAGTTCGAACTTGGTCCTGACGCGGTGTTGGCCCGGATAGGCAGCGACACTTTCGGGCTCATGGGCGCTCGGGATGTCATCGATCCATTGCGTATCCTGTCCCTGTTCCGTCGTCCCTTTGTAGTTCAGGACGATGCCATGATCGTAACTGCGACCATGGGGCTGACTGAGTTGTTCACAGGTACCACCTCGGGCCGTGATGCGTTAAAAGATGCCAACATCGCATTGAAACGAGCAAAGAAGAGCCGGCGCGGAAGCTTTGTGATGTTTTCTGCAGAAATGGGCTCAGACATTCGCGAGCGTGTGCGCTTGTTGCAAAGCTTGCGCAATGCGGTGGAGAGTGAACGGCTGTTTATCGTTTACCAGCCGCAAATTGACCTCACTACGAACCAGATCGTAGGACTCGAAGCACTCATTCGCTGGCGAAATGAAGACGGGACATTCGTTCCGCCCGATCGCTTTATTCCTTTGGCGGAGGCCTCCGGGATGATCATCGCGATCGGCGACTGGGTTCTACGCATGGCGTGTCATGAACTCGTTAGACTTCAAACGCAAGGTGGTAAAGATATCCGGATGTCGGTCAACGTTTCGCAAATCCAGTTTCGGAACCCGGAATTTATGGACAAGTTGCGTGCGGCTCTCACCGACACCGGAATTAAGCCTGAGTGTTTGGAGCTTGAAATCACCGAGTCGGTCGCCATGGAGGATGCCGACTTCATGCTGGAGACATTACATGGTGTCCGGCAGCTTGGGATTTCGATTGCTATTGATGACTTCGGGACGGGTTATTCGTCATTAAGTCAGCTGCGACAGCTTCCAATAGACCGGTTAAAAATCGACCGTGCGTTTGTCACTGAATTGAGTGACAACGCGTTGGGTGGCCACATAGCTTCTATGGTGATCGAACTAGGGCGAAACCTTGACCTCAAGGTGATTGCGGAAGGTATTGAGACCGAGGGGCAAGCAGCCCGCCTTAAAGAGCTCGGATGTCATGAGGGACAAGGCTACCTTTATGCGCGCCCCATGACCTCGTCTGCACTCAGAGAGTGGCTTATTGCCCGTGGATCGATTGTTGGGAGCTGACGAGGCCTTCATGTCCCTGGCTTTGGAACAGGCCGGGCTCGCCGCCGCTGAAGGTGAAATACCTGTCGGTGCGGTTGTCGTCAAAGACGGGGCTGTAATTGGAGTTGGGCGGAACCAAACCATTACGCTTTGTGATCCAACGGCACACGCTGAGGTTATGGCGCTTCGAGACGCTGCTAAAAACCTCAAAAACTTCCGTCTGGAAAACGCCTCACTGTATGTCACCCTAGAGCCATGCGCCATGTGTAGTGGCGCGGTTTTGCACGGTCGAATAAAGAGGCTCGTATATGGAGTGTCGGATCCAAAAACCGGGGTGGCCGGTTCGGTGATGGATATCTTCGCCAGCAAGCAGTTGAATCATCAGACCCAAGTGCAGGGAGGTGTCCTTGCATCGGAGTGTCAGGAGCTTCTGCAGCGATTTTTTGCCACCATACGTTTGCAAAAGCGGGAGCGTCGCCCCACTCTTCGAGAGGATGCCCTGCGGACACCGGATTCAGCCTTTAAGGACTTGGTTCCCGACAACGACGCAGGACACTTTTTTTACACCCAAAGCGGTCATCGGATGCACTACCGTGACACAGGGAGTCCTTCTGCGCAAAGAACATTGCTTTGCATCCCGGAGTTGGGCAGTTGGAGTTGGCAATTCCAACCTTTACTGGATCACCCAAGATCCGTCGACTGGCGGATTGTGATACCCGACCTCATTGGATGCGGCATGAGTGACAAGCCAAAGAAAAGCACATGGCATTCACTTGAAAGGCATGTCGAGTCGCTGTCGGATCTAGTTAATCAATTGCAAATTGATAGACTGAATATCCTTGCGCTTGGAAACGCAAATGCCATCGCAAGTACGTTGCAAAAGAGTCTGTCGTTGGACCACGACAAAGTCATCTTCTTCGACAATGCAGCAACTGAGGTACCTCTAGTCCGCGAAGCAGAAGTAAAGAGAGGCGATCTATCGACGCCTCGAAGAGCTTTGACTTTAAAGCAGTTAGCTTGTTTAGAGGGCGTGCCGCCTAGCATTCGTCGACGCATTTCAGCACCATTCCCTGACCAGGGATATGCCGCTGTCTTGGAGGGTATGCTCCACCACTCTCTACAGCCCTACCATTCACTATCGAAAAACGCCTTTCGACCGACTGAGCTTAGCTCCGACAAGGTCAATGGCTTCTTCAAAAACTTCACCAATGACTAACGCCGTGAGTAAGTCCATTTACATCTATTCGCCATCCGGTGCTGTTCGTGACAGAGGTGCGTTTCGTCGTGGCGTTAGGCGCCTAGTCAAGCTTGGTTATGAGGTTGAGATCGATGTCGATGCCCTTACTGCGCACCAACGCTTTGCGGGCGATGACGAGACGCGCCTCCGCGCGATATCCAGAGCGGCAGCATCCGGTGCCGATGCGGCATTGATCAGCCGTGGTGGCTACGGACTCACGCGGATTTTGGATAGGCTCCCTTATTCTGGGCTGGCATCTGCAATCGGAAATGGGACCCATTTTATCGGCATCAGCGATTTCACTGCCTTGCAGTCGGCACTTTATGCAATGGAGGGCTGTACAACGTGGGCTGGTCCCGCACTTTGCGAGGGATTTGGTGTCTCGGGCGCCGCTGGGGAAGAAAACGACGACATCATGGAAGACTGTTTTAACGACCTCTTGCAGGAGCAGGGGGAGGGCACAGGTTGGCGTCAGGACCGATATGGTCTAGCAATTACCGAAGAACCGTTGGTGATTGAAGATGCGGTACTTTGGGGGGGCAACTTGTGCGTGTTAACCTCCATTTTGGGCACTCCGTTTTTTCCAAGTATTCAAGGTGGAGTGCTCTTCATTGAGGATGTTGCCGAACACCCTTATCGGATTGAGCGAATGCTGACCCAACTCCTTTGGGCAGGTGTTTTTGACAAACAAAAAGCAATCGTTTTCGGCCAATTCACTGAGTACAAGTTGTCAGGTCATGACAAAGGTTTTGGTCTGCCCAAGGTCATCGATTGGCTTCGGGCTCGACTGACCATTCCGGTGCTTACAAATTTGCCCTATGGACATGTGCAAACCAAAGTTCTGCTTCCTTTTGGTGCCAAGGTGGATTTGCACCTTAGCGGTAAGGACGTTATGTTGTATTGGGGAGACCTTTGAGGTCTATCGATACCTTTGACCAAGCTTTCCTGTAAGGGAGCTTGGTACCAAACCAACAAACATTTCGCTGATTTGGCCAATCCGCTCCTTCGCGATTGCCTCTCCTGCAAAAGAAGCGACTGCTGCCATCACGTCGCCACGCAAGTACCACAGGTCATCGATATCGTCAGCGTAGGTAATTCGTAGTTGTATGAGCGCGAAGCGTTTATCGGCGGCATCTCCGAGCTCGGCCAACATCGCTTGCCGAATTTCATTGATTGACTTTATTGATTGTGTTTGGTTCAACGGGAAAGCTCCGCGAAACAGCGAGCCCACTCCATTCATAAAGCTAGATGATTTCCAACGCATAGTTCCTACTTTTGTTTTGACGATACCTTAAGGATTCGCGACCCATCACGCAAGAGGACGATCCATGTCAATGTTTCGCGAGTACAACACAAGTGGCGCAGATCGCTGCTCAAGTGACTTGAAGAATGGCATCTAACATAAAGCGATTTTTTGTTTTGGCATGTTGGTTTGCTCTAAACTCAAAGCCTAGAAGGTTTACACGAGAGTTCTCGGATGGGTATCCAGTCAACAGTTGTTTTTACTGACTTGCATGGCAGTACGGCTATGTTCGGCATGATGGGAAATGTCCGGGCGACTGACTTGATCACGCGGATTACAGATCGCATCTCTTCACTTGCGGGTGCTCACCAAGGGCAGTTGGTGAAGACTTTGGGTGATGGCGTAATGGTTGTCTTTTCTGATGCCAACAGAGCTGTCGATTTTGCAGTTGACGTCCAAAGGACTCATCTACGGCACACTCAGGGTCTGAACCCTCGGGATCAACTACCCGTTCGTATTGGTATTGCGTTCGGTGATATGGAGCAGACTGCTGGCGACTTCTACGGTGATGCGGTGAATGTAGCTGCGCGCCTGTGCGATTTATGCGGACCTAATCAAATATGGGCCAGCCAGGGCAGTGTTGATCGCTATGTCTATCACAGGGGCGTTTCCCTTCGGTCTCTTGGGGCGATAAGTATCCGTGGCAGGGACTTACCTTGTGAGGTAGTTCAAATCGAATGGAAAGAAGAGGAGTCCTCTGACTTTCTGACGATGCAGGCGCAAATCCTTGTGGACACTTTCGGCACTTCTGATGTGCTCGGTAAACAAGTGCGCTTGCAGTACCTCGATCAATCGGCCATCTTCCGCTCTTTTGACATGCCTGTTCACATTGGGCGTGTGAAGACTGCAGAGTTTGTTGTGACGGATCCTCGGGTTTCGAGGACCCATGCCCGTTTAGTTTGGCGAAATGGGGGCGTTATCGTTGAAGACCTTAGTAGCTATGGAACTTGGGTTCGCTTTGCAGATGATCTGAACGGAGATATTTTGCTGCGCCGGGAGGAGTGTGTATTACACGGATCGGGTGACTTGGCTTTGGGCGCGTCGTTTAGTGACCCAAGTGTGCCTAGCGTGAAGTTTGCAATTGCCTAAAGAATCACTTTGTCGCCATCTTTATTAACATAATATACATCGTATAAAGTACAACTACCACGTTCCCTTAGGCCGTCTGGCACGCAAAAATGCCCCAATGATTTCCGCAGACTCGGTTTTTTTGGCTTGCTGGGCAAAGTCCATTGCGTCGAGCCCTTTGTCGTTTTTGATGGTTGGGTCGGCTCCGGATTCAAGAAGTAACTTCACCGCGGAGCTATTCCCATACATCGCAGCCAGCATCAACGGTGTTGATCCGTTGGGTGACGCCGCGTCAATGTACGCAAAGTTCTCCAGGAGCAATCGAATCACCGGCAAATGCGCATTGGTTGCGGCATAGTGCAATGGTGTCCAGCCAGGCTTGTTGACGTCGGCATCTTTTGAAATGAGGTCGGTAGTCAGCGGCAGATTGCCGACGAAGGCCGCCAGCATCAGCGCGCTCTCATCCTGGGGTGAACGGGCTTCAACCCTTAGCTCGGGGTGATTGACGAGAAGTTCGGTGGACTTCACTGCACCGGACTTGATCGCCAGTATCAGAGCTGGCATGCCCCGAGGATTAACGGTGTTGGGGTCAAAGCCCCGGCTTAAGAGATTCCCGACAATCGCCGCGTTATCTTTTTCAATGGCATTGAAAAAATCTTCGTAAGACCCCGCATGGCTGTTCGCAACACCTAATAGTGCGAAGGAAAAAGCCCAGAACCTGAGAATCCGGATCATGTTGACACCTTGAACAAAACGTCAAAATTGCTGGAAGTCCGTTTGGCGATGTCCTCAATTGAACATTGTTTGATTGCTGCTAATTCCTTGGCAACCCATGGAACGTAAGACGGGTTGTTCGTCTTCCCGCGGTAAGGGACAGGAGCAAGATAAGGGCTGTCTGTTTCAATCAAAAGGCGATCCAATGGCACCAAGGCTGCAACGTCCCGGATGCTCTGTGCCGTTTTGAAGGTAATGATTCCTGAAAACGAAATATAGAAACCCAAGTCCAAGGCACGTCGGGCCACTTCAGTGTCTTCCGTAAAGCAGTGAAACACGCCCCCTGCGCTGTCGCTGTCCCCACACTCCCCTGCTTCTTTAAGCAATGCGAGCGTGTCTTCTGAAGCAGATCGCGTGTGGATCACAAGCGGCTTGTGTAGGGCACGGCCGGCAGCAATGTGGGTCCGGAAGCGATTGCGCTGCCACTCCATATCAGCAACAGACCTGCCATTCAGGCGGTAGTAATCGAGCCCTGTTTCTCCAATGGCCAGCACCTTGGAGAGCCGGCCCCATTCGAGCAACTTATCCAAGCTGGGCTCCGGGACGCCTTCGTTATCAGGGTGGACGCCGACCGTGGCCCAGATATGAGGCTGCGACAGGGCGAATTCATGCACCGTAGGGAACTCTTCCAGCGTCGTGCAAATACACATGGCACGGGTGACGCGGGCGGTCTGCATGGCATCTGAAATGCTTGGCCAGTTTGCGGCAAGTTCGGGAAAAGTGAGGTGGCAGTGTGAATCAGTAAACATGCGTAGTCCGCAACATACCGCGGCTGGCAATGACTTCTAATCCTGCGCCTAGCCGGTTGGTAGAGTTAAACCGTTTGGGTGGGGCGATCAGACGCCATATGTGCCCCGAGAATCTCTTCTATTTTGAGCTTCAGCGCGCGGGACTTTTCATCCTTAGGGAACAAAATCCCAACACCCTGCGTGCGCCCACCGGCCGCCTTGGCAGGCGTTACCCAGGCAACCTTGCCGGCGACCGGGTAGCGCTGCACATCCTCCGGCAAAGACAGCAAAACATAAACATCATCGCCCAATGCGTACTCCCGAGTAGTGGGAATGAACACCCCGCCCTCCGTAAACATGGGGATGTACGCAGCGTATAGGGCAGCCTTCTCTTTGATGGAAAGCTGAATGACACTGGGCCGTGCGCTGGGAATAGGGGTGCTGCTCATGGTTTCCTTGGCTGTCCGGAGTTTAGGACGGATTGGGCATTCGATACAAGTGACTCAGTCAGCAAGCCTGCGTTGAATGGGTGATCTATGGTTTTCATAGACTCTTTCAACTGGCGGGACCACGTTGACAGCGCCACCGTGTCGGGCTGAATCCCCTGAAACGCCTTCTTGGGGAAAAAGCGGGGTTCGGCTCCTACGGCGAGGGTCATCAAGTCGTGGCAGGTTTTTTGGACTGCATCCAGCTGGTGAGCGGCAGACCAGTCTTTAAAGACAGACCCATCCCCTGCCTTGAGGCTCAGCGGTATGTCTGCCCATCGGCTAAGGGCGTCCCCCGACCTCGCCAATGACAAAGCGACCTCCGGTCGACCGCCACCGGCCTGGAGTGCCGAAGCAATTTTTGTTGCGTCCACTCCTTGCCCTGTCAGCCAGGCTGCGGCGTCCTGCGGGGTCGGCCAAAGGAGCGTGTGTGAGATGCAGCGACTACGGATGGTCGGTAACAACTGATGCGCAGATTCGGTTGCCAGCACAAAGCGGACATCCCCGGCAGGCTCTTCCAGGGTCTTCAGGAGCGCGTTGGCAGTTACGTGGTTCATTTGTTCCGCGGGAAACACCACCACGACCTTGCCCCGGCCTCTCGCACTCGTGCGCTGAGAAAATTCCACCGCGTCGCGCATTGCGTCGACCCTGATTTCTTTGCTGGGCTTGCGCTTCTTGTCGTCAATCTCGCTCTGTGCCTTTTCACTCAAGGGCCATTCGAGCTCCAGCACCGTGGTTTCCGGCATGAGCATGCACAAGTCGGCATGGGTGCGCACATCGATGGCGTGACAGCTTCCACAGGTGCCACAGGCACCCTCCCCGCTGGCGTTTTCACACAGCCAGGCCCGGGCAAGCTCCATGGCCAGTGTGTAGTGGCCGAGGCCCGACGGCCCTTGCAGCAGCCAAGCGTGTCCTTTCTGGCTGAGTAATACGCCGCGCTGGTGCGCAATCCAAGATGCGACTGTCATTCCGGGATGTACCCACGCTGACGAAGTACCGCCAACACATTTGCCCGAACGGCATCTTGCGTCTGGTCTGCATGGACCCGCGCAAACCTCGTCGCATCGGCTGCTGCCCGGCGCGCATAGCCTTGCGCGACATTCTCAAAGAACACCTGCGGCTGAGACTCGAATTTGTCTGGCACCCGCGCATGCGAGAGCCGTTGTGCGGCCACTGCCGGCGGCAAGTCAAACCAGATGGTGAGGTCCGGTTTGACCAACGAGGCTCGCACGCCTGGCGCAGCCTGAGCTTCTGTGGACTGAACCCACTTCTCTAAGGTCTCCAGAATGCCCCAGTCGAACCCACGGCCGCCGCCCTGATACGCAAAGCTGGCATCGGAAAAACGATCGCAAAGCACCACATGGCCTTGTGCCAGTGCCGGCAGGATGACCTGCTGTAAATGGTCACGCCGGGCGGCAAAAACGAGCAGCGCCTCAGTCATGGCATCCATGGAATCATTCAGGACCATGGTGCGCAAACGTTCGGCCAGCGGAGTTCCTCCAGGTTCACGGGTGAGCGTCACTGGTGCACCGCTGGCCTCAAAGGCTACGCGAACGGCATCGATGTGCGTCGACTTGCCCGCGCCATCAATACCCTCAAAACTGATGAATAGTCCCTGCATGCTCTTGGGCTCAACGCCCTCTCTGGTACTTGTTGACGGCTTGATTGTGCTCGTCCAACGTCACGCTGAACTGGCTGCTACCGTCGCCCCGGGCTACGAAATAAAGTGCTTTGGAAGCCTCCGGCTGAACGGCGGCCAATAGCGCTGACTTGCCGGCTAAAGAAATAGGGGTCGGCGGGAGTCCGCTGCGGGTGTAGGTGTTGAAAGGCGTGTCGGCCTGCAAATCGGCTCTGCGCAGATTGCCGTCAAATTGCTCACCAAGCCCATAAATCACCGTTGGATCCGTTTGCAGGCGCATCCCGATCTTCAGCCGGTTGTGGAAAACGGCTGAAATCAGCGCCTGGTCAGCCGTCCGGCCAGTCTCTTTTTCGATAATGCTGGCCAGCACCAGCGCCTGCTCCGGCGTTTGCAGGTACTGGCCGGGCTGGCGCAAACTCCAAGCTGCTTCAAGCTGCTTGTCCATGGCCTGCAAAGCACTTTTGAGCACATCCAGATCACTGCTGCCTTTGGCATAGGTGTAGGTGTCGGGGAAAAAGCGCCCCTCGGGCGCCTGCCCCGCGCGGCCGAGCGCCGCCATCACATCGCTGTCCGACAGACCTTGGGTTTGGGCCTTCAGAAACTCCGCCTTGGCCAAGGCCCGTCTCGCCTGAGGGAAGGTCCAGCCTTCCACAATGGTGACCGTGCGCAAGACCTGGTCACCCTGCACCAGCTTCACTAGAAGATCGCGGGGGGTAGTTCCTTGATTAATCTCGTAGCTGCCCGCCTTGATCTGGCGCGACTTGCCGGACAGGCGGAACCACGCATACAACAGGTCGGCCGACACGTCGACACCGGCGTCCTGCACCCGCTTGGCCACTTCACGTGAGCTGGCCCCGGCGGCGACTTGCAGGTCGACCACCTCCGCCTGCTGCGCCATCGGCGTGTGAACCCAGGCAAAAGCACCGGCGAGCACGGCGGCAATGGCCAGAACGACCGCAATAAAAAAGCGCACAGCCCTACTTCCTGTCTGGATCAAACCGCGAATCATAATTCAGCCTATGACCGCATCGAACCCCGCTCCCTCTTTTGCCCTGCCTTTTGGCGTAGTCCGTTTGAACCACTGGGGTGTTATCGCCATCGAGGGCGATGACGCTGCCAAATTCATCCATGGCCAGCTCACCCAGGATTTCTCGCTCTTAGGAACCGACCAAGCACGGCTGGCCGCGTTTTGCAATGCCAAAGGGCGGATGCAAGCCAGCTTTATCGGACTCAAGCGCGAAGATGGAAAAATTTTGCTCCTCTGCAGTAAAGACTTGCTGGCACCCACGCTCAAGCGGCTCTCCATGTTTGTCATGCGCTCCAAAGCCAAGTTGTCGGACGCAAGCGAAGCCTACGACCTGTGGGGCCTGGCGGGCGATGCTACAAAAAACATAGCTAATGGCGCATATTCCATATGGGCTAAGACCGAATTTGATCAGAATTCTTTGGTCGCGCTGTACCCTGCGGGGAGCACGGCACGACAAATCCTCATAGCGCCTGCTGGGGCGCCGCAGCCCGCAGGGCCCGCGTTGCCACTCGACACCTGGCAATGGGGCGAGGTGGCTTCCGGGGTGGTGATGGTGACGCAGCCGGTGTTCGAGGCCTTTGTTCCTCAAATGTTGAACTACGAATCCGTCGGCGGCGTGAGCTTCAAAAAGGGCTGCTACCCGGGGCAAGAGGTGGTGGCTCGCAGCCAGTTCCGCGGCACCTTGAAGCGGCGCGCCTACCGGGTTCACACGACCGGCCCGCTGACTGCGGCACAGGAAATTTATGCCGACGATGATCCGGAGAATGTGGTGGGTCAGGTCGTGCAGTCGGCGGCCCACCCCGCTGGCGGCTATGAGGCAGTTGTTGTGCTGCAAACCTCCAGCCAAGCCGGGAAGCTGTCGGTTGCCGGTGCCGAACTGACGGTGTTACCCCTGCCCTACGCCCTCTTGGAAGATATTTGAGGCCGGTTTACCCTCCGATTTTCAGGATTAAGGTGGCACGCCGGCGGTTTCGCACTTCATAATAAGAATAGACCGACAACGCGCCGAAGGAACCCGCTCGCTTATGTCCACACCTCTCAGCAAAGAAGAAGCGTTTGCCCGTTTGGGATCCATCACGCGGGAAATGCACGAAGCACTCTCGGTGTTGGGTAGCAACCAACTCCACAACATCGTTGAAGAAATTCCCAACGCAAGGGACAGATTGGCCTACGTGGGCAAGATGACGGAGGACGCGGCCAACAAGGTGCTGAATCTGGTGGAGGCCGCCAAGCCGGCCTGTGACGACTTGGCCAAACGGGGCGACGAGTTGGGCGAGGCACTCACCCGCCTCGCTCAGAACCCTGACTACAGCGACGACAAAGCGAAGGGGCTGTTGGTGACTTGTGGCAAGTTTGCCCATTCGACGGCAGAGTTTTCTTCCAAGCAGTCCGAAGTGCTCAGCGACATCATGATGGCGCAGGATTTTCAGGACTTGTCCGGTCAGGTCATCAAGAAGGTGATCGACATCATCACCCGTACCGAAATGCAGCTGGTGCAGCTGCTGCTCGACAGCAGCCCCGAGGCAGTAGCGACTCCGAAAGTAGCCGATTCAGGTACAGGCGTATCCGTGGATGACCATGTCCTGGAAGGACCGCAGACCGCCGACAACGCTCTCAAGCAAGACGATGTCGACGATCTGCTGGCGTCCCTGGGGTTCTAAGACTTCACGTTTGTGAGAGCCCAGCGGAGCTCCATCTCCTGATGGGCAATGCCGGCCTCCACGAACTCCGGCCCCACGGGCTTGAAACCTTCCTTGAGGTAGAAACCGACCGCACTGGCTTGCGCGTGCAGGACGATGGCGGAGTCTCCCCGCTGGCGCGACGCTTCCATCAGCGCATGCAACACCGTTCGCGCCAAGCCTTGGCCGCGCAGTGCCTTGTCCGTCACCATCCGGCCGATGCGACCCGTACCGGGTGCATGCACCAGCAGCCGTCCGCTCGACACGGCGCGCCCCAAACCATTGCACACCATTACATGAACCGCAGACTCGTCCGCCGCGTCGCACACCAGGTCGGCTGCAATGCCCTGTTCTTTCGCAAAGACCGCATGGCGCAAGGGGGTGATGCAGTCTTTGTGGGTCTGCCAGTCGCCCAGTGTGGTGTTGACTGCCGGTGCGCCGCTTTCCCATGCCGATAAAGCCGATTTAAGCGCCAAGGGCACAGGGAGGGAGGTCCGCGACTGCGGGTCTGCAAACACATAAATCAGCTCGGCGCTCGTCAGCAACACGCCTTCGCGAAACACCGCCCCATCAAAACGCAACGAACTCGTGCCGATCGACTGCAGCCGCAGCGCGACCTGCAAGCCCTCGTCATACAGCGCCGGAGCGTGGTACTCCAGCGTCGCCTTTTTCACGAACAAATCTCCGCCCAGGGACTCCATGGTGTCGCTGTAGGGCAAGGCCAAGGCACGCCAATACGCGGCCATGGCCGTGTCGAGGTAGGTGAGATAGTGCGCGTTGAAAACAATCTTCTGCATGTCCACCTCAGACCAGCGGACGCGCAGCGGGTGGAGGAATTTGAAGTCCTGGGGTGTCCATGTCATGGTGCGGGTTCCTATGTGAGTTGAAAGGCGGCTCGCAAAGCGCGGGCAGCGTCCTGGTGGGCGGTGTGGGCCTCCGGCAGGGCCCGCCCCATTTTGATGAACTCATGCACGACGCCGCGGTAAATCTCCAAGTCCACCGCCACGCCGGCCATGCGCAGCCGGTCGGCATACAAAACGCCTTCGTCCACCAGCGGGTCACATTCGGCCAGGCCTACCCACGAGGGTGCCACGCCACCCAGGTCGACCTCGAAGCCGTCCGGGCGCTTGCCGTCCAGCGGGGCAAAGCGCCAGTCGTCGCGGTCGGCAGGTGTGCGCACGTAGTGCCCGAAGAAGTAACTGATGCTCGGCTCCTCCAGCACAAAACCTTTGGCGAATTTGCGGTGAGAGGCCGTGTCCTGGTGGCCCGCGCACCCCGGGTAAAACAAGAGCTGCAAGGCCAGCGGCAGCTGGTGGTCGCGCGCCTCAATGGCGCAGGCCGCTGACAGTGTGCCGCCCGCACTATCGCCGCCGACTGCGAGGCGCGAGGCGTCCAGGCCGCGCTCGGGGCCATGCCGGGCGATCCACTGCAAGGCATCCCAGCAGTCTTCATGGGCCGTGGGAAACTGGTACTCCGGCGCGAGCCGGTAGTCCAGCGAGACCACCGCGCAGCCTGCCAGGTGTGCCAGCCTGCGACACAGGCCGTCGTGGGTGGCAATGCTGCCTACCGTGAAGCCGCCTCCGTGCAGGTAGAGCAAGACCGGCAAAGTTCCGAGCGTGGTGGCGTAATGCCGCGCTGGCAGCAGCGTGCCGTCCCGCGCGGGAATGGTGAAGTCTTCCACGCGGAGCACTTTTTGAATCGGCAGCTCCAGCACATTGGCCGCTGCGGCGTAGGCGGCCTTGGCCTGGGTGGCGTTCATGGCGTGCATGGGCACGTGCCCCGCCCGCGCAATGCTGTCCACTACCTTCAGGGTGGCGGGTGTGAGCAAATTGCGGGGATTTGCGTGGGGGTCAAAGTGGTGACTCATGAGAGGCGGTGAAATCGCTACAGTCGGAATTCGTTCAATCCTACACGGCGGCACCATGTCTTTGATCTACTACGTGACCCAGATTCAGTTCGATTGCGGCGCCATCCGCCTGCTGCGCAGCGAGTGTGAGCGCATTGGTATTTCACGGCCTTTGATCGTGACGGATGCGGGCGTGAAGGCCGCCGGCATTTTGCAAAAGGCGCTCGATGCGCTGGGGGGAATGCCGTACGCCGTGTTCGACCAGACGCCGTCCAACCCCACCGAGGCCGCCGTCCGGGCCGCCGCCGACATGTACCGTTCTCAAGGGTGTGATGGCCTGATTGCCGTGGGCGGAGGCTCGGCGATCGATTGCGCCAAAGGCGTGGCCATTGCCGCTACCCACGAAGGCCCCCTCACCCACTACGCGACCATAGAGGGCGGCTCGGTGCGGATTACCGATCAGGTGGCCCCCCTGATTGCGGTCCCGACCACCAGCGGCACCGGGAGCGAAGTGGCCCGGGGCGCCATCATCATCGTCGACGACCACCGCAAGCTCGGCTTTCACAGCTGGCACCTGGTGCCCAAAGCGGCCCTCTGTGACCCGGAGCTCACGGTGGGGCTGCCCCCGCGTCTGACAGCGGCAACCGGCATGGATGCCGTGGCCCACTGCATGGAGACCTTTATGGCGGCCGCCTTCAACCCGCCTGCCGATGGCATTGCTCTGGATGGCTTAGAGCGTGCGTGGGCCCACATCGAGCGCGCCACCACCGATGGCCGGGACCTGGAGGCCCGCACCCAGCTCATGAGTGCCAGCATGCAGGGCGCCATGGCATTTCAGAAAGGGTTGGGTTGCGTGCATTCGCTCAGCCACAGCTTGGGCGGGGTCGACCCGCGCCTGCACCATGGCACCCTGAACGCCATGTTTCTGCCCGCGGTGATTGCCTTCAATGCAGAAGCCGAGTCGGTGCAAAAAGACAAACGGCTGCAGCGCATGGCCCATGCGATGGGGCTGCAGAGTTCGGGGGATCTCGGTGCTGCGGTCAAAGACATGAATGCCCGCTTGGGGCTACCCACCGGTTTGGCTGCCTTGGGCGTGCGCGAGGAGCAGTTTGAGCAGATTATTGGTGGTGCTCTTGCGGACCACTGTCATAAAACCAACCCCCGCCTGGCCACGGTAGAGGACTACCGCCACATGCTGCTGGCGGCCCTTTAGCGAGCCAGCGCGCCGGCTAAGGCGGGGCTGAGCCCGCCTATGAATTGCTCGACCGCCAGGGTGTAGGCTCCGGCGCTGCCCAAGTCCTTGTTGATATCGCCGTGGCTCATGTCTTGTCCGAGCAGCACCACTTTGACGCCCAAGCTGGTGGCATGGGCGCTGAATACTTTGGCTTGGGCACAGGAGTCTTCGCGCCGGGTCGAGCACACCGCGAGCATGGGTTTGGCGCCTGCGTGCAATTGCTGCAGCGGGGAAACGGCCTTCCAGAAATCCGGGTCGGTGCCAAAAGCCGGGTCATAGAGCTTGAAATGGCGCTGCTTCATGATGGGGGCAACATCCAGCGCCGCACTGTCCAACAACACCGCACCCAGCCAGGGTTGGGCTCCGGCCTGCGGCCCGTAGACGGGTGAAGATGCCAGCAAGGCAACCAAGTGAGCTCCCGCCGAATGCCCCATCAAGACAAATTGTTTGGAATCCGCGCCCCAACCCGGCGCCTTGGACTGTGCTGCAGCCAGAGCGCGGGCCACATCGCGGACCTGGTCCAAGGGGTCCGCTTCGGGGAGCAGGCGGTTGTTGACCGATACAAACACAAACCCCTTGGCCAGCCAGCGATTGGCCTTGTTGTCCACCACATTGCTGTTGCGTTTGTCGCCGGTACGCCAGGCACCGCCATGCACCATGAAGATGACCGGCGCTGCCCCGCTCGCGCTGCCTTCCGGCAGGTAAACATCCATCTTTTGCCGGGCGTCATTGCCATAGGGCACATCGCGCAGGACTTTGAGCCGGTTGTCACTGGAGGCGTTGCCGTCCGGGTCTTCCAGGCCCTCGTCTGCGGCCGTTCTTCCGGCACCTTCGCGGCGCTCCATCAGGTGCTGCTTGATCCGGTCTAGCATGGGCCCGGCCCATACCGGCGCGGCGGGCGCGAGCAGGCACAGACTGAGCAACATGGTGAGGGCTGCAGGCGGGAAGCGCAGGAAGGTCATAGCGGGTGTACCAAGTTCATGTCGGGCTTGTCCAGCCAGGCGATGAACTCGTCCACCAACTGCTGGCTGGCACGGGTGGCGCGTGTCCACGCCTTTACCCGTGCATCCAGATCATTGCCGTAGTGCGTAAAGTCTGTGCGGTCCGGAAGTTTGCTGTTCGGTAAAGTTTTCACCCACTCCGGATCGGGCGCCAGGAGCACCATGGTGTCTAAAAACGGGCTGCTCCGGTGCCGCCACTTCAGGCCTTTGTCGAGCCAGCCCGGCACCACGCTTTTCTGAAAATGCGGATACAGCACGAGCTTTTTAGCATCATTTATGCCGCTAGCCCTCGTGGAATATGCGCTAGTAGCTCCTGAATTGATAGCACTTTGCGCCAGGCCGGGAGCGGCGTAGTTCAGGTGCAGGTGGTAGTCGGTAATGCCGCCATCCCAATAGGCGCCCGGCGGGGCACCGGGAATGTCTTGAATAGCCCGCAGCACAAACGGAATAGAGCAGCTCGCTTGCAGCGCGGGGTTGAAGTTCGCATCGTCCAGCAGCACCCGCCGTGTCCGGTAGTCCCGCGTGTCAAACGGCAAGGGGGCCATCGCCTGCCCTGCTCCACCGGTGGAAAACACCACCCGCTCCAGCCAGGCCCCCATGGCCTTGCGTTGGACGGTATTGGTCAAAAAAGCCCCCAGATAGCCCAGCGGGGTACGCAGCTTGTGTTCGGTACCCAGCAGGTGCCGGCCCCGGGAGGTCACGATGTGCAGCCGGTAGCGCGGGTGGTTCAGCACTTCGGGCACCCGCCCGCCATAAAAGGCCAGCAGGTTGCGCCCGAAGGTTTCGCTCACCTGGTCTGCGCTCACCCTTTTCTGGCCCGGGGCGAGCTCATAGTGCTGGTGAATGTAATCGTGCTCCAGCCGCTCAAAGGCGGCCACCGGCTCATGTAAACAAGCGGTAGCCATGCGCCAGGCGCCTATCGAGGCGCCCACCAGGTCTACCGGTTGGCTGGAGCGGAGTAGCCAATCGCCGAACAAAAACCGGTCCATCGGGCCGAGGATCAGCCCCTTGGGGCCGCCGGCTGCACCGGGGATCGTGCCCACGTGCTCCGGCTGCAAACCTTGGGCAGCCAAAGATGCACGGGCGGTCGGGCCCGCATAAATTCGAAGAGCTCTCATGGTGCGGTCAGGTGTGGGCTGCCCAGTCAAACGGGTCTTGCTGCAGCACCATGTCAATGTTCAGGCCCAGGGCCACACCCACTGCATCGGGGTAGGTCACGGCCAGGCCTTTTTCGGTGAGGCGCGCCTCCTTGGCGCGTGCGCGCCAGGCGGCCAGGTGAATCACCCCCGCCAGCGGTTCGTACACATTGTTCTCAAACGGCGCGTACTGGTGTTCGATAGCGTCCACCATCGGCTTCGGGAATTGCCACATGCGCGCATAACCGGCGCCTACGCTGGAATAGCAGTAGCCCAGCACGCTGCGCTCCACAAACGCTCGCTTGAGGCCGAGGGCGGGAATCTCCTGGTCGAGCATGGCGCACACATCGGGCATGGCCAGGTGCATGGCCAACTCCCCGACCCCATGAATCAAGCCGGTCGTGAACGCCGCCTGCGGATTCAAGCGCACCAGCGTTGCCAGTGAGCGGGAGAGTTTTGCCACATTCAGGCTGTACTCCCAAAACTGGGGCAACTGAATGCCGGGCACCGCCTTGGGCGAGGCCGCGGCGGCCGCCAACTGGGCCATGCTTTGCACGTGGCTGAGGTCCAGCAAGGCCAGCGCTTCGGATACTGTGCTGATCTTGCCCGATTGTTGAAAAAAGCTGGAGTTGGCCAGTTGCAGCAAACGGGTGGTGAGCGCCGGGTCGGTACTAATCAGGCGGTTGACCTTGTGCAGGTCAACCTCTGGGCGCTCCAACTCGCTCAGCAACAGTGCCACCACTTTGGGAATGCTGGGCAGATGGAACTGCTGCTCCAACAAAGCACTGAGATTCATGGCGCAAGCCTCCAATGCAAGAAACAACGTGGGTCAATTATGTCCTGTGCGCAGCCCGCGCACAGGACAGACACCTTATCGCTTGAGCTTGGCAAATGCCGAGGCCATGGCCGAGTTGCCCGAGGGGGCGTTATCGCGGTAGCTGCCCGCTTGGCGCTCGCCACGGGCCGGACCCTGGTAGCGGTTATCACCGGCTTTTTGGCCACCAGCCCCCTTAGCGCCTGCGGGAGCTGCTCCTATTTTCATAGTCAGGCCGATGCGCTTGCGGGCCACATCGACCTCCACCACCTGCACTTTGACGATGTCGCCGGTTTTGACGACCTCGCGGGCATCGTTCACAAACTTGTGCGCCAGTTGGCTCACATGCACCAGACCGTCCTGGTGCACGCCCAGGTCGATGAAGGCGCCGAACTGCGCCACGTTACTCACGGTGCCTTCCAGAATCATGCCTTCCTTGAGGTCGGCAATGTCTTCCACACCATCGTTGAAGCGGGCGACCTTGAAGTCTGGGCGCGGGTCGCGGCCGGGCTTTTCCAGCTCGGTGAAGATGTCTTTGACGGTGATCACACCAAACTGCGGGGAAGCAAACAACTCAGGCTTGAGCGTTTTGAGCATGTCGGCCCGGCCCATGATCTCGGCCACCGGCTTGCCGGTTTTCACCATGATCTGCTCCACCACGGGGTAGGTTTCGGGGTGCACGCCAGTCATGTCCAACGGGTTGCTCCCGCCGCGTATGCGCAAAAAGCCTGCCGCCTGCTCAAAGGTCTTGGCACCCAGGCCGGTCACCTTCATCAAGTCCTGGCGGCTACCGAAGGCGCCGTTGCTCTCGCGCCAGCGCACCACGGCTTTGGCCACGGTGCCCGACAGGCCCGACACGCGGGATAGCAGCGGCACCGAGGCCGTGTTCAGGTCCACGCCCACGGAGTTCACGCAGTCTTCCACCACCGCGTCCAGCGTTTTGGCAAGCTCGCTCTGGTTCACATCGTGCTGGTACTGGCCCACGCCAATGCTCTTGGGGTCGATTTTCACCAGCTCCGCCAGCGGGTCTTGCAGGCGGCGGGCAATAGAGGCCGCGCCGCGCAGGCTCACGTCGACATCGGGCATTTCTTGCGAGGCAAATTCGCTGGCGGAGTACACCGAGGCGCCCGCCTCGCTCACCACCACCTTGTCAATTTTCAGCTCCGGGGCGCCGGCTTGGTCGGCCATCTTGGCCAGGAGCTTGATGAGGTCGGCGGCCAGCTTGTCGGTCTCGCGGCTGGCGGTGCCGTTGCCGATGGCAATCAGGTTCACGCTGTGCTTGGCGCAGAGCTTGCCCAAGGTGTGCAGCGAGCCTTCCCAGTCTTTGCGGGGTTCGTGGGGAAACACGGTGGCGGTGTCTACCAGCTTGCCGGTGGAGTCCACCACGGCCACTTTCACGCCAGTGCGGATGCCGGGGTCCAGACCCAGCACCACGCGCGGGCCGGCAGGGGCCGCCAGCAGCAGGTCGCGCAGGTTATCGGCAAACACCTTGATGGCGACTTTCTCTGCGTCTTCGCGCAGGCGGGCAAACAGGTCGCGCTCGGTGGACAGGCTGAGTTTGACCTTCCAGGTCCAGGCCACGCACTTGCGCAGCAAGTCGTCGGCCGCGCGGCCTTGGTGGCTCCAGCCCAGCTTGAGCGCCAGGCGCCCTTCTGCCAAGGACACCACCGCTGCAGGGCGCACAGGTTTTGCTACAGAATTAGGAGCTGCTTGCGCAGCAACAGCGGGGGCTGGAGGCACATTTGGCTCTGGAAGCACCAGCTTGGCATCCAGAATATCCAGCGAGCGGCCACGGAACACCGCCAGCGCACGGTGGCTGGGCACGCGGCCGATGGGCTCGTCGTAGTCAAAGTAATCGCGGAACTTGGCCACATCGGCGTTGTTTTCATCCTTGCCGTCCATCAGCTTGGAGCGGAACAGGCCTTCCTGCCACAGCCACTCGCGCAGGTCCTGCACCAGCACCGGGTCTTCGGCCCAGCGCTCGCTCAGAATATCGCGCACTCCGTCCAGCACCGCCAGGGTGTTGGAGAAATCAGGCTGCTTGTCGGCGATCTGCTCCGGCGTGAGCGGCGGCTTGACATAGGGCAGCGCGGCGTCAAGCGGTGCCAAGGTGGGGTCGGCAAACAAGGCGTCGGCCAGCGGCTCCAGACCGGCTTCTTTCGCCATCTGGCCTTTGGTACGGCGCTTGAGCTTAAAGGGCAGGTAAATGTCTTCTACCTCTTGCTTGGTGGCGGCGGCATCAATGGCCACCAGCAGCGCCGGGGTGAGCTTGCCTTGCTCGTCAATCGCTTTGACCACCGCCTCTTTGCGGTCGCGCAGTTCGCGCAGGTAGCTCAGGCGGGCTTCCAGCTCGCGCAGCTGGATATCGTCCAGCCCGTCGGTCACTTCCTTGCGGTAGCGGGCAATAAACGGAACCGTGGCCCCGCCATCCAACAAAGCGACAGCGGCTTCGACCTGCTGAGGGCGGACCCGGATTTCTTGCGCAATTTGCGCGATGATTTTCTGCATTGCGAAAAAACCGGCCTGAACCGGTGATGGAAACCAATCAAGGGCGCGAGTGTGCCACAGAGAGCCCCTACACTTTGTCAATGCGTTACGCACGATTTTTATGGCTCGGTGTTTGTCTGGCTGCCTGTCTGGCGGGCGGGGTCCGTGCGCAGGTCGTGAGCGTTGCGCTGGGCTTGAACAAGCCACCTTATGTCATGGATGGCGGCCAGGCGGGCTTGGAGGCCGACATTGCGCGCCAGGCGCTGCAAGCCGTGGGCCTGGGCATGCAGGCGCAGCAACTCCCGCCTTCCCGCGGGTTGATGTTGTTTCGGGCAGGTCAGCTAGACATGCTGCTCACGGTGGACGAAGGTATCGGCGACCTCGGGTTCTTTTCGGAGGTGTACATCTCCAACCAAAACGTGGCCATCTCCCTGGCGGCACGCAACGTCACGGTGAGGCGCATTGAGGATTTGTCGGCCTTCTCGGTCGCCGCTTTCCAGAATGCAAGCCTGTTGCTCGGAGAGCGCTTCAAAGCGGTCGCCCGTCAGCACCCCCGCTATACCGAGTACCCCCTGCAAGTCACTCAAAACAACTTGCTGTTCGCCGGGCGGGTGGACATCATCATTGGTGACCGCCGCATCCTGCACTATTTGTTGCGGGAGGTGGAGCCGCAGTTTGACAACAGCAAGCCCCTCACCGTCCATCCGATTTTTCCGCCTAGCCCGCGCAAAGCGGTTTTCAAAGATGCCGCCCTGCGGGACCAGTTCAACGCAGGGCTCAAAATCATTCAAGGCAACGGCGTGTACGACGCCATTCTGAAAAAATACGCACTTGTGCAATAAGCGCAGCCCCCAAGCCCGCTTTCTAGGTTACAACCTAGGCCCGCTTCCCCTACCCACCCCACTTCTCAGCGAGCAAACCGATGCAGCCGAATACTCCAAGCGTCGGCACCTTGCCCGACCGCGCACCTCCCCCCCTGATTCACTGGACCGAAGGCGGGCAAGCGTGTTCTGCCATCTGGCGCTCGGAGCGCGGTGCAGCGCCACCCACCAAGGTCATGCTGGCCGATGACACCCTGACCGCCGATGCCGCCTACCGCTGGGCCTGCAGCGGTACCGCCATGCTGTGGCGGGGCGACTTTCACAATGCGCGGCAGCTCCTGCAGGCGCTGCAGCGCCGTATCGACACCCCGCCAAAACGCAAAAGCCGCCATAGCGACCGCCCTGCGGCGCCCCTGGACCAGCGCCCTGACGCCGGTCCCATGGACCCCCAGGTTTTTCACCTGCACCGCCAGGCACAGGCGCAGCGTGCCCGTCTATTGGCCATGGTGTTGGTGCCGGTCGATGCCGACTACGCCATGCCCCTGCGCCGCGCGCCCGACTCGCGACAAGCCTGCACTGAAGCGTGGGGACCAGCGGCGGAGCCAGCGCAAGCCAGTGTGGTGTCGTTGCGCGACATGCTGGGCATGCGCAGTGCCAGCGAATGGCGTAAAAACGGCGTAGAAATAGCAGCGCTGGGACCGGCGCCCGGAAACCGCATTCACCCTCACTACGGCGTGTTTTCTCCAGTGCGAGGGGAATATGTCGACCTGGTCGCTGCCGAACCCCTGCCCGCCCAGGATGCAGACGGAGTGCAACAGGGCGTGCCCTACCGGGCCTTTGACATCGGCACCGGCACCGGCGTGTTGTCTGCAGTTTTAGCCCGCCGGAAGGTCGCACAGGTGGTGGCGACCGATCAGGACCCTCGCGCGATGGCCTGTGCCGGCGAAAACTTTGCCCGCTTAGGCGTGGTGGCGGCTATTGATCTACAGCGGGTTGATATGTTTCCCACGGGGCGGGCGAATCTGGTGGTCTGCAATCCACCCTGGCTTCCCGCCCGGCCCAGCGCTCCGGTGGAATACGCGGTCTACGATGAAAACAGCAGCATGCTGCTGGCATTTCTGGCGGGCCTGCCAGCGCACCTGCTACCCGGTGGCGAGGGCTGGCTGATTGTGTCGGACCTGGCCGAGCGTTTGGGCTTGCGCAGCCCCACCATGCTGGCCGATGCCATTGAAGCCGCCGGTCTGGTGGTGCTGGGTCGCAGCGACGCCAAGCCCCAGCATGGCAAAAGTCAGGCCGCGGCCGACACCTTGCACCCGGCGCGCAGCCGCGAGGTGACCAGCCTGTGGCGTTTAGGGATTGCCCCGGCAGCCGAGACACATTAAGGCGTGACCGAAAGCAAGACCGTTTCCCAAAACAAAAGGCCCTGATTCAGGGCCTTTTGTTTTGGGAAGCGAGAAGCTGCGGCGTCAGGCCGGCAGCCTCTGCGGCTTAGCTGTGACGCTTGCCGGGGTTCTTCTTGCTACGGGTAGCAACACCACGCTCCAAGCTTACGCGTTGGCCACGGCCGCCGGTGGGCAAGGTGTAGCCGGGCAATGGCTTGGGAGCGGGAGTAGCTTTGCGATCTGCTTCGGTAAAGATTTTGTTGCCCATGTGGCGATCCTGTTGAGGTTGGTGAGAAAACGCGTATTTTCTCATTTTTTTAGGCCTCTACCGCCCCACCGTCAATTCAAGTCCCCACAGAGCATCGAAATGCGGTGTTTTGACACAATCCCGGCATGCGCGCTTTCTATTCCGACCAGTTTGTTCTCCCCTTGCCCGAGGGGCACCGGTTCCCGATGGCCAAGTACCGCATGCTGCGGGATCGCATTTCCGAAGAGTTGCCGGACATTGCTCTCGTAGAGGCGCCCGCCGCCACCGAGGGCGAGTTGGCGCTGGTGCACACGCCAGCCTATATCGACGCCATACTGCAGGGCACAGCCGACCCTGCCGTGTTGCGCGAGATCGGCTTCCCCTGGAGCCCGGCCATGGCGGAGCGGGCCTTGCGCTCAGTAGGCGCCACGGTGGCGGCAGCCCGCATGGCCCTGCGCGAGGGCGTGGCGGCCAACTTGGCCGGAGGCACTCACCATGCCTATGCCCACAAGGGCGGTGGATTTTGTGTTTTCAACGACCTGGCCGTTGCGGCGCGGGTGTTACAGGCCGAATGGGGGCGCCAGAAGCACCCTGACGGCAGTCGCCGAAGCCCTCTGCAGGTGGCGGTCATTGACCTCGATGTTCACCAAGGCAATGGCACCGCCAGTGTGTTCCAAGGCGACGACTCGGTGTTCACGCTGTCGCTGCATGGGGAAAAAAACTTCCCTTTCCGCAAAGAAGCCAGCGATCTCGATATCGGTTTGCCCGATGGTTGCGCGGACGCGGAGTACCTGAGCACGTTGGAGCACGCCCTGCAAACGCTGGAGGGGCAGTTCAACCCCGGTCTAGTGCTGTACTTGGCCGGTGCCGATCCGCATGAGGGCGATCGCCTCGGGCGTCTGAAGTTGAGTGCGGACGGGCTTGAGGCCCGCGACCGCCGGGTGCTGGACTGGTGCTGGCAGCGACGTATTCCCACCGTCATCACAATGGGCGGCGGCTACGGAGTGAACCTGGAAGACACGGTGGGCGTTCAACTGACCACCTACCGTGTGGCCTACGCCTACCAGCTGCGCTGGGCCCAGCGAAGGGCCGCAGCCTGAATCAGGCGCCGGTCCGGGCGAGGTGAGCGGCCCGCCAGGCAATGAACTCCGGCAGAGGAATCGGGCGGCTCATGTGATAGCCCTGCGCTTCGTCGCAATGGAGCTCCGACAACTTGTCCAGAATCGCCTGGTTTTCCACACCTTCGGCCACCACGCTCAAACCGAGGTTGTGCGCGAGGTCGATGGTCGAGCGCACAATTTTGGCGTCACTCTCGTCGCGTTCCATGCCCATGACAAAGGATTTGTCGATTTTGAGTTCATTCACGGGCAGTCGCTTGAGGTAGGCCAGTGATGAGTAACCGGTGCCGAAATCGTCAATCGACAATTTGAAGCCCCGCTCGGAGAGACGGTTTAGCGTTGCTTCCGCGCGTTCCGGGTCGTCCATGATGGCGCTTTCCGTGATTTCGAGGCAGTAGGCGCTGGTGGGTGCGTTGTGCTTGAGCATCATGGCATCGAGCTTGGCGGGAAACTCTTGGTCCAGCAAATCCCGGGTCGACAGGTTGATGGCGATCCGCAACGGGCGACCGTCAGCGCGCAGACGTGGCAGCTCTTTTGCGACCTCTTCAAACATCCACAGCGTCAGCTGGCGCACAAAACCCGTTTGTTCGGCGAAGGGGATGAACTGCATCGGCGGCACCAACCCGCGCACCGGATGTTGCCACCGCACCAGCGCCTCGGCCGAGACGACCGTGTTGTCTGCCAGGTTGAGCTTGGGCTGAAGGTACAGGCGCAACTGCCCGTCTTCCACGGCATGCCGGAGTTCGGTGAGTAAAGAGAGCGTCTGCGTGCTGGAGGAGTCCAACGCCGGGTCATACACCTGCGTACCGGTCGTCTTGCGCTTGGCGACATACATGGCAATTTCAGCGCGGCTCAGGAGCATGTCAACATCCTGAGCGTGCATGGGCCAAGATGCCACGCCGATGCCTGCGCTCAAGTCCACCGTCTGGTCTTCCAGTCTCAAGGGGGCTTCAAAGGCTTTGGAAATCTGGGCTGCGATGTGGGTTGCGGCATGCGCGTCGAGGTCTTCCACCATCACCCCGAATTCATCGCCCCCCAAGCGGGCTACCGTGCCCTGCTCCGGGGTGATCTGAGCGGCCAAGCGCTCAGCAACAGCTTTGAGCAAGCGATCTCCGAAGGCGTAGCCCAATACGTCATTGACGTGTTTAAAACGGTCCAGATTCAGCATGATGACCGTGACAGGCTGCGCCTCCCCACCCCCCGCAACACTGGCCTGGATGGATTGCTTGATCAGGTCCCGGAACTGGGTACGGTTGGGCAGACCGGTGAGGCGATCCCAATACGCCAACTGCATGATTTCATGTTGCTGTGCCTGGATACTGCCTCGCATTTTGTTGAATGCGCGTGACAAATCGCCGACCTCGTCCCGGTGCCGCATCGCAGGCAAAGCCTGTGAATAATCTCCCCGGCTGAGTTGTTCTGCGGCTCCAGCCAGCGAACGCAAGGGCACGGTCACCCGTTGCGCCAACAGTGTGCTGCCCAGCGCAAACAAGCCCAAGCCAATCGCGGTGATGAGTAACAGCGCGAGCTGTACCTTGCGGTAGGGTGCCACCACCTCATCCAATGAGCGCAACACATAGGTATCGATGCCTTTGACCTGCGGGCGGGCTGCACTCTCTTGAATCACCAGCGTGTCATCGGACAGCTGCAGGTCGCCAGAGCTGCCCAACTCTTGTAAGGGGCTGTTCAGTTCTTGGGGCAGGCTGCTCAGCAGCACTGAGCGGCTCTTGCTCAACAATGCGATGTGCACATGGGAGAGCTCGAACATGGCATCTGCTTGGCTTTGCTCCAGCGAGAAGCCCATGAGTACCCACCCGATGGTCAATGGAGCCTTGACTGGGACCATCACAAACTGAAACAGTTTGGCGTCGATCTGCTCGATTTTGTAGGTGAGATCGTTGCTCCCCAACTCATTGGCCACACGGTGCAACACGGGGCTCAACTTGTCTTGTGCGGCGATTTCAAAACCCGTGGCTTTGAGTTCAAATTGTGGATCCAGGTAGGCGGTCACCGTAGCGTTGACGCGCCCGCCGTGGTTCTCGAGGGTGGACCGCAAGGTTTCAATATCGCCACTTCCAAGGGCCGAACGGAAGCCAAAATCTTTGGCCACCACTTCCGCTCCAAATCTCAGACGCTGTGCGTTCTGGTCCAACAGCTGCCACCAAAAACGCTCGCCGGTGACCAACTCCTGCTTGACCTGCCCGCGCACGTTGCGCTCGATGTTGACTTGCACCACGCCGTACACAGCCGCTTGGATCAGCAGCAGCAACACCAGCGAAAACGCGACAAACTTGGTGCCTACGCCCCAGCGGGCAACCGCAGTGGTGATTTTCAAGCGGTGCTCCCTGCCAGTTTGATCACCACCGGCGCGCTGCCGCCCACTGACTGGCTTTGCTCCGCCGCCGGCGCGCCAACTGGCAGGGTGGCATGCCAAGTGCGTAGTTTGTAAGTACCGGCCGGAGCCTCGAGGGTGAGCTGCCCTTGGGCATCGGTTTTTCCGAAATAGGGGGTATCTACCACGATGACCCAGGCCACCATGTTGTCATGGATGTTGCAGCCGATCACCGCCACACCGCCCTTGTCAAACACCACCGGGTTCGCAGGAACACCGGCGTAGAGCTTTAAATCAAAGGTTTTGGCCGGAGAAAAGGAATACACATGGTGGCGCACCGTATCGTTGTTGGGAAACAGCACCGGGGTTCCCGTGGTCACCACCGTAATCGCCGGCGAAAACTGCTTGGCCGCCTGAGACACTTCGATGCCCTTGAGAGGTTTGGCAGCAGCACGCGCCTCACCCGACTCCAGAAAAACCACTGCGTTAGCCAGGGGTTTGCCATTCTTGTCTTGTACCTGAACCTTGAGTCCAGCCGCGAATGTAGCCTGTAATCCGAGGCACAAAATTGCAAACAGTGAGATCCGGCAGGTAGGGAAATTCCAGCGCATCACATGCTCCAAAGTAAACCGGTACAGGCCCCAGGGCCGTGACCAGCGTTTACTCTACCTCAAGGTGACCGCGTTCAAGCCGGAGTTCGCAGGGCTTTTCGAAGTTCTGTGCCCAGCTCGGGCTTGTGGGCAAACGGGTCCGTGGGGTTGCGGGCCTGCATCACATCTTCCATGCGGGTCTGCACCGAGCCTATGGCTTTGGGATGGCTGTAGATGTAGAAGCGACCCTCGGCCACGGCATCAAACACCAACTGTGCCACCTCGGAGGCCGTGACCCTTCCACTCGTTACCGCCTTGTCAGTCATGGCTTGGCCGATGAGTTGGCTGCGGGTGGGTTGTGAGGGGGGCGCGTCGGAGGGGCGATTACGCTCGCTCTGGCTGATGCCGGTGGGTACAAAGAAGGGGCACAGCACGCTGGCGGACACTTGGTCGGTGACCAGCGCCAGGTCCTGGTACAGGGTTTCACTGAGCGACACCACGGCGTGTTTGCTCACGTTGTAGACCCCCATATTGGGTGCGTTGAGCAGGCCTGCCATGCTGGCGGTGTTGACGATGTGGCCCCGCCAGGCGGAGTCTTGCCGGGCGGCCTCTAGCATCATGGGGGTGAACACCCGCACGCCATGGGCCACGCCCATGAGGTTGACGCCCAGCACCCACTCCCAGTCACGGGCGGTATTCTCCCAAATCAGGCCCCCTGCCCCCACACCCGCGTTGTTGAATACGAGGTGCGGCGCGCCGAAGCGCTGCAGCGTGGCCGCACCCAGTGCCTCCACCTGCGCGGCCTGCGACACGTCCACACGCATGCCCAGCACTTGGGCGCCAGCGGCTTGCATTTCGGCCACGGCTTGGTCGAGCGCGTCTTGCTGCACGTCGGCTAGCACCAGGTTCATGCCCAGCCGAGCGCCAATGCGCGCGCACTCCAGGCCGAAGCCGGAGCCAGCGCCGGTCAATACGGCGGTTTTGCCTTGGAAGTCTTCAATCACGTATGTTCTCCTCGTTATAGGAATGGGTCGGCGCTGCTATTCAGGCGCCGCGTAGCATTTCCAGGTGCGGAATGCCGTCTTCGATATAAGGCTTGCCCACATCGACAAAACCGTGACGCTCGTAAAAGGATTTGAGGTGGGCTTGCGCGCCGATGCGAATTGCTTTTGCGCCCCACTCGCCTTCCAGCGCTTTGACGGCTTCCGCCATCAGCAGGTGGCCGAGACCGCCACCGCGAGCGTCGGGCTTGGTCACTACGCGGCCTATGCTGGCTTCGTCGAACGTCACTCCGGCGGGAAAGCAACGCACGTAGGCAATGAGTTCGGTCTTTGCCTGTCCAACACCCTCGCCGGGGAGTGAGGGCAGCTGCGGGCTGTGCTCCGTGTCCCCCGCCCGCTGCGCGGGCTCCTCCTTGACCTGCGCAGAACCCGCAGCCACCCTCACTCCCAGAAGGTGTATGGCTTGTTGGTCGAGGTTATCCATGTCCAGAAATACGCAGTTCTGCTCCACCACAAAGACCTCGCTACGCAGGCGCAGCAGTTCATAGAGCTGTTCGCGGCTCAGCGCATCAAACGCGAGCCACTGCCATTGGATATCCAAGCTCATACTTGCGCTGCCTTGAGCACATAGCCAATACGCGGAAAGTGCACGTGCACCGTACCGGCGCGCTCATCCACACGCTTCAGTGTGAAGCGGGTGCGGGTGGCGGCGACCAGGGTGCCTGCGGTGGCTTCCTGGCCGAAGGTCTCGGCTGCAATGGTGACCTCGCTGCCCAGCGCAATGCCGTGTTCATCTTGAAAATAGTGGTCTAAAGGTGCTGTAGCCCCCGCGGATTTTGCGCAGATAGCTATTGATTCTGTAGCGCTCAGTTTCTCCATGCGGCCATGGCCGATGGCGGCCATGCGGCCCATCCAGGCCAGAACCTGCGGGGTGGCGGTCAGGATGTCAGCCATGATCGGCACCCGTTTGGCGCTGAACCACAAGGGGTGGTATGCGGCAAAGTCCGCCACGCACGGGGCATTGCCCAGCAAGAAGTCCTGGCTGTCCAGCATGCTGGCGATGCGGCGCAGGTAGCTTTTGTAGGCGGCGGTGGCGTCGGCCGGGCGCAGGCGGTTCATGCCGCTGGACATGGCGGCCCGGTCTGCGCCGAAGGCTTTGGCGGCCTCGGGCGGCGCGCCTTCAAACATCGACGCGGCTCCCTTGGGCTGCAGGTTGTAGGCCATGGCCGCCCAGAACAGGGTGGTGTCGGCCCACTGCGCCACGATGCGGCTCAAGCCCTTGTCGGCCTCGGGGTAGAGCGTGGGCGCGGGCTGCAGGTGCTCCAGCACATCGCAGATCAAGGCGCTGTCGCAATAAATGTCGGCCCCGATCTGCAAAAACGGCGTCTTGCGGTAGCCACCGGTCAGGGCCACCACATCGGGCTTGGGCATGATGGCCGGGATGACCACGGACTTCCAGGCCAGCTGCTTGTAGCCCAGCACGAGGCGCACTTTTTCAGAGAAGGGCGACGTCGGGTAGTGGTGAAGAATCAGGTCTGTCATGGGGGCTCCAGTGAATAAGGTGTGAAACAGCGCTCAGTAGGGCGTGGCACGCTGAAGAATGGTGTCGAAATCGGTGGCAGCGCCCAGGGTGCCGAAGCTGTAGCCCCAGTTGCCCGCCAGGCGCGAATCGCAAAACGCCTCGGCCACGGCGCGGGGCGCGGTTTGCCACAACAGCGCAGCTTGCACCGCGAGTGCCACATCTTGCGCGAGGCGGCGGGCTTCTATTTCGGTGGCCATGAGTTCCACCCGGGCCGGCAGGCTGGCGGCCAATCGCTTCAGTGCAGGGTGGGCGGCACGGGCGGGCGCCAGTTCGCGGGCCAGAGCGGCGGCCGCGTCGCCCTTGCGCAAGGCGCGCAGCAGGTCCAGCGCCATGATGTTGCCGGCACCTTCCCAGATGGAGTTGAGCGGCATCTCGCGGTAGATGCGGGCCATGGTGCCCTCGCCCCCCTCCTCCACATAGCCGTTGCCGCCCAGGCACTCCATGGCCTCTTGGGCAAACGCTGCGCCGCGCTTGCAGATCCAGTATTTGGCGACCGGGGTGAGCAAGCGGCCCATGAGCAGTTCATGCGGGTCGTTTCCATGGTCAAAAGCGTGCGCAAGCCTCATAGACAGTGCGCAAGCCGCTTCGGCTTCGATAGCAAGGTCGGCCAGCACATTGCGCATCAGCGCTTGCTCGATCAAGGGTTTGCCAAAAGCCTGGCGCTGGGCGGTGTGGTGCAGCGCGATGCTGAGGGCCTGACGCATCAAGCCGGTGGTGCCCAGCGCGCAGTCCAGCCGGGTCATGGTGCCCATTTCCAAAATTTGCGGAACACCGCGCCCCTCGACCCCCACCAGCCAGGCCGTAGCGTCCTGAAACTCCACCTCGGAGCTAGCATTGGCGTGGTTGCCCAGTTTGTCTTTCAGGCGCTGGATGCGGATGGCATTCACCGTGCCGGCTGCTTGTGGATCGGCAAAGTCCGGCAGAATGCGCGGCACAAAAAAGCACGACAAGCCGGCCGGACTCTGCGCCAGCACCAGAAAGGCGTCGCACATGGGGGCAGAAAAAAACCATTTGTGCCCCCGCAGGGTAAAGCGCCGGCCCCAAGCGTCTTCACCGTCGGGTGTGGCTTGGGTGGTGTTGGCCCGCACGTCGGAGCCGCCCTGCTTTTCAGTCATGCCCATGCCCATGGTCAGGCCGCGTTTGCGGCTGAACAAGGTGAACGCCGGGTCGTAGGCCTGCGCCATCAGCCCGGGGGCCCAGGCCTCAAAAATCGCCGGGTTGCCACGCAGCGCGGGCAGCACCGCGTAGGTCATGGAGATGGGGCACAGGATGGACGGCTCCGTCTCAGTGAACAGCATGAAAGCCGCCGCGCGGCGGGTGTGCGCATGCGGCCCGGCATGGGCGGCCCAGGGGCTGCCGTGCAGGCCAGCGCCTGCGGCGTGGCCCATGAGCGCGTGGTAGCTGGGGTGAAACTCCACCCGGTCTGTGCGGTGACCGGTGCGGTCGTGGGTGTGCAGCACCGGCGGGTGGATGTTGGCAAGGCGGGCGTGGGTTTGCAGCTCGGCGCTGCCCAGTGTGGCACCCAGCGCATGGAGCGGCGCACAGTCCAGGCCCGGCGCGTGAAACGCTAGTGCCGATTGCAGCGCACGGTTGCCCTCCAGCAGATTGGTATCCGCCAAGGGCGCAGCCTGGTTGAACACCGCATGGGTGGCCGGAAAACGCGTCTCGCTGTGCATGCTGTCTCCTCAAACGCTATTATTTTGATAGCTGCTTGCGCATATTTAACGGGGGCTAGAGGCCGATTTGAACCTTAATCTCCTAGTCGGTGGCAATGCCGCTGCCCGGTGTGTTCAGCGCGTTCACGCTGCGTGACCCCGTGGCCAGGCGCTTCATGTACTTGAAGGTGCCGGTGGCGTGGGCGCAGGCTTTGCCGTTGGCATCAAACACCGTGGCTTGGGTGAACGCCAGGGTGGCGGTGCGGTGCATCAGCTCACCCTTGGCGGTCAGGGCGCCAACAGCGGGTTGCATGAAGCTCGTCTTCATTTCAATGGTGACCACGCCGAGCTCAGGCGACTCGCTGCGCGCCGCGCTGGCCATGGTCACGTCCAGCAGGGTCATTTGTGCGCCGCCGTGGGTCACGTTGAATGAGTTCAGGTGCTCATGCTTGGGCGTGTAGCAAATCTCGGAGCGCCCGCCCTCAAACACCGTGAGCTCGAAACCCAAGTGGGTCACAAAGGGAATGTCGACGCCGAAGCCCACCGCCTTTTCCCAGAGCTTACTCATGCACCGGTCACCACGCTCACGCCGCCATCCACCGCCAGCCACTGGCCGGTGATGTGTTTGCCAGCGTCGGACGCATACAGAACGCAAAGGCCCTTGAGGTCTTCGTCGTCACCCAGGCGCTTGAGCGGTGCGGCAGCGGCCAGGTTTTCTTCGCCCATGGCCTGCAGCAAGCCGGCGGTCATTTTGCTGGGGAAAAAGCCCGGGCACACCGCGTTGACGGTGATGTTGTACTTGCCCCATTCGGCGGCCAGAGCGCGGGTGAAGTTGATGACCGCACCCTTGGAGGTGTTATAGGCAATGGTCTGCATGGCCGGCGGGTTGCCGTTGAGCCCGGCAATGGAGGCCAAGTTGATGATGCGACCAGTTTTGCGCGGAATCATGCTCTTCTTGGCAATGATTTGGCTGAGCAAAAAGTAGCCGCGCACATTGAGGTTCATCACCTTGTCCCAGGCGTCCAGCGGGTGGTCTTCAGCAGGCGCGCCCCAAGAGGCGCCCGCGTTGTTGACCAGAATATCCACGTCGCCCAAGCGCTGCAGGGTCTCGTCGGCCAGGCGGTGAATTTCAGATTCCTTGGCGCAGTCGGCAGCCACCCAGCGGGCGTCAATTCCGGCGGCTTGCAGCTCGGCGCATGCCTCTTCCAGGTCAGCCGCTTTGCGCGAGCTGATCAGCACTTTGGCACCGGCTTCGCCGAGCGCGTGGGCCAGCTGCAAGCCCAGCCCGCGTGAGCCGCCGGTGATGAGTGCAGTTTTGCCGGTGAGGTCGAAAAGTTGTTGGATAGTGCGTGTCATGGTGTCAGCCCGGAGTTGTCAAAAAGGTGGATGGCATTGTGCGCAGAGGCCTGCACCAAACGCTGTCCCCTCAGCGATAGAGAGATAAGCGGGCTATTCGCCGCGTAAGCGTGAGCGAAGAAAAATCATCACTACACCACCCCCAACAGCCAAGCCGCCGAGGTTGTAGAAGAGTGCAGCGTCTTGCGCCCCTTGCTGGTCAATGAAATAGCCCAGCACCATGGCCAGCAGGCCGCCATAGATCAGCGCCCAGATCAGGCGCTCCATACGCACGAGTTTGGCGTTGGTGGTGCCGTTGTATTTTTTGAAAAATGCCATCAGAAAGCTCCTTCGGGAAATGTTGCACAAGTCAGATCCCTTGATTGCACCACACCCAGCCAGGCATTGATCTTTGGTAACTCATAGCGGAAGAAGAAAGCGGTGCACCCCACCCGCCCCTGGGTGCTGAGTTGCTCCTGCTTGGGGTCGTTGTCGAGTGCGCAGGCGGCCACATCGAGCCACACCCAGGCAAGCACGGTGTGGCCGAACGCCTGCATATACGGGACCGCGTTGGCCAGTGCTTCGGCAGGCACACCGGTGGCCCAGGCCTCGCGGGTCGCGGTGCCCACCTCTTGCAAGGCCTTCGCCAAAGCCTTGGCGTGTGGCGCCAACGCGGGAATTCCGTTGCAGCGGTTCACAGTGGCCATGACCCGGTGGCTCAGTAGCGTGAGGCCCTTGCCGTCTTCCATCAGCACCTTGCGGCCCAGCAGGTCCAGGCCCTGAATGCCGTGCGTGCCCTCGTGAATCATGTTGAGGCGGTTGTCGCGCCAGTATTGCTCTACCGGAAAGTCGCGGGTGTAACCATAGCCGCCGTGCACCTGAATCGCCAGCGAGTTGGCCTCCAGGCACCACTCGCTGGGCCAGCTCTTGGCGATGGGCGTGAGTACCTCCAGCAGCAGGCGGGCATCGTCTACCTCCGGGCCGGTGCCGGTGTGCTGCTCGTCAACCAGGCGGGCACAGTACAGCTCCAGCGCCAGAGCGCCTTCGCAATAGGTTTTCTGCGCCAGCAGCATGCGCTTCACATCGGCGTGCTCAATGATGCGGGTTTGGGGGGCGGCGGCGTCTTTGCCGGCACCGGTGATGGGGCGGCCTTGAGGACGGTTCTTGGCATAGTCCAGAGACGCGTAGTAGCCCGCCATGCCCAGCATGGTGGCCGCAATGCCCACGCCAATGCGGGCCTCGTTCATCATGTGGAACATGCAGGCTAGGCCCTTGCCGGGCTGCCCGACCAAGTAGCCCACGGCTCCGGCCTGGCCATCCACGGGGAACTGGCCCTCGCCAAAGTTCAGCAGCGTGTTGGTGGTGCCGCGCCAGCCCAGCTTGTGGTTCAGGCCGGCCAGCGCCACGTCGTTGCGCACACCGGTCAGCTCGCCCTGGGCGTTCACCATCTTTTTGGGCACCACAAACAACGAGATGCCGCGTGTGCCGGGCACCAGCTTGCCATCTGCATCGGGGATCTTGGCCAGCACCAGGTGAATGATGTTCTCGTTGATCTCATGCTCGCCCGACGAGATCCACATCTTGTTGCCCTTGAGGCGGTAGCGCGGGCCCAGCGCATCAGCCTCGAAGTCGGCGCCATCAGGAACTGCGCGCGTGGCCACATCGCTCAGCGAAGAACCTGCCTGCGGCTCGCTCAAGCACATGGTGCCCGACCATCGGCCCGAAAACTCGTTCTTGGCAAACACCTCTTTTTGCAGCGCGGTGCCATGCACCATCAGCAGGTTGGCATTGCCCGTGGTGAGCAGGCCGGTGCCCATGCTGACGGACGCACATGCGAAGAAGGCGTTGGCAGCTGCCTCCACGCTGTAGGGTAGTTGCATGCCGCCCATCTCGTAGTCCTGCGCGGCGCTGAGCATGCCGGACTCGGCATAGGCCTTCTGCGCATCGTGCGTGGCCTGGGGCAACACCACGCGCAGGCTGCCATCGGGCTCGGTCACCGTGCGCGGCTCTTCCACATCGGCCAGCCGGTTGAACGGCGCGTATTTCTCGCGCGCAATGCGCTCACAGGTGTCCAGCACCGCGTCAAAGGTCTCGCGGTTGTGGTCTGCAAAGCGCTCGCGGCTGGTGAGCGCGGTGGTGTCCAGCCAGTCGTGGAGCAGGAAGTCAAGGGTGGTGCGCAAGGTCATGGACAAGGTCTCAAGAAAATAAAAAAGCCGGACTGCGGATTGTGCGCAGACCGGCTCGTTTCAGATGGCCAATGCTGTCGTGGGGGTTACAGCACTTCAAAAACGCCCGCTGCGCCCATGCCGCCACCGATACACATGGTCACGCAGACCCGTTTGGCACCACGGCGCTTGCCTTCGATCAGCGCATGGCCGGTCAGGCGCTGGCCCGATACACCGTAGGGGTGGCCCACAGCGATAGCTCCGCCGTTCACGTTGAGGCGGTCGGCAGGAATTCCCAGCTTGTCGCGGCAATAAAGCACTTGCACGGCGAAGGCTTCATTCAGTTCCCACAGGTCGATGTCGTTGATGCTCAAGCCCAGACGCTTCAAGACCTTGGGGATGGCGAACACGGGGCCAATGCCCATTTCGTCCGGCTCGCAACCGGCCACGGCAAAGCCGAGGAAACGGCCCAAGGGCTGCAGACCCTTTTGCTCAGCCAGCTTCTCGTGCATCAGGACCACAGCGCCACCGCCATCGGAAAACTGGCTGGCGTTGCCTGCGGTGATGAGTCCACCAGGCACGGCGGAGCGCAGTCCGCTGATGCCGTCTTTGGTGGTGCCGGCGCGAATGCCTTCGTCGTCGCTCACGGTCACTTGCTTGGTCATCAGACCCATGACCTTGTCGGCCACGCCCATGGTGACGGTAATAGGCGCAATCTCGGCCTTGAACAAGCCGGCCTCCAGTGCGGCAGTGGCGCGCTGCTGGCTGGCCGCGCCGTATTCGTCCATAGCATCGCGGCTGATGTTGTAGCGCTTGGCAACGTTCTCGGCGGTTTGCAGCATGTTCCAGTAAATTTCGGGCTTGTTTTTGCTGAGCCACGGGTCGTTGAGCATGTGGATGTTCATCTCCTGCTGCACGCAAGAAATGGCTTCCACACCACCGGCTACATACACATCGCCTTCGTTGGAGATGATGCGTTGGGCTGCCGTGGCAATGGTCTGCAGGCCTGAGGAGCAAAAACGGTTGATCGTCATGCCGGACACGGTGACCGGGCAACCGGCACGCAGCGCAATCTGGCGGGCAATGTTGGCACCGGTGGCACCCTCGGGCGTGGCGCAGCCCATGATGACGTCGTCCACCTCAGCTGCGTCGATGCCGGCACGCGCAATCGCGTGCTCCACGGCGTGACCACCCAGCGTGGCGCCATGGGTCATGTTGAAGGAGCCCTTCCAGCTTTTGGCCAGGGGGGTGCGGGCGGTAGAAACAATAACTGCGGATGTCATAGTGATTCCTTGAATGGTGTGAACGGCGCGAACGCTCAGTTGAAGGTTTTGCCTTCAGCGGCCAGCTTGGCCAGCAGCGGCGCGGGTTGCCAGAATTTGGCATCGTCCAGCGGGTTCTTGGCAAAGCGGTTCATGGCTTGCACCACATTGAACAGGCCGACTTCGTCGGCGTAGTTCATGGGGCCGCCACGGTGGGCGGGGAAGCCGTATCCGAAGATGTAGACGATGTCGACATCGCTGGCCTTGGCGGCAATGCCTTCTTCCAGAATATGAGCCGCTTCGTTCACCAGGCTGAACACTAGGCGCTGCACGATTTCTTCATCCGAAATTTTGCGGGGGGTAATGCCCAGCGCCTTGCGGTGCTCTTCGATCATGGCAACCACTTCGGCATTGGGGATGGCGTCGCGCTTGCCGGGCACATAGTCGTACCAGCCGGCACCGGTTTTCTGGCCGAAGCGACCTTTTTCGCACAGCAAGTCAGCTGTTTTGCTGTACTTCATGTGCGGTTTCTCGGTGTAGCGGCGTTTGCGGATGGCCCAGCCGATGTCGTTACCGGCCAAGTCGCCCATGCGGAAGGGACCCATGGCCATGCCGAACTTTTCCATGGCCTTGTCCACTTGCTCGGGTGTGCAGCCTTCGTCCAACAAGAAGCCGCCTTGGCGACCATATTGCTCGATCATGCGGTTGCCGATAAAGCCATCGCACACCCCCGACACCACAGCGGTCTTGCGGATTTTTTTAGCGACTGACATGACCGTGGCCATGACGTCAATGGCCGTCTTCTCACCGCGCACCACTTCCAGCAGCTTCATCACGTTCGCTGGGCTGAAGAAGTGCAGGCCCACCACGTCTTGGGGGCGCCGGGTGAAGTTGGCGATTTTGTTGACGTCCAGGGTAGAGGTGTTGGAGGCCAGAATGGCACCGGGCTTCATCACACGGTCCAGCTCTTCAAACACGGCCTCTTTCACGCCCAGCTCTTCAAACACGGCCTCGATCGCCATGTCGGCTTCACCGAGGTCGTCGTAGCTCAGGGTGGTGGTGAGCAAGCTCATGCGCTGCTCGTACTTGTCTTGCTTGAGCTTTTTCTTGGTGACCTGGGCTTCGTAGTTTTTGCGGATGGTGGCAATGCCGCGGTCCAGGGCTTCTTGCTTCATCTCCAACATCTTGACGGGAATGCCGGCGTTCAGGAAGTTCATGGCAATGCCGCCACCCATGGTGCCGGCACCGATAACCGCTACTGAATTAATAGCGCGCTGCGCAGTGCTGGAGGGCACATCAGCTATTTTTGATGCTGCACGCTCCGCCAGGAACAAGTGCCGCAGGGACTTGCTCTCTGCCGTGAACATGAGGTTGATGAACGCCTCACGCTCGACCTGCATGCCTTCGTCAAACTTCTTCTTGGTAGCAGCCTCCACCACGTCCACGCACTTGGCGGGGGCCGGGAAGTTTTTGCTCATACCTTTGACCATGTTGCGGGCGAACTGGAAATACGCATCGCCTTGCGGATGCTTGCACTTCAGGTCGCGCACGAGTGGCAGCGGGCGCACATCGGCCACCGAGCGGGCAAAAGCAAAGGCTTCTTCAGCAAGGCTTTCAGGGGATGCAGACAGCTTGTCGAACAGCTTTTGGCCAGGCAGCATGGCCAGCATTTCGCTCTTGATAGGCTCGCCGCTCACAATCATGTTGAGCGCGGGCTCCACACCCAACACACGGGGCAGGCGTTGGGTGCCGCCAGCGCCGGGCACCAAACCGAGCTTGACTTCGGGGAGTGCAATGCTGGTGCCGGGGGCCGCAATGCGGTAGTGGCAACCCAAGGCCAGCTCCAAACCGCCACCCATGGCCACGGTGTGGATGGCTGCAACCACAGGTTTGGCAGAGTTTTCGAGTACCTTGATCACGCTGATCAGGTTGGGTTCTTGCAGCGCTTTGGGGCTGCCGAATTCGGTGATGTCCGCGCCACCCGAAAACGCCTTGCCGGCGCCGGTGATCACGATTGCTTTCACTGCAGCATCGGCATTGGCCTGGGCCATGCCGTCGGCAATGCCTTGGCGGGTGGAGAGCCCTAAACCGTTGACGGGCGGGTTGTTCAGGGTGATGACGGCGATATCGCCATGGACTTGGTACTGGGCGGTCATGCGGGCTCCGTGGGTGAGGTTGAACTCAAAATAGAACGGTCGTTCTTTTTTCGAATTGTAGGGGCAATACCCTGCCCCAACCACCCCCTTTGTCCCGGCTGAGACAAAGGGTTTTCCCTAGATTTCGGCTGGTCTGCCGCCTACCACGCCAAGCCCGTCAAAGCCTCACGTGTTGGGTAGTTTGTAGTCTTTCAGCAAGTCGCGCAGCTTGGTTTTTTGCATCTTGCCGGTGCCCCCTAGCGGGATGGACTCCACAAAAATCACGTCGTCCGGCACCTGCCACTTGGCGGTTTTGCCTTCGTAGAAATGAATCAGCTCATCGCGCGTGACCTCGCATCCGGGCTTTTTGACCACCGCAATGACCGGGCGCTCGTCCCACTTGGGGTGTTTCATGCCGATGCACGCGGCCATGGCCACCGACGGGTGGGCCATGGCGATGTTTTCTACATCGATGGAACTGATCCACTCACCGCCAGACTTGATAACGTCTTTGCTGCGATCGGTGATCTGCATGAAGCCATCGGCATCAATCGTGGCCACGTCCCCGGTGGGGAACCAGCCGTCCACCAGCGGTGAGCCGCCCTCACCTTTGAAATATTCGCTGATGACCCAGGGCCCTTTGACCAGTAAGTCGCCATAGGCCTTGCCATCCCAGGGCAGCTCGGCGCCCTCGCCGTCCACAATTTTCATGTCGACACCATAAATGCCCCGCCCCTGCTTCAGGCGCACCTTCATTTTGTCGCCGGGCTCCATGCTGAGGTGTTTGTTTTTGAGGGTACAGACCGTGCCCAAGGGCGACATTTCGGTCATACCCCATGCGTGCAACACCTCGACGCCATACACATCGTTGAACGCCGTAATCATGGCTGGCGGACACGCAGAGCCCCCGATGACCGTGCGCTTTAGCGTGCTGAAGCGCAGGTTGCACGCCTGCATGTGGCCCAGCATCATTTGCCACACGGTGGGCACACCGGCGGCAAAGCTGACCTTCTCGGATTCAATGAGTTCAAAAATGGATTTGCCATCCATCGCGGGCCCGGGGAAGACCAGCTTGGCCCCAGTCATGGCCGCTGAATACGGCAAGCCCCACGCATTAACGTGGAACATGGGCACCACAGGCAACACCGCATCGCGGGCACTCATATTGAGCGCATCCGGCAAGGCTCCGGACATGGCATGCAGCAAGGTGGAGCGGTGGCTGTACAACGCGGCCTTCGGGTTGCCGGTGGTGCCGCTGGTGTAGCACATGCTGGAGGCGGAGTTTTCGTCAAACTCGGGCCAGGTGTAAGTGGCGGGCTGGGGCGCGATCCACGCCTCGTAGCTCTGCAGACCCGGAATACCGGTGTCGGCCGGTAGCTTGTCGGCATCGCACAGTGCGATGAAATGCTTGATGGTGGTGCAACGGCTGTGCACTGCTTGCACGATAGGCAAAAAGCTCATGTCGAAGCACAGCACCTGGTCTTCAGCGTGGTTGGCGATCCACACAATCTGGTCGGGGTGCAAGCGCGGGTTCAGGGTGTGCAAGACGCGGCCGGACCCGCTCACCCCGAAATACAACTCCAAATGGCGGTACCCGTTCCAGGCCAAGGTGGCTACGCGGTCGCTGAAAGCGAGATTCAAACCGTCCAGTGCGTTGGCAACCTTGCGGGAGCGCGCTGCCACTTCCCGGTAGTTGGTGCGATGGATGTCGCCCTCGACCCTGCGCGATACCACTTCGCCTTCGCCGTGGTGGCGCTCGGCAAAATCAATCAAGGTGGAGATCAGCAACTGCTGGCTTTGCATCAGACCTAACATCAAGTCACCTCTGTCTAAGTTTTTTTGGGGAACACACCAGCGCTGGAAACATCGTGTTGCAACTTTGGCAGCTCAGATAGTACTGCGCCCAAGTCCCCTCGGAGACGCTGAATTAGTCATATGCGGGACAATTCACCCATGTCTTATTTGCCACCTGCGCCTGATGCGCTGGACCTGAATCTCCGCTGGAACAACCGCTTTGCCATACTGGGCGAAGCGTTTTTTGAAAGCCTGTCTCCGACCCCGCTGCCTGCGCCCTATTGGGTGGGGACCAGTGCCTCAGCCGCCCGCGACGCCGGATGGGACGAGGCCTGGCTCCAGCATCCTGACGTGCTACACGCCCTGAGTGGAAACTGCTTGTTGCTGGGCAGCCAACCCCTCGCCAGCGTGTACAGCGGCCACCAGTTCGGCCAGTGGGCCGGACAGTTGGGCGATGGCCGCGCCATTCTGCTCGGCGAAGTGAATGGCTTGGAGGTGCAACTCAAAGGCGCGGGCCTGACGCCTTTTTCGCGCATGGGCGACGGGCGGGCGGTGCTGCGCAGCAGCATCCGGGAATTTTTGGCGAGCGAGGCCATGCACGGCTTGGGGGTTCCCACTTCGCGCGCGCTGTGTGTCACCGGTTCAGACGCTCCGGTGCGGCGCGAAACCCTGGAGACTGCCGCGGTGGTGACCCGCTTGGCGCCTAGCTTCATCCGCTTCGGGCACTTTGAGCACTTTTGCCACCACGGCATGCCGGGCGAGCTGAAAACGCTGGCCAACTTTGTGATCGACCACCACTACCCCGAGTGCCGGCAAGACCCGCGTTGGAATGCCAACCCCTATGTCGCGCTACTCGCCGCGGTAACCGCGCGCACCGCGGAGATGGTGGCGCACTGGCAGGCGGTGGGCTTTTGCCATGGGGTAATGAACACCGACAACATGAGCATTCTGGGCTTGACCATCGACTACGGGCCCTTCCAGTTCATGGATGCCTACGACCCCGGTCATATCTGCAACCACTCGGACACTAGCGGCCGCTACGCCTTTTACAAGCAGCCGAATGTGGCGTACTGGAACCTGTTTTGTCTGGGGCAAGCCATGATGCCGCTGATCGAAGAGCAGGAGCATGCGATTGCGGCGCTGGAGACCTTCAAGGACATCTACCCCCGGGCGTTTGCGCGGCGCATGGCCGCCAAGCTGGGCTTTGACCAGGCCCGGGAGGCCCACAAGCCACTGATCGAGGACATCTTGAAACTGCTGGCGGCGGACAAAGTCGACTTCACCATTTTCTGGCGACGGCTGAGCCACTGGGTGGCAGACCCGGCAGCGGCTGGCGACTCGGTGCGCGACCTGTTTTTAAACCGCCCGGCCATCGATACCTGGTTGCTATCGTATTCGGAGCTACTTGCGCATACTCCACCTGGGCTAGCGGCCGATTTGATGCTAAAAACCAACCCTAAATATGTGCTGCGCAACCACCTGGGTGAGCAAGCCATTCAGGCGGCGAAAGCAAAAGATTTCTCTGTTGTAGCCGATTTGCTGAAAGTTCTGGAGCGCCCGTACGACGAACACCCGGCGCATGACGCTTGGGCCGGGTTTCCCCCGGACTGGGCTGCGCAAATCTCCATCAGCTGCAGTTCGTGAGTCGCTTGCAGCCCCCTCCCCTCCCTTCTCTACTCCTAATTCCCGCATTGAAAGAGCCCTATGACCTACCCGATCCAAAAGACCGATGCTGAATGGAAAGCCCTGCTCGCCGAAAAAGGCGCTGAGCCGGTGGCCTACCAGGTGACCCGCCAGGCCGCGACCGAGCGGCCTTTCACAGGCCGATACGAGACCCATTGGGCTGACGGCAGCTACCACTGCATGTGTTGCAACGCCCAGCTGTTTGACTCCGGCACCAAGTTCGATGCCCATTGCGGCTGGCCCAGCTTTTCGCTGGCCATTCCCGGCGCCATTACCGAAATTACTGACCGCAGCCATGGCATGGTGCGGGTCGAGACCGTGTGCAGCCAATGTGGTGCGCACTTGGGCCATGTGTTCCCTGATGGCCCCACCAACACCGGTTTGCGCTATTGCATGAACTCGGCCTCGCTACACTTCACGCCCAAATGAAAACACTCCTCGACTTCATCCCCATTCTTTTGTTCTTTGCGGCCTACAAGCTGCACGACACCTTCGGCATCAGCAAAGACGAGGCGATCTACTTCGCCACGCCGGTGCTCATGGCGGCCACCGTGGCGCAAATGGCCATCATTTACTGGATCGACAAAAAGCTCACCACCATGCACAAGATCACCTTGGGCATGATTCTGGTGTTCGGCGGCATCACGCTGGCGCTGCACGACAAACGCTTCATCATGTGGAAGCCCACCGTGCTGTACGCGGGCATGGCGATTGCGCTGGCCGTGGCGGTGTGGGGTATGAAAATCAATTTCCTGAAGTCCATGTTGGGCAGCCAACTGGAGCTGCCGGATGCGGTGTGGCACAAGCTCAACATCGCCTGGATCGCGTACACCCTGTTCATGGCGATCAGCAACGGTTATGTGGCTGCCTATTTCAGTGAAGACGCCTGGGCCAACTTCAAGCTCTGGGGCTATGTGTTCCCCCTGGCGTTCCTGATCGGCCAGGGCCTGTATATCTCGCCTTACTTGAAGGCAGATAGCGCTCCTGAGGAGCCCCCCAAACCATGAGCGCGACAGAACCCACCGCCGGCAACATCGAGCTGCGTTTGCAGTCCACCCTGCAACCGCAGCGGCTGGAAGTTATCGATGAAAGCTACCAACATGCCGGTCATGTGGGTGCCAATGACAGCGGTGTCGGTACCCATTTCCGGGTGAAGATTGCTTCACCTTTATTTACCGGTTTGAGCCGCGTAGCACGGCATCGCCTTGTGTATGATTCGCTGCAAGATTTCATTGACCAGGGCCTTCACGCCTTGGCCATTGAGGCCGATGCCTCGCCCTCTGGCAACACTAAGATTTAAGCATTCCTGAAGGAAACGGTATGAAGAAGCACATTTTGTCCGCCTTGGCTGCAGCCAGCCTGATGGCAGTCGCCCAAGGCGCTGTGGCGCAGAACATTGCCATCGTGAACGGCAAAGCAGTTCCCACCGCGCGCATGGACTCATTGGCCCAGCAGGTCGCCCGCTCCGGTCGCCCTGTGACCCCTGAAATGCAAGGCCAGATGCGCGAGGAAATCATTGCCCGCGAAATCTTCACCCAAGAAGCCCAGGCCCGCGGCCTGGACGCGACAGAAGACTACAAAAACCAGCTCGATCTGACCCGCCAGTCCATTCTGATTCGCGAGTTGTTTGCCGACTTCCAGAAAAAGAACCCCGTCACAGACGAAGAGACCAAGGCCGAGTACGACAAGTTTGCCTCTGCCAACGCCGGCAAAGAGTACCGTGCGCGCCACATCCTGGTAGAAAAAGAAGAGCAGGCCAAGGCACTGATCGCCCAACTGAAAAAGGGCGCTAAGTTTGAAGACCTGGCCAAGAAAAACTCCAAAGACCCGGGCTCCGGTGCCAATGGTGGCGACCTCGATTGGGCCAACGCCAGCAGCTACGTGAAAGAGTTCTCTGACGCGCTGGTGGCCTTGTCCAAGGGCAAGATGACCGACACCCCTGTCAAGACCCAGTTCGGCTACCACATCATTCGCCTGGAAGACCAGCGCGAAGCCCAGTTGCCTAAGTACGAAGACGTGAAGCCACAAATCGCCCAGCAACTGCAGCAGCAAAAGATTGCCAAGTTCCAGGACGATCTGCGCGCAAAAGCTAAGGTGGAATAAGCGCCTCGCGGCACTGTGCACCCCAGAAAAAGCGGCTCCGGCCGCTTTTTTGTTGCCTGTCGTTAGTTAGCGGATGAAGATAGCGCGGAGGCTAACGGCCTATACCGGCGAGCCACAGCAAGCCCAGCAGCACCGGCTGGTGCAAGAGGTAGTAGCTCAGGCTCCAGCGCCCCAGTACCGCCAGATACTGCGTGAGTGCGCCCGTAAGCGCAAAGCCACCCGAGCGCGGTCGGCGCAGGCGCCATTGCATGGCTCCAAAGCCCAGCAACATCACGCCCAGCCAGGGAAACAGTGGCACATAGTCTTCCGTGCGGGGCAAGCGGGTGATCCACCCGAGCCAGTTCAGACTGCGCCCGTTCATATCAAGACCCCATTGGGTGCTAGCCCAAGCAGATAGTGCGCCGCCAGCTATCAAATGAATAGCAATAATCAGCAGTCCGACGCCCGCACATCCGAGCCCTAGCGGTGCCATGAGTCGCGTGATGAGCAGCATGACCGCCATGCCGTGCAACACACCGAAATAGATAAAACTGTCCGGGAACATCACCCACGAGCCGGCTGACACCAGCCCTGCCGCAGCGGCTATCTGGAGCCAGCGCCAGCCAAAATGCCGCCAACTCTGCCCCCGCTCAAACGCCACGGCCTGCCCTGCCCCGGCGCAACAGAGGAACAGGCTCAATATGAGGGTGCGCTGCCAGGTCCACAGCGGGTCTTGCAGAAAATTCTGCTGAATTACGCGCGCGTTGTTCAGGTCAAAACACAGGTGAAAAACCGTCATCCAGACCATGGCAAAGCCCCGCAGGGCGTCTAGATCGTCGATGCGGGGCCTGGACATAGCGCTCTATCAGTGGCTCTGGCGATTGCGGGGTGCTGAGCCCTGCATGGCGCGCCCCCAAGCCGTGAGCAAAATCCCCAAGGCCGCCAACATGACCACGGGTACCGCCAGGCCCCAGGCACTGTGCAGCGCGGTAGACCATGCAAACAACGGTGGGCCCAAGGTCGCGCCGAGGTTGCCCATTTGCGCCACAGCACCGTTGGCGCGGGCCTGCTGGGCGCTATCGTGGTTGAGGTGAGGAATCAGGGCAAAAGCGCAGCCACCAGCCAGACCCGAAATCAGCATGAGCGCGATAGCCGCCTCGGCATAGCCCCAGCCGCTGAGTGCGCTCCAGGCACATAACACGCCGGCCAGCCCCAGGCAGGGATAGAGCAGCTGCAGTAGGCGCATCGGGCTACTGCGCCGGGTTAACCAACCTGCGCCGAACGTGCCGGCAATGCCCATGAGCGGCAGTATCGGGGCCGCCCATCGCTCAGCCTCCGCGAGGCCCCGGGGCAAAAACGTCAGCAGGGCCACCGCCATGCCGGTGTAGCAAAAGAAGCAGAGGCCCGGTAAAGCGGTACGCCAATCGGTGTAGGTGCGAACGTGGCGTGCCAGCAAGCCCGCTCCATGCGGGGCACGGGCGGCCAGCACGGTGTCCTGCGGCAACGCCCACCAGGCTGAGGCCGCGGCCACCAGCAGCAGCACTGCGTGCAGGGCAAACAGGGATTCCAGGCCGGCGAAGGCTAAAAACTGTGCGCCACCGGCGGCCGTGAGGGCAAAGGCAGTTCCCACAAAGGTGCTCCACAGACCCATGGCGATGGACCGGTGGTGCAAAGCCGTGGTGCCTGAGATTAAGGTGGGCGCGGCGACGACTACCGCCAAGTGAGAAGCGCCCTCCAGGACCCGGGTCGCTACAAACCACGGGAAAGACAATGGAAGTGCCTGCAAACCCGCGAGCACTCCACCCAGCGCCAAGCCCCCGCATAACAAGCGCCGGTAGCCTATGCGAGGAGCCAACAGGCCCATGCTGACGCCCAGGCTCAGCCCCACCACGCCCACCAGCGACAGGGCCCAGCCCATTTCCATGGTGCTCACGCCGAAATGCTGCTGCAGCAAGGGAAAAGCGAGCGAAATTTTGGCAAATTGCATCGCGGCCAGAATGCCGCAGCCCCACAAAAGCAGGACGCGGGGCCAATGGGTCGAGGGAGTGTTGGGCATGGGAGCCGGTGAGTGTAGCGGTCCGGGCGCATGCCAAGTGCAAGCTGCTGCGGGATAATGCCGCCCCATGTCTTTGCAAGATTTTCAACTCGAATTGCTGGCCCCCGCCCGTACCGCCGAGATCGGCATCGAAGCGGTGAACCATGGCGCCGATGCGGTCTACATCGGCGGGCCGGGCTTTGGTGCCCGCTCCAGTGCGGACAACAGCGTGGCAGATATCGCGAAGCTGGTGCAGCATGCGCACCGCTTCAACAGCCGCATTTTTGTCACCATGAACACTATTCTGCGAGATGACGAGCTGGAGGGTGCGCGCCAGCAAGCCTGGCAGCTCTATGAAGCCGGTGTGGACGCACTCATCGTGCAAGACATGGGCTTGCTGGCTATCGACATGCCGCCCCTGCAACTGCACGCCAGCACCCAGACCGATATCCGCACTCCCGAAAAGGCCCGCTTTTTGCAGGATGTGGGGCTGTCGCAAATCGTGCTGGCCCGCGAGCTCACAGCCCGGCAGATTGCAGCCATACGCGCCGCCACCGATCCGGAAAAATGCACCCTGGAATTCTTTATCCACGGCGCGCTGTGCGTGGCCTACAGCGGGCAGTGCTACATCAGCGCGGCCCACACGGGGCGCAGTGCCAACCGCGGCGAATGCAGCCAGGCCTGCCGCCTGCCCTACCAGGTGGTAGACGATAAGGGCCGCTTTGTGGCGCACGACAAGCATGTGCTGTCCATGAAAGACAACAACCAGAGTGAAAACCTGGCCGCGCTGGTGGACGCCGGCATCCGCAGCTTCAAGATCGAAGGCCGCTACAAGGACATGGGCTATGTGAAGAACATTACCGCCCACTACCGCAAGCTGCTGGACCGGCTGATCGAAGACCGACAGTACTCTGACCGCCCCCTGGCCCGCAGCAGCAGCGGCAGCACCACCTTCACCTTCGAGCCGGACCCTAACCAGAACTTCAACCGCGAGTTCACCGACTACTTTGTGCAGGGGCGCCAGATCGACATCGGCGCCTTCGACACCCCCAAAAACCCGGGGCAAGCGATCGCATACGTCACCAAGGTGAATGCCGACAGCGTAGAGCTGGAGCTCATGGACCGGAGCAAGGCACTTAGCAATGGCGACGGCCTGTGCTACTACGACCTGCAAAAAGAGCTGGTGGGCCTGGCCATCAACCGCGCCGAAGCTATCAATGCGCCCAAAGGTCTGTGGCGTGTGTTCCCTAAAGACCCCATGCCCGGTTTCAAAGACCTGCGCAAAGGCGTGGAGGTGAACCGCAACCGCGATGTGAACTGGACGCGCACCCTCGACAAAAAAAGCAGCGACCGCCGTATCGGCGTGTGGGCTGCGCTGGTTGAAACACCGGACGGCATCGCCCTCACCCTGACCGATGAAGACGGCTTCACCGCCACCGCCCGAACCACCCTGCCCCGCGAAATAGCTAAGGATGCGGGCATCGCCATGGACACCCTTAAGGACAACGTCAGCAAGATGGGCGCCACTATGTTTGCGGCGCTGGATGTGCAAGTGCAGTTCAGCCAGCCCTGGTTTGTGCCGGCCTCGGTGCTCAACCCATTGCGGCGTGAGGCGGTCGAGGCCCTGGAACAGGCCCGCGCTGCCGGTTTTGTCCGTCTGGCCCCCGGTGTGGCGGTTGAGCCGCCGGTGGCCTACCCCGAAGACACCCTGAGTTATCTGGCCAATGTGTTCAACCAGGCTGCCCACGGCTTCTACGCCAAGCACGGTGTGAAAGTGATTGCCCCGGCTTATGAGGCGGTAGAAGAACTGGGCGAAGTAAGCCTGATGATCACCAAGCACTGTGTGCGCTTTTCGCTCAGCCTGTGCCCCAAGCAGGCCAAGGGCGTGACCGGTGTGCAGGGTCAGGTGAAGGCAGAGCCGCTGCAGCTCATCAACGGCAAAGAAAAACTCACCCTGCGGTTTGATTGCAAACCCTGCGAAATGCACGTGGTGGGCAAGATGAAAACCGGTGTCGCCAACCAGAGCCGCAAAGAGTTGCTGGAGGCGGTACAAGGCGTGCCCCTGACCTTCCACAAGACCCGCCCGAAACAGGAGTTCGGGCACTGACCGCTTAGTGGGGGCTCTGGGGGGTGCGCTCTTCAGGCGTCTGGGTCTGCAACAGCTGGCGCATGAAATACAGGCCCAACACCATATTGCCCACTGCAAACACCACCACCGCGGTGGCCGCGACGGGCCGCAGTGTGTGGTGCTGCACGATCCAAACCAGCGCCGTCGACAGTGCATTCAACACCAACATGAGCCAGAAGGCTGGCTTGCGGGGTTGCAGCAGGCGGCGCAGGTACTTCACTTCAGCTCAGTGACAAAGTTTTCACGGCTGCGGCGTACCTTTTTCAGGTTAACCAACCAATCACCTTCATCAGCGCGGTAGCCCAAAGGCATGATCACCACGCTGCGCAGACCGCGCTGGTCCAGGCCCAGGATGGAGTCCACAGCCTTAGGGTCAAAGCCTTCCATGGGCGTGGCATCGACTTTCTCTTCAGCAGCCGCAATCAAAGCAGTTCCCACGCCAATATAGGCTTGGCGGGCAGCGTGCTGGTAGTTCACTTCGGCGTCGCGGGGCACATAGGTCCCCAGAATCATCTTGCGGTAGCTTTCCCAGCCCTCGTTCACGAAACCGCGCTCGGTGTTCACCAAGTCGAAAGACGTGTTGATGCGCTCGGCGGTGTAGTTGTCCCAAGCGGCGAACACCAAGAGGTGCGAGCCGTCGGTGATCTGCGCTTGGTTCCAGGCCACGGGCACGATCTTTTCACGCAACTCTTTGTTGCTCACCACGATCAGCTCATAGGGCTGCAAGCCGCTGGAAGTGGCAGTCAGGCGCACGGCTTCCAGGATGCGGTCCAGCTTGTCCTGGGGGACTGCTTTGGCGGGGTTGAATTTCTTGGCGGCGTAGCGCCACTGGAGTGTGCTGATGAGGTCGGACATCAAATGCTTTCTAAAGTTGGGAGGCGGCAACCAGACTGGCTACCGCCGGAAGTCGACAACTGGGGACTGTAGTGGCAAAAACAAGGGGCCTGAAGGCCCCTTGTGTCAAACCGGCATCCCCGACGGCGAATTAAGCCACCCACTTGCGCGCATTGCGCCACAGCTGCATCCACGGGCTCAACGCGCTCTTGTCCAGACTGGTCCAGCTCATTTGCACGTTGCGGAACACGCGCTCGGGGTGCGGCATCATGGCGGTAAAGCGGCCATCGGCCGTGGTGACCGCAGTCAGGCCGCCCGGGCTGCCATTGGGGTTGAACGGATAGGCCTCAGTGGCCGCACCGGTGTTGTCCACATAACGCATGGCGGCAATGGCCTTCTCGGCGTTGCCCCGGTACTTGAAGTTGGCAAAGCCCTCGCCGTGCGCCACCGCAATCGGCAAGCGCATGCCGGCCAGATCCTTGAAGAACAGAGAAGGCGACTCCAACACCTCCACCATGGAGAGGCGGGCTTCAAAGCGTTCGCTCTGGTTGGTGGTGAAGCGCGGCCAGTCTTGCGCGCCGGGAATGATGTCGGCCAGCTCGGCAAACATCTGGCAGCCGTTGCACACGCCCAAGCCAAAGGTATCCTGGCGGGCAAAGAAGGCCTTGAATTGGTCGGCCAGCACGTCATTGAACGTAATGCTGCGCGCCCAGCCGATGCCGGCACCCAGCGTGTCACCGTAGCTGAAACCGCCGCAAGCCACTACGCCCTTGAAGTCAGAGAGCTTGGCACGGCCGGTCTGCAGGTCGGTCATGTGCACGTCATAGGCTTCAAAGCCGGCCTCAGAAAAGGCGTATGCCATTTCCACATGGGAGTTGACGCCCTGCTCGCGCAGCACGGCCACTTTGGGGCGGCTACCCATAATCGCAGGCGCTCCTGTTTTGGTAGCGGCTTGCGCAGATTCTATGAGGGTTAGAGCCTGATTTGGCATATAAACATTCATGCCGGGGTCTTGCTCGGCGCCAGCAGCCGCGTGCTCCGCATCGGCGCAGGCCGGGTTGTCGCGCTGCTGGGCAATCTTCCAGCTCACCGCATCCCAGACTTGGTGCAGATCGGCCAACTTGGCGCTGAAGATGCTCTTGGCATCGCGCCAGATTTGCAGCTCGCCCTTGCCTGCGGCAATGCTGTCAGTGGCCGGCCTCGTTTTGCCGATGAAGTGGCTGAACTTGGACAAGCCATGCTCGCGCAGGGTGGCCATCACCTCCGAGCGCTCCGCCGTGCGCACCTGCAGCACCACGCCCAGCTCTTCGCTGAACAGGGCCTTGAGCGTGGCCTCTTCACGGCGGGCACCCACCTGCCCTGCCCAGTTTTTGCTGTCGCCCACATCCATGCGGCTGTCAGAAATGCCGTCGCCCTCGGTAACCAGCATGTCCACATTCAGCGCCACACCCACGCGGCCGGCAAAGGCCATTTCGGCCACCGTAGCCAGCAGGCCACCATCACCACGGTCGTGGTAGGCCAGCACTTGGCCCTTGGCGCGCAGTGCGTTCACCGCGTTGACGAGGTTTACCAGGTCCTTGGCGTCGTCCAGATCAGGCACTTTGTCGCCCACTTGGTCGAGGGTTTGCGCCAGGATGCTCGCCGCCATGCGGTGCTGGCCCTTGCCCAGGTCGACCAGGACCAAGGTGGTGTCCTCAGACGCATTCAGTTGTGGCGTCAACGTGCCGCGCACGTCTTGCAAGGTGGCGAAACCGCTCACGATCAGGGACACAGGGGATGTCACCTTTTTGTCGGTGCCGCCGTCTTTCCATTGTGTGCGCATGGACAAGGAATCCTTGCCGACGGGAATGCTGATGCCCAAAGCCGGGCACAGTTCCATGCCCACGGCCTTGACGGTCGCGTACAGCGCAGCGTCTTCACCGGGCTCGCCGCAAGCGGCCATCCAGTTGGCAGAGAGCTTCACGCGTGGCAAGTCGATGGGCGCGGCCAGCAGATTGGTGATGGCTTCGGCCACTGCCATGCGGCCGGAGGCTGGTGCGTCCAGTGCCGCCAGCGGCGTGCGCTCGCCCATGGACATGGCTTCACCCGCAAAACCTTTGAAGTCGGCCAGTGTCACGGCGCAATCTGCCACCGGCACCTGCCAGGGGCCGACCATCTGGTCGCGGTGGGTCAGGCCACCCACCGTGCGGTCGCCAATGGTGATCAAGAAGCGCTTGGACGCCACCGTGGGGTGGGCCAGCACGTCGATCACGGCCTTTTGCAGGTCCACGCCGGTCAGGTCGAGGGGTTTGAACGCGCGGGCCACGGTTTTGACATCGCGGTGCATCTTGGGCGGCTTGCCCAGCAGCACGTTCATGGGCATGTCGACGGGCGACTCCTGGCCTTCGTCCACCAGTTGCAACTGGCGTTCTTCAGTGGCCACACCAATCACCGCAAACGGGCAGCGCTCGCGCTCGCACAAAGCGGTGAACTGCTCCAGCGACTCGGGCGCAATCGCCATCACATAACGTTCCTGGCTTTCGTTGCACCAGATTTCCTTGGGCGCCATGCCGGATTCTTCGAGCTTCACTGCGCGCAAATCAAAGCGCGCACCACGGCCCGCGTCATTGGTCAGCTCGGGGAAGGCGTTACTCAAACCACCGGCACCCACGTCGTGGATGGCGAGGATCGGGTTCTGCTCGCCCTGCATCCAGCACTGGTTGATCACCTCTTGGGCGCGGCGTTCGATTTCAGGGTTGCCGCGCTGCACCGAGTCAAAGTCCAGCTCGGCCGCGTTGGCGCCGGTGGCCATGGAACTGGCCGCGCTGCCGCCCATGCCGATGCGCATGCCGGGGCCACCCAGCTGGATCAGCAGGCTGCCAGCGGGGAATTCGATCTTGTGGGTCTGGTCGGCATCGATGATGCCCAGACCGCCCGCGATCATGATGGGCTTGTGGTAGCCGCGTGCCACGGTGTCCACATCGCTAGCGACTGTCTGCTCGTACTCGCGGAAGTAGCCCAGCAGGTTGGGCCGGCCGAACTCGTTGTTAAACGCCGCGCCACCCAAGGGGCCTTCGACCATGATTTGCAGCGGGCTGGCAATGTGCTCGGGCTTGCCCAGCGTGCTGCCCCAGAGCTTGGAGACGGTAAAGCCTGTCAGGCCCGCCTTAGGCTTGGAGCCGCGGCCGGTGGCACCTTCGTCACGAATCTCGCCGCCCGCACCGGTAGAGGCGCCGGGGAACGGGCTGATGGCGGTCGGGTGGTTATGGGTCTCCACCTTCATCAGAATATGGTTGGTTTTGCTATGCTTTTCATAGCTAGGTGCGCTCACCTCTTGGGCGCCAGAGGCCGATTTGGCTACAAATCGCTCTACTTCCACACCCTCCATGACCGAGGCGTTGTCCGAGTACGCCACGAGCATGTATTGCGGGTTGAGCTGGTGCGTGTTGCGGATCATGCCGAACATGCTCTTGTCTTGCGCCACACCGTCGATGGTGAACTGGGCGTTGAAGATTTTGTGGCGGCAATGCTCGCTGTTGGCCTGCGCGAACATCATCAGCTCCACGTCGGTGGGGTTGCGGCCCAGAGTGGTGAAGGCGTTCACCAGATAGTCAATCTCATCAGCGGCCAGTGCCAAGCCGAACTGGGTGTTGGCCTTCACAAGTGCATCTTTGCTACCGCCCAGCACATCCACATGGTCCATGGGCGCGGGTTGCAAGGCGTTGAACAGCTCTTGTGCCTGGGCGCGGTCCAGCATGGCGCTCTCGGTCATGCGGTCGTGCAGCAAGGCGGCAACGGCCTGCAGCTGCTCCGGCGTCAGCACGGTTTTGCTCAACAAGCCGTGCTTGAGTGTCAGGCGGTACTCCACCAGGCGCTCCACCCGCTTGACGGCCAAGCCACAGTTGTGGGAAATGTCCGTGGCCTTAGAGGCCCAAGGGCTCACGGTACCGAAACGCGGGCTCACCACGATGGCGGGGCCGTCAGCGTTTTGCTGCGTGGGGCCGGTATAGGGGTCACCATAGGTCAGCAAGGCGGCCAACTTGTCGGCCAAGGCCTGGTCGGGCGCGGAATCGGTGGCAGCCAGGTGCACAAAACGGGCCGCAATGCCGGAAATCTTGTCGCTCACACCTTGCAAGGCGGGCAGAAGTTGTTGGACGCGGAAGTTGCTCAGGGCGTTGCCGCCCTCGAAAGAGGTGATGTGCAGGGTCACTGTGGTGGCCTTGTAATGGGCTGGTGCGTTGGGGAGTGGGTGCTCCACACACGGCCGCTGACTGGGGACGCGCATGGAAGCCGCTCATTTTACCCGCCGCCGCACCCCGCTTTTCCACACAGGTCTCGCGGTGTTTGGCGGATGGGATAATCCTGCCCCATGACTATCACTTACAAAGACGCCCAAGGCATTGCCGGCATGCGCATCGCGGGCAAACTGGCCTCTGAAGTTCTGGATTACCTCACGCCCTTCGTGCAGCCCGGCGTGACGACCAATGAGCTCGACAAGCTGGCCCACGACTACATCACCCAGGTGCAGGGCGCCATTCCGGCCCCCTTGAACTACACCGGGGGCGGCAACACGCCCTACCCCAAGTCCATCTGCACCTCGGTCAACCAGCAGGTGTGCCACGGCATTCCTAACGACAAGCAGCTCAAAAAAGGCGACATCGTCAACATCGATGTCACCGTCATCAAAGACAGCTGGCACGGCGACACCAGTCGCATGTTTCTCGTGGGCGACTGCTCGATTGCGGCCAAGCGCCTGTGCTCCATCACCTATGAGGCCATGTGGGTGGGCATCCAGATGGTCAAGCCCGGCATTCACCTCGGTGACATCGGCCACGCGATTCAGCGCTTTGCTGAAGGCAAAGGCTTCAGCGTGGTGCGCGAGTTTTGCGGCCACGGCATCGGCCAGGTTTTTCACGAAGAGCCCCAAGTGCTGCACTACGGCAAGCCCGGCACCCTGGAAAAGCTCAAGGAAGGCATGACCTTCACCATTGAGCCCATGATCAATGCCGGCGGCAAAGACATCAAAGACGGCCCTGAAAAAGACGGCTGGAGCATCGTCACCAAAGACCGCTCCCTGTCCGCCCAGTGGGAGCATACGGTGCTGGTGACCCCCACCGGCTATGAGGTGCTGACCCTGTCTGCCGGTAGCCCTGCGACGCCCGACTTTGTGACTGCCTGACCACGCCACGATGACCGAACTGCAAGCCCTGCGGACTGACTACCGGGCCCGCAAAGCCCAATTGCTGGATCAAGTAGCCTCCCCCCAGGCCACCGGGCGTCAGGTGCGCAAGGTACTGCAACATATGGCGGACCTGACCGATGAGGTACTGCGCTGTCTGTGGACCGGCGCGGGCATGGGCGAGCCGTTTGCGTTGTTGGCGGTGGGCGGCTATGGCCGCGCCGAGTTGTTTCCGCATTCCGATGTGGATGTGCTGGTACTGCTGCCCGACGGCCAAAGCGCCGAGTTCGATGGGGAGCTTAAGAAACGCATAGAAGCGTTCATCGGGACCTGCTGGGACGTGGGGCTCGAAATCGGCTCCAGCGTTCGCACGCTCTCTGACTGCTTGTCGGAGGCCGAAAAAGACGTGACCGTGCAGACCGCATTGTTGGAGTGCCGGCTGATCACCGGCAATGCAGCGCTGGTGGCCCAGTTTCAGGCCGCCTACCGGCAGGCTATGGACCCAAAAGCCTTTTTTGTGGCCAAAACGCTAGAGCTGCGCCAGCGCCACACCAAGTTTGAAGACACGCCCTACTCGCTGGAGCCCAACTGCAAAGAGTCGCCCGGTGGCTTGCGCGACCTGCAGGTTATTTTGTGGGTTGCCAAAGCGGCAGGCTATGGAGAACACTGGGCCGATCTGGCCCGCGGCGGCCTCGCTACCGCCTTCGAGGTTAAGCAGATTGAGCGCAACGAGACCTTGTTGCTGCTCATTCGTGCCAAGCTGCACTTCATTGCCAAGCGCCGCGAAGACCGCTTGATTTTTGACTTGCAGAATGCGGTAGCCGAGTCGTTTGGTTTTGTTCCGGTGCAAGCCGACAAAGACCGCAAGCAAATGGTGCGCGCCAGCGAAGCGCTGATGAAGCGCTACTACTGGGCCGCCAAGGCGGTGACCCAGCTCAACCAGATTCTGCTGATGAACATTGAGGAGCGGCTCAACCCCTCCACCCATGCGCCACGCCGCATCAATGATCACTTCAACGACAAAGCCGGCATGATCGACGTGGCGAGCGACGACCTGTACCGCCGCAACCCGCACGCCATTCTGGAGACCTTTCTGGTCTACCAGACCACGGTGGGTGTCAAAGGTTTGTCCGCCCGCACCCTGCGCGCGCTCTACAACGCCCGCGACCTGATGGACGCCGCCTACCGGCGCGACCCGGTGAACCGGGCCACCTTTTTGCAAATCATGCAGGCGCCGGACGGCATTACCCATGCCATGCGGCTGATGAACCAGACCTCGGTGCTGGGGCGCTACCTGTGGGTGTTCCGCAAGATCGTGGGGCAGATGCAGCACGATCTGTTCCACGTCTACACCGTGGACCAGCACATCCTGATGGTGCTGCGCAATGCGCGGCGTTTCTTCATGGTGGAGCATGCGCACGAGTACCCGTTTTGCTCGCAGCTGGCCTCCGGCTGGGACAAGCCCTGGATTTTGTACATCGCGTCCCTGTTCCACGACATCGCCAAAGGCCGGGGTGGCGACCACTCGGAGCTGGGCATTGTGGAAGCGCGCCGCTTCTGCAAAGACCACGGCGTGCCGGCTGAAGACGCCAAGCTGATCGAGTTTTTGGTGGGTGAGCACCTGACCATGAGCCGCATCGCCCAAAAGTCGGATTTGTCGGACCCCGACGTTATTCAGGAGTTCGCCAAACGCGTGGGCAACGAGCGCTACCTGACAGCGCTCTACCTCCTTACTGTGGCCGATATCCGTGGCACCAGCCCGAAGGTCTGGAACGCCTGGAAAGGCAAGCTGCTCGAAGACCTGTACCGCTACACCGCGCGCGCCCTCGGTGGCCGCGCACCTGATGCGGATGCTGAGGTCGAGCAACGCAAGCGCGAAGCGCTGGTGATGGTGGCCCTGTACGCCCTGCCCTTCGAGGCTCACAAGCCTTTGTGGGACACCCTGGATGTGGGCTACTTCATGCGCCATGATGCTGCGGACATTGCCTGGCACACCAAGCAGCTGTCCCGGCTGGTGGCGACCGACCAGCCGGTGGTGCGGGCGCGCCGCTCGCCGGTGGGCGAAGGCCTGCAGGTGGTGGTCTACACGCAAGATCAGCCAGATTTGTTTGCCCGCATTTGCGGCTATTTCGATCAAGGCGGCTTCAGCATTCTGGATGCACGCATCCACACCACCAAAAAAGGCTATGCGCTGGACACCTTCCAGGTGGTCACCACGGCCGACATGGACGAGCACTACCGTGAAATGACCAGCATGCTGGAAAACGGCTTAGCCCAGGCGATTGCGGAGGCCGGCCCCCTGCCCGCCCCGAGCCGGGGCCGCGTGTCCCGCCGGGTCAAGAGCTTTCCGATTGCTCCGCGCGTTTCACTCAAGCCGGATGAGAAAGCCCAGCGCTGGCTGCTCAACATCTCGGCCAGCGACCGCCTGGGCCTGCTGTATTGCATCGCCCGAGTGCTGGCCAAGCACCACATTGTGGTGCAGCTCGCCAAAGTAGCGACACTGGGCGAGCGCGTCGAAGACACCTTTTTGATCCACGGTTCGCAGTTGCAACACAACCGCGCTCAGATCGATATTGAAACCGAAATACTGGACGCCCTCGCGTCCTGACACCTATGCCCGCTACTGAAATCACGGTGACTGCAGCCGGCTCTGTGGCCGGTAAAGAGTTGCTCATTCCTACCGGTCAACAGGCCGAAACTCTGCCGCATATTCAAGACTGGGTTACCGCCCAGCTGAGCGCAAGAAAACCGGTCAAAGACGTGAGCAGCCAGGTGCTGGTTAAAGGCATCAAACAATGGGCCGCTTACGAGCGCAAAGTCGGCGGCAAGCGCGTACTGACGGTGTTCAAAATCACCTGAGTGGCCCCAAGGCCGCACTGGCGACCTGCTTAGTCGTCTTCAGCCGCCGCAATTCCCGGGAACAAGACTTCGGTGAACCCGAACTGGGACAAGTCGCGCATGCGCATCGGGTAAAGCTTGCCCCACAGGTGGTCGCACTCGTGCTGGACTACGCGCGCATGGAAACCTTCGACGGTGCGGTCGATGGCATCGCCGTACTGGTCTGACCCGGTGTAGCGAATGTGGGACCAACGTGGCACCTTGCCCCGCATGCCGGGCACGGAGAGGCAACCCTCCCAATCACTTTCTTCGGCGTCGCCGATGGGCGTGATGACGGGATTGCACAGCACGGTGGGGGGCACGACCGGACGATCCGGGTAACGCGGGTTTCGCTCATGGCTGCCAAAAATCACGACTTGCAGGTCCACCCCGATCTGCGGTGCCGCGAGGCCGGCACCATTGGCGGCTCTCATGGTGTCCAACAGGTCGGTGATCAAAAGGTGCAGGGCATCGCTGTCGAAATCCGTGACCGGCTGCGCAGCGCGCAGCAAGCGCGGGTCGCCCATTTTGAGAATCTCGCGTACTGTCATTTCAGCAACTCCAGAAGACCGGCTTCATCCAACACTGCCACACCCAGTTCGCGGGCCTTGTCGAGCTTGCTGCCGGCCTCAGTACCGGCCACGACATAGTGGGTTTTTTTGCTCACGGAGCCGCTAACTTTGCCGCCAGCCGCTTCAATCAGGTCTTTGGCCGCATCCCGCCCCAGCGTGGGCAAGGTGCCGGTGAGCACCAGAGTCTTGCCGGCAAGGGGCTTGGGCCCGGCGTCGGCGGCAGCGCCCTCGGGCCAGGTGACACCGCAGGCGCGCAACTGCTCCACCACTTCCCGGTTGTGTGGCTGGTCGAAGAAGGTGCGAATGGCCTTGGCAACGATAGGCCCCACATCGGAGACGCCCAACAAGGCTTCTTCGCTGGCGTCCATGATGGCGTCCAGCGTTCCGAAGTGGCGGGCCAGCTCTTTGGCGGTGGCCTCGCCGACATGGCGAATGCCAAGGCCAAACAAAAACCGGGGCAAGGTGGTTTGCTTGGACTTTTCCAAAGCATCCACAATGTTTTGAGCTGATTTGTCGGCCATCCGGTCCAGGCTTGCCAAGGCAGTCAGCCCCAGGCGGTAGAGGTCGGGTAGCGTGCGGATCACATTCGTGTCGACCAACTGCTCTACCAGCTTGTCGCCTAGCCCCTCCACCTCCACGGCGCGGCGCTGGGCGAAATGCAGAATCGCCTGCTTGCGCTGGGCGCTGCAAAACAGCCCCCCGCTACAGCGGTGGTTCATCTCGGTTTTTTCGCGCACCACGGTGCTTCCGCAGATCGGGCAGGCGCGCGGCATGCGGAAGTTGGGCACATAGCTGGTCCGGGGGCCACTGCTCACAATGCCTACCACCTCGGGAATCACGTCGCCAGCGCGGCGCACGATGGCACTGTCGCCCACCCGGACCCGCTTGCGGCGCAGCTCAAAGAGGTTGTGCAGCGTGGCATTCGACACCGTGGTGCCGCCTACAAACACGGGGTCGAGTCGCGCCACGGGCGTGAGCTTGCCGGTGCGCCCCACTTGCACGTCAATGCCCAGTACCCGCGTGACTTGCTCTTGCGCGGGGTATTTGTGGGCGACCGCCCAGCGGGGCTCGCGAGTCACAAAACCCAAGCGCTGCTGAAGCGCCAAGCTGTTGACCTTGTAGACCACGCCGTCAATGTCAAAAGGCAGCTGGTCGCGGGAGGCTCCGATGCGCTGGTGATATGCTATTAATTCAGGAGCGCCTTGCGCAGTATCCACGAGGGCTGAGACCGGAAAACCCCATGATTTTAGGGTTTGCAGCATGCCGTAGTGGGTACTAAACGCCGGGCCACCCTGCTCGGCCATGACGACCTCGCCCAGGCCGTAGGCAAAAAAGCTCAAGGGGCGCTGCGCAGCAATGCCGGGGTCCAGCTGGCGCACGGCCCCCGCTGCCGCATTGCGCGGGTTGACAAAGGTTTTGCCGCCTTTGTCGCGCTGTTTCTCGTTCAGCGCCTCGAAGTCGTCGCGGCGCATGTACACCTCGCCACGCACCTCCAGCACCGGGGGCACGCCGGCGGGGAGCTTCAGGGGAATCTGGCCGATGGTGCGGATGTTCTGGGTGACGTCCTCGCCGTACTCCCCATCGCCACGTGTGGCGGCCTGCACCAACACGCCGTTTTCGTAGCGCAGGCTCATGGCCAGACCGTCGAATTTGAGCTCGGCCACATATTCCACCGGCGGGTCAGCCGGAGTCAGCTCCAGCTCTTTGCGCACCCGGGCGTCAAAAGCTTCAGCGCCGGTGGACTCGGTGTCCGTCTCGGTGCGGATGCTGAGCATGGGCACCGCATGGCGCACGCTGACAAACACGTCCAGCGCCTGCCCGCCCACCCGCTGTGTGGGGGAGTCGGCAGTGACCCACTCCGGGTGCGCCGCCTCCAGTGCCTGGAGCTCCTGGAAAAGCCGGTCGTATTCGGCATCCGGCACCAGCGGCGCGTCGAGCACGTAGTAGGCGTGACCGAGGTGGTGCAACTGATCCCGCAGGGCCAAGAGTCGCAGCTTGGCGGGGTTTGCCGGCTGTGCCGGTTCTAGTGAAAACAAGTCCAGCGTAGCCATACAACCTGAAAAAATTAACTGAAGAGTCTGCGCGCGATGGGGGAGCCAGCGGCAATATCCCGCTGCTCCAGCGTGTCGTAGAGCACTTGGAGGTCGGCGGCAATCATGTCCATGGTCTGAGGCGCCAATGCCTGACCGTGGTCATCGGTCACGACACCTTCCATGGCGTGGGCCAAGGCGTCGGCAGACCCGCGCATGCGCGCAAAAGGCTGCTCCCCGCGGTCTACCTGCGCAACATCGAGGTGCAGCGACAGCTCCCGGATGGCGCTTTGCGCCGGGTCATCGGCAAGCGCGGCCTGCGAGTCAAAACCCAGCACCAGCACCGGAGGCAAACCTTCTACCGACGCAGGGAGCACCATGCGCCCGGGAATCGCACCGGCCACAAACCCGAGCCGCGCTGCGTTCTGGTGAATGTAGCCAGGGCTCCAGGACGCATTGCGGGCGCGGATGGTGAAGCCCAGCTGGGCATCGTGCGCGCTGGCAAAGTGGTCCAGCTCGCGGGCACGGGCGACTTCGTCCCGCATTTCAGGGAACTCCGGGGTCGCGTTGATGGCGTCGGCAAAAGCCTGTGTTTTGACCACAAACTCAGAGTATTCAATGTCATTGAGCGCGCCCGACCGGTTCGCGAGCTGCACCCCTGCTTGAAAGCCCCCGTAGCGCTGACCTGCGGCAGGGCTTTCCCACACCAGCGAGCTCAGGTTGTAGCCTTCGACCGAGAAAGGCTTGGTGCCCGCCCGCCGCGTGGCGGGCATGGCTGCCAACGCAGCGTCTCCCGAGACAGCGGGGGTTGCCGGGTCGAGGGCGATCGTGGCGATCACATCGATCAACGAATCCATGGCCGGCCGTGCCGGGGGGCGAGGCAAGTGAAAGGCCGGTGTTTCAGCGTCGACCTCGGTGAGAGTCGGCTCCAAGTCTGTGGAACCTTCGGTAGGTTCCTGCTGGGGCGCAGCCTGGCGCGGAGCGTTGCGACGCGAGGACCAGGCACTGTGGGCCACTACGCCGGCCAGCACGATGCCCCCTGCGATGGCCAGACCGATTTGTAAACTGCTCATAGTGTTGTGTGTTTCGTCTTCAAGCAAGCTCAGCGAGGTGGACGGCGGACTCCATGTCCACAGCAACAATGCGGGAGACGCCCTGCTCCTGCATCGTGACACCGATGAGCTGCTCTGCCATTTCCATGGCGATTTTGTTGTGACTGATAAACAGGAACTGGGTTCCCTTGCTCATGGCCGCGACCAATTTGGCGTAACGCTCTGTGTTGGCATCGTCCAGTGGCGCATCCACCTCATCGAGCAAGCAAAACGGCGCTGGGTTGAGCTGAAAAATCGCAAAGACCAGGGCAATCGCGGTGAGGGCTTTTTCGCCACCGGAGAGCAAGTGAATGGTCTGGTTCTTCTTGCCCGGCGGTTGGGCAATGACCTGCACGCCGGAATCCAGAATTTCGTCACCGGTGATGACCAGGCGCGCATTGCCGCCGCCGAAGAGCTCGGGGAACATCCGCCCGAAATGCGCGTTGACCTGGTCGAAGGTGCCGGACAGCAACTCGCGGGTTTCGGCGTCGATTTTGCGGATCGCATCTTCGAGCGTGTTCATGGCCTGGGTCAGGTCCACGTTTTGCATGTCCAGGAACTGTTTGCGCTCCCGCGCTGCGGCCAACTCTTCAAGCGCTGCGAGGTTCACTGCTCCAAGGGCCGCGATCTCACGGTTGAGGCGGTCAATGTCGCCTTGCATACCGAATAGACGCACATTGCCGTCTTTGATACTTTGCTCCACCGCGGCCAGGTCGGCCTGGGCATCGGCAAGCTGGTTTTCGTATTGTTCAAAGCCCAGGCGCGCTGCCTGCTCTTTGAGCTGAAACTCGGTGATCCGCTGGCGCAAGGGGTCGAGCTCGCGCTCCAGTTGCATGCGGCGCTCATCACTGGCGCGGAGTTTGGCGGTCAGGTCGTCGTATTCGCTGCGCTGGGCTCCCAAGGCTTTTTCACGCTCCAGTTTCAAGGCCAGTGCGTTTTGCAAGCCTGCCTGGGCGGCGGCGTCGGTGAGGCGATTCAGCTCCTCTTGCGCACGCTGCTCTTCCGCCTGAATGCTCACATTTTGCTGAATGGCAGTTTCAATGGCCCGCGACAGTTCGGCATTGCGCGCCTGCAAGCTGCGCTGGGCAAACACCGCTTCTTGGGATTGGCGCTCCAGGCTGCGTTGCTGTTCACGGCACTGATTGAGCTTGCCTTGGAGCTCTATGACCCGCTCGTCCAGTTGGGCGTGGCGCTCCTGGCTATCGGCCAGCTGCATGTCCAGCGACTCGAAGCGGGCTTCTGCCTCCACCCTGCGCTCTTGCAGATCGTCCAGTTGGGCTTCCACCTCCGCCATGTCGGAGGCGATTTGCGCACTGCGGGCGCGGGTCTGCTCCAGCACCTGCGATAAACGCAAAGTCTCCACCTGCAGCTCGTGGGAGCGGCTCTGCGTCTCGGCAGCTTCGCGCCGCGCGCTCACCAGGCGCTGTGCGCTCTCGGCATAAGCACCTTCCGCGCGGCTTAAGGCCACGCGCGACTCATCGGCAATCAACACCTGCGCGCGGACCTGTTTTTCGAGGTTCTCAATTTCTTGGGCGCGGGCCAGCAAGCCCGCCTGCTCAGAGTCCTGGGCATAAAAGCTCACGCTATGTGCCGTGACCACATGGCCGGTTTTGACATAGATGCATTCGCCAGCAGCCAGTTGGTCGCGCTGCGCCAGTGCCTCTTCAAAACTCGCCGCGGTGTAGCAGCCGTGCAACCAGTCGGTGAGCACGGCCTTTGGGCCCATGTCCTGGACTCGCAGCAAATCTGCCAAGCGGGGCAGCCGCGCCGGGCTGGAGGCAGCGGGTGCCGCTGGGGGACTGTAAAAAGCCAGTTTGGCCGGAGGCGCCTCTTGCGCAAAGGCCTTGAGCATCTCCAGGCGGGACACTTCCAGGCCACCCAGGCGTTCCCGCAGGGCGCCTTCGAGCGCATTTTCCCAACCTTGCTCGATGTGGATGCGACTCCACAGGCCTTGCAAATGGTCCAAACCGTGTTTGGCCAACCAAGGCTGCAATTTACCGTCTGTTTTAACTTTTTCCTGCAGCGCTTTGAGCGCTTCGAGACGGGCCGACAGGTCCGCCTGGCGCGATGACTCGGTGTTGACGCGGCTTTGCTGCTCTTTGCGGGCGTCGTCCAGTTGCGGCACCGCTTCTTGCAGTTCCTGCAAACGTGCGTCCGCGATCTGGTGCGCCTCTCGCGCCACCTCCAGCTGTTCTTGCAAGGCGTGCAAGCGGCTTTCGTCGGGTGCTGATAAGGCGTTGCGGTCGGTGAGCAAGCGATCTCGGCGACTGCCAAGCTGGCGGCTCTGCTCTTCAATGCCGCGCTGCTCGGCGGCAAGCACCTGAATCTGCTGCTGCACTTGGGCGACTGCGCCCCGCTGGTCGTTGGCAGCGCCCTGGGCCTTGGCCAGTGCGTCTTCTACATCCGGCAATTGCTGCGCCTGTTCTTCCACCTGTGCGGCCAAGAGTTCGGTTTGCTCTTCGCCCATGGCGGACAGCTCGGCGAGGCGTTCCATTTCGTCCTGGGCGTCGTCTTTGCGCGTGGCCCACTGAGAAATCTGCTCTTTCAGCGTAATCAGACGCTGCTCAACGCGTTGGCGCCCCTCGACCACGAAGCGGATTTCCGCCTCCAGCCGGCCCACGTCGGTGCTGGCTTCGTACAACAAACCTTGTGCCTGGTTGACCTTGTCGCCCGCTGCATAGTGTGCTTGTCGCACGGCTTCCAGGTCGGCCTCGATATGGCGCAGATCCGCCATGCGCGCTTCCAAGGCATTGACCGCGGCCAAGCCCTCGGTCTGCACTTTGGCTTGGTCCGCCAAGGCTTCGGCACGCTTCAAAAACCACTGCTGATGCTGTTTGAGCGTGACCTCGGACTGGAGGGCGTTGTATTTTTGGGCGACTTCGGCCTGCTTTTCCAGGCGGTCGAGGTTGCTCCCCAGCTCGCGCAGAATGTCTTCGACCCGCGTCAGGTTTTCACGGGTGTCGGACAGCCGGTTTTCTGTTTCGCGCCGGCGCTCTTTGTATTTGGACACCCCCGCAGCCTCTTCGAGAAACAGGCGGAGCTCTTCCGGCTTGGACTCAATGATGCGGCTGATCGTGCCCTGCCCGATGATCGCGTAAGCCCGCGGCCCGAGGCCGGTGCCCAGGAAAACGTCTTGCACGTCCCGGCGACGCACCGGCTGGTTATTGATGAAATAGCTGCTGGTGCCGTCGCGTGTGAGCACGCGCTTGACCGCGATTTCGCCGAACTGGCCCCACTGCCCGCCGGCACGGTGGTCTGCATTGTCAAACACCAGCTCCACGCTGGAGCGGCTGGCGGGCTTGCGGGTCGTTGTCCCGTTAAAAATCACGTCCTGCATGGACTCACCACGCAACTCACTGGCCTTGCTCTCACCCAACACCCAGCGCACCGCGTCCATGATGTTGGATTTCCCGCAGCCGTTCGGCCCGACCACGCCTACCAATTGACCTGGCAACAGGAAGTTCGTGGGTTCAGCAAAAGACTTGAAGCCCGAGAGCTTGATGGAATTGAGTCGCACAGTGAGAAGGAGTTAGCGCTAAGTGATTGATTTTATTGAGCTTTGCCGATGCTGTATCGGCCGGTCCGGGGGCCGGATCATACCGCGCAGGGGCGCGGCCCCATGGGCACCGGGGACGCCCTCAGCTTGCCTGACCCAGGTACGCGGCTACCTCTGCCTCCAGCAGGCGCAGCTCGGGGGCCAGCTGGGCATAGGCCGCAGCTACCGCGCCAGCCTCGCCCTTTTTGCTCATATGCTCCACCTCGGAAACACGCTCATACAGCTCGTTGGTGCAAAAAATCGGAATGAAGCCCTTCAGAGGGTGAAGCAAATGGTTGGCGCCCTGAACGTCGCCTTTGGCCAGCAGTCCGGCAATGGCCGGCACATCGTTGCGCAAGGACTCCAACACCATGGGCAGCATTTCCCGCAAAGCACCTTCATCGCCGATTTGCTCTAGGGCCCCGGCAATATTCAGGTAACGCGGTGCATCGCCGTGGGATGGAACTGCAGACATGGCTCACTCCTCAATTTCAGACAGCACTGCCCTGCTGGACAGCATCCCCGAGTTTAACGATGACTCAGGGATAATGCCTCCCCATGAATCCGAATTTGTCGCGCCTGCAGGCGTACCCGTTTGAGCGTCTGCGCCAATTGTTTGCCGGAGTGGTACCCAATCCCGCATACAGCCCCATCAGCCTTGGTATCGGCGAGCCGCGCCACCCGACTCCCCAACTGATCAAGGACGCCTATTGCCATGCTATCCAGTCAGGTGAGAGCGGCTTGGCCGCCTACCCTGCGACTGCCGGTGACCCGCAGCTCCGTCAATCGATGGTGAATTGGGTCCAGCGCCGGTATGGCTTGGCGCTCAATCCCGCCACCCAAGTGCTGCCGGTCAATGGTTCGAGAGAAGCCTTGTTCGCCTTTGCGCAGACGGTGATCAATCCAGCAGCATGCCAAGGCACCGTGCAAGTGGTGTGCCCCAACCCGTTCTATCAAATCTATGAGGGCGCGGCCCTGTTGAGCGGGGCTCAGCCTTATTTTGTGCCCTCGGTCGCGGACCGCAACTTTGCACAGGATTGGGACAGCGTTCCCACCGAGATCTGGGAAAACACCCAGCTGATGTACGTCTGTTCGCCCGGCAACCCTGCCGGCGCAGTAATGCCTCTTTCCGAGTGGGAAAAACTGTTTGCGCTGAGCGACCAGTACGGCTTTGTGATTGCCTCTGACGAGTGCTACAGCGAGATTTACTTCCGTGAAGAAGCGCCTCTGGGCGGTCTGGAGGCCGCAGCGCGCATGGGGCGCTCAGACTTTAAGAATCTGGTGTCTTTCACCAGCTTGTCCAAGCGCAGCAACGCCCCCGGCATGCGCAGCGGCTTTTGTGCCGGCGACGCCCGTTGGATTCAAAAGTTTTTGCTCTATCGCACCTACCACGGTAGCGCCATGAGTCCGGTGGTCCAAGCGGCCAGCATTGCGGCTTGGGATGACGAAGAGCACGTGATCGACAACCGGGCGAAATACCGGGACAAATTCGCGCAAGTCACCCCCCTTTTGTCCAGCGTGATGGATGTCGCCCTCCCCGACGCGGGGTTTTACCTGTGGGCCGATGTGCATGGGAGCGACACCGACTTCGCCCGTGATCTGCTCGCTCTTTACAATGTGACGGTGTTGCCCGGTAGCTATCTGGCGCGGGAAGCCCACGGGTACAACCCCGGCGCAGGCCGCATCCGCATGGCGCTGGTGGCCGAGACCGCTGAATGCGTAGAAGCAGCCCACCGTATTGTTCAATTTGTCAAAGACCGGGCGGCTTAAGCGCTGTGCCGGCAGTCCCCTTTAACTCCTGAAAACACCATGACACAACAACTGCAAACCGTGATCGAAGCTGCGTGGGAAGACCGCGCGAATATTTCCGTGGCCTCCGCCCCCGTGGAAGTCCGCGAGGCCGTCGAGCACGTCCTGAATGAATTGGACGCAGGCCGCCTGCGGGTAGCTACCCGCGAAGGCGTGGGCCAGTGGACCACGCACCAGTGGATCAAAAAGGCGGTGTTGTTGAGCTTTCGCCTCAAGGACAACGAAGTCATTCAATCCGGCGACCTAGCCTTTTACGACAAGGTGCCCACCAAGTTCGCTGGCATGAGCGCAGAAGCTCTCAAGGCCACCGGCGTGCGTGTCGTGCCTCCCGCCGTGGCCCGCCGTGGCAGCTTTCAGGGCAAGGGCGTGATCCTGATGCCTTCTTACTGCAACATCGGCTCCTTCGTGGATGAAGGCACCATGGTCGACACCTGGGCCACCGTCGGCTCGTGCGCGCAGATCGGCAAGAATGTGCACCTGTCGGGCGGCGTGGGTATCGGTGGTGTTCTGGAGCCTATGCAAGCCGGCCCCACCATCATTGAAGACAACTGTTTCGTGGGCGCACGCTCTGAGGTGGTGGAAGGCGTGATCGTT
>NZ_JAAFIX010000010.1 GCF_013297935.1 Rhodoferax sp. | reverse complement strand
AGCAAGGCGTGCCCGCCGACTTGCTGCCCGGCTGGATACGCGCCGTGGGCTGGGAAACGCTGGTGAACCGCAAAGGCACCACCTGGCGCAAGCTCGACCCCGCCACCCAAGCCAGCGTGGTGGACGCGACCTCGGCTGCGGTCTTGATGCTGGCCAACGCCAGCGTGATCAAGCGCCCGGTGGTGGTGTGGGCCGATGGCACGGTGACCGTGGGCTTTGCCGACGCGAGCTTTCAGGCCCGCCTGCCCTAAAATCACGCCTTCGCCTTGCCGCGCGCAAGGCTGGGGCACTTTTTCTTTTCTTCATTCCACCTTCGACCATGACCACCACCCACTTTGACGGCGTTTCCGTCACCACCAAAGCCAATGTGTACTTTGACGGCAAATGCGTGAGCCACGGCTTCACCCTGGCCGACGGCACCAAGAAGTCGGTCGGCGTCATCCTGCCCGCCACCCTGACCTTTAACACCGGCGCGCCTGAAATCATGGAATGCGTGGGCGGCAGCTGCGACTACAAGCTCGACGGCTCTGACGTGTGGGTTACCAGCGGCGAAGGCGACAAGTTCAACGTGCCCGGCAACGCCAAGTTCCAAATCCGCGTGACCGAAGGCTTTGAGGCTTACCACTACATCTGCCACTTCGGTTGATCTGCGGCTGAGCCACACCACCGAATACTCCTAATTTCATAGCTGCTCGCGCAATATCTACGAGGGCTAGAGGCCAATTTCATGTCAAACACCATTCTGCAAAACATCCCCGCCGGCCAAAAAGTCGGCATCGCGTTCTCCGGCGGCCTGGACACCAGCGCTGCCCTGTTGTGGATGAAGCAAAAGGGCGCCCTGCCCTACGCCTACACCGCCAACCTGGGCCAGCCCGACGAGGCTGACTACGACGAAATCCCGCGCAAGGCCATGGAATACGGTGCCATCAAAGCCCGCCTGATCGACTGCCGCCCGCAGCTCGCCGCCGAAGGCTTGGCCGCGCTGCAAGCCGGTGCTTTCCACATCACCACCGCGGGCTCCACCTACTTCAACACTACGCCGCTGGGCCGCGCCGTGACCGGCACCATGCTGGTGAGCGCCATGAAGGAAGACGACGTCAACATCTGGGGCGACGGCAGCACCTTCAAGGGCAACGACATCGAGCGCTTCTACCGCTACGGCCTGCTGGTGAACCCCGCACTCAAAATCTACAAGCCCTGGCTGGACCAGCAGTTCATTGATGAGTTGGGCGGTCGCTCTGAAATGAGCGCCTTCATGACCGCCAACGGCTTTGGCTACAAGATGAGCGCCGAGAAGGCCTACAGCACCGACAGCAACATGCTGGGCGCCACGCACGAAGCCAAAGACCTGGAGATGCTCAACAGCGGCATCAAGATCGTCAACCCCATCATGGGCGTGCCCTTCTGGAAAGACGACTGCGTGGTCAAGGCCGAGGAAGTGAGCGTGACCTTTGAAGAGGGCCGCCCTGTCGCCCTGAACGGCGTGCAGTACCCCGACCTGGTCAGCCTGATCCTGAAGGCTAATGAGATCGGCGGCCGCCACGGCCTGGGCATGAGCGACCAGATTGAAAACCGCATCATCGAAGCCAAGAGCCGCGGCATCTACGAAGCCCCCGGCCTGGCCCTGCTGTTTATTGCCTACGAGCGCTTGGTCACCGGCATTCACAACGAAGACACCATCGAGCAATACCGCGACAACGGCCGCAAGCTCGGCCGCCTGCTGTACCAAGGCCGCTGGTTCGACAGCCAAGCCATCATGCTGCGCGAAACCGCCCAACGCTGGGTGGCCAAGGCTGTGACCGGCACCGTGACGATGGAACTGCGTCGCGGCAACGACTACTCGCTGTTGAACACCGAGTCGCCTAACCTGACGTATGCACCGGAGCGCCTGAGCATGGAGAAGGTAGAAGACGCGCCGTTCTCGCCGCTGGATCGTATTGGGCAGTTGACTATGCGCAATCTGGACATTACGGATACACGGGCCAAGTTGCAGGTGTATTCCAACGCCGGACTGCTGGAGCTGGGCAAGGGGGATGATTTCTTGAAACTCGGCAAGTAAGCCTGTTCAGGTAGCCCCAAAGACAAAGCCCGCCAGGTGAGAGCCTGGCGGGCTTTGTTGTTCTCCCGTGCGCCAACCTAGCGAGGAAAAGCCCAAAGGCTGGAAAGGCCGTCCAAAGGCATCGGCAAATCATCAGCCGCGCACCCCAGTAGGAGTTAGATATCAAATCACCCACTAGCCCCCGTGGAACATGCGCAAGCAGCTATCAAAAGCATAGTAAAAGCAAACTTACTCGGAAAGCAGAAGCACAACTTATGAATCCACCAAAGCTGCCGATTTAATTGAAATACACACGGTCGGTGGAATACACTCGTTACCACCTATCACCACAGGAGTTTCAGGATGCCCTTTGCCAGACGCCCCCTCATTGCCGCAGTTTGTGTGTGGATGGCAGCACAGTCGTGCGCATGGGCCTTGGAGCCTGCGAGCGGCAAGGTCATCCTGACCATTTCGGGCAAAGTTGCCGAGAAAAACAGTGCGGGCGGTGCCAGTTTTGACTTGGCTATGTTGGAGAAGCTGCCACAGCAAACCTTCAGCACCAAAACGCCGTGGGACAAAAACCCGATCAAATTCAAAGGCCCGCTATTGCGTGACGTGTTGGCTGCCGCCAAGGCCAGCGGCACCACCTTGAAAGCCACCGCGCTCAACGACTACCAGACCGCCATCCCGTTTGACGACGCGACCAAGTTTGACGTGATCGTGGCGCACCAGATGAATGACCAAGCCATTCCCGTGCGCACCAAAGGCCCGCTCTTCATCGTTTACCCCTTCGACTCCAAGGCCGAGCTGCGCTCCAATGTGTATTACGAGCGCTCAGCCTGGCAGCTCAAGTCTCTGTCGGTGGAATAAGGCTTCCCTTGAACAGCACCAGCAAAAACCGGCGTTACCTTTTGTGGCTCGCCTCCGGCACGGGCGTGCTGGCGATCGCCATGGCCATTTTGCTGGTGCTGCAAATTACCCAGAAGCAGGCAATTGAAAAAGCCAACAGCTTGCGCGCAGATTCGATCACCGCGCTGGTGTTCCAGTTTGAGCGCGAGTTTTTGCGCTTCCGCCAGACGCTGGAGGCCAGCGTGATCCAGCCCGGTGCTGTGGATCAGGATGCGCTAGGCCTGCGGTATGACCTTTTCCTCAGCCGACTCAACCTGCTACGCGACAACCCCACGACGGACCTGATTACCCACCGGCCCGAATACCAGAGGGCAATGCCCCATGTAGAGGCGGTGATTGCCAAGGCCGACCCGGTGTTGACCGCGAGCACATTCAACAAAAAAGACTTGGCGGCGCTGCTGACCGAGTTCAATGAACTGGGCGTTGATGTGCAGGCCCTGAGCTTTGCTGCCAACTCGGAGGTGGCTGCTCTGCTGGAGAGCCAGGATGCGACCTTGCTGCAGCAAAACAACCAGATCATTCGGCTTACCTTGGCGCAGCTAATATTTTTGCTGGCTGCTGCGGTGGCGCTGGCTCTGCGCCAACGCCGGCAAGAAAAAGAGCGCCAAGCGCTGGAAGACTTGACGCACGAGCTGCGGGAGGCGCACTTCCGCGCGGAGGCCGCCAACCGGGGCAAGAGCCAGTTTTTGGCCAATATGAGCCACGAATTGCGCACCCCGTTCAACGGCATGCTGGGCATGATGAGCTTGCTGGAAAGCACGCCTCTCACCATGGCGCAGGCCGACTACATCAAAACCGCCAAGGGTTCGGCCACTCACCTGCTAACGCTCTTGAACGATATTTTGGACGTATCTTCTCTGGAAGCCGGCAAGATGACGCTGAGCCCCGGCCCCACCCAGCTCAGCGCTTTGCTCCATGAGGTGGAGTCGTTGATGCAGCCGCTGGCAGCCGACAAGAAGCTGGCTTTTTCGATCGTGTCGCAAATCGAAATGCCCCCGTGGGTGCTGGCCGACAGCACCCGCCTCAAACAGATTTTGTTCAACCTGGTCAACAACGCCATCAAGTTCACCGACCACGGTAGCGTTACCCTGACGGTGGACTCGCGGCCCCGGACCGACGGCAACATCGGCCTGGCGTTTTTGATCCAAGACACGGGCATAGGCATGGACGACCATGTGCTCTCCGGCTTGTTTCAGCGGTTTTATCAGGTGGATGGCGGGCTTGCCCGCAAGTTCGGCGGCACCGGCCTGGGCCTGGAAATTTCCCAAACGCTGGCCCGCATGATGGGCGGAGCCATTGAGGTGGAGAGCAAAGCGGGTATGGGCTCCGTGTTCACCTTGCACCTGCCGTTTACCCCCTGCCCCGCGCCGCCCCACGCGACAACACCGGCGGCGCTGCAGCCTATGCATAAGCCGGCAGTACCCACTGAGGCCACCGCCCCCGCGCAGCCGGGCCAGCCTGCGGCCGCCCTCGAAGCGCTGCGTGTGTTGGTAGCAGAAGACCACCCAGTGAACCGCAAGTTTGTGGGTATCTTGCTCGACAAAATGGGCTGCAAGGCCACGTTTTGCGAAAACGGGCAACTCGCGGTAGAGGCCGCTCAGCGCGAGATGTTTGACCTGGTGCTGATGGATGTGCACATGCCGGTCATGGACGGGCTGACCGCCAGCCGCGCTATTCGCGCCATGGAGGGGCCCATTTCACAGGTGCCCATCATCGTGCTGACGGCTGATGTAATGAACGACGCCAAGGAGCAGGCCATGGCGGCTGGTGTGAATGACTTTGTCACCAAACCGGTGCAAATCGGCCAGTTGCAATCTGCCATGCAGAAGTGCCTGGCCGGAGACTCACCGTTTCGAGCCCCTGCGCACACCTAAAAGACCGTAGCCGGGTTGGTTTCTTTGGAGGTAGTCCCGGGCTATAGGCTCCAGCGCAGCGGGCACTAGGCCCAGATCGGCCAGCCCGAGGAAGCGGCCTGAGGCCACGTTGTCCACCTTCATGGAGTCGAGGTTGTCCGCGCTCATCATGGGCTCGCCGGGTGCCAGCTGCATGAGCGCCGCCTGCAGGCGCCCCGCCCAGTCGGGCAGAGGCAACACAGGGCGTCCGCGGCCATTGGCCACACCCGCCCACGCGCCCGCCCCGTGCACCAGCTCGGCCAGGGTATACACCTTGGAGCCCGTAGCCTCCCACGCGGCTGTTGACCCCGCCGCAATGCGGACATGCAGGAGTTGCACAACTGCTGCGGCCACGTCTTCTACCCACACGGGCTGAAACCTGGCTTGGGCGCCTGCCAGCGGCATGAAGGGAAACACTTTTTGCAGCGCCGCGAACAGGTTCAGAAACTTGTCTTCAGCGCCAAATATCACGCTCGGGCGCAGCACCGCAACCGCCAACTCCGGGTGACGCAGCACAAGTTCACCCCGGGCTTTGCTCCGCAGGTAGCGAGAGGGGGCGGCATCGGGCTGGGCCGGGTTCACGCCCAGCGCACTGACATGCACCACCCGGTGCACACCGGCTGCCACAGCAGCGCGGGCTAGTGTGGCGGGCAAATCTACATGGGTGCGCTGAAAGGCGGCTTCGTTGCCATGCAAGATGGCAACCAGGTTGATCACCGCATCGTGCCCCGCAAGGGCTTGCTGCAGGGCTTGCTGCTGGTGCACATCGACTTCGAGCACGGTCACGCCGGGCAAAATTTGCAACTCGCGCGCATGGCGGGCCCGGCGCGTGGCCACCGTGACGGTGCAGCCCTGCTTCACCAGTTTTTGCACCACGTGCCGGCCGACAAAACCGGTACCACCCAAGACAAAAATATGCTTCATGGCCGGAGGTTAGCCCGTTCGGGCGCTTGACTGGGTTGCAGGGTTTTAGAGCACCACTGGTTCGGGCTCCAGCAGGATGCCAAAGCGCTCATACACACTGGTTTGAATGGCCTTGGCAAGGGTCATGACTTCGCCACCGGTGGCGCCATTGCCATCGACCCCTGCGCCACGGTTGACCAGCACCAAGGCTTGCTTCTCGTAGACACCGGCCTGGCCGACGGTTTTGCCTTTCCAACCGCAGGCGTCGATCAACCAGCCGGCCGCCAGTTTGACGGCACCGTTGTCCAGCTTGTAGTGCACCACCTTGGGTTCACGGGCAATGATGTCTTCGCACTGTTCTACGGTCACCGTCGGGTTTTTGAAGAAGCTGCCGGCATTGCCAATGAGGGCCGGATCGGGCAGTTTGGCGCGGCGCACTTCGCACACCCAGTCGTAAATCTGGCGGGGCGTGGGGGTGCTGACGCCGTGCTCAGCCATCTTGCGCTCAATGTCGGCATAGCCGAGCACCGGCTTCCAGACCTTGGGCAAGGCAAAGCGCACCCGCAGTATCAAAGCCCGGTCTTTCAACCCCAGCGCCTGGGCCCCATCACTGGCGCTGCTGCTGTGCTTGAACACCGAGTCGCGGTAGCCAAAGGCGCACTGGGCCGCGTTCAGGGTGAAGACTTCACCGGTTTCAAGGTGGATGGCGTCGAGCGAGTCAAAACGGTCTTGCAGTTCCACCCCATAAGCACCTACGTTTTGCACAGGCGAGGCGCCCACGGTGCCCGGTATCAGGGCCATGTTTTCCAGGCCGGGCAGGTTGTGGTCCAGGGTCCAGCTCACCAGGTCGTGCCAGGCCTCACCGGAACCTGATTCCACAATCACGTCTTTGCTGGTTTCGCCCACCACGCGCAGGCCACGCACCTCCACCTTCAGCACCAGCGGCTTCACATCGCCGGTCAGCACAATATTGCTGCCACCACCGAGCACAAACTTGGGCACCGTGGCCCACTCGGGGTCGGCCAAGAGGGCGCGCACATCGGATTCGCTGGCGATCCGGGCCAGCGCCTGGGCCTTGGCCACAATGCGGAAGGTGTTGAACGCCTGGAGGGGAATGTTTTTCTCGACTAACATCCCCAGATTGTCTCATTGCATTTTTTAGAGCGAGTCCCATGCCCTCATTCGATACCATTTGTGAAGCCGACCTGGTCAAGGTCAAAAACGGCGTAGAAAACTCCGCCAAAGAAATCGGCACCCGCTTTGACTTCAAGGGCACTGCCGCCAAGATCGAAATCAAAGACAAAGAGATCACCCTCATTGGCGACGCCGACTTTCAGCTCGACCAGATTGAAGACGTGCTGCGCAACAAGCTCACCAAGCAGGAAGTGGATGTGCGCTTCCTCGATCGTGGCGATGTGCAAAAAATGGGCGGCGACAAGGTCAAGGTCGTCATCAAAGTGCGCAACGGCATTGAAAGCGAGCTGGCCAAGAAAATCCAGCGCTTGATGAAAGACAGCAAGCTCAAGGTGCAAGCCGCGATCCAAGAGGAGAAGGTGCGCATCACCGGCGCCAAGCGCGACGACCTGCAAGCCGCCATGGCCCTGATCCGCAAAGAAGTGACCGACATCCCTCTGACCTTCGACAACTTCCGCGACTGATGCGTAGCACCGCCCTCCTTCTGGCCGCCTCGCTGCTGTGCCCTCTTGCTTGGGGCCAGAGCGTTGCGCTCAACGGCACCTTGGGTGACAAGGCACTACTGATTGTGGATGGCAGTTTTCCCAAAAGTGTGGCGGTAGGCGCCACCCACATGGGGGTGAAGGTGGTGTCGGTGCAAGCGGAGACCGTAGTGGTCGAGATCGCGGGCAAAAAGCTCAACCTGCGGGTGGGCGAAGCGCCTGCCAGCGTAGGCAGTTCTGCAGGCCTGGCGGCCGGCGGTAGCCGGGTGGTGCTGGCGGTGGGTCCGGGCGGACACTTCACCAGCGAGGGCCAGATCAACGGCCGCATTGTCCGCTTCATGTTGGACACAGGCGCTACTGCGGTATCTATCGGAGTAGCCGAGGCAGACCGTATCGGTCTGAAATACAAAAATGGCGACCAAGTCCAAATGAACACCGCCAACGGCGTGGTGCCGGGCTGGCGCATGACGCTCGATAGCGTGCGGCTCGGCGATGTACTGGTGAGTGGCGTCGATGCCGTCATTACCCCCGCTGCCATGCCCTATGTGTTGCTGGGAAATAGCTTTTTGGGTCGCTTTCAAATGAACCGCACCAACGACCAGATGGTGCTGGAAAAGCGCTATTGAACCGGATGACCACGGTGCAAGACGAAAACGCTTACGAAGACCTGCTGGGGCAGTGGTCGGACCTGGAGTCCGGGCTGGGCGTGATTTTGAGCAGCCCGGCCACCACGCAGCAGTTCGCCCACCGCGTGCTGCAATACGACCGCTGGATGCAAGGCCTGCTGCAACGGGACCCCGATGTCGGCCTGTACCTGCTGTTCCAGCTCGCCAGCAATTCGCCGGTGGGCTACAGCGCTTCGCACTCCTTGGTGTGTGCCGTGTTGTGCCACCTTGTGGCAGGTGAGCTTCAACTCTCGCTCAAAGAACGCAATAGCCTGGTACACGCCGCGCTGACCATGAATGTGGCCATGACCGCCTTGCAAGACCAGCTGGCGACCCAAACAGAGCGGCCGAACCAAGCGCAACAAGACGCCATCCGCACCCACCCCATCAAGGGTGCGATGATGCTGGCCAATTTAGGCGTGGCGGATGACGAGTGGCTGGACATCGTCTCGGGCCATCACGACGATGCGGTTGACCGCGAAACACCTGCCACGGCCGGTGGCACCGTGCGATTGACACGGGTGCTGAAAGTGGTGGACCGCTACGCGGCCATGATTTCACCGCGAGCATCCCGTACCGGGCGCAGCGCTATTGAGTCGGCACGCTCGGTCATGGCGCGCGCAACGGCAGGGGTCGATGAAATCGGCCAGGCGCTGGTGCGGGCGGTCGGTTTGTGCCCGCCGGGAACTTACGTGCGGCTGGACAACGACGAGCTGGCGGTGGTGGTGCGGCGCAGTGGCAAGGCCAACTTGCCGTTTGTGGTGATCATCGGCAAAGCCAGTGGCGAGTTTCACCACAACCCGCGCCTGCACGCGACCGGCGATTCGCCACCCAAAATCCGCTCAGCACTGCCAGCGATCGCCGTGCGGACGCCGCTCAATCACTTTTTCTTGTTGCAACTGGGCAGCCAAGCGCTCAGCATGGCCTAGGCCGCTTTACTTAGCGCCGCCTTATTTTCCGGCGTCTTTTTTCTTGCCGAGCTTGGACTCGGTGCCTTTGACCAGGCGCGAGATGTTTTCGGAATGGCGCCAAATCAAGAAGATGGACATCACCGCAGTAGACAGCAGCAAGTTGCGATCAGCAACCCACGCCACACCGTCGCCAAAGGCGTAATAGGCCGGCGCAAACAGTGCCGCAGCCAAGGAAGCGAGCGACGAGTAGCGAAACGCATAGGCCACCACCAGCCAGGTGAGGCCAGTGGCCAGCGCCAGCCAGCCGCTTGTGGCAACCAACACGCCCAGCGCAGTCGCCACGCCTTTACCCCCTACAAACTTGAAAAACACCGGGTACAGGTGGCCGATAAAGGCCGCAAAGCCTGCCAGAGCCATGGTGCCCTCGCCCAAGCCATAGGGCTGGCCCCACCACTGGATAGCGGCCACCGGCAGCCAGCCTTTGACGGCGTCCAGCAACAGTGTCACCACCGCCGCGGCCTTAGAACCGGAGCGCAGCACATTGGTGGCACCGGGGTTTTTGCTGCCGTAGGTGCGCGGGTCGTTCAGACCCATGACGCGGCTGACGATCACGGCAAAGGACAAAGAGCCGATCAAGTAGGCGACTACGGTGGCCAACAGGGGGTACAACACAGAATTCAAAACAGGTTCTCCAATCACTCTTCCAGCGCGCACTGTACAGGCTTAGCGCCCAGCAACTCCACACAAACCTGGGGATCAATACCTACTAAGTACCCGCGCCGCCCGCCATTGATGCAGATACGTGGCAACTCCAGAATGGTGGACTCTATGAACACGGGCATGGTTTTGCGGGTGCCGAAAGGCGAGGTGCCGCCCACCAGATAGCCGCTGTGTTTGTTGGCAGTCTCGGGGGCGCAGGGCTCCACGGACTTGGCGCCAATCTGGCGAGCCAGGTTTTTGGTAGACACCTTGCGGTTGCCGTGCATCAGCACCACCAGAGGCTTGGCGTCCTGGTCTTGCATGACCAGGGTTTTGACCACGGTGAACGGATCAAACCCCAGCACCGCCGCGCTGTGCTGCGCGCCGCCATGCTCCAAGTATTCGTAGGGGTGTTCGGTGAACGCCACCTTGTGCGCTTTAAGCAGCTGGGTGGCAGGGGTTTCAGAGACGTGGTCTTTTTTGGCCATAGGGGCGTATTTTCATACGCCTTGGCCCCTTGTCGGGTTACACCGCCGGATCGCGGATTTCCCAGCGGACTTCGTCGATCTTTTTCAGCAGCTCTTCGGGCAGCACGGTGCCCCAGGCGTCGATGTTTTCGTCGAGCTGCTCCAGAGTGCGCACACCGATGATGGTGCTGGCCACTTGCCATTTGGTGTAGCAGAAGGCCAAGGCCATCTGGCTGGGCGTGAAGCCGTACTCGCGGGCTAAAGCGTTGTACTTGCGCGCGGCTTTCAGGGCATCGGGGCGACCCCAGCGCTGCTTGCGGGTGGACTCAAACTTGCGCAGGCGCACATCAGGCGACACGTTTTCGCCCAGCAGGCCTTCTTCGTCGTACTTGCCGGTGAGCAAGCCAAACGCTAGAGGCGAATACGGCAAGAGCGACACGCCCAGGCGGTGCATGGTTTCGTCCAAGCCGTTTTCTGCCGTGCGGGCCAGCAGGCCGTAGTTGTTTTGCACGGTGGCAATGCGAGGCAGGCCATGCTGCTCGGCCAGGCGCACAAACTCGTGCACGCCGTAAGACGTTTCATTGGACAAGCCAATGGCGCGCACCTTGCCGGCCTTGACCAGCGTGTCCATGGCGCGCAACTGTTCTTCGATGGCGCTGCCGCCCACGTTTTCGTTGGCGGGGTTGTAGTACATGCCGCCGAACATGGGCACATGGCGCACCGGCCAGTGAATCTGATACAGGTCGATGACGTCGATATTCATGCGCTGCAAGCTGCCTTCGCACGCCGCCACGATGTCTTCGGCCGTGAGGTTGCTGCTGCCGTTGCGCACCCAAGGCATGCCGCGTGAGGGACCGGCCACCTTGGTGGCGATGACCAGCTTGTCACGGGCTGTGGGGTTGGCCTTGAGCCAGTTGCCGATGATTTTTTCGGTCAGGTTGAAGGTCTCAGCGCGCGGGGGCACGGAGTACATCTCAGCCGTGTCGATGAAGTTCACGCCCCGCTCCAGCGCGCGGCTCAGGATGGCGTGAGAGGTGGGCTCGTCTACCTGCTCGCCAAAGGTCATGGTGCCCAGGCAGATGGGGGTAACTTGCAGATCACTGCGACCGAGTTGGATGGTGTTCATGCGTGTTTGCTCGTTGAGACCGGCGGAAAAAAATGAATGGCCAGATGGTAGCGCGGAGGGAAAGACCTAGTCGCCACCGCCACAACTACTTCCCCCGCCACAGCCGCTGTCACTGCTGTCGGAGCTAAAGCTGAAGGCACCGTCCGACGAACTGTCGCTGCCACTGCACCCGCTGCCCCCATCACTGAAACTGGTGCCGCAGTAGGCGTCGGAGCCGGCCTTGTTGTCGATGTCGCGGCAGTTGGGCATGTAGGTGAAGCCGCCTGCAATCGCAAACTTCTTATCCAGCGCAAACAGCAGCGGCAGGCGCGTGGGCGCACGCGGGTCGATGCTCTCTTCCTTGCAGGCCCAAAACCAGGTACGGCGCAGGCCCGAGTTGCGCTGGGGGTCCCGCCCCAGCACCTCGGCCGGGCTGTGGTGCAGCATACGACCAAAGGCAGCCTCGCACCACTGTTCGTAACCGCGCGTGTGCAGGATGAACTCGTGCCAGGCCGCGTCCACCACTTTAGAAGGCATGGCTACAAACTGGCGCTTGCTGCGCAAGTGGGCCATGAAAAACTGGCGCAGACCATGCAGCACCAGCTCGGTATCGCGCCCACTGAGCTGGGGGTAAAGCGCTATGAGCTTGGCGCCCAAAAATCGCGGCAACGGAGCCTCGCGCACAAACTGGCGGCGCAGGCTCTGCTCCCAGGCCAATAGCGCAGCGAACATCAGCGCACTCAACACACTACCCACCACGATCACCACCCCGAAAAGGTAGTGCGGCGGTCGCGCGGCATACACCGAGATTCCCCACACCAGCCAAGGCAAGTACCTCACCCGGTGCAACCACGCAATGCGCCGCAGCAGCGTGGGCCGAAACGGCGCCTTAAACGCGGGCAGCGGCATAGCGCGCCTCTTCTTGCAGGCGCAGCACGCGGCGCTGTACCTTGCCGGTGGTGGTCATGGGCAGAGCGTCTACAAATTCAATCTCTTTGGGGTACTCGTAGGGTGCGAGCTGACCTTTCACGTGGGCCTGTAGCTCCAGGGTCAGTTTGGCATGTAAATGGGCTCTAGCCCTCGTATCGTCTGCGCAAGCAGCTATGAAATCAGGAGCAATGACCACATAGGCTTTGACCAGTGCGCCGCGCTCGGCGTCGGGCTTGGGCACCACGGCGGCGTTGATGACGGCGGGGTGCTTGACCAAGCAGTTCTCAATCTCACCGGGGCCGATGCGGTAGCCCGCAGCTTTGAACACATCGTCGCTGCGGCCTTGGTACCAGAGGTAGCCATCCGCATCGCGCAGCGCCAGATCGCCGGTGCGGCACCAGTCGCCGGTGAACTTGGCCTCGGTGGCTTTCGGGTTCTTCCAGTAGCCCAGAAAGAAGATCGGGTCGGGCTGGCCTTGCACGTCATAGCGGTGCAGCGCCACTTCGCCGGGCACGCCTACCGGGCATTCGTTGCCGGCCTCGTCAATCACCGCCACCCGGTGGCCGGGGTAGCCCATGCCCATGCTACCGGGCTTGGACGGGTAGTGCAGGTTGCAATTGCCCACGATGTAGTTCATTTCGGTCTGGCCGAACATTTCGTTGGGTTTGACGCCCAGCTGGCGCTCGCAGTACCCGAACACCGCATCGCCCACCGCTTCGCCCGCGCTCATGATGGCGGCCAGCTGGAGCTTGAACTGCTGGCGCACCGTCTCGCCCTTGGTTCCAGGATAGGCCTTCATCATGGCCTTGAGCGCGGTGGGGAACAAAAAGGTGTGGGTCACCCCGCAATCGCGCATCAGCTCCAGCGCGGTTTGCGGGCTGAACCGGCCGTGGTAGGCCACGATGGGGCGGCCGAAATACAGGGTGGGCAAGAGGGCATCCATCAACCCGCCGGTCCATGCCCAGTCGGCCGGCGACCAGAACACGGCTTGGGAGTCTGCGTTGTGCTTGCCATCAAAACCAAACCAGTTTTGGCTGGCCACAAAGCCGCTGAGGTTGCCAATCAGCGCCCGGTGGGGAATCAAGGCGCCCTTGGGGTTGCCGGTAGTGCCACTGGTGTAAATAAGCACCGCGGGCTCCTCGGCCAAGGTGTTGACCAGCTCGAACTCCGCGGGCTGGTCGGCCAGCGCTGCATCCCACGCCGCGTCGTGCGGGCCGCTCAGCAGTGCAGCGTCGGCAGCCTCCAGCCCCACACCCAACACGGCTTGCAGGTGCGGGCACTGGCCCCGCACACTGGCCAGCGCCGGGAGCGAGCCGGCATCGCAAATGGCAACGACTGCCTCGCTGTCCTGCAACCGGAACTCCAGGGCCTCGGGGCCAAACAGTATGGACAGCGGCATCGCCACCGCCCCCATCTGCATCACGGCGATGTAGGCCACCGCAGTTTCAAACCGCTGGGGCAGCACGATACCGACCCGGTCGCCCCGCTGCACGCCACGCGCCACCAGCGCGCGGGAGAGCCGGTTGGCCTGCTCCTGCAGTTGGGAATAAGAGTAAAAAGTGGCCGCAGCCCCCGTTGAATATGCGCTGACAGCTACTCTTTTTGTAGCATTTTGCTTGACCGCCCAGCGCCGGCTGCACACCTCGGCCATGTTGAAATGCTCAGGCACCGCCCACTGAAAGCGGCTGTGCAAGGCAGCGTAGCCTGCGGGAAGTGTGCTTTTGCCAGATGTGTCTCTGCCTTGACTGACGGCCATGTCTTGTCTCCTGATCTGTCCTTATGATTTGCACAATGTACCAAGTCAGACGCCCCTCCCGCAGCGAATTCGTCGCAATCCGCAACCTCGATTACCACGTGCAAGTCTGGGGTGAGCCCGGCCCGGGCAAGACTCCGTTGGTCATGGTGCATGGCTGGATGGACGTGGCCGCGAGCTACCAGTTTGTGGTGGACGCGTTCGCACAAGACCACTACATCATTGCCCCCGACTGGCGCGGCTACGGCAAAACCAAGGCACCGGGCGCCGACAACTATTGGTTCCCCGACTACCTGGCCGACCTGGACTTTTTGCTGGACCACTACGCCCCCGGGCAGCAGGTCAACCTGGTGGGCCACAGCATGGGCGGCAACGTGGTCATGCTGTACGGTGGAGTGCGCCCCGAGCGCATTCGCCGCTTGGTCAATCTGGAGGGCTTTGGCATGCCGGCCACGATTCCGGCCCAAGCGCCCGGCCGCTTTGCGACCTGGATGGACGAGCTCAAAAAGCTGCATGCCGGCGAGATGGACCTCAAGGCCTATGACAGCGCAGATGGGGTTGCCCGCCGCCTCATGAAAACCAACCCGCGCCTGGGCCAGGACAAAGCCGATTGGCTCGCCCGCCACTGGGCCGCTGAAAACGCGGGCGGCAGCTGGTCTATCCTGGGCGAGCCCGCCCACAAGGTGACCAACGCCCAGCTCTACCGGGTGGAAGAGGTCATGGCGATCTACCAGCGACTGACCATGCCGGTGTTGGCCGTCGAGGCATCCGACAACAGCCTGGAGATGTGGTGGAAGGGCAAATTCACCCTCGCCGAGTACCACGAGCGGCTGAAAGTCGTGCCGCAGGTAGAAATAGCTCGCATTGACGACGCCGGCCACATGATGCACCACGACCAGCCGGAGGTATTGGCAGAGCGGATCGAGCGCTTTATCCGTTAACTTTACAAGGCTGAAATACGGGACTTAGAATGAGAACTGCTCTCATTTTGATTTGCAACCCAAACTCCAGCCGTATGAAGAATCTTTCTATCCGCCCAGTCGCCCTGTCCGCCGCCCTGCTGGGCGCTTGTTTGCCTGCCGTGCAGGCCCAAGACAAGGTCATCAACGTCTACTCCGCCCGCCACTACCCCGGCGATGTGCAGCTGTACTCCGCCTTCACCCAGGCCACCGGTATCCAGATCAAGCGGGTAGATGCAGACGATGCAGGCATCCTGCAACGCCTGAAGGCCGAGGGCACCGCCTCCCCGGCGGATGTGATTTTGCTGGTCGACGCCTCGCGCCTCTGGCGTGCTGAGGTCGATGGCTTGTTTGCACCCGTCAAGTCCAAAGTGCTGGACGACGCCATTCCGGCCCAATTGCGCGGCAAGACCAGTGCCGAAGGCACTTCGTGGTTCGGCTACAGCACCCGCGCACGGGTGGTGGTCTACAACAAGGCTCGCGTGTCTAAAGAGAATGTAGACACCTACGAAGAGTTGGCCGACCCCAAAAACAAAGGTCTGTTGTGCACCCGCAGCGGCTCGCACCCCTACAACCTGAGCCTGTTCGGCGCCATGAACGAGCACCTGGGCAGCGCCAACACTGAAGTCTGGCTCAAGGGCCTGGTCAGCAATATGGCCCGCAACCCCGTGGGCGGCGATACCGACCAGATCAAGGCCACCGCCTCCGGCGAATGCGGCGTAGCACTCACCAACACCTATTACCTGGCCCGCCTGATGCGCAGCGACAAGCCCGAAGACCGTGCGGTGATGGAAAAAGTCGGCGTGGTGTTCCCCAACCAGAGCAGCTGGGGCACGCACGTCAACATTGCGGGCGGGGCCATGGCCAAAAACGCCAAGAATCCGGCATATGCCCAACAGTTCCTGGAGTTCCTGGCCAGCGCCCAAGCGCAAGACTACTTTGCCAACGGCAACAACGAGTGGCCCGTGGCCAAAGGCATCAAGATCAGCAACCCCGCACTGGAAAACATGAGCGGTGGCAGCTTCAAGGCGGAGACCATTCCGGTCAGCATCGTCGGCATGAACCAGGTGAAGGTGCAGCAGATGCTGGACCGCGTCGGCTACAAGTAAAGCCGCCCCGCCCCGCGCACCACGGCCTGATTACTCTTGGCAGTCAGGCCGTTTTTTTGTTCAGTGTGCGACTTAACAAAATCACGGGCACCAGGCCGACCAGCACCAGCACCAGTGCGGGCAGTGCCGCCTCACCCAAGCGCTCGTCTTTGGCCAGCTGAAACGCCACCACGGCCAAGGTGTCGTGGTCAAACGGGCGCAGCACCAGCGTGGCGGGCAGCTCTTTCATGACATCCACAAACACCAGCAGGCCAGCCACCAGACTGCTGCGCACCAGCAAAGGCCGGTGCACGCGCCACCACAAACCCCAGCCGCTCACACCCAGCATGCGGGCGGTTTCGTCGAGCGACGCCGGCACCTGGTTGTAGCCGCTTTGCACTGTGTGCAGGGCCACGGCGGTAAAGCGCACCAGATAGGCCCACACCACCCCCAGCACCGTGGTGCTGACCCAAAAGCCGACCTGCCAATCTGGCCGCGCCGCCTGCAGCCAGCCCACGGGAATCAACAAGCCCACCACAATCACAGCACCCGGCACGGCATAGCCCATGCCCGCCAAGCCGACGACAGTGCGGGTGAGCCGCGTGGGCGTGCGGCGCGCAGCAAACGCCAGCGCCAAAGCAATGGCCGCGGCCAACACCGCCGTGCTCGCCGCCAGCTTGAAACTGTTCAAGCTCCAGCCCACAAAGCCGGCCCACGGCAAGGGCGTGTCTTCCGCGCCCCACGCCAGCCAAAGTGGGCGCAACATAAACAGGACCGGCAACACAAAGCCCAGCAAGACGGGCAACGCACACACGGCCGTCGCCAAGGCGGCACGTCCGCCGCTCAAAGCCACCGGCTGGGCCGCTGCCCGGCGGCCTTTGGTGCTGGCGTAGCGCATGCGCTTACGGGCGTGCTGCTCCAGGCGCAGGAGCAGTGCCACCAAGACCAGCAGCACCGTGGCCAGCTGGGCCGCTGCGATGCGGCTGTCCAGCACCAGCCACGCTTTGTAGATGCCCGCGGTGAAGGTCTGAATACCAAAGTAGCTCGATACCCCGTAGTCCGCCAGCGTCTCCATGAGTGCCAGCGCCACGCCCGCAATGATGGAAGGGCGCGCCAGCGGCACCGCAATTGTGGCCACCCGGCGGCCTAGCGAGGCCCCCATGAGTCGGGCTGCATCCATCAGGTGGGCGGCGCGCTCCAGCAGCGCAACACGCACCAGCAAATACACATAGGGGTACAGGGTGCACACAAACACCAGCGCTGCGCCGCCCAGGCTGCGCACCTCCGGCAGCACCCGCCCCTCCAGCCCGAAGGTCGCGCGCAACCAGGTCTGGGCGGGCCCGCTGAATTGCAAATAGTCGGTATAGGCATAGGCCACCACGTAGGCAGGCATGGCCAGGGGCAGGAGCAAGGCCCATTCCCACTGCCTGCGCCCCTTGAAGTCAAACAAGGTCACGGCGCACGCACATGCAGTTCCTACGACCGCTACCCCCACGGACACGGTGGCGCTCAGCACCACCGTGGTCCACACATAGTCGCCCAGCACCGACTGCGCCATTTCCCGCAGCAAGGCCGCGCTGGGGCCATCCCACTGCAACACGGCCGCGACCAGCGCCAAGATGGGCAAAGACACCAGACCGCCGATCAAGCACAAAGCCACAATGGCAGGTAAACGACGGAGACCCGGCGCGTAAGGTTGGATAAAGCGGGAAATCACAGGCTGACGGGTCTGAATGAGGCACCCCGGGGGACCCCGCGGCTCGGAATGAGAATTGTAAGTATCTACAATTTTGCCTATGTACCTCGAACTCCAAGACCTTAGCGTCCGCTATCTGCCCTCCCGCCCTTTGGCGGTGGAGGGCGTGAGCTTCGGCTTGCGCGCCGGTGAAATCGGTGTGTTGATCGGCCCCTCCGGCTGCGGCAAGACGACCTTGCTGCGGGCTATTGCCGGTTTGGAAGCCACCCACGCAGGCCGCATTTCGCTGGGTGGAGTAACCGTGAGCGGCGAAGGCCATGCCCTCCCCCCCGAGCACCGGCAAATGGGCATGGTGTTTCAGGACTACGCGCTCTTTCCCCACATGGATGTGAGCAAGAACATCGCCTTTGGCATTCACAGCCTGCCTGCAGGCGAACGCCAGGCGCGGGTGCAAGAGGTGTTGCGCCTCGTCGGACTGGCCGAGCACGCCCACCGCTACCCCCACGAACTCTCCGGCGGCCAGCAGCAACGGGTCGCACTCGCCAGAGCCTTGGCGCCCCAGCCCAAGCTGCTGTTGCTGGATGAGCCGTTTTCTAACCTCGACGTGGACTTGCGTGAGCGGCTGGCCCAGGAGCTCCGCGCGATTTTGAAAGCCGCGGGCGCCACCGCCCTGTTTGTGACCCACGACCAGCTGGAAGCCTTTGCGATTGGCGACCTCATCGGGGTAATGCACCAAGGCCAGCTCCACCAATGGGCGGACGCCTACACGCTCTACCACCGCCCGGCCACCCGCTTTGTGGCGGACTTTATCGGCCACGGTGTGTTTACGGCAGCACGTGTGGAGCTGCACGAAGAAAACGGTGTCACCCACAAACATGTGGTGACGCCTTTGGGGGAGCTGCATGGCATCCATCAGCATGAGCAGGACCGGCTGAGCCTGGGGCCCTGCGATATTTTGCTGCGGGCCGACGACATCGTGCACGACGATGCCTCCGAGGTACAGGCCCGCATTGTGAACAAAGCCTTCCGGGGCAATGAGTTCCTTTACACCCTGGAATTGCGCTCCGGGGAGACGGTCATGGCCCATGTGCCGAGCCACCATGACCACCGGATCGGGGAGTGGATCGGCATCCGGCCCGAGGTCGACCACGTGGTCACCTTTGCCAGCCAAACTCGCGTGGGGTGATGGCACCTAAAATAGCGGGTTAACCATATACACAGCAAGCAGGACCCGCACCATGGAAGCAGAACGCATCAACCTCATCGGCACCACCCTGGCAGACCTGACCAGCAGGACCCAGGAACTCAGGGGGTATCTTTGACTACGATGCCAAAGCTGAACGCCTGCGCACGGTCAATGCCTCGTTAGAAGACCCCTCGGTCTGGAACGACCCCAAGAAAGCCCAAGAGCTGGGCAAAGAGAAAAAGATGCTCGATGGCGTGGTCGTCACCCTGAACGACCTGACCAGCAACCTCTCGGACAACACCGAGTTGTTTGAGATGAGCAAGGAAGACGGCGACGAAGATGGCCTGATCACCATCGAAGCCGAAACCACCAAGCTGGCGGAAATCATCGAAGGCTTGGAATTCCGCCGCATGTTCAACAACCCGGCCGACCCCCTGCCCTGCTTCCTGGACATCCAGGCCGGCGCCGGTGGCACCGAGGCCTGCGACTGGGCCAGCATGTTGCTGCGCCAATACCTGAAATACGCGGAGCGCAAAGGCTTTACGGCTACGGTGGAAGACATCACCGACGGCGACACCGCCGGTATCAAGGGTGCCACCATCAAGATCGAAGGCGAGTACGCCTTTGGCCTGCTGCGCACCGAAACCGGTGTGCACCGCCTGGTGCGCAAGAGCCCGTTCGACAGCTCGGGCGGCCGCCACACCTCGTTTGCATCGGTGTTTGTGTACCCTGAGATTGACGACTCCATCGAGATCGAGATCAACCCCAGCGACGTGCGCACCGACACCTTCCGCGCCTCCGGCGCCGGTGGTCAGCACATCAACAAAACTGACTCTGCGGTGCGGCTGACCCACATCCCCACCGGTATCGTGGTGCAGTGCCAGGACGGCCGCAGCCAGCACAGCAACCGGGACGTGGCGTGGAAACGCTTGCGCTCGCGCTTGTATGACTTTGAGTTGCGCAAGCAGCAAGAAGCGCAGCAAAAGCTGGAAGACACCAAGACCGACGTGGGCTGGGGCCACCAGATCCGCTCTTATGTGCTGGACAACAGCCGTATCAAGGACTTACGCACCAACGTGGAAGTGTCTGCCACCCAAAAGGTGCTGGACGGTGACCTGGATGTGTTCATCCAAGCCTCTCTGAAACAAGGTATCTAAATGGTGCAAGCCCTCATCTTTGACATGGACGGCACCATGATCGACTCCATGCCCTCCCACAAGCGCAGTTGGGAAGAATTTGCCCAGCGCCAGGGGCTGGACGTCGACATCAGCGACGTCATGCGCCGCACCACCGGCCGCACCGGGGTGGAGTGCATGCGCATCCTGTTCGGCCGGCCTGACATGGCGGAAGATGAGGCTATGGCCCATGTGCACGTCAAAGAAGCGGTGTACCGCGAGTTGTTTTCTCCGATATTTGCTGAGGTGGCGGGTTTCAAGGCGTTTTTTGACCACGCCCACACCCGTGGCTTGAAGCTGGGCGTGGGTACGGCGGGCGACCGCCAGAACCAGGTCTTTGCCTACCGGCACCTGCAAATGCGCGTTCCGCCGCTCACCACGGTGGGGGGCGACGAAGGTTTGCCGGGCAAGCCCGAGCCGGCCATTTTTCTGGAAGCTGCGCGCCGCATGGGCGTGGAGCCCGAGCGCTGTATCGTGTTTGAAGACGCGCCGCTGGGCATCGAAGCCGCGCGCCGCGCCGGCATGCGCGCGGTGGGCATTGCCAGCAGCCACCACCCTGATGAACTGACGGGCCCGCACGTGCTGGCTGTCGTTCCCGATTACCACGCCTTGATGGCATCCCGCTTTTTGGAGACACACCATGTCGCATCTTCGTGAGGCCTCGGGCCCTGCCGCCGTGATTCACCGCGGCGACTACACCGCCCCCGCATTCTGGATCGACACCGTCGACCTCAGCTTTGACCTGGACCCGTCCAAGACCCGCGTGCTCAATAAGATGAGCTTGCGCCGCAACCCCGACGTGCAGGCCCAGCCGCTGCGTCTGGACGGCGAGGAGCTGAACCTGGCCCGCGTATTGGTCAACGGCCAAGGCACCAGTTTCAAAATGGACGGCAACCAGCTGGTGCTGGAAAACCTGCCCGAAGGCAACGAGCCCTTTGCGCTGGAAATTTTCACCACCTGCGTGCCGGTGAAAAACACCAAGCTCATGGGTTTGTATGTGAGCAACGACTCCTTCTTCACCCAGTGCGAGGCAGAGGGCTTCCGCCGCATCACCTACTTCCTGGACCGCCCGGACGTGATGGCCATGTACACCGTGACCTTGCGTGCCGACAAGGCCAAATACCCCGTGCTGCTGTCCAACGGCAATCTGGTAGACAGCGGCGCGCTGGAGGACGGCCGCCACTTTGCCAAGTGGGTAGACCCGCACAAAAAGCCATCGTATTTGTTCGCCCTCGTGGCCGGCCAACTGGTGGCGCGCGAGCAGCGCATCACCAGCCGCGCAGGCAAAGACCATTTGCTGCAGGTGTTTGTGCGCCCGGGTGACCTGGACAAGACCGAGCACGCTATGAACAGCCTGATGGCCAGCGTGGCCTGGGACGAAGCCCGCTTCGGTCTGCCGCTGGATCTGGAGCGCTTCATGATAGTGGCCACCAGTGACTTCAATATGGGAGCCATGGAAAACAAGGGCCTGAACATCTTCAACACCAAATACGTGTTGGCGAACCAGGCCACGGCGACCGATGTGGACTACAGCAACATCGAAAGCGTGGTGGGGCATGAGTACTTCCACAACTGGACCGGCAACCGCATCACCTGCCGCGACTGGTTCCAGCTGAGCCTGAAGGAAGGCCTGACCGTGTTCCGCGACCAGGAATTCAGCCAGGACTTGTGCGCCGAGCCCAGCGCCCGCGCGGTCAAGCGCATTGAAGACGTGCGCGTGCTGCGCACCGCCCAGTTCCCCGAGGACGCGGGCCCCATGGCCCACCCGGTGCGGCCTGACAGCTACCTGGAAATCAACAACTTCTACACTGTCACCATTTACGAAAAAGGTGCCGAGCTGGTCCGCATGATGCAGACCCTGACCTCGCGTGCCGGTTTTGCCAAAGGCATGGCGCTCTACTTTGAGCGCTTTGACGGCCAGGCGGTGACCTGTGACGATTTCGCGCAAGCCATAGCCGACGCCAATCCGGATTCCGCGTTGGCCAAACTGCTGCCCCAGTTCAAGCTCTGGTACAGCCAGGCGGGCACCCCCCGCGTGGCAGCACAGGGCGAGTACGACGCTGCGGCCCAGACCTACACCTTGCGCTTCAGCCAGAGCTGCGCGGCCACTCCCGGCCAGCCGGTGAAAGAGCCCTTTGTCATTCCGGTGAGCCTGGGGCTCGTGGGTGCCGCTAGTGGCACCGCGCTGCCCTGGACCCTGGACGGCCAGACGGCGGGCGACAGCCACCTGTTGGTGTTGACCGAAGTCAGCCAGAGCATCACCTTCCAGAACGTGGCCGAAGAGCCCGTGCCCTCTATCCTGCGCGGTTTCTCCGCACCGGTGGTGCTGGACTTTGACTACACCGATGCGCAGCTCTTGGCCCTGCTGGCCCATGACACCGATGCCTTCAACCGCTGGGAAGCCGGCCAACGCTTGGCCCTGCGAAGTGCTATCAATTCCATAGCTACTAGCGCAGATTCCACCGGGGCTAAACCCCTCAATGATGCCTATATTTCCGCCATGCGCTCGGTATTGCGTCACCCCACTCTGGATGCGGCATTCAAGGAACTGGTGCTGACCCTGCCTTCAGAAACCTATATCGCTGAGCAGCTCGATGTGGTGGACCCACAGCGCATTCACGCGGTGCGCGAAGCCATGCGCCTGCAGCTGGCAACCGCCCTGCACGCCGACTGGGAATGGGCCTTTGCCGAGCACGAGGGCAACGGCGGCTACCGCCCCGACCCGCTCTCTAGCGGCCGCCGCGCCCTGGCTGGCATGGCGCTCAACTTCTTGTGCCTGGCCGCCACCCAGAGTGGTGACAGCTTGTGGCCCGGCAAGACGCTGCAGCGCTTCAAAGACGCCGGCAACATGACCGACCGTTTCAACGCCCTGCAAGCCTTGGTGAACAGCGGCCACGCCTTGGCTGCCAACGCCCTGGCCCGCTTCCATGCCTTGTTCAAAGACGAAGCGCTGGTGCTCGACAAATGGTTTGCCCTGCAAGCAGGCACGAGCGACCGCGGTGGCCAGGTGCTGCCTGCTGTGCGCCAACTCATGGCGCATGCAGACTTCAACCTCAAAAACCCCAACCGCGCCCGCAGCGTGATCTTCAGCTACTGCAGCGCCAACCCCGGCGGTTTCCACCGGGCGGATGCAGCAGGCTATGTGTTCTGGGCCGACAGGGTGATGGAGCTGGATGCCATCAACCCGCAAGTCGCCGCCCGCCTGGCGCGCGCACTGGACCGCTGGAAAAAACTCGCCGAACCTTACCGCTCTGCGGCCCGCGAAGCGCTGGCCCGGGTAGCAGGCAAAGCCGACTTGAGCAACGATGTGCGCGAAGTCGTAGACCGCGCCTTGGCTGACTGATTTTCAAAAACTTAGGGACTTCACATGACACAAAGAATTTCGCTCACGCGCTATCTCATCGAGAAACAGCGCGGCAGCCAGAACGATGGCAGCCAAGGCACCATTCCTCCGCAGCTCCGCCTGCTGCTCGAAGTGGTGGCGCGCGCCTGCAAAAGCATCAGCCTGGCGGTGACCAAGGGTGCCTTGGGTGGCGTGCTGGGTGCCGCCGAAAGCGAAAACGTGCAAGGCGAGATTCAAAAGAAGCTCGACATCATTGCCAACGAGGTGCTGATCGAAGCCAATGAATGGGGCGGCCACCTGGCAGCCATGGCCAGCGAGGAAATGGAAGGCATCTACACCGTGCCCAACCGCTACCCGCAAGGCGAGTACCTGTTGATGTTTGACCCGCTGGACGGCTCCAGCAACATCGATGTGAATGTGAGCATCGGCACCATCTTCAGTGTGTTGATCAAAGACCCCGAATGCCCCACAGTGAGCGAGCAGGATTTCCTGCAAGCCGGTCACCGCCAGGTCGCTGCCGGTTACTGCATCTACGGTCCCCAGACTACGCTGGTGTTGACCGTGGGTGATGGTGTAGACATGTTCACCCTGGACCGCGAACAAGGCTCTTTTGTGCTGACCCAGGAAAACGTGCGCGTGCCCGAAGACACCCAGGAATTCGCCGTCAACATGAGCAACATGCGCCACTGGGCCGCACCTGTGAAGCGCTACATCGACGAGTGCCTGGAAGGCAAAGAAGGCCCGCGCGGCAAAGACTTCAACATGCGCTGGATTGCCAGCATGGTGGCCGATGTGCACCGTATCCTGACCCGTGGCGGCGTGTTTATGTACCCCTGGGACAAGCGCGAACCCGGCAAGCCCGGCAAGCTGCGCCTGATGTATGAAGCCAACCCCATGGGCTGGCTGATTGAGCAAGCCGGCGGCGCGGCCTCCACTGGTACCGAACGCATTCTGGACATCAAGCCCACCCAATTGCACCAGCGGGTGAGCGTGGTGCTGGGCTCGAAGAATGAAGTGGAACGCGTCGTGCGGTATCACGCAGAACACGCCGGCTAGTCCTGAGCCTCAGAGCCCTCGGCATCGCAAGCCCGTTATCGGTGATAACGGGCTTTTTTATGGGTCATGCGCAATCGCTGATGGATTGGGCTTGGCTGCCCGGCAAGGCATCAGCGCGCACTTTGGCAGTTCTAAAAACCAGCCTGACGACGGTGGGCATGCCGTCAAACCGAGTCACTTGCAGGGTGGCCCCATTGCGCTTGGCTGCCAGTTGACCGATCGCCAAGCCCAGGCCCATGCCTTGTTGCTCGTGCAAATCGCGATCAGCCTGGGACAGGGCTCCGATCTGGGCAATAAACCTCTCCGGCATGGCCACGCCCAAGTTAGCGATTTCCAGTTGGTACAGCTCGTGCCCGATGGCCTTCCCCGTAACGCCGACTGGCCGGCCGGGTTTTGAAAAGCGCAGCGCGTTGACCAACAGCTCTGTCATGACCTTGTAAAAGTCCGGCCCCCAACACTGAACGTGACAGGCCTCCAAACGCACTTGCACGGGATGGCTGGCAAAGACACCACCTTGCGTCTCCGGCGGCACCTTCAGCACAGACTGCACCTCCTTGGCAAAAGCGCTGCTGCCCAGCACCTCCTCGATGGCCTGCGTAACCGGTAGGTGGTGGAGCACAGGCGCCGTGTTACTGCTTGCGCCCGCGCCACTGAGCTCCGCCCAGTCCATCATGCGGCTGATCGTGCGTGTCAGGGCCTGCGCGCTTCGGTGCACGTCTTCCAGCATGCCCTGTACACGCTCCGGGCTATAGCGATTGCGACGCGTCAGCAGCAACTCGGTGGACCCCACAAGGCTTACCATGGGCGTGCGCAATTCGTGCAGAATGGTGGCCAACACGGCGGAGCGCAGTTGGTCTTGCGAGCGCACGGCATCGGCTTTATAGCGCTCCGCTTTCTCCAGGAGCGAGGTCACCGCGGACAACAGTTCCGCCTGGGTCCAGGGTTTGGTGAGGTAGTCGTCGGCACCGGCTGCCATGGCGCGGCGTACGCTGAGCCGGTCGTTGTCCGAGGTCAACATCAACACCGGGGTGGTTCCCAGGGCCTCGCTGCTGCGGGCCTCGCGCACCAAGTCCCAACCGTCCAGCACCGGCATGTGGATGTCGCACAAAATAAGATCCGGTTGCTCGCGCAGAGCGGTGTCCAGCCCCTCGCGACCGTCGGAGGCCTCCAACACCGTGTAGCCCACCCGCCGCAACACACCTACAGTGAGTTGCCGCAACGCCGAGCTGTCGTCCACCACCAAAACTGTAGGCACTGACGCACTTGCCAAAAGAGCACTCACCATCGCCGTGCTTTCAAGACTACGCAATCAGCCCCATCCGGGCGCAAATGGCATGGGTGGTGTTCCAGCATTCCTGCAGTGCATCCGCATGTTCGCGGCACTGCTCGGCTGTAAATTCATGGCCCTTCTTTTCAATGGTGAGCGCCATGCGCGAGAGTGCGGCCAGGCCGAGGCTGGCGGACACACCTTTGAACGAATGGCCCAGTTCCAGTAGCTTTGTGGTCTCAACAGCCTCCAGCGCCCGAAACAAGTCGGTATAGCAGTGGGCGTCGGTGCGCATGGCGCCATCCAGCAGCGATTGGTAGCCCTGCAAGGTCACCCCCACACACAGGTCGCCGATCATGGACATATTCAAATGCTCTGCCACATCGCCCGGACGGAAGCGCCGGCGCGGTTGCCGGGCAACCGGTGCCGGCTCCACAGCCAAAAGCTCCGCTGCCACAGGCTCTGCAGCGGGCGCTGGAGATGCGTCTGCTGCGGGCGCCACCGGCTGCGCGGCGGGCTCGGCGGCGGCCGGTCTGACCGGAACCACCGGCGCTTGCACGGCGAGCGACGCGCCCCGGCTGCCGAACCGGCGCACCAGCATTTTTTCGAGTTCATGCACATTCACCGGCTTGGACAAAAAGCCATCCATCCCTGCGGCATGGACACGGTCTTTGGACTGCTCAAACACGTCCGCTGTGAGCGCGATGACGGGCAGAGTTCCATAAGGGGCCGGCAATTGGCGAATGGCCTCTGTAGCCTGCAGTCCATCGACCTCGGGCATGTGCAGGTCCATCAAAACCAGGTCCGGTAGCTCTTTCTGAACCTCTTGGACCGCGTATCCGCCGTGCTCCGCAAAGCGCACCGTATGGCCCATGTTCTTTAGGAGCGCCGCCATGTACTTGCGGTTAATGGCGTTGTCTTCCGCGACCACCAGCTTCAGTCCCGGAATGCCGGGCTCCCGGCGTATGGCCATCGAGTCCGTGGTCTGCTCGGTAGGCGGTGCGCTCAAGGGCAACCGCAAAGTGGCGGTGAACACACTGCCTTTTCCCTCGGTACTCGCAGCTTCTATATCTCCCCCCATGTGGCGGGCGAGACAGCGGGAAATTTCCAAGCCTAGACCGGTGCCACCATGGCGGCGTGCGCTGCTGGCGTTACCCTGCTCGAAACGGTGAAAGAGCTTGTCCAGTACCTTTGCGGACATGCCCATTCCCTCGTCGGTCACCCGGATACCCAGGCAAAGCTCAGCCGTGTCGAGCTTGCCCTCATGGAGCACAGGCCAAACCTCCAGTAACACCGTACCTCGCTCGCTGAATTTGAGGGCATTCGATAGCAGGTTCACCAAAATCTGTTTCACGCGGGTTCCATCGGCCAGTACCCACAAGGGCAAGGTCGGGTCTTGCTTCACGTGCAGCACCAGACGCTTTTCGAGGGCTACAGGCCGCATCAGCGCGTACACTTCTGATACCAATGACGGGAGATGAACGCTCTCCGGTTTGAGCGTCATCTTGCCGACTTCGAGGGCAGACGCATCCAGAATATCGTTGAGCAAACTCAGTAAATGTTTGGCCGAGCGCATGGCGGTTTGGATGTAGTCCTCCTGCTGGGCGTTCACTGGGGTGGACCCCAGCAGGCTGAGCATGCCCAGCATGCCGTTCAGGGGAGTCCGCAATTCGTGGCTCATATTGGCCAGAAACCGGGACCTGCCGGCATTGACGGCATCGGCGTGGGCATTGGCTTCGCGCATTTGCGCATTGAGTTTTACCTGGCGCACCCGGTCCAGCTCCACCTGGGTTTGACGCAAACCGATAGTGGCTGCCGAGGCCAGCAGCAGCGCGAGCAAGGCGCCCATCAGTGTCATTTTGCTGCGTGCATCGTTCACTTGATGGAGTAACAAAGCCTCCTCTTCTTTGCTCGCGAGCACCGAGGCGCGCATAGTGAGCGCGTTCATGGCCGGGGCCAAGGCCTGCATTTCAAGGGCTGTGGGGGCCCAGTCCACGGCGCTTCTAGCACGGCGATCCAGAGTGCTACCCACATTGCGTACCGAAGTTGCAATGAGCGTCCGTGCAGCGATGAATTCAGGGGTCTCGCGAAAGGCGGCAGCGGCGAGTGCGTTGTCCACCACATCGATCCGGCTGCGCAACAGGTCCAAACCAAACTCTAGTGCGTCAAGGTCCACGGGCACAGCGCTTTGACTCGCCCCTGCGAGCTGGTGCGAAAAGCGCAAATATTCGCGCTCCAACTGGTGCACCGAAGGCACAAACGACTCGTTAAACGCCGCCTGACGCCGCTGGGCATCGCGGAGCTCACCGAAGGCCTGCTGCATCAACACCCCGACGATGGCCACCGACACAACAGTGGCCAGCAGCAGAAGCAGCCGGCGCAGGCGCATGGGCGTGGTGTTGAACATAGGCACTCCAGGGAGTGGGCGAAGTGTCGTTATTCGACCTTCAAGGACTTCAGCTGCCAGGCAGAGCGCTCGTAGTAGGTTGCGGAGCGCAACTCAGCTTTGGTATCGAAGGGGTACACGATGAACAGGGGGCCTTTGGTCCGCACAGGAATCAACTCGCCGTTCATTTTGTAGGCCAGGATCATGTCGAACTTATTGGCATCGTCCGCAGGAATAGTGGTCTGGTAGTCGTTCAGTGCAGCAGCTTTCAAGGTAGTGCCACTGGCCTTGGCTGCAGCCAGCACGTCGCGGAGCAAAGGGCCTTCAAACGCAATCGGCTTTTTGTCCCACGGGGTCTGTGCGCTGAATTTTTGCATGGGGAGCTTCTCCAGCATGGCCATGTCGAAGGCCGCACCATCCGGAGTGTTTTTTTCCCCGACCTTGCCGGAAATGGTCAAAATGACTTTGCCTTTTACCGGTTCCAACGCATGGGCCGGCGCAGTGCCCCAAAGCAAGACAGTCGCCACCGAAGACAGCACACAACGGGTCACAAAAGCACGCATGAATCACTCCTTGTTGGACATCAATGCCGAATAATACGCCAAATACAACTTATTTGGTATAAATATTTAAATTACACAAAAAACGACAAATAAAGCCCGAGACTTGAATTATCTGATGACATAGGCAATAAAAACACTTAAATGGTTTATTTTTCATCTTTCTTGTATTTTTTGATAAATTTGATACATTAGCGAAAAATCAGACAGATTTACGGGACCTGCACCATGGCTACCAACTTCCATCAACCGTCGGTGAATGCGCTGTTTGACGCAATGCCCTTGCCATTGATTACCTTTGGCGTGAACGGCATGGCGACCTTTGCCAACCGGGCAGCGCGCTTGCATCCGGGCAAGCCCGTGGAGGCGATGAGCGGGCGTGTCGTGATCAAAAACCTCGCACAGGCAATTGCCCTTGGTAGGGTCAAACTGCCCTACACCGCAGAAGTCGGGGTGGCGGATGGCAAGAAAATCAAGGGCATGTTCATGGCCGGCCCCTCCGGGCTGGACATTGCCTTCGTCGCGCAAGCCGAAGAAAAAGAAGAAGCCCACGCCGGCCCGGGGGTGCAAAGCCGCATGGGACTCGACCAGATCATTGAGCTGCTGCAAGATGAGGTCGGCCCCCCTATGCGCAAGCTGAGCGGACTGCTGGGCTCCTTGCCGGAGAGCGAAGAAGGCAATCGCCTCGAACTGGCGGCCGACGAGCTGAAAGAGCGACTGCGCCGCCTGGCCGACCTGCTGGCAGTGTTCGGAGAAGAAGCCATGCAGATGGATGACCGCATGGACCTCGGGGCCTTGGTAACCCAGACTCTGGAAGACCTGAAGCCTCGCGCCGTGCAGGCCAAAGTGCGTTTCGAAGTCAAGCCGCCCGGCAGCACGCTCCCAGCGCTCTATGGCAACGCGCGCCTGATCAAACGGGCGCTTTACGAGTGTTTTGACAACGCCATGACCCACTCACGCCGCGAGGTGAAAGGCGGGCTGGATTGCTCGGTGCAGATCAGCTACACGCTCACGGGTGAACATGTGTTGATCAGCGTTCGCAACCAGGGTGCGATCGCCCCGGAGAACAAAGGCATTGAAACCCGCGACCTGTTTGTAGCGCGCAGCCCGACGCAGGCCAACGGCCGCTTGGGGCTCCCGCTGGTCAACCGGATCGTGGGCCTGCATGGCGGCAATATTCGGATGTTCATCGTCGACGGTGAAGACACCCGCGTGATGATCCAGTTTCCCACCGGCGCGCCGCAGCGCGGCCAGGCCAATTTAGATATGGAACAGGCCCAGCGCTACGCCGCTGACCTGGCTCAGTTGATGCAACGTCGCAAGAAGGAAGACGCACCATGAAACGCAAAGCCCTCATCGTGGATGACCAGCCCGATATCCGCAAACTGATCGTGATGACCATGGAGAGCGAAGACTTCGACCTCTATGAGGCTGACAACGGAGAAACCGCCTGGATAGTCGCCCAGAAATTGCGCCCACAGCTCATCCTGCTGGATGTGATGATGCCCGGCGCATTGGATGGCTACCAAGTCTGTGAAAAAGTAAAAGCCGACCCGACGCTGGGCAGCATGACCAAGGTCATTCTGTTGACCGCGCGGGGGCAAAAGGCCGATGTGGAGCGTGGGCATGAGGCGGGCTGCGACGCCTACCTGGTCAAGCCCTTCAGCCCGATAGAGCTGCTCGACACCGTCGACCGGCTGGTTCCCTAACTCCACAGAGCCACTGCCATGGGTCCCGCCAACGGCCTGTCTGCTATCCGACGCAGGGTGCTGCCACCCTACCGGATCGGTAGCCTCATCATGGCAGGCACCCTTGTGGTGATGCTGCTGCTCACCTTGCTCTACGGCGCCTACGCCTACCAACGCATTGCGGCAGAAACGCTACGCATCGCGCAAACCAACGCCACCTCGGTCGCCCGCATGGTGGCCGGCAGCAGTTCAGCCGCCTTGATTGCCGAGCGGGTGAGTGGCCTGCAGTCTAGCGCCATTGATGCCATACAGCTCCCCGGCATTGAGCGCATCAGCATTTACCGGCCCAACGGTGAAAACCTGATGGAGGTGACCCGCGCACGCGATGGCGTGCATGTGGACACCGGCCAGCGCTTACCCGCAGCCCAGGTGAGTCTGGGCCTGCCTGTTGGCGGCAAGGAGGTAGAGCGCTATTCCGCCTGGCAGGAAGTCGACAAAGAAAACACCCTCAACAACGTGTGGGTGCGGGTAGACACCAGTCTGGACGAGCGCAACAACGACCTGCGGCGGCTCTGGCTGCAGTCCTTGTGGGTGGCGCTGGGCCTGATGGTGGTGGTGATGCTGTGCCTGCACACCATCATTAGTAAGGCGCTGGAGCCTGTGCGGATGCTGACCGAGTTCGCAGCCCAGATTCCCCTGCACATGGGTGAAGAGGTTACCTTCCACAAATCCAGCGTGGAAGTGCATCTACTGCAATCGGCCATCAACCAGGCCAGCCGGGGCATGGCCGCGCAGGTCAACCGGGTGCAAGCGATTGTGAACACGGCGGCTGAGGCCATCATCGGGCTCGATGAATTCGGCCGGGTGACCACCACCAACCCCGCAGCCACCAGTATCTTCGGTCGCTCGGAAGAAGAAATTTTGGGCCAATCCATCGAGTGCTGCGTGCCCGGCCTAAATGCCGGGGCTCTGCACGAAATGTTCGGCCAAGGCATGGAGCATGTGCTGAGCATCAGCCGCATCACCCGCCACGACTTTATGGGAACCCGGGCGGACGGCACTCCGTTTCCAGTGGAAATCTGCTTGGGCGAGGTGAAAGACGACAAAACCTTGCGCTATGCCTGCATCGTGCGCGACCTGACTGATGAGCGCGCGGCCCAGGAGACCTCCGAGCTCTATGAGCGCGCCCTGGCCAGTAGCCACAACGCGGTTTTCATCACCAACGGGAAGATGGAGCATCAGCCCATCGTTTACGTCAACGACGCGTTCCAGAAATTCGTCAACCTCCCGCGTTGGGACATTCTGGGTGAGAGCCTAGCCTTGCTTCGCGGCAAAAACGCCGACGACCCGGGTGTGCGTGAGCTCACACTGGCCGTGCGGGAGCACCGCAATACCAATGTCACGATTCACCGCGAGCTGGAGAACGGTGAGCTGCAGATTGCGGAGGTTTCTCTCTCTCCCGTGATGTCTGACAAAGGCACCCTCACCCACTTTGTGGGCATCGTGTCTGACATCACCGCCCGGGTGCGGGCCGAAGAGGCCATGGCAGAGCGCCGTGCCCAGCTGGATGCGATTTTCAGCCTCAGCCCAGATGGCTTTGTGATGTTTGATGCCCGTGACCAGCTGGTGTTTGCCAACCCTGCGTTTGAGCGCATGACTGGATTGAGCAAGCACCAGCAGAACGCGGTCAACCTCTCGCAGTTTGAACAGGCGCTGACCGCGCTGTGCGATGAAACCCAGGCCCTGCCCGTCATGCGGGGCGACCAGCCCGATGCTTCTTGGGAAGAAAAGCTGCAACTGGCGCGCCCCCAGCGGCGCGTGGTGCAGGCCCGTTCGCGCCGCAACGAAGCGGGCCGGCGCGAAACGATTTTGTACTTCAGAGATGTCACCCACGAAGACCAGGTGGACCGCATGAAGAGCGAGTTTCTGACCGCGGCCGCCCACGAACTGCGCACTCCGATGGTCAGTATTTTTGGTTTCTCGGAGCTGCTGACCCGGCGCAAATTCACCGAAGAGCGCCAGGACGACATGCTGCGCACCATCCATAAACAATCGGGTTTGCTGGTCAAAATGCTCAACGAGTTGCTCGACCTCGCCCGCATCGAGTCCCGCGGCGGGCTGGACATGCAGATCACACCGCAACCCTTGGCCGACATGGTGCAAAGCTCAGTCCTGGGGCTGATACTCAAGGACACCGATCGCCCCGTCCTCTTGGCTCCCCTGCCCGAACTGCAGGTGCTCATGGACCCTGAAAAAATGCAACAGGCGCTCACCAACCTGCTGGCCAACGCCTTCAAGTACTCCCCTCAGGGCTGCGACGTGACACTGGCAGTGCGCACCGACCAGTGGGAAGGCGAACACTACGCCGTGATTGATGTGCGGGATGAGGGTATCGGCATGAGCCCTGAACAGCTCGAGCGCGCTTTTGAGCGCTTCTACCGCGCAGACGCTTCAGGGAATATTCCCGGCACCGGGCTGGGGCTGAGCCTTGTCAAAGAGATTGCCGAGCTGCACAAGGGCCGTGCGGTGTTGCAAAGCCAGCTGGGCCGGGGAACTGTGGCCAGCTTGTGGATCCCGCTAGTACCCCCCGCCTAGTCAATACGCAGGTGCTGCTGTCGGGTGCGGGCCAGCGCCTCGATGGCACCAGAATCCACCGGCTTCTGGAACACCACAGTGCCCTCGGGCAAGCCTCCGCGGTCGGCCACATCGCCCATGCTCAGCGCCGTGACAGCCCCCACTTGCAGGTCTGCAAAACTGGGGCCGCCCTGGCGCAGGGAGCGCACCATTTCAAAACCGTTCATGCCCGGCATATTGAGGTCTGTGATAACCATGTCGGGCATCCATTGGCCAATGCGCACCAAAGCCTGAAAGCCGTCTTGCGCGGTGCTGAGTTCGACCGGAAAGCTCCAGCCCTCCACCACCATGGAGAAATGCTTGCGCAGGTCCGCATCGTCCTCCACCACCAGCAAGCGCAAAGGCCGCGTGCTGGGGGATGCAGGTTGGTGCACGGTGGGTGCCAACATGTCCGCGCGCTCCCGGGTCAAACGCTCGACGGCACTGCGTGCAATCCGGCGGTGACCGCCTGAGGTGCGCTAGGCCGGTAGCACCCCGGACTCCGCCCAGAGCTGCACCGTGCGCACGGCCACGCCCAGCACTTCGCCCACCTCCCGGGTGGTCATCAGTTCGCTGTTGCTGGTGATTTTTCGCATAGCGTTCAGTGCACGCCGTCAGGCTCTTGCAAAGGCAGCCATAAGGTCAAGGTGGTGCCCTGCCCGTGTGTGCTGGAGAGTTCAGCCTCGCCGCCCTGGAGTTGCATGATTTCACCCACCAGGCTCAGGCCCAGGCCGGTGCCGGGAATGTCGCCTAAGGGGTGCGCGCGGTAAAAGCGCTCAAAAGCGCGCGCCGACTGGGCTTCTGTCATGCCGATGCCCTGGTCCTGCACGATCAGGCCCAACTGGGCGCAGCCATTCACGCCCCGCAGCGCTGTGCGCACCGTAATGCGCCCCCCGCGTGGCGAGTATTTGACGGCGTTAGACAACACGTTCAGCAAGGCCTGCCGGGTTTTCTCGAGGTTGGCCCGCACCGTGCAGGCGCCGTGCCGCAAATCGCAGTCCAGCTCGTGCAGCTCCGGCTTGTAGTACCACGCTGCCAGGGTGCTCTGCACCAGCGTGGCAACCTCACAGGATGCAATGTGAATGTCCTGGCCTTGCAGCGCTTCAATGCGGGACAGGTCCAACAGTTCGTTGATGAGGTCGATCAGCGAGCGGGACTGGCGGTGAATGGTTCCCAGCAGTTCTTTCTGCTTGTCGGGGTGCAGCTGGCGCACCAGCATGAGTTCGGTGAAACCGAAAATACTGGCCAGCGGGGTGCGCAATTCATGCGCCGCAGCCGTCAGAAACTCGCTCTTCATCCGGTCCACATCCCGGGCTTGGGTGATATCGCGGAGGTACACGCGGCGGGTCTGGGGCCGGGGTGCTCGTCGCTGAGGCAGCGGGCGTGCAACACCCGGCGGCCTGCCGCGCTCCACTCCAGATCGCACTCGGCGGATGCCGCACCGTTAAGCGGCACCGAGACCACCCACGCCAGCATGTCCGCTTGCTCCGCAGCATCGGCGTGCTCCCACCATTCCGACGCGCGGCGGCTCATGGGCTGCAGGCCTTCGCTCGGCGACCAGGTCCACACTGCCTCGTCCATGCCCTCCACACATTGTTGGAGCATGTGCAGCTGCGCGCGCAGAGCGTGGGCTTCGGTGTGCACTTCGGGCTGCTCACACAGCAGCAGGGAGACATCATCCACCGTGAGCAATGCTGCGGCTATCTAATGTTGACAATGCAGATTCATCATTAAATAGCCCTCTAGCCCAGATAGAACATGCGCAAGCAGCTGCCTTTTTGATAGCAATTAAGCAACTCACTCGGCCTCACACTCCAGCAGCCGCACGGTGAGTGCGTCCAGATAGCCGCATAGGCGGTCTGCACCTAAGGGCTTTTGGTAGCGCACCACCCGGTCTGGCAGGCGCGCAGCGCCTTCCATGTCTTGCGGCGACATGGCAGACAAGGCAATGATGTTGAGCCCCAGCAGATCGGGTTCCTTGAAAAGCGACTCCACTAGGGTAAAGCCGTCCATAGGCTCCATCACCAGGTCAGTCACCAGCAGGTCGGGCTTCATGGCCCGCACATGGGCCAGCGCCTGGTTGGCCTGGTTCACGATGGTGAGCTGCACCTTGTGCCCGATGCGAGCGAGCAGAGATTTGAAAAAAGCGATTTGTACCGCATCGTCTTCCACCAACAAAATGCGTAGTGGCCGGGTGCTGGTAACCCCCGCAAGACCCACATTGCGCGAGTTGAGCAACTGGTCCACGCTGCTGCGGAAGATGCGGCGGTGCCCGCCCGGCGTGATCCACGCATCGAGCTCCCCGTTGATCACCATCTTCTGGACCGAAGTGGTCGAGAGCCCCAACACTTTGGCTGCCTGCTGGGTGGTTAAAACATCGCGTTCATTGTTCATGTCAACGTACTCCGGTTACATCGCCCAACACTGCCGAGACATCGACAAGGAGAGGTAAGCAATGACTATTTAAATAAAACATTAATTGCGTTAATTTGGACTATTCAACAAAAACCCCAGAGCACTTTTGCTCCGACCTCGACTCTCGGGGCTGAACCCATGAACCAGAGGAAAACGCTTGAACACGCCACTCACTTCAATCGCGCCGTCATTACTCGATGCCCGGCAGATGGGCAAAACCTGGATCAGCCTCTTCGATCAACCGTGTGACGATTTGAATCATTTCGACGGGTTCAAATGGCTTCATCAGGTACGCAGCCGCACCGCTCGCGAGTCCCGCATCCACATCCGACGGCTGATTGGCTGCTGATAGCATGACGACAGGTATTGCCTTCAAAAAAGGATCTGCGCGCATAGCCTCACAAGCAGTGATTCCGTTGACCCCTGGCATTCGCACATCCATCAACACCAAATCTGGTCGGTGCTCACGCGCCATAGCCAGGCCCTGGGCTCCACTAGAAGCCTCCAGTACCTCAAAACCCATATATTCAAGAGTCATACGAATCAAGCGGCGTATTCCGTCGCCATCATCAACTGTCAGAATTGTTTTCTTCATTTGAAATTATATAAATAAACATTTAATGCGACTTTACCGAAAATTACGTTTTTAGTGTTGTTTTTGCCTCAGCGCAGACAACAATACTTTCTATCAACATCTCATCTCGATAGTTTTTATGTTTATTCTTTCCAAGCTCATCGCCTGGGTCACCCAGCCTCTGTTCTGGCTGCTGCTGGTGTTGTCTGTGAGCTGGCTGGTGGCCCGCCGGCGCCCGGCCATCGCTCGGCCTGCATTGGGCTGGAGTGCAGTGCTATTGGTGTTGACCGGATGGATGCCCCTGCCGGACTTGCTCATCCGCAAGCTGGAGGCGCCCTACCCTGAGATCGCGCTGAACGCCGACCTCTCCGGCTATGCAGGGGTAGTGGTGCTGGGCGGTGGCACCGCCGCCGGGCGCTTGCAAGAGCAGCACAGCCACCCCCTGCTCAATAGCGGCGGTGAGCGCTTGGCCGTGTCGGCCGCACTGGCCTTGAAAAACCCTGGCCTGCCGCTGATCTACACCGGAGGTGAAGGTGACCCGCAAGGCGGCGGCCCGAGCGAGGCCGAACGAGCCCGCAGGTTTTATGACAGCCTGGGTATCCCCGAAGGGCAGGTCCGTTACGAGGCTGCCTCCCGCAACACCTACGAAAACGCGGTGCTGAGCGCAGAGCTGCCGGGCGTGAATCCGCAGAACCGGTGGCTGCTGCTGACTTCGGCCTGGCACATGGCTCGCGCCAAGGCCACGTTCGAAAAAGCCGGTTGGAATGTCACGGCCTACCCGGTAGATTTCCGGGCGGAGTCCCCCATCAACTGGTCACGTTATTCCCTCCAAGAGGGTGTGACAGACTGGCAGATGGGACTCAATGAGTACGTCGGTTGGCTCGCCTACCGGCTCATGGGCCGCCTGTAGGCCCTGCAGCGTCAGGCAGGTGTTTCTTTGGAGGCCAGCACTTGGTCAATGCGGCGGCCCTCCAGGGTTCGCACTTCAAACACCCAGCCTCCTACAGTAATGCGGGCACCGGGCTGTGGCAGCTGGCCTGTCACCGCCATCAGCAGGCCCGCCAGCGTGTTGTACCGGCCCCGCTCTTCGTCGGGGAGTTCGTCTTCAATGTCGAGGCGGACTTTGAGCTCGCCGACCGGCATCAGGCCGTCCAACAGCCATTGGCCGTCGTCCTGCAAGGTGGCCCAGGCGTCGTCTTTGGCGTCGGGCTGAAGCTCGCCGGTAATAGCTTCCAGCAGGTCGTGCGGAGTCATCAGGCCTTGCACCACGCCGTATTCGTCGACCACAAACACCATGCGGGCAGACCGTACCCGGAACTGCTCAATCAGCTCCATACCCGTCAGGGTTTCGGGCACAAACACCGCCTGCTCGGCCAGCGAATCCACCGTGCCCGTGTACGACGCGCCCATGGCCAAAAGGCGGGACACGCTCACCAGCCCCACCACATTCTCCAGCGACCCACGGCACACCGGGTACCAGGAGTGGCCATTGCCGTCGCGGGTATCGCCGGCCAGCGCCAGCGCTTGTGCCACCGTCAGGTTGGCCTCCATCCAGGCGATATCGACCCGGGGCAGCATCATGCTGGTCAGCGGGCGATCATCCAGGTGGAACACATTGCGCACCATCTGGTGCTCGTGCTCCTCGATGATGCCGGCATCCACCCCTTCTTCGAGGCTGGCAGATATTTCTTCTTCGGTCACTGCGCGGTTGTCGCTGGCGTTGAGCCGCAGCAAGCGCAAGGTGGCATGGGTTGCATACGACAGCAAGCGCACAAAAGGCTTGGCCCCCGTGGCCACCCAGGTCATGGGAATGGCCAGTGCCCGTGCTACGGTTTCCGGATACAGCTGCCCGATTCGCTTGGGCACCAGTTCCCCGAACAAGATGGTGATGAACGTAATGCCGGTCACCACCAGTGCGGTGGCAGAAATTTCAGCCACCCGGGTTGAGAGCGAAAACTGGCTCTCCAGCCAACGGGCAACCCCATCGCTAAAGGCCGCCTCCCCCACGATGCCGTTCAACATACCGATAGAGGTAATGCCCACCTGCACCACCGACAAAAACTGGGTGGGGTTGTCCAACAAGGCCAGCGCCGCCTTGGCCCCTTTGTCCCCGGCCTCCACCATGGTTTGCAAACGCACCTTGCGGCTGGCCGTGAGCGCCAGCTCCGACATGGCAAAAACGCCGTTCAACAAGGTAAGAACCAGAATGAGCAAAAAATCCATGAGGGGCAAGCGAGAATCGAGACATGGCAATGTACCTTATCGGTGATGTTCAGGGCTGCGACAGCGCGCTGGAACAGCTCACCCGCACCATCGACTTTTCCCCCAGCCGTGACACGCTCTATCTGTTGGGCGACCTCGTCAATCGAGGCCCTGAGTCTGCCCAAGTGCTGCGACGGCTGCAACGCTACGGCGATGCAGCCCGCTGCCTGCTCGGCAACCACGACCTGCACCTGTTGGCAGTGAGCTACGGCGTTCGCAAACCGGGCAAGCGCGACACGCTGGCGCCTTTGCTGGAAGCGGAAGATGCCCCCGCCCTGCTGCACTGGCTCCGGCATCAAAAAATGGCCCTGCTGGAAAAGGTCGGGAATTCAGAGCTCTTAATGGTGCATGCCGGCGTATTACCTGCCTGGACAGCTACTAAAACAATAGCACTAGCACGCGAAGTCGAAGCAGCGCTGCAAGCGCCCGACGCACACCAATTCTTTCAGGACATGTACGGCAACGGCCCCGACGCGTGGAGCGACTCGCTCACCGGGCCTGACCGCTTGCGGGTGATCGTTAATGCACTCACCCGGCTCCGCTACTGCACGCCCGGTGGTGCGATGGAGTTCAAGCACTCCGGCGGTCTGGACGCTGCGCCCGACGGATATGTACCGTGGTTTGACACCCCGGCACGCCAGACGACCCGTGAGATCGTGGCCTTCGGGCACTGGTCGACCCTGGGCTGGCTAGCCCGGCCGGATGTCTGGGCTCTGGACAGCGGCTGTGTGTGGGGAGGTTGCCTCAGCGCGTTGCGGGTTAGCGCAGCCGCGCAGGGAGGCCTGTCGACTGAATTGATGCAAGTGCGGTGCGCCCAGTCCCAGGAGCCCGGGGACTAAGGCACACCTGCAACACCCGCCGGTTTCAGGCCGCCTTGAACAAGGCAGCAACCTTGCGCTTGGGCTTGATGTTGGCCGAGATGCCCCGCGCAGCGGACTTGCCGGATGACTCCCACGAGGGTGCTGCCACTTCGGCTGCCGGTGCGGTGGGCTCGTAAGGCTTGTCAAAAAAGGGATCCCGTGGCGCGGGCGCCGGACGGCCATAGTCGCGGTGAGCGCGGGTCCGGTAAGCGTCGTCCCGCTCATTGCTGTGGCTGCGGCCACGGCCATCTCCACGGCTGTCACCGCGGCCTTCGCTGCGCGGACCCCGAGCTTGCTCGCCGCTCTCGGAATACAGGCGACGGCCATCATTGATACGGCCCTGGGTGCGGATGTCCGGGCGGTCTTCGTCAAACTCCACCGCTTCCAGCTCGATTTTGGTCTTGATGAGCTTCTCGATATCCGCCACCAGACGGGCATCGTTGCCGCCGCCGACAAAGCTCACCGCCAGGCCAGAGGCTCCAGCGCGACCGGTGCGGCCGATGCGGTGCACATAGTCTTCTGCGTTGAACGGAATGTCCATGTTGAACACGGCGGGCACATCTTTGATGTCCAGGCCGCGGGCGGCCACGTCGGTACAGACCAGCAAATCGACCTCGCCTTTTTTGAAGGCATCCAGGGCCTTCAGGCGCTCGTCCTGGCTCTTGTCACCGTGCAGGGCTGCAGCACGCAGGCCGTCGCGCTCCAGGGAGCGGGTCAAACGGGCGCAGCCGAGCTTGCTGTTCACGAACACAAAGGCTTGCTTGATCTGCTTGCTGCGCACGATCTGCAAGAGCGCGTGGCGCTTGTCGTCGTCGTTCACCCGGTAGAAGTGCTGCTCCACCGTGGAAGCAGTCGCATTCGAGCGCGCCACTTCAATCGTGACCGGGTTTTGCAGGTAGCTGTTGGCCAGGCGCTTGATTTCGGGAGAGAAGGTCGCCGAGAACAGCAGCGTCGTGCGGGCCTTGGGCAGGTAGCTCAAGATGCGCTGCAGGTCCGGCAGGAAACCGATGTCCAGCATGCGGTCCGCTTCGTCCAGCACCACGTACTCAACCTGGTTCAAGACGGCGTTCTTGGCTTCAATATGGTCCAGCAAACGGCCCGGGGTGGCCACCAACACCTCGACGCCGGCTTTGAGCTCCAGGGTCTGAGGCTTCATGTCCATCCCTCCAAACACCACGGCGCTGCGCAGGTTGGTGTACTTGGCATACAGCTTGACCTGTTGGGCCACCTGGTCTGCCAACTCACGGGTGGGCAGCAATACCAGGGCTCGCACCGGATGGCGTGCAGGCGAAGTGGAAGCGTTTTCGTGCTTCATCATGCGCTGCAGCAGGGGCAACGCGAATGCAGCGGTTTTACCGGTGCCCGTCTGGGCAGCGCCCATCACATCTTTGCCGGTCAGGACCACGGGAATGGCCTGCGCCTGGATGGGCGTCATGGTCGTGTAGCCCATCTCCGCCACAGCACGGGCAAGAGGGTCTGCCAGCTGCAGCTGGGCGAAAGCCATGGTGGGAGTGTCCGAGGTGAGCTCGTTGGAGTTCACGGGAGTGGGAGTCAATTCAGTAATCAAATCGGTAAGGCATAGCCATAAAGAGTGCTATCCATCCGATAGCGGGTCGCCCAAAGGAAGTCAGGGCAAACCCCGATTATCCCCTAGTCCTACAAAGTGCGGCTGGAAAACGTATCGCAGCCCTTGACGCTGCCGGTTTTCAGGCCCTTGTCGAACCAACGCTGGCGCTGTGCGCTGCTGCCGTGGGTAAAGCTATCAGGCACCACCGCTCGGCCTGCGCCACGTTGCAGAGCGTCGTCGCCGATTTTGGCGGCGGCATTCATGGCTTCGGCTACATCGCCCTCTTCGAGCAGCTGGCGGGCGTTGTTGGCGTGGTGCGCCCAGACGCCGGCAAAGCAGTCCGCCTGCAGCTCCAGGCGCACGCTCAAGGCGTTGCCTTCAGCCTCGCTCGCGCGGCCTCGGGCTTCCTGCACCTTGGCGCTGATGCCCAGCAGGTTTTGCACGTGGTGGCCTACCTCGTGGGCGATCACATACGCCTGCGCAAAGTCACCGGGCGCGCCCAATTGCTTTTGCAGCGTTTCGTAAAAACCGAGGTCTATGTAGACCTTTTGGTCAGCAGGGCAATAAAACGGGCCCATGGCGCTCTGGCCCTGGCCGCACGCCGTTGGCGTGGTGCCGCGGAACAGCACCAGCTTGGGGTTGCGATACGTGGCGCCGCCTTTGGTGAAGACTTCGCCCCACACGTCTTCGGTATCTGCGAGCACGGTGGACACAAACTGAGCCATCTTGTCATCGGCCGGCGGGCGTTGGGCCGGTGCCTGCTGCACCTGCGCGGTAGGCGCTCCGCCGCCGCTCAAGGCATTCAAAATGGTCAGGGGGTTGATACCCAGCACCCATCCCCCCAGCAAGGCGATGACGATAGTGCCCACGCCCAAGCGACCACTCAGCAGCGCGCCCAAAGGGCCTAGCCCTCCGCCGCCACTGAAGCCCCCGCCCCCACCACCGCTGCGGCGGTCTTCGACGTTGTCGGACTGGCGGTTACCTTCCCATTTCATAGAAATTTCCTTTATGTGATCTCTTGGTCTGCTTGCGGAAACAGCGTCAGCAGGTCGAATCTTCAGCAAAAAACAGGCTCCGCCCAGCGCCAATGAAAGTACCAGCCAGAGCACCGCCAGCAAGACCGGGCGCTCCCAGCGGCCACCAATCTGAAATCATGCGTTCTAACAAAGTCAAATCGGAGCCTAGGTCGAAAAACATCAAGTAGACGGATGCACCTGTAAGCAAACCCACCAATGCACCCACACCGGCATGAAGCAGCACATTGCGACGTCTACCTGCCCAAGGAATCAGTTGACGGACTTTGCAGAAAATGAGTCCGGCAATCAGTGCAGGAATTGCGCCTGCCAAATAGGTCGAAGGCATCCACATGAATGCGACGCGCCAGTCGCTCCAATTGCCAAGGAAACCCATAACACTCCAAGGCAGCAACGCGGCAGGCAATGGCCCCAACAATACAAACCGTCCGACAACTGCCTTGTCAGAGTAAGGGCCGTATTGAGGTCTCGTTGTTGGAAGCGCTGAAGTCTGGGATCTCAATTCCGCTGTCACGATCTGTCGAGCTCTAATCTGCTCTATCTAGCAGACGTGGAGGTTTCAATGAACTTCGCCAGTTCCGCTGACCATTCAGCGGACTCTGGCTGCAAAGCCTGCAAGGACTCGATTTCCACCCCCGCATCGGCCAGCATTTTTTCAGAGGCACCGTTCACCCGGTCCTGGTGCGCTTTTTTGTCGAGGTACACGACGCGCTTGATGCCCACCTGGATGATGGACTGCACACAGCGTGGGCAGGGGTACTGCGTTGCGTAGATGGTAGAACCATGCAGTGGCAGCGTGGTGCAGTTCAGGATGGCGTTTTGCTCGGCATGCACGATGTAGCTGTGGCGCGAGTTCAGCGGGTCGGTGTCGTCGTCCTGCCAGTAGTGGGGGTCGGTATCGTCGCAGCCGCGGGGCAGGCCGTTGTAGCCCACGCCCGAGATTTTGTTGTCCGGGCCGACGATGCAGGCGCCGTTGCGCTTGCGGGCGTCTTTGGAGCGTGCGGCCGCTAGGAGCGCTACGCCCATGAACATGGAATGCCAGTGAATCAGAGAGTCGTTTTTCATAGCATGCGGTGGTTTCGGGCAGTCTAGCACCGCCTACAGGGCGATCTGGGCGCGACTGGCGCGCCATGACGGTGCCCGATGCCACCTGCTACTGTGCAAAGGCTCAGTTAGGGCAGACGCGCTCCCCGGTTGACTTTCGCACAAAGCACAAACTGCCAGACGGCTGGCCATCGCCGACTTCTCGACTTTGCTGTTCGCGTGCGTCTTGCGCCTTCTGGTGCTGCATCGCAGCTTGCGTCTGCTTGTCTCGTTGCTCGCATTCGGCTCTGGCGTCTGGTGTCGGGTATTTGTTGCAAATCTCTTGCGCCCGAGCGAGGAAGCTACTGGGGCCGCACCCAGCCAGCAAACCTAAAGCGAACACAACCGACCAACAAGCTGCGAACTTACGCATATTTCAAGTCCTGTGAAATCAAAGTTTTCTCGACCAGGCGGTCGTCGCCCAGCACGATCAGGCTGAACAGTAGCTCGTCGAGGTTAGACGCCAGCGCCGTCTTGCGAGCCAGCAAGGGCGTGGCTTGGGGGTTGAGGACCACAAAGTCGGCCTCGCAACCGGGCAGCAGGTTGCCCACTGCGGGACCGCCGTTCGCGCCGTCCAGCCCCAAGGCCGCCGCGGCACCCGCGGTGTGCTGCCACCACAGGTGTTGGGGCGAGAGCGAGAGTCCGGTTTTGGTCTGGCCTTCGCGGCCCACGTAGTACGCGGCCAGCATGGTGTGGAAGGGGCTGAAGCTGGTGCCGCCGCCCACATCGCTGGCCAGACCGTACTGGTAGCCCACGCGGTCTGCGCCTTCGTAGTCGAAAAAGCCGCTGCCCAAAAACAGGTTGCTGGTCGGGCTGATGGCCGCAGCCGCGCCGGTGTCGCGCATAAGGGCACGGTCGTCGTCATCAAAGTGGATGCAGTGGGCGTAGATGGCGCGTTCGCGCATCAGGCCGAAATCGTCATAGGTGGCGAGGTAGGAGCGGGACGCCGGGAACAGCTCGCGCGCCCAGGTGATCTCATCTTTGTTCTCGGCCACATGGCTCTGGATCCACACATCTCCGTATTGCTGGGCCAACTCGCCCGCGCCGCGCAACTGGGCGTCGGTGCTGGTGGGGGCAAAGCGCGGGGTAATCGCGTAGCCCAAGCGGTCCACGCCGTGCCAACGCTGGATCAGCGACTCGGTATCGCGCAGGCTTTGCTCGGTGCCGCTCACACCGCCCTGCCCCTGGTTCACCAGGTAGTCCGGGGCGTGGCGGTCCATCAGCACCAGCCCGGTGATCAGGCGCATGCGTCGGGCTTGCGCCTCGGTGAACAAGGCATTGACCGACTCGGGGTGTGAGGTAGCGAAAGTGAGCGCGGTGGTGACGCCGTTGCGCAACAGCTCCGCTACAAAAAACGTAGCTGCTTGCGCACTGTGCTCGGGGGCTGAGAAGCGATTTTCTTCCGGAAACGTGTAGTTCTCGAGCCACGGCAACAAACCGCTGGCGGGCGAACCGATCACGTCGATCTGCGGGTAGTGAATGTGCAGGTCGATAAAGCCCGGCGCGATCATGCGGCCGGGAAAATGCTGCACCGGCACCTGCGGGTACTGCTGGGCCACCGCGCTGTACGCACCGATGGCCTGCACCACTTGGCGGCCGTGGGCGTCAGGCCCGACGACCAGCAGGCCGTCTTGCTCATACAGGGCACGGGCCACGCCCTCGCTGCGGGGGGCAAACCAGAGGAGGGAGGCGCGGTAGGCGTTCATGGTGGTGAGCTTCAAAGACGCAGGAGGTGGCGTAGCAGCAATGTCTGTACCAAGCGCGGACAATCAGTGGGCGCGCAGGGTGCAGCTGTCGCCGATGCCATCGCGCCAGACGCGCACTTGCGACAGGCCCGGAAACTCAGCGGCCATTGCACGCCAAATGAAGGCAGCCAGGTTCTCCAAGGTGCCGGGGCCCAGGCCCTCGACCTCGTCCAGCAAGTGGTGGTCCAGGCGGGGACGCAGCACGGCAATCGCATTGCGCAGGTGGCCCAGGTCCACCACCATGCCGGTGTCCGCATCGGCGTTGCCGGTCACCGTCACCTCGGAGTGGTAGGTGTGGCCGTGGATGCGGCGGCTTCCGGCGATCTCTTCAGCGTCATCCACCGTGCGTTTCAGAGTGTGGGCGGCGTCGAAGAAAAACTTCTGGCTGACCTCGCAGCTGCGGGGGAGCGGTATGGCGGGTGCTTGGGTCATCGGATGCCTGTGATTTTGTGGGTTTGCAGGGACAGGCGCCACGCCGGGTGCTGCATGCAATGGGAGATGCAAGCGCGGGTGTTGTCTGCGCGCAAGATGTTGTCCATGGGCTGCAGGTAGCGGTGCTGAAAGTCCGCCGCCTCACACTCCTCGAGCGAGATGCCGGGCTGCGGCCAGACCAGCTTGAGCTCATGGCCTTGGCGCTGAATCCACTGCGAGCCGGCTTTGGGGCTCACGCAAATCCAGTCGATGCCTTCGGGCGCCAGCACCGTGCCATTGGTTTCCACGGCGATCTGAAAGCCCAAGGCGTGCAGCGCGTCGATGAGCGCGGTGTCGACCTGCAGGAGCGGCTCACCGCCGGTCATGACCACAAAGCGGTGTGCATGGTCGTCAGAAGGCCACTGCGCCGCAATGCGTTCGGCCAAGTCCTGCGCGGTGCGGAACTTGCCGCCCAAGGTGCCGTCGGTACCCACAAAGTCGGTGTCGCAAAACTGGCAGACGGCGGTGGCGCGGTCCTGCTCGCGGCCGGTCCAGAGGTTGCAGCCGGCAAAGCGGCAGAACACGGCCGGGCGCCCTGCGTGCGAGCCTTCGCCCTGCAAGGTGTAAAAGATTTCTTTGACCTGGTAAGTCATGCAGCGCTCCCGGAGGAAAGCGACTGCGGTGCGGCCCCAAGGCACGCGTGCTGGCACACCCCACAGCGTGGGGGCACGAGGTTTTTGTACATGGTAGTCCTCTACATGGCTCCGGAACACAAACAACAAGGCCCGCCGGAGCAGCGGGCCTTGCGGGGGATTTTACCGTGCGGGCCTGTCAACGGTATACAGCGCGGCGAATACTATCTATTTGATAGCTACCCGCGCAGTTGCTATATGGGCTAGAAGCCGATTTGGCACCAAACTGCAGCCCGGGGGCCGGTGGGAGCCACTGGACTAACTATTAACGGAAGGTTTCAAACACTCCATCCAAGCGCTGCACATACTTCTGGCGCAGCGACGCGTCAATGAAGCTGGCGTCAAAGCTGTTGCGGGCCAAGGTGTAAGCGTGCTGGGCGCTCAGGCCCAGGGCCGCAAAGGTCTGGGTGAAGTTTTCGTTCAGGTAGCCACCGAAGTACGCCGGGTCGTCAGAGTTGATGGTGGCCACAATGCCGGCGTCCAGCATGGTGCCAATGTTGTGCTGGGACAGTGTGGGGAACACGCGCAGCTTGAGGTTGGACAGCGGGCACACGGTGAGTGGCACCTTGTCGGCAGCCAAGCGCTGCATCAGCGCCGCGTCGTGAATGGCCTGCACGCCGTGGTCGATGCGCTCGACCTTGAGCACATCGAGCGCGCTCCAGATATAGGCGGGTGGCGCCTCTTCGCCCGCGTGGGCCACCAGCCGGAAGCCCAGCTGTTTGGCGCGCGCGTACACCTTGGCGAACTTCTCGGGCGGGTGCCCTACTTCGCTGGACGCCAGGCCTATGCCCACGATCTTGTCACGCAAGGGCAGTGCTTGCTCCAGGCATTCAAAGGCTTCCTCTTCGCTCAGATGGCGTAAGAAACACAAAATCAACGAAGCCGTCATGCCGAACTTGGCCGGTGCATCGGCACAGGCGCGGTAGAGGCCTTTGATCACCACGTCGGCGCTCAGGCCGTGGCCGGTGTGCGTTTGGGTGTCGAAAAAGATTTCGGTGTGCAGCACGTTGTCGGCCTGCGCGCGGGCCAGGTAGGCGCAGGTCATGTCGTAGAAGTCCTGCTCGGTCTTCAGCACCATGGTGCCTTCGTGGTAGATGTCCAAAAACTCTTGCAGGTTGTTGAACACATACGCATCGCGCAGCGCCTGCTCGCTCGGGAAGCGCAGCGGCACGTTGTTGCGCTTGGCTAAAGCGAACATCAGCTCGGGCTCCAGCGAGCCTTCAATGTGCATATGCAGCTCGGCTTTGGGCATGGCGCGCAGGAGTGCGGGCATGCGGTCCGCTGCAACGGTGGGAACGGTAGGAAAGGTGGTCATCAGCAGACTCCAAAAGTGATTGTTTCTTGCTTTAAAAAGCGGCGGTAGGCGGACGAGGCTTTGTCGGCCGCAGTGTGTGCTTCGGTGCGCACATCCAAGGGCAGGCGCTTCGGGGTCTGTGACTCCAGCACCGGCTTGTCCTGCATGAAGATGGTGTGCTGAAAATCTTGCAGTTTGGTGTCGGGCGACTCGAAGTCGGCCATGGCCAAACGAAACCAGACCCGGCTGGTCTCTGGTGTTATCGGGCAAATGAACAGCGCAATAGATTCACGAAACCCTTGCAAGGCCACGCTGGCCGCATCGGGTACCTTGGTCAACACGGCGGTGTAGGGGGCCACCACTTCATAGGTGTACTCCACCTGCGCAGGGGCGGTGGAGTGCACATTGCTCTGCGGCTGCCAGGCTTTGCATTGGGTCGCGCGCAAGCCAGTGGGCGTGGGCGCTACGGTGTAGTCGTCAATCGCGGGGGCCGCGCGCATGCCCAGCCAGCCGTCGTGCACAAAGCCGAAGTGCGCCATGTCCAAAAAATTCTCGATGATGCGTGGCGCGCTGGTAGCCACATCGTAGGGGCCGCAGTTGAGCTTGCGCAACTGGCCGTCGGTTTCGGCGGCAAATTCAGGCACCGTGTGGCTGGTGTCTGCTTGCAATTGCACCCAGACTAGGCCGTAGCGCTCTTGCGCGGCATACACGCGCGCAGCGTGGCCCGACGGCGGCACAAAGTCCGGCAGTGCAGGCACATGCCGGCACGCGCCATCGCCAGAAAACTGCCAGCCGTGGTAGGGGCACTCCAGCCGCCCGCCACACACACGCCCCAGCGACAACTTAGCGCCGCGGTGCGGGCACTGGTCGGCCAAAGCGTGGGCCTGGCCTGTGGCATCGCGCCACAACACCACAGCCTCGCCCAGCAATTGCACGCCCAGTGGGTCAGCCTGTAGGGCATCACTTGCGGCCACGGGGTGCCACAGGCTGGCCTCTTTCAAAATTTCCATGTTTTTCTACGGTTGACGCATGAACAAAAAAGGGCCGCACAGGGCGGCCCTTTCAGCTACCGGGTCACCATTACTTGGCGCCGGGAACCTTGCCTTCCACGCCCTTGACGTAGAAGTTCACGCCGGAGAGGAACTTGTCGTCAGCGGTTTCGCCGTCTTTCAAGACTTCCTTGCCTGCGCTGTCTTTCAGAGGACCTTTCCAGATGGAGAAGGTGCCGTCTTTCAGACCGGCCTTGATTTCTTCAACCTTGGCCTTGGTTTCAGCAGGCACGTCTTCAGCAATAGACACGATGTCGATCGCGCCATCTTTCACGCCCAGCCAGGAACCGGTGCCGCCCTTCCAAGAGCCGTCCAACGCGGCCTTGGTCGCGGAGATGTAGTAAGGACCCCAGTTGATCACGGCAGATGCCAAGTGGGCCTTGGGGCCGTAGGCAGTCATGTCAGAGTCCCAACCGAAGGCGCGCTTGCCCTTGGCTTCTGCGGTCTTCAAGACAGCAGGAGAGTCGGTGTTTTGGAACAAGACGTCAGCACCGCCGTTGATCAGCGATGTTGCGGCTTCAGTTTCTTTCGGTGGATCAAACCAGCCGTTCACCCAGACCACTTTGGTCTTGATTTTGGGGTTGATGCTCTGTGCACCCAAGGTGAAGCTGTTGATGTTGCGGATCACTTCAGGAATTGGGATCGAAGCCACCACACCCAGGGTGTTGGACTTGGTCATCTTGCCGGCAATCACACCCGCCATGTACGCGCCTTCGTAGGTGCGGCTGTCGTAAGTGCGCATGTTCTCGGCTTGTTTGTAGCCGGTGGCGTGCTCGAACTTCACGTCCTTGAACTCAGGAGCCACCTTGAGCATGGGCTCCATGTAACCGAAGGTGGTGCCGAAGATCAGCTTGTTGCCGCTGCTGGCCATTTCGCGGATAACGCGCTCCGCGTCAGCGGACTCAGGCACGTTTTCGACGAAAGAGGTCACGATTTTGTCGCCGAACTCGGCTTCCAGGGCTTTGCGGCCGTTGTCGTGCGCAAAAGTCCAGCCGCCGTCGCCCACAGGGCCGACGTAGGCGAACGCAATCTTCAATGGCTCTGGCTTGGGCGCAGGTGCCGAAGCAGCCGGTGCCGGTGCGGGCGCAGGAGCCGGCTCTTCCTTCTTGCCGCAGCCAACCAAGGCAGCGCCGGCCACGGCCGTCAGGGCCGCTACCTTCAGCAAGGAGCGTTTGTGCAAATCTGTCATGTCACTTCCTTATAAAAAAACGAGGGATGAAAAACGAAACTTTCGCGCATCAGGAGCCCGGATAAAACGGCTTGCCGATAGAAGCAGGCATGTTAATCCGTATCCAGCGCGGGTTGCGCGAAATCAGGGCCAAGACCACGATGGTCGCAAGATACGGCAACATGGTCAAGAACTGGCTGGGCACTTCGACGCCGGCACCCTGCAAGTGAAACTGCAACATGGTCACGCCGCCGAACAAATAGGCACCAAGCAACACCCGTGCCGGGCGCCACGTGGCAAAGGTGGTCAGCGCCAGCGCAATCCAGCCCTTGCCGGCCACCATGCCCTCCACCCACAGCGGGGTGTAGATAACGGAAATATAGGCACCGGCCAAACCACACAAGGCCCCACCGGACACCACCGCCCCCAGCCGGATGGCGCGTACCGGATAACCCAGCGCATGGGCGGACTCGGGGCTCTCGCCCACGCTTCGCAAAATCAAACCGGCCCGGGTGCGGTACAAAACCCAGATCAAAGCCAGCGCAAACAGCACCGTCAGGTACACCATAGGGTGGTGCTTAAAGAAGGCCGGACCGATGAAGGGGATGTCCGAGAGGCCGGGAATCGCAAAACTGGGGCGCTCGGGCATTTTCTCTTGCACGTAGGAGATTCCGGCGAAAGCCGAAAACCCTGCACCAAACAGGCTGAGCGCCAGGCCCGTGGCGTATTGGTTGGTGTTGAGCCAGATCACCAGCACGCCAAAGATGGCAGCCATGACAGCCCCCGCCGTAATACCGGCCATGAAACCGGCCACATCGCTCCCGGTGTGCACCACGGCGGCGAAACCCGCAATGGCGGCGCAGAGCATCATGCCCTCGGCACCGAGGTTCACGATACCGGCCTTTTCATTGATCAGCAGCCCCAGCGAGGCAATGGCCAGCACGGTACCGGCGTTCAGGGTGGCTGCAATCAGCAGTGCGTAGGCATCCATTATTTTTTACCTCCTGCGGCGGAGACCCATTTGAGGCGGTAATTCACCAAAGTGTCGCAGGCCAACAAGCTGAACAACAGCAAGCCCTGGAACACGCCGGTGAGCGATTTGGGGAGCCCCAAACGGGACTGGGCCAACTCGCCGCCGATATAAAACATGCTCATCAGCAGCGCCGAGAACACCATGCCCACGGGATGCAAGCGCCCCACATAGGCCACGATGATGGCCGCAAAGCCGTAGCCTGCCGGCACATAGGGCGTGAGTTGTCCGATCGGGCCGGCTACCTCCAGCGCACCGGCCAAACCGGCCATGCCACCGGATACCAACAAAGCCGTCCACAGCGCTTTGCGGGATGAAAACCCGGCGTAACGCGCAGCTGCCGGTGCCAGCCCGCCCACCTGCTGGGCAAAGCCGGCACGGGTACGGAACAGAAAGATCCAGACACCGGCCACACCGATCAGGGCCAACACCACCCCGATACTCATGCGTGAACCCTCAAACAAGCGCGGAATACGGGTGGCAGCCTCAAAGGTCTTGGTTTGCGGAAAGTTGTAGCCCAAGGGGTCTTTCCAGGGGCCATACACCAGGTAACCCAGAACCTGTACCGCCACGTACACCAGCATCAGACTCACCAGAATTTCATTGGCGTTGAATTTGTCGCGCAAGAAGGCTGTCAGCCCCGCCCAGACCATGCCGCCCGCGATGCCGGCCAGCACCACCGGCACGACGATCCAGCCACCGGTGGTCTTCCCGGCCAACAAGGCCACGCCGCTCGCTGCAATCGCGCCAATGATGTACTGGCCTTCGGCACCGATATTCCACACATTGGAGCGAAAGCACACCGCCAAGCCCAAAGCGATCACCAGCAGCGGCGTGGCCTTGACCACTAGCTCGCCCAGCGCATAACCGCTTTTGATGGGTTCCCAGAAGAACACCAGCAGGCCGCGCACCGGGTCTTTGCCCAGGGCCGCAAACAAGATGACGCCAATGATGACGGTGACCACCAGCGCCAGCAGGGGGGAGCCGTAACTCCAGGCTTTGGAAGGCTGAGGCCGCGCCTCCAGTTTCAGTCCGGACTTAGCCATGGGCCACCTCCACCGTGGCCATTACCTTTGCCGTTGCGCCCGAGTTGTCCCACAGTCCGCTCATCCATTCCCCGATCTTTTCCACCGTGGCTTCCGCCACCGGTACCGAGGGAGACAACTTGCCATGTGCAATCACATGCAGTCGGTCGCTCACCTCAAACAATTCATCCAATTCCTCGCTCACCACCAGCACCGCGCAGCCGGCATCGCGCAGCGCCAGAACTTCACCGCGAATCTGCGCGGCCGCCCCCACATCCACCCCCCAGGTGGGCTGGGACACGATGAAGAGCTTGGGCGCCGCATCGATCTCGCGGCCCACAATGAACTTCTGCAAATTGCCGCCGGAGAGCGAGCGCGCCGCTGCCGTGGGCCCGTTGGCCTTGACGTTGAAAGACTTGATGATGCGCGCCGCATGGTCTTCGAGCTGGCGCACCCGGATCCAGCCGCCAGCGAACTTGGGCGCCGTGATGGATTCGGTGCGGGTCAGCAACATGTTTTGGGCCAGGCTCAGCGTCGGCACCGCGCCGCGGCCCAAACGTTCTTCGGGCACAAAGTGCAGGCCCAGCTTGCGCCTGCCGCCGGGGTGCAGGGCGGACACGTCCGCTTTGCCCATGGTGACGCTGCCCTTGGGTGTGCGCACATCTTCACCCGACAAGGCGTAGAGCAACTCTTTCTGGCCATTGCCGGATACACCCGCAATGCCCACCACCTCGCCCGCATGCACCGTGAGCGAAATGCCATTCAGGTCGACGCCGAACTGGTCCTCGCGGGCCAAACTCAGGTTTTTGACCGTGAGCACCGGTGAGCCCGCCTGCTGGGGGCGGTGCTCCAACTGAGGTGGCTCTGCGCCGATCATCAAGCGGGACAGAGAAGCGTTGGATTCTTCGGCCGGGTTGCACACCCCGGTGACTTTGCCACCGCGCAGCACGGTGCAGGCATTGCACAGCTCACGAATCTCGTGCAGCTTGTGGCTGATGTACAAAATGCTGCAGCCCTGTGCGGCCAGCTTCTTGAGCACCACAAACAGCTTTTCCACCGCCTGCGGCGTGAGCACCGAGGTCGGCTCGTCCAAAATCAGGAGCTGCGGGTTGGTCAGCAAAGCGCGGATGATTTCGACCCGCTGCATCTCGCCCACGCTCAGCGTGTGTACCGGGCGGCCGGGGTCGATGTCCAGGCCGTACTCGGCTGCTTTGGCGGTGATGCTGGCGGTGACCTGCTCTAGGCTTTGCGCCTTGTCCAGACCCAGCCACACGTTTTCCGCCACGGTGATGGTGTCAAACAGGTTGAAGTGCTGGAACACCATGCTGATGCCCAAGGCCCGCGCCTCTTTGGGGTTGCGGATGTTGGCGGGCTTGCCGTTGAACAGCACCTGGCCCGCGTCGGGTTTGATGGAGCCATAAATGATCTTCATCAAGGTGGATTTGCCGGCGCCGTTTTCGCCCAGCACCGCATGGGTCTGGCCGGGCAGCACCGTGAGCGAGACATCGCTATTGGCGATGACACCCGGGTAGGCCTTGGTGATGCCGGTGAGTTGCAGCCGGGGCACGGCATTCGAAGGGGTTTGGGGTTCCATACGGACAGTTGTGTTTGTATTTATTCTTTACGGAGCTCAGCGGCCACCGACTTGATGCGCTCGCGCAACCACTTATTGGACGCACTGGTGTGCGTGCGGGCATGCCAAAGCTGGTAGTACATCATGCGGGGGAACTCCACAGGGCAAGGCAATATAGTGACTGGCAGCGTGTCGACAAAGCGTTCGCAGTATTGGCGTCCGGTGGTCAGCACCAGCAAGGTTGATGCCACCATGCCGGGTATGAGGCCGAAATGCGGGCATCGCGCCACGATATGGCGCTGCAGACCGAGGCCCGTCAAATGCTCATCAATCACGCCCTTGGCGCCCGGGTGGGTGGCTCCGGGGGCAATGTGCTCAGCCTCCAGCCACTGCGTCTGGTCCCAGCCCCTGCGCACCGCCGGATGCTTGTTGGACACCAGGCACACCACCTCGTCGCCAAACAGGCGACCCAGGTGCAAATCATCCGGTGGCTGCGGCCAGTTGCCGATCACTACATCAATATCGCCCTGCGCCAGCAAGGTGCGGTAGTCGGCGGCACCCGTGAGCGGGTGGATCTCAATTTCTGCAAACGGGGCCTTCTCTTTAATCTGGGCCACCAGGCGGGGTAGGAATAAAGGGTCCAGGTAGTCACTCGCCGCCAGCCGGAAGGTGTTGCGGGCGGCATCGGGCTCGAAACCGCGCGCATCGGAGAACAGCATTTCGGCGGCACGCAAAATGCTGGCACTGGGCTCCAGCATGCGCAGCGCCGTCTCGGTGGGCACCATGCCGGAGCCGGAGCGCACCAACAAAGGGTCGCCGGCAAAGTCACGCAAACGTTTGAGCGACGCGCTGACCGCCGGCTGGTGCATGCCCAGACGGATGGCGGCTTTGGATACGCTGCGCTCAGTTAACACGGTATGAAGGACCCTGATCAAATGAAGGTCTATCTTGTCGAAAAGGGATTGGTCTCTCATACACAGCGTTCAATTGGACCCATATGCTAATGCGTATGGAAACGGAACAACAGCCGGATTACCCTCCCGCACGAGGAAACACCCATGACCACCACTCCACTGAAGTTTGTACGCCGCGGCGAAATCGTCACGCTGCACGACGTTCCCCCCACCCGCACCCTGCTGGAAGTGCTGCGCGACGACCTGCACTGCACCGGCACCAAAGAGGGCTGTAACGAAGGGGACTGCGGGGCCTGCACCGTGGTCGTGGGCGAATCGGTCGACGGCGAACTGCACACCAAGGCCGTGAACAGCTGCATCAAGATGGCCCACAGCCTGAACGGCCGGGCCTTGTGGACGGTAGAAGACATTGCCGCTGACGACGGGCGCTTGCACCCCGCCCAGGAAGCCATGGTGCAGTGCCACGGCTCGCAATGCGGCTTTTGCACCCCCGGCTTTGTGATGAGCTTGTTTGACCTGTACCGCCACCATGCCCATGCCGGCCAACCCATCACCCGGGACGACGCGCTGCACGCCCTGAGCGGCAACTTGTGCCGCTGCACCGGTTACCGCCCGATTCTGGACGCCGCCCAGACCATGCTCGGCCAGCCCGCCCTGCCCTCTGACGAGGCGCAAACGCTATCAAAATTAGAGCTACTCGCGCAACAAATACGAGGGCTAGAGGCCGATTCTGCTTATATTTTGCCCCGCAGCCTACCCGAACTGCTGGCAGCGCGGGCGCAGCACCCTAAGGCGCAAATCGTCGCGGGCTGCACCGATGTGGGCCTGTGGGTCACCAAGATGCACAAAGACTTTCCCCGCGTGCTCGATGTGACTCAAGTCGCCGAGCTGCGGCGCGTGGAGCAGTACCCGCACCACATGGCCATCGGCGCCGCCGTCACCCTGACCGACGCGTTTGCTGCCCTGGTGGCGGACCGGCCGCAGTTGGCCACTTTTGCCAGCCGCTTTGCCGGACTGCCGGTGCGCAATGCAGGCACTCTGGGCGGTAACGTGGCCAACGGCTCGCCGATTGGCGACTCCATGCCCCTGCTGATTGCGCTGGGTACCAGCGTGGTGCTGATGGCCTGGCGCGGCAAAGGCAGCAAGGCTAAAGCCGTGCATCGCGAACTGCCCCTGGAAGACCTCTACACCGGCTACCGCCAGAACGTCATGGCGCGCGACGAAGTGCTGGCCTGGATCAAGGTGCCCAAGGCCCTGCCCCATGAGCGGTCACGTGTCTACAAAATTTCCAAGCGCTTTGAAGATGACATTTCCGCCGTCTGTCTCGCGCTGAACCTGCATATTGAGAGCGGCATCGTCACCCACGCCAGCATCGGGGTGGGCGGTGTGGCCGCCACACCGGTACGGGCCGTTAAAACCCAGGCGGCCTTGCTGGGCCAAGTGTGGAGCGCCGCCACGGTGAAAACCGCCCAAGCCACATTGCGAGGCGAGTTCAGCCCGATTTCCGACATGCGCGCCAGCAGCGCCTACCGTACCGAAGTGCTCGGCAACCTGTTGCAGCGCTACTGGCTGGAGAGCCAGGGCCTCACGGCCATTAATCTGGAAAGCTTTGTGCTCCAAGGAGAAACCGCATGAGCACCCCATCCACCCTGCCCTCTTTGGCGCCCACCCTCTCGCCCACGGTGTTGGAAGCCGCGCCCCAAGCCCGCGGCCCGGCCGCAGGCGTCAACCAGTTCCATGAAAGCGCCGTAGCCCAAGTGGCCGGTGCGGTGCACTACATCGACGACCTGCCCGAGGTGCGCGGCACGTTGTATGCCGCGCCCATTCTCTCCACCCACGCGCACGGCAAGCTGCTGGGCGTGGACAGCACAGCCGCCCGCGCCATGCCCGGCGTGGTGGATGTGGTGCTGGCCGACGACATTCCCGGCGACCCCATGCTGGCCGCCTTTGCGGGGGACGAGCCGGTGTTTGCCCTGGACACGGTGCAGTTCGTCGGCCAGGTGGTGGGCGTGGTGCTTGCCAAAACGGTGATGCAGGCGCGGCACGCCGCCCGCAAAGTGCAACTGCACATCGAGCCCTTGCCGGCCATCCTGTCGGTGCACGAGTCCATCCGGCAAAAGAGCTTTGTGCTGCCACCGGTCAATGTGCGGCGCGGTGATGCGGATGCGGCCCTGAAAAGCGCACCCCATACCCTGCACGGCACTTTAGAGGTGGGCGGGCAGGAGCACTTTTATCTGGAAGGCCAGATTGCCTATGTGCTGCCGCAAGAGCAAAACCAGTGGCTGGTTTACAGCAGCACCCAGCACCCCGGCGAAGTGCAGCACTGGGTGAGCCACGCGCTGGGTATCGACAACCACTCGGTGAAGGTGGAGTGCCGGCGCATGGGCGGCGGCTTCGGCGGCAAGGAAACGCAAGCCGGCCATCTGGCTGTGTGGGCGACCATTGCAGCGGCCAAGAACCGCTGCGCCGTAAAGCTGCGGCTGGACCGGGACGACGACTTCATGGTCACCGGCAAGCGCCACCCCTTTGCGTATGAATACAGCGCGGGCTTTGACGATACCGGCCGCCTGACCGCCCTGAAACTGCAAATGGCCGTGAACTGCGGCTTCAGCGCCGACCTGTCCGGCCCGGTGGCGGACCGCGCCATCTTCCATACCGACAACGCCTACTACCTGCAGGATGTGGACATCATTTCCTACCGCTGCAAAACCAACACCCAGAGCCACACCGCCTTCCGTGGCTTCGGCGGCCCGCAGGGCGTGGTGCTGATTGAAGCGGTGATGGGCGACATCGCCCGGGCCCTGCAGATGGACCCGCTGGATGTGCGCATGCGCAACCTGTACAGCGACGAGACTATTCCCGGCACTGCGAATCGCCGCGACACCACCCACTACCAGATGACGGTAGAGGACAACATCCTCCAACCCCTGCTATCAAAATTAGAGCTGTCTGCGCAATACCGGCGACGGGTAGAGGCCATTTCGGCATGGAACCAGACCAGCCCGGTGCTCAAGCGCGGCATCGCCATCACGCCGGTCAAGTTCGGCATCAGCTTCACGGCCACGCTGTTCAACCAAGCCGGTGCGCTGGTGCATGTGTACACCGACGGAAGCGTGCAGGTGAACCATGGTGGCGCCGAGATGGGCCAGGGCCTGAACACCAAGGTCGCCCAGATCGTGGCGGACGAATTGGGTGTGCCGTTTAGCCGGGTGCTCAGCACCGCCAGCGACACCAGCAAGGTGCCCAATGCATCGGCCACCGCCGCCAGCGCGGGCACCGACCTCAACGGCCGCGCCGCCCAGTTTGCCGCCCGCAATGTGCGCGACAACTTGGCCGCCTTTGTGGCGGGGCTCGATGGCTGTGGCGCAGGCGCAGTGCGCTTCAAGCATGGCGAAGTGTTCTCGCCCAGCACCACCCGCAGCTTCGACGACGTGGTGAAAATGGCCTATGCCAACCGCATCCAGCTCTGGAGCGACGGCTTTTACCGCACGCCCAAAATCCATTACGACAAGACGACGCTGACGGGCCGGCCCTTCTACTACTTCGCTTATGGTGCAGCGTGCACCGAAGTGGTGATCGACACCCTGACCGGCGAGAGCCGTGTACTCAAAGTAGACATCCTCCACGACGTGGGCCGCAGCATCAACCCCGCTATCGACGTGGGGCAAATTGAAGGCGCCTTTGTGCAGGGCATGGGCTGGCTCACCACCGAGCAACTGGTTTGGAACGACAAGGGTTACCTCAGCACCCACGCGCCCAGCACCTACAAAATCCCCACCGCGGCGGATGTGCCCGAGCACTTCAAGGTGGACCTCTGGCACGAGCCCAATGTGGAGGACAACGTGTTCGGCAGCAAAGCCGTGGGCGAGCCGCCCTTCATGCTCGGCATCAGCGTGTTCGAAGCCCTACGCGATGCGGTGGCTCAGGCCAAGGGCGCGGGCGCCACCGTGCAGCTCACGGCACCGGCTACGGCAGAAAATGTGCTGCGCGCTCTCGAAGACTGAAGTTTCATTTTGAAGCACGGGCCCTACCCACCCAAGTGCAGGGGAATGATCCCATCGCGAATATTGGGATTCTGGCTATGATCATGCGAACACCGAGACACCAAGAGGCTTTCGCATGCAACCAGCGCAGATACCAGTCAATGAGCAGCAGCGTCTTGAATCGCTGCGCCAATTGGGTATCTTGGATACCCAAGCGGAGGAGCAGTTTGACTGCTTGACCCGTGCTGCCGCGCAAGTCTGCGGCATGCCCATATCCCTCATGAGCTTGGTGGATTCTGACCGGCAATGGTTTAAGTCCAACTACGGTCTGGGCACCGCAACCCAGACGCCGCGCGATGCTGCGTTCTGTGCCCACACCATTTTGGGGGACGGCATTTTTGAGGTGCAAGACACGCTGGCAGACCTGCGGTTTGCAGACAATCCCCTGGTAGTCGGCGACCCGAACATTCGCTTTTATGCGGGGGCGCCATTGACGCTCAGCAATGGCGCACGTATGGGAACCTTGTGCGTCATTGGGCGTGAACCGGGCGGGCTGAGTCCCATGCAACGTGAGGTGTTAGGCAATTTGGCGCGTGCAGCAGTACTGGCCCTAGAGTCCCGCCAGGTCGCATTAGATCGAGGGCTGAGCGAAGCAAGGTTTCGTGCGCTCAGTGAAGCGTCACCTTTGGGTATCTATGCCACCGATGCGAGTGGGGCCTGTGTGTATACCAATGCCAGATGGCAAGCCATTTATGGTCTAACTGAGGCACAAAGCCTTGGCACCGGCTGGACCGCCAGCATTCACCCCGAAGACAAACAAGCTGTTTTTGCCCAATGGCAAGCGGGTGCTGAGTCAGGCCAAACCTTCGCCATGGAGTTTCGCTTGCACCAGCCCGGCGCTTCTTTGCGTATGGTGCACAGCACCGCCCAACAGACCGTGGATGCGCAAGGTGTGTGCACCGGGTACGTGGGTACTGTGGAAGACATCACCGAGAAATCTGCGGCCAAGCACGTCAACGAGTCTTTGCTTTCGATTATTTTGAAGCACAGTATCGTGTCTTTTACGGATCTTGACGGGGCAATCACCGAGGTCAACGATGCGTTCGTGGCTATCAGTGGCTACAGCCGGGAAGAACTGATCGGCAAGAACCACAGCATCATCAATTCCGGCACCCAACCTTCTGCTTTTTTTGGAGCCATGTGGCGCGCCTTAAAGCTCGGTGAGTCTTGGCGGGGCGAAATATGCAATCGCGCAAAAAACGGCGAGCTGTATTGGGTTGACAGCACCATCGCGCCACTGCGGGGTGCGGACGGCGCCATTGAACGTTATGTTTCTATCCGCGTTGACATCACAGCGCGCAAGCGCCAGAGCGAAGAGCTTCGCAAAAGCCAGGAGTTTTTGAACCAAACCGGGCGCTTGGCCGGCGTGGGCGGCTGGGAGGTGGATATTCTTGCCGGCACCGTGGTTTGGTCCGACGAGACTTGCCGAATTCACGAGGTGGAAACCGGGTATCAGCCTGTTTTGAGCGAAGCCATTAATTTCTATGCGCCAGATGCGCGCCCGGTCATTGAAAAAGCGGTGCAGGTGGCCATGTCTTCGGGAAAAGGCTGGGACCTTGAGCTACCACTCATTACTGCAACCGGCAAACGCCTTTGGGCACGTGCCGTGGGGCATGTGGAGTTTGCGAATAACGCGCCCCGACGCATCGTGGGTGCCTTTCAGGACATTACCGCAACTTACCTGCAACGGCAGAAGCTAAGCGAAATCCGCAATCGGCTCCAACTCGCCACACAAGCGGGTGGCATTGGTGTTTGGGACTACAACCTGGTTGACGGATCTTTGATCTGGAGTGAAGAGATGTACCAGTTGTACGGCCTACCGCCTACCGACGCAACTGGCGCCTATGAACTGTGGGCCAAACACCTGCACCCGGACGACAAACCGAGAGCCGAGGCCGCTATGCAGGATGCCATTGATGGCTTGAGCGACTTTCAGCCGGAGTTTCGCGTGGTCTGGAGCGACGGAAGCGTTCATTTCATTCGATCGGCAGCCAAGGTTGAGCGTGATGCCTCAGGCCAGGCCGTGCGTATGGTAGGTGTCAATTGGGATGTCACCGAGCAGCGCCACGCAGAAGCAGCGCTGGCACAACAAAATGAGTTGCTGCGGGTGACCATGCAGTCCATTGGCGACTCGGTCATCACCACCGACTCAGTAGGCTGCGTCACCTGGTTGAACCCGGTGGCAGAGCGCATGACCGGCTGGTCTAGCGCTGAAGCCATCGGCCGTCCGCTCGCCCAAGTGTTTCACATCGTCAACGAGCAGACCCGCTTGCCCACTGAGAACCCGGTGGATACGTGTCTTAAGCAAGGCAAGATCGTGGGCTTGGCAAACCACACCTTGCTGATTTCTCGGCATGGCGCAGAGTTCGGCATCGAAGATTCAGCAGCGCCCATCCGGTCGGAGACCGGAGAAGTGCTGGGCGTTGTATTGGTGTTCCATGACGTGACTGAGCAGCGTCGCATGTCGGGTGAAATGACATTTCGCGCGACCCATGATGAGCTTACGGGCTTATTCAACCGCGCTGAGTTTGAGGTGCGCCTTCGCCGACTTCTGCAGCTATCCCACGAAGACGGAAGCCAGCACGCATTGATGTTCATCGACTTGGACCAGTTCAAGCTGGTCAATGACGCCTGTGGTCATTCGGCGGGCGACCAACTGCTGCAACAGGTCAGCAAACTGCTGGGTGAGTCGGTACGCTCGCGTGACACCCTTGCGCGGCTAGGGGGCGATGAGTTCGGCATACTGTTGGACCATTGCACCAGCGAGCAGGCACTGCGCGTGGCGCAACAGATTTGCGACCGCATGGAGGAGTTCCGGTTTTTGCACGATGGACGGCGCTTCCGTATCGGAACCAGTATCGGCCTGGTCGCTGTGACCAATGCGTTGGCCACCGTTGCGGCCGTGATGCAAGCAGCAGACACCTCGTGTTATGCCGCCAAAGAGGCTGGCCGAAACCGTGTGCACACCTGGTTTGACACGGACCAAGCCTTGCGCGAGCGGCACGGTGAAATGCAGTGGACCACGCGTATCGAACACGCATTGGATGAAGACAGGTTTGTCCTGTATGCCCAGCGCATTACACCTTTGGCCGATAGTGACCACGGCACGCACGCAGAGGTGTTGCTGCGCATGGTCGACCAAGATGGCAGCATCATTAGCCCGGCAGCCTTCATTCCTGCGGCGGAGCGGTTTAATTTGATTTCACGCATTGACCGATGGGTGCTACGCAATGCGACAGCTTGGCTGGAGCAATATGCAGACCAAGCCAATGTACAAACCCTGAGTGTCAATTTTTCGGGCCAATCTGTCGGTGACAGGGCTTTCCATCGGCAAGTGATTGAAAAGTTGAGTGCCCTTGCACCCGGCATTTGCCAGCGCTTGTGTTTTGAAATTACAGAAACCGCAGCGGTTACCAATATGGCAGATGCCGCTTTGTTCATTGAACAAGTGCGGGCGTTGGGGGTGCGTATCTCGTTGGATGACTTCGGTGCGGGTGCATCGTCGTTCGGCTACCTCAAAACACTGAAAGTGGACTATCTCAAGATTGATGGCCAGTTCATTAAGGACCTGGTGGACGACCCTTTGGATGATGCGGCTGTTAGGTGCTTTGTGGATGTGGCACACGTAGTGGGCGTAAAGACTGTTGCCGAGTACGTGGACCGCGACGCTGTGTTGCAACGTGTGCAAGCTTTAGGGATTGACTTTGCGCAAGGGTTTTATTTGCACAAGCCGGAACCGATCGAGCACTTGGCATCTAAGTCCATTTCTAGCCTTTCTTGACTATTCCACGGAGCAATAAAACATGCTCCCCATTGAGAGTCATGGCATCAGCTCTGCAGTAGGGCAACAACTATGGGCTCGTGGCCAAAGCCTGCTGCGCAGGCTTCTCGGCGGCATGCTCAGCCAACGGCTGGCCTGCGAGATAGCGGACACCTTCCGTGCCATTGCTGCAGTCGCCCAGGCCAAGGGCCCGGGAGCCACGGTGCAGCTCACGGCACCGGCTACGGCTGAAAACGTGTTGAAAGCGCTCAAGAACTGAGCGCGAAAGCTTTGGGCCTGCTCTTCACCCGCCAAAGCGGGCCCAGACTAACCACGCTTCACGCGGCAAATGAGCGACCAGGAATGCCGGCCAGCGGACTCCGCCCTCGCCCAATGCCCGGGCTCCGCCCCACATGGCGATGCCCATGCCACTCGGCAATAGCCAGAGTTGCCATCCCTCACTGCCCGGGGCCGACCATGCCACGGCGACCAGGAAGATCACGGTGGCGACGGGCCAGATACTCAGGGTTAAGAGAAAAATCCACAGCTTGAGCAGTTTGTGCATAAAAGCATCGGTAGGTGAGACTGCTGCAATGTAGCAACTATGCGCAGCCGCACCCGTGCAAAAATGCTGCGACATGTAAGCGACGCCTACACCCCGGCCAAGGACCGCAAACCGCCGGGATCCACGAGATTCACCGTGCGGCCCGAGCCATTGATCAGCTTGCGCTCCCGCAGGTGGCGAAACACCCGGGAGAGCGTTTCCGGCGCAATGCCCAGTTGCGCGGCAATCAGGCGTTTGCGCTGCTGCAGCTGCACCGCGCACTCCCCCTTGTCGGTGGATTCCGCATGTTGCAACAACCACTCAGCACAGCGCGCTTCGGCCCCTTTGGCCAAACGACTCACGGCCAACTCGGTCTGTTCCCGGTGGGCGTGGGCAACACCTTGCAGCACCGCGCCGCAAAGCTGCCGGTTAGCCACTAGGCCGGCCTGAAACTCTGCGAGAGGGAGTTTGCGCACCGACACGGGGGTCAAGGCCACCACGTCCATGACTGCCGGCAAGGACAGTACCGCCGCCGTCGGATTCAGCCAACACGGTCCGTCCATTTGTCCCAGCTGGTGCTCCAGGAGTTCATCGCGGTTGCCGATGTCTCCGGTGATGCCGCTGAGCACCGAGCCACTCTCCAGAAACCACGCATTGGTGGTCTCATCGCCACGGCGCATGAGCAGGCTGCCCGCCGCGAAGCGCTCCGGGTTGGCGGTCGCAGGAAATGGAACAACAGAGTGGGAGGGGATGGACATGATGGCTTGATAGTGCCCGCCCGCAACGCCGTTCACTTTGAGACAGATCAAGAGAAGTGACTGCCCGGTGCGCAAAATAAATCGCCACAACGTGAAAAAAACCCGGTTTTTGAAGGGCCGGCGACAAAAAGCCAGATGTAACGACACGTAAGATTGCGCGCGTCACACATCAGCTTGTCAACTTGCGACGGATCGCCTCAGAGCGCACCGCGTCGGGTCGGCCGGACGGCCTGCGGGGAATCCGGACCTCCATCACAAATGAAAAAAATTTTTGCCTTTGTACTCGCGGTATGTACCTGTGCCGCCTATGCCCAAGCTGCAGTGCCATCCGTCGCGCTGTATTACGGGGCCTCGCCGCCTTGGGAGCTCCTGCGATCGTTTGACACGGTCGTGGTGGATCCCGGCCACGTGCCGTCCCCCCGCACAGTGGCGTCCGGCCCCCGAGAATTGGCGGCTTATGTGTCCGTCGGCGAAGTACAACCTTCCCGCCCCTATGCCGGAGCCATTCCAACGGGCTGGCTCAATGGTGAAAACAAAGACTGGGGCAGTCGCTTGATTGACCAGTCCCAAGCAATGTGGCCAGCATTTTTTTCCGACCGCGTCATCAAGCCGCTGTGGGTGGCCGGCTACCGGAGCTTCTTTTTTGACACATTGGACTCCTACCACCTCTTTGCCAAAACGCCGAAAGCCCGTGCCGCCCAAGAGGCAGGTTTGGTGGAGCTCGTGCGCGAAGTCAAGCGGCAGTACCCCGAGGCGCGGCTGATTTTCAATCGTGGTTTTGAAATTCTGGGGAAAACCCACCAGCACGTCAGCATGGTCGCTGCGGAATCCGTGTTTCAAGGGTACGACGCAGGAAAAAGTAACTTCAGAATCGTGCCGGAAGCTGATCGTCAATGGCTCCTCGGCCAGCTCGATATCGTCAAAGACACCTACAAACTACCGGTACTTGCAATCGACTATGTTCCGGCCCATGAACGGGCCCTGGCACGCAGCACCGCCGACAAAATCAAAGCGCTGGGCTACATCCCGTGGGTAACGACGCCGGATCTGATGAGCGTCGGCGTGGGGAATGTGGAAGCCATGCCCCGCAAGGTTCTTGTGGTTCATAGCACGCCTACCAACGAAGCTGCATTGCGCTACCTTGATCCAGTGCGGATGTTGTCACTCCCCCTGAACTACCTGGGGTACGTGCCTGAGTTCGTGGACGCCAGCCGGCTTCCGGCCTACCCGCTCAAAGGCAGGTATGCAGGCATTGCCATCTGGCAAAACACCGCTGGCACTCCCGGCCAGGCGCAAAACCTTTCGAACTGGCTCCAGAAACAGGTCCGAGACTCCGTGCCGGTCGCCTGGCTCAACATGCCCGCCTCACTTTTGGATAACGGCTTGCGCAGCAGCCTCGGCATCTCGATCACCCCGACATCCGGTGCGATCGCGCCTATCACCGTGACCCAGCAAAGTGGAATCATGGGGTTTGAGCGAAGCCCTACGCCAGCGCTGGACAGCTTCGTCGGGCTTGCCGTCAAAGACGCGCAGCCGCTCTTGACCCTTGCCCAAGGCGCGCAGACGCAAATGGCCGCAGCGATCACCCCGTGGGGCGGCTATGTGAGCCCCCCATTTGTTACCTCGGTGTTGCCGGGAGACCTCGGAAGCCGCTGGGTCGTCAATCCTTTTGATTTCCTGAGTCAGGCGCTTCAACTGCCGGACATGCCCGTCCCGGACACCACCACCGAGACCGGCAAACGCATGCTCATGGTGCATATGGATGGCGACGGTTTCATCAGCCGTTCAGAGACACCCGGCTTTCCTATCGCCGGCGAGGTAGTGCGGGACCGTATCGTGCGCCAGTACCCGATACCTATGACCATCTCGGTGATCGAGGCGGAAGTGGCTCCAGATGGTTTGTACCCGGGCCTGTCCGGGCTGGCAGAGAAGGTCGCCCGGGATATTTTTGCAGAACCCCATGTGGCCATCGCGTCGCACAGTTACTCCCACCCCTTCTTTTGGTACAAGGCGAGCAGCGCAGAGGGTGTGGACAGTTACAACCTGCGAATTCCCGGCTACCGCTTTAATGTGAAACGGGAAATAGACGGCTCCATTGCTTACATTGAACGACGCCTCGCGCCCCTCGGTAAAAAAGTGGAAGTATTTTTATGGACGGGGGACTGCATACCTACCAGCGAGGCGCTACGCGCCGTGGCGGCGGCGGGCCTCGTCAATATGAACGGAGGAGATACGGTAGCGACCCGGTCCAACCCCAGCGTCACCTACATGGAAGGCCTGGGACTGCAGCGCGACGGGGGATTTCAAGTCTTTGCCCCCAACCAGAATGAAAATGTTTACACCAATAACTGGCAAGGCCCGTACTACGAGTTCGAACGGGTCATAGAGACTTTTGAGCTCACAGGGTCACCCCGTCGGCTCAAGCCCATCAACATTTACTTCCACACCTATCTCGCCACCAAGCGCGCCGGCATTCAGACTTTAGAAAAGATTTTTCGATACGCGATGGGCCAGCCGGTGACCCCTGTCCATATTGCGGACTATGCCCGCAAGGTCGCAGATTTTCAAAATCTATCTATTGCCCGCACCGCAGACGGTTGGCAGATTCGTGGCGCCAAGTCGCTGCGCAGCTTCCGGCTGCCTGCCTCAGTGCCCACCCCAAACTTAGAGGCCAGTCGAGGCATTGCAGGGCACACCACCGGTACGGGAGAACGGTTCGTCCACTTGTCTGCAGACACAGTGAGCTGGGTGAGCAACGCCGATGGACAGGATCAACGCCCATTATTGGTGTCTGCCAATGCGAGGGTGACGACTTCTGACATCAGCGCCAAGAGCGCACGCTGGGGTTTGAGTGGTCATGCCCCACTGCGAATCACCCTGCAAAACGTCCAACACTGCGAGGTTCGAAGCGGAGGTAGAAAACTCACTCCCCAACGGCAAGACGGTGCCCTTTCACATTTTGAACTGACTGAACATGCTGCCCCTTCGCTCGAAGCGTTATGCCGGAATTGATGGCGAGATACCCCGCCTGAAGCTCGCAACAGGCTGGCAATTGCTGTTGATCGGATTCATGGTCCTCACCTTGCTGGTGGTGGTGTTTCCACGCAAAGAATTGGTCGCCAAACTTTACGAGCAAGAAGCTCTCGATGAACTCACCTTGTCCTACATTCAGAACCTGTACAAAGCGAGCGCGGGAAACCTCGATGTCGCGCTGCTTCTCGCACGGGTTCAACAAGAAAAACTAGACCTCCCGACCTTGCTGTTGATGCTGCTTCCGACCGCCGCCGACGGGGACCTGCGCCAGCGAACCGCAGCACGGACAATTTTGCTGAAGGCGTATAGCTCGCATTTGCAAAAAAAATGGAGCAACGCTCAACTTGCAAGCCTCCGTGAAGGCTTGTCGGCATTCATCAACCCGGCACTGGACGACACAATGTCGGAGCCCATGGCACAACAGTTTGCTGACCTGGCATTCCGGCTGGACCGGCCAGATCTCGGCTTGAAATTTATCGAGAAAATTCAAATCGACAACGTTGCCCAAGCCCTGAAAACGTATGCAGCCAACGCGTTGGCAACTGGCAACTACGAGCAGGCTGCCCGGTACTACTTTCTAGCGCAAGACAAAACCCAGACCTTGGCTGAGCAACGCGTGTTGTTTGCGGCAGGTGTGGACACTTTAATGGCTGGCGGGTTCTACAACAGTGCCATGACATCTGCCCGCACCCACATCGGGTCACTGGCCCACGATCGCACGACCTTGCGCTACCTCGCGCGTATCGCATTGGCAGCCGGCAACCCCGCTGAAGCCAATGCCTATGCCAAATCCCTGATGTACCAGACCGACGGAGTTCAACCGTGAACCGATATCAGGCCTGGGTGTTGATATGGGCCCCCCTGTGTGGCGCCGCCACGGGGCAAGAGGCGCGAGAGTCGCCCATCCCGGGGCAGGACTATCAGTCTTTGCAGATAGCCAGCAGTACGCAACTCAAAGACCTCCAGCCCCTGTACGAACAGTACCGTCAACTGCCCTTTTTGCGGGTTGAGAAACGTGGTGTCCAGTTCACGCTGCGTGCGGGTTTCTGGAATAACACCGAGGAGGCCCGCAAAGCCCTCTCGGGCGGTGGAATTCCCGGCGCACGGCTGCGCGTCGCAGTGCTGCGGCCGGAGGCATTGATCCGCAACAACTGGACCGTGGGCGCATCGGCTGCACCCACGCTGGCGACAGGAGACACAAGCAACTCGCCACCCCCGGCACCCACCCCTCGCGTGCCTGTGCCGGCCGCCATGGCGCAAGCGCCTGTGCAAACTCCCGAGCGCCCGACCCGACGGGCGGATCAGCCGGCCTCGATGCCCCCGCTGCGCAATATGAATCCGGACGACATGGCTCTGGCCTACAGCGTCTTCCTGAGTACAGGCGACCTGACCCCGGCCCTGCAAATTGCACAAGCTGCTGTCACGCGCTCGCCCTCGAACCGCGAGTGGCGAATTCGTCTTGCACGAGTCGCCGAATGGACCCAGCAGCCGCAGATCGCAGCGCAACAGTGGGCCTTTCTGTTCCGGCAAGGGGCGCGGGATACCGATACCTTGTCCCAAGTCACCCGGCTGGCGTGGCAGATGGCGGACCTCCAGGTTCCCATCGATGCATGGGCTGTGGTGGCCAAGCGGCGCACACTCAGCGGACCAGAAGCACTTGAAGTGTTGAAACTTTATGAGGAGTCGGCACAACCTGCTGAGGGTTCGCAGTTCTTCGAAGAACAATATCGTCAGCATAGTGACCTGAAACTGCTCGAATTCGCTGCGCGACTGGCGGGAAATCAAGGCAACGACGCGCGCGCGCTGCAGCTTCAATTGCAGGTTTTAGATAACCCCAACAACACGTTTTCGCTGGCGGCGGCGCTGGATGTGGTCATGCTGTATGTGCGCAGCAATCGACTACCGGAGGCACTTGCATTTATGCAGCGCAATCAGGCCCGCGTGCCGCAGGAAGCATCCGAGTTCTGGCGATTGATGGGCGAAGTCGCCTGGGATTTGCAACAGGTCGATATCGCCCGCACAGCCTATGGCAGCTACGTCAAAAGTACTTCGGCTACCGGGGACGACTGGTCGCGGCTGGTGTCCTTGATCGATCCTGCCGAACCCGAACAGGCGGCCCTCATGGCCATGGAGGGCTATCGGCGCTTTGCTTTATTTCCTCTGCTGGTGCAGGCGCTGGAGCGGTATGCCGGCATGGGCAATTGGCGCCGCATGGGTGAAGCGATGGCCATGCTCCAAGGCCCTGCACTCACTGCAGCAGAGAAGTCCAGCCAATTTCTTCTCTTGCGGGCTCGCTATGCACAGGGCATGCGCCAGACCGAGAATGCGTGGACTGATTTGCGCCGCGCCATGGCGATAGACCCGCTGTCCAAGGCCATAGGGTTGAGTAGCTTGTGGTTTTTGATAGAGCAACGGAGAACCGCAGAATTAAGCCACGTCCTGTCGCACTACCAGAAAAGCTCAAACGATGCTGATTACTGGCCCGCCTTTGCGGCTGCCCACCTGACGCTGAGCCAGCAGCGTGAGGCTTTGCACTGGTACCAACGCAGTCTGTCCAAAGCGCCCCAGGACGCTTTTCTGTTGTTGAACTATGCCGACTCGCTGGAGCGCAACCAACAAGCCGGTATGGCGGCACGGGTTCGTCGCCATGCCTGGCTTACCCTCCGTGAAAAATTCCCGAGCGAGAACGCTGCCAAAGTCGGAGAGAACCAGAGCGCGGAGTGGCGGACGATGCTACGGCTTGCCTTGCTCAACCGGCCGGGGGACCCCGCACTCAAGCAGGTCCGCCAATGGGTAGGAATGCTCAAGACCCTACCCGCCGATGCCAGCGACACTGAGGCTGCGGAGCTCGTGTTGGCGTGGGCTATCAGCAGTGAGCAGTTCACCAATGCGCGCACTTGGATGGCCAGGCGCTTCCAACAGCAGGCGCCGGTGTGGGGTCGGGCACAGGTAGCGTTGCAAACCGGCGATATCGCCGAGATGGACACCTTGCTGCAGTCTCGGGACAACACCCTGCCGATTTACAACCGATACGACATGGAGCGGGCAAGACATTTGCACGCTCAGGCAATCAGCACCGCTTTCGACGGCATGGTTCGCAGCCCGAATGACGAAGCTTTGTACGACCGCTTTCGCCAGCATGCCAGCGGCCAAGCGGCCTTTGTTGACACCACCATCAACAGCGAAAGCAGCGCTTTGCTCCACCAGAGCCGCCTTGGCCTTGCACTCCAGTGGCCCCTGCAGACGGGCTACCGGGCAACCGCTGAATGGAGCCGGGCACGGCAAAGCGCTGGCGACGAGACACTACAAACCCTGGTGAATGACGCTGACCAAGACCAATTGACACGGTTGGGAATTCAGTGGTCTAGTCCATGGCAGTCCGGGAGTTTTGCCCTCACGCAACGCCGCGAGCTCGCGCTGCAGAGCGGCCTGCAACTCGGACAGACACTGCAGCTCAGTCACGGATGGCAATGGGCCAACAACCTGAACATCGGTGCTTCCAGTGCAGTGAGTCCCGCCATGCAAGTCGTGGGCGTGGAAGACAGCCTCAGCTCCAGCTTGCGTGTCCCGCTGGACAAGCGCTTCAGCGTTCAGGCCACTCCAGCGGTCAAACGGTTTTACGATTCGTTCGGCGAGTCACTCGGGCACGGACAGTCACTAGACCTGGAAATGGCCTACCGCCTGCGAATGGACTACCCTGACTGGCGCTTGCGGGCCACGGTGCAGCGCCAAATCTTCGAACCCTCAAGCGCGCTTCCTGCGGCGGCAATGCTGCGCTACCCCGCGGCCTTTCAGCAAGCTGTCGCGAGTGGCTCCGTACTCGCGAGCAACTACTTCCTACCGGAAAGCAGCACCAGCTGGGGTCTGTGCATGGGCATGGGCGAGAACCTGGGCGGGCAAAGCTTACAGAACGGATTTAGTCGCGGCTGGAGGCCCTTCGGGGAAATGTGCGTGCGCAACGACTCCCAGGCGGGCGACGGCTACACCTCGCAATTCGGCGTGGCCGGCTCTTTGCTCGGTAGCGACCTGATGCGCATAGAGCTTCAACACAGTAGCGGTTTGGCCAACAGCAGCAGCCCCAGCAAAACCTTAACCGTGCGATACCGGAATTACTTTTAACCAAGAGCAACATTATGAGATTTCACTTACTCCTGTCTACCGCTGCGCTGGCCTTGGCCGGTTGCGCAAGCACCATTGAATCCAACACCGGTCGGGGCAGCCTGGATGCCAATGCCTCCTGGGCAGTGCTTCCGCTGACCAACAACACCGATACACCCCAGGCAGCGCTGAGCGCTGAATCCTTGCTGGAGCACCTGTTGCGCAAGCGTGGCGTGAGCGGGCTCAAAATGTATCCCGCCACCCTGTCGCGAGACAGCTTGTTTGAGCCCTCGGAGCGCAAACTCTCTGAAGAAGCTACCGTGTGGGCCCGGGGCTCAGGCGTCCGCTACGCGGTGAGCGGGAGCGTTGAAGAGTGGCGCTACAAGGTGGGCTTAGACGGTGAGCCCGCAGTCGGCATCACCCTCAAAATTACCGATCTGGTCACCGAACAGGTGGTCTGGAGCAGCGCTGCCGCCAGCAGCGGCTGGAGCCGGCAAGCCCTGTCCGGTGTGGCGCAGGCCGTCATGCGCGATGCGCTGACCAGCCTGCCTTTGCCCGCAGCAGTACCTGCCAAGTAAGTTGTCTATGGGAGCGCCTTCTTCGACCGGCTGGTTCAGAAAACTCGTGAGTGCCCATCGGCTGGCGCCCGATCCTGTGATGGCTCGGGACCAGTGGCTCGAAGTTATTCTTATCCCCCTGATCGGCATTGCCGTGGGGTGGTGGATCAGTGCGGAAGATCCCATGCTTTCTCAAAGCCACTTCCCCTGGCTATGGTTTGCACCGGTACTGATCGCACTGCGCTACGGCGTTTCCCCCGGTTTGCTCAGCAGTATTCCGCTGATCATCAATTGGCTGGTGGCCAGCGCCTTAGGGCGTGTTGAAGACGCCTTTGCCTTCCGGTTTTTCTTCGGGGCCGGCGTCCTGGTCATGGTCTGCGGAGAGTTCAGTGATGTGTGGCGGGACCGCAATGCCCGCATGGAAGAAACCTACCTGTACGTGACCGAGCGGCTGTCACGACTCACCAAGCGGCATTTGCTGCTGAACCTGTCCCACGATCGCCTTGAACAGGAAATGCTGATCCGGCCGGGCTCACTGCGCGATGCGCTTGCCCGCCTGCGCAGCATGGCCATGCAACCTGCCCCGCACGATGAGCCCATGCCGGCCGCCAACAGCTTGTTGCAGTTGCTGTCGCAATATGTCAACTTGGAATCCGCCACACTGTATGCCGTGAGGGACCCGGACACGGCGCCTCAATTGGGCCCGGCTCTGGCCGTAATTGGAGACCCGTTGCCCCTCCTGCCCGGCAATGTGTTGTTTGAGAAGGCGCTGGAAACGCGCGCTCTGGTGCACATCGCCGGCGAAGACATTAGTACCTCTGACCCCGACAGCCCTTTGATAGTGGCCCCGCTGGTAGCCGGCAACGACACCATATTGGGAGTGCTGGTGGTGACCCGCATCCCGTTTTTCTCGCTGACTGTTGAGAACCTGCAAATGATGTCGGTGATCCTGGCCTATTACGCAGACAACGTCCGGATCGGCCCGGATACCCACAAAGTCCAACAGGCGCTGACGGGCATGCCGGCCCAGTTTGCAGAGGAGTTGGTCCGCATGAATCGGCTTCATCACTCGGTGGGCCTGTCAAGTCATGTAGTGATCATGACCTTTGAGGGAGCGCTCGGCCCCGAAATCACAGCCGAGTTTGTACGTGTCAAGCGGGGGCTGGATTTGTACTGGCAAACGCAGATTCGCGGGCTGCCCGCGGTGGTCGTGCTGATGCCGTTTGCCTCGGACTCGGCCATGGAGGGTTTTATCCAACGGATTGATGACTGGTTACAACAGCGGTTTCATGGAAACATCCAAAGTCTTCAAGTCCGCCTGCACACCATCGACTTCGCCCTCGAAGACCCGGTCCAGGCCTTGACCACCCAACTCGCACCGTGAGCGCGCCTGTATGTTCACGCTGAAGTGGGCCTGGGCGGCCATCGCCATTGAAGTGGGCGTGTTCCTGAGTCCGCTCCTGCATGAGTCAACCCTGCCAGCGTTGCTGGCCATGCTGGCGCTGCACGCACTGGCCAGCGCCATCGTGGCATCCGGCAGTTATGTGCTGCTGCCCCACAAGTACCTGCGGCCCCGCGTCGCCGTGTGGTTGCTCTTGTTTCTTTTTGCGTTTGTCGCGCCGTTGATTGGCGCAGTCGGGATGCTGCTCATCATCTGGACGACGTTCCGGAAAGAGTCGCTGGGCGATGCCCCGCCCGAGCCTGTGACAGTACCGCTCCCCGAATTTGACATGCAAGCCAAAGACGTCAACCGCAGCGGTCAAGGCTCAATCCGCTCGCGCCTGAATGCCCATGTGCCCAGCGCCATCCGGCTTCAATCGCTGATGACGCTGCAGTCGATTCCCACCCGCGTCGCCAACCCCATCCTGGATGAGCTGCTGAGTGACCAATCCGACGACGTGCGTCTGGTGGCCTTCGGCATGCTCGATGCCGAGGAAAAAAAGATCAACGCAGACATCCAGCGCGAACGGCGCCAATTGGATCAGGCAGAAAGCGATGCGCAGCGACACACGTGCTTGCGGCACTTGGCGGAGCTGCACTGGGAGCTCATTTACGCCTCGCTCGCCCAAGGTGAGCTGAAAAAACACATCCTGCACCAGACGCTGCAGTACGTCGACGCCACACTCGCCCTGGAGCCTGAGCCGGATGCCGCCATGCTGTTTCTCAAAGGCCGCATCTTGCTGGCCATCGGCGACTATGCACCCGCTCAGATCGCGATTGAACACGCGATAGCCCTGGGCCATCCACTGGTGTCCGCCGTGCCCTATGTGGCCGAACTCGCCTACCAACGGCGCGACTTCACCCAAGTCAAACAATCCCTGCTCCGCCTGGAGAAACTCAACGTCGCCTCCCGTACCCGGGCCGTTGTAGACATTTGGACCGGACGAGACAACTTCCCCCATCGCAGTGACCGCAACTACCTCCCCCACATCTGAGCCCGTGCTGCCAAAGGCAGATCAGGTCGACGTCATGCTTCTCCTGGAGGGCACTTTCCCGTTTGTGTCCGGGGGGGTCTCCAGCTGGGTGCAGCAAATCATTCTGGGTTTCCCCGACATCCGCTTCGGCGCTATTTTTCTGGGTAGCCGCAAACAGGACTACGGGCCCATGCGCTACGCATTGCCCCCCAATCTGGTCCATCTGGAAACTGCCTACCTCTACGAAGAAGAGGCTCCCCCGCCGATCGTACGTGCCAAAGCCCCCGCCAAAAGCATGGAGCTGGTGGAGCGCATGCACCATATGTTTGAGAACGATCTGCGCCACCCCGAGTGCCCGCACCTTTTCGCCAGCATGATGAACGAAGCGGGCCCCGGCGGCATGCTCAGCCATGACATGTTCCTCTACAGCGAGGAGTCGTGGAACTACATCAAAAAAACCTACCGCAGCCGCAGCACCGACCCCTCATTTGTCGACTACTTCTGGACCGTGCGCACCATCCACCGGCCTTTCTGGGGGCTGCGCGAGGTCGCGGTTCGTGCGCCTAAAGCGCGTATCTACCACGCCGTCTCCACCGGGTATGCCGGCATTCTGGGTGTCCTGCTGAAGCACCGGAACCAGCGCCCCTTTATGCTGAGTGAGCACGGCATCTACGTCAAAGAGCGCAAGATCGACCTCTACCAAGCGCAGTGGATCAAAGACAACCGCAGTGTGTTTGAGCACGACCCCTCACGGGTCAGTTATTTCCGGCAGTTGTGGATCCGGTTTTTCGAGCACCTCGGCTACGTTACGTACCAGGCGGCGAACGATATCGTGGCGCTCTACGAGGCCAACCGGCAACGGCAGTTGCTCGACGGCGCACCCCAAGAGCGTACCTCCAACATTGCCAACGGAATCGACGTTGTAAAGTTCGGTGCCCTGCGCCGCGACTGGCCGGAGGGTCCGCCACAAGTTTTGTGCCTGATTGGCCGTGTGGTGCCGATCAAAGACATCAAGACCTATATCCGGGCGGCACGCATCATTGCCAACCGCATGCCCGGGGTGGAAGCCTGGATTGCCGGCCCCGAGGACGAGTCGCCCGAATACGCGCAAGAGTGCCGCGATCTGGTGGCCCAACTCGGACTCGAAAACACCGTCAAGTTTCTGGGTTTCCAAAAGCTCACCGAGTTGCTTCCCCAAGTCGGTCTGGTGGTCCTCACCTCTATCAGCGAGGCGCTTCCTCTGGTCATTTTGGAGGGCTATGCCGCAGGCGTGCCCACCGTGAGCACCGATGTGGGCTCTTGCCGCCAACTCGTTTACGGCTTGCCGGGCGACGACGAGGCTTTGGGAGCCTCCGGGCGGGTAGTGCGGATTGCCGACCCCCAGGCCATGGCGGAAGCCACGCTGGAGTTGCTGGGTGATCCCGCCGAATGGCAACGCGCCCGCGAGTCAGGCATCCGGCGGGTTGAAAAATACTACGCCCAGCACATCATGTTCGACCGGTACCGGTCCCTTTACGACAAGAACTTCGCATGGCAGGCATAGGTTTCGAACTCCGCAAGCTCTTGAAAAAGCAAACCTATGCAGGTTTGCTACAGGCCTATGCTTTCGCCGGGATCATCAGCTCCGGGCCTTGGGTGTTGTCCATTGTGGGCATCATGCTGATCGGCCTTTTGAGTGCGGGGGTGGCGTCGCCCCGGGTCAGTGTGTCGCAGTTTCAGGTGACCGTGACCTACCTGTTCCTGATCTCACTGATCAGCACCGGCCTGGTTCAACTGTCGTTCACACGCTTTGTAGCCGACCGCACCTTTGCCAAAGACGAGGCCGCCATACTCCCCAATTTCAACGGGCTGATCCTAGTCGTCATGGGGGTCAGCATGCTGGTGGCCTTGCCCTGTGTTGCGCTCTTTTTCCCCGAGCAATCGGTGCTCTACCGCTTGCTGTTTGTCATGGGCCTGGGGGTCATGTCGGCCATCTGGATTGCGACCGTTTTCCTCACCGGGCTGAAGCATTACCGCGCCATTGTGGGCATGTTTTTTCTGGGCTACAGCGCGACCTTGGGGCTCGCCTTGCTGCTGCGCGGACCTCTGGGTCTGGAGGGGCTGTTGCTCGGCTTTGTTCTCGGGCACTACCTGCTCCTGATGGGCATGGTCTACCTGGTGTACCGGCACTACCAATCAGACCGCTTTGTGGCCTTTGACATCTGGAAGCGCGGCGCCATGTACACCAGCCTGATGGCCACCGGATTCCTGTTCAACCTCGGTGCGTGGATTGACAAGCTGATGTTCTGGTATTTCCCCGGTACCGGGCAGCAGGTGATCGGGCCGCTGCACGCCTCCGTGATTTACGACTTCCCGATCTTTTTGTCCTACCTGTCGGTTATCCCGGGGATGGCTATTTTTCTGGTGCGTATTGAGACCGACTTCGTGGAGTACTACGTCAAGTTTTACAACGCTGTTCGCGAAGGTGCGACCCTGGACTACATCGAGCGCATGCGCAACCACATGGTCTACCACGTGCGCCGGGGCTTGTTTGATATTGCCAAAATTCAGGGCATTGCCGTGCTCTCTACCTTTGCGGCCGGCGGCGTGGTGTTGCCGGCGCTGGGCATTTCAACGCTCTATTTGCCGCTGCTGTACGTTGACGTGGTGGGCGCTGCCCTGCAGGTCGTGCTACTGGGGATTTTGAACATTCTCTTTTACCTCGACCAACGCCGCGCGGTGGTCTTGCTGACGGCCATGCTGCCCCTGTGCAACGCAGTGTTTACCGGCATCACCCTACACCTGGGTGCCGCATGGTTTGGCTATGGTTTCGCTCTGGCGATGCTGGTCACCGTGCTGACCGGCATCTGGATACTGAGCCGCAAGCTGGAGAGCTTGGAGTATGAAACCTTCATGCTCCAGTAAGCCCCACCCGGGGCCCGGAAGGCACGCGCCTCAGGCCTTGCGGTAGCCGTCGGGATTGCGGCTCTGCCAACGCCAAGAGTCTTCGCACATGGATTGGAGGTTTTGCGCAGCCTCCCACTCCAGCGTGGCCTTGGCCATTGCCGCATCCGCATAGCACTGCGCCACATCGCCCGGGCGGCGGGCCACTACGTCGTAGGGCACCGGTTGGCCACTGGCCTGCTCAAAAGCGCGCACCACATCGAGAACACTGTAGCCCTGGCCGGTGCCTACATTGACAGTAAACGAATCGCCTCCGGCGAGTAGTTTGCGCACAGCGGCCACATGGGCCTGGGCCAAGTCTTGCACGTGGATGTAGTCGCGCACGCCGGTGCCGTCCGGTGTGGCGTAGTCGCCGCCGAAGACCTGCAAGCGGGCGCGTTTGCCCACTGCGACCTGGGTCACAAAAGGCATCAGGTTGTTCGGAATACCGGAGGGGTCTTCACCGATCAGCCCGCTGGGGTGGGCGCCCACCGGATTGAAGTAGCGCAGTACACCTGCGCGCAGCGCGGGCTGTGCGGCACACTGCGCCGCGATCATGTCCTCACAGACCAGCTTGGTGTGGCCATAGGGGTTGGTATGGCTGCGCGGAAAGGACTCGGTGATGGGCACCGAGGCCGGGTCGCCATAGACCGTAGCGCTGCTGGAAAACACCAGTTTGTGGCAACCCGTCTTGGCCATGGCCTGCAGCAGCGCAATGGTGCTGCCCAGGTTGTTTTCGAAATACTTGAGCGGCTGGGCCACGCTCTCGCCCACTGCTTTGAAGCCCGCAAAGTGAATCACGGCTTGCACCTGGTGCTCGGTCAACAGGGCCTCCAAGGTCGCGGCATCGCGGGCATTACCCCGGTGGCAGAGTACTTCGCGCCCGGTGATCTGCTGCAGACGCTGCAAGACCTCGGGGTCGCTGTTAGAAAAGTCATCCAGAATCAGCGGGCGGTATCCGGCCTCCACCAAGGCTACGTAGGTGTGGCTGCCGATGTACCCGGCGCCGCCGGTCAACAAAATAGTGGTCGGTGTTGTCATTTTTAGGGGCTCCCTCGTCGCGCGAGTGTGGTGAACCCCTGAACTTTACCTGCCTTTGATGACCCGACCGCCCAACTCGGCGGCGCCTACAGCACCAACATAGCCCGGAAGTCGTTCACATTGGTGTGGGTAGGGCCGGTGGTGAACAGGTCGCCCAGCGGCTCGAAGAAGCCCACGGCGTCGTTGCGGTCCAGGCAGTCGGCCAGTGCCACGCCAGCAGCAGCGGCGCGCGCCAGGGTGTCCGGGGTGACCATGGCTCCCGCGTTGTCTTCCACGCCGTCAATGCCATCGGTGTCAGCCGCCAATGCCCACACGCCGGCTTGGCCCTGCAGGCCCTGGGCCAGCCCCATGCAAAACTCCCCGGCCCGCCCGCCCCGGCCACGGGGAGCACCTTCGCGGCGCGGGCGGATGGTGACGGTGGTTTCCCCGCCACTCAAAATCACACATGGCTTGGCAAACGGCTGCTGACTGGATGCGGAGCGGTGCGCCGCCGTGCGGGCCAAGGCTGCATGCACTTTGCCGACTTCGCGGGACTCGCCTTCGAGCTCATCGCTGAGGATGTAGGCATGGAGCCCCATGGCGCGGGCCGCGTCGGCCGCCGCCTCCAGCGACTGTTGGGGGGTGGCAATCAGGTGCACGGTGTTGTTGGCAAACACGGCATCACCGGGCTTGGGCGTTTCCAGTACGCCCGATTCCAGCGCTTTCAGGACAAAATCGGCCTCTAGCCCCGATGAATATTGCGCGAGTCGCTTCAAAATCGATAGCGCATCGGCACAGGTAGTGGGGTCAGGCACCGTGGGGCCACTGGCGATCACGCTGGGGTCGTCGCCGGGCACATCGCTGATCAGCAGCGTCACCACTCGGGCGGGGTAGCAGGCCGCTGCCAGGCGCCCGCCTTTGATGGCGGAGAGGTGCTTGCGCACGCAGTTCATCTCTTGAATACTGGCGCCGCTCTCCAACAGCAGTTTGTTGATACGCTGCTTGAGCTCCAGGCTGATGCCGGCCTGCACACCATCCACCTCCCACTGCGCAGGCAGCGTCAGCAAGGAAGAGCCGCCACCGGAGATCAGGCAAATGACCAGGTCGTCTTCGGTGAGCCCTTCGGTCAACGCCAGAATGCGCTGCGCGGCGGCGAGGCCGGCGGCGTCCGGCACAGGGTGGGCAGCCTCCACCACCTCGATGCGGGCGGGCGCTGCGTCTGCGGGCAGCGGTGGCGTGTGGCCATAGCGGGTGACCACCAGCCCCGACATCGGCAGGTTTTGGGGCCACAGCGCATCCAGCGCGTGCGCCATGGCGCCACCTGCTTTGCCTGCACCCAGCACCAGCGTGCGCCCCTTGGGCGGCTCGGGCAGGTACGCGCCCAGCGTGTGCGCAGGCAGTGCTTGGCGCACTGCAGCCCAGTACAACTGGCTTAGCAGCTCGCGGGGGGCGAGTTCAGAGAAGTGCGCTGGAGAGGGGGCAGGCGCTGAAGAGTGAGTTTCAGTACTTGGCATGGTCATCGCTTGGTGCAAAAGTCGTTGGGGCAAGAACAATTGGGGCAGAATTCAGGGGCGTTTTACGCAACAGCACAGCCCGGGATGCGCGGCGACGTGGTGCTCGCCTCTGGTGGCCAATACGGCCGGCCAGTGGGATTCGGCCTCGACAGGAGCCACCTCTCAAGGTGGGACACTTGTTTGACGGAGAAACATTTTCATGGGCACTTTGCTGATTCACAACGCGCGCGCTATTGCGACATTTGATAAGGCGACATTCGATGCGGCCACGTTCGTCCCCGCTGACCCGGCGCCATCCACCGAGCTGCGGGACGCTTCCATTTACATCGAGGGTAACCGCATCGCCTTTATCGGCGCTTCGGCCGATCTGCCGCCGCAGGCGCTGCAGGCCGACGAGGTGATTGACGCCTGCCACCACCTGGTCACCCCCGGCTTGGTGAACACCCACCACCACATGTACCAGAGCCTGACGCGGGCCATACCCGGCGTGCAAAACGCAGAGCTGTTCGGCTGGCTGCGCGGGCTGTACCCCATCTGGGCCGGCCTGACCCCTGAGATGGTGCAGGTGAGCACGCAGATTGCCATGGCCGAGCTGCTGATGAGCGGCTGCACCACCAGCAGCGACCACCTCTACATCTACCCCAACGGCGTGCGGCTGGACGACAGCATTGGCGCGGCGGCCGAGATCGGCATGCGCTTTGTCGCCACGCGCGGCAGCATGAGTGTGGGGCAGAGCCAAGGCGGGCTGCCACCTGACCGGGTGGTGGAAAACGAAGACTTCATCCTCAAAGAGAGCCAGCGGCTGATCGAGCAGCACCACGATGCGAGCTGGGGCTCCATGCTGAATGTGGCGCTGGCCCCCTGCTCCCCGTTTAGCGTGAGCCGCGACCTGATGCGCGAGGCTGCGCTGCTGGCGCGAAGCTTCAAAGGCCAAGGCGTGCGGCTGCACACCCACCTGGCCGAGAACGACCACGACCTGGCCTACAGCCGCGAAAAATTCGGCTGCACACCCACCCAATACGCCCAAGACCTGGGCTGGCTGGGCGACGACGTGTGGCATGCCCACTGTGTGAAGCTGGACGATGAGGGCATCAGCCTGTTTGCCGCCAGCCGCACTGGCGTGGCCCACTGCCCGTGCAGCAATATGCGCTTGGCCAGCGGCATTGCGCCCGTGCGCAAGATGCTCAACGCCGGCGTGCCGGTGGGCTTGGGCGTAGACGGTAGCGCCAGCAACGACGCCGCGCACATGCTCAACGAAGCCCGCCAGGCCCTGCTCTTGGCCCGTGTGGGCCGCGCGATGCAGCCGCCTGAAGAACGTGTGCTGCCCAACGGCGAGCGCCGCACCTTCTTTGGCTGCGACCTCGGCCCCGCCGAAATGACCGTGCGCGACGCCCTGGGCGTGGCCACGCGCGGCGGCGCGCAGGTGCTGGGCCGCCAAGACATTGGCTACCTGGCGGTGGGTATGTGTGCCGACCTGGTGCTGTGGGACTTGGACACGCTGGGCTTTGCCGGCGGCGCGGTGCACGACCCGCTGGGCAGCCTGCTGCTGTGCGCCAGCCCGCAGGCTGACACCACGATCGTCAACGGCAAGGTGGTGGTGCGCGATGGGCATTTGGAAACGGTGGCCTTGGGCCCGCTGATGGAAAGGCACAACCGGCTGGCGCTGCAGCTGGCTGCGGCTGCCATCCACTGACCCCAGCCGCGCAGCAACCCACGTGAATGACGCGATTTTGCTACTGAAATAGGAGCTACTCGCGCATATTCCACGAGGGCCAGAGGCCGATTTGGCTTCAAACTCCACAGCAGGAGCCGGTAAAGGCCTAGCGAACCAGGCAGGGGCTCTTGGGGTTAAACGTCCAGCCCGGAATCAGGTACTGCATGGCCATGGCGTCATTCCGTGCGCCCAGGCCGTGCTGCAAGTACAGCTGGTGGGCCTTCTCCACTTCCACCATGTCCAGCTCCACACCCAGGCCGGGCGTGGTGGGCACGGCGATCTGGCCGCCCACGATTTGCAGCGGGTCTTTGGTGAGGCGCTGGCCGTCTTGCCAGATCCAGTGGGTATCAATGGCCGTGACCTTGCCGGGCGCTGCCGCCGCCACATGGGTGAACATGGCCAGCGACACATCAAAGTGGTTGTTGGAATGCGAACCCCAGGTCAGGCCCCAGGTCTCACACACCTGCGCCACACGCACGGAGCCCTGCATGGTCCAGAAGTGCGGGTCGGCCAGCGGAATGTCTACCGACTGCAGGGCCAACGAATGCGCCAGCTCGCGCCAGTCGGTCGCAATCATGTTGGTGGCCGTGGGCAGGCCGGTGGCGCGGCGGAACTCGGCGACCACTTCGCGGCCGGAAAACACGCCTTCGGCACCGCAGGGGTCTTCGGCATAGGCCATCACGCCATGTAAGTCGCGGGTGAGGCGAATGGCGTCTTTGAGGAGCCAGCCGCCGTTCGGGTCCAGGGTGATGCGGGCTTCGGGGAAGCGTGCATGCAGCGCACGTATGGCTTCCACCTCTTCTTCACCACGCAGCACGCCGCCTTTGAGTTTGAAGTCCTGAAAACCATAACGCGCAAAAGCGGCCTCGGCCAGGCGCACCACACCGTCAGCGTCCATGGCTTTTTCATGGCGAAGGCGTTTCCAGTCATCGGCCTGGTCGGGCTCGCTGGCGTACGGCAGGTCAGTCGCATTGCGGTCGCCCACATAAAACAGGTAGCCCAGCACCGCCACGCTGCTGCGCTGCTGGCCGTCGCCCAACAAGGCGGCTACGGGCACACCCAGAAATTTGCCCAACAAGTCGAGCAAAGCACTTTCCACTGCGGTGACGGCGTGAATGGCAATGCGCAAGTCAAAGGTTTGCAGGCCACGGCCGCCGCTGTCGCGCCCCGCAAAAGCTTCGCGCATGCGGTTCAGGATGGCGTTGTAGTTACCTACTGATTGCCCCACAACGAGGGCGGCGGCGTCTTCCAGCGTCTGGCGGATTTTCTCGCCGCCGGGCACTTCGCCCACGCCGGTGTTGCCGCTGCTGTCCGTCAGGATAACGATGTTGCGCGTGAAAAACGGTGCATGGGCGCCGCTCAGGTTCATCAACATGCCGTCATGCCCGGCCACGGGGATGACGCGCAAGGCGGTAACGGTGGGTGCGCCGCGAGTGGCGCTGGATTCAGATGCAGTCATGGTCAGTCTCCTCAGCGGGGCGCTCTGATGAATGGGTAGGCGGCGCCCCTACATATAGGACATCATACAACTAAACCGGTTCAGTTTGTGACTTTCTGAGCCGGTCTTTGCTATTGGCCAGGTGGGTGCGCATGGCCGCACGGGCGGCATCGGCATCCTGATTGCGGATGGCGTTGAAGATGTATTCGTGCTCACCATGCACCCGGCGCAGATAAGCCAGACGCCCTTCCGGCGCGCTGCTGGCTGTGTTGATGCGGGTGCGCGGAATGATCATGGTGCCCAGGTAGGTCATCAAGTTGGCAAAGTGGCGGTTGCCTGTGGCTTTGGCGACTTCCAAGTGAAAGCTGAAGTCGGAGGGCACCGCGTCCGAGTCTTCTTCAATGGACTTCTGGAACGCATCGAGCATGGCCTGCATGGCCGCCAAGTTGGCCTCCGTGCGGCGTTGGGCGGCCAAGCCTGCGGCCTCAGTCTCCAACGAAATCCGCAGCTCCAGCAGGGCAATCACGTCGGCCACCGTCGCAAAGTCGAAATCGGCAATCTGGAAATTGCCGCTGCTTTGCGGGGCCAGAGCGAAGGTGCCCACACCGTGCCGTGTTTCTACCAAGCGGTTGGCTTGCAGGCGCGAAATCGCCTCGCGAATCACCGTGCGGCTGACATCAAACCGCCCCATGATTTCTGTTTCGGTGGGCAGCTTTTCGCCCGGCTTGATAGCGCCTTCGCGAATGCTCGCTGTCAGGCTTTCGACGACCTCATTCACCAGACCTTTGGCCCGGCGGGGGCGCACCGCTTCCGTGGCGTCTGATGCCATGCCGGACGCTGCCGGCGCTCTAGGGGTTTGCACTAGTTCCATAGAAAAGTCCTTGACGCGGCCTGAACCGATGACCACAATTTAACACATCAGACAACATACAACTGACAATTCAGCGCACCATTTCATGACAATCAAAGTACACCACACTTTGCTGATGACCGGCGCCGCAGGCGGCTTGGGCACTGCAATGCGCGACCGGCTGAAGGCCAATTGCGAGGTTTTGCGCCTCGCTGATCGTAGCGCTTTCGGGCCTGCCGGAGCGGGGGAAGAAGTCGTTCTGGCCGATCTGGCCGATGCAGCAGCCGTGGACGCTATGGTCCAAGGCGTCAACGCCATCGTGCACTTCGGCGGCATATCGGTAGAGGGCCCTTTTGAGCCCATCTTGCAGGCCAACATTTTGGGCGTGTACAACTTGTACGAAGCGGCCCGCAAACACGGCGTGAAGCGCGTGGTATTCGCCAGCTCCAACCATGTGACCGGCTACTACAAGCAGAGCGAAACCATCACGCTCAACCACCCCGCCCGCCCCGACAGCCTGTATGGCGTGAGCAAGGCCTTTGGCGAAGACCTCTCCCGCATGTATTTCGATCGCTATGGCATTGAAACCGCGTGCGTGCGCATCGGATCGAGCTTTGCCGAGCCTAAAGACCGGCGCATGCTGGCCAGCTGGCTGAGCTTTGACGATTTGCACCGCTTGGTCACCGCCTGCCTGACCACGCCTGTGCTGGGCCACACCGCGATTTTCGGCATGTCCGATAACGCCGTGGTCTGGTATGACAACAGCGCCGCTCGCCATGTGGGCTATGTGCCGCAAGACAGCTCAAACCCCTTCCGCGAAGCCGTCTATGCCCGCACACCGGAACCCGACATCACCGATCCTGCCGTCATTTACCAGGGCGGTGGTTTCTTGTTTCAGGGCGAGCCCATGACGGCCCACCTGCCACCCAAGAAAACTGCCTGAGGCACCCGTGTCTGTTCACACCGTGGCCGTAGAGGCCGTCAGTATCAGCCGCGACAAAGTGGGCGAGTGCCCTGTATGGTCGGTGGCCAACCAGTGCCTCTATTGGGTTGACATCGAAGGGCCTTTTATTCACCGGCTGAGCTGGGCCAATCGCCACCAGAGCACCTGGACGCTCCCGGAGCGAGTGGGCTGCATTGCCTTAAGTGCGCGCGGCACTTTGATTGCCGCCATGGAAACCGGTGTGTTCGAAGTGGCACTCGGCGACCCACCGCTGGCCCGCGTCAGCCTGTTGACACCGGTGACCCACCCGCAACCCAGCATGCGCTTCAACGACGGCCGTTGTGACCGCCAAGGCCGCTTCTGGGTGGGCACCATGGTGCGCGATATAGGGCTTGCCAGCCCGGCCGGCGGTATCTACGGCCTCGACGAATCAGGCCTGCGCGGACCGGTATTGACTGGCTACATCACTCCCAACGGTATGGCATTCAGCCCGGACGGACAAACCGCGTACTTGTCGGACTCGCACCCGACCCGCCAGCAGATTACCCAGCACCACTTCGACACCACATCGGGCACCTGGGGCGCTGCACAGCCCTGGGTCAACATGCAAGCCCTGCCCGGCAGGCCGGACGGTGCGGCCGTCGATGCCGAAGGCTGCTACTGGATCTGCGCCAACGACGCCGGCCTGGTGCACCGCTTCAGCCCACAGGGCACGCTACTGCAGTCCATTGCAGTACCCGTGAGCAAACCTGCCATGTGCGCTTTTGGCGGCCCCGAATTGCGCCACCTGTTTGTGACCTCCATCCGCCCTGCCACTCCGGCAGCCGGCTTCGACGCCACGCTAGACGGCGCCTTGCTGGTACTGGAGCTCGGTGTGCAGGGCCTGCCGGAGCCTTTGTTTTCCCGTTTTCCCATTCGATAGTTTTCCGTTCTTTCAAACCAACCATCCCGAAGAGGAGACAAGCATGACTTTCCGTAGAACTTTTGTGGCTTCCGCCGTAGCCGCTATTGCCCTGTGCAGCACCCTGGGCGCAAACGCCCAGAACATGGTGCTCAAAGCCACAGACACCCACCCCGCTGGCTACCCCACTGTGGTGGCGGTAGAAAACATGGGTAAGAAGCTGGAAGCCGCCACCAGTGGCCGCATCAAGATGCAAATGTTCCCCGGCGCCGTGCTGGGTCAGGAAAAAGAAGCTGTAGAGCAAGCCCAGATCGGTGCGATCCAGATCGTGCGCATCTCCCTGGGTGTGGTCGGCCCCGTGGTGCCTGATGTTGACGTGTTCAACATGCCCTTCGTGTTCCGCGACATTCCCCACATGCGCGCAGTGATCGACGGCCCCATCGGCGCCGAATTGCTGGACAAGGTCACTGCCAGCCCCGCCCGCCTGGTGGGCTTGGGCTGGATGGACGGCGGCGCCCGCAGCTTGTACACCAAGAAATTGGTTAAGACACCGGCTGACCTCAAGGGCATCAAGGTGCGCATGATGGGCAACCCCCTGTTTGTGGACACCATGAACGCCATGGGTGGCAATGGCATTTCCATGGCTTACGGTGAAGTGTTCAGCGCGCTGCAAACCGGCGTGATTGACGGTGCGGAAAACAACCCACCCAGCATGTTCACCAGCAACCACTACACCACCGGCACCAAGTTCTACGCCCAGACCAACCACCTGATCATTCCTGAGCTGTTGGTGATGTCCAAAGTGGCATGGGACAAGCTGTCGGCTGACGATAAGACCCTGGTCAAGAAACTGGCCCGCGAAGCCCAGATGGAACAACGCGTCTTGTGGGACAAGAGCGTAGAAGACTACTCCGCCAAGCTCAAGGCTGCCGGTGTGGAGTTCGTACCTGTGGATCAAAAACTGTTCTTTGACGCCACCGCACCGGTGCGCGCCAAATACGGCACCAAGTTCACCGATCTGATGCAACGCATCGCCGCGACCAAGTAAATCCAAGCACTTTGGATAGGGTGCCCGCAGAGCCGGGCACCCTCGGTACCGTCTTCTGGAATCCCATGAAAAACACTCTATTGCGTTGGAGCGATGCGCTCTACTCCGCCTGTATCTGGCTCTCAGGCGGGTCTATCTTTGTGATGTCGCTGATCATTCCCTGGGGCATTTTTGCCCGCTACGTGCTGGGAACCGGCTCCCAGTGGCCCGAGCCCATCTCCATTTTGTTGATGGTGGTGTTTACGTTTTTGGGTGCTGCGGCGGCGTACCGCGCAGGCTCACACATTGCCGTGGCCATGGTCACCGACCGCCTGCCACCCGCACTGCGCCAAGTATCTGCTTATGTAGTGCACGCCCTGATGGTGGTCGTGGCCCTGTTCATGACGTTCTATGGCTCCAAGCTGTGCATGGAGACCTGGGGCCAGAACATCGGAGAAATTCCGTGGATGCCCGTAGGCGCCACCTACCTACCTGTGCCATTGGGCGGATTTTTTACCCTCATTTTCATCGTCGAACACCTGGTGTTCGGCTCGCAGCACGCACGTGCCATCGTGACTTTTGACCACGCTATTGAAGAACCGGAGGCCATCTGATGGACGCGCTTGTACTATTGGGCTCCTTCCTGGTGCTCATGATCATTGGAATGCCCGTGGCGTATGCCTTGGGCTTGTCGGCCCTGATTGGTGCCTGGTGGATTGACCTGCCCTATGACGCGGTGATGATTGCCATTGCCGGTGGCGTGAACAAGTTCTCGCTGTTGGCCATTCCCTTCTTTGTGCTGGCAGGCGCCATCATGGCCGAAGGCGGCATGTCCCGCCGCTTGGTGGCATTTGCCGAAGTGCTGGTGGGGTTCGTGCGCGGCGGTTTGTCGCTGGTGAACATCCTGGCCTCTACCTTCTTCGGCGCCATCTCAGGTTCGTCCATGGCGGACACGGCCTCCATCGGCTCGGTGCTGATTCCGGAGATGGAGAAAAAAGGGTACCCCCGTGACTTCGCTACTGCGGTGACCGTGAGCGGCTCGGTGCAGGCCATCTTGATTCCGCCCAGCCACAACGCCGTGATTTATTCGCTGGCAGCAGGTGGCTCGGTGTCCATTGCTGCACTGTTTTTGGCCGGTGTGTTGCCTGGGCTGCTGCTGGGCCTAACGCTGGCCATCATGTGCCTGTTCATTGCCAAGAAACGCAATTTCCCCAAAGGCCGCAGCATCCCCATGAAAGAAGCCTTGCGCATCTGCGTAGACGCACTGTGGGGCCTGATGACCATGGTGATCATTCTGGGCGGCATTTTGTCCGGCGTGTTTACCGCGACCGAGTCCGCCGCCATTGCGGTGGTGTGGGCCTTCTTCGTCACCATGTTCATCTACCGCGACTACAAGTGGAATGAGCTGCCCAAGCTGGTCCACCGCACGGTGAAGACGCTGGCCATTGTGATGATCCTGATCGGCTTTGCGGCCAGCTTCGGTTACATCATGACGCTGATGCAGATCCCCACCATGATCACGGGTCTGTTCACCAGTATCTCGGACAACAAGTACACCGTGCTGCTGATGATCAACATCCTGCTGCTGGTTCTGGGCACGCTGATGGACATGGCGCCGCTGATCCTGATCATGACGCCCATCCTCCTGCCTATCGTCAAAACCATGGGCGTGGACCCGGTGCATTTCGGCATGATCATGATGGTGAACCTGGGCATGGGCCTGATCACCCCACCCGTGGGCGGTGTGCTGTTCGTGGGTGCAGCGGTCGCCAAGCTACCGATTGAAAAGGTCGTGAAAGCACTGTTCCCGTTCTTCGGTGCCCTGCTGCTGGTGCTGATGGCTGTGACCTACATCCCTGCGCTGTCCCTGTGGCTGCCTAACTTACTGCTGAAGTAAGCCACCATGAAGATCGCTGCAGTCCGGGTCACCCCGATCGCCATCAAAGACCCCGCCTTGCTCAATGCGGCGGGGGTGCACGAGCCCTTTGGCTTGCGCTCCATCATTGAGGTGGTGGGGGCCAACGGCCTAGTGGGCCTAGGCGAAACCTATGGCGACGCACCGGTGCTGGGCCTGCTGACCCGTGCAGCACCCAGCTTGGTGGGCTTGTCGGCGTTTGATGTCAACGGCATGCTGGCCCGGCTCAAGGCGCTGGCGCCCAAAGTCAACACCGGCCACATCGAGATGGAGCTGGCACCCGGCTCGCTCGCCAGCAACCTGGTGACCAGCGCGTTCTCGGCGTTTGAGGTCGCCTTTATGGACCTGCAGGCGCGCACCTTGGGTATCCCTCTGGTGGAACTCTTGGGCGGTGCCGTGCGCGACAAAGTGCCCTACTCGGCCTATTTGTTTTACAAGTGGAATGCCGCGGTGGACCCCGAGTACGCACCCGACCCCTATGGCGAAGCGGTGAATGCCGAACAAATTGTTCAGCAGGCACGCCAGATGATTGGGCAGTACGGGTTCGAGAGCATCAAGCTCAAGGCCGGTGTGTTCGACCCCATGGAGGAAGCCGACGCCATTTTGGCGCTCAAGGCCGCCTTCCCCAACCAGCCCCTGCGCATCGACCCCAACAGCAACTGGAGCATGGCGACCAGCCTGAAAGTGGCCAATAAGCTGCGCGGCGCGCTGGAGTATTACGAAGACCCCACGCCCACGCTGGAAGGCATGGCCGAACTGCACCAAGCCACCGGCATGCCTTTAGCCAGCAACATGGTCATCACCAATTGGGCGGAGCTCAAGCGCAGCATCGAGCTCAACTCCGTGCAGATTTTGCTCAGCGACCACCACTTCTGGGGCGGCCTGCGTGCCACCCAGGAGCTAGCCCAAACCTGCCAGACCTTCGGGCTGGGTCTGTCCATGCACTCCAACTCGCACCTGGGCATCAGCCTCATGGCTATGACGCATCTGGCCGCCTCCGTGGGGCACCTGAGCTACGCCTGCGACACCCATTACCCGTGGCAAAGCGACGAGGTCTTGGTGGGCGGCAAGGTGCCGATTGTGGGCGGCTGCGTCCACCTCACCGACAAGCCAGGCTTGGGTGTGGAGCTGGACCAGCACAAGCTGGCCGAGTTGCATGAGGCCTTCAAGAACTGCCGCATTCGCACCCGCAACGATGTGGCCCAGATGCAGCGCTACCGCCCGGAGTGGACGCAAATCAAACCCCGTTTCTGAACGCCATGTCTGCACCCAACCCACGCCCACCGCTCACCATCCGCATGCATGCGGCCGACAACGTGGCCATTGTGGCCAACGATGGTGGCCTGCCTGCGGGTACCGTCTTGTCCGATGGCCTGACGCTGGTAGACCGCGTGCCCCAAGGGCATAAGGTCGCTCTGAGCGCCATTGCCAAAGACGCTGCAGTGCTGCGCTACAACGTGCCGATCGGCTATGCCCTGAAGGACATTGCCGCCGGCGCCTGGGTGCACGAGCGCCTGCTGCACATGCCCGAGGCCCGCGCGCTGACCGACCTGCCCAAAGCCACCGCGCAAGCCTGGAAGGCCGAGCCGCTGGAGGGCTACACCTTCGAGGGCTACCGCAACGCTGACGGCTCAGTGGGCACGCGCAATATATTGGCTATTACCACCACTGTGCAGTGCGTGGCCGGTGTGGTCGACTTTGCGGTGCAGCGCATCAAGGCCGAGCTGCTGCCACGCTACCCGCATGTGGACGACGTGATTGGGCTGGAGCACGCTTATGGCTGCGGTGTGGCGATCGACGCGCCCGACGCCATCATCCCCATTCGCACGCTGCGCAACATCTCCAAAAATCCCAACTTCGGCGGCGAGGTGATGGTGGTGAGCCTCGGCTGTGAAAAGCTGCAACCCGAAAGGCTGTTTCCACCGGAGCAACGCGCTATCGAAATAGTAGCTACCCATGCAGACAATACGGGGGCTACAGGTCAATTTTACAGTCAAACCATCCCCGCACTCGATGTGGTGTGCCTGCAGGCCGAGCAGCATGTGGGCTTCATGAGCATGATCGACTCGGTGCTGGCCAGTGCCGTGCCGCATCTGGAGCGCCTCAACGCCCGCCGCCGCGAAACCATTCCCGCCAGCGAGCTGGTGGTGGGTGTGCAGTGTGGCGGCAGTGATGCGTTTTCGGGCGTGACCGCCAACCCCGCAGTCGGCTATTGCACCGACCTGCTGGTGCGGGCCGGTGCCACCGTCATGTTCTCGGAAACCACCGAGGTGCGCGACGCCATCGAACAAATGACCGCCCGCGCTACCAGTCCCGAGATTGCCGATGCCATGGCCCGCGAGATGGCCTGGTACGACGCCTATCTGGGCCGCGGCCAGGCGGACCGCAGTGCCAACACCACACCGGGCAACAAGGCCGGTGGCTTGTCCAACATTGTCGAAAAAGCCATGGGCTCCATCATCAAGTCCGGCACCGCGCCCATCAGCGGTGTGCTGTCGCCGGGCGAGAAGCTGGAGCACAAAGGACTGCACTATGCGGCCACCCCCGCCAGCGACTTCATCTGCGGCACGCTGCAGTTGGCTGCGGGCATGAACCTGCATGTGTTCACCACCGGGCGCGGCACCCCCTATGGCCTGGCCGAATGCCCGGTCATCAAGGTGGCCACCCGCACCGACCTGGCCCGCCGCTGGCACGACCTGATGGACGTGAACGCCGGCCGCATTGCCGACGGCGACGCCACCATCGAAGACACCGGCTGGGAACTCTTCCACCTCATGCTGGAAGTGGCCAGCGGCCGCAAAAAGACCTGGGCTGAACACTGGAAATTGCACAACTCCCTGGTGCTGTTCAACCCGGCACCGATCACCTGAGCCGCATCTACTGAGCGACCCCACACCCCGACACCACAAGGCCCCACCATGTCCTACCCCACCCCTTACCGCCCCTTCCCCAACCAGTTCAAGCAAGACTTGCTCGCAGGCAAGCGCCTGATCGGTTGCTGGGCATCGCTGGCCAGCCCCATCACCACCGAAGTGCTGGGCGTGGCCGGCTTCGACTGGATTTTGTTGGACGGTGAGCATTCGCCCAACGATGTCATCACCTTCGTGCCCCAACTCATGGCGCTCAAGGACAGCCCCAGCGCCCCGTTTGTGCGCCCCAGCTGCAACAACCCCATCGAAATAAAGCGTTTGCTGGATGCGGGCTTTTACAACTTCCTGGTGCCTTTTGTAGAAACCGCAGACGAAGCCACCTTGGCCGTGTCCGCCACCCGCTATCCCCCAGAGGGCATGCGGGGTGTGTCCGTGGCCCAACGCAGCAACCGCTACAACTCGATTGCCAACTACTTTCAAGAAGCCAACCAGCACATGTGCGTGGCGGTTCAAATTGAAAGCCGCCAGGCGGTGGCCAACACGGCCGCCATTGCCGCAGTGCCGGGGGTGGACTGTGTGTTTGTCGGCCCGTCTGACCTAGCAGCAGGCTACGGCCACTTGGGTAACGCCAACCACCCCGAGGTGCAGGAGGCGATTGCCAGTGTGTTTGCCCAGGCCAAGGCCGCCGGCAAGCCCACGGGCATTCTCGCGCCCGTGGAGGCTGATGCGCGCCGCTATATGGAGATGGGCGCAACCTTTGTGGCCGTGGGTAGCGACCTCGGGCTGTTCCGCAACGCTACACAGGCTTTGCGGGACAAATACCTCGGCTGATTCTCTTCGCGGGGACGGAGGCTGGGTCGGAGCGCGTTCTGCTCCGTGTCCCCCGCCCTTCGGGCTCCTCCTTGACCTGCGCAGCACGCGCTCCGATCCAGCCTCCTTGGCTCCACCACTTCTTTTTCACTCCATCACTTCAACACTATGACTACTCTCGGATTTATCGGCCTCGGCATCATGGGCAACCCTATGGCGGCGCACCTGCTGGCTGCCGGCCACACCGTTTACCTGAACACCAAGGGCGACGTGCCCGAGGCTCTGGTGCAAGCCGGCGGCAAGCCCTGCTCCAGCGCCAAAGAGGTCTCGCAAAAGGCCGACATCATCTTTCTGATGCTGCCCGACACGCCCGACGTGGAACTTGTGCTGTTCGGTGCTGACGGTGTAGCGGAGGGCTTGAGCGCTGGCAAGACGGTGGTCGACATGAGCTCCATCTCGCCTATTGACACTAAGGTGTTTGCCCAAAAGATCAACGCGCTGGGCTGCCAGTACATGGACGCGCCCGTCTCCGGCGGTGAAGTCGGCGCCAAGGCGGCCAGCCTGACCATCATGGTGGGCGCTGAAGAAGCCACCTTCAACACGGTGCTGCCCCTGCTGCAACTCATGGGCAAAAACATCACCCTGGTGGGCGGCAATGGCGACGGCCAGACCACCAAGGTGGCCAACCAGATCATCGTGGCGCTCAACATTGCCGCCGTGGGCGAGGCCCTGCTGTTTGCCAGCAAAGCCGGTGCCGACCCTGCCAAAGTGCGCCAGGCGCTGATGGGTGGTTTTGCTGCTTCGCGCATTCTGGAAGTGCACGGCGAGCGCATGGTCAAGCGCACCTTCAACCCCGGTTTCCGCATCAGCCTGCACCAGAAAGACTTGAACCTGGCCTTGAGTGGCGCCAAAGCCATGGGCCTGGCATTGCCCCAGACCGCTGGTGCTGCGCAGCTGATGCAAGTGTGTGCCGCCAACGACATGGCCGGCCTGGACCATTCAGCGCTGGTGCGCGCACTCGAAATCATGGGTGCCCACGAAGTCGCCAAGGGCTGATGCGATGATTCCGCGCACACCATGGCGATACCTGGTCCTCGCCTGCCTGCTGCTGGTGGGCACCACCGGCCAAGCGCAAACCAAATTGCGTGCGTGGAACATCCACCCTGACGGCTACCCGGTGACCGAAGCGCTGAAACGCTTTGCCAGCCTGGTAGCCCAAGGTACCCAAGGTCGCTACCAGGTAGAGATCTTTTCTAACGCTACCTTGGGTGACCAGCCCAAGGCCGTGCAGATGCTCAAGTCCGGCGAGATCGATCTGGCGGAATTTAGCGTAGGCCCTCTGTCTGATGCCGCCCCTGGCATCAGAGCTTTGAATTTACCCTTCTTGTTCACCGATTCAGCCCACATGTTCAAGCACCTGGACGGCAAACTCGGCGAACGCTTTGCCGCCAAGCTTCAGGCAGCCGGCTTTGTGGTGCTGGGCTGGTACGACGGAGGAGCACGCTCGTTCTATTGTGTGAACCGCCCTATCAACAGCTTCAAAGACCTAGCTGGCACCCGCATACGGGTGCGCACTGAGGTTTTCTCGGAAATGGTGAAGCTCTTGGGTGCAACTCCCGTAGACCTTCCCTTCAAAGATGTGATGGCCGCACTTGAAAAAGGCGAGGTGGATTGTGCTGAGAACAATATGCCGTCCTTCGAATCCACCGGCCACTACAAGGTGGCCAAGTCGGTCTATATGACCCAGCACGTGATTTCACCCGAAGCTCTGGTGGTCTCCACCAAACTCTGGGCCAGTCTGAACGCAGCCGATAAGACGGCCTTTCAAAAGGCAGGCAGCGAGTCCGCCTTGGTGATGCGCGAGCTGTGGAACAAACGCGTGGCCTCGGCGGTAGAGACTGCCAGCAAACAAGGCGTGCAATTTGTGCGCGTGAAAGACGTGGCACCCATGGTGCGCCGCATGGCCCCGCTATACGGCAAGTACATGGCGGATCCCAACACTCGCGAAGAGTTGCTCTCCATCATCGGCAATTGAGCTCAGCGTCAGGCGTTAGGATGGCAGCCCCTGCCCTCCTTGGCCGCGCCTGCGGCACTCTGCCATGCTAGCTCTGGACACCACGCTCACGTTTTTTGCGGCCTCTGTATTGCTGGCCTTGTCACCCGGCCCGGACAATGTCTTTGTGTTGTTGCATTCCGCGGTTCACGGGCGGCGCGCTGGGCTGCTGGTCGTGCTGGGCTTGTGCAGCGGCCTGCTGTTCCACACCGCTGCAGTGGCCTTGGGCCTGGCCGCCGTGTTCGCAGCATCAACGACCGCCTTCACTGCACTCAAATTAGTGGGCGCCGGGTACTTGCTGTGGCTGGCTTGGGGTGCCTGGAATGCGCCCGTCGGCATCCAGGACAGCGCTGACACCGGTGCCATGACGCCTGTGCAAACCTATCTGCGGGGCGTCGTGATGAATGTCACTAACCCCAAGGTAGCGATCTTCTTTCTGGCCTTCCTCCCCCAGTTTGCTGACCCTGCCCGTGGCGACATGGCGTGGCAGATCGTGCTGCTGGGTGCCGTCTTTATGCTCGCGGCGCTGCTGACCTTCAGCGCCGTGGCGTGGTTTGCTGCGGGTTTTGGTCAAGTGTTCAAACGATCACTACGCGCTCAGCGGGTGCTCAATCGCATCGCCAGCGTGGTATTTGTGGGTCTGGCACTCCGGCTGGCAACCGCACAACGCTGAAACACTCACTCGACCTTCGCGCCCGCCTCAAACCAGCGCTTCACGGTATCGCGCTCCGCGTCCGTGATGTTGGTGGAGTTGTTCATGGGCATGATCTTGCTCACCACCACCTGCTGGTAAACCGCTTGGGCGTGGCTGCTCAGGGCCTGCGGCGAGTCGAGGCGCACGTTTTTCATTTGCACCGCAGCGCCGTGGCACATGTAGCAACGCTGCTCCAGCACCGGCTGTATCTCTTTATAGCCAATAGTGGCTGCAGTCCCCGCCGAATCTACGCTAGCAGCTCCTGAATTCATAGCAACCGGCGGGTTCGCGGGTGGCGCTGGCTTGAGCCACACCAGCATGCCGATGATGGCGACCACACCCGCCGCGGCGTATGGCCAAGGGTGGCTGTTGCGACCCAGCTTGTAGCCGTGGCGCAGTACAAAAAACTGACGGATGGCGGCGCCCGCAAACATCATGACGATAAGCACCAACCAATTTTGCGGGTGGCTGTAGGTAAAGCTGTAGTGGTTGCTCAACATCGCGAACAACACCGGCAGCGTGAAGTAGGTGTTGTGCACGCTGCGCTGCTTGCCGCGCTTGCCGTGAATGGGGTCAACCGGCCGGCCTGCAGCCATGTCTTTCACCATGGTGCGCTGCCCAGGGATGATCCAGAAGAACACGTTCGCGCTCATGGCGGTGGCCATCATCGCGCCGACCAGCAAAAATGCCGCGCGCCCGGCAAACCAGTGACACGCCAGGTAGGCCGCAATACACACCAGCACGGCCACCAAGGCGCCCACCACCGTATCGCCGTTTTTGCGCTGCCCGAAGACCCGGCAGATGCCGTCGTACGCCAGCCAGAACACCACCAGGAATGACAGCGCCACGACAATGGCGGCATGCGGGTGCCAGGCCATGACCGACTTATCGATCAGGTAGGTTCCCGCACTCCACAGGTAGGAGACCGTGAAGAGGGCGAAGCCGGTCAGCCAGGTGCTGTAGCTCTCCCAATAAAACCAATGCAAATTGCCCGGCAACTTAGGCGGGGCGCCGGCGAACTTGACCGGATGGTAGAAGCCGCCACCGTGCACTGCCCACAGCTCGCCACTCACGCCCTGCTTCTTCAAGCCCTCGTCTTCCGGCGGGGTCAGGCTGCTGTCCAGAAACACAAAGTAGAACGAGGAGCCTATCCAGGCAATTGCGGTGATGACATGCACCCAGCGCAACAGCAGGTTGGCCCAGTCGAGTAAATAGCTTTCCATCCGGTGATCTCCTCAGTTTTTTGGTCTTCCGGCAGCGCCCGCAGCCCCTTCGGGCGTGCCGGCGTCTACCACTTGCAAGAGTTGGGCCGCTACCGCGACCGCAATGATTTCAGGGCGTTTGTCTTTGGCTACCGGCACCCCGATCGGGCAGGTGACATGCGCCAGCTCCTCCGGGGTGAAGCCGCGCTCTGCGAGGCGGCGGGAGAAAGTGGCCCATTTGGTCTTGCTGCCAATGAGTCCGATATAGGGCAAATCCCCCCGCACACGCTGGCGGGCCAGGCAGGCCGCCACGATATCGAGGTCTTCGGCATGGCTGAAGCTCATGACCAGCACCCGGCTACCGGCGGGCAAATCTGCGACCGCCGCCTGCACGGGGTCCGAGTGCTCGCACCGCACCCGCGGCGGCAGCTCAGGGGGGAACACGCCGTCGCGGCTGTCCACCCAGGTCACCTCAAACGGTAGCAGTGCCAAGACTTGCACCAGCGCTTGACCGACGTGCCCGCCACCAAACAGCCCCAAGGGCCACAAGGCCGGCGCCAACCGACTGCGCAATTCGTGTGCATCGGCTGCCTGCACGAGCTCAAACCTCACAATCACCTCGCCGCCGCAGCATTGCCCCAAGTTCGGGCCCAAGGCAATTCGCAAGTCCCTGGGGGCCACCAACTGTCCGCTCGCGTGGGCAGCGAGCATTTCGCGTGCACTGGCTTCTGCATCCAACTCCAGTCGCCCTCCACCGATCGTTCCCAGCAGAGCGGCCGGCAAAACAGCCATCCAGGCACCGGCATCCCGTGGCACGGAGCCCCGGGCGGCAGTAATAGTCACCAACACCGCGGTCTGGTGCTGCAATGCGCTCAAAAAAGCTGCCAAATTGCTCACAAACAGATACCTTTTGAGGGCTTACGATAGGTCGGCAATCCGGTTTTTGCGGCACAGTACCCCAGCGTAAAAAAACTAGGAGTTTTGCCATGTCCCGTTTGATCTGTTCCCTGCCATCTTCCCCTTGGAACAGTGCCCGTCTTGCACTGGGCGCCACTGTGTTGGCAGCGCTCAGCGCCTGCAATGTCACCCCGCCCGCTCCAGCACCTGTAGTGCCCCCCGTGGCAGCTGCACCCGCTCCCAAGGCTCCGCCGCCCGTAGTAACGCCGGAGGCCCAACCTGCACTGCAGTCCCAAGCCGCTACGCCACGGGATTACCGCCGCGATGCCGCCGGACACCTCTACGCCAAGAATTCGAAACGCATCTTCACCGGCAAAATGCCGCCCTTGCTGTATGCGGTGGGCGTCTTGCAGGTCGACATCGACCGCATGGGGCAGGTGACCGACATCCGTTGGATGCGCGCGCCCAGCCATGCGCCGGAGGTGATGGCCGACATCGAGCGCTCGGTGCGCGCGGCAGCTCCCTACCCCGCGCCGGTGCGCATGGGCAAGGTCACTTACACCGACACCTGGTTGTGGCACAAAAGCGGGCGTTTTCAATTGGATACGCTGACTGAAGGCCAACTGTAGCCCCCACGCTCCGCCGCTGAACGGGTCGCTGCCCCCCAAGGGGGCGCGTTTCGCCTCGGGGCGGCCCAGCAGCGAAACCTTGGCTCCCATGTTCAAGAGCCCCTGTACGTGGAGTAGCTCCACGGGCTCACCAGCAGGGGCACGTGGTAGTGCTGGTCCACATGGGCTACGCCGAAGTCCAGCGCTACACGGTTCAAAAAGTTGGGCTCCGGCAAGGTGACTCCGCGGGCTTTGAAGTAGCCCGCCACATCAAAAACCAGCCGGTAGGTGCCCACCCGCAAGCTCGCGTTGTCATACAGCGGGCCGTCCGGGTTGCGGCCGTCGGCATTCAACACAAAGCTTTTCACCAGGGTCGCCACCTCGCCCTGCGTGGTGTAGAGCGCCACCGACATGCCCGCTGCGGGGGTGCCGTGCATGGTGTCCAGTACGTGTGTGCTCAAGCCCATGGCGCTTCCTTTGCGTTGAAAATTGCAAAGTGTATACACTTTTAAGCATTCTCGGTATCATGCTTGCATGGAGACCACCACCACCGGATTCATCGTGCAGGCGATCACCGCCGCCATCGTGGACCACCAACTCGCTCCCGGCACCAAACTGGCTGAGCAAAAGCTGGCAGATCAATTCGGCGTCTCACGCACGCTGGTGCGGCAGGCGTTTTTTCAGCTCTCGCGCAACCGTCTGATCCGTATGGAGCCGGCGCGGGGCGCCTTCGTGGCATCGCCCTCTGCGGCAGAGGCCCGGCAAGTCTTTGCCGTGCGCCGCATGCTGGAAGCGGGCATGGTCCGTGCATTCATTGCGGCGGACAACCCCGACCATATCGATGCACTACGCCACCATATCGCGGAAGAGAAAAAAGCCGTCCTGGCAGGGTCCATCAGTTCCCGCACCGAGCTGCTGGGCGACTTCCATGTACGCATGGCCGAGTTGCTGGGCAATGACGTGCTGGCGCTGATGCTCATGGAACTGCTCTCCCGCTGCTCCCTGATCACGCTCATGTACCAGTCCACCGCGTCGGCAGCGCACTCTCACGAAGAACACGCCGCACTGGTGGACGCGCTCGAAGCCCGCGACGAAGCCCTGGCCCTGCAGCTCATGGACGAGCACCTGCACCATGTAGAAGCCAGCCTGACCTTGCCCCCTGACGAATCTTTATGAACCCCACCTACGACACCACCCAAGCCTACCCCCGCGACCTGAAAGGCTACGGCGAACACGTGCCCCACTCCCAGTGGCCCGGCCAGGCCCGTGTGGCCGTGCAATTTGTCTTGAACTACGAAGAGGGCGGCGAAAACAGCGTGCTGCATGGCGACGCGGGCTCTGAGCAGTTTTTGTCAGAGATGTTCAACCCCGCCAGCTACCCCGACCGCCACATCAGCATGGAGGGGATTTACGAATACGGTTCCCGCGCGGGGGTGTGGCGCATCCTGCGCGAGTTCGAAAAACGTGGCCTACCACTCACTGTGTTCGGCGTGGGCATGGCGCTGGAGCGCTACCCCGAGCTGACCCGCAGGTTGGTGGAGCTGGGCCACGAGATTGCCTGCCACGGCCACCGCTGGATCCACTACCAGAACCTGGACGAAGCCACTGAGCGCGAGCACATGCAACTGGGCATGGCCGCCATCGAAAAGTTGACCGGCGAACGTGCGCTGGGCTGGTACACCGGCCGCGACAGCCCGCGCACCCGCCGCCTGGTGGCGGACTACGGCGGCTTTGAATACGACAGCGACTACTACGGCGACGACCTGCCCTTCTGGATGCAGGTGCAAAAGACCGACGGCAGCGTGGTGCCCCAGCTCATCGTGCCCTACACGCTGGACTGCAACGACATGCGCTTTGCGCTGCCCCAGGGCTACTCGCATGCCGACCCGTTCTTCCAGTACATGAAAGACACCTTCGATGCGCTCTACGCAGAAGGCGACCCCGACGGTCTGAATGCCCCCAAGATGATGAGCATCGGCATGCACTGTCGCTTGCTGGGCCGCCCGGGGCGCATTACGGCGCTGCAGCGCTTTCTGGACCACATCGGCCAACACGAGCACGTGTGGGTGGCGCGGCGCATTGATATTGCGCGCCACTGGAAAACCGTGCACCCCTTCCCCGGGGAGGCTGCATGAGCACCACCAGCTTGCTCACTCTGGAGCAACTCAATACCCTGCCGCTCGCAGAGGCAGCGCAGCGGCTGGACGGCTTGTACGAGCACTCGCCGTGGATTGTGGAGAGCGCCCTCCAGCAGCGCCCCTTTGTGTCACTCGCCGCCTTCAAGCACGCCATGGTGCAGGTGGTAGCCGCTGCCGGGCGCGAGCCACAGCTTGCGCTCTTGCGCGCCCACCCTGAGCTGGCGGGCAAGGCCATGGTGGACAACAGCCTCACCGCCGAGAGCACTAACGAGCAGAGCAAGGCCGGCCTCACCCACTGCACACCGGCGGAGTTTGCGAACATTCAGCACTTGAACGCCGAGTACAACGCGCGGTTCGGCTTCCCCTTCATTCTGGCGGTGCGCGGCCCGCGCGGCATGGGCCTCCCCAAAGCCGAGATCATTGCCACCCTGGAGCGCCGGGTGCAGGGACACCCCGAGTTTGAGCTGGCCGAGTGCCTGCGCAACGTGCACCGCATTGCCGAAATCCGCCTCAACGACAAGTTCGGCTACTCGCCAGTGCAAGGCCACCAGGTGTGGGACTGGCAAGAAGCGCTGGCACGGCACACCGACGCGGCCTACGCCGGCACCGGCCAGCTGACCGTGACCTACCTGACCGACGCGCACCGTGCTTGCGCCCGCCAGATTCAGGCGGACATGCTGGCCGCGGGCTGCGACAGCGCCACTATCGACGCAGTCGGCAATGTGATCGGCCGCTATGAAAGTGATAGCTACTCGAACAATCGGGACGAGGGCCAAAGCCCTAAAACATCTAAAACTCTGCTCACTGGCAGCCACTATGACACGGTGCGCAACGGCGGCAAATACGACGGCCGCTTAGGCATCTATGTGCCGCTGGCCTGCGTGCAAGCGCTCAAGGCCCAAGGCCAGCGCCTGCCCTATGCACTGGAGGTAGTGGGCTTTGCCGAGGAAGAAGGCCAGCGCTACAAGGCCACCTTTTTAGGCTCGGGCGCACTCACCGGCGACTTTGACCCCGCGTGGCTGGACCAGACGGATGCGGACGGCATCTCCATGCGCGAGGCCATGGCCCATGCCGGGCTGGACGTGAACGCCATACCCGCGCTGCGCCGCAACCCTGCCGACTACCAGGGCTTTGTCGAGGTTCACATCGAACAAGGCCCGGTGCTCAATGCGCTGGATATTCCGCTGGGCATCGTGACCTCTATCAACGCCAGCGTGCGCTATGTGGGCGAAATCGTCGGTATGGCCAGCCACGCCGGCACCACCCCCATGGGCCAGCGCCGCGACGCGGCAGTGGCGGTGGCCGAGCTGATGCTGTTGGTGGAACACTGCGCCACCCAAGATGGCGACTCGGTCGGCACCGTAGGCCAACTGAATGTTCCAAGCGGCTCCATCAATGTGGTGCCGGGGCGCTGCACTTTTTCTCTGGACTTGCGTGCTCCGTCGGATGCGCAGCGCGATGCCCTGGAAGCCAAGGTGCTCACCGGCTTGCGCCTGATTTGCGAGCGCCGCGGCCTGCACCACAGCCTGACCCGCACCATGCAAGCCAGCGCCGCGCCCAGCGCCCCCGAATGGCAACAGCGCTGGAAGGCTGCCGTGTCTGCCTTGGGCGTGCCCCTGCACCGCATGCCCAGCGGCGCCGGCCACGACGCCATGAAGCTCCATGAAATCATGCCCCAGGCCATGCTGTTTGTGCGCGGCCTGAACTCCGGCATCAGCCACAACCCGCTGGAATCCACCACCAGCGACGACATGCAACTCGCCGTCGATGCCTTTAGCCATCTGCTGCACCAACTGGCCCACGCGGCCTGAATGTTTGACCCCCCATGACCACCCCATACCAACAACTCGACAGCTGGATTGACGCGCACTTTGACGAGCAAGTGCGCTTTCTGCAAGAAATGGTGCGCGTGCCAACCGACACCCCGCCCGGCAACAACGCCCCCCACGCCGAGCGCACCGCCGAGCTGTTGGCTGCCATGGGACTGCAGGCTGAGAAACACAGCGTACCCGCCAGCGATGTGCAGGCCGCCGGCATGCAAAGCATCACCAACCTGGTGGTGCGCCGCCCCTACTCGGCAGGCGGCATCATCATCGGCCTCAACGCCCACGGCGACGTGGTCCCCCCCGGCGAAGGCTGGACCCATGACCCCTACGGCGGCGAGATCGCCGACGGCCAACTGTACGGCCGCGCCACCGCCGTGAGCAAGAGCGACTTTTCGAGCTACACCTTTGCCGTGCGCGCCCTCGAATCGCTGAGCCTGCCGCTGAAGGGCGGCGTGGAGCTGCTGTTCACCTACGACGAAGAGTTTGGCGGCGAACTCGGCCCCGGCTGGTTGCTGGAAAAAGGCCTCACCAAGCCGGACTTGTTGCTGGCGGCGGGTTTCTCTTACCAAGTCATCACCGCCCACAACGGCTGCCTGCAAATGGAAGTGACCGTGCAAGGCAAGATGGCCCACGCCGCCATCCCCGAGTCCGGTGTGGACGCCCTGCAAGGCGCGGTGCACATCCTCAACGCGCTGTACGCCCAGAACACGCTCTACAAGCAAGTGACCTCGGAGGTGGACGGCATCAACCACCCCTACCTGAATGTGGGCCGCATCGAAGGCGGCACCAACACCAATGTGGTGCCGGGCAAAGTGGTATTCAAACTTGACCGCCGCATGATCCCCGAAGAAAACCCTGCAGAGGTCGAAGCCTCGGTGCGCCGGGTGATTGCCGATGCAGCAGCCCACCTGCCCGGCATTACGGTCGATATCAAACGCCTGCTGCTGGCCAACTCCATGCGCCCCCTGGCCGGCAACAAGCCTTTGGTGGATGCGCTACGAAAACACGGCGAGGCCTTGTTTGGCGAAGCCATCCCCGCCATGGGCACCCCGCTCTACACCGATGTGCGCCTGTTTGCCGAGCGCGGTATCCCCGGCGTGATCTACGGCGCGGGCCCGCGCACGGTGCTGGAGTCGCACGCCAAGCGGGCGGATGAGCGCGTGAGCTTGGACGACCTGCGTAAAGCCACCAAGGTGGTGGCGCGCACGCTGTTGGACTTGCTGCACACGGCGTAAAACACGCCCGCTCCGGGTCCGAGGGTTTCCCCGCTAAGGGCTTGTAATTTTTGTATACAAAATGTGTATACAGTTTTTTGCAAGCCCGTAGACCTGCCCAAGCCGCATGGCAAAGGCAACCTCACCAGGAGATATCGCTATGTCCAACAACGTCCACCCCGTGGATGAAGTCCTGCCCGCAGGCAAACTCTCGGCCCTGGGGCTGCAACATGTGCTGGTGATGTATGCGGGGGCTGTGGCCGTGCCGCTGATCGTGGGCCGCGCCCTCAAACTCAGCCCCGAGCAAGTCGCAATGCTGATCTCGGCGGACCTGTTTTGCTGCGGTATCGTGACTTTGATTCAGTCGCTCGGTGCGACCCAATGGTTCGGCATCAAACTCCCGGTCATGATGGGCGTCACCTTCGCCTCGGTAGCACCTATGGTCGCCATGGCCAACAGCAACCCCGGGGCACAGGGGGCGGGCCTGATCTTCGGGGCCATCATCGGTGCGGGGGTCATCTCTATCCTGATTGCGCCGGTCATCAGCCGCATGCTGCGGTTTTTTCCGCCAGTCGTCACCGGGACCATCATTGCAGTCATTGGTATCAGCCTGATGCGCGTGGGCATCAACTGGATCTTCGGCAATCCATTCGGGCCGACAGCGCCCAGCATTCCCAGCCCAGAACATCTGGCCTGGCTGGCTGCAGCCAAGCAAGCCGCTGGCTCAGGCGCCATCCCCCCGCTGCCTGCTGGTCTGAGTCTCGTGGGCACCGTGCCCAATCCCAAGTATGCGCAGCTCCCTCACATTGGTATCGCAGCCATCGTGTTGGTATCCATCTTGTTGATTGCCAAGTATGCCAAAGGCTTTCTCGCCAACATTTCGGTGTTGCTCGGCATCATCATCGGCGGCGTTGTCGCCACTGCTGCCGGACTGATGGACTTTGGCCGGGTGGCCATGGCGGGCTGGTTTGACCTGGTGCTGCCCTTTGAAATTGCGACTCCGGTATTCGACCCCATTCTGATCCTCACCATGACGCTGGTGATGATCGTGGTCATGATCGAGTCCACCGGCATGTTCCTCGCGCTGGGGGACATGACAGGCAAGAAAGTAGACCAAAAAATGTTAACCGCCGGCCTGCGTACCGATGGTTTGGGCACCTTGATCGGAGGCATTTTCAACACCTTCCCCTACACCAGCTTTTCGCAAAACGTGGGCTTGGTGGGCGTCACAGGAGTCAAAAGCCGGTTCGTCTGTGTGGCGGGCGGCGTAATTTTGATCCTGTTGGGCTTGGTGCCCAAAATGGCGGCGCTGGTGGAGTCGCTGCCCACCTTCGTGCTGGGCGGGGCAGGCCTCGTCATGTTCGGGATGGTGGCAGCCACCGGCATTCGCATCCTGGCGGCGGTGGATTACAAGAGCAACCGCAACAACCTGTTTATCGTTGCAGTCTCCATCGGCTTCGGCATGATTCCGCTGATTGCACCGAAGTACTTGCAGTGGATGCCCCACGGCATCCACCCCCTGATCGAGTCGGGCATTTTGCTCGCCTCGCTCAGCGCTGTGCTGCTGAATTTGTATTTCAATGGCGCCAAGGCTGACGAAACAGCAGCGGTTGAGGCCGCGAAGCAATCAGACGCTCACTAAGACCCACTCCGGCGGGCTCCCGAGCCGGAACCATTGAATCAGGATTCGAAACGCCCCAGAATTGGGCATTCTTCTTGCTAGTCCGTTTACATCCGCATACCTTGAAGGAAAAACCCATGAAAAAACGCCAGTTTCTCCACGCCATTGCCTTCGCCGCAGCCACGCTGGCTGCAGGTTCTGCTTTGGCCCAAAGCACGCCCATCAAGTTCCAACTCGACTGGCGCTTTGAAGGGCCGTCCGCCTTGTTTTTGACGCCTGCCGCCAAGGGCTACTTCAAAGATGCCAAGCTCGACGTCACCATTGACGCAGGCAACGGCTCCGGCGGCGCGGTGACCCGCGTGGCCTCTGGCGCTTATGACATGGGTTTTGCCGACCTGGCCGCTCTGATGGAGTTCCACGCCAACAACCCTGACGCGCCCAACAAGCCCATCGCGGTGATGATGGTTTACAACGACACCCCGGCTTCGGTCATGGCACTCAAGAAGTCGGGCATCAAAACACCCGCGGACCTGAATGGCAAAAAACTGGGCGCACCGGTGTTTGACGCCGGCCGCCGCGCTTTCCCGATTTTTTCTAAAGCCAACAATGTGACCGGCGTGCAATGGACGGCCATGGACCCGCCTTTGCGTGAAACCATGTTGGCGCGCGGCGATGTGGACGCCATCACCGGCTTCACTTTCACCTCTTTGCTCAACCTGGAAGCGCGCGGTGTCAAAGCCGAAGACGTGGTGGTGCTGCCTTACCCGGAATTCGGGGTCAAGCTGTACGGCAACGCCATCATTGCATCGCCCAAAATTTTGAAAGAAAACCCGGCGGCAGTGAAGGCGTTTTTGCAAGCCTTCACCAAGGGCGCGAAAGACGTGATCACCAACCCCGGCGCCGCCATTGCCGATGTGAAAGCGCGTGACGGCATCATCAACGCCGACCTCGAAACCCGCCGCCTGAAGCTCGCCATTGACACGGTGATCAACAGCGCCAATGCCCGCGCTGAAGGCTTCGGTCAGGTCAACGGGCCGCGCTTGTCGCTGATGGCGTCGCAAGTGTCTGATGCGTTCAACACCAAGACCCGCATCAACCCCGATGTGGTTTGGAGCGCCGCTTACCTGCCCTCCAAGGCAGAACTCAACATCCTGCCTAAGAAATAAGCATGACTGCGCCCGCATCCCCCTGGTTTGTGGACTTTCAGGATGTCTGGCTTGCCTATAACGATGAACTGCTGAAACAAAATCACTTTGCGGTCGAAGCCATCGACCTCAAGGTGCGCAAAGGTGAGTTCATCGCGATCGTCGGCCCTTCGGGCTGCGGCAAGTCCACCTTCATGAAGCTGACCACCGGCTTGAAAATGCCCTCCAAGGGCAAGATCCTGATCGACAACGAGCCGGTGACCGGCCCCTTGAAGATTTCCGGCATGGCGTTCCAAGCCCCCTCGCTGCTGCCGTGGCGCACCACGGTGGACAACGTGCTCTTGCCATTGGAAATTGTGGAGCCCTACCGCAGCAACTTCAAAGCCAAGCGCAAGGAATACGAAGAACGCGCACGCAAACTCTTGCAAAAAGTGGGCTTGGGCGGCTATGAAGACAAGTTCCCCTGGCAGCTCTCGGGTGGCATGCAGCAGCGCGCCAGCATTTGCCGTGCGCTGATCCACGAACCCAAAATGCTGCTGCTGGACGAGCCTTTCGGCGCGTTGGATGCCTTCACCCGCGAGGAGCTGTGGTGCATCTTGCGGGACCTCTGGACCGAGCAGCAATTCAACGTGATTCTGGTGACGCACGATTTGCGCGAAAGCGTGTTTCTGGCGGACACGGTATACGTGATGAGCAAGAGCCCCGGTCGCTTTGTGGTGAAACGTGAGATCGATCTGCCCCGCCCGCGCGACCTGGAGATCACCTACACCAAAGAGTTCACCGACATCGTGCATGAGCTGCGCGGCCACATCGGCGCCATGCGCTCGACAGCGCCTGCGGCCTCTGGCGCAATCACCCAATAAGGCAGCCCATGAGTAGTAAAAAAATTGAAGCCTGGGCACCCTGGGTGCTGCTGGTGTTTTTCATTGCGCTGTGGCAGCTACTGTGCAGCGTGCTGGACGTGTCGGAGTTTGTATTCCCCAGCCCCTGGCGCATCTGGACCCAGTTCTGGGAGTTTAAGGGCATCATCGCCGGCCACGCGTGGCGCACCTTCTGGGTCACCATGGCGGGCTTCGGCATTGCCATTGTGGTGGGTGTGTTGCTGGGCTTTGTGATCGGCAGTTCGCGCCTGGCTTATGCGGCGGTGTACCCGCTCATGACGGCCTTCAATGCCTTGCCCAAAGCGGCGTTTGTGCCCATCCTCGTGGTGTGGTTCGGCATCGGCGTGGGCCCGGCCATCCTGACAGCGTTCCTCATCAGCTTCTTTCCCATCATGGTGAACATTGCCACCGGCTTGGCCACCCTGGAGCCCGAGCTGGAAGACGTGTTGCGAGTGCTGGGTGCCAAGCGCTGGGACGTGCTCGTGAAGGTGGGTCTGCCCCGCTCCATGCCCTACTTCTATGGCTCGCTCAAAGTTGCCATCACGCTGGCCTTTGTAGGCACCACCGTGTCCGAAATGACCGCCGCCAATGAAGGCATCGGTTACCTGCTGATCAGCGCGGGCTCCGCCATGCAGATGGGTCTGGCTTTTGCCGGGCTGGTGGTCGTGGGTGCCATGGCCATGGTGATGTATGAACTGTTTAGCGCCATTGAAAAGCACACTACCGCTTGGGCGCACCGTGGCTCGCAGAACCATTGACCCATGGTTTGGCATGCCCGTTTAAACCTTAACTACCAGGTCGAAAACCAACGCTGCGTGGCCCGCTATGACCATAGCGGGCCCCTGCGGATTTTGCAGAGCCTCTACCCTGAAGGCGATGGCATTTGCCACAACGTATTGGTGCACCCGCCCGGGGGCTTGGTGGGTGGCGACACGCTGGAGCTTCATGTATCGGTCGGGCCGGGCGCACACGGGCTGGTGACCACCCCGGGTGCAACCCGCTTTTACCGCTCGGATGGACCCGTTGCTACCCAGACCACACGCTTGAACCTTGACGCCGGAGCGCGCCTGGAGTGGCTGCCGCTGGAAGCCATCTGCTACGACGCGTGTAACGCCATCAACCGCCTAGAACTCAAGCTCGCACCCGGCGCGCAATGTATCGGCTGGGATGTGACCGCACTGGGCCTGCCCCATGCGCAATTACCGTTTCTGAAAGGCAGCCTTGAGCAGCACCTGGAAATTCCCGGAATCTGGCTGGAGCGTGGTTGCCTGCATGCCGAAGACCAGCGCCTTATGAACGGCCCCACCGGGCTCGCGGGCAACCGCTGCCTGGCCACCTTGTTTTTTGCCAGCGGCACTCCTTGGAGCCGTGCTGACAAAGAGGCGCTGATAGACCTCGCGCGGGCCAGTTTGCAAGACCATGTGCTGGCGCCCACCGGCGGCGTCACCAGCCCCAACACCCGGACGCTGGTACTGCGGGTACTGGCTCCCACCGTAGAGCCCGCCATGCAACTCTTGCGCACCGTTCGCCAGCAATGGCGCCGCCATGCCTGGGAGATGGCGGGGACGGATCCGCGGATCTGGGCCATGTAAGTTCGCTGGTCAATCGCAGTCTGGCCACACATAATGCTCCCAATGGCCGCGATTGACACCGACTTCTCAAGCTGCACCGCGCTGGTCGTGGATGGAAACCCCACGTCCCGCTCCATTCTGGTCTCGCAGTTGCGCGACTTCGGTGTTGCGTCAGTCGCCCAGGCCGCCCGTGCCGTGGACGCCAGGCGCCAGCTGGAGTTCCGTACCTTTGACTTTGTGCTCTGCGAGCAGCACTTCCCCACGGATGCCATGTCGGGGCAGGACTTGCTGGACGACCTCCGGCGTAACCAGCTACTGCCTTTCTCCACCGTGTTCATCATGATCACCTCGGAGGCAACCTACACCAAGGTGGCAGAGGCCGCAGAGTCCGCACTGGACGGCTACATGCTCAAGCCCCACAAGGCCACCCAGCTGGGGGATCGCCTGGTGGCCGCCCGCTTGCGCAAGGTGTCTTTGCAAGCCATATTCACGGCCATTGAAGAAGAAAGATTTGAAGAGGCTGCGCGTTTGTGCCTGGAGCGCTTTGAGACTCGTGGCCCTTTCTGGCTCTATGCCGCCCGGGTGGGGGCAGAGTTGCTGTTGCGACTGGCCCGCCCGCTGGAGGCGCAAACTCTCTATAAGGCCGTCGTCACCGCGAAAACTTTGCCGTGGGCCAAGCTGGGCGTAGCCCGGGCACAACTGGATGCAGGGCAAATCAACCAAGCCACTACGACGCTGGAAAAGCTACTGGGCGAGGACGCGAACTATGCCGACGCCTACGACGTCATGGGCCGTGCACAGTTTGAGCTGGGGCGCTTCGACAAGGCCTTGGAGACCTACAAGATGGCGGCAACGCTCACACCGTCTTCCATCAGCCGCTTGCAAAACCTGGCCATGATGACCTACTACTCCGGAGACTTGGAGGAAGCCGAGAAACTGCTGGACCGCACAACCCGTTTGGGCTTGGAGTCCAAAATGTTTGATGCGCAGACGCTGGTGATGTTGGCCTTCACCCGCCTTGTTTCAGTAGATCGCAAGGGTTTGCAACGTTGCTACGACGATTTCTTGCGCCTGATCGACAAAGACGAAAACAACCAGCGCTTGCACCGGCTGGCTGCGGTAGTGGAGGCCCTGAACCTGATTCAGCAGCATCAATTTGCCAAATCTGTGGACACCGTCCGGGAAATGACCCAGGCGGTGCGGGAACCCCAATTTGACTTTGAATCCGCGGGTAACCTGGTGGCCCTGATGTCGCAGCTCACGGCCAAGGCCATTCAACTCAATGAGTTGGAAGAAACCATTGATGTCATTGGCCGCCGTTTTTGCAGCAACCGTTCTCTCACGGAATTGCTTGCGGCCAACGCCTCGGCCCATCCACCCTATGCCGACCGCCTGCGCCTGGCCCAGACCCAGGTGCTGGAGTTTGCCGAAACCGCCATGGCACTCAGCCTGGGTGGAGACCCGACCAACGCAGTCAAAAATTTGATCCTGCATGGCCGGGACACCCTGAACTCGCGCTTGATCGACAACGCCTACCAACTGCTCAATAAGCACTCCGCCAAGATAAAGACCGCGCAGGAGCTGCAAGAGCAGGTGCAATTGCTCAAAACCCGGTGCGGGCCCATCGTGAATCGCGCATCGATGGGCGAACAGAAGCGGCAAGCCGGCGGGTTGGTACTGCGCACCGGCAAGCGCGTAGCGCCGGAGTACATGAAGTCGGCGGCTGCACCTGCACCGGCAGATGTCAGCGCGCCCGAAGTTGTGGTGCCCGGCGGCTAAATCGCCACCAGGCCGCGCACGCCGTCAACTTCCATGTTCTGGCCCATGCCACGCGCCAGCACCGCGCCGCGCTCCATCACGATGTAGTTGTCTGCCAGTTCCTGGGCGAAGTCGTAGTACTGCTCCACCAGCAAGATGGCCATGTCGCCGCGGTCGGCCAGCATGCGGATCACCCGGCCAATGTCTTTGATGATGCTGGGCTGAATGCCCTCGGTGGGCTCATCGAGAATCAGCACCTTGGGGCCTGCCGCCAGCGCACGTGCAATCGCCAACTGCTGTTGCTGACCACCCGAGAGGTCACCCCCACGGCGATGCAACATTTGCTGCAGTACTGGAAACAGCTCGAACAACTCCGCCGGAATCGGCGTGCCCGCAGGCTTGTAGGCCAGGCCCATGCGGAGGTTTTCCTCCACCGTCAGCCGCGCAAAGATCTCGCGGCCCTGCGGCACAAAACCAATGCCTAATCGGGCCCGCTCGTAAGGGGTGAGTTTGTGGATGTCTTTGCCATCCATCGAAATGGTGCCGGACTTGATAGGCACCAGCCCCATGAGCGACTTGAGCAGCGTGGTCTTGCCCACCCCGTTGCGCCCCAGAATGACCTTGACCTTGCCCACCTCGGCCTCCAAGCTCACATCCCGCAGGATGTGGGAGCCGCCGTAATACTGGTTGATGTTTTTTACTTCAAGCATAGTGTTCACTTACATGTGCAATTTTTCGCAGGGCCGCCCCAAGAAAAATTAGTCCCCGCGGGGGGCAGCGACCCGTGCAACGGTGGAGCGTGGGGGCTTTCATCTGCCTAAATAGACTTCAATCACACGCTCGTCGGCTTGCACCTGGTCGAGCGTGCCTTGTGCCAGCACCGAGCCGTCACACAGCACGGTCACGATGTCACTGATGGTGCGGATAAAGCTCATGTCATGCTCCACCACCATGAGCGAGTGCTTGCCCTTCAAGCTCAAGAACAGCTCAGCAGTGCGCTCGGTTTCTTCATCTGTCATACCGGCCACCGGCTCGTCTAGCAGCAGCAGCTTGGGGTCTTGCATGAGCAGCATGCCGATCTCAAGCCACTGCTTCTGGCCGTGACTCAAGTTGCCGGCCTGCCGGCCCACACTGTCTGCCAAGTGAATGGTGTGCAAGATGTCTGCCAGACGGTCACGCTGCGCTGAGTCAAGCTTGAAGAACATGGACGCTTTCACCCCCTTGTCGGTCTTCAAGGCCAACTCCAGGTTCTCAAACACGGTGAGTTGCTCAAACACCGTGGGCTTTTGGAACTTGCGGCCGATACCCAACTGGGCAATCTCGGACTCTTTGTAGCGCAGCAAATCGATGGTGCTGCCAAAAAACACGGTGCCAGTGTCGGGGCGGGTTTTGCCGGTGATGATGTCCATCATCGTGGTCTTGCCCGCACCATTGGGGCCGATGATGCAGCGCAGCTCGCCGGGGGCAATGTCCAGGCTCAGCCCGTTGATGGCCTTGAAGCCGTCAAAGCTGACATGCACATCCTCCAGGTAGAGAATGCGCCCGTGGGTCACATCCACCTCGCCTTGGCTGGCCAGGCGGCCGAAGCCTGCTGTGCGGCCTCCGGACTCGGTTTGTGCTGTGGCTTGCGACATCGCTGCCATACGGGCCTCGACCCGGCGGGCGCCTTGTTCCAACAGATCGGGAGTCATGCTTTCCCTCCCTTCACTTTTTTGATCAAGCCCACCACCCCATCGGGCAGGAACAGCGTGACACCAATAAACAAAGCCCCCAGAAAGTACAGCCAGAACTCAGGGTACGTCACGGTCAACCAGCTCTTGGCGCCGTTGACGATGAAGGCGCCGATGATGGGGCCGATCAGTGTTGCACGCCCGCCGACTGCGGCCCAGATGGCAATCTCGATCGAATTGGCAGGGCTCATTTCGCTGGGGTTGATGATGCCGACCTGCGGCACATACAGCGCCCCGGCCACACCACACATCATGGCGGAGATGGTCCAGATGGTGAGCTTGTAGCCCAAGGTGGAGTAGCCACTGAACATGACACGGCTTTCAGCATCCCGCACGGCCTGCAGCACCCGGCCGAACTTGCTGCCCACCAGCCAGCGGGCCATCAAGAAGAACACGAGCAGTGTGACCGCGGTCATGACAAACAACGTCATGCGCATGCTGGTGGTGGCGATGGGGATATCGAGAATCCGCTTGAAGTCGGTGAAGCCGTTGTTGCCACCAAAGCCCGTTTCATTGCGGAAGAAGAGCAGCATGGCAGCGAACGTCATCGCCTGCGTGATGATGGAGAAGTACACCCCCTTGATGCGCGAACGGAAGGCAAAGTAGCCGAACACAAAGGCGACCAAGCCGGGCACCGCCACCACCAGGAACAGCGTGGCCCCGAAGCTGCCGGACAGCGCCCAGTGCCAGGGCAACTCTTTCCAGTCTAGAAACACCATGAAGTCCGGCAGATTGCTTTTGTAGTTGCCATCCAAGCCGATCTGGCGCATCAGGTACATGCCCATGGCGTAACCGCCGAGCGCAAAAAACAAACCGTGGCCCAGACTCAGAATGCCGGTGTAGCCCCAGATCAAGCCCATGGCCAGCGCGCAAATGGCGTAGCACATGATCTTGGCGGTGAGTGCGACGGCAAAGTCGCTCAGGTGGAGTGCGCTGCCCTCGGGCACCATCAGGTTCAGCGCCGGCACCAGGGCGCACAGCACGATCAAAGCGGCCAGCCAAGCCGCCCAGCCGGTGCGGGTCAACAGGGGTTGGGGAGTGGGTAAGGTGATATTGCTCATGCTTCTGCGCTCCGGCCCTTCATGGCAAATATGCCTTGCGGACGCTTCTGGATAAAGACGATGATGAAGACCAGCACGGCGATCTTGGCCAGCACGGCGCCGGTCCAGCCTTCCAAGAACTTGTTCAAAACGCCCAAGCCCATGGCGGCATATACGGTGCCGGCGAGTTGACCCACACCGCCCAACACCACCACCATGAACGAGTCCACGATGTAACCTTGCCCCAAGTCCGGGCCCACATTGCCCACCTGGCTCAGCGCGCAACCCGCCAGACCGGCAATGCCGGAGCCCAGTGCAAAGGCGTAAGTGTCAATCCGGGCGGTATTCACGCCCATGCAGCTTGCAATAGGCCGGTTCTGGGTAACTCCGCGGACAAATAAGCCGAGCCGTGTCTTCTCAATCAGAAACCACACCCCCACCAGCACCGCCACCGCAAAGCCGACGATCACCAGCCGGTTGTAGGGCAAGGACAGGTTGCCCAGCAATTGCACGCCGCCGCTCATCCAGCTCGGGTTTTCAACTCCCACGTTTTGTGCGCCGAACAGGGTGCGCACCAGTTGCATCAGCATAAGGCTGATGCCCCAGGTCGCCAGCAAGGTCTCAAGGGGCCGCCCGTACAAGAAACGGATCACGCTGCGCTCCAGCGCCGCACCGACCAAGGCGCTCGCCATGAACGCGACCGGCACGGCCGCCAGCAGGTACCAGTCAAACGCGCCGGGCAGGTATTTTTGGAACAGCACCTGCACCACATAAGTGGCATAGGCACCAATCATCATCAACTCGCCGTGGGCCATGTTGATCACGCCCATCAGGCCATAGGTAATCGCCAGACCGAGCGCCACCAGCAGCAGGATGGAGCCCAGGCTGATCCCACTGAAGATGGCCCCCAAACGGTCGCCCCAAGCTAAACGGGCCTCGACCGCGCCCAGGCTTTTCTGGAGGGCCACTTTCACCGCTCCGTCTGTCTCGACCTGCAGGCGCTCCACCAACAGAGTCTTGGTGGCGGCTTGGGCACTGCTACCTAACAGGGTGGCCGCTTCCAGCCGCAGGGCCGTGTTCTCGCTACCCAGCATGGCGGCAGCACGCAGTTGCTGCAACTGTGCTTTCAGGTCAGCCTGGGTTTCTGAGGCCAAGGCCTTTTCCAGCAAAGGGAGTTTGTCAACATCGACCTGCCCCCCCAGAGTCTGGATGGCAGCGCGCCGGATAGCGATATCGGGCGACAGCAATTTCACAGCCGCCAGGGCGGTATCGAGCTCCCCGCGCATGCGGTTGTTATTCATCACGTCTTCAGCGGTGTCGGGCACCGCGACTTCGGCCTGGGTGACTGGGTCTACGCCCTTGCCGTCCACCAGCATGACCGGCACGTCGCCTATGAGTTTGACCGCATCGTCCGAGAGCGCTTGAAGGAAACGCACGGTGCGTTCATCCGCGCTTTCCACTGCTTTTTGCAGTGCCGCCACGCGTGCATCGCTCTCACCGGATGTAATGGCTTTTGCCTCATCAGCGCTCAGCGCATGTGCGCGAGCAGATATCAAAAGCATAGCGATGGTGAGCAGTTGAAGTATTCGTTTTGGCATACGCCAATCTCTCCGGGGTAAAAACAACAAGCCGCCACGCCCTTTTCAAGGCTGTGGCGGCTCTGGCTAAACGCTAGCCTCTCCCTGCCTACGCCTTATTTCTTTGCAGGCTCGTCAGGCTTCTTATCGTTGCCTTCGATGAACGGAGACCATGGCTTGGCCTTCACGGGGCCGGGTGTCTTCCAGACCACATTGAACTGGCCGTCGGCCTTGATTTCGCCGATGAACACGCTCTTGTGCAAGTGGTGGTTCTTCTCGTCCATCTTAGACACGATGCCGCTTGGTGCCTTGAAGGTCTGGCCCGCCATGGCGGCGATCACTTTGTCGGTTTCAGTGGACTTGGCCTTCTCGACGGCTTGTTTCCACATGTTGATACCGATGTAGGTCGCTTCCATCGGGTCGTTGGTCAAAGGCTTGTCTTTGTGACCGGCAATGCCCTTGGCCTTGGCGTAGTCAGACCACTTCTTGATGAACTCGGTGTTGGCCGGGTTCTTGATGGACTGGAAGTAGTTCCAGGCAGCCAGGTGACCCACCAGTGGCTTGGTGTCCACGCCGCGCAGCTCTTCTTCACCCACCGAGAAAGCCACCACAGGCACGTCTTTGGCCTTCAAGCCCGCGTTGCCCAGTTCTTTGTAGAAAGGCACGTTGGAGTCACCGTTGATGGTGGACACCACAGCGGTCTTGCCACCGGCAGAGAACTTCTTCACGTCAGCCACGATGGTCTGGTAATCAGAGTGGCCGAAAGGGGTGTATTTCTCGTCGATGTCGGACTCTTTCACGCCCTTGCTCTTGAGGTAGGCGCGCAGAATTTTGTTGGTGGTGCGGGGGTACACATAGTCGGTGCCCAACAGAACCCAACGCTTGGCGCCGCCGCCTTCTTTGCTCATCAGGTAGTCCACAGCGGGAATAGCTTGCTGGTTAGGCGCAGCGCCGGTGTAGAACACGTTTTTAGACAGCTCTTCGCCTTCGTATTGCACGGGGTAGAACAACAAACCGTTCAACTCTTCCACCACAGGCAACACCGACTTGCGGGACACCGAGGTCCAGCAACCGAAGATGACCGAGACCTTGTCCTGGGTCAGCAACTGCTTGGTCTTTTCTGCAAACAAAGGCCAGTTGGAAGCGGGGTCCACGATGACGGGTTCCAGCTTCTTGCCGAGCACGCCACCCTTGGCGTTGATTTCGTCAATCGCCATCAACACAGTGTCTTTCAACACGGTTTCAGAAATGGCCATGGTGCCGGACAGGCTGTGCAGGATACCGACCTTGATCGTGTCAGCAGCCATTGCAGGCACGGCAGACAAGGTGGTGAGAGCGACGGCAGCGGTGAGTGCCTTCAAAGTAAATCGACGTTGCATGTGGGCTTCTCCGGGGTTAAACAAAACAGACTCGCAAGTCGCAAAACATTCTCGGGATGAGGTTTTGTGATGCGATGGAGTGACTGTAGGTTTGCCCGACCGAACCGGAAATACGCCTAGTGGCGTACACCCGTAACTCACAGGAGTCGACAAACAGCTCACTGGACGCTCGCGTTAAAAGTGGGTAGGGTTGGGCTCTTTGTGTGCATTGACTCCGATCTCTGCTCCCGCCATTGCAACTTCAGTCCACACCATGACCCGACGTCAATTCATCTCCAAAAGCATCGCCTTCAGCAGCCTGGGGGGCCTAGTGAATGCGCTGGCCATGGGCCGCCTCCCGTTGGTCACTGGCGTGCGGCGCGTGGTGGGCGAGGTGCTACTCAATGGGCAGCCCGCCAAGTTAGACCAGATCGTCATGCCGGGCGACACCATCAGCACCGGCGCGCAAAGCGAGGTGGTCTATGTGATGGGCAACAACGCTTACCTCATGCGGGAAAAGAGCACCATGCAGTTTGCGCAGGAAGGGCTGGTGGGAGTGCTACGACTTGTCACCGGCAAGGCGCTCGCCGTGTTCGGCCCGGGGCCCAAGCGCATTGAGACCGCGGTGGCGACCATCGGCATTCGCGGAACCGCCTGCTACATGGAAACGCAGGAGCAGCGCCTCTACTTTTGCCTGTGTTACGGCACCGCAGACATCCGGCCCCTGGCCGACGCCACCCAAGTCAAAAGCCTGACCACCCGCTATCACGACATGCCGCTGTACATCGGGAGTGAAACGGGGCCCGCCGTGTTCCGCCCGGCCCCCGTCATCAACCACCGCGATGTCGAGCTGATCATGCTGGAAGAAACCGTGGGCCGGCAACCGCCGTTCATGGCCAACAAGTCATCTTCCGACAGCAGCTACTAGCCCTGTGACTTAGCCCCAGGGCGGACAGCGCAGCGGCTAATGCCACACAGATTGAGGACTCGGCTGGCCTGTTACTGTCAACTAAGTCGCACAATCCACCGGAAAAAAACTCTGATTGTTCAACCCGGAACATTTGGTCTTCCTGCTTGGGGGAGCTTGCGATAGGGTAGGTGCTTCGAGCTAACCTCCGCCTCTATCTAACATGATGTCCGACCAACCCGCGCCAGCGCTCAGCGCCCCCGACACGCTCCAACAAGCTGCCCGCGCGCTCATTCTCAAACAACTCAGTGACGTAATGCAGCACGATGCTGATTGGCTGGCGGTTTGCCGCAAGCGCATCAAAGACAGGATGTCAGACGCCAAGCACATTGCTTTCAACAATGAGCTCAAGATCAAGGTGATCGAAAGCCAGCTCGAAAAGGGTCGCTCTACCGCTGTGGGGCTGAACGTCAAAACTGTTATCCTGGAGCATCAAGCCCTGACCGAGAGAAATCAGCAACTCGCCCGCACTACACACATCTGTGCCTTGGCATTGGGCCTGCTGGATAGGCAGAGGACGGAAGAAGTCGCTGCCTGAATGGCGCCTCTTCCGTAGCTCCCGGGTCGCGCCCACCAAGGGCTTTGCGGATCAGGTCCGGGTCGCCATATCGCCGAAGCAAAAGCTCGACGCTGTGACACCCCCGAACACATGGGCGTCGTGGTAGACACAGGTGGCCGCATCGTCGTAGCCGGCGCCTACCGCCACCATCAGGGGCAGCAAATGCTCTTCGCGGGGATGGCACAGGCGGGCTGACGGTGCCGACTCCCACTGCACCAGCGCCTGAGCCCGCGCGTCCGGCGCGGCCTGCATGGCACTTTGCAACCAACCGTCAAATGCCTGCGAGGGCTGCTGGGCCTGCCGCCCGAAATTGCGCAAATTGTGATAGCTCAGCCCGCTGCCGACAATCAACACCTCTTCATCACGCAGCGGCGCCAATGCGCGGCCCAGGGCAATGTGTTCGGCGGGGTCGAGGCCAGCACGCAGTGACATTTGCAACACGGGCACCCGGGCTTCGGGGTACATCACAGCCAAGGGCACGAAGGTGCCATGGTCGTAGCCGCGCTGCGCATCCAGCGCCACCGGCAAGCCGGCGGCTTCAAGCAGGCCTTGTACCCGCGCTGCCAACTCAGGGGCTCCGGGTGCGGGGTAGACCACCGAATACGTGTGCGCCGGAAAACCACCATAGTCGTACACCATGCCGGGTGCCGGGTTGGAACCCAATGTAAAAGCCCGCTCCTCCCAGTGCGCAGTCACCATCAGAATGGCTTTGGGAGTGCGCCCTATTTGCGCCGGCATATCGGCCAGGCTCTGCTCCAGTGTGGCGAGCATGCTGCGCATGTCGTCCATCCAGGGCCAGGGGCCACCGCCGTGGGAAATGAAATAGGTGGGCATGCGGGTGGTCATCATCAACTCCTTGTTCTGCGGGCTTATTCGCCCAAATCAATCGTGGCTGCGAGAGACACTCCCGCAGGCGGCTCGTAGTCGGCCACAACCCAGGCACGCGAGCTGCCGCTGGCCGCTTCTTCCAGCAAGCCGCTAATGGCGCGGATGGACCCTTTGTCCAGCGCGGCGAACGGCTCATCCATACAGGTCAGTTCTGCGCCGCTGGCGCAGGCGGCTGTAATCCAGACCTTGCGCTTGGAGCCGGTAGACAGCATGTACAGCGGCTTGGCCAGGTGCTCGTCCAACCCCAGGGTCGTGGCCAGCGCACGGCAGACTTCGGCATTCCAAAGCGGCCACAGGCGCTTGCCCTGCTCCCAGAATTGCAAAGGCGAGGACTGGTCCCACGCGCTGGTGCGAGGGTCCATCCAGAACGCCTTCTTGCGGTACTGGGCGGGTTCCTTTTGCAGGCCGGTGCCGGCAAGCTGCAAGTGGCTGCCCGGCACGACCAGGTCACCTGCCAGCATGCGCAGCAGGCTGGTTTTGCCACGCCCTTCCCCGCCCGTGACCCAGGTCACACCCGCCGTCAATTGCACATCCATCGGGCCCCACAAGCGCTGGGGGCCTGCGCTGCAGCGCAGTGCACGCGCGAGCAGCAAAGGAGCCGTTTGGGGGAAATCTGAGAGCGTCATGGAGATCCGGCGGGAGAGTTTTTGCTATCAAATATATAGCTATATACGCATATAAATCAAGGGCTAACGCTCTATTTTCCATAAAAAAAGGCCAGCCTTCCGGCGGGCCTCTTTGTCAGTCCGCGCAAGCGCGGCCTGTCGGCAAATTACTGCTTGATGGCTTCGAGCGCGATGGTGATGGTCACGTCGTCACCCACGTAAGGAGCGAACTTACCGGCGTTGAACTCGGTACGCTTGATCATGGTGGTGGCGTTGGCGCCGATGACTTCTTTCTTGTTCATCGGGTGGGTGGTGGACACGAAGTTAGTCAGCTTCAGGGTCACTGGCTTGGTAATGCCCTTGATGGTCAGGTTGCCTTCCACTGCAGACGGCTTGTCGCCTTCAAACACCACCTTGGTGGACTTGAAAGTGGCAGTCGGGAACTTGGCGGTGTCGAGGTGGTCTTCGCCCTGAATGTGGCCATTGAACACTGTAGAGCCGGTGTCCACGGTTTTCATGTCGATGACCACGTCCACTGCGCCGGTCTTGCCAGCTTTGTCAAAAGTCACGGTGCCGGTAGTGGTGTTGAAACGGCTTTGCTGATTGGACAAACCGAAGTGGTTGTACGAAAAGCTGGAGAAAGTGTGCGAAGAGTCGAGCGCGTAAGTCGCGGACTGGGCGCTGGCAGCACCGGCGAAAGCAGACAGTGCCAAAGCGGCAGCAATGAGGGAAGTACGCATAGAAAACTCCTGATTTACGGTTGGGGAAAAAACAAAAAACAACTTACAGCTTGCCCACGCCGGTCAGCGCGAGCTTGAATTTGACTTGCACGTCGTCGGCCACCATGGAGGTGTCAGCCCACTCGTTCTCGCCGATCTTGAACGCTAGGCGCTTGAGCGCAAACGTGCCGGTCACGGTGGTGTTGGCGCCGCTCTGCGTGAGGGCTACGGGCACCACGACGTCGCGGCTGTTGCCCTTGATGGCGAGCTTGCCGCTCACCTCAAACTTGCCACCGCCCAAGCCTTTGACGGCGGTGGACTGAAAGGTGGCCTGCGGGAACTTGGCGGTGTTGAACCAGTTGGGGCGTGGCAGCTCGGCATCGGTTTCCGGCACGCCCAGCGTGGCGCTGGCAATGTCTACGGTGAAGGCGATCTTGCTGGTGTCGGGCTTGGCGGGGTCGAAGGAGATTTGCGCGTCGAACTTCTTGAAGCGGCCTTCCACCGGCACGCCCATTTGCTTGCTCACAAAAACAATCTCGCTCTGTGCGGGCACCAGCTTCTGCTGGGCAAAAGCAGAGACGCCCATCAAGGAAGAAGCTGCAAAGGCTGTGGCCAGAAATGCGCGGGAAACCATCATGTCAAATCCAATCAAATAAAGAGGTCAGTTCCGGCCCGGCAACATGCGGTTGATCAGGCCGTCGCGGTCAACCCACTGGTGCTTGAGCGCTGCCGCAATGTGCAGACCGGCTAGTCCGATCAAGGCAAACGCACTTAGTTCATGAAAAGGTTTGATCATTTCAGCCAGCGCCTTGTCCGCCGGAACAAAGTCAGGCAAGGGCAGCACGCCGAACACCACAATCGGGAAGCCCGCAGCAGAGCTGTAAGCCCAGCCGATCAGGGGCACCAGAAAAAACAGCGCATACAAGGCATGGTGGGTACCGTGGTGGGCCCAGTGCTGCCAAGCTGGCATGGCTGCGGCAATCTTGCCGGGCAATGCCGGAGGACGGTGCGTCAAGCGCCACAACAAGCGCAACACCGACAGTGCCAAGATGGTGACGCCGGCCCATTTGTGCCAGTTGTACAGCTTCAAACGGGTCGGTGAGAACGGCAGATCGGTCATGTAGATGCCGACTGCAAAAATGCCGATCAAGGCCAGCCCTAGCACCCAATGCAGCACGATGGCTGTAAGGCTATAGCGCTTGGTGCCTGCGTCGAAAGAGGAGGTGTGGTTAGATGCCATGCCCTGCAGTCTAGGGGCGCATCAATTTCTCATTTTTGAATCAAATTGATGACTTGATTCAAAAAAGTTGAATTGTCGAGTTCCCGGAGCCGCCCGCTAAAACCTATCTAAAGCGACCAGCGGTGCGGCCTAGCGCCCTGAACGGCGTATTTCACGCAGCATGAACAGGTACAGCCCTTCCACCTTCTCACGGGCCCAGGGGGTTTTGCGCAAAAACTTGAGGCTGGAGCCCACACTGGGCTCGAAAGTAAAGCAGCGCACCGGAATGCGCTCGCCCAACCCGTCCCACCCGTAGTAATCGGCCAACTCGGTCACGATGGCCTCCAAGGTTTTGCCATGCAGCGGGTTGTTGGCTTGCTTGGCGGGCGGGTTTGGCGGGGCGGAATCGGTGCTCATGGCGGGATTGTCGCAGTGTCAGCGCAGCCGAAGCGATCCCAGACACCTAGCCGCTACAAAAAGCGATTGGGATCTCAAAAGCTTCTGTACTTGGATTGAATCTGGGTTGCATCGATCTGCTCGATGGTCGCATAGCCACTTTCAACATACGCACCGGATTTGAGAATACGACCATCGGCCAGGGCCACCTCGACAACATATTCACCCTCGCCGCAAACCAAAAACTTGAAAACGTGATTTGTCCCGGAAGCGAGTTCCTGCAGTTGGAGCAAACCCGTGCCGCCACAACTGGTGTAGCTGAGTTTTACGAGTTGGACCTGAGCTGAAGTTCTGTTCTCAACGGACACCTCCACTAATTTTGATCCCCAGCCCCGTTGGATCGCCGTCAGCACTCCCGCCGCGAACACAACGAACAAGACCAACCCAGTGAGGGCAATGCGTTTCATGCGAGTTAGCGTTGAAAAGTTCAAGAGAATTTGCACCCCAAGGAAAGGGCATCAAGCCCTTGGCGCGAGCAAATTGCCCCGCCTTGCGGCCGATTTTAGGCCTGCGTTTTTACCCCTCAAACTGCGGATGCAGCTGCCGTATCCGTGTCATGGCCATACCCGCGGCCGCTGTGCGCGTTTCCACGCCCAGCTTCACAAACACGCGCTCCAGGTGCTTTTTCACCGTCATCGGGCTGCTGCCCAAAATGTCGCCAATGTCTTTGTTGGTTTTGCCCTTCACCACCCAGTAGAGCACTTCAGCCTCTTTGGCGGTGAGTTTGAATGACAGGCTCATGGCCTCAATGACGGCGGTGTCCGAGACCTCACGCATCACGATCAGCCAGTCCCCCCCGGCATCGCTATCGCCGATCTGCTGGTGTAGACGGAAGGTCAAGCGTTTGGGGCCGCGCTCCAGACTGAGCTTGCCCGGCGCATCCCCCCGGGCGAGTGTCTGCAAACACCCTTGCAGCCAACCCAGCACGTCAGGCGGCGTGTTGGGCGCCTGGGTGCCGCAGTAACGCTCCAGCAGTTCCCGCGCCAGTGGGGTCTGCCACATCAAGCACCCGTCGGCAGCCCGCACCGTGATGGTGGCGTAGCCGAAGGCATCCAGGGCGTTGCGGGTCTGGCGCCGCTCGCGGGCGCCGGTCAGGTGCACCCCCATGCGGGCCAGTACCTCTTTAGGCTTGATGGGCTTGGTCACGTAGTCCACCCCGCCGCTCTCCAGTGCCGCCACCAGATATTCGGTTTCGGTAAGCCCCGTCATAAAAATAATAGGAATGTGGGTGGTTTGCGGGGCTGCCTTCAGGCGGCGAGCCACCTCGAACCCGTCCATGCCGGGCATCATCGCGTCCAGCAGAATCACATCCGGTAGCGCCTGCATGGCGCGCATCAAGGCAGCCTCGCCGGAGGTGGCAATCAGCACCGTGTAGCCGGATTCATCGAGTGCATCGTGCAGCACCGAGAGGTTGTCGGGCACATCGTCCACGATGAGCACCACATCGCTATTGGCACGGTCCAGCGTGCCATCCAGACGGGCAACATCGCTCGGGTCAACGGAGTTCATCAGCGGGGCTTGCATCGAGCACTTTCTGCAGTTGTTCAGCCATGGTTTCAAACTGGTACTGGCGGGCCAGCGCCTCCTGTTGCGCAATGAAGGCCGCACACTCGGGGTGCTGCACCTGCAGACTCTGCAGCTGGTTCAAAACACCCCTGTAGTAGCCCAAGCGCGCCACCTCCAGCAAAGCGCGGCAGGCACTGGCAGGCAACGCGCCCACCGCCACAGGCTGCACACCGTCTGCCACTTGCGGGGCGGTGTGCCGGGGAGTTTCAGGCGCGGGCTTGTCCACCCACACCAGCTCCAGCCGGCGTTCCAGCCAGTCCAGCAGCTCGCTGTGGCGCACCGGCTTGACGATAAAGTCCTCGGGCGGCAGACCCAAACCGTTGTCCAGCCCCCGGTCAAAGGCATTGGCCGACACAATGGCCACCTGTGGCTGGCTGCCCCCCAGCGCCGCATAGCCCCGAATGCGACGTAGGGTTTCCCAGCCATCGATGCCGGGCATGGCCAGGTCCAGCAACACCACATCAGGCTGCAGGCCGGCGGCCAACAGGTCCAGGCAATCGTGACCGCTGGCCGCAGTGCGCACTTCAAAACCCAAAGGCTCCAACAGGCTCACCAGCAACTCGCGGTCGGCCTCTTCGTTGTCCACCACCAGCACTTTGCGGCGTGCCCCGGCGTAGGCCACGCGCGGCTTGCTGTGGGCGGCCAAGCGCTGGGCGCTGGCAGCAGGCATGTGCAGGTCCGGCAAAAACAAGCGCACCTTGAACACCGAGCCCTGCCCGAGCACACTGGTGGCAGACAACTCGCCACCCATCAGGTCGGTGAGCATCTTGGCAATCGTCAACCCCAAGCCCGAGCCACCGGACGCCACTGCAGCCCCCGAAGCCGCCGTGGAGCCCCGGGTGAAGGGCTCGAAAATGCGGTCTAGCTCCTGGGCCGGCATGCCCGGCCCGGTGTCATGAATCTCGATGTGTGCCATCTCCCGTGCATAGCGCAGCACCAAGCGCACGCTCCCCGTGGCCGTGAATTTGATGGCATTGCCCAGCAGGTTGATACAGATCTGGCGCAAGCGTTTTTCATCCGCCCGCACCCACTCCGGCACATTCCCCAGTACCTCGAACTGAAACTGCAGGCCCTTGGCCGCTGCTTGCAGCTCAAACATGCCGGCCAGCTCGGCCATGCCGTTGGCGAACTGCATGGGCTTCACATTGAGTGTGAGCTTGCCGCTCTCAATGTGCGCCATGTCCAGCGTGCCTTCAATCAACGAGAGCAGATGCTCGCCCCCGCGTTTGATCACGCTCACCGCCTGCTTGCGGTGGGGTGGGATGGCCGCGTCTTCCCCCATGAGCTGCGCGTAACCGAGGATGCTGTTGAGCGGAGTACGCAGTTCGTGGCTGATGGCGCTGATGTAGCGGCTCTTGGCCTGATTGGCAGCCTCGGCGGCTTGGCGGGCCTGCTCGGCCACGCGCTTGGCTTCTTGCAGGGCCATATCGGTCTGGCGGTGAGACTCGATTTCTTGCAACAACAAATGGCTCTGCCGGTTGGATTCCTCCTGGGCCACCTGGCGACTCTTGTGCGCCAGCACCAGCCACCACGCCACGATGCACGACATCAACATAAGTGCTGCAAAAGTTTTGCTGAAGCCGGAGCGCAGCACCGCTGCCACTCCGTCGCGCGAACCGGACCAGCTGGCCAGATTGCCCAGCTCCTGCTGGTAGAACATGGCAAACACGGTGGCCAGGATCGGCAGAATCACCAGCATCAGCAACAAAAAGTGCCCGAGACCCGTATCCAGAAAAGGCCACACGCGGCGTGGGAGCAGCCAGCGCAGTGCCCCCGACCACTGGGTCGCCAGATTGGCGTGCGGTTTGCACATGTCGCCGCAGCGGGCATCCAGCGTGCAGCACAGCGAGCAAATGGCACCTTGGTAAGCCGGGCAATGGGCCATGTCCGGCCCCTCGTATTCGCGCTCGCAGATGACGCAACGCTGCACTTGGGGCGCCCCACCGGGCGCTGGAGTTTGGACGACCATGCGCTTTGCTCCGTGTCCCCCGCCTGCTGCGCAGGCTCCTCCTTGACCTGCGCAAAACGCATGGCCGACCAAACTTCCGGTGCTTGCGCGCGCAAGGTAGTACTTGCCTTGAGTCCACCACGCAATCAAGGGCGACGTCACCATGGCGGTGACCAAGGCCACCACCGCCGAAAATGCCTTGGCCAGCTCCCCAAAGAGGCCGAGGTAAGCCAGGATGGACAACAACGACGCCATGGCCATGGCTCCCACGCCCACGGGGTTGATGTCGTACAAGTGCGCCCGCTTGAATTCAATACCCTTGGGCGAGAGGCCCAGCGGCTTGTTGATGACCAGGTCCGCCACCACGGCCATGATCCACGCGATGGCGATGTTGGAATACAAGCCCAGCACCTCGCCGAGCGCCTGAAACACATTCATCTCCATCAGCATGAACGCAATCACGCTGTTGAACAGCACCCACACCACCCGGCCGGGATGGCTGTGCGTGAGCCGCGAGAAGAAGTTGCTCCAAGCCAGCGAGCCGGCGTAGGCATTGGTCACATTGATCTTGAGCTGCGACACCACCACAAACACCGCCGTCGCCGCGACCGCCCAACCCAGTGTGGGGAACACGTACTCGTAGGCGGCCAGGTACATCTGGTTGGGGTCCACGGCGCGGTCGGTCGGCACACTGTGCTGAATGGCCAAATAGGCCAGATAGGCGCCCCCCAGCATTTTGATAACGCCCAGCACGACCCAACCCGGCCCCCCCACCAGCACCCCGGTCCACCAAGCGACCCGGTTAGTGGCTGTGCGCTGGGGCATGAAGCGCAGATAGTCGGCCTGCTCGCCCATCTGGGTCATGAGGGCAATACCCACCGTGAGTGCAGCACCAAACAAGTGCAGATCGAAACCCCCTGCCGGACCTTTTTCACCAGCATAGTGCGTGATACCCACAAAAGCCTGCGGGTCGCGCACCAAAACAAAGCCGAATGGCACTACCAACATCACCAGCCAGATAGGCTGCGTCCAAATCTGCAAGCGACTGATGGTGGACACGCCGTGGGTGACCAGCGGGATCACCACCACCGCACAAATCAGGTAGCCCCAGGTGGGCGGTATGTCCAGCGCCAGCTCCAGCGCATAGGCCATAACAGCCGCCTCCAGCGCAAAGAAGATGAAGGTGAACGAGGCATAGATGAGCGAGGTGAGCGTGGAACCGATGTAGCCAAAGCCCGCGCCACGCGTGAGCAAGTCCATGTCCACCCCGTAGCGGGCGGCGTACACACTGATAGGCAAGCCCGCCAGAAAGATCACCAGCCCCGTCATCAGAATGGCCCAAAAGGCATTCACAAACCCGTATTGCACCAGCAGCGTGGCGCCCACGGCTTCCAGAATCAAGAACGATGCCGCGCCGAACGCCGTGTTGGCCACCCGCCACTCCGACCATTTGCGAAAACGCTGCGGCGTGAAGCGCAGGGCGTAATCCTCCATGGTCTCGCTGGCCACCCAGTTGTTGTAGTCGCGACGGATTTTGACCACCCGCTGGGCGGGCGCTTCAGGGGTCGGCGGGGGGGGGAGGTCGATAGGCACCCCCTGCAGGGTGCAGTTTCCATGCCACCGGCCTGCGGCCTTTGGCGTATGGCACCACCACAGGGCACGGGCTTTGCTTACGATGCACCATCTGCAGACACACCGGACCGATCATGGAACTCACTCCCCGCGAGAAAGACAAGTTGCTCATCTTCACCGCCGCCTTGCTGGCGGAGCGGCGCAAAGCGCGTGGCGTGAAACTCAATTACCCCGAAGCCATTGCCCTCATCAGCGCCGCCGTGATGGAAGGTGCCCGCGATGGCAAGACCGTGGCCCAGCTCATGAGTGAAGGCCGCGCCGTGCTCACCCGCGCTGATGTCATGGAGGGCATTGCCGAGATGATTCCGGACATTCAGGTGGAAGCCACCTTCCCCGACGGCACCAAGCTCGTCACCGTGCACCAGCCGATCGTATGAACACCCATTTCCCGGAGAAAGCAATGTCCAAAATCCTGAAATCCGCTCTTCTTTTCATAGCTGCTGGTGCAGTATCTACCGGGGCTATGGCCCATACAGGCCATGGAACCCATAGTCTCATGGAAGGCTTGGCCCACCCCTTCGGGCTGGACCACTTGCTCGCCATGGTGGCCGTAGGCCTGTGGTCGGTGAGCGCTTTCCCCGCCCACAAGGCCTGGCAAGGCCCCGCCACCTTTCTGATGGCGCTGCTAATCAGCGCAATGCTGGGTGCGAGCGGCGTGACGATTCCTTACTTAGAGCATGCGATTGCCCTGTCGGTGTCGCTGTTCGGCCTGATGCTCGTGGTGGCCGCCAAGCCAATGCCCCCCGCCTTCGGGCTGGGCCTGGTTGCGGTCGCAGCCTCGCTGCACGGTCTGGCCCATGGTGCGGAAACCCCGCAGACCGGCTTTGCCGGCTATGCAGCAGGCTTTGTGTTGACCACTGCGGTACTGCACCTCGGCGGTGTGGGCGTTGGCCTGTCGATCCGCCGCTGGTTGGCAGCGCGCAGCGCCCCTGTGCTGGCTACCGTGGGCAGCAGTCTGGGTGTGGCGGGCGTTTATTTGTTCAGCCAACTCTGAGGCACCGACCATGATCCCCGGCGAACTCATTCTTGACGACGGCGAGCACCTGCTCAACACCGGCCGCCGCACCGTAACGGTGGTGGTGCAAAACCAGTCAGACCGGCCCATCCAGGTCGGCTCGCACTACCACTTTGCCGAAACCAACGGCGCACTCGGCTTTGACCGCGTTGCTGCGCAAGGCATGCGCCTGAACATCGCCTCCGGCTCAGCCGTGCGCTTCGAGCCCGGCCAGCAACGCACTGTGGAGCTGGTCGATATTGCCGGTGACCGCATGATTTACGGCTTTCGCGGCCTGACCCAAGGGAGTCTTTGACTATGGCAACGATTGGACGCCGCGCCTACGCGGAAATCTTCGGCCCCACCACGGGCGACCGCGTGCGCCTGGCCGATACCGGCCTGATCATCGAGGTCGAAAAAGACTACACCTTGGCTGCGGGCAGCTATGGCGAAGAGGTGAAGTTCGGCGGCGGCAAAACCATTCGCGACGGCATGGCGCAGTCGCAACGTACCCGTGCCGAAGGCGCCGTGGACTGCGTGCTCACCAACGCTCTCATCCTGGACCACTGGGGCATCGTCAAGGCCGACATTGGCCTCAAAGGCGGGCGCATTGTGGGCATCGGCAAAGCCGGCAACCCGGACACCCAGCCGGGTGTGGACATCATCATCGGGCCAGGCACCGAGATCATCAGTTGCGAAGGCAACATCGTCACCGCAGGTGGCATTGACTGCCATATTCACTTCATCTGCCCGCAGCAGATTGAAGAGGCCCTCTCCAGCGGCGTGACCACCATGATGGGCGGCGGCACCGGCCCCGCCACCGGCACCTTTGCCACCACCTGCACCCCCGGCCCCTGGAACATCGAGCGCATGCTGCAAGCGGCCGATGCATTCCCCATGAACCTCGGATTTTTCGGCAAGGGCAACGCCAGTTTGCCCGCGGCGCTGCACGAGCAGATCAACGCGGGTGTGATCGGTCTCAAACTGCATGAAGACTGGGGCAGCACCCCGGCCGCCATCAGCAACTGCCTGGACGTGGCCGACGAAACCGAGATTCAGGTAGCCCTGCACTCAGACACGCTCAACGAATCCGGTTTTGTAGAAAACACCATCGAGGCCACCAAGGGCCGCGGCCTGTGCGCCTTTCACACCGAAGGCGCAGGTGGCGGCCACGCCCCGGACATCTTGAAAGTGGTAGGCCAAGCCAACTTTTTGCCCAGCTCCACCAACCCCACCATGCCCTACACCCAGAACACACTGGACGAGCATGTGGACATGCTGATGGTCTGCCACCACCTGGACGCGGGCATTGCCGAAGATTTGGCCTTTGCCGAGAGCCGCATCCGCAAAGAAACCATTGCGGCGGAAGACATCCTGCACGACATGGGCGCAATCTCCATGATGAGCAGCGACAGCCAGGCCATGGGCCGCGTGGGCGAAGTCATCATCCGCACCTGGCAGACGGCCGACAAGATGAAGTCGCAGCGCGGCAGCTTGCCCGAAGACAGTGTGCGCAACGACAACTTCCGCGCCAAACGCTATGTGGCCAAATACACCATCAACCCTGCGATTTCGCACGGCATCAGCCACGAAGTGGGCAGCATCGAAGTCGGCAAGTGGGCCGACTTGGTGATCTACAAACCCGCTTTCTTCGGCGTCAAACCCGCTCTGATTTTGAAAGGCGGCTTCATCGCCCACGCCGCCATGGGCGACCCGAACGCGTCTATCCCCACCCCGCAGCCGGTGCACTACCGCCCCATGTTCGGCAGCTTCGGTGGCGCATTGCACCGCGGCTCGTTCACCTTTGTGTCGCTAGCGGGTTTGAACGACGGAATCAAGGAGCGCTTTGGCCTGGCCAAAAACGTGAGTGCGGTGAAAAACATCCGTGGCGTACGCAAACAGCACATGGTGCACAACAGCTACCTGCCCACCATGGAAATCGACGCGCAAACCTACAGCGTGCGCGCCGACGGCCAGTTGCTGACCTGCGAGCCAGCAGTCAAGTTGCCGATGGCGCAGCGGTACTTTTTGTTCTGAAGTTTCCGATTGCACGTTATGGACATTCGCATCGATGACCTGCAGGGCAAGGCTATTGCCGCCTTGCTGCAAGTGCACCTAGATGCAATGCACCAGCACTCACCACCCGAAAGCGTGCACGCCCTCGATCTGGACGCCTTGCGCCATCCGTCTATTACCTTTTGGACGGCCTGGGACGGGGATGCCCTCATGGGCTGTGGCGCGCTCAAAAGGCACAGTGCCGCGCATGCCGAACTCAAGTCCATGCGCACCGCCGCAGGCCATGAACGCAAAGGAGTTGCGCGCGCACTGCTGCGCCATATGGAAGCCGCTGCACGCCTACAAGGTGTGCAGCACATCAGCTTGGAAACCGGCACCAACGCCCCGTTCTTCCCGGCACACCGCTTGTATGAAAGCGAGGGCTTTGCGGAGTGCGGTCCTTTTGCGGACTACCAGATTGATCCCTGGAGTCGGTTCATGACGAAGGCCCTTACCTGAGTGTGCTGGCGCCCCTGCGCCACAATGCGGCCAACTACTAGAACTCCTGAATTTTTATGCTCCAAGTCTCCAAATGCATCCCCCAAGGCCAAGGCCTGGCACCGGTCCTCGTCAAGCGCGCCACCACCGTCGAGCTGGACTGGGACGTGCGCCAGAAAAGCCGTTTTGACGCCACCGACTCCGCGGGCCGCCAGATCGGCGTGTTTTTGCCCCGTGGCACCGTGGTGCGCGGTGGCGATGTGCTGGTGGCCGAGGACGGCTCGCTCATCGTGGCCCACGCCGCGCCGCAAGCGGTGCTGAAGATCACCCACTGCCGCAACCACGGCACGCCGTTTGACCTGATCCGCGCTGCCTACCACCTGGGCAACCGCCATGTGCCCATCGAGCTGCAGCCCGACCACCTGAAGATTGAGCCCGACCACGTGCTGGCCGACATGCTGCGCGCCATGCACCTGATCGTGAACGCGGTGGACGAGGCCTTTGAGCCCGAAAACGGGGCGTATGCCACCGGCGGCCACCACGGCGGGCATCACCATGGACACGATCACGATCACGATCATGGGCATGACCACGGCCATTCCCACGCCGGCCATAACCATGACCATGCGCCCAAGCCAGCTGCCACCCTGCGCGGCATTCCAGTGGCGGTGCAAGCCAAGCCGCATGTGCATGGCCCCGACTGCAACCATGGGCACGATCATGACCATGGTCACCACCACGGCGACCAGTAAACGAATCACACCATGCTCGACAGCAGCCTGATGCAGCTCATGTGGCTGGCCTCCCCGGCCTTGCCCATTGGCGGTTTTTCATACTCAGAATGCCTGGAAGCCGCGGTAGATACTGCGCGAGCTGCTACAGAAAGTGAAGCATCCGTCTGGCTGGTCGACCAGCTGCACATGACACTGGCCCGCTCGGAGCTACCGGTGGTGGCGCAAGCGATTGCCGCCTGGCGCGCAGACGACCAGCCCCGGATTGCCGAGCTCAACGCCTGGGTGCTACAGACGCGCGAGAGCGCCGAACTGCGCGCCCAGACCGAGCAAATGGGCAAAAGCCTGCTGGAGTGGCTGAAGAACCACACCACCGCCACACCCGCACAAATCGCCCTGCTCGCCCGCCAGGAGCCCACCTACCCGGTCGCCTTTGCGCTGGCCGCAAGTGCGACCCAAGCACCGGTGCGCGAGTGCCTGCTCGCCTTTGCCTTCGGCTGGGCCGAGAACATGATGCAGGCCGCCATCAAGGCGGTGCCGCTGGGCCAGAGCGCCGGGCAGCGCATCCTGTCTGCCTTAACCGCAGAGATTCCTGCCGCCGTCGATGACGCCCTGAGCGTGACCGACGACACCCGCCAAGCCTTCAGCCCCATGCTGGCCATCCTGAGTAGTCAGCACGAAGTGCAGTACTCCAGGCTTTTTAGGTCCTAATCAGGCTATAGCCTTCGTATTCATTGCGCAAGCAGCTCACTTTTTTATAGCAAATACTATGTCCGCACTGCACCACATCGCCAACCGCACCAAGACCCTTCCCCCCCTGCGCGTAGGCATAGGCGGCCCCGTGGGCTCCGGCAAAACCACCCTGCTCGAAATGCTGTGCAAGGCCATGCGCGACCAGTACGACCTGGTCGCCATCACCAACGACATCTACACCAAGGAAGACCAGCGCCTGCTGACCGTGAGCGGCGCGCTGGCTGCTGAGCGCATCATGGGCGTGGAAACCGGCGGCTGCCCGCACACCGCCATCCGCGAAGACTGCTCCATCAACCTAGAGGCCATCGATCGCATGCTGGTGGACTTCCCCAATGCCGACATCGTGTTTGTGGAGAGCGGCGGCGACAACCTGGCCGCCACCTTTAGCCCCGAGCTGAGCGACCTGACCATTTACGTGATCGACGTGGCGGCCGGCGAGAAGATTCCCCGCAAAGGCGGCCCCGGCATCACCAAGAGCGATTTGTTCGTCATCAACAAAACCGACCTGGCCCCCCACGTGGGCGCCAATTTGGAGGTGATGCGCGCTGACACCGAGCGCATGCGCAACACGCCCAAAGGCATGAAGCCCTTTGCCATGACCAACCTCAAAGACCTGACCGGCCTGCAGGAAGTGATCACTTTCATCGAAACCAAAGGCATGCTGAAAGCCGCCTGACAAAAAACCCGGCTGCGCGCAGTTAGAATACGCAGCTCTGGAAGCTTGGCCGAGCGGTTTAAGGCACCGGTCTTGAAAACCGGCGAGGGTTTATCCCCTCCGTGAGTTCGAATCTCACAGCTTCCGCCACTCTGGCTTGCGTGATCGCAGCCTGTCTATCAATGCGGCTTCATGCTTGTTCTCTAGCATTGCCGCAATCATCCACGGTTCTGGGTCTTCTCCTAATTCGATAGCAAGATT
>NZ_JAAFIX010000001.1:452333-685465 GCF_013297935.1 Rhodoferax sp. | reverse complement strand
CTGGAGTGTGTTTGTGACACGGCCGCTGTCTGCTTCTCTGTTGGTAGCAGCTCTTGCTTTGCTGGTGGTGGTGATGCTGCCGTCTATCAAGGCTAAGCGGGAGGAGGCGTTTGTGGAGGATTGATGTCCGCCGCTACGTTTCTCGCACAAAGGCACCTTCGGGTGCCTTTTTTCTGGGCGCAGAGAGTGCCCCATCGTTTCACTGGGGTAAGCGGCAGGGCGGGTGGTAGCGCATGAGCTCAGGACTAGACTGGTCTCACCGGTGTTTGATATCCCTCCACCGGCGTCCTTCCTGACAGGAGGTGGTATGGCCTATCGCTTTAGCCGTTTTTTTCAAGAAGCGCTCAGCATCGCTCTGCTGCTGGGCTTGGTGGCATGGAGTGGGGTGGCACCCGCACAGGCGCAGCCTGACCGTATCGAGGCTGCGGTGATTGCCGTCATTCAGCAGCAGCTGGACGCATTTGCCGCTGACGATGCCGAGCAAGCCTTCAAATACGCCAGCCCGGGTATCAAGGCCTCGTCGGGTAGCGCCAAGAACTTCATGAGTCTGGTCAAGTTCCGCTACGGAGTGGTCTACCGCCATGCGAGCGCTGCGTTCTTCAAGCCCGTCATTGCGGGTGAAGAGGCGCTGGTCAAGGTGCGCCTGACAGACGAAAACGGCGTCAACTGGATTGCGGCCTACACCCTGGAGCGCCACAAAAAGAATGAATGGCTGATCAGCGGTTGCCACCTTCTGGAGGACAAAGGCAACTTCGTGTGAATATGCCGGGGCGCTGGTGCCCTTGTGCGGCTCTATGATGGGGTAACGCTGCAGTGCAGCATGACCTCATCGAAGCCGCCATGACACAGCTCCCCCCTCAGCACCGCCTGCGCCTTTCTCTGCACAACGAAGTGCATGCCCGCCCGCCCGAGCCCATGGGCATGCCCATGGCGCTCTCACATGTGGTGATGGCCTGCAACGCGGTGCAGCGCGATGCCAGCCGAGCCCACATGGCAGCGTTGGCGCGCGACCACCACCTCCCGGCACCCGAAGAGGGCTCTATCCACATGCGCATGGACTTCGGCCCCTTCAAGGTGCGCTGGGAGCTACACACGGAGTTTGTGACCTGGACCTTTATGCGCAGCATTGCCGAGCAAAGCGGCACCGAGCGGGCTCCCGAGGTCGCGCTGGATGCAGTGCCCCAGCAGTGGTTTGCCGAGCTGCCCGGCGAGTGCCTGGCCTGCCTGCACCTGTGGCTGCTGCCTGCCAAAAACGACCACGCGCTGCCCTGGCTGCGCCATGTGTTGCACGAAGAAACCCTGGTGGCCTCCACCGTGGCCGATGGGCTGGGCGAGGTTTACACCGACTTTTCGGTACACGCCGATGGCTTCTCCCGCATGGTGCTGCTGGCCGGCGGCATGACGCCGCGCCGCCTGGGCCGCCTGGTGCAGTGCCTGCTGGAAATCGAGACCTACCGCATGGCCGCGCTCTTGGGCCTGCCTGCCGCGCGCGAGGCCTCGCACGTGCTGGCCAGCGCCGAGCGCGAGCTGGCAGAGTTGGCAGAAGCCATTCGCTCCGCCACCCGCAACGACGAGCCCCTGTTGCTCGACCGCCTGACCCGTCTGGCCGGGCAGGTGGAGAGCCAGCACGCGGCCACCCATTCGCGCTTCTCGGCCAGCGCCGCGTATTTCGAGTTGGTCGACAAGCGCATTGAAGACATTGCCGAGTCCCGCTTGGCGGGCATGCAAACCATCCGCGAGTTCATGGACCGGCGCCTCACCCCCGCGCGCAGCACCTGTGCGTGGTCCAGCCGGCGGCAGGACGCGCTCTCGCAGCGCGTGTCCCGCATCAGCAACCTGCTGCGCACGCGGGTGGAAATTGAGCAGCAGCAAAGCAGCCAGGCGCTCTTGGCCACCATGAACACCCGCCAGGGCTTGCAGCTGCAGCTGCAGTCCACGGTGGAGGGGCTCTCGGTGGCGGCCATCACCTACTACATCATCGGCCTGGTGAGCTATCTGGCCAAGGCAGCCTCGCACCACGGCTGGCCCTGGAGCCCCGAGCTCACCGCGGCTGCGGCTATACCGGTGGTAGCGGGCAGTGTGTGGTGGTCTTTGCGGCGGCTGCACCACCGGCTGTTCACATCGGTGTCATGAGCCCATGGGAGATTCCTATGGGGTGTGGGTCAGGCCTATAGGTTTTTCCAATCTGCTTGATTGGATCAATCAACCCTACACATCGCAATCTGGGCCTAAGATTCACCCCGTTCACTTATCGAACAACCAATTCAAGAGGAAATCACCATGTCTTTGATTAACACCACCATCGTTCCTTTCAAGAACGAAGCCTTCCACAACGGCAAGTTCGTTACCGTGACCAACGAATCCCTCAAGGGCAAGTGGAACGTGTTCATTTTCATGCCCGCAGCGTTCACCTTCAACTGCCCCACCGAAGTGGAAGACGCAGCTGACAACTACGCTGAATTCCAGAAGGCCGGTGCAGAGGTCTACATCGTGACCACCGACTCCCATTTCGCGCACAAGGTGTGGCACGAGACTTCCCCCGCAGTGGGCAAGGCCAAGTTCCCCCTGATCGGCGACCCTACCCACGTGTTGAGCCGCGGTTTCGGCGTGCACATTGACGAAGACGGCATGTCCCTGCGCGGCACCTTCATCATCAACCCAGAAGGTCAGATCAAGACCATGGAAGTGCACTCTAACGAAATCGCACGTGATGTGAAAGAAACCCTGCGCAAGCTCAAGGCTGCTCAGTACACCGCCGCCAACCCAGGCCAAGTGTGCCCCGCCAAGTGGAACGAAGGCGCCAAGACCATCACTCCTTCCCTGGACCTGGTCGGCAAGATCTAAAGAGCTTGGCCCCACGGTAGCGCGCTGCGGCGCGCTCACCAGCCGGGTAGCGTCAGAGCGCGTGTGCGCTCTGCTGCCCGGCTTTTTTATGCCCAAATGGGCCGCTAGCCCTCGCAAAACCTGCGCAGCTAGCTATGAATTTGATAGTAAACAGAAGGAATCACCATGTTAGACGACACCCTCAAATCCCAACTCGGCGCTTATTTGGAGCGCGTGACGCTGCCGATCGAGATCGTGGCGTCGCTGGGTGATGACGACAACTCGGTCGAAATGCGCGACCTGCTGCAAACCATTCAAGGTTTGCGTGCCGACAAAATCTCGGTCGCCTACGACGGCACGGATGCCCGCAAACCCTCTTTCAGCCTCAAGCGCGGTGGCACTGACACCAACCTGCGCTTTGCCGGCCTGCCCCTGGGCCATGAATTCACCTCGCTGGTGCTGGCCCTGCTGTGGACTGGCGGCCACCCACCCAAGGTCGAGCAAGACGTGATCGACCAGATCAAAGGTCTGGACGGCGACTTCAACTTTGAGGTCTACATGAGCCTCACCTGCCACAACTGCCCGGACGTGGTGCAGGCCTTGAGCCTCATGGCTATCTTGAACCCCAAGGTCAAAACCACCGTCATTGAAGGCGGCGCCTTCCAAGACGAAATCAACGCCCGCGAAATCATGGCCGTGCCTAGCGTCTACCTGAACGGCGCTTTGTTTGGCAACGGCCGCATGCTGGTGGAAGAAATTGTGGCCAAGCTCGACACCGGCGCCGCCGACAAAGATGCCGCCAAGTTGAGCGCCAAAGACCCGTATGACGTGCTCATCGTGGGCGGTGGCCCCGCTGGTGCGGCCGCTGCGGTGTACGCGGCGCGCAAAGGCATCCGCGTGGGTGTGGCGGCAGAGCGCTTTGGCGGCCAGACCAACGACACCATGGCTATTGAGAACTACCCCTCGGTGCAAGAAACCGACGGCCCCAAGTTCGCCGCTGCCCTGGAAGCCCAGACCCGCTCGTATGGCGTGGACATCATGAACCTGCAGCGCGCCGACAAAATTGTGCCCGCCGCAGAAGCTGGGGGCTTGACCGAAGTGGTGCTGGCCAACGGCGGCACGCTCAAGGCCAAGACCGTGATCTTGTCCACCGGCGCGCGCTGGCGCAATGTGAACGTGCCCGGTGAGGCCGAGTACAAGAACAAAGGCGTGGCCTACTGCCCGCACTGCGACGGCCCCTTGTTCAAGGGCAAAGACGTGGCGGTGATTGGCGGCGGCAACTCCGGCATCGAAGCCGCTATAGACCTGGCTGGTGTGGTGAAGTATGTGACCGTGATTGAGTTTGCCGACCAACTGAAGGCCGACGCTGTGCTGGTGAAAAAGCTCCACAGCCTGCCCAACGTGACTGTGCACACCAACGCCCAAACTACCGAAATTACCGGTGCAGACGGCAAGGTCAACGGCCTTAAGTACAAAGACCGCGCCACCGGCGTGGAGCACCACTTAGCGCTGGAAGGCGTGTTCGTGCAAATCGGCTTGGTGCCCAACACCGAGTTCCTGAAGGGCGTGGTGGAGCTGAGCCGGTTTGGTGAAATCGAGGTGGACGCCAAGGGCCACACCAACGTGCCCGGCGTGTTTGCCGCAGGCGACTGCACCACCGTGCCCTACAAGCAAATCGTGATTGCAGCCAGCGAAGGCTCCAAGGCTGCGCTGAGCGCGTTTGACCACTTGATCCGGCACTAAGCTTTGTGAGCTGCCGTTTTCAAGTAAAAGAGGGCCGCGGCCCTCTTTTTTATTGCGCGAGTAGCTATGAAAAAGATAGTGAATGGCTAGTGCGCTATGAAATCTTGCCTTGCAAGGCATTGACGGAAACTTGCCTAAGAGCAGGGACTTTTTCTTCGTAAGTAAGCGTGTGGGGTTTACGGAATTTTCGTTGGTGGGCATTCGCTGCCGACCTCCCAAAGTCAGCTATAAATCAAGGACTTAAACAAAGCGCTGGGAGGTCGTCATGGTGAGTCGCAAAGTTGTTCATAAGACCTGTTTGACGTCGATAACACGTAGACGGTGCCGATGAAAATCAACACCATCGCTGCCATTGCGGCACTTCTGTTGCTCACATTCCGCCCGGCGTTTGCGGTCAGTTTCAAGGACGCGGCTGAAAACCTGCTCTATTTTGAGTACGCTTCACTGAGCGCCGATTATTGCGAACAGCGTGGCTATCCCAGTCGTGCTGTTTTTTCCGCATGGCAACAGAAGTACGCACATGTGCAAAGAGAGTCAGCCCAACGAATCTTGGCAGAAGGCGAAAGTCGGGGCCTTGTGAAGACCGAGCGAGACCAAGTGTTGTCTGAAGCTATAGCAAACCATAGAAAAACCGCGAGTGAGAATATTGCAAACAAGGGTGTCCCATGCGCCAAATACAGGACTTTTTTAGATGGGTACCACGCGCTGCTCAAGAAATGAAATCGTCAAACTTCTAACCGGTCGACCCACGAGGATGCGCAACCTCGGGCTGCCGCAGCGCGGCACGGGTTGCGTCCCGGTAGCCTCCAACGCTATGCCGCACAGAAACCGCCGTTACGTCTCCAACTTATGAACTCCATGATGAAGCCCCTCTTCCTTCTATTTCTCACGATCCTCATCACAGCGCCAAGTAGTGTAATTGCAGGTGTCTACGCTGACACCATGGGGAAGTGCTTGGTATCCGCTACATCTCAGAAGGACAAGACTGACCTTGTTCGTTGGATGTTTGCGAACGCAGCATTGCATCCGGATGTATCGAATATCTCATCAGTTTCTACCGAGCAACGCGATGACATCGACAGGACGGCAGCCGCGTTAATGGATCGCCTGCTAACAGTAGCCTGTCGGAAAGAAACCAGTGAAGCGCTGAAGTATGAGGGTGCAATCGCAATGCAACTCAGCTTTCAGATTCTTGGGCAAGTGGCTTCGGCTTCGCTAATGACTCACCCAAATGTCGGACAAGGGTTTGGTCGAATCGGCCAGTTTCTTGACCAGAAGAAGATCGAGGCACTGGTGAAAGAGTAGAGTCGTGAGGGAATCCCGGTGCGGCTAAACCACTCACTTAAGCGGAGCGCCAATGGCAGGCCACTAGGCCCGGGCCGGTGCTGCTCTGTCCATTGTCATCGGTCCGGGCCTAGCGCCCTGCCGTCGTCGCCCGCTTAGCTCGGACGCTATGCCGCACAAGACATCGGAACGAAAGAAGTATGGCTGTGACGCTAATTTTTGCTGCCATTACGATCCTCTACCTGCTAGTTCCCATGGGAAAGGCTGCAAGGTGGGCTGCCGCAATAGCAATTGCGATAGCGTTTCACGCACTCGCATGGCGTTCCAGTTACGAAAACTACTTGTTGGAGAACAGCGGAATTGGGACCACGGGTTTCGTTGTGGAGAAAGACTGTCGAAGAACATCCACCCAATGGGTTGCATACAGGTTCAGCGTGGAGGGTAGAGACTATCAAGGTAGATACGGAGTGGGCGGAGGCCGTGCGGGTTGCGAAAGCATCTCCATCGGGACACAGACATTCGTCACGTATTTGAAAGACGATCCCACGATCAGCCGACCAGTGCGCGAGGTGGACAGTCTCTGGTTTACTGGGCTATTTCTGACCTTGGGCGTCACCGGAATGCTGATATTGATGAATTCGGAACAGACCCGGTTTCGTGAACGGAAGCGGGCAAATGCGGCATAACCCGACAATCGACACGGACCCATAACACCAAGTGACGGCTTCGCCACGACTTGGTGTTGTCCGGTCATCGCCATGTTAGATGCCGAACTAGCACTCCCTCACTAAAGTCTTTAAAGGTATAATTTTTATACCATGTACGCATTTGAATTTGATGCCGCGAAAAGCGAATCCAATCGCACTAAACACGGCATCGATTTTGTCGATGCGCAAGTTCTCTGGAACGACCCGATGCTGCTGCAGATTCCGGCTAAAACGGATGATGAACCGCGGTATTTGGTGATTGGATTGATTGATGGGAAACATTGGTCTGCGGTCATTACTTACAGAGGCATCAATGTCCGATTGATATCCGTGCGTCGCGCACGCACAGAAGAGGTGGCACTTTATGAAAGCTAAAAAATTCGAGCAACAGTTTGATGAGGGTGTCGACATCACGGCCTCTTTGGATTTATCCAAAGCCAAGCGTGTTTTGCAAGAGCAAAGGCGGGTGAATGTCGATTTTCCAACATGGATGATTGACTCGCTAGATCGCGAAGCTAGCAAGCTGGGAGTTACACGGCAGTCTGTTATCAAGATTTGGCTCGCCGAGCGTCTTGAGGCGCCCACTTCTAGCTTGCCGTTCCAACGGACGCGCGCAGGTTCCGCGCACCGCTGAACTGTTGTGCCGTATTTCTTGCCGCACTCATTTTTCTTTCTGGCCGAGGTATCGAGGGCACTGCTTCAGCGGCAAGGCACTGTGTGGCTAGGCGATTCCCACTAACGCGTTTCAGAAAAACCTGTTCGGTGACAATGCGCCCCTGATTCCTCCAGAGCCGCATCTCCCCACTCCCCGTGCCCGTACGTATCTACCTCGCCCCCATGGAGGGGCTTCTTGACTTTGTGTTGCGCGACATCCTGACCCGTGTGGGCGGGGTGGAGAAGTGCGTGTCGGAGTTCATCCGCATCACGCACACGCTCATGTCTGAAAAGGCCATGTTGCGCACCGTGCCTGAGCTGGCATTTGGCGCGCGCACCTATGCGGGCGTGCCGGTGTGGCCGCAGCTGCTGGGCTCAGACGCACTTTGCCTGGCCGAAAACGCCGCCCGCCTGGCCGAGATGGGCTCGCCCGGCATTGACCTGAACTTCGGCTGCCCGGCCAAGGTGGTCAACCGCCATGGCGGCGGCGCTACGCTGCTGCAAGACCCCGAGATACTGCACACCATCGTGGCCGCCGTGCGCGCGGCGGTGCCGGCCCACATTCCCGTGACCGCCAAGATGCGCTTGGGCTACAACGACGACAGCCTGGCCCTGGACTGCGCCCGCGCGCTGGAGGCCGGTGGCGCAGCCGAGATCGTGGTGCATGCCCGCACCAAGGCCCAGGGCTACCGCCCGCCCGCTTACTGGGACCGCGTGGCCGATGTGCGGGGCGCGGTGCAGGTGCCGGTGGTGGTGAATGGCGAAATCTGGAACGTGCAAGACGCCCAAGCTGCCGTGGCGCAAAGCGGCTGCCACACACTGATGTTGGGCCGCGGCATCGTGGCCCGCCCCGCGCTGGCCCGCAGCATTCTGGCCGCCATGGGCACTGCGCCGGACGGCATGGCCCAGCCGGGCGATGACTGGACCTGGCAAGACCTGGGCCCGCTCATGCATGCCTTCTGGCAGGTGGCCAGCACCCGCTTGGAGCAAAAGCAACAAGCCGGCCGTGTGAAGCAGTGGCTCAACCTGCTGCGCCGCCACTACCCCGAAGCGCAAGTCGCTTTTGACGACATGCGCACGCTGGTCAAACCCAGCGACGTGGATGCGTGGATACGCCGGTCTATCCCGGTTTAAGCATTCAATCGGCTTCTAGCCCTCGTGGAGTATGCGCGAGTAGCTACTGAATTTGTAGCGTTTACGCAGCACTTAACGCCACAAACTGTCCAGTCCATCAGGCGGCACAAAGCGCTTGTTGCGCACCAGCATGCGGGTGGGGCCGGGCAGGGCGCGTTGCGCCACCGAGTGACGGGGGTCGCCGGGGTAGCTGAGCACGGTGGTGCCGTTCTCGTCAAAGTTCTCGGGGAGCACACAGGGTGGCAGTTGCGCCTGCGCTGCGCGGATGGCGTCTGCCGCGGTGGCGTAGCGGGCCAAGTGGCCCAGGCTCATGATCTGGGGTGGCGCCATTTCTATCTCTTGGCGGTAGTAGCGCTGCAGGGCCTCGATGGGCTTGAGCCAAATGCTGGCAGTGGTTTCATGGTTGTCGTGGCTGGCGATCTGGTCGCCGGGTGCCATGGCCAAGAAAAAGCGGGTGTCGAAACGCTTTTTGCTCAGGGCTGCCATGCGTGGGGTGATCCACCGGCTCCAGGGTACCAAGGCGGTGGCATCCAAGCTGGCAGCGGGGGAGCCCAGCCATGCCTGCCAGTCTGCGGGCGACACGCCGGCCGGCCGGTGGGGGGCCGCGCTCAACAGCACGCCAGCTTCTTCAAACAACTCGCGCAGGGCGGCCACATACAGGGCGGCGGCCGTGTCGTCGGGCAACCCGGGTTCGCCCAAGCGGTGGGCCAGTGTGGTGGCGGGCTCATTGAGGGCAGCTAGGGCGGCGGGGCTGCTGTCATGCGCGTCCAGCTTGCCGCCGGGGAACACATAGGCCTCGCCAAACGTGTCGGAGAGGCCGCTGCGTTTCATTAAAAATACTTCAAGCCCCTCGGGCGTGTCGCGCAGCAGCACCACGGTCGATGCGTCGCGGGCGGCGCCGGAGGTGGGTTCGAGCATGTCTTGCATGGGACTGTCTTTTCTCTTTTGTTTTTTGGTGAGCAACTGCTTGAATTAAAGTATCGGCAGCTGACTACGGGCCTACGGACTTGCCCTGAGCCTGACCTAACTTTTTGAGGAGACAAGCATGGCATTAGATTTCACAGGCCGCGTGGCCATCGTAACGGGCGCAGGCGGCGGCTTGGGTCGCCAACATGCGCTGGCCCTGGCCGCGCGCGGTGCCAAAGTGGTGGTGAACGACCTGGGCGGCGCGCGCGATGGGTCTGGCAGCTCGCTGTCTGCAGCCGAGGCGGTGGTGGCCGAGATTCGCACCGCCGGGGGCGAGGCCATGGCCAATGGCGCATCGGTCACCGACTTTGAGGCTGTGCAGGCCATGGTGCAGCAGGCCTTAGATGCTTGGGGTCGGATCGATATTCTTGTGAACAACGCCGGCATCCTGCGCGACAAGAGCTTTGCCAAGATGGAGATTGCCGACTTCCGCACCGTGGTGGACGTGCACCTCATGGGCGCGGTGCACTGCTGCAAGGCCGTGTGGCCGCACATGAACGAGCAGAAATACGGCCGCATTTTGATGACCACCTCCAGCTCCGGCCTGTATGGCAACTTCGGCCAAAGCAACTACGGCGCTGCCAAGCTGGCGCTGGTGGGCCTGATGCAAACCCTGGCCTTGGAGGGCGCCAAAAACAACATCCACGTCAACAGTTTGGCCCCCACGGCGGCCACACGCATGACAGAGGGCTTGATGCCGCCGCAGGTGCTTGCAGCCCTCAAGCCCGAAGCTGTGGTGCCCGCCATGCTGGTGCTGGTGTCTGAAGATGCGCCCACCCGTACCACGCTGTGCGCCGGTGCCGGCAGTGTGGAGGCTGCGCACATTACGCTGACGCAAGGCGCGTGGATCGGGCTGGATGCGCAAGCGCCAGAAAAATTGGCCGCCAACCTGCGCCAAGTGTTGGCCCGCGCGGGTGACATGGTGCCGGAGAGTGGTGCCGCGCAAGGCAGCCAAGAAGTGACCCGCGCTTTGTCGCACTTGGCGGGCTGAGCTATCGGGAGCAGCGGCCCCCGTTGCACACGGTGGCTAGCTCAGTGGGCTGGCTGCGGTGGGTAGGGCCGATCCGACAGGTTCCGGGTCGACTGCTAGGTCCAGGTTCACCTGTGCGAGTGCGCGTTGCTCGGTGGCATCGAGTATTTCTTGCGCTGTCTGGCCATCGCCCACCCAGTTCGAGAACGCCACGCCTAACTGCGGCTTGAAATGGTGCATGCCAGCTTGAGAGTCACTCAGAAGCAAAGGCTTGGACAGCAAAACCCGCAGGCGGAAAAGAATGCGCTCCACCTCTTGGGGTTTGTGGGCATGGGCCAATACCACCACAAAACAGCGCGGGTGGTACAGCCCCACCAGGCACCGAAAGCCCACTGCGCGTCGTATCCGGGCTGATACCGTCGCCAGAATCTGCTGATCTGCGTCATGGCCTGCGGAGTCGCCCATGGCATAGAGGTTGCGCAAATGCAGTGCTATGACAGCGCATTCCGCGCCGGCACGGTTAGCCCGCCAGAAGGCATCGTCTACTTTGTTGAGCAGCACCGAGCCGCTGGGGAGTCCAGTGGCGGTGTCGAAACCTTTGGCATCGGTCACGCGGCGCTTGAGTAGCCAACTCTGCCGGTTACGTTTGGCGGTCAGGTCCACGCCCATGAAGAAATGCACCAGCGTGCAGGCCGCTATCAGCGCTTTGGCGCCGTGGCTGACCGCGTCGGGCCAGATAGCCCGGGTGTAGAGCCCGGCCACCATCAGGGCCAGCAGCCCGCAGGCAGTTGCCATGGCGCCTGCCAGGTCGTCGCCCAAGTGGTAGGCCCGCAAGCAGGCCTGCAGCCCCAGCGCCACACCTGCAAGGCACGCCAGCGCCGCCACCACGAGAGGTTGCGCCTCGCCCAGTGGCAAGATGCCTTGCATGGCCAGGCCTAGAACCATGGCGACCAGCACCAGAGCTGCCGCCCCCCAATTGATGGTGAGGTAGACCAGCCGGTCCACCACGGCCACCCCCAGCCAGAGGCCGAGGTAGCGCAGCATCATGGCGCCGCTGAGTGGCCCGAGGGTGACCTGCAGCATGAGTTCTGTTTGTGGTGCCATGTCGGGCAGCATGACCCTGGGCAAGCCGGAGAGCCACACGCAACTGCTGCCCAACACGAAGACGTAGGCGGTGCCGCGCCAAAGGTCGATAGTGGCTTGGGTGCGAAGTTCCGCCAGTGCGCCTAATGCGAGGGTGATAAGGCCCCCGAGCATGCAGGACCAGATGATGATGTCGATGGCATCCATCCCTCCATTATTCACATTCCACTGCTATCGCAAACGCTTGAAATAGCGGAAAACATCGCTATTTGGACTACAGGCAAAGGTAAAACCGGTGTTCTGCACGTTTCGTACGCCTGTGGTACCTTTGCGCCCCGTTTGATTTCTGAAGGGCCTTTGGTCATGGACAACACACAAGAGGCCCTCAGCGCCCTGACTCCCGAACGGCTGCGTGGCATCCGTCGCGGGCTTGAAAAAGAGAGCTTGCGCGCGCTGCCTGATGGCTCGTTAGCCATGACGCCACACCCCGCCGCCATGGGCTCGGCGCTCACACACCCCCACATCACCACGGATTTCAGCGAGTCGCAGGTCGAACTCATCACGGGCGTGCATGCGCAGCCTGAAGACTGCCTGCAAGAGCTGACCGATGTGCAGCGCTTCACGCTGCAGTCCATGGGGGAAGAGCGCTTGTGGGTGTCGAGCATGCCGTGTTGCCTGCCCGGTGACGACGCTATTCCGCTGGGCCAATACGGCACCTCCAATGTGGGACGCTCCAAAACCGTGTACCGCATGGGCCTGGGCCACCGCTACGGCCGGCGCATGCAAACTATTTCGGGCATTCACTACAACTGGTCCTTGCCCGATGTGTCGAGCGAAGCATATTTCGGGCTTATCCGCAACTTCCGTCGCCATGCGTTTTTGTTGCTCTACCTGTTCGGCGCTTCGCCGGCGGTGTGTGCCACCTTTGTGGCAGGGCGGCAGCACCAGTTGCAGGCGCTGACACCCGGCACCATGTATTTGCCTTATGCCACCTCGTTGCGCATGGGGCGCTTGGGCTACCAGAGCGATGCGCAGTCGTCGCTCGCGGTGAGCTACAACAGCTTGGAGGGCTACGGCCACTCACTCCACGGGGCGTTGACCCAGGCCTACCCGGCCTACGAGGCTATCGGTGTGCAGGGGCCGGACGGCGCTTACCGCCAGCTGGCCACCAGCTTGTTGCAGATTGAAAACGAGTTTTACGGCACCATCCGCCCCAAGCGGGTCACGTTTGCGGGCGAGCGGCCATTGCACGCCCTGCGTGAGCGCGGTGTCGAATACGTTGAAGTGCGGCTCATGGACCTCGACCCCTTTGAGGTGGTGGGCATCAACAGCAGCACCATGCGCTTTATTGACGTGTTTTTGCTGCACAGCCTGGCCACTGCCAGCCCGGACGATTCACCGGCCGAAATCACCGCACTGGCGCGCAACCAGCAAGATGTTGCAGAGCGCGGCCGCCAGCCCGGCTTGCTCTTGCAGCGCGACGGCAAACCGGTCACGCTGGTGGAGTGGGGGCATGACTTGCTGACCCAGATGCTGCCCTTCGCTCAAGCGCTGGACGCGGCCCATGGCAACACGCTGTACACAGAGGCTCTGAAGGCCGCTGCGGTGGGGCTGGATCAGCCAGACACGCTGCCGTCCGCCCGGGTCCTCCGGGCGATGCAGCAGGAGCACGCGGGCTCGTTTTCGGCTTTCGTGTTGGCGCAAAGCAACCAGACGCGTGCAACCATGTTGGCGGAGCCTTTGCCGGCTGCGCAACAGGCTTTGTTTGAGCAGGAGTCGGCGCGGTCGTGGGAAAAGCAACGCGCTATTGAAGCGGCAGACACCATGCCCTTTGATATCTACCTCAAGGAATTTTTAGCGCCCCACCGTTTGTTGGCAGGGCGCCGCAGCGCCACGGCGGCTTAGGCCGCGACAGCCGCTTCCACTGCCACAGCGGCAGCTTTGCGCACGCGGGGAGCCGCGGTGCGCACAGCTTTTTTCACGACTCGCTTGGCAGTGGCAGCCTTGGCTTTCACCTTGGAGCCCGCGATGCGGGTGGCCAGGTCGCCGCTCTTGGCTTCCAGCTTGGCCGCCACTTTTTGGACAGCGACCACGGCGGGTACTGCGGCATTGGCCACGGTGCTCAGGGTGCTCAAACCGGTGCTTTGTTCAAAGCGGTTGGCGTTCACTGCCACTTGCTCCAGGCTCTTGCCTGCCAGTTCCACGGCCTTGTTGACGGCGATGTCCGCGCTGTCGGTGGTCAGGGTCACGCCTTGCACGTAGTAGCCGGTGAGCTTCTTCTGGGCGCTCAGGGCGTTGGTGCGCACTTCGCTGCTGATGCGCTTGCCGGCTTTTTGTACGGCAGCAGACCAGGTTTTTTCCACGTAGCCGGCGGCGCGGGCGTTGCCCAGGCGGTAGGCGTTGATCACGTTTTTGGCGGTGTTGCCGTAGGTGTTGATCAAGTCGTTGGTGGCGAGGGTGAGGGTGGTGGCGGTCATGAAAGGCTCCTGCAAAGTTAAACCCGTGGGGTGATGGGAGGATTTTCAAGAACCCCCCTAGTGAAGGCACCTTAAATCCGGCCTGTTTCCTAGGTGCGGCTGCCTAAGCGGCGCGTACCGCCCACATACGGGACAATGCGGGGTTTAGCGACAGGCAGAAAGACACACGGCATGGCAATTCAGTGGTTCCCGGGGCATATGCACCTGACCCGCAAGGCAATTCAAGAGCGCATCAAGGAGATTGATGTGGTCATTGAGCTGCTGGACTCGCGCTTGCCCGGCTCGAGCGCCAACCCCATGTTGGCCGAACTCACCGCGACCAAACCCGCGCTCAAAGTCCTCAACAAGCAAGACCTGGCCGACCCCGAACGCACCGCGCTCTGGCTGGCGCACTACAACGCCATTCCCGGCGTGCGCGCGTTGCCGCTCGATGCGAGCATGACCACCCCCGCCAAGGCGCTGGTGGCCGCCTGCCACGAGCTGGCACCCAACCGGGGCGGCATGGCCAAGCCGATGCGGGTGCTGATTTGCGGCATCCCCAACGTGGGTAAGTCCACCCTCATCAACACCCTCAAGGGCAAGCGCGCCGCCAAAACCGGCGACGAGGCCGGAGTCACCAAAATCGAGCAGCGCATCACCATTGCCGACGACTTTTACCTCTACGACACGCCGGGCGTGCTGTGGCCCCGCATCATCGTGGCCAAGAGCGGCTACAACCTGGCGGCCAGCGGCGCTATCGGCAAAAACGCCTTTGACGAAGAAGAGGTGGCGCTGGAGCTGCTGGACTACCTGCGCCAGCACTACGCCGGCACGCTGGAGGCGCGCTACAAGCTTACCGGAGTGGCGGAGCAGACCGACGAGCAGTTGCTGGACGCCATCGGCCGCAAGCGCGGCGCTTTGCAGTCGGGCGGGCGTATCAACCTGAACAAGGCCGCCGAGATCGTGATCCACGATTTCCGCAGCGCGGTGCTGGGCCGCATCACCCTGGAAACGCCCGAGCAGTTCGCGCAGTGGCTCGCCGAGGGCAAGCAGATGGATGCCGAGCGCCAGATGAAGAAAGACGCGATCGAGATGGCCCGCCTGATCCGCCTCAAAAAGGTCAAGCGCCCCGCGCAGCCTCGCCATAGCGATGAGCGCGAAGCAGCCGCCGGTACCGGTGCCGCGCCGGCGCCTGAAGACGAATAAGAGTCATATAGGCCTCTAGCCCAGGTGGTATATGCGCAAGCAGCTATTATTTTTATAGCATAAGCCCATGTGCACCAACTTTGTACCGTCCGCCCGCACCGACTTTCTAGCGCAACGGCTGGGGGCAGTTACCCCCGCAGGTCGTGACTGGCCTGCTGAAACCTACCCCGGCTACGCCGCTCCCGTGGTGGTGCGCAGTGCCGGGGGGGCCTCAGTTCAACTAGCTCAGTTTGGCTTGATTCCGCCCTGGAGCCGCGACGCCCACCACGCCCGAGAGCTGGCGCGCGGCACCTACAACGCCCGCAGCGAAACGGTGGCCCTGAAGCCGAGTTTTCGCAACGCCTGGGCCGCCCGCCAATGGGCGCTGGTGCCGATGGAGTGTTTCTTTGAACCCTGTTGGGAAGATGCCGCCCAACAAGGCGGCCGGGCCACCCGCTGGCGGATCGCCCTGCGCGATGGGGAACCGTTTGCAGTGGCGGGCCTCTGGGAGCGCTGGACCGACAAGCTCAGCGGCGAGCAGGCCGACAGCTTTACCTTGCTCACGGTGAATGCCGATGGCCACCCGCTCATGGGCCGCATGCACCGGCCCGGGGAGGAAAAGCGCATTCCGGTGATCGTGCCGCCCGCGCACTATGCAGATTGGCTGCACGCCAGCCCGCAGCAGGCCATGGCGTTCATGCAAAGTTATCCGGCGCAGGACATGCAGGGTGAGCCTGCGCCTGTGTTGCGCACTCCCAAGACTACGCGGCCCGCTAAGCACCCGGACCGTCCTGCACCGCCAGAAAACCTGTCTTTGTTTTAAGGGTGGGAGGCCGGGGTCAGGCTCAGCGCAGCTCAGCCTCCAGGGTGTCCCACAAGGCGCTGTCGGCCAGTGGCGTCTCAGGGGAGAGTGTCAGGTTGGGAATGCGGATTACCCGTCGGCCGGAGAGGTGCAGGTCCGCCAGAATACTTTTCTTGAACACTACGTAGCGCTTCTGGAACTTGCCGTTACGCATGAGTATCCGCAAGCCCTCTTCAGCGCGCTGCGCTAAGCGCTCGCCTTCCGGGCTGCGGTTGAAAAAGTAGTAGCGCGGTAGCGGGTAGTAGAGCAGCAGTTTTTGCTCCACGGCTAGCCCAGGGTGGCTGCCCACATTGGCGGACAGCTCGGCGCTGATTTCATTGACGCCCCGCGAAAACAGGTCAAACCGCCCGGCCATCAGCATCGGGAACAGGCTCTCGTAAGTGGGGCCCGTTACCACCTCCAGGCCGGCGGTGCGCAGTATTTCGACATCAATCCAGCTGCTGGCCTGCCCGATGCTGAACTGTTTGAGCTCGCGGGTGCTGCGAATGCCGCTGAAGGCAGCCTGATTCGCCTCGTTGATTAAAAACAAACGGTAGCCGGTTAAGCCCTTGTCCACGGGAATGCGGATCGGCAAGAGCTTTCGCTCGCGTTCCTGGCTGGTCGTGCGGGCCATGATGGTGATGTCCTGGCCGCTAGTCAGCTGAACTTCTGCCCGTGCCGAAGTCATCACTTTCGCGGCGGGCCGTAACTCAAAAGGGCCCCATTTGGCGCGCGTCTCATCTAGCGCGAGCTGGAGCACATCCCAATAGAACTGCAAGCGCACGTCCGACCCACTCTCGGGTGGCGGGTAGGTGTATTGCATGGGCGCCGTGGCTCGGGCTGCAGGATGCAGCCAAGCCAGGCAAGCGAAGCCAACGACGGCAAGTGTTTTGAAGAGTCGCAGCATGTCTGCTCTCATGGTGTTTTGGAACTAGTGTATCGCCGCCATATGACAGCGTAACGCCGTGGTCCTGCAACCCTGTGCAGCTGGGCTGCATGTGATGCAGATCAAGGACACCAGCGCAAGACACCTACACAGTGGGGGTATGGATTCACAGGAGCACTTTATGTTCAAGCACATTCTTTTAGCGACAGACGGCTCGGTATCTTCGGAGCATGCATCGCACATGGCCGTCGGGCTGGCCCGCACACACGGAGCCAAACTCACAGCCCTGTATGTGGCAGACCCGTACCCCTATATCGGGCTGGGCGAAATGAACCCAGCTGGTCTGCAGGCTTACGCCACCGCCGGCCAGCAAATGGCGGCCAAGGCCCATGCTCAAGTCGACGCTTTGTGCCGCGATGGCGCTGCGGTGGAGTTGGAGGTGAGTCTCGTGGAGGATGTCACCGCCGTGAACGGCATTGTGCAAAGTGCGCAGGCGCTGGGGGCGGACTTGATCGTAATCGGCTCGCATGGGCGGTCTGGCATTGAGCGCCTGGTGCTGGGCAGTGTGGCGACTAAAGTGGTCGCCCAGAGCACGGTGCCGGTGTTGGTGGCGCGCTAAGCACACTGCGCGCCGCATGGGCGCTTGAAAAAGGCTGCACGGTCTCCAGTTACATTGCTCACGCAGTGCTGCTGACGGAGACCTTGTGGCCTTTTTGATTTTTTGCCTTGCAGCCTTGTTGCTGCTGATCGGGTTGCTGGGTTACCCGCGGTGGATGCGTTGGCGGCGCGAACGAGTGCAGCAGCAGCCCTTTCCGCCAGCGTGGCGCAAACACCTTCGCAAGCGTGTGCCCCTGTTTGGGCGTCTCCCGGCGGATTTGCAACTGCAGCTCAAAAAACACATGCAGGTGTTCGTGGCTGAAAAATCGTTTATCGGCTGCGACGGACTGCAGGTCACTGAAGAGATGCGTGTCGTGGTGGCCGCCAATGCCTGCCTCCTGCTGCTCAACCGCACCCGTGGCGTGCCGGCGGACTACTTTGCCGGGGTGCGCCAGATATTGCTCTACCCGGCCGCGTTCGTGGTGCAGCGGCAGCACACCGATGCCGCCGGGGTTCACCATGCCGAGCGCCAGTCATTGGCGGGGGAGAGCTGGTCGGAAGGGCAGGTCATCCTGTCGTGGCAGGACGTGGTGCAAGGTGCTGCGGATCCGCACGATGGTCGCAACGTGGTGATTCACGAGTTTGCACACCAGCTTGATCAGGAAAACGGGCAAGCTATCGGTGCACCTCTGCCGCTGCCCGGCGATGCCGACCACCATCCCGAGCGCTGGAAGGCGGTGTTTACTGCGGCCTTTGAGCGCTTGCAAGGCGAGGCCTTTATGCACCAGCAGGTGCTGCTGGACCACTATGGCGCGCAGGACCCGGCCGAGTTTTTTTCGGTCGTGTCCGAGGTCTTTTTTGAGCAAGGTGCTGCCTTGCGCGCTTACGACGCGGCGCTGTATGGGGAGCTGCAGGGCTACTACAAGGTGGACCCCTCCAGCTGGTGAGCCGGTAAGCGGCCTGTCAACATGGCGGCGAGTCGCGCGGCACAATGCTTGCTCCGCTCAGACCCATGTCACCCTCCATGCCTCCCACTGAACCTGAAAACTCCCCACGCGGACCGGTTGAACTGCCATCTGCCTTGCAGGGGGCCGTGCAAATGCACACCTGGTTTGAAGACGCTCAGGCCATTTTCACCGGCACCTTGTTTGTGAGCCTGGCGCTGATTTTGTTTGCGCAAGCCGGACTGTTGACCGGTGGTACGGCCGGGGCTGCGTTTGTGCTGCACTACGCCACGGGGGTGAGTCTGGGCAAATTGTTTTTCCTCATCAACTTGCCGTTTTACTGGTTCGCCTGGCAGCGCATGGGGCGCGAGTTCACCATCAAGACCTTTGTGGCGATCAGTTTCTTGTCGGCCATGGCGGAGTGGTCGCCCAGACTGTTTGCCATCGAGCGCCTGCACCCTGCCTACGCGGCGGTGCTGGGCGGCTTGCTCTTGGGTTCGGGTTGCCTGTTTTTGGCTCGGCACCGCGCAAGCCTAGGGGGCGCCACCATTGTGTCGCTGTACCTGCAGCGCTCACGCGGATGGCGCGCGGGTATGGTGCAAATGGGGATGGACTGCACCATTGTGTTGCTCGCACTGACCGTGGTCGAGCCGGTGCGGGTGGCCTACTCGGTGTTTGCCGCGGTGGTGATGAACCTGTTTATTGCGGTCAACCACCGGCCCGGCCGCTACGCGGTGCTCTAGCGGTTTAGCTCAGGCCCAAAAGCTCGGCCAGCGCCGCAGTTTCCATGGCGCCAGCGTGGGTAACCACCTGACCTGTCTTCACATTTTTGGCCACCACATAGGGCACGGACTCGACCGACAGGTCGTTGAACAGCACGGTGTTGGCCTTGATCGTGGCCTCTACCTCCGGTGCCACCGACGCTGGCAAAGGGGTACCGCCCGTGCCGGCGAGAAGCGAAGTCTCATGTGCAGCCATGAACTCCGCCGGATTGGCCGCGCTCAAGATGGCGGCACCCTGCGGTGCGCTTTTGCCGTTGATGAAAGACACCGGAATCCACACGAACTTGGCCTTGGGCAGCAGCGCCTGCGAGGCGGTCCACAAGTGGCCGCAGTGCGGGCACTGGGGGTCAAACAAGACATAGGCCGGGTTGGCCGCCATGAGTGCGCCCACGGTGAATCCCTTGCCTTGGGCTGCAATCTTCTCGTAGGCCTGATCAGGGGTTACCGCTGCCGCCTTGGCGGCGGGTTGGGCACCCTCGTCTTTTTTGTCGCCGCACGCGGCCAGTGTGCCTAAACCCAGCAGCGCAGGCAGTGCCAGCAGATGCAGGCGACCCCGCTCAGCGTGGCGGGTAGGCAGGGCGGGGGTGGACGAGGTGGACTTCAAAGTCATGGTGTTGCAGTGTGTAAAAGTTTCAGCGTGGGTGGAGTCATGAAAAGCGGCATTGATTCCCGCAGTGACTACTTTACAGGCACGGCCTTCAAAGCCCCTGTTTACGCGGGTTTTGGTGGTTGTGAACATAGTTATCCACAAAGTGGCGCACAGTTTCGAGGGGTAATTCCGGTGCCGTTGGCTTCGTTTTCATCGACTAAACCGATTCGCCGCGGGTGCTAACACATAACTTTCCCTCATTGACAAAATGCCACTTTTTCTTTGCTCCGTACGGGTTGACGTGCTTAAAAAAAAGGCATCGTGTTGCAGCCCAATACTGGCGCGGATTTGGCGGCTTATGCCTAGGGTTATCCACAGCGTGGCCCACACGGGAAAGGGGTGAGTTTTTTTACAAAGTTGTTGTCTTCACGTTCCTCTGCCATAGTGTGGACAGAGGAAAAAAGAATTCATCACAACACGGGGCTGTCACCACATGCCAAACCGGATACGTGCACGCCGCAGTGTTTCGCTGCGGCGGGCTTTGAGAATGCTGGTCATCGTCAGTGTGCTGCCTGCCGCTCTGGTCGGTGTTTTGCTGGCCTATGCCAACTATCTCCTGCAACGCGAGAGCGTGGAGCAACAAACGGCGCTGATGGTGCGTGCGATCCAGAGCGATCTGGACAACGAGTTGGCGGCCATTGAATCGGCGCTCAAAACCCTGGCCACTGCGCCCGAGTTGGCGGACGGCAACCTTCGGGGCTTCTACCTGCGTGCATCTAACGCACTGCAGTCCGGCGTGGTGTTGAACTACATACTCTCCGACCGCGAGGGGCGGCAAGTCCTTAACACTCTGCTGCCGTTCGGTGCGGTCTTGCCCGACAACCGGACCCCTCCGCAACTTCGCCGTGTGTTTGACGAGCGAGTCGCGGTGCTCACTGATGTATTTATCGGGCCGACAACACAGCGCCACATCATCGCCATGGGGGTGCCTGTGGTTGTGAAGGGCGAGGTGGCCTACAGCCTGAATATCGGGCTCACCCCGGAGCGCATCAACGCCATCATTGCCCGGCACACCCTGCCGGATGGGTGGTTGGTGGCTGTTTTAGACAGCAGCTACACGATTGCAGGGCGCTCCCGGGATTCGGACCGTTTCGTAGGTCAAGCCGCCGGCGGCACCTTGGTGGCCCGAATCAGGGAACAACGCTCAGGTTTCCTCGAGTCTGTCACCAAGGACCACATTCCGGTGTTTACCGCCTTTAGCACCTCAACCCGGTGGGCATGGACCGTGGTGGCGGCGGCGCCCAAAAGCGAGTTGCACAGGGGGTTAATGGTGCAACTCGCCCAAGTGTTGTTGGGCTTGGCGGCAGCATTGGCGCTGGGGCTGTGGATGGCACACCGGGCTGCTGCCAAAGTGCTGAATTCGGTGCGCCAGCTCAACGATGCGGCCATTGCACTGGGTCGCGGAGAAGACATCACTTTGCCCGGCCTGGAGCTTCAGGAAGCCCAAGCAGTCGGTACGGCGATGCTGCAAGCAGCCGATGCCATGCGCAAGGTCAAGTTCTATGCCCAGCACGACGCCTTGACCGAGCTGCCCAACCGCCTGCTCTTCGACGAGCTGGCCCAGCGCAGCTTGGCCGGCGCTCGCCGCAGGGGAGGCGAGGTCGCGGTGTTGGCACTCGATCTGGACGGCTTCAAGCAAGTCAATGACACCCAGGGCCACTCGGTCGGCGACGCAGTGCTGAAAATCGTGGCACAGCGTATCGGGCAGACGATCCGCGCGTCTGACGTGGCGGCCCGCATAGGTGGTGATGAGTTCCTCGTATTACTCAGCGAGGTGAGCACGAGCGAAGCGCTCCACACGGCAGACCGCTTGGTGGGGGCGCTCGCCATGCCGTACCCGGGTGTAGACGTTCCCCTGGGTGCCAGCATCGGCGTGGCCCTGTTCCCCCGGCATGGCGAGGATGTGAAGGCCTTGATGCTGGCCGCCGATCGCGCCTTGTACTCCGCCAAGGCAGCCGGCAAAGGCCGTGCCGTGCTGGCGTAAGCCTAACCCCGTAGCACAAAAAAACCCCGTAAAAAACGGGGTTGAGAATGTGCCTGTTTTTTAGGCGTCGTGTTGAAAGCTAAGCTGGGCGGGCTTTTCGACGCTTGTAAACACGCTTTTCCACACAACAGTCCACAGGCGATTGGGGTAAGTTTTTTTCAACTTTATTTGCCCCGCGCGCAGCAAAACAGAAGTCAGGCTGTGCTAGCCCCGGCCTCACTCTTCCAGAAAGTTGCCAATCGTGGGCGCTGCCGACGGGTCACGTGGCTTGCGCACCCCGTGCTTGGCCAGAATTTCTACATAAAACTGGGTGCCACCCGCTTTGGCGGTGGTGTCGATCAGGCTGATCAGCTCTGCCGGGTGAGCCACAACGGCCTCTTGTTCGGTGGCGCCGAAGCGGCAATCAAAGTCCCAAAAGTCTACGCCTTCGGGCAGCGCGCGGTTGCGCTCGCGCTTCATGTACTTGCGGATTTCGTGTTTGGTCGCGTCCAGCAGACGGTCAGGGTGTTTGCCTTCAAAGAGGAGGGGGAATGTTTTTTTCATGGGGAATCCTTGTGCGCAGGGCCCCAGAGCGGGCCGCGGGCAAATCAGTGAGGCCAACCAGTGGCAGGTGGGCGATGATACGCCCCATGCAACAAAACCCCCGAGAACAGCACGCCACCCCCGATAAAGATGCCATTGCACTGCTCCCTGAGTTCAGCCGCCTGGGCTTAGATCGCATCACCTTGGTGAGCGATGGCCCGCAGGCCCAAACCGCCTCAGCTGCCTTGCGCCAAGCGCGCGCTTGGGGGTTTGACACCGAGTCCAAGCCCACTTTCAAGGTGGGCGAGGTGTCCGACGGCCCGCATGTGCTCCAGCTCTCCACGCCTGAGCGCGCTTGGGTGTTCCAGCTGCACGACCCAGCGTGCCGTGCGGTGGCCGCAGAGCTTATGGCCTTGCCGGGCATTGCCAAAGCAGGTTTCGGGCTCGGGGACGACCGCAAGCGCATCTTGCACAAGCTCGGTGTGGAGCCCATGGGCGTGTTGGAGCTCAATACGGTGTTCCGCGAGCGCGGTTACCGCAAGGACATGGGGGTTAAGGGCGCAGTGGCGGTGCTGTTTCAGCAGCGCTTTGCCAAAAGTAAAAAGGCAGCCACCAGCAATTGGGCAGCGCCGCGGCTCACGGAATCGCAATTGGTCTACGCGGCCAACGATGCCTATGCCGCCATTCGCGTCTTCAACGCTTTAGGGCTATAGGTCTTCAGGCGACGGTGCGCTTGCGCGCCCAGACCAGCAACAGGTTGTTGGCCGGCAAAGCATGGCGCGCTCGGAGTTCCAAGCCGAACCGGCCGGCTTCAGCAGCCACATCGTCCAGTTGCCGGATACCAAAACTAGGGGCATGCGCCCGCAGGCTGGCGTCGAACGCAAGGTTGCTTTCCGTCGGCGCTATGCCTGTCTCGAAATACGGCCCGTAGGTGACCAACACACCGTCGTCCGCCAGAGACGCGGCGGCCCCGCGCATCAAGGCTGCGCAAGCCGCCCAGGGCGCAATGTGCAGCATGTTGATGCACAGCACCAGCTGGTAGGGCTGTGCCATGGCTGAGCCGGGGGCAAACCAAGGCTCCCTGCACACATCGAGTTGCTGAGCGATCTCGATATTCGCCAGATCCGCCTCGGTGGCGCGCACTTCAATGTTGTAGAGCGCGCCCCGGTGCACCTCGGTGGGGTACCAGGTCCACTCCGGCATGCCTTGCGCAAACCACACCACGTGTTGCCCGGTGCCGGAGGCAATCTCCAGCGCCCGCCCGCTGGCGGGCAGCACGGAGCGCAGCACCTCCAGAATGGGGTGCTTGTTGCGCTCTGCAGACGGGCTGTGGTCCGGTTGGGCCATGCGGGTGTGGCTTAGTGGGTCACAAACTCGTAGCTGACTTCTTCACTCTCGACCATGTCGAGAATGTCATTGAGCTCGTCTTCGCTCTCGGTGCTGCTCCAGGTGTCTTCGGGGTCGGCCGCAAACAGGGGTTCGATGGCAATGTCCAGAAACTGGCCGTCCGGCAGGCTCAGTACGGGGGTGCCTTCCGAGGTTTCAACCAGGGCCCAGTCATCCGGTACCGACATTTCCAGCTTGATGGTGACGTTGAGTTTTTTCATGGAAAAGTCCTTGTGTGTGTCATTCAGTGAGGCGGCGAGGTTACCTCATCAGGCAGACGGGGGGCTACTGAGCCGGACAGGCGGTGTTCCTTAACACAGGTTTTTGCCTTTAAAAACAAGGCTTTACGACCTGCCTATTTATTGGGCAGCCTTGTCAAAGCCAATGCCGGCGCGGATTTCGCGGCTTGTAAACACGCTTATCCACACATCAGCCCACAGGTGACTGGGGTAAGTTTTTTTACTTTTTTTAGGGGGCGCTTACATCTGCAGCCACCACATCGGGCGGGTAGTACTTTTCAAAAAACATGCGTAAGTTGCCGTCGCGGGCACTTTTCGCCATGGCGGTGCTGAGCAGGTCTATGTCCCGGGCGCTAAGCGTTTGCCGTGAGAGGTAGGCACCCACCCGGGACTTGGGCAAGCCTGCCAGCGCGCTGAACCTGAACTCACCCGTCTGCACACCACCCGCCCCCACCTGCAGTGCGGAGTAGAGCAAGGTGGGCGGCAAAATGGTGAAGTCCACCCGCCCGGCGCGCAGCATGCGGCCAACCGTTTCCAAGTCATTCACAAAGTCGACCCGGTTCTCGGCCACCAGATAGCGCACCAAGGCATCGTACTCATCGCCCCAGCTGTAACTGCGCACCAGGGCGCCGCGCAACTTGGTGCGAGTCTCCAGCGAGCGCAGGTCTTTGGGCGGCGTTGGTTCGCTCGCTAGCGTAATCAATGAGGGCGTCAGGTTGACCAAATGCACAAATTGCGCCTTTTGGTCCCGCTCCTGGTTTTGAGAGGCCGGCAGCAGCACGTCGGCCTGCGCAGCTGCAAAAACCATGGAATCCGCCCGCGCCCTAGGCATTACAGGGAGAAGAAGCTGGCAGCCCGCTTTGCGGCCCACGTCGCGCAACCAGTCAGGGTACACACCGGAGACGACATCTTCTGCCACCTTGACGTTGAAGCCCGTGGGCGCGGCTGGCACCACGATGCTTTTGCTGCACTGCGCCCATCCGGCTGTCGTGCCCAGTGCGAACAGCGCCCAGACTGTGAGCTGTCGGGCATGGACCGTCGAGAATTGAAAAAATGCGCTGGCCATGCGGGCACTATAAGCCCGGCCGGCGCCTTGTTGCTACTGTTACACAGGAAGGTGCATGCGCACCCAGCGCACAATGTCCGCCTGCCCCATGGCGCCGGGCTGCCGGGCGACTTCGCGCCCATTCACAAACAGGGCGAGGGTCGGAATACTGCGGATCTGAAAACGCGCGCCCAAGGCTTGTTGCGCTTCGGTGTCGACCTTCGCAACCCGGATATGGGGCTCCAACTGGGCCGCCGCAGCGGCGTAGGCCGGGGCCATGGAGCGGCAGGGCCCGCACCAGGGAGCCCAAAAGTCCACCAGCAGCGGGATATGGCTGCGCTGCAAGTGCTTGTCGAAAGAGTTGACCGTCAGCTCTGTGGGCTTGCCTGCAAAAAGTGGCGATTTGCAGCTGCCGCAGTCCGGGGCGCTGTTGATCTGGTCAGTCCGGACCCGGTTGGTGGTGTGGCAGTGGGGGCAAACAATGTGGAGCGCTTCAGTCATGTGCCGTAGCTGGCGATGCTCCGCCGAAACTCAAGCGGCTGGAGGGCAGCCCTTAGGCGTTTGCCCCTAAGAAACAACAGATACTAGGGTTAACCCTTGCATTGAGTCTAGGGTTAACCCTATACTGCGGTGCAACATCACTTGTTTTTACTTAAAGGAGCCCACCATGGCCAGCACGACACTCAACAGCATTTCTCTGCCCCGCAACGAACAGCCTACCGTGGGCGCGTCTTTGCAGGCATTGTGGTTGGCTGCCAAGAGTCTGGTGGTGGCCCTGAGCCAGGCAGCCTTTGGTACCCAGGTGGAGGATACCCGCAGCACTCGCTTCCAAGAGGCTGAAGAGCTCCGGACTTTTGCGGCCAGCATCCAAAAGTCGGACCCTGTCTTTGCCTTGGACCTGTTTGCCGCAGCCGACCGCCACGAAGGCCTGTAAGCCCGAGTGATGTTGTCACCACCCCGGCTGTGCTGGCCGGGTGGTGACTGTCTCTCGTCCCCTTACATCGCGGGGTAATCGGTGTAGCCCTTGGCACCGGGCGTGTAGTAGGTGCTGCTGTCAGGCGTGTTCAGTGCAACACCCGCCTTGACGCGTTCCGGCAGGTCCGGGTTGGCAATGTAGGCGTTGCCGAATGCGACTGCATCCAGTTTTCCTTCTTTGATCGCTTGCTCAGCCTCTTCTGCGCTGTAGCCCATGTTGCCGATCAACACACCCTTGTAGTGGCTGCGCGCGACCGACATGACGTCGGCCTTTTGCACGCCGAAGAAGTCCGCCCGCATCATGTGCAGGTAGGCCAGCTTGAAGCTGTTGAGCTGCTCAGCCAAGTAAGCGGTCAGGCCGACGGGGTCGCTGTCCACCATGCTGTTGAAGCTGTTCAGGGGCGACAAGCGCAGGCCCACTCGCTCTGCGCCGATGGCGGCGGTCACGGCGGTCAACACTTCCATCAAGAAGCGGGCACGGTTTTCCAGGGAGCCGCCATAGGCGTCGGTGCGCTGGTTGCAGCCGTCGCGCAAAAACTGGTCGATCAGGTAGCCGTTGGCGCCGTGGACTTCCACGCCGTCAAAGCCAGCCGCGATGGCGTTTTTGGCACCTTGCACAAAGTCGGCCACGATGGCGGCAATTTCTTCTGTGGTGAGTGCGTGCGGCACCGCGTGTGGCACTTTGCCGGTGGCGGTGTGGATGTCGCCTTCAATCGCTATGGCGCTGCTCGACACGGTGCGCGCACCGCCGTTGATATCGGGGTGGGCAGCGCGGCCGGCGTGCCAGATTTGCATGAAGATGCGGCCACCCTTGGCGTGCACCGCGTCGGTGGTTTTCTTCCAACCGGCAATTTGCTCTGCGGAATACACACCCGGCTCGGCCACAAAGGCAGAGGTGCCCTCGGTCACCATGGTGCACTCGGTGATCAGCAGGCCACCGCTGGCGCGCTGGGCGTAGTACTCGGCCATCAAGTCATTGGGCAGGTGCTCCATGCCGGCGCGGGTGCGGGTCAAGGGGGCGAGCACAAAGCGGTTAGGCAGCGTCAAAGCGCCGACTTGCAGGGGAGAGAAAAGCATGGTCAAAACCTGTAAACGTAACAACAAGGGGCGCGAGTGTGGCACCGCAGCAAAAGGCGGGCCCCTGTGGGGTTACTCGGTTTTGGGTTAGGCGGCGGCCAGTGCCGCATCGCGCACGCGGGCCAGCAAGCGCCTGCGAATCAGGCCGCTCACCGGCCGGATCAGGTACCAATACGGGGTAAAGCGCCGCACGGCATCCCGGTCGGTGCAGAACACCCGGGTCTCGGTGTGCAGCCAAGTGCCGCCGTCCGCATCGGGCCGCGTGCTGAACTGGAGCAGCAGCTTGGCGCTACCGGGCTCGCCAAAAGCGGCGAACGCCTGCGCGTCGGCCAGGGGCCTCTGCCCGTAGTCCGCTTGCCAGAAGCGGCCTGCCAGACCCAGGGCAATTTCGGCATCTCCCTCGCGGCCTAACAGGGTGAAGTTGTCGATGCCGAAGGGCGGCTTTGCTTGCAAGCGGCTGGTTCCGCCCAGTGCTCCGCGCAGGCGGTCGGGCAGCTCGCGCAGCTGTATGAAGCGGCGCGCCCACGGGTCTTCGCTCACGCCGGGTTGCAGCACCGCATCCATGAGGCCTGCGGGGCTGGCCTGCGTGAGCAGGCGGTGCTGCTCAGAGAATTGGTAGTGCGGCAAAAGCCGCTCCATGAGCTGCACCTGGCCGCTTACTTGGCTGCAAACTGGGCGTAATAGCCCTTGACGCCAGGGTGCTCGCCCACACGCTGCATGTGCGCGTTCAGTGCAGGGGCCACGCGCGCCACCAGGTCGGCGGGCACATGGTCAAAGCGGCCGGAGTTCAGGGCGCGCACGTCCACAAATACTTTCAGGTCAGCTACGGTCAGGCGGCCATCGGCAAAAAACTCGCCGCCTTGGGCTTGCAAACGCGTGGCCAGCCAGGCCAGGTACATCGGCATGGAGCTGTTCACCAGCGCCAGGCGGGCTGCCTTTTGCTCTTCACCGCTCATGCGGAAGGTGGGGCCCATCTTCACGCCGGCTTCTTCCACCACGTACATGACTTCATCGCAATACAGGGCTTGCAGCGGATCGGTGGGGTACAAGCCGGCGAGTTTGCCGGCGTAGCGCACGATGGCGTCGCACTGGGTGAATTGCACGCCGTCTACATCCAGCGTGGGCACTTGGCCGAACGGGGTGGTTTTGCGGAACTCGCCAAAGGCCGGGAATGCAAAGCGGTGGTCGTTGAACGCAATGCCACCGATGTGCAGTGCCAGGCGGGCCGGTTCGGCACGGCCGCCGTGCATGTCGAAGTAGTTGAGTTGGAGTTGGGGCATGGTGAATCCGGTTATTGAATGAAAAATGGCTCTGGCGCTTATAAAGCGTGCGCGGGTAGCTATTAAAATCGTAGCATGAGTAACCCGCACTTTTACCCGATAGGGACCCCCGGCCAGCCTTGGGGGCCCGCCGAGATTACACAATGGCGCGCCCGCCAGCAAAAACACCGCAGTTACCCCCACAAGGTGCTCGCCGCGCTGGAGCCCTTGCGCTCAGCGTGGGACCTGGAAACCTATGGCGAAGTGGTCTATGGCGAGGAGCGCTTCCCCCTCATGGCCCTGCGCAGCCGGGGCTGGAGCAGCCAGGTGCCCACGGTGCTGGTGACCGGTGGTGTGCATGGCTACGAGACTAGTGGTGTGTATGGTGCTATTGCGTTTGCCGCCCACCAGGCCGCTGCCTATGCCGGGCGGGTGAATCTGCTGGTGGTGCCCTGCGTGAGCCCTTGGGCCTATGAGCGCATCCAGCGCTGGAACCACGACGCGCAAGACCCCAACCGCAGCTTCCGCGCCGATAGCCCCGCACAAGAGAGTGCGGCTTTGATGCGCCTTGTGGCCCCGCTGCTCGGGCAGTTTGCCGCCCACATCGACCTGCACGAAACCACCGACACCGACGAGAGCGAGTTCCGCCCCGCCGTGGCCGCGCGCGATGGCAAGCCGTTTGAGCCCGCCACCATTCCCGATGGCTTTTATCTGGTGGACGACACCGGCAACCCCCAACCCGTGTTCCAGCAAGCCATTCTGCGGGCGGTGGAGCAGGTCACCCACATCGTGCCGCCGGACGGGGCGGGCGGCATTATCGGCACACCGTTGGCGGCGCCTGGTGTGATTGAGTACGACATGGTGGGCTGGGGCCTGTGCGCCGGTATCACCGGTGCGCGATACACCAGCACCACCGAGGTCTACCCCGACAGCCCGCGCGCCACGCCCGAGCAATGCATTGCCGCGCAGGTGGCGGCAGTGTGCGGGGCGCTGGACTTCGTGCTGGCGGCTTAGCGCCGGCTCAGGCTTTATCCAGATCGCGGATCAGCGTCTTGACCTTGGTGGTGATGATGTCCACCGCCGGGTCGTTGGCACCGTGGGGCAGGATCACGTGGGCGTGCCGCTTGGTGGGCTCAATGAACTGCTTGTGCATGGGGCGCACGGTTTCCAGGTACTGGGCAATCACACTCTCGGTGCTGCGCCCGCGCTCGGTAATGTCGCGCTGCAGACGGCGGATAAATCGCACATCGGGCGCGGTGTCCACAAAGATTTTGAGCGACATCATCTTGCGCAGATCAGGGTCAAACAGCGCAAACAAACCCTCAATCACGATCACTGGCGCCGGGTTCACCACCACCGTGTTGGGCGCGCGGTTGTGCGTCACAAAATCGTAGGTGGGCATGTCGATGGCCTCACCGCGGCGCAGGGCCTGCATGTGTTGCACCATGAGCGGCCAGTCGAAGGCGTCGGGGTGGTCGTAGTTGGTTTTGACGCGCTCTTCGGGCGCCAGGTGGGTCTGGTCGCAGTAGTAATCGTCCTGGTAGACCACCGAGGCCATTTCGGGGCCGATGGAAGCCAGCACCTCGCGGGTGACAGTGGATTTGCCGCTGCCACTGCCCCCGGCCACGCCGATCACGAAAGGTTTGCTATTGATTTTTGCGGGCATGATTTTTAGGGGCTCCGGATCGACAAAGCGAACTATTTTACGAGGGCGGCCCTTTTGGGTACTAGGAGGCCCTTGCCGCAATTGTTTGCATCCAGAAACCGTAGTTGTTTTGCAAACGCTTCCGTAGAATGGAATTCAAAGCTGCAAACCGAGTAGCTACAAACTCATACCCTCCACTCCATGAAGCCCCTTTCCAACCTATCGGCTAGTGACCGTTTGGTAGTTGACCAAACGGGCTTCGCCTTGTGGGTGGCATCCTTTCGTCAAACTCTGCACTCCACGCCGGCTGGGTGGTTTGTAGCTGCCTGGATGGCATGGGGTCGCGTCCCCGAGAAAAACTTGTTGTCTTGGCTGGTCCTTTTCTTTGTGGTGTGGATGATGGGCTTGCTTTCAATCGGCCGGGCCCTTAAGGAGGGCTGCGATCAGCAGACCCATGGCCCTCGCATGCGGTTCATGGCGGCACTGGACGGCATGGCTTGGGGCCTGTTGGGTTGGTTGCTGGCGGGGCATGATGTGCTGTTAGACCCCTTTTTGGTGGCGTTGCTGTGCGGAGTGAGCGCCGTCAACGCGCAGGCGTATGTGCCTTACATCCGCGGCTACTACCTGCAAAGCGGGCTGATGTGGTGTGTCTCGGTGCTGGGGCTGGCTCGCTATGCCAGCCAGCAATACAGCCTCGACCTCATCATGGCGTTCAGCGTGTTTCAGGTGCTTATGTTCTACCACTCCAGCCGCATTGCCAACCGCGTGCGGGAAGGCATTTCCTTGCAATTGGCCAATGCCACCTTGGCCCAACAATTGCGCGGCTTGCTGACCAAGGTGCGAACGGATGCCGCCACCGACGCGCTCACCGGCCAAGGCAACCGCCGTGCGCTGGACGAGTTGCTCAAGCAGCAACAGGAGTTCTCGGTCAGCACGGGCCAGCCTTTTTCTATCCTGATGCTGGATATCGATTTTTTCAAAAAAATCAACGACGCTCATGGCCACCTGGTCGGCGACGACGCGCTGCGCTCGTTTGCACAGCGCCTTCGTGACTGCCTGCGCCAGGGCGACGTGTGCACACGCTACGGCGGGGAAGAGTTTTTGATTGTGCTGCCCCTCACACCTTTGCCGGTGGCGCTTGAGGTGGCGGAGCGTTTGCGCCAGGCCGTAGCGGCTGAGGCACTGCCCACCACTCCGCCGTTGGCGATAACCGTGTCTATTGGTGCTGCCACCTACAAGGCGGGGCAAACCATCGATGCACTCATGGCCGCGGCCGACGCAGCCCTCTACATGGCCAAGCGCAGCGGGCGCAACCAGGTCCAGAGCTGAGGCAAGGTTTCAGCTGGAGAGCTACCCGGCCAGCAAGCGCGCGCTCACCTTGGCCGCGTCAGGTGTTTGGAACTGCAAGTTGTGCCGGTCGGTCAGCGGCCCGCCGCCGGGCTCCATATCCCCGGCCTCGTCATAGCCCATGGCCTTGAACTTCCAGACCGCGCCAATCTTTTTGAGCGAGCCCACATGCGCGCCCTCTGCGGTGTGCACGGCCAGCACATCGGCGTTGACGGGCAGCAGTCGCAAAGGGCCGGGTACCGGGCCATCAGGCAGATGAATGAACTTCGGGGTCAAGGGCATGCCGACGAGCTTACCCGAGCCTAGCTGCACTGCAGCGCCAGCCCTTGCACCGGCTGGGTGTAGCCCGGCTGGGTCACGATAAACACCACCCGTCCTTTACCGCTCTGGGCGGGCACGGTGAGCTGCAGGGTGTGGGGGCTGTTGGCGTTCCAGGCGGGCACGGGCTGGTAGTGCGAGACCACGTGGTCGTTGACCAAGCGGCTGCCCGCGTTCTCGCCGCGCGTGACTTGCTGGCTCAGCCCATCGCTCAGTACCGCCCAGTAGCCGGCCAGTTGGCCCTGGCCCGGCAGGGCGCCCACTTGTGCGGTGACTTGGGTACCGTTGCGCGCCAGGCTCAGGGTGGGGGCCTGCGGGGTAGCCGGCAGGCGGGGCAGGGGGTGCGTGCCCTGCTCGCGCCACTGGCGGTGGTCGCGCCCATTGAGCACTACCTGGGGCGTGTAGACATAGGCGCCTTTCATGGCCTGCTGTAGTTGGCGCTGGCGCTCGGTGGTCTCGGCGGTGGCGTAGGGGTCTTTCCAGCCTAGGTAATTCCAGTAGTTCACATGGAACGACAGTGCAATCACCCCTTCGTTGCCTTTGAGGGTAGACAGCCATGCGTCAGCCGGCGGGCACGAGCTACACCCTTGCGAGGTAAACAGCTCCACCACCGCAGGCGGCTGGGCCCCGGCGCTGCGCTGGCAGGTCTGGGCCATGGCCAAGGGCAGGCAAGTAGCTGCCAGGGCTCCCACACTCAGGCTACGCCAAAGGCGGCCACGCCTGTGGGCCATGAGGTGCGGGGTGTAAGGGGGGCGAGGTGTTGGCATGGCGGACTCCGTGGCTAGTGGAGCTAGGTCGCCGTGGGTCGCTAAACCTTACAGGGGAGTGAGCGGGGAATATGCTGCAGGCGTTCAGGCTACTGACACCACGCTGTCAGCAGGGGGTGCGCACCATCGAGGCTTCTTCAACACATTAGGAGCTACCTATGAAAAACGCCATCAGCTGGTTTGAGATTCCCACCACCCAACTCGACGCTGCCCAAGCCTTTTACGAAACCGTGCTGCAGCGCCCCATGCGCCGCGAAGCCATGGGCCCCAGCCAAGGTGCGGTGTTTGCTTATGACCCCGAGGCCGACGGCACGGGCGGCGCGCTCTTGATGGGCCCCACCGCGCCAGCGCCCTCGTCGGGCGGCACGCTGGTGTACCTTGATGCGTCGCCCTCACTCGACGCGGCCTTGGCCCGTGCGCAAGCGGCGGGCGGCACCGTGGCGCAGCCGCGCACCGCACTGCCACCGGGCATGGGCTTCTTTGCCCATGTGTGCGACCTCGACGGCAACCGCGTGGGCCTGCACGCCATCGCTTAATTCTCCACGTCGATCAAAAGCGAGTTTGCTACAGTTTTAGTAGCTACTGGCGCAGGTATCATGTGGGCTACAGCCTCAAAATGCCTGCAACTCCACCCGCCTTGCCATGCGCCGCGCCGATCGTCTTTTTCAGCTGGTACAGCTCATTCGCGGGCGCCGCCTGAGCACCGCACTGTGGTTGGCGCAGCGGCTCGAAGTGTCGCCGCGCACCGTGTACCGCGACGTGGCCGACCTGCAGCACCAAGGTGTGCCTATCGAGGGCGAGGCCGGAGTGGGCTACCGCATGGGGAGCGGCTTTGAGCTGCCGCCGCTCATGTTTTCGGTAGACGAAGCCCGCGCCCTGGTAGCCAGTGTGCGCATGGCTCAAGGCTGGCAAGACCCGGCCATGGCCCGCGCCTCGCAGGCGGCGCTGGGAAAAATTCTCTCGGTGCTGCCACCTGCGGCGCGCGCTGCCGCCCAAAGCATGGCGCTCTATGCGCCGCCCGCCACGCTGGAGCCCGCGCTACAAGCGCATTTGCAAACCCTGCGCGAAGCCGTGCACGCGCACCACCGTGTGCAGCTGCACTACCGCGATGCCCACGGTCAGGCCACCGAGCGCACCGTGCGGCCACTGGGTTGTTTCTTCTGGGGCAGCGTGTGGACGCTGGCCTGCTGGTGCGAGCAGCGCCACGACTTTCGCAGCTTCCGGCTGGACCGCATCGCCAGCCTGCAAGTGCATTCCGATGCGCCTTTTAGTGACGAGGCGGGCAAAGCGCTGGCCGACTACCTGCGCACCGCCGCCCCGCCCGGCACACTGGAGCGGCTGACAGGTGGTGGCTAAACACCGGGCGCACAATCGCGCCATGCTCAACAAAGCCCTGATCCTCGCTCTTGTCTGCGCCTTGAGCCCATGGCCTGCGCTGGCCTGCACATTGTGGGGAGCGGCGGGCGCTGCAGCTGCCGGTGGCGGCACCCTAATATCCAAAAACCGCGACTGGGCACCCGACCACCGCCAGGTGCTTAAAAAAGTGCGGCCTGCCAAAGGCTTTGCCTACTTGGGCTTGTTTGCCGAGGGTAATGGCGACCCGGGTCTCAAGGCCGGGGTGAATGCGCAGGGGCTGACCATTGTGTCGGCCGCCAGCAGCAGCCTGGCGCGCAGCGTGCGCGCAGACCAGCCCGGCATGCACGGTGTGATGGTCAAAATCCTGACCGACTACGCCAGCGTAGACGCGCTGGTGGCCGACGCCGACAAAGTGTTCTCTCAGTCGCGTGCTAATTTCTTTCTGGTGTCGGACCACAGCAAGGTGCTGACCGTGGAGGTCGGCCTGCACGGCATCTACGCGCTCAGCGTGACCGCCAATGGCACCACCACCCACACCAATCACTACCTGGACCCGGCACTCGCCAGTGCCCAGCCGCAAAAAGCCGGCGAGAGCAGCCGCACCCGCTACCAGCGTATCAACGCCCTGCTGGGCGAAAACGCCGCGCCCTACACCCTCGCGCTATTCAGCACACTGGCCCGTGACCAACACGACGGCCCCGAAAACAGCTTGTGGCGCAAAGGCCGCGAGTACACCTTGGCCTCGTGGATCGTGGCCACCCCCGCACAAGGCGCCCCGCGTCTGCACTTGGTAGTGGCCAACCCCGGCGAGGCTGAAGTGGTGCACGAGCTGCTGCTCGATGCGCAGTTCTGGCAGTAGTCATGCCTTCCGGCCCCCGAAACCGGTGAATGGCTTGTTGGGGTGCAACGCAATCACATAGAGACGCCTCAGCGCCCGGCGGCCACTATGTCTTGCCAGGCCTTGTCGGCCTGCTGGCGATAGGCCTTCCAGTCGCCGTTGAGCCAGCGCTGGCGGCCGCGCTCGGCGTAAAACAAATGCAGCTTGTCGCCAAAAAACTCCCACACCGAGCCGTTGGTAGGAATCAGCCCTTCGCCCAGCGACAACCCGTTAGAGCAATGCCCGTTGTACTGCGGCGCATAGGCTGCCGGGTTGGCTGCAAACTTGTCAGCGCTGGCCTTGGACGCAAAGCGCCACGGTACGCCCAAATACTGCACGGTAAACGTGGCGCTGCCTTCCACCACTTGGTGGCTGGCTTTGGCTTCGGGAGAGTAATACGACACCGCATCTTTGCCACCAATGGCTGCACCACTCATCCAGCCGGTGCTCACAGGCTCGGCGGCATAGGCCAATGTGGCGAGCGCGGCCAGCAGCAACGCGGCGCAGCGGATAAGTCGGGTGTACATCGTGAGTTGGCAATGTGGGGTAAAGACCATTGGTCCTGCCAACCCCCAAATTCTTACAAACTGGGGTTCATAGTGGCGCCGGTCGTTGCCACGCCGCCGGCCGGGCTGCGCGCGCGCCCCAGTGCACGTGACAAGGCAGACACATCTTTGTAGCCGGACGCGCGAGCCGCGCCTTTGAGCCCCTTGCCGGACTGCACCGCGCGCTGCGCGATCTGCAGGCGCAGCTGCGCGAGGTATTTGCCGGGCGGCGTGCCCATGGCGTCTTTGAATCGGGTGGCAAAGGCGGTGCGTGACATGCCCGCCCGCTCGGCCAAAGACTCTAGGCTCCAGGCGGTGTGCGGCTGCTCGTGCATGGCCACCAGTGCCACCGCAATGCGCGGATCGCTCAGGCCCGCAAACAAGCCCTGGCGGGTTTGCGGCTGAGCCACCAGGTGGCGCAGCAGCCCAATGAACAACATATTGCCCGCGCTGGCCAGCATGGCGGGTTGCCCGCAGCGGGGCGCGGCCAGCTCGTTGCACAGCAGCTGCACTGCCTGTGCCAGCGCACCATCGGTCCCGGCAAGCGGCAGCTCCATGGGCTGCGCAAATTCGCGCATCAGCATGGGTGCTGCCGGGCCGTCCAGGTGCACCTGCATCACCACAGCAGGGGTGGGCGAGGGCGTGCCAGCCGCTCCGCTATGGGGGCCGTGCGCAACCGTCAGGCTATGGGGCGCAGCGCCCGGGTTGGCCAGCAGACTCACCGACAAGCTGTTGGGTTGCCCACTGGCCGCGCCCATCTCTACGCGGGGTGCGGCGGCCAGTAGCAAGGCCGAGAGGCGGTCCAGACGGGCTGTGTTGGGAGCAGGGGATGGAGTCATTTCTGAATGAATTGCAAAGCTTTTTGTACTAGTTGTTGCTAATCGTACCGCACAATGGGTTTTTTTCATCCTGCAAGGAAACCCCCATGCGCTCACAGTCCCTCATGCCCCGCTTCCCCGTGCCCGCCCTGAATGTGGCGCTCACCACCGGTGACCGGTTTGTACTCGGTGCCAACCCGGGTGAGAAATTTGACCTGCTGGTGTTTTACCGCGGGCTGCACTGCCCCCTGTGCGCCAAATACCTGTTGGAGTTGGAGCGCTTGGCCCCCGAATTTGCCAGCCGGGGCGTGCAGGTGGTGGCCATTAGCAGTGACGACGCAGACCGCGGCCAGCAAATGGCCGCCAAGGTCAGCGCCAAGGGCGTCAAGTTTGGCTATGGCCTGAGCCTGAAGGCCGCGCGCGAGTGGGGCCTGTACATCAGCGCCTCGCGCGGGCAAACCTCCATCGGTATTGAAGAGCCTGCCTTGTTCTCGGAGCCCGCAGTGTTCATCGTGCGCCCTGACGGCACGCTGTACTACGGCGCAGTGCAAACCATGCCGTTTGCGCGCCCCCCGTTTCAAGACCTGTTGGGCGCTATCGACTTTGCAGTGGCCAAAGACTACCCGGCGCGCGGCGAATACACCGGAGCGGTGTAAGCGGCCCGGAGCTTGCCGGGCCAGTTCAGCCTCAAAGCGCCAAAGGCACTACGGGGAAGTCAACGTCAGTTGCTGCAATGTGGTTGGTGTAGTTGGTCAAGACATTGAGCGCCACATTGGCGTTGATCTCGATGACCAGGCCTTCGTCAACACCGGCGGCGGCAGCTTCGGCCAGATCGGCGTCGGACAACACACCGCGTTGGCTCACGATTTTGTTGGCCAACACCACCACGGCTTTGTCTGTAGCGTCTGAGGCTGTGCCCAAGCGCGCATCACGAATGGCGGCCTCTGACAAGCCGGCGCCTTTGCCGATCAAGGTGTGGGCGGACAAGCAGTACTGGCAGGCATTGGTTTGCCCCACAGCCAGCGCGACCAGTTCGCGCTGAGCTGCCGACAAACGGCCTTTGCTCAAAGCGTCTGAAAAGGCAAGGTAGCCGTTCAGCGCTGCCGGTGCGCGGGCAAAAGTGCCAAATAAATTGGGCACCATGCCCAGCTTGGCCTTGACCCCGTTCAGGGTGGCCTGGGTCGTGGCGTCAGCGTGGGCGAGGGCGATGGGGGCGATGCGAGACATGGTGATTGCTTTCTATCAAAGGTTGAGTGCGATGTGCACGGTGTTATTGTTGGATACCTTTGGTAATCAAAAGTATCTTTAAAATAACCAATCGTCTCAAAACCGGTATTTCTATCGATGGACCGTCTTTCCCCCTTATTTGCTCGCTCGGTGCCTAGCGCCCGGGTTTTTTACTCCGGCAACCTGTGCCAGATCTCTACCTTTGAGGCCGAAGTCAACACAGGCCATGTGCATCTGCTGCGCCGGGGCCGCATGGGCGTTACTGATCGCCACGGGCGCCTGACACGGGTGGAAGAGCCCAGCCTGCTGTTTTTCCCGCGCAGCTCTGCCCATCGTTTGACGCCCGACGACGGCGCTGGTGTGGATTTGGTCTGTGCTTCGGTGGATTTGGGCGATGAAGTGCGCAGCGCCTTGGTGGCGGCCATGCCCGAAATGCTTGTCATGCCGCTAAGCGGCACACCAACCCTCGCGCCGGCTTTGAACCTGTTGTTCGAAGAAGCCTTCGACACGCAGTGCGGCCGCCAAGCGGCGCTGGACTTGTTGATGGAATACCTGCTCATCTTGCTGCTGCGCCATTTGTTGGACAGTGCATCAGTGAGCAGCGGCATTCTGGCGGCCCTGGCGGATCCGCGCTTGTCACGTGCCGTTACCGCATTGCACGACAAGCCGGCCTATCCCTGGACGCTAGAGTCTCTGGCCGAAACGGCGGGCATGTCGCGGGCGCGTTTTGCCAGCCACTTCAAAGCCGTCTCGGGTCTGACCGCGCTGGACTACCTCACTGCCTGGCGCATGACAGTGGCCAAGAGCCTGCTCAAACGTGGCAAGCCGCTTAAAGCGATTGCCCCGTTGGTGGGCTATGCCAGTGCCGTGGCCTTGACCCGCGCCTTTACCCACCGCACCGGCATGCCTCCGCAGGCCTGGGTAGCCGCGCAAACCGTCACTGACTGAGCGCAGGTGGGCGAGACGATGGGCACATCAAATGAGACGCTCAGGCCTCCGCCAACGAGCGGCCCTCTCTACACTGCTGGCATGCCATCCATTGCGGCTGGCCTTCATTCAAGCCAACAGGAAACACCATGGAATCCATCACCCCAACTCCGCGCGTTACCCCGCTGGACAGCAGCAGTTTTGACGGCTTTATGGAGCAGCAACACGGAGCTGCCAAGTGAGGCGAGGCCGTGTCATTCGGTCTGATTGCCATGCCACACTTAAGCCCCACCCTACCCAAAAGGAATGCCATGCGTGCCCTCTGGAAAGACAAAGTGATCGCTGAAAGCGACGACACCGTGCTGGTTGAAGGCAACCACTACTTCCCGGCCCAATCGTTAAACCAAACGTATGTGGTGGCCAGCAACCACACCACCAGCTGCGCCTGGAAGGGCCGCGCCAGCTACTACTCATTGCTGGTCGATGGCGACATGAACCGTGACGCTGTGTGGTATTACCCTGACCCCAAACCCGAAGCGATGGCCGTCAAAGACCGCGTCGCCTTCTGGAAGGGCGTGCAGGTTGTCTGATTCAGTGAACGACGCAGCGCATGAAATCAAGGCCAGCCTGGGAGCGACCCCAGCCAGCCTGTCTCCGAAGTTTTTCTATGACGCCGCGGGTTCGGCGCTGTTTGAAAAAATTACCCAGCTGCCCGAGTACTACCCCACCCGCACTGAGGCTGCCTTGATGCAGATGCACGCCCCAGAGCTGCGTGCATCCATTGGTCCGGGTGTCACGCTGATTGAATTTGGTGCGGGCAACTGCACAAAGGCCAGCACGCTGTGCACACTGCTGGAGCCGGTGCAGTTTGTCGGCGTGGATATTTCGGGCGACTTTTTGGTGCAATCGGTCAAGGCCCTGCAAGCCCGGCACCCCAGGCTCGACATGCATGCCGTGCACGCAGACATATCGCATGCGGTGGCACTGCCTTCGGCGGTGCACAGCGCCCGCCGCCTGGTGTTCTACCCGGGCTCGTCCATCGGCAACTTTGACCCCGATGCCGCTTTGCAACTCCTGCAGCGAATGCGCAATTGCGTGGGTGGCGACGGTGGACTCTTGATCGGATTTGATCTGCCCAAAGACCCAGCCTTGCTGGAAGCGGCCTACAACGACGCCCAAGGCGTGACCGCCGCGTTTAACCTGAACATCCTCACGCATGTGAACGCCTTGATTGGCAGCAACTTTGACCTGCGCGAATGGAAACACCATGCCTACTTCAATGCGGCTGAGTCGCGCATCGAAATGCATCTGCAGGCGCAGACCCCCACCCGGGTCCTCTGGCCCGGCGGCGAGCGCATTTTTGCCAAGGGCGAGACCATTCATACGGAAAACAGTTACAAATACTCTGCTGCGCGATTCACGGCCCTGCTGGGCCAGGCAGGCTTTCCTACAGCCCGCCTATGGACCGACGACCAAGCCTGGTTTGCCGTAGCCCATGCACAACCATGACTGACCCTAGCGCCCTCTTACACGCTTTTCGTACCATCCGCGCACGCAGTGTGGCCCTGATTGAGGGCCTCTCGGCGGAAGACTGCGCCGCGCAGTCCATGCCCGATGCCAGCCCCGCCAAGTGGCACCTGGCACACACCACCTGGTTTTTTGAAACCTTTGTGCTGGAGACCCACGCCCCGGAGTTCAGGCCCTTTCATCCCGCGTATCGGGTGCTGTTCAATTCGTATTACAACCAAGTTGGCGACAAGCACCCGCGCCCGCGCCGTGGGCTTCTCACGCGCCCGGGGCTTGAAGACGTGTTGCTGTACCGCCAGCATGTCGATGCCGCCGTATGGGCCCTCCTGACCGCAGAGCCCCTGCCCGCGCCAGTGTTGGAGCTGCTGACCTTAGGTTTGCACCATGAACAACAGCACCAGGAGTTACTTGTCACCGACCTCACACATCTGCTGTTTTTCAATCCGCTGGCCCCCCCTTGGCCCGCCGCACCTAGCCTGCCTGCCACCTTACCCCCCATGGCCTGGCTGCCCCTGGCGTCAGGAGTGTCCGAAGTGGGCCACACAGGTACTGGTTTTTGCTATGACAACGAGCTCCCTCGCCACCGCACCTACATCGCCCCAGGGCAGATTGCATCGCGCTTGGTGCGCAATGCAGAGTACCAGGCCTTTGTGGAGTCTGGCGGCTACCATGACCAGGCGTATTGGCTCGCCGAGGGCTGGGACTGGCTGCAACTGCACCAGCGTACGCACCCGCTGTATTGGCAGCGTACCGGTAGCCAATGGCAAGAGTTCACCTCAAGCGGCTGGGCGGCCCTGAACCCGGTGCAGGCGACCTTGCATGTGTCGTACTACGAGGCAGATGCCTATGCCCGCTGGGCAGGCGCCAGACTTGCCACCGAAGCGGAGTGGGAAGTCGCCGTGCTCACGCACGGCTGTGCACCCAGCGGTGCACTGTACGAGGTTTATGACACCGCGTGGCAATGGACCCAATCGTCCTACGGGCCCTACCCCGGCTACCAGCCCTCAGCCGGGGCCGTGGGTGAGTACAACGGCAAGTTCATGGTGAACCAGTATGTGCTGCGCGGCGGCTCGGCGGCCACGCCCCCCGGCCACTCCCGCCCCAGCTACCGCAACTTCTTTCCGGCGGGCACCTGCTGGCAGTTTTCAGGGATACGGCTGGCAAGGCAAGGCTGAGTGCAGCGACTATTGCAAGGTTGTCCCTAACTTAAACTGCACGCTGGCTAGCATTTCATCCCAGCTTTGGCTGGCGTTGCTGCCCAGGCCATAGCCAAGATAAATGTGGGTGACCTTGAGGTCACGTCAATCTGTAAGTCCACCCCGGGTTCCACAAGCCTATGCCGTAGCCTTCGCGATTGACATTGTCCATTGGCAGCCCCCCGTTCAAGGTGTCGGTGTACGCCCTGCCATCGGGCAGGATGGGGTTCTGTCCGAATAAGCCATGACTGGCAATTCCATAATGACCACGACAACGCTAACGGCGATGAAAGGCGAGCTGCGCAAAGTGCTAAACCGACTGCACTATTCGCTGGAGTGATGCTGACCATGAACATGGTGAAGAAGGGGTAGTTACGCTGTCTCGTTGGCCAGCCCATGTCTGCAGCGGAGCAGTTCTACAGCCTTGGGTTTTGAACTTCGATGAACACGGCACCTCTTTTCGATCAACCATCGCTATTGCGACAGAACCCTCAAGCCTGGCTCGCCGCACAAACCGCCACTGATTGAGCGCAGGTGGGCGAGACGATGGGCACATCAAATGAGACGCTCAGGCCTCCGCCAGCGAGCGGCCCTTTCTACACTGCTGGCATGCCATCCATTGCGGCTGGCCTTCATTCAAGCCGACAGGAAACACCATGGAATCCATCACCCCAACATCTCGCGTTACCCCGCTGGACAGCAGCAGTTTTGACGACTTTATTGAGCAGCAATCCGGAGCAGTGCTCATAGACTTTTGGGCGCCTTGGTGCGGTCCTTGCCAGGCCCTCGCGCCGACGCTGGAACGTGTGGCCGCACGCTTTGAAGGTCAACTGGCTGTGCGCAAGATCAATGTTGATGAGGCAAGCGCTATCGCTGGTGGTTTTGGAGTGCGCAGCATTCCAACGCTCATACTTTTCAAAGACGGTCAAGCCCTCTCCCAAGTGGTAGGCCTGCAATCCGATGAACAGCTGGCCGCCTGGATACGGACAGCGCTTTAACATCCTGACCCCACTCATTCCTGAAGGGGAACCATGTCCGAATTTGATCTCATTGTGGTTGGCGGTGGCTCTGGTGGTGTGCGAGCTGCTCGCATCGCTGCAGGCCACGGGGCTCGGGTGGCGCTGATTGAGGAATACCGCTTGGGCGGCACCTGCGTAATCCGCGGCTGTGTTCCTAAAAAGCTGATGGTCTATGCCTCGCGCTTTGCGCAAGAGTTTGAAGAAGCGGCGGGCTATGGTTGGACCCTGGGGGACAGCCACTTTGACTGGGGCACGCTCAAAGCTCGGCGTGATGCCGAAGTCACTCGCCTGGAAGGTATCTACCGAAACAACCTGGTGGGCGCTGGCGTGCAAATTTTTGACGGACGCGCGCGCCTGCACGATCAAAACACAGTGGTTCTTGCTGATGGCACGCAGTTGCGCGGAACTCATATTTTGATAGCAACTGGCGCAACACCCACGCAGGCTAACGATACAAAAGGCCATGAATTGGCTATCGACTCCAACGGCTTTTTTGATCTCGAGGCATTGCCTCAACGGGTCGTGGTGCAGGGTGCCGGTTACATCGCGCTAGAGCTTGCCTGTGTGCTGCAGCGCCTGGGCTCCAGCGTGCGTGTGGTGGTGCGGGGCGACCATATTCTGCGAGGGTTTGACGACGGCGTGCGCGCCCATCTGCTCCACGAGCTGGTGGAAAGTGGTCTGCAGTTTGACTTCGGTCGCTCCATCAGCGCGATCAGCAAGACAGATGATGGTCTGCAGGTTCAACTCGACAACGGCGAACTCGTCAACACCGACTGTGTGCTGCGTGCCCTAGGGCGCCTTCCCAATACGCTCAATCTGGGGCTCGAATCGCTTAGCATTGCGCTGGATGCCCAAGGCGCAATCCCCGTAGACGCCTACAGCCGGACCGTGGTCCCCAATATTTACGCCGTGGGCGATGTGACCAACCGCGTCAACCTTACGCCTATGGCGATTCGCGAGGGGCATGCTTTTGCCGATACCGTGTTTGGTGGCTTGCCGCGCAGCGTGGACCATAGCCTGGTGCCTACAGCGGTATTCACCACCCCGGAGCTTGGCGTAGTGGGTTTGACCGAAGAAGCCGCCTTGCTGGAGCATCCCCACCTAGACGTGTACCAAGCCACATTTCGCCCCATGAAGGCCACGCTCTCGGGGCATCCCGGAAAAATGCTGCTCAAGTTGCTGGTAGACCGCGACACCGACCGCGTGCTGGGCTTTCACGGTGTGGGGCCGGATACCGGCGAAATGGCGCAATTGGTGGGGGTGGCTTTGCAGCTCCAAGCGACTAAGCGTGCGTTGGACAGCACATTGGCCGTCCACCCAACGGCGGCTGAAGAACTGGTAACCATGCGCAAACCAAGCGTCCAGCATGGCCTGGTCGGGGCGGTGTAGGCACAGCCCATAAGCGCACTGAGAGTGCTGGAGTTTTAAAACTCCAGCGCAAACCCCCCATACGAATATTGCGTAGCCTCTGCACCCAAAAACAGCATCGGTGCAGTGCCCGCGGGACTTTGCGTAGGGGTTTGCAGACTGTCGTGAAGGGCCGCCCACAGGCTGGCGCTGCCCAGGTTACCAACCTGGCGGGCGTGGTTGCAAATCAGCTCGGGTGCCAGATCCCAGCGCTTGGCAAGCCAAGCAGCCACCGCGCCGCTTGCTTGATGGGGAACGACGCGGCTGGCGCGATGGACATCAAAACCCGCGCTGAGCAACAGGTCGCGGCCAGCCTCCAGCAGCGCTGCACCATGTGTTTCGACAGATTTAAAGTCATGCTCAAAACGTATCGGTCCACTCGCGTGCGGGCAATCTGAACCCCCTGCGCCCAGAACCAGGCCGGACGCTGGCGGATCTTGTAGTTGCCCGAAAAAGGCATGGCTGATCCACGGGCCCTGCGTGCACCCGGGCGTATCAGCGCCAATGATGACGCCCGCAGCACCATCGCCCATTTGCAAAAAATTCACCCATTGGCTGATGTCTGCGTGCGAGCAATGGGGGTCAAAAAACACCGAACCCGTCTCCACACCCACGATGGCCACTGGCGCCGAGTCTGGCGCAGCCGTCAATGCAAATGCGAGTTGCAGAGCATTCGCGAATCCGGTGCAGGCTTGCCGCAGCTCCACATGGGCACCCGGGTAGCGCAATAGGTGTGCAATCTCGCCGGAGCCACCGGGCAATTGGCGTGCCGGCGTCGCAGTGTGGCTGATCAAATACCCCAAGGCGTGCGACGGTAGTTGGGCCTGGCCCAAAGCGTTGTGCAGCGCGCGGGCAGCCAGCTCAGGATTGCGTGCGCCAGGGCGCGGTTGCTCGTGAGCCTGAACAAAATCGCGGCACAAATGGCGTTGCTGTACGTCCAGCCGTGTACTGAGCATCGTCAGGTAGCGGGGCAATGGAATGCCTAGCTGTTGCCGTACTTGCTGGCACAGCGCACCCGTGCTAACCGCCTCGCCGGGAAACGCGGCCCCCACCCCCAGCAGGCGCCTGCGCCCCGCGTTGATAGCCGGCGTCCCCCGCGGGTTCAGTGGGGCGGGGGTGGTTAAAGGGTTCATAGCTTGAGCTAGTGACATGCAGCTGCGTCTCTTTGCATCAGGCGTTGTAAGCCGGGTTGAATAGGCGCCAACAACAAGGCCAGTTGCGCGGCAAGGTCTTGGTCAATTTCTTCTTGCATTGCCAGGCTGACGCCGTGTTGGCCTGCGAGCTGGCTGGCGACCCGCACATGCCGGGCCTCGTCCCGCGCGATGTGCGCTAGCCCCTGCCGGATATTCGGCGCAGCTTGCAGCGCGGCATCGCGGTGGGTGAGCCGAGCCAGCAGCCGGCAGACGGCCAAGTCCAACGCCGCGATGCGGGCGAAATGCAAGCCCACATTGCGGGTCACCAAGTGCTTAAAAAACGCGGCACTCTCTGAGGTTGATAGCGACGATTCAGGCGCCGGCAATGCCAATGCCAGACGCGCGAGCCAAGCCTCGTGCCTTAGCTCGTCTTGCGCAACCCGACGCAACTGAGCGCGACTGGCCTCTTTCACGCGCCGAGACAACGTGCCGGCAAACGTGTGTGCCGCTGACTCCTCGCCACACGCCAAAAACGGCAAACAGTTGGCCAGATCCTGTTGGTGAGCAAGCGCTAGCGCGCCACAGTCAATGACAACCTCATCAAACTCGGTGCAGCGCCGCCGCAGCGTAAAACAGCGAGCAGAAAAGTCTTCGGTTGTGAGCATCGAAATTTGCATTTTTTAAGGTCAAACCCTGCAGGGAGCGGAGTCAAAAGCGCGTGGTCAATGACAGCCAGCTATCGGGCAGCAGGTCAACAACCCGGGCCTCCAGCCACTTGTCGCCACCGCTCAAAATGGCAATGCCGGCCAGCAAAATGACCACGCCAAACACTTTCTTGATGCGATCAATGTGCGTTAGCACCCAGCCACGCACCAAAGTCAGACCGCTGCGCGAGGCATAGGCCACGGCCACCAACGGCACAGCAGCACCCAGCCCGAACACACCCAGAACAAGCGCGCCGCGCCCGCCACCGCCCTCGCTGGCCACCAGTGCCAGCGCCGAAGCCAGCAACGGGCCCGAGCACGGACTCCACACCAGGCCCAACACGGCCCCCAACACAAAGGCGCCGCCGAGCGAGCCGCTGTCGAGCTGGGTCGAGGCGTTATTGGCCGACGAGGCGATGGGCAGCATCCATGCGGTGAAGCGCTCATTCAGTTGCGGCACCAGCATGACCACGCCAAAGGCAATCAACAGTGCCGCTCCGAAACTGCGCACATGGTCACCGTCCAGGCCAATGGCTGGGCCCAACGCTCCCAGAAGGAAACCAATGGCCGCGAAGGACAGCGCCATCCCGACACCCATGGCTACGGGCGCCAGGCGATTGCGCTGCACGGCGCCACCGAGCACAAGCGGAAGAATGGGGAACACGCACGGAGACAGCGTGGTCAAGCTACCTGCGGCCAGGGCCAGCAGCAGGTGGGTGGTGGGTAGATCCATGGGCAAGAAGGCGGTGTGTGGTTCGGGTTGGTGCAGGTTTTATTGGGCAGATTGCAGCGCAGTGCGCAGCGTCGCGGGATCAGTTGCACCGCCCAGGCGAGCTGTTTCCATACTGCCTTTGAACACGATCACAGTGGATTGACTGCGCACGCCGTACTGCTTTTTCAGGTCCTTCTCCTTGTCGTAGTTCGCAACTAGCAGCGTGCCGGGAACGGTGGTGTCGCCCTTCCACTGGTTAAATACTTTCTCTTGCGCGCGGCAGGTAGGGCACCAGTCAGCGTGAAAGTGCAGTGCTACGGGTTTTCCTGCCTGCTGCAAATCAGCGAAGGCCTGGGGCGTGTAGGGCTGAATGTCGAGCGCGAAGGCGGCGCTGGCGCACAGGCCAAGGAGTAGGGTGGCGATAGTTTTCATGGCGTTGGCTTCCAAAAAATAGGGGTGTGCCCTTCAGTCGGCTCGGGGGGGGGCTTTCTTACAGTTACGGCTTAAGGCTTTGACGATTAAGATCTACGCCCCTAGCGGATGAGGCGTTGTAGACCAATGAAACAACAAACCCTCAAAGGCAAGCAGTGGCACTTCGACATGAAGCTGCGCATTTGCGGTGGCTCGGCCTATGCCGATCAGAAGGCGCTGATTGCGGGCAAGGCCCCAAACGCCTGCGACTTCACCAACCAGGCAAGGTGCGCCCATGAAGCGAGAATCCGGGCAACATAGCCCGTAAATCTGGCCTGTGAGGCCAAAAAATGCGGCACATTTGGCACCAACGTCGCAAAACCTGGTCGCCTCACGCCCCTGCCAGCGGTTTGATGCTACGTGTTCATCATTGATCTAACCTCATTTGTCGAGGTCTACGACATAAACATTGAGCGTAGCGGTTTTGTACAACTTTTGGCAGTCGTGCCGTTGAGTCACTTCGAACACCTCGTTGATGGGTACCAAGCTAACCGTTGGAACTGTGACTTCACGGCCTGGAGCTATTTCATTTGCATTGCTTATGCGCACCTGATCAGCGCAGGCGTACTGGCCCAGACCGACAAGGCAAGCCTGCACTCGGCTGGGACCACGCATCATGGCGCTCGATGGAAGCTATATGGATGTGGCTGACGACACGGCCAATGCTGAGGTTTTTGGCTAGCCTGGTGCCTCGCGAGGCACCAGCGCGTTCCAGATCGCTTGAGCTTCGTGCACGCCGTGCGCGTGATCAAGTGCAAGATGAGTAGCTTCAACACCCGCCATCGTGGTGATTTGCTACATCAGCCTCATCATCCAGTCCCTGCGTTACGCATCTGAACGGTATTGGCTCTAGCCCCTCTAAAAAAGTGCACAACCAGCTATATAAACAATAGCTAGCCAGCCGCGTGAAACCTGATGCTGCACCACACTCTTGGTGCAAACATAATATTTTTTCCAAACCTTTTGTAATGTTCTTTCGCTGGCAAGCGACTGACCTCTCGTAGCGCTTTCACAAAGCAGTTTTTGCCCCGCTACAGGCGCAATGAAACCTCCGGAGTACTCCATGAAATCCAAATCACTGTCAGCATCTTTGAAAAACATCGTCGGCGCGTCTTTGGTGGCTGCCGCTGCCGTGGCCGCAGCACCTGCATTTGCAGCCTGTGCAGCTTCACCTTGTGCAGCCAAGTCTGCCTGCGCGGCCAAGAAGGGTTGCTGTGGCGCTAAAGACGCGTGCTGCGCGGCTAAGAAAAAGAAGCTCAAGAAAGGTTGCTGCGCGGCGAAGAAACACGGCTGCTGCGCTGCCAAAACCGGCTGCTGCGCTGCCAAGAAGTAAATATTTCCGACGGATGGCCGCAGCACGCCCACAGGGCGTGTAGTGGCCATCCTACTGGTATCAACCATGCACACTCCCCAACGCCTTCAACCCTCTGCAAGCGCGTTACAAGCCCTGTCACTGCCCTATACCCAACGCATGCGTGCCGCAACCCGACTGGTGGGTAGTCTGCACAACCTGCAGCAGCAAGGCAGCCAAGTGGTTCACCGCATAGTGGGTGACGCAGTGTTCAGCGAGTGGGACCATTACCCCGACAACGATGTGCGCGACGATGCCCGTGCATCGCAGTACTATTTTCATGCCCATGCCAGTAAGAAGCGCCCGTTTAAAGAGCATGGGCACTTCCACATCTTTGTGCATCCCGACGCCTTGGGCCTGACCCGCAAAAACCCCAAATACGCCCCAGCACCGGCTCACATCGTGGCCGTTTCGATGGACGCGCAGGGCCTGCCGATTGGGTTCTTTACCACCAACCGCTGGGTCACCAAAGGGCCCTGGCTGGACTATGCCGCCTGCGAAAAAGGGCTGAGTGCCTTTGCCATCGGTAGCCGCCGTGGCGACCCTAATGTCAATGTGTTTTTGCGCTCGCTCTTAACCCTGTACCACGGCCACATATTGTTGTTGCTACAGCAGCGCGACGCAGTGATGCAGCGCCTATGCGCCCAGCGTGACCGGCGCAGTGTATTTGCTGACGCCAGCATTGAGGCGCTGTGCTACCTACCCATCGATTTGTTAGACGATATCGCCGGGCTGGAAGGCGCAGCCTGAGTCATCCGTATTCACACCATCTTTATCTTCTGGAGCCCAATATGCACCTGCTTTCAATCCACCGTCGCAACTTCTTGGCCACCAGCACGTTGGCTTTTGCATTGGGGAGCCTGGTGGCGGCGCCTGCCCAAGCGTCAGACGCTATCAAGCCGATTTTTTCGACTGAGGCCGGTGCTATTCGCGGTTATGACCCTGTGGCCTATTTCAAGCTGAACAAGGCAGTCAAAGGCAAAGCATCAATCACCACCGAATGGCAAGGTGCTACGTGGCACTTCAGCAATGTCGCCAATCGCGATGCATTTGCTGCTGATCCCGAAAAATATGCGCCCCAATACGGCGGTTACTGCGCCTACGGTGTTGCCCAGGGCTACACCCCAGAGATCGACCCTGCGGCCTTCAAAGTGCTGAACAACAAGTTGTACCTGAACCTCAACCAAACGGTGCTGAAGAAGTGGAAGATGGATATTCCGGGCTATGTCAAAGATGCTGACCAAAACTGGCCGGAGCTCAAAGCGGGCACCTACGTCGAGCAGTAGGGGGCAAACTTGCTATTGCCGTAGGGCTTTGCATAGGTGATTCGTATATTGGTAATTGGAGTAACTCACTGCTTGCGCTGCCACAGCAGCGTGGCAGGCCTAAATTGACTCCAAGCAAACCAAAAAGCTTCATGGCTAGGCATTTCAGTATCACCTGCAAAAGCGCGTAAGCCATCAGCGTCAGCGCGAACCGTTACGCCGGCAAGGCGAACAGGTTCGCCTGCCTTAATAGCCAGTTGTGCGGCAGCACGCGAAAACGCCAACGCCCTGCCGTCTGGTGAGATAACACCCAGAACCACGTCATGTACGCCCAAGCGCGTATCCACCGGGCCGACTGGAAAGATGGGACCTTGATCATCTCGCCCGCGCAGTGGGTTGGCAGGATAGCGGCGACCCACGCCACCGTCTTCGGCCAGTATGGTGGTGTTGGGGTAGGCCTTGCGCCAAGCTGCCCAAGTTGAGATCACAACCGTGGCTTGAGGCAGCACGATTTTGGCGCGGTGCAATGGGCCGGATATGGCTTGCCCGGTGAACGTATCGACTGCAGAAAATGTACGCAGGTCGTACATGAATTTATTGGAGCGGGACAGCAGGCCTGATGTGCGTAGCAAAGGCTTGAAGCTACCTGCACGATCTGTGAGATAGGCTTGCACCGACCGACACAGCGTGCAATAGGGCATACCGATTTGTCGCCCGCCCAGAGTGTCGTTGACCATTTCATGCACTTCCATTATGTTCTTGGGATAGGCTCTAGCCTCACCGTTGATGACCAGACCAAAAACGATAGCGTTGTCTGGATACCAATTGCCCTGAGCAGCTGGCGTGGTTTTGGGCTGGTCTAGAGCGGGGATGCAACCGCGTGGACAAATTTGGCCTTGGGTGGCATCAGGCCTATCGTCAATAAACACGCCACCCCAACCCACTTGTCGCCAATCGATGGCTGATTGCGCATCGTCAAAAAAAGGTTGCCAGCGCGGCTCGATCTGCAAAAACAAATCGCGCTTCATCTCTCGGTAGCCCGGTGGCGCTGGCAGGTTCCAAGCTAGAACACGGTCACCCATGGCGGTGAAGGCATCAAGTGGTAGCGGGGCTTGGGTCAGCTGCTCGAATGCCGCGACGACTTCATCAGCCGCAGATTGGCTGTTGACCAGACGGATCAAATCATTGAGATACCAGGCCATGCGCGCATCGCCCCCTCGGCCAATGGCTCTTACGGCAGCGGTTGGAAAGCGATTGTCACGAATCGCCGGTGCAACCAAAGCTAGCGCTTGACTCACGGCCGGAGCTAGTGGCCCGCTGCGAACGGCTGGTGCTGCTGGGAAATCTTGCTGTGCTTTATCTTTCAAACCCGTCGCTGGCGCTACAGGCGCTGTTTGACTGGGTGTAACAAGGGTTTGGGCTGCTGAAGTTTGAGCAGTCGCTGTTATGGGTACAACCAACGCCAACATCGCTGATAGCACCGATAGCGAGGTGCTGATGGGCATCAACTTAACGGGTGATCTTGCAAAAAAGCGTGACAAGAAAATGTGGAGGTATTGGGCTGAACACCACCAGAATCTGTCCCGGTACGTAGCCAGGCGTATCGCTGGCAAGGTCGGCTCGGCGGCTTGATTTGCGTTAGCGACCGGTGTCATTCAATGACCAGTCGTAGTCTAAAAAGCTGATACTGACCGTTTTCGCGCGCAGCTTGTCTCTGGTTGCTGCGTCGTTGGTTAACTGGTCCGCATAAAAGGCAAACACGTCCTCAAGCTTGGCAAAGCCGCGTTGACCTTTTTCAAAGTCTTCGCGAAACCATTTAAAGATGGCGCTGACTTCCAGCTTGCCTGATTGCGCGTTGTAACGGTTGCGGCTGCGGTCGCTCATAAAGCGCAACATGCCGTCAGTCAGTTGCGCATCCAGTTTGGCGGGCGTGAATGCGTCAGGCCGCAGAGCGGGGCAACCAATACTGGCGCAGTTAACTGCAGCGTGGACGCGTGGGTCGTTGTAGTTGGGGCGGAGTTGCTCATGCTCAATCCAGTCCAAGTGGCGTTGCTCACCAAGCAAGGTAAAAAACTTGTTTTTCCACGGTGACTGTAACAATGAGCCTGCATCCTTGATGGACTTTAGGTTGGGGTACTTGGTCAGGATGAGTTCTGCGGTGAAGCCGTTGTAGGCGTTGATGAGAAACACCATTTGCTGTTCACGGCTGAAGGTTGCAAACTGCGCTGGCGTGACCGCCGACCACTGCGCCAGCACGGCTTGCAAAGCCGCGCGGTCTGCCGCCAATGCGCGGTAGTCCATGCGTGACTGTTTGCCGTCAGGCAGCCATTTGACATGCTTTTGCAGCAGGGCGTCCCAGCCGGCGTAACTATGGTCTAAACCAGAGCCTTGAGCAAAAACATGTGGACTACTGGCAAAAACAGCGTAAAAAGCCATGAGTTTGATGGCATTGCGGCGTTGTATGGGCATAGTTGACTCGATTTAAATGAATGCTGAGGCTGCCGCACAAAATGTGGTGCTCATTGGTCGAGCCAACCAGCAGGTTCTTACGTCAATTCATTTTTGATTCGACAAGCCTCGCAGCGACTATCAAAGCGGTGCCAAGGTCTTGGCCAGGGCCGCTGCATGAAAGGGCAAGGCTGTGAGTGCCTGGCTGAGCGCGCTGGCCAAAGGACCGGTTGAAAACACCAGGGTCTAAGGGACAGTTCCGTGTACATAGAAGCTTGACTCCTAAAAAGGGATGAGACCCACGGGTCGATAGGCGGCCTCAGTTCCTCACACCCGGCGCCGATAGCCCCACACCGAAAGGCCCAGCGCCAGGCCGGCAAACAACACGATCGGGGCACCCAAGCTCAGCACCTGAGTAGCATCGGCGCCGCGGAACAATTCGGCTCGCAGTGCGCGCAAAAAATGTGTCAGCGGCAGCAATTCACCCAAGCCGCGCGCCCAGGCCGGCATGCTTTCAAACGGGAACATAAAGCCAGACAAAAGAATCGAGGGCAGATAAAAGAATACCCCCAGCTGCAATGCCTGCAACTGGGTCCGCGCCAGCAGCGATAAGCACAGCCCCAGGCCTAGTTGACCCAGCATGAAGCCCGCCGCCAAGCCCCACAAACAGAGGCTAGCCCAGGGCGTGCCAAACAGGGCGGCTGCCAGTGCCTGCATCAAGGCATAAAGCACAAGGCCCAGCGTGGCATAGGGCAGCAGTTTGCCGATCACAATATGGATGGCACCCAGTGGCGTGGTGCGCAATGCATCCCAGGTCCCACGCTCCAGCTCCCGCACCACGCACAGCGCAGCCATCAGCGTCAGGGTGAGCGTGAGAATGACCCCACTGAGCGCCGGCACGAGGTAGGCACCCGAATCAGGAGACTGCGCGAAGCGCCCGCGCAGTTCAAGGCTGAGGGCCATCCCCTCCGGCAGCTGCAAACGCAGCGGTGGCCCGGCGGGCCCAGCCAGACGGGCCGATAAGCCATGCGCTAGCCCGTCACCCAGCTGGGCGACCAGTGCGTGGACATAAGGGTCAGAGAGGTCAGCCTCCAAGCGCAAGGGCAGCGTCTGACCTTGTAGCAGGTAGCGTGAGGGCTGGGCGGGCCAAGCTAGGAGTAAGCGCAGCTCGCCCCGCTGCAGCTGGGCCTGGGCCTGCTCGGGTGTCAGCGGATCGGGCGCGATGCGCAGGCCCTGGCCTTGGCTCAGGTGGGCCAGCATGGCGCGGTGGACGTGCGCATCCAGCGCGGCATCGGTTGGCTCTTTCTGCATGCCGCTGGGCGGCAGCGCCACCCAGGCGGCGGGCAGTTGGGTGGGCGTGAGCGTGATGGCAAAGCCGAACAACAAAATCTGCGCCAAGGGCACACCCAGCAAGAGCGCGAGCGTGAGGCGGTCGCGCCGCAGCTGCTGCCACTCCTTGCGAGCCACCGCCCGAATCAGGCGGGAATGGCGTCGCATACCCTGGGCCCATTCAAGTAGTCTCATGGGCAGGGCACCGTGCTAACTCGCAGCAGCGCCCGCAGGCCGGCCTGCAAGCTGCCGTCGCCCAGGCCGGCGGCCAGGTCTTGCGGCCGACCTTGAAACACCAGTCGCCCGCTGGCCAACGCCAGCAGCTGCTCGCATTGCTGGGCGTCCTCGCTGTCGTGGCTGCTGACCAAGACGGTCACCCCTGCTTCTCGCAGGCCGTGGATGCGCGCCCAGATCTGCGCCTTCGCCTCCAGATCGACTCCGGCACTGGGTTCATCCAACAACAGCAGGCGCGGACCCGCCAACAGGGCCGCCGCAAAAGCCACTCGTTGTCGCCAACCGCCGGACAGCTGTATCACTTTTTGTCGCCAGACTGGTTGCAGACCATGCGCTTGCACATGGGTTTGCAAGAAGGTCGCTGCGTCGGGCAGGTCCAGCAGCTCGGCGCGAAATTGCAGGTTTTCGGCAACGCTGAGCTCCTCGTAAAGCCCGCCTTGCTGCGGCATATAGCCCAAGCGAGCCCGTTGCGCACCCCCGCGCCCTAATAAGGGCTGACCCAGTACCTCACCCGTGCCTTCAATGCACAAACCGGGCTGGCCTTCCAGCAGACCGGCCAGTAGCTTGAGTAGGCTGGATTTGCCCGCCCCGTTTGCGCCGTACAGCAAGCAGATCACTCCCTGTGGCAGACGCCAACTGAGCGCATCCAACAGACGGCGGCCAGGCACGCCACAGCTGACGCCGCGCAGCTCAACGCTGGCCTGGCCGGGGGCCTCGGCCGCGCTCAAGATCGAAGCAGCCATAGCTGTACTGGAGCGCTTTTGCGCCGAGAAAAAGCACCGGCCTGGTGCGTAGACTTGGGTCGCTGTCGGCGAGCCAGCCTTGTGCCGTTTACTCCGCGCCACACGCCAAAAACGGCAAACAGTTGGCCAAATCCTGCTGGTGAGCAGGCGCTAGCGCGCCGCAGTCGATGACAAGCGCATCGAACTCGGTACAGCGCCGGCGCAGTGCAAAGCAATGTGCGGACTCGCTCAGCACATGAGCTGCTTGCGCGCGCGGTGCAAGCCTACAAACAGGCAGTTGGCAGATATTTGAAGGCGCTCGCACACCTCTTCGGAGCTCGCATCCCCCAGCAAACGCAGCTGCACTATGTCTTGCAGCGTGCGCGGCAGGGTGGCAATGCGGCCTAGGGTGTGGCGCAGGCGCTCGCGTTGCTCGGCTACCTCATCGGGGCGGGGGCGCGGGCACTCCAGGTGGGCGCCGTGGCCACCATCGGTATCGCCATCGCCTTCGGTGTCTACGTCCAGCGTGGTGTCGCAGCGGGCGCTGGTGCGAATCAAATCCACCACCTTGTTTTTCAGCACTGCGGTGAGCCAGCTGCGCAAGGCACTGCGACCGGCAAAGCGGGCATGCCCCGACATCACAGCTTCAAACACGTCGTGCACCACGTCTTCGGCCTGGGTGGCGTCGCGCAACTGGCGCCGGGCGTAGCGCACCAAGTATTCGCGGTGCGGCACCAAGTCGGCCCAGCCCAACGACACGTTGTCTTGGCACACGATGGGTTGCACAGACAACGCGGCGGCAGCAAACGCAGCGGTGCAAGAGTTTGTTGCGGTGGGCATCAAGGTGGCGGTCATCATGGCGGGCTCCTGGTGGGCCCAGCGAGGGGTGCTCAGGCCATGGGTAGACTGTGCGTGCCCAAGCTCACACCCTGCTCGCGAAATATCACAGCCAGATAACAAATGCGTAAGAATCCGCCCGCTCACGCGACCACAGCCCCTATGGACAGCAAAAGAATCCTCGTGGCCGAGGACCAAACCGATATTCGCGACGTGCTGGTGATGAACCTGCAGAGCGCGGGCTACGCCGTTTCCAGCGTGGCGGACGGGCGCGCCGCGCTGCACGCCGAAACCGACCAGGCGCACGACCTCTTGATCTTGGATTGGATGATGCCCGGGCTCGACGGGCTGGAGCTGTGCAAAACCCTGCGCGCGCGCGGCAGCAGCACCCCCATCCTCATGCTCACCGCCAAGTCCACCGAGCTAGACCGTGTGCTCGGGCTGGAGCTGGGCGCCGATGACTACCTGACCAAACCCTTCTCGCTGGCCGAGTTGCTGGCGCGGGTCAAAGCGCTGTTGCGGCGCTCTGACCTCATGCGCCAGGCACAGGGTGCCCAGCACACTGGTGGCGAAACCCTGCGCAATGGGGAGCTGCACATCGTGCCCAGCAAACGCCAAGCCGTGCTGCGCGGGCAGGGGCTCGACTTCACCGCGCTGGAGTTTGACCTGCTGCTGTATTTCACCCAGCACCCCGGGCGGGTGTTTTCCCGCTCGGAGTTGCTCAACGCGGTGTGGGGCTACAGCCATGACGGTTACGAACACACCGTCACCACCCACATCAACCGCCTGCGCGCCAAGCTAGAGCACGACCCGCTGCGCCCTGAGTACATCCTGACCGTGCGCGGCGCGGGCTACAAAATGCGCGACACCCCGCCGCACCACGCCCCATGACCGTTCGCTTCAAGATCGCGCTCACCATCCTGCTCACGGGCCTCTTTACGGTGCTGGGCGTGCTGGTGGTGGTGGGCTTGGCGTTCAAGCAGTTTGAGCACGAAAGCGCCTACTATCGCGCCAGTGCCTTTCTGGACCGGGTTATTGCCAAACACAATGACATGTTTGCCATGCAGGACCGGTACCAAGAAAATTTTGATGGCTTTTTGAGCAACCTGGTGCTGTTTGAACCGGGCACCCAGATCTACCTGCTCGACAGCCAAGGCACCGTCAAGGCATCGTCTACCGAAGACACGTCCACCCGCGGGGTGCGGGTAGCGTTAGGCCCTGTGCAAGAGGCGGCTGGCGCCAAGCCCATGCCCTATGTCATGGGCGACAACCCCGAAAGCGGCTCGGCCGCCACCATCGTGGCTGCCCGCGCCCTGTACCGCAACTCCATCGGGCAGCACGCTGCCCCCGATGGCTATTTGTATGTCGTGTGCGACAAGCCTTTGCTCACCCCCAGCAACTGGATGGCGCTGCAAAGCACCTTTGCCTTGCCCACCGTGGTGCTCATCTTCTTGGTGGTGGGCCTGGGCACGCTGATGGCGGTGTGGGTTATCAGCCATGTGACGCGCCCCTTGGCCCGCATCACCACCGCGCTGGCCCATGTCACCCAACACGGCCTGCCCATCATGCCGCCCGGTGCGGCGCAAGAGGGCCAGCCCAACGCGCCCCCGCCCCTGCCGGATGATTTGTGGGGCACCGCTGCCACCAGTAAAGACGAGCTGGGCCAACTGCACAACGGCATTCGCGCCATGCTGCTGGCGCTGCGCGCGCAGTGGAGCCTGCTGGCCCGGCTGGACCATTTCCGCCGCGAGGCCGTGAGCAACCTGTCGCACGACTTGCGCTCGCCGCTCACCGCCACCGCCGCCTGCCTGGAGACCCTGGAAACCCGCTGGGCGCAGCAAGCCCAACACAGCGCAGACCTGCCCTTGGTGCAAACGGCCCTGCGCAACACCCGCAACGCGGCGCGGCTGGTGCAGTCCATGGGCGACCTAGCGCACCTCGACGAGCCCGCGTTTCAACTCAAGCCCCAGGTCATGGACTTGGGCGAGCTGCTGGACGACATTGCGCTGCGCTTCGGGCCGCGTGCCCAGCAGCAGGGCATGGCGCTGGTGGTTTTGCCCACCGACCCGGCCGACCCGCCCTGCGCGGCGGTCGATGTGGAGCTGATCGAGCGGGCCCTGTCGAATCTGCTCGATAACGCGCTCAAGTTTTGCCGCAGCGGCGACACCATCACCTTGGCCGCACAGCGCCAGGGTGCGGAGTGGGTGGCGCTGCAAGTGCGTGACACCGGGCCCGGCATTGCGCAGGCCGACCTGCCCCAACTGTTTGAGCGCTACTACCAAAACAAAGCCAACGTGGCACCCGCTACCGGCGAGGGCGGCAAGGGCTTGGGGCTGGCCATAGTGAAGCGCATTGCCGAGCTCCACACCGGCCGCGCCGAAGTCCACAGCAGCCAGCCCGGCGGCACCACGGTCTCGCTGGTCTTGCCGTTTTGTAGCGACCCCCATGCGGTGGGGGCTCTCTCGTAGCCTAGGCGCCTAGGCCTTCTTCCAAATCACCAGGCCAATGCCACCCAATATGGCGCCGCCCGACTGACATTGGCAGCTTTCTTTGTGGCTCCTTTTTTGGGGGGGCAATAACTTACTTGGCAGCCAACTTCTGCTGCACCAAGCCATACACGCTGTAGCTCACCAAGTCGGCCATGGCATAGGTGGGGAAGGCTTTGACCAATTCGGCTTGGATCGCGGCGTGGTGGGCGCCTTGTTTGGCGGGGTCGAGCAATTCAACCTTCTTGTCGCCCAGGCGGGCGATGTAGGCATCCACCACGGCTTCGGCTTGGGTCAGGTATGCGGTTTGTTGTGCCACGGCCTGGGCCACCGGCAAGAAGTCGCCACGTCCGCCGTAGACCTTGGCGTTTTGGAAGCCTTTGCTCAAGGCGGGCAGCTCTTGCAGCGCGGCCTTCCAGCCCACCAAGGTGGGTGTGGCTTTGCCGTTCACAATGCCGCCTTCGAGCCAAGCGTGGTTGTTGGAGTGAACCAGGTCGCCCACGATCAGGTCACCGGTTTTGTCGATGCGCACCACGGTTTGGTTGTTGGCGACGCCGGGATGCTTCAGCTCAAACAGGCTGATAGTTTCGCCAGATTTGAGACGAATAGTTTGCTTGCCACTGAAAGTGCTTTGCACAGCTTCGACCCTGGGGTAGGTCTCATCGGTGAAGGCTTTGGCAATCTTCACCCAGAAGTAGCGCTTGTACGCGTCGGCAACCGGGATGGCGTCAGCGGTGGCCTTGGATGCGATGCTCTTGGCGCCCAGCCCATGGAACACCGACAGCGCGTTGAACTTGTCCGGGTTGGGGTGAGTGACGATGATGCGGGTGATGGGCGATTGGGTTTTACTACGAATGTCAGCCACCAATGCTTGGGCAATGGCGGGTACAAATTGGGTATCCACCACGGTTACCTCTTTGCCATCGTCATACCAAGCCGAGTGGGTGTTGAAGCCTGCAGCGTCTGAGGTGAAAACTTGCAGTTGACCGGCCAACGCAGGTGTGGCCAGGCTGGCGCCGATAGCGGCAATGCCCAGCAGTTTGGATAGGGCGGAAAGCGTGAAAACGGAACGTGATGTTTGCATGAGAAAACTCCGATGGGTTGAAAGTGATGTAAGTGTCCAGCGCTGCGACTTGTCCTTTTCGGCATAAAATGACAAAACATATGCCAAAAATGCCAATCGTATGGCGTTGATCAACGCAGACCATGCCCTGAGCGCTGTAGTGGTGCTGGCCGAGCGCTATACGGCTATGGACGGCCCGTGGCACAGCCACCGGCGCGCGCAACTTATCCATGCCAGCGAGGGCGTGCTCACCGTGCAAAGCGCCACCGGCTTGTGGGTGGTGCCGCCGCAGCGCGGCGTGTGGATTCCGGGCGAGACGGTGCACAAAGTCTCCTCCCAGCGCGACTTTTGGCTGCATACCGCCTACGTCGATCCCACGGCCATTGCCTGCCCGAGCGAGTGCCGTGTAGTGGCGGTGGACCGGCTGACCAATGAACTGCTGATCGAGGCCGCCACCTTTGATGCCGAGGTTCTCACCCCCACTCAGGCGCGGTTGATGCAGGTGCTCACGGACCGTTTACCCCATTTGACGCACATGCCGTTTCATCTGCCGCGCCCCCAAGATGCGCGGCTTCTGCGCATCACTCAGGCGCTGGAGCGCGACCCGGCCGATGCCCGCACGCTGGAGCAACTGGTCATTGGTATGGGTTTGAGTGCGCGCACGGCCGCGCGTTTGTTTCAGTCAGACACCGGCCTGACCTTTGGCAAATGGCGCTTGCAACTGCGCTTGCTGGCGGCCGTGGAGCGCTTGAGCTTGGGGCACGCGGTCTCCAGGGTGGCGCTGGATGTGGGTTACGAGGACGTGTCCGCTTTTATCAGCGTGTTTAAAGAAGCCTTTGGTCAAACCCCGGCCAAGTGGGATCCGCAGTCGGGGTAACCGCGTTGTATGCCCCAAGGTAACCCAGAGTGCCCGCAGGGTCAGCAACAGCGCAGCAACACTTTTATTGTGGTCAAGAACCAAACTTCGGCCAGGAACACGTGGCTGATGATTTGCCCCTAGTGGCTGATCCCAACAATTATTGAGGGCGCGCCTTCTTCCAAATCACCAGGGCAATGCCACCCAATATGGCGCCGCCCGACAGCGCCATCGGCAAGGTAGCCGCCTCGCCCAACAGCAGCACGCCACCCACCGCAGCCAGCACCGGCACGCTGAGCTGCACCGTGGCGGCGTGGGTGGCTTGCAGCGTGGGCAGCACCCGGTACCACACCGCGTAGCCCACACCCGACGTCAGCGCGCCCGAAGCCAGCGCAAACACCAAGCCACTGGTAGTGATGTGCAACTGCGGCAGCGCCACCGCACTGAGAACCAGCGCCATAGGCACGGTGCGCATGAAGTTGCCGGCCGTCACTGCCGTAGGGTCCGCGCCACCCTGGGCCGTTTGGCGGCGGCCCAAGAGCGAGTACGCGCCCCACGCCACCCCGGCCCCCAACATGGCCGCAGAGCCCGCCAAGCCCGGCGCTGCCACGCCCGGCAGCATCAGCACCACCAGCCCTGCCACCGCCAGTGCAAACCCGCCCAGCTGCCGTGGGCTCAAGCGCTCGCCCCGGTACAGGCCCCAGGCAATCATGGTGGCCTGCACCGCCCCAAACAGCAGCAGCGCCCCCGTGGCCGCCGACATGCTGAGGTACGCAAACGAAAACCCCGCCGCATACACAAACAAAGCCAGCGCCGACCAGCCATCCCCCGGCAGTGCAGCAGTGCGCGCACCCGGCGGGCGTGGCTTGCGCTGCAGCCACACCAGGGCCGCCAAGGTGATAGCCCCCGACACCAAACGCACGGTCGTGAAGCTGGCCGCATCGATAGCGCCACCCTTGAGCGCCACGCGGCACAACAGCGAGTTGCCCGCAAAGGCCAGCATGGCCAGCGCCAGTAAAGAAGTATTGAAAAGTGAACCCATGCGGGGCAGTGTACGGGGCAGGGCGGTTAGGCTTGAAATGAGCCTCTAGCCCATGTGGAATGTGCGGTAGTAGCTACTAAAAGCGTAGCAAATGCGATGCGTTAGCGCAGGGCAAGGACTTGTAGCTTGAGTGAAGGCAAATCGTTTTGGAGGGTTTGCCACACGATGGCAAGGTCAACCGTGAAATAGCCGTGCGCCAGTGCATTGCGCATTTCATAGGCAAAGCCCCAAGGTACGGTAGCGTGCTGCGCAGCAAAGTCCGGGTGATTCTTGGCTACGTTGTTACATGCTTCGCCTATGACTTCAAGATTGCGAATGACTGCATCGCAGGTTTTGCGGTCGGCCATGAATCCAGCAAGGTCCATACCTGTGGTGTATTCCTGAATGTTGCCAATGGCATCCAGGATATGCTGAAGATAGTCTGCCACCCGCAGCGGGTGCGCACGGCTCATACTGCCATGGCCTCGCGCAGCACTTGGTCGCGAAAACTGGCGGGCAAACTGTTGGGTGTGAGCACATCCACTTCCATGCCGAGCAACTGCTTCAGCTCGAACCGGATGGCGCCAATGTCCATCAGCGTGGTTTGTGCTGTGGGCTCCACCAGCAAGTCCAAGTCGCTATCGGTCGTGTCGTCGCCGTGCAGTGCAGAGCCAAACACCCGCACACCGCTGACGCGGTGGCGCAGCGCAATCTCGCGAATTTGCGTGCGGTGCAGGGAGAGGGCTTCGGAGGGGCGCATGGGCTGGAGTTTACCGGAGCAAGCCATTTGCGTGTCAAATCGGCCTCTAGCCCACGAGTAATATGCGCAAGCAGCTACTAAAAGCGTAGCAAATCTACGGCCGTAAACCTAGAACGAAGACCCCGGTTCACTCAAAAAAGCCAGCTCATCAGGCGTCGAGGTGCGGCCCAGAATGGCATTGCGATGCGGGTAGCGGCCGAAGCGGTCGATGATTTCTTTGTGGCGCAGCTCAAAGCGCAGGGTGTCTTCCATGCCCGGCTGCGAAAACAGGGCCACGGCCTCTGCGTGCACCAGCGCGGACTCGCTGTGCATGTAGGGCATGTAGGCAAAGCTGCGCTGCGCCAGGGGAAGGCTGCGGTCCTGCCCACTGGCCACCAGCTCTTGCGCCAACACCAGGGCCAGCGCGTCCTGCGCAAAGGCGCGGGCGGTGTCGCGGTACACATTGCGCGAGAACTGGTCCAGCACCAACACCTCCGCCAGCCGCCCCTCTGGCGTGGCGCGCCAGGCAAACAGCTCACACTGCGCCGCAGCTTCCAGCGTGGCGCCGAAGCGGGTGCGGATGGCTTCGTCCAAGGCAGCGTCTTTGGCGAAGTGCTGCTTAGGGGTTAGCTCGGTGAACCAGAATTGGAGGATTTGAGAGGGTTGCATCTTGAATTGAAATCGCAACGCTTTTAGGGCAATCGAAGTTTGAAAGTTCCTTTGGCGAACGTGCTGTTCCCCAAGACAATACTAATCAAGCGAGTTTTTTTGTCTGAGGGATAACGTCATCAGAAACGATCAGGTCTTGACTGAAAAACATGACCTCATTACCCACATAGCGCCGTTGGGCCGTGTAGTTGAGCCCGTATGTCTTAGTGTTCACTAGCTGATACATGGTGCGTATCTCATCTACGTTGTCATAAGAAACCACCCAATGCCGCTTGAAGCTTTTGGCCTTGATAGTTTTCGCGATCGCAACGTGATCGTCGTGCTCGTAATAGTTGCGATACAGCCCCTTGCCTTTGACATAGTAAGGAGGATCAAGATAGATCAATGACTCTCTAGGCAGAAACTCTTTGCAGCGCTTCAGAAGAGTCAAAGAATCCTCGCTATACACGGTGATGTCTTTCGAACGTTTAGCGATCTCCACAATCCGGGCGGCGATGACTTCCTTCTTGAAACGGGCGTCCAGTTTGTAGGCACCTTCCTGACTCTTCCCGCCAATGACGCCCGCTTTCAATATGCCAGAGCGGTTGGTTCTGTTCATAAACAACGTGGCAAACCCCTTCTCGACCAAGCTGGCTTGGACGTCTTCACGAAGTACAGCGCGCCACTTGAACCATTCTTCGATGGTGATAGGGGTTGTTGCAAGCAGCTCAAGTAATTCCTCAGAATGCTGCGTCACAGAGACCCAAAACGCAAAAACTGCAGGGTCTGCGTCGTTGATGTGAATGTGGCTCGCATGGCCCTGAAACAAAAGATCGAGAGCAACCCCTGCTCCGCCAGCGTAAGGCTCTAGGTAATGTCCACCCGCAACACTATTGACCTCCATCAACTTGGCAATGAATGGTGCAAAAGGCGCTTTACCTCCGGGGTACCGGAGCGGGCTGTAAAGCCTATTTGAGAACATTGGGTACCTTCTTCAATTTCACTTCCAGCGCGGTTAGTTTGGCATCGTCTACGGCGTAACCGTCTTTCATGACGCTGAAGACCGCCGACTTTAAGTTCTCTAAGAATTCATTAGTTGCCTGCGGATTATTTTTTACCCAATGCATCCACGGATTAAACGGTTTTCCGCTATTGGTCACGAGCATCTGGATATCTGCAGAATTATAAAAATCCTTAAAAATCTGCCGTTTTACTTTGTTGCCAAGGTAAGCGGCAAGGCGCTCTTTAAGATTGACTGCAACTCCACTGATAGCCAACTCCCGCATTGCCTCACGCGCTGCCGAATTGGTAAAGACATCACGCGAGAACTGCAAACCGTTTTCCCAATAAACATCATCACTAGGCAAGTTAAAAAGATGCTCAAAAATAAGTTGGTCTGGCGGCAAATCACCTGGGAGTAAAAGTACAGTTTTAAAGCCTTTACCCTTGATGCGCGGTTTGGCATCAGTGTCCAAGCAAACGACACTTTTCACTGCAAATTCCGGGACTTTCCTGTCAAGCAGATACACGTAATTCGTGCAACCCATCTTGATGCCCGACATTTGATTTAGAAATTTCTTTATTGGCTGCCGATAAACCAACGCTGAGAAGAAATCCTCCGCCTCTTTGTCTTCAAAATATATGTTGACGCTCGGTAGGCTTGCCGTCGGTCCTGCGCCGACAGTCCTAGTGTGGATGTCGGCGCTGATTTTTGCCCACGACCAATCCTGCATCACCCGGACTGAGCCGTATGTGTTGCTCAGATAAACTGTTTTAAATTTCTTGCTGTGTTCAATCTGACTTTGCTCGTATGCGTACTCGATCATGACAGGGGAGTGAGATGTCATAACTACTTGCAAGTTGAGCTTCCTGCATTCACGCTCGAATATTTTCAGTAGGTTCAACTGGGCCGTTGGAAACAAGCCAGCATCAGCCTCATCAATCAGCAGCAAACCGCCTTTGTAATCAGCATATTCTGCTTTGAGTTTTTTGAAAGACAGCAGCGCCATGATGATCTGGCCAGCATTGTCCTCGCCCGCTGAGACCGACTCATGGTTGTAGTTGTCACCGTGGGCTACGGCAGATGTGATTGTTCCATGGGTGCCAGTAGCTTGGGTAGAACTGCGGTTGAGTAACTCGTTAGTTAGTGCAATGAAATCCTGCTCATGAGCTTTCAAATATTCGAAGTCGATGGCTTTGTAGTCGCGATCTGCAATTGGGTATAAACGCTTCAAGCTCAAAAAAACCACAGGGTGGGTGAAATTCCTGCTTGTATTGCCCGCAGCCGTACTGTTTTTTCGGATGACCGGGCGCGGCAATATTTTTTTGGTTTCATCGTCAGTCCGCGTCATTAACTCCAAGTTTGCTGTTGCCGCTTGGTCTGTGTACCCTTCGTGGAGAAGAATACTGGCCGACAGGGAACCTGGCACATCAAATTTCTCAGATATTCTGATGTGCTCTTTGTACTGCGATTTGAAGCCCTTACCGCTGATTTGCTTGAAGTCGCGCAGACTCGCCCCTGTTACGTAGTCTTTTTCAAAGCTAAAAATTTGCGCGGCGATTCCAAGGATTGAGGACTTGGATGTACCGTTCTTCCCACAAATAACGGTGATGTAATCACCGAACTCAACTTCGACGCCATTTAGTGCGCGGAATTTCTCAATTGTTATTTTTTTGAGTTGTGTCCCTGTCATGCTGCCTCCCTTTTTGTCTTATTGAAGTTTCCATTCAATCATGAATGAAGGACGTGTTTGATCGCTTGCTAAGTCTGCTTCGGGTCGAACTCTGTCGACTTTCCAAATCAAAAAGCCAGCAAAATTTCTGGTCTGCTGGCTTTTTTGTTACTTCACGGGAAATCACTTCCCCCAACTATCCTTCAACCCCACCGCCAAGTTAAACACCGGCTTGTCCGCCTTGTGATCCACCCGATCCGCCACAAAGTACCCATGCCGTTCAAACTGAAACTTCTGGTCCGGCAGGGCATTCGCCAATGAAGGCTCAACAATCGCGGTCACCACCTTCAGGCTGTTGGGGTTCAGGCTCTCAATAAAGTCTTTGCCGCCCGCGTCGGGCTGGGCGTCGCTGAACAGGCGGTCGTACATGCGCACTTCGGCGTTCACGCCGTTGGCCATGCCCACCCAGGTGATGGCGGCTTTCACCTTCACCAGATCGCTACCGGGGGTGCCGCTCTTGGTGTCGGGCACCACGGTGGCCAGCACTTCGGTAATCACTCCGTTCGCGTCCTTTGCACAGCCGGTGCACTCAATCACGTAGCCGCCCTTCAGGCGCACTTTGTTGCCGGGGAACAGGCGCTTGTAGCCCTTGGGGGGTACTTCTTCAAAGTCTTCGCGCTCTATCCACACTTCTTTGCCGATGGTGAAATGGCGCGTGGGGCTTTCGACGCCTTCGGGCGGGTGGGGCAGGGCGGGCAGGCTGCACGCGTCCAGATAAGCGTCGCCGCCTTGGGCGGCAAACACCTCGCCCCAGTTGGTCAGCACCAGCTTCACGGGGTTCAGCACAGCCATGCCGCGGTGGGCGGTGTTTTCTAGGTCTTCGCGCAGGCAGCCTTCCAGGGTGCTGTAGTCGATCCAGCTGTCAGACTTGGTCACGCCAATGCGGTCGGCAAACAGCTGAATAGCGGCAGGCGTGTAGCCTCGGCGGCGCAGACCGACTATGGTTGGCATGCGCGGGTCGTCCCAGCCGTTGACCTTGCCTTGGGTGACCAGTTGCGCCAGCTTGCGCTTGCTGGTGATCACATAGGTGAGGTTCAGGCGGGCAAACTCATATTGCTTGGGCGCGGGCTGGGCCAGTAGGCCGCCTTCGGCCAAGCGCTCCAGCAGCCAGTCGTAAAACGGGCGCTGGTCTTCAAACTCCAGCGTGCACAGGCTGTGGGTGATTTGCTCCAGCGCGTCCTCAATCGGGTGCGCAAAGGTGTACATGGGGTAAATGCACCAGGTGTCGCCCGTGTTGTGGTGCGTGGCGCGGCGGATGCGGTAGATGGCCGGGTCGCGCATGTTGATGTTGGGGCTGGCCATATCGATCTTGGCGCGCAGCACCATGCTGCCGTCGGCGTGCTGGCCGTCGCGCATTTCTCTGAATCGGGCCAGGTTCTCAGCAGGCGTGCGGCCCCTGAACGGGCTGTCCACACCGGGCTTGCCGAAGTCGCCGCGGTTGGCGCGCATTTCCTCAGGCGTTTGCTCGTCCACATAGGCGTGGCCGGCGGTAATGAGTGCCTCGGCCGCGCGGTACATGAAGTCGAAGTAGTCGCTGGCCTGGTAGGGCGCGGCGCTGCCGGTGGCCTGGCCGAGCTGGGCCCAGTCGAAGCCGAGCCATTTCACCGCGTCGATGATGCTGTTCACATACTCGGTGTCTTCTTTTTCGGGGTTGGTGTCGTCAAAGCGCAGGTGGCACACGCCGCCGTAGTCGCGCGCCAGCCCGAAGTTGATGCAGATGCTCTTGGCGTGGCCTACGTGCAGGTAGCCGTTGGGCTCGGGGGGGAAGCGGGTGCGGATTTTGGCGGGGTCGGGCTCGCCGGCAGCGTGGTGCGCGGCGTCGCCAGGGGTGCCGGCCCAGCGGCGGGCGGCGTAGGTGCCTTTTTCGAGGTCAGATTCAATAATCTGGCGCAAAAAGTTGCTGGGCTTGACGGTTTCGGGGGTGTTAACGGGGGATGCAGGGGTGTTGGCGCTCATGGCAACGATTCTAGACGCCGCGTGCGCTGCGCCCGCCGATGCGGGTATCTACGGGTGCGAAGTTCTCAGGGCCCGGGCGTACACTGAATTTGAACAATCTGATACCCGCAGGAGTGCCCCATGACGACCCCGCCCCCGGGAGTTGATGTCGTTACCCAGCAGATGGCACTTTTGTACCAGCAGTCCCCCCTGATGCTGGCAGTGTTTGACGCGGACGACTCGCTCCAGTTTGCCAACCCGGCCTTTCGCGCCTTGTTTGAGCTAGGCCCCGACGAGCGCACCACCTGGGCCGGCCTGATGCGCAGGGCCTACCAGCGGGGCATTGCCACTTCCATCAACACCACCGACTTTGAGGCCTGGCTGGCCTCAGCCCGCTCGCGGCGGGGCAAGTTGCCTTACCGCGCATTTGAGTCCGACTTGAAAGACGGGCGCTGGTTTTGCATGACCGAAACCGTGAGCACCGAGGGTTGGATGCTGTGCGCAGCCTTTGAGACCACCGAGTTCAGGGTGAGCGGCCGCCGACTGCGGGCCGACCGCGATGTGGCGCGCCGTGCCGCGCAAACCGACCCGCTCACCGGCATCAGCAACCGCAGCCACGTGCTGCAACTCCTGGAGGCGCAATTGGCCCAGCTGTCGGCGCGGCAGCGCCCCTGTGGGCTGGTGATGCTGGACCTGGACCATTTCAAGCGCGTGAACGACACCTATGGCCATGTGGCGGGTGACGCCGTGCTGCGACATTTTGCGCAGCTGGTGGCTGGCACCTTGCGCCTGGAAGACGGTTTCGGGCGGCTGGGGGGCGAGGAGTTCATGCTGCTGGTGCCGGGTATTGAGCCTGACGACCTGGCCCGCAAGATAGGGCTGTTGTTGGCGCAGGTGCGGGAGTCGGTGCCGCTGCCGGAGGTGCCGGCGTTTCGCTACACCTGTTCGGCAGGGTTGTTGATGCTATCGCCGGAGCTGGATGCGATTCAAAACATCCGCGATGCCGACCGTGCGCTGTATGTGGCCAAGCGCAGCGGGCGCGACCGTTGGGCCTGGGCTGGGGGATAAAATCAAATTGCTCAGAATTTCACATTTTTGAAGGGGGCCCGATGGCCGACTCACGCAGTATTGCGAGTAGCACAGAGTTGACCGAACACTTTGCCCGCTTGTACGAACAATCTCCCTTGCATGTGGTCCTGTACGACCCGCAAGACATGGTGCGCTACGCCAACCCCTCGCACTGCACCGACTTCGGTATGCCCCGGGACGCGGTCATGTCGTGGTCCGACATGATGCGCCACAGCTATGCCAACAACGTGGGCGCCGCTATCAAGACCGACGACATAGAGGCTTGGCTGGTTTCGGCCAAGGCTCGCCGGGGCAAGCTGCCGTTTCGCACCTTTGAAGCCGACCTGCACAGCGGCCGGTGGATGTACATCACCGAAACCATGGACGACCAGGGCTGGATTCTCAGCATAGGCTGCGATGTGACCGCCATGCGAGCCGATGGCCGCTCGCTGCGCCAGGCGCGCGATGGTGCGCTGCGCGCCACCCAGGTGGACACGCTCACCGGCGTGAGCAGCCGCGCCCATGTGCTGGAGCAGCTCGATTTGCGGCTGAGCCAGTTGCGCGGTAACCAGCAGCCTTGCGGTTTGGTGCTGCTGGACCTGGATTACTTTAAAAAAATCAACGACACCTTTGGCCACCACGCGGGCGACGAGGTGTTGCAGCGCTTTTCCCGGCTCGTGGTGAGCCTGCTGGGGCGCAACGACGGGTTTGGCCGCATTGGGGGTGAGGAGTTTTTGCTACTGCTGCCCCAAGCCACTCCGGCCGAGGTCGAGGCCAAGGTGCAGGGCATTCTGGAGCTGGTGCGCGAGTCGTCCCCGTTGCCGGAGGTGCCGCGCTTTCACCACACCTGCTCTGCGGGTCTGACCATGCTGGACCCGGCGCTGAGCGCGGTAGAAAACATTCGCTCCGCAGACCGCGCGCTGTACGCCGCCAAGGGTGCCGGGCGGGACCGGCTGATGTGGGCTTGAGCGCGGGCCGGCCCTCTGCCCTTCAGGGGGCGGGCGGCACGATCTCGCGCACGGACGGAAGCGCAAAGTCGATGCTCCGATAGCCATCCATGCGCAGGGTGGTTTGCCAGCCGCCCCAGTCGGCCAAAGTGTCGTAGTGGCGGCCGGTGCGTGTGCCCTGCACATCGGTGTATTCGCTCAGCAGTTTCCAGCCGTTGGTGGGGCGGCCTGTGGCGTCAAAGGGCGCGGTGTCCAGGTACAGTTGGTTGAGCACCTCTGTCGGCACGCCGGGGCGGCTGTAGCTGATGAACTTGAGTCCGTACCACTGCGCGGGTTGCAGGGCTACGTCCAGCTGGGGGCGCAACACCACGTAGTCGTATAGCGGGTGGGTGAGCTCTTTGCCAAAGCGGGCAATGCCGCTCGGGCCACCCGGGCCGAAGGTCATCATGGTGCAGGAGGCCGCGTCACCATCTCGCTCACTGTGTCGTCCGCCGCGGATTTTGAGGGTGACTTGCGCGTTCAGCGGGGTCAGGGGCTCATGTACCCGCACATACACCGTGAACTCCTGGTTGCGCACGTCTTGCGGGCTGCTGAGGTAGCCGCGCTGGGTTTTCCAGTTGAACTGTTGTTTGCCACCGCTGGCAAACAGATGCAGGCGCGCGGTGTAGCCGTTGCCGCCGCCGCCGCTATAGGTGAGCGGGGTGGCCGGTAAGTTCCAATAGCGCAGCCCGCCTTCTTATACGGCGGTGGCGGCAGCTCTGTAGTCAAAGCCGAAGCGCTTGTCGGTGTTGGGGTCGCTGCTGCCCAGTGCCAGTGTGCTGCCACCGGCTTGGGCGGGCAGCAGGGCCTGCACGCCATCACTATCGACTCCAGCGCTGTGGGCAGGGTTGGCCTGCCCCAGCAGGGCGGCCAGCACCAACGACGCCAGTGCAGTGCTGAGTGGAGCAGGGCGGCGCTGGCGCATGGTGGTGCGGGCGCTCAGGTGCGGTTCCAGCCGGTGAGCTGCACCAGGCGCTCCAGCGCAAAGGCACCGAGCACCGAGTTGCCTTTGGCGTCGAGCTCGGGGGCCCACACCGCAATGGTGCCCACGCCGGGCGCAATGGCCACTATGCCGCCGCCCACCCCGGTTTTGACCGGTAGGCCGATGCGGTAGGCAAAGTCCCCGGCGGCGTCATAGGCGCCGCAGGTGAGCAGCAAGGCGTTCACACGGCGGGCCTCATCAGCGCTTAAAAACTGCTCGTCGGGCTGGCCGTCGCGGCCCAGGTCGCGCCCGCTGTTGGCCAGAAACATGGTGGCCTGCGCCAGCTGGGCGCAGTTCATCTCGGTGGCGCACTGGCGGCAGTAGTTGTCGAGCACCAGCTCAGGCGGGTTAGCAAAGTTGCCATGGCTTTTCATGAAGTAGGCCATGGCCATGTTGCGGTGGGCGGTGTCGCGCTCGCTTTTGGCGACTGCGGCGTTCCAGCTCAGCTCGGGGTCGTCGGTCAGGCGGCGCAGGGCGCCTAACAGGGCGTAGTCGAGGTGGGCGTAGCGGGTGGTGAGGATGTCGGTAATCACCAGCGCACCGGCGTTGATGAAAGGGTTGCGCGGAATGCCGTGCTCGGTTTCCAGTTGCACCATGGAGTTGAACGCGGCGCCCGAGGGCTCGCGGCCCACCCGCTTCCACACGTCGTCGCCAATGGCTTTGAGTGCCAGCACAAAGGTAAACAGCTTGGTAATGCTTTGCAGCGAGAAAGGCGTGTGCGCATCGCCCACGTTATAGGTGCTGCCATTTACCAGGGCCACGGCCATGCCGAACTGGCTGGGGTTCACCCGGGCCAGTGCGGGAATGTAGTCCGCCACCTGCCCCTGCCCGAAAAGGGCGCGGGCCTCGGTGTTGATTTGGGCCAGGGCGGTGGTGAGGTTTTGCATGGTTTCATTCTAGGAGCCGCCCTGTGGTACATATGCAAATCAACCATAGGGGGGATGCGCAATGCACATCAAGGACTACACCGACACGTCAGATTTGTCGTTTGAGCTGCGCCTGCAGGATTTGAAGCAGGCCGCCCGCGATGGCCTGATTACCGAGACCCAGGCGCAGGCGCTCTGGCAGCGCTGGAGCCGCGGTGTGCAGTGGCAGGCCGGCGCACCCGGAGCAGAGCCGCTAGTAGGCCGCGCGCTGGCAGCGGGGCCGCGATTCAGCTTTGTGAATGTGCTGTATTACTTTGGCGGGCTGCTGGCCATCGGGGCGATGTCGCTGTTCATGACGCTGGGTTTTCAGCAAATGGGCCCCATGGCGCTGCTGGTGCTGGGCGCCCTGTATCTGGTGGCCGCCCTGAAGGTGGCGGACCATTTCAAGGGCCGCGGGCTCATGGTGCCAGCCGGTCTGATGGCCACACTGGCCGTGTTTCTGGTGCCCCTCATCGTGTGGAGCGGCCAGCACTTGATGGGCTGGTGGCCACCCGGCGGCCCGGACTCGCTGGCCAGTTACCACACCCGCATTGATTGGCGCTGGCTGACCCTGGAGTTGGTCACATTAGCGGCCGGTGTGGTGATGCTGTGGCGCTACCGATTGCCCTTTATGGTGATGCCGCTGGCGCTCACCCTGTGGTACTTGAGCATGGACGTGGCCAATATGCTGCTCTTGGATCACCGCTGGGAGTGGGAGTTCATGCGGGACATGTCGCTGGTGTTCGGTATCGGCACGGTGGCGGTGGCCATGTGGGTGGATGCCCGCAGCCGGCTTTCGCAGTCGGCCGAGTGGCGGCAGGACTTTGCCTTTTGGCTCTATATCTTTGGCACCACCATGTTCTGGTGTGGTTTGAGCCTGAACGACTCAGGCTCCGAATTGGCCAAGCTGGGTTACTGCGCGCTGAATGTGGCGCTGGTGCTGGTGGGGGCTGCCATAGGGCGGCGCGTGTTCACGGTGTACGGGGCGTTCGGCGTGATGCTCTACCTGGGGCATTTGTCGCACGAGGTTTTTCGTGAAAGCTTTATGTTCCCTTTTGCCCTGACGGTGCTGGGCTTGGGGCTGGTGGCCGTGGGGGTGTGGTGGCAGCGACATGAGCATGCGATTGCACAGCGTTTGAGTGCGTGGGTACCAGCGGGCTTGCAGCCCCGGCCCTGATGGGTTGCTCCCCGGCACCAGGCGGCCGGGCATAAAAAAAGCGCACTGCATGCAGTGCGCTTTTTTGCTGTGCATGGCAACTTGCGTTGCCATGGGACAGGTCCGTGATTAGCGGATCACAGCGATGTCAGACAGCTTGCCGCCCTTGACGGTCTTCAGTGTCAAAGCGCCGTTCAGGATGTCGCCCTTGTTGTCAAAGGAGATGTTGCCTGTCACGCCTTTGTAGTCTTTGGTAGCTGCCAACACGGGCAGGTACTTGGCTGGGTCGGAAGAACCGGCCTTGACCATGGCAGCAACCATCAGGTTCACGCCGTCGTACACGTAGGGTGCGTACACTTGAACTTCGGTACCGAACTTGGCCTTGAACTTGGCCTTGAATGCGTCCATGCCGACCTTTTGCTGGCCTTCCACGCCACCGGCTTCCGCGCAGTAGACTTGGTTGTCAGCAATCGCGTCGCCACCCAACTTCACCAGTTCGGTGGAGCAGATGCCGTCGCCGCCCATGAACTTGGCGTTGATGCCCAAGGACTTCATTTGACGCAACATGGGGCCTGCAACAGCGTCCATACCGCCGAAGAATACGACGTCGGCTTTCTTGCCCTTGATGGTGGTCAGGATAGCGGAGAAGTCAGTGGCTTTGTCTGTGGTGAATTCCTTAGCAACCACGGTGCCGCCAGCAGCTTCAACAGCCTTGCTGAACTCTTGTGCAACGCCTTGGCCGTAAGCTGTACGGTCGTCGATCACGGCGATTGCTTTGCCCTTGAGTTCTTTCACAGCGTAACGGCCCAATGTGCCGCCCAACTGCGCATCGTCAGCCACCAAACGGAAGGCTGTCTTGAAGCCTTGGCGTGTGTACTTGGGGTTGGTAGCGGAAGGAGACACTTGGGGAATGCCAGCGTCGGAGTAGATGCTGGAAGCTGGGATGGTGGTGCCGGAGTTCAAGTGACCGACCACGCCGGAAACCTTGGCATCAGCCAACTTTTGAGCAACTGCAGTACCTTGCTTAGGATCGGCTGCGTCGTCTTCAGTCATCAGCTTCAGGGTAACTTTTTTACCGCCGATGGTCACGCCAGCAGCGTTGAGTTCTTCCACGGCCAGTTTGGCGCCGTTTTCGTTGTCTTTACCCAAGTGAGCGATAGCGCCGCTGGTAGGGCCAACGTGAGCGATGGTGACAACCGCGTTTTGAGCGAAGGCCATACCGGTCGACAAGGCGATGGCTGCGGCTGCAACAATTTTCAACTTCATAAAAACTCCAAATTAAAAAAGTGTGAATAAATTTCTCACCGGGGCGAACATTAGCGCAAGTCTTGAAAGGTGAGCATCAGGCTTGTACTGATATGGTACTAGTATTTAAATCTCTAATGGACCATGAATTGATTTGCTCCCAAAACAGGGAGTTCCCCTCTGAAGCAGGGTTGGGTTTGGTGCTATTTGGAAACGAATGCACAGCTTTGGTGCGTTTTTTCCGCCGTGTCAAGCCCTGAGGCAAAAGGGTTTTTGAGCGCCGGGACGGCTTCAGTCGAGCAGGGTACGGGCAAAGATGTTGATGGCTTCTACATCGGGGGGCAATGCAGTGAAGTGAATGCCTTCCCGGACGAGGGTGGATCGCAGTCCGTAGTCCACCGCGCGGGCCTGTTCTTCGTCCTGAAAGCGGCCGGTGTGCACGTATTTTTTGTCGCCGCGCTCCACCAGGATGTTGATGTTGTTGTGCTGGCGGTACCACTCCAGAATCTGGGCGCGGGTTTTGCCGACATCGCAAATGTTCTCGGGGTAGTGCTCGTTGTAGTAGAGCACCTGGGGGAGCGAACACTCGGTAATCAGGAACTGCACCTGCCCGTCGAGCAGGTTGAGCATTTCGAATTGCCGTTGCGCAATGAAATACTGGTTTTTGAGAACTTCAAAATTCTGTTGCCAGACCAGCGACTTGGCGTAGTCGGGAATCGTCTCCACCGTTTTGTGGTGGAGGTTGAGAAACAGGATGATGGCCGCAGAGAACAAGGACTTGTCGCTACCCGGCCCGCCGATCACATTGATGACCTTGGTGGGGTACATGCGCATCTTGCTCTCGGGCAAGGTGTTGGGAACGGTGGTGTAGCGCAAAGTCATGGTGGTCTCCTCAGTGTTCTCTGCGTGGCGGGTTTACCAGCTGTCGGAGCGCATCTGGGATTCCCAGAGCCCGCCGTTGCCGTTGTAGACCCCGATAACGCCGTAGCGCTGCTCGCCTTTGTCGTCCCATTTCATGGAGCCGGTGACCGGGGCGTAGCCGTCGATCTTTTTGAGCATAGCCACAATGTCTTTGGGCTTGGCGGACTCTGCGCGGCGTATTGCGGCGGCAATCACGTGCATGGCGTCGTAGGTGTAGTGGCCTGCGTAGGCGGGTTCTTTTTTGAACTTGGCGCGGTATTTGTCGAGGAATGCTGCGCCTGCGGTGAACTCGCGTGCCTCCAGGATGGGGGAGGTTACATACAGGCCTTTCACCACGCCGCTGCCTTTGAGCATGTCGGGTGTTTTGGCGGTGTCGGCCCCCAGGATGGTGATACTGGTGTAGCTGATTTTCTTGAGCGCTTCAATCAGGGCCACGATCTGGAAATCGCTCACGGTGGTCACGAGCACTTGCACGTTTTCGGCCTTGAGCTTGGCGGCGAAGTCGTCAAACGCCACCGTTTTCTCGTCAAAACTCTGCTTGAGCACGATCTCTTTTTTCGCGGCTTTGAGCTGGACTTCGGCACCGAGCGCCAGGTCTTTGCCGTAGGTGGTGCTGTCGTCCTGCAGAGCGTAGCGCGTGCCGGTGAATTGCGATGCCGAGTAGCTGCCGATGGCTTTGGCCTGCAGGGTGTCGTTGGCGACAAGGCGGAAGGTCGTGTCCAGCCCGAGTTGTGTGAACTTGGGGTTGGTGGAGATGGCGAGCTGCGCAATGCCCTGTCCGGCATAAATCGGAGCGGCCGCAATGCTCACACCGGAGTTCAGGTGCCCCACTACGGCCACCACACCGGCGGCCACCAGTTGCTGGGCGACTTCTTTGCCGGTGTCGGCGTTGGCTTTGTCGTCTACCGCCACGATCTCAAACGTGACAGTTTTCCCTTTGACCTTGTAGCCTTCCTGGTTGATTTCTTCTGCGGCGAGGTTCACGCCATTGAGCAAGTCCTGCCCCAGTGCGGCCAGGTTGCCCGATAGGGGTTGTGCCACCCCGATTTTGATCACCGAAGGTGTGGAGTCGCAGCCTGCCAATAGCCCGGATGAGGCTACAGCAGAAGCAGTGAGCATGCGCAGGGTACTGCGACGCGAGAGTTTCAATTGCATGGAAGGGGTCCTGGTGAATCGATGGGGCATTGTAGGGAGCAAAGCCCTGCAACACCCATGCCACAGGGCGCTCGTTTACCCCAAGTTACTCACCGCACGTGCGCTGAAATTCTTTGAATGCGGCGGTCTGGATCCGCTTGAGCGTGCCGTCAGCCTCCATGCGCGCCAACACCGTCTGCAGGCGAGGCACAAGCTGGGCGTGTTTGATGTGGAGGAAGTGATGGGCTTTCACGATGCTCAGCGGGGGCTCCAGGATGCGTATGTCCGGCAAATCCAGGGTCCTGAGCTTGCACTGGCTGGAGCGGGTATCGAGGGCAATGTCCGTGCGCCCTAGAGAGAGCTTACGCAGCACGGTGTTGAGGTCGGTGCCGGGGTCGGCCTTCATGTCGCGCAGGTTTTCCTCAAAATAGCGCAGCCCTGCCACATGGCCCACGGTGTAGGGACGCAGGGACTCAAACCCGTCCACCTTGAACTGCTGATTGCGGGTGTAGACCACGGTTTCTTCAAAAGCCACCGGCACGTTGATTTTGATGAGCTTGGGGTCAATGTCATCTGCTGCTGACAGCGTCAGGCCGTCTAACTCTCCCAGCGCCGCAACAGCGTAGCCCCGGCGCACGGGGAGTGGCACAAACTCGACGGTCAGACCCAGCTGGGCGTACGCTTGGGTGAGCATTTGCTGGGCGGTGCTTTTGCTGAACCGGTTGTCCGGGGCGCTGGTGAAGCGCATCTGGGCGCTGGACGCGCAGCACCAGACCATCAGCAGCGCCCCCAGCCCCCAAAGGGAGAGCCGTGGTGGCACGCTAAAAAATGAAACTGGCATGGGGCTCCTGAGGAGGCGCCTCTTACATGGCCTTGAACCGGTGCGCGTAGAGGCGGCTGACGAGGAGTTTGTCACTGCGGTCGCGCAAGGTCAACGCGAGCTTTCCCGCCTCGTCGCGGTGCACTACGGCAATGGCGCTGGCCCGCACCACGGTGCCGCGGTGCACTTGCCAGAACTCTTGCGGGTCGAGTTGGGGCAGCAGGTCTTTGAGCGCAGTGCGCAGCAGGTATTCGCGCTGGGCGGTCAGGACGCGCAGGTACTTGTCGGCCGCCTCGAGCACCAGTACCTCACGCACAGGCACCAGGTGAATCTGGTTGCCCACGCTGGCTTGCAGCACCTGCAGGGTGGGTGCCTGGGGGGCGCCCGCCACGCCGCTGGCCCGGGCCGAATGCTCCAGCAGGCCGCGCAGTTGCTGCAGTGCGGCTTCCAGTGCCGGGTCTGTGGGCGGGCTTTGGGGCGTGTTTGCTATGGTTTCAGGAGCTGGTTGCGCAGTCTTGACGTGGGCTAGCTGCAGTTTTGACACTGTTTTTTGCAGCCGGGCGGTTTGCACCGGTTTGAGCAGGTAGTCCATGGCCTGGGCCTCAAACGCCTGCACGGCGTATTGGTCGTAAGCGGTCACAAACACCACCGCCGGAAAGGGCTGGCGGGGCGCGTGGGCCGGGGGCCACAGCTCGGCCAACTCCAGCGCAGCCTCCAGCCCGCTGAGACCGGGCATGCGAATGTCAAAAAACAAAACGTCCGGGGCCAACTCCAGGGCCGACTGCACGGCCGAGGCGCCGTCACCCACCGTGCGCAACACCTGCAAAGCGGGCCACACGCCGGCCAGCTCGGCTTGCAGGGCTTGGGCCAGCAGCGGTTCGTCTTCAGCAATCAGGGCGGTGGGCATGGGGAATTCAGGTTTTTAGAGGAAAAGTGATGCTAGCCCTTGTACCACTTGCGGGAGTAGCTACTAAAACCATAGCGCCAAGGGTGCCGTAGGTGGTGAGTAGGCGCTCGCGCACCTGTTGCAAACCAAAGCCGTGCCCGGTGGCTTGCGCAGCAGCGTGGGGTGCGGGGGGCTGCAGCCGGGTCGGGTCGGCGCCAAGGCCGGTGTCGTGCACATCGAGCCGGAGCATGCCCGCGCTGGCAGAAGCGGCAATGTGGATGCTCCCGCCTTCTATTTTGGGTTCCAGCCCGTGCTGAATGCTGTTTTCCACCAAGGGTTGCAGCAGGAGCGGCGGCACCGGTTGGTCGCGCAGGGCATCGGGCAGGTCGAGGGTGAACTGCAGCCGCGGGCCCATGCGAATGGCCATGAGTTCGAGGTAGTCGTGCAGGCGGGCAAACTCGTCGGCCAGCGTGTGGTGCATGCTGCCCGAGGGTGCGCGCGATGCCGACAGGGTGGCCCGCAGGTAGGCAATCATGTGGTCCAGCATGGTTTGGGCGCGGGCCGGGTCCAGGCTGATCAGCACCCGCAGGTTGGCCAGGGTGTTGAAGAGCATATGGGGTTCGAGCTGGGATTCGAGCAGCTTGAGCTGCGCCTCGCTGGCCTGCCGGCGTGCCACCTCCAGGTTTTGCCGCTCTGCGGCGAGTTGCTCCCGGCTCACAAACACCCAGCAAATGGTGCTGCCGGCCACCAGACTCACAAACAACATACCCCAGGCCACGCGCGGGGTCTGCTTCCAATATTGAAACGATGTGGTGCCCAGCAACAGGTCGGTCAGCAGATGCCCGGTGATGTAGCCGAGCACCACGGCCACCGGCACAATAAAAATCAGCCGGCGCACATGCTGATGCCAGTCGTCCACTAGAAAGTAGTTGGCCCCTTCGATATAGCACCAGATGCTGATGCCGATGCAGTGCGAATACACCAGATTGAGGCCGAAAGAGTGGTTGTCAAACAGCGTGATGCCCAGCGCAATCACGGTGTTGAGGACCAGCACCTTCAGGCCGCGCGAGGCAAAAGGCCGAGTAAAAAAGGGTCGCATAGGTGCCCGAGTATGCCGCCACGCGCTACGCGCTCACCACGGGTCGCGCTGGGCCTGCAGCTGTTGCCGCTCGCGCTCCAGAAGCGCATGAAACAGCCCCACGCCTTGCAGCCGTATGAACACCACCGCCCCATGAATCGCCAGACCCAAGCCCCAGCCCAAGGCGGGGAACGCGGCCCAGTGCAAGCCCTGCAGAGCTGCCAGCAGCGCCAGCCCGGCGTTGACTGCAACAAACACCAGCGCGTGGATGTACCAGCCCATTTTGGCGCCAGCGCGTTTGCGGGCCAGTCGCTCAAGCTCGGCGGGGGAAAGGTGGGTGAGTGCGTTCATAAAAATCTCCGGTGAGGCGGGTGGCTTACAAAATACCGAACCACTGGCCCCAGACCAGCTGGCCCAGGTAGCGGCCGGGCAGTAGTGTGAAGGCGCCTGCCCCGATACACGCAGTGAGGTACAGGCTTTGCATGGTTTTGCGGTGGGTGGCAATGTCGTTGCGCGCCAGAGCCCGGAAAGCGGCAAACAGCCCGCCCAGCGTGACCGGCACAAACACGTGGATCCAGGTGTAGCCGGCCCAGTTGGGGAGCTGGTCGTCGCGGATAAAAAGGGCGCTGATGGCGGTGGCCAGCATGACGGTGACCCAGGCATAGCCGGCCGCCCGGTGCAGCCGGGTGCGCTGCTCGCGGCCCCGGCGGGCCCAGATGGCAACCGGCCCCAGCGCCACGGCAGCCAGCGCTGCAGTGAGGTGGATGGCAATAACAGGGCTGAGTTGCATGGTGGCGGGCTCCGGCTGAGGCAATGGCGTGACTGTGCCCCGACGCCCGGCCCCTGCCCACCGGTTTACGACGGAATGCGCCGCCGGTGGTGCGAAATGCGCTTGGCCGGCGCGAGCCGCACCGCGGCCCGAGGGCAGCAAGGGGCTTTGATGCGCTGACATGGGTTTGCCACGGCGGCTTTCTAGAATCGGGGCATGAATACAAAACGCATAAGCGCCGCTGTGGCGCTGGTGGCTGCCCTGGGAGCGGGTGGCTGGTGGTGGGTGCAGCAGCAAAGTGGTGGCAAGGTGGAGTACCGCACGGCGGCCGTGAGCCGTGGCAACCTGCAAGCTACGGTGGCCGCCAGCGGCGCGGTGAGCCCGGTGGCGCAGGTGAGCGTGGGCACGCAGGTGAGCGGCCAGATCCGCGATGTGCTGGTGGACTTCAACAGCGAAGTCAAAGCCGGCCAGCTGATTGCCCAGATTGACCCCGAGACATTTGAATACCGCGTGCGCAGCGCCCAGGCCGATGTAGACGCCGCCCGCGCTGCGGTGCTGACCGCGCAGGCCAACACCTTGGCTGCGCAAACCCAGGTGTCGCGCGCGCAGGTGGACCTCGACGAGGCCCGCCGCGACTCCGACCGCAAGCAAAACCTGGCTGAAAAGCAGTTCATTGCCACCAGCGAGGCCGACAAGGCCCGTGCTTTGGTGAACACCAGCTTGGAGGCCATGAAGAGCGTGCAGGCCCAGGTGGGGGTGGCCCAAGCACAGGTCAAAACCGCGCAGGCCAATGTGGCGCAGCGTGAGGCCGCTCTGGCGCAGGCGCGCATTGACCTGGCGCGCACCCGCATTACCTCGCCGGTGAACGGCATTGTGATCAAGCGCACCATCGAGCGCGGTCAGACGGTGGCCAGCAGCCTGCAGGCGCCCGAACTGTTTGTGATTGCCCAGAACCTCTCCGACATGCAGGTCGAGGCCGCGATTGACGAGAGCGATGTAGGCCGCCTCAAAACCGGCCAGAAAGCCAGCTTTACGGTAGACGCCTTTCCCGGGCAGACCTTTGAGGGCAGCATCCGCCAGGTGCGCAAGGCGGCGACCAATGTGGCCAATGTGGTGACCTATGTGGCCATCGTCGGCTTTAAAAACGAGGGCGGCAAGCTGCTGCCCGGCATGACGGCCAATGTGCGTGTGATAACCGACCAGCGCGACCAGGCACTCAAGGTGCCCAATGCCGCTTTGCGCATGCGCATTGAGGGCGTGGATGCGCCCGCTGGCGCACGCGGGCAGGGGCGGGGCCGGGTGTACACACTGGGTGCCGACGGCAAACCGAAGGCGGTGGCAGTGCGCATCGGGGTGAGCGATGGCAGCACGACGGAAGTGCTGGAGGGCGGCGAAGGCGCTGCGGGGCTGGCCGAGGGCGCTGAGGTGATTACCGGGCTCAAGAACACCGCGACCGCCAAGCCGGGCGGCGGCCCGCGGTCGCCGTTTTAAGGGGCGCGGCATGCTGATCTCGGCCCGCGAGCTGACCAAGACCTACGCCATGGGCGACCAGACGGTGCACGCCTTGCGCGGCGTGTCGCTCGACATTGCCGAGGGCGAGATGGTGGCCATCATGGGCACTTCGGGCTCAGGCAAGTCCACCTTGATGAATATTTTGGGTTGCCTCGACCAGCCCGGCAGCGGCAGCTATCTGCTGGCAGGCGAAGCCGTGCAGGGCATGGCGCCGGACGCGCTGGCCTCCATCCGAAACCGGCGCATTGGCTTTGTGTTCCAGCAGTTCAACCTGCTGGCCCGCACCAGCGCGCTGGAGAATGTGGAGCTGCCCATGGTTTACGCCGGCATCAAAGCGCCGGAGCGCCATACCCGCGCTCTGGAGGCTTTGCAACGCGTGGGGCTGGGGGAGCGGGCGCACCACACACCCGCCGAGCTTTCGGGCGGACAGCAGCAGCGCGTGGCGATTGCGCGTGCGCTGGTGAACCGGCCGCAGCTGATATTGGCCGATGAGCCGACCGGTGCGCTGGACTCCGAGACCAGCGAAGACGTCATGCAACTGCTGACCGACCTGAACCGCCAGGGCATGACCGTGGTGCTGGTGACCCATGAACCCGACATTGCCGCCTGGGCCCGCCGCAAGATGGTCTTCAAAGACGGCCGCATGGTGGAAGACACGGTGCAGGCGGGGGCACGGCTATGAACTTTTTTGCAGCACTGCGCAGCGCATGGCGCTCGCTGGCGGCTAACACCTTGCGCAGCATTTTGACCATGCTGGGCATCATCATCGGCGTGGCCGCGGTGATCACCATGATTGCGGTGGGCCGCGGTGCCACCGACCGGGTGCAAGAGCAAATGAAGGGGCTGGGCTCCAACATCATGCTGGTGCTGCCCGGTGGGGTGTCACAGGCCGGCGTGCGCTTGGGGGCACAGACCCGACAGCGCTTGACCGAAGAAGACGCCACCGCCATCGGACTGGAGATTCCCGAGGTGCAGGTGGCCGCACCCACCTCGCGCACCAGCGCGCAGCTGGTGTTTGGCAATACCAACTGGAGCTCCACCGTGTTCGGGGTGAATAACGACTACCTCGAAGCCCGGGACTGGCCGATGGCGAGCGGGCGCATGTTTGATGCCGGTGAGCTGGCAGGCTCGGCCAAGGTGGCCTGGATCGGCAGAACGGTGGCCCGGGAGTTGTTTGGCGATCAAGATCCGATTGAGCAGGTGGTGCGGGTGCGCAATATTCCCATGACCGTGATTGGTGTGCTCGCGCCCAAAGGCCAGAACTCGATGGGTCAAGACCAGGACGATGTGGTCATGGTGCCCCTGGGCACGCTGCGCAACCGCATTTGGGGCGGCGACGCCACCAGCCGCTTGAAGCGGGTGGGCAGCATCAGCGTGAAGGTGCGCGAGGGGCAGGACATGCGGGCGGTGGAGGACAGCATCAAAGACCTGTTGCGCCAGCGTTTCAAGGTGCAAGACGGCAACGACGACCCGTTTGTAGTGCGCAACCTGACTGAGATTTTGCAAGCGCAAGAGGAAAGTAGCCGCGTCATGACCCTGCTGCTGGCCGCGGTGGCGGGTATCAGCCTGCTGATCGGGGGCATCGGCATCATGAACATCATGCTGGTCAGCGTGACCGAGCGCACCCGCGAGATCGGGCTGCGCATGGCGGTGGGCGCGCGGGGGCGCGACATCCTGGCCCAGTTCTTGATAGAGGCTGTGACCTTGAGCCTGCTGGGGGGCGCGATCGGCGTAGCGTTCGGGGCGCTGGCCACCTGGGGTGTGGGACACTTCGCGGGTTGGCAAGTGAGCTTGAGCGCGGGCTCAGTCTTGCTGGCTGTGGGCTTCTCGGCGGTGGTGGGCGTGTTTTTCGGCTACTACCCGGCGCGCAGGGCGGCCAAGCTGCTGCCGATCCAGGCGCTGCGCTACGAATGATTGCTATCAAAAGGTGAGCTGCTAGCGCAATATTTATGAGGGCTAGCGGCCGATTTGACTTGAATTTCAGGGAGAAATGTTTTGGATATTGTGTTGTTGATCAAGGCCGCCATCATGGGTGTGGTCGAGGGGCTGACCGAGTTTTTGCCGATTTCGAGCACGGGTCACCTGATTCTGGCGGGCTCGCTGCTGGGTTTTGTCGATGCCAAAGCCAAGGTGTTTGACATCGCCATTCAAACCGGCGCCATTTTTGCCGTGATCCTGGTGTACTGGCAGAAGATCCGCGACACGCTGGTGGCTCTGCCTACCGAGCGCTCGGCCCAGCGGTTTGCACTCAATGTGTTCATCGGATTTGTGCCGGCGGTCCTGCTGGGCTTGCTGTTCGGCAAAGCTATCAAAGCGAACTTGTTCACCCCGGCCGTGGTGGCCACCACCTTCATTGTGGGGGGCTTCATCATTTTGTGGGCCGAAAAGCGCCAGAGCGCCGGTGGCAATGCGGTGCGGGTGCACAACGTGGACGATATGAGCCCAGTCGATGCCCTCAAGGTCGGCTTGGTGCAGTGTCTGGCCATGATTCCGGGGACCAGTCGCAGCGGGGCCACCATCATCGGTGGCATGTTGCTGGGCCTGTCGCGCAAAGCGGCCACCGACTTTTCGTTCTTTTTGGCGATCCCCACCCTTACCGGTGCCGGCGCCTACAGTCTCTACAAAGAGCGGGCGCTGCTGTCCGTGGCGGACGTGCCGATGTTCAGTGTGGGGCTGGTGTTCTCATTCATCAGCGCGTGGTTGTGTGTGCGCTGGTTGCTCAAGTTCATTTCCACCCACAGCTTTGTCGGGTTCGCCTACTACCGTATCGTGTTCGGCATTGTGGTGCTGCTCACCTCGTGGAGCGGGCTGGTGGTCTGGGCAGAGTAAGCCTCAGATCACGGGGTCGCTGACAGCGAGGTAAGTCGCAAAGCCTGAAAACGCAGCTGAGGCCTGGTCGGCAGGCACCGGTTTGCTGAACAGGTAGCCCTGCACGTCTTCGCAGCCCAGCTCGCGCAAAAACGCCAGTTGCTCGGGCAGTTCTACCCCTTCGGCGACCACGTTCATTCCAAAGCTGTGGGCCATGGCCACAATGGCGCGGGTAATAGCAACATCCCCCGCATCCTGCGGAATATTGCGAATAAAGGCTTGGTCAATTTTGAGCGCGTCCAGCGGGTAGCGCTTGAGGTAGGCCAGGCTGGAATAGCCGGTGCCGAAGTCATCCATGGCCAGCTTCACACCCAGCGCCTTGCAGTCGTGCAAGATCGCCAGCGTGGTCGCCACGTTGTGCAGGGCCAGGCTCTCGGTGACTTCGAGCTCCAGCATTTCCGGCGGCAGGCCGGTGTCTGCCAGCACGGTCTTGACCAGCACGGGCAGGTTTTGGCCGGTGAATTGGCGTACCGAAATGTTGACCGCCATGCGGAAGTCGCGGTGGCCTCGGGCTAGCCACTGAGCCGCCTGCCGCGCGGCCGTGTGCATGACCCACTCGCCGATCTGGACGATGATGCCGCTTTGTTCCGCAACCGGGATGAACTCCGCCGGTGAGATCCAGCCCATGGTGGCATGTTGCCAGCGCAGCAAGGCCTCGAAGCCGACGACCTGCCCGGTCGCAATGCGGACTTGGGGCTGGTAATAGACCTGCAAGTCTCCGTTTTTGAGTGCGCTGTGCAATTCGTTATGAATCAGAAGTGAGCGCGCCACCCGGCGGTTCATGGCGGCGTCAAAGTACGCATAGGTTCCCGGCCCGTCCGGCTTGGCATGGTGCAGCGCCGATTCGGCGTTGAGCAGCAAGGCGTGAACACTGTCGGCCTGCTGGGGGTACATGCTGGCCCCGGCACTGGTAGACAGGAACAAGGTGTGGCCCGAGACCAAGTAGGGCTGGGACAGGGCGCGCATCAGGGTGTCTGCAAAACCCGCCAGCGCCTGCGTGTGGCCGAGTCCCGTAACGCACACGCCAAACTGGTCGCCACCAATGCGGCCCACCGCGTCATAGGGATGGGTGCTGCTGCTCCGCAGGGCCGTCTGTTGCAGTCGTTTGCCGACTTCGCGCAGGACCAGGTCGCCCACCCCGGTGCCCAGTGATTCGTTGATTTTGGAAAAGCCGTCGAGCCCCAGACACAGCAGCGAGACGTGGTTGCAGGCACCCAGCGCGTTGTCGACTTCTTGCTCGAACAAGTCGCGCCCCGGGAGGCCGGTCAGCGTGTCGATCTGCATGGCCTGCCGGGTTTCTAACTGCAGGCGCTGTGCCGCCAGCTGCTGGATACGGCTGCGCTCCAGCCGGGCTTGAACCGCTTCGAGCAACTCGTCCCGGCGGCAGGGCTTGGTGAGATAGTCGTCCGCCCCCAGATTCATGCCGGTGCGGGTGTCACTGCGGTCGGCACGGGCGGTGAGCATGATGACGGGCAGTGTGGCAGTCGACGGGTTGTCGCGCAGTGCTTTGACGAGCCCGAAGCCGTCGAGCAAGGGCATCATCACATCGGTGAGCACCAGGTCGTGCCGGTCGGCTAGGGCAAAGCGCAAGGCTTCTTCGCCGTTGCAGGCGGCGCTGACCTCGTAGCCTTCGAGCTCCAGCATCCACTGCAGGTTCTCACGCAGTGAAGGCTCGTCCTCAGCAATCAATATCTTCATGTGGTGAGACCTCCAGTAACTGCGGGCGCTGCCAGCACCACAGAAAAGCAACTGCCCTCGCCGGGGGTGCTTTGAACGCTGATGCTGCCGGCATGGCAGAGCACCGCCTCCCGGACGATGGACAGCCCCAAGCCGGTGCCGGCAATCATTCCGACGTTGCTGGCGCGGTGAAAACTCTCAAAAAGCTGCGGCTGGTCGGCAAGCGGGATGCCGATGCCCTGGTCTGAAACCTCGATCAAGAGCTCGCTGCCCCGCGGACTCACCTGGAGCCGGACCTGGCCCCCGTCGGGCGAGTATTTGATGGCGTTGGACAGCAGGTTACCCACGATATTGCGGATCAGGCTCTCATCGAGCAAATAGCAGTCCGCATCGGGCGGTAAATCTAGCTGCAGGCGTATGCGTTCGAAAGCCTCGGGCATGGCGCTGCGGATCTCGTCAGCGAGGCTCTTGCAGAAAATACTGATACGAGAGGGCTGCGGTTTGAACTGCAGGCGCCCGGCGTCGGACCGGCCGATCACCAACACGTTTTCCAGCATGTGGGTCATGCGCTCGACCGCATCGTCAATTTTTTGCAGGGTGAGACGTTTTTTGTCGAGTGGCATGCGGTCGTCGTAATGCATGAGCAAATCGACGGACCCGTGAATCGTGGCCAGCGGTGTGCGGAACTCATGCGAGGCGACCGAGATGAAACGGCTCTTGAGGTCGTTGAGCTCGATTTGTTGCTGCAGTGCGCGCTTCTGATCGGCTTCGGCCCGGACCCGGGCGGTTGCATCCACCACGAAGAGGAGGGTGGCATCGTCCGCGCCCCATTGGATTAACACCGCAGACAAATCGAGGGTGCGCACCTCTCCGGAGGCGGTGATGACGCGAAAGGCGTAGGCCTCTTCGACCGTCTCGCCCCGCAAGCGCCGCTGGTGCCGGTCGACGACGGCAGGCACATCATCCGGGTGAATGGTGCCGGTGAACGGCATGGCCATGAGCGCTTCTTTGGTGTGGCCCACGATGCGCTCCATGCTCGGATTCACAAACACCATGTGGCCTTTTTGCACGACCACCACACCCACGCCGACGTTTTCAATGACCGAGCGGTAGCGCGCTTCGGAGCGGCGCAAGTCTTCAATCGCCTGGTAGCGCTCAATGGCCGCGCTCACGTGGTTGGCGAAAAAGCTCAAGATGTTAGAGTCCGCCTCGGAGTAGGTCACATCCCCGCTGTAGGCCTGCACCACCAGCACCCCGCCAATGCGGCCATGGATCTGCATCGGTACACCCAGCCAGGTGGAAAACGTGAGGTCGCCACTGGCTTCCAGCATGAAGCCCTGCGCGCGCAGCTGGCGAAAGCGCTCCGCATCCATGAGCTGCGGGCGTGCACTCTCCAGCACAAACTCGGTCATGCCACGTTTGTAGGGCGAGCCTTCGGTCTGCATGACGTCACCATCTTTTTCGTCGACGTAGTAAGGGTAGTCCATGACGCCCTTGGCGTGGTTGTGCAGTGCCACGTAAAAATTGTCGGCAAACATCAGTTCCCGCAGCAGCTGGTGCACCACCTTTAAGAAGTCGTAAAACAACAAGCCGGCGGTAGCGCGCTCGGCAATGCGGTAGAAAACCCGCTGCATGGCCTCGGACTTGCGCTGCTCGTCGGAGTCCCGCTGCAGCTCGGTGGTGCGCTGCAGGAGCCACTGCCGCGCCTGCACCTGTTGCTGGTTGAGCAGGGTTCGCAGGTTCTCATTGTCTTCCTGCAGTGTCCTGACTCGCGCTTCCAGAGAGTCCGGTCGTTCGTTGTCAGGCATAGGCATGTGGTCTCAGTGTTCCATGTTGCGCAGCGCTGCTTCCAGCGCCGCGGCCGTGGCAAGCGGCTTTTCCATCGGGAAGAGATGCGTTCCATCCAGCATCATGATGCGACCGCGGGACACTTTGTGCGTCAGGTCCATGCCCACTTGTTTCATTTCGGCGGACTGGTCGCCGCCAATGAAAGTTACTGGGCACTTCACCGGATGCCGCGCCAACAACCGGTCCATGTTGTCCGGGAGGGTGTTGTAGAAAGCGGTTTCCACGTCGCGGTCGAAGGCTAGCACGCGCCGCCCTTCGCTGTCCTCAGGGAATTCATCTACGTAGTCCTGCAGAACCTGGGGGTCCCAGCGTGCAAAAGCCTTTTTGTGCTGAAAATGGGTGAGCGCGGCATCTGTGTCGGGCCAGCTGTTGCGGCGCTTGCGGCTTACCGCTCCTGGTGAAATAGAGCCGACCAACTGCGTTGTCTTGGCCAGGCCCACCATGCGGGAGCGCCAGCCGCCCACCAGCGGAGAGTCAATCAACACCACGCCCTTGGCCAGCGCGGGCTGCTGGGCGGCCGCCATCAGGCTCAAAAAACCGCCCAAGGAGTGACCCACGAGCCAGACCGGTTCACCGGCTTTGTCGACGACCTTGGTCGCATGGTCCACCAGCTGTTGCACCACATGCGGCCAGTTGTTGCTGACCGGGTAGCGCGGGTCGTGGCCGTATTTTTCAACGGCTTTGACACTGTAGCCCCGTGCCCGCAAGCTCTTGAAAAGCACTTTGTAGGTGGAGGCCGGAAAGCTATTGGCGTGCGAGAAAACGATCGTCGACATGGGGGCTTAAATCAGCTTCTCGTCCGGGGTGGTGATTTTTTTCAGCGGCAAGCTGCGGGTGCTGGGTATCAACAGCGGCACCTCGGTCTGGCCACCGTTCCAAGCCGGGTCTTCAATGCTGTCAAACACCTCGCGCAGCTTCTGGCCCCAGCTGTTGTGCAGCATCTTGAAGTAGGGGTTGTTCTCGTCGATGCACACCACCTTGTCGGTGGCGAAGCTGTTGGCCTCGTACACCACCATGTCCAGCGGCAAGCCGACCGACAGGTTGGACTTGAGCGTGGAGTCCATGGACACAAGCGCACACTTGGCGGCCTCGTCCAAAGGTGTGTTCGGAGTGATCACGCGGTCCAGCACGGGTTTGCCGTATTTGGATTCGCCGACCTGGAAGTAGGGCGTCTCGGGTGTGGCTTCGATGAAGTTGCCGGCCGAATAGACCTGGAACAGGCGCATGCCTTCGCCCTGGATCTGGCCGCCGAAGATCAGCGATACGTTGAAATCGACACCCGCATTCTTGAGAGCTGCGCCGTCGCGCTCCTGCACCTTGCGGATGGCTGAGCCCAGCACGCGGGCGGCGTCGAACATGCTCTTGGCGTTCCAGATGGTGATGCCTTCGTCGTCTTCGTGGTCCTTGAGCCGCTCAATCTGCAAGATCTCGCGCACCGACTGGGAAATGCTCAAGTTACCGGCCGAGAGCAGGACCATAAAGCGTTCTTGGGGCTTCTCGTACACGATCATTTTGCGGAAGGTGCTGATTTGGTCGAGTCCGGCATTGGTGCGGGAGTCGGAGAGGAACACCAGTCCGGCATTCAGTTTGATGGCAACGCAGTAGGTCATTTTTCTTGTGGCTTGGGGCAAAGGCTAGAGTGTATCGGGGTAGGTGGGGTAGTCCTTGCCGGGCGGGGCGGCGGTGTGCGGGCCGGGGGGGCTCATGAACCTTCGGTTCACAAATCGCCCCCAACCCGCACACCGCCGCCCCGCCCGGCAAGGACATGGGGTTTGCGGGACGCGCCGTCGGCGCTGCGCAAACATCACTACGACATTCGTAATTCGATTCAGTAGACCTCTGGAGCTGCCTACTTATTTCATTCACTTAGCTATATTCGAAAGATGCTTCTTGATTTCTTGGGCAACGTCAGGCTCAGCTAAGTCGAAAAATGTTTTTCCATCTTTCCGCTTTGCCGCCGCATTTGCTCCGGCCCTGATTAGCTCCAGCAGGGTTGCATTCCTGTTTCGGGGCGAGGCGCTTCCTGATAATGCCCAGAAAAGGGGTGTCGCGCCATCACTGTCTGTCGCATTCGGATTCGCTCCGTGTTGGGTGAGCAATCTAACCATGTAGTGGTTGCCTGCACCAGCACTGCGCATCAACGGACTTATTCCGTCGATTGTGCGGCCATTTGTATCTGCGCCTTTTTCGATTAGTTGCAGGACAAGTCGATGCCGCGCCTCTCTTGCGTCCTCGCCTATTGCAATTTCCTTGACTGCATGCATAAGAGGCGTCTCGCCCTTTTTGTCAGCGATAGTTACGTTGGCGCCAGCAGCAACCAGCAATTCAGAAATGTCCAACTCGGAGGTTGAGTCTCCTCCCTCGCTTCTCAAAGCCCTTAGCAGTGCTGTTTCACCTTGTTTGTTTCGGATGTCAAGGTTCGCGCCGGATTCAATCAAGAACCTAATCATTGGTAACTTCCCGCTATTAACAGCCATCAACAGCGGTGTATTGCCAGACGCATTTTTCACATCAATATTTGCCCCTTTGCTTAGCAAGAGACGAGCGATATCCGTATTTGTGGTCCAAAACAGCGCAGTGCTTCCATCGTCAGTTTTTGCATCTATCTTTGCACCCGCTTCAATCAATAATTTTGTGATGTCTAAAGAGTTGTTGTTAGCGCTCACGGCGTCAAAGAACGCTTTCCAGCCGTCTTTGTCACTCGCATTGACGTCCACACCCATCGCCAGCATTGTTTTGATTGCTTGAATATCTCCGAATCGTCTAATGACTAGCATCAAGGGGGTTTGCCCGTTGATGGGGTTACGCGACTGGACATTTGCGCCATTCTCAAGCAGTAACTTGATCGTCGGAAGAGGTGCAAAAGAACACGCTTAAACGAAAAGACTGACGCCGAAAGCATTTTGTCCATTGACGTCTTCTCCGCTTTTCAGTGCTTCGAGGACCTTTGCGTTGTCCCCACGCAGGACCGCTGTTCCAAGTGTCTGCGCAAGGGACGTAATGCTGGCACTAGCAAGCAATCCAACGAAAAAGAGTCGATAGAGGAATCTATGGGTCTGTGTATTCATCGTTACTGACTTTCCTAGTGAGTGGATTTCGCCAAAAGCGCTTTGAGCTGGTAAAGCGCGTCCATCGCCTCGCGCGGACTTAGTGCATCCGGGTTGATGGCTGAGAGCGCCGTCTCTAATGCGCTGGCAGCTACTATTTCTGTAGCAGGGGGCGCAGCGAACAGGTCCACTTGGGCTTGGGATTCGCTGGCCTGTGCCTCCAGCGCGTCCAGCGTGTGGCGGGCGTGGTTCAGCACGGCGGCGGGCATGCCGGCCAGGCGGGCCACTTGCACGCCGTAGCTTTTGCTGGCCGGGCCGGGTTCGATGGCGTGCAGGAACACGATGTCGCGGCCCGCCTCGGCGGCGCTCACGTGCACGTTCAGCGCCGCGTGGTGGGTGGCGGGGAACTCGGTGAGCTCGAAATAGTGGGTGGCAAACAGGGTGAAGGCCTGGGTTTTGTCGTGCAACTGGGTGGCAATCGCACTCGCAAGAGCCAAGCCGTCAAAGGTGCTGGTGCCCCGGCCTATTTCGTCCATCAGCACCAGGCTGTGGGGCGTGGCGCTGTGCAAAATCTGCGCAGCCTCGGTCATTTCCAACATGAAGGTGGACTGGGCATTGGCCAAATCGTCCGCCGCGCCGATGCGGGTGTGGATCGCGTCGATTGGCCCCAAGCGGCAAGCCTGCGCGGGCACGTAGCTGCCGATGCTGGCCAGCAGCACGATCAGCGCGACCTGGCGCATATACGTCGATTTACCGCCCATGTTGGGCCCGGTGATGACCTGCATGCGCTGCTTGATGCCTAGCCGCGTGTCGTTGGCAATGAAATTTCCGCTGCTGAGTTCGGCCAGCCTGGCCTGCACCACGGGGTGGCGGCCCTGGGTGATGTCGATGCAGGGTTCGGCCACAAACTGCGGGGCGTTCCACTCCAGCGTGAGGGAGCGCTCGGTCAGGGCGCACAAAGTGTCCAGCGCGGCGAGCGATTGGGCCACGGCGGTGAGCGCCGGAATGTGCGCCTGCAACTGGTCCAGCACCTGCTCGAACAACCACTTTTCGCGGGCCAGGGCGCGCTCTTGAGCGCTCAAGGCTTTGTCTTCAAAAGCCTTGAGCTCGGGGGTGATGAAGCGCTCGGCATTCTTCAGGGTCTGGCGGCGGCGGTAGTCATCGGGCACCTTGTCGGCCTGGCCGGTGGTGACTTCGATGTAGAAGCCGTGCACCTTGTTGAACTGCACCCGCAAATTGGCAATGCCGGTGCGGGCTTTTTCGCGGACTTCGAGGTCCAGCAAAAACGCATCGCAGTTGGTCTGGATGGCGCGCAGCTCGTCCAGCTCGGCATCAAAACCGTCGGCAATCACGCCGCCATCGCGCACCAGCGCGGCAGGCTCGGGGGCAATGGCGCGTGCCAACAGCGCAATGGCATCTGCTGGCGGCTGCAGTTGGCTGCAAATATGTGCCAAATAGCCCTCTAGCCCTCGTAGATGCTGCGCGAGTAGCTCTGTTTTTTGTAGCGTTTGCACCAGCGCCACCAGCTCGCGCGGGCGCACCTGGCGCAGCGCCGTGCGGGCGGTGATGCGCTCCACATCGGCACAGCCCTTGAGCGGGCCGCGCAAGGTTTGCCACAGGGCAGGGCGCAGTGTGGCGATGGCGGCCAGCCGGTGCTGGGCTTCGGTTCGCTCGCGCAGTGGCTCCAGCAGCCAGCGTTTGAGCAGGCGGCTGCCCATGCCCGTCATGCAGGTGTCAAGCAGGCTGAACAGCGTGGGGCTGTCTTCACCGCGCAGGGTCTGCACCAGCTCTAGGTTGCGACGGGTGGTGGCGGGCAGGTCGATGAGTGCGTCGTCGCGCTGCACCTGCACGCTGTGGATGTGGGTGAGCGTGCGGCCCTGAGTGTGCTCTGCGTAGCCCAGCAGTGCGCCGGCTGCGGCGTGGGCCAAAGCCAGCTCTTGCGCGTTCCAGCTACTCAGGCTGGCGGCTTGCAGGGCGTCCAACAATTTGCGCTGGCCCAAAGCGCTGTCAAACTGCCACTCGGGGCGGGCGGTCAAGTAGACGGCTGTGCCGTGGCGCAGGCGCTTGAGGCGGTCTTCAAAGGTGGTGGTGCAGCCCGCACTGTAGGCTAGCTCGCTGGGCGCGATGCGGCTCACCCAGTCGGGCACCTCGTCGGGCGTGCATTCGGCCAGAAACACCACGCCTTGGGTCACAGACAACCACGCCAGACCGCAGCGGTTGCGCGGACCTTGGTGCACGGCCATCAGCATGGACTCGGTTTTCTCGGACAGCAGTTCTGCGTCCGTCAGCGTGCCGGGGGTGACCACGCGCACCACTTTGCGCTCCACCGGGCCTTTGGTGGCGCCCACCTCGCCGGTCTGCTCGCAGATGGCCACCGATTCGCCATGGCGGATCAGCTTGGCCAGGTAGCCTTCTATGGCATGAAAAGGTACGCCGGCCATGACCACCGGCTGCCCGGCAGACTGGCCCCGCGTGGTGACGGTGATGTCCAGAATGCGGGCCGCCTTCTCGGCATCGGCGTAAAACATCTCGTAAAAATCACCCATGCGATAAAACAGCAGGGTGTCGGGGTGGTCGGCTTTGAGCCCCAGATACTGCTGCATCATGGGGGTGTGTTGGTCGAGCGGAGCGGGGGCTGGGGGGCGGGTCACAGTAGGAAAAAAGAGTAGTCAGGCGAAGGCGTGCATCACTTGGCACAGGCCCGCTGCAGGCCCTATCATAAGGAGATCAATCCCAACGGACCTTGTTCTCTGTGCAACCTTTTCCGGAATCTCCCCGTCCCGAGTCAGTTGTCGCAGCAGGCGCTGAGCCTGCGCTGCCCGTGGGCGTGGGGCCGGGGATTTTTCACACCATCTTCACCCACAGTCCCGAAGCCATTGCGCTGACCCGCGTCCGGGATGGTGCGGTTGTGCAAGTGAATGAAGAGTGGTTGCGCATGACGGGCTATGAGCGCCCTGACGTGCTCGGACGCACGGCCATTGAGTTGGGGCACTGGCTGTATCCGGAGCAACGTGCCCAGATATTCAGTCGTTTGGAGCCCGGTGGCCGGGTGGTCGACGCGGAAGTGACCCTCGTGATGAAGAATGGGGCTCCCCGCATGGTGCGCTTGAATGCCTCCATGATCTCCGAGGGGGGCGAAGCGTTTATTCTGATTTATCTGCGCGATGTCACGGCCGACCAACTGGCCGAGCAAGCTTTGCGTGCCGGTGAAGAGGCGCTGGCCCAAGCCAACGCCACCATGAACCGCCAGGTGAAACTGCATGAATTGACCGAGTCCGTCGCGCGGGTGGGCTACTGGGTGAGCTACCCCGGGGACGATACGGTGCACCTCTCCGCCGGCTTGGCCCAGATGGCGGGTTGGGAGGGCGAGTCTCTGGTGACCACCGACATGTTGTGGAGCCGGGTATTTCCAGAGGACCTACCTGCCCTTCAGCAGGCGCAGGCCCGCATGGACGGTGCGGTGGTGGAGTTTCGCTCTCGTGCCCAAGACGGCCGGGTACTGTGGGCGCGATCGAGGATGCACCGGCAAGTGGCGGATGGGCATGTGCTTGCGGACTTCGGGGTCATACAGGAATTCACAGAAGAGCGCGAAGTTCGCGAGTCGTTGCGAAAGCAACTCGAGTTTGTACAGAAGATTACGAGTCGCGCGCCTGGCATGCTGTACGAGTTCCAGTGTTGGCCCGACGGCAGGTTGACTTTCCCGTTTGTCAGTTCCGCGGTGCATCAGTTTTTCGGGGCGTCGGTCGAAGAAGTCAAAAAAGACGCTCGGGCAGTGCTCGAGCGCATTCACCCAGACGATATTCCGCAAGTCAGGGACACCACCCAGGAGGCCCTTCGCTCCATGCGGCCTTGGAGTTGCGAGTTCCGCACCCGCGAGAACGGCGAGGCGGAGCGCTGGTTTCTGGGAACCTCCGTGCCGGAGTTGCTGGCTGACGGGTCGGTATTGTTCACCGGCTCGATTACCGACATCACCACCCAGAAACAAGCCTTGGGTCGTTTGAAAGAAAGCGAAGAGCGCTTTCGAAGCCTCTCCAGCCTGTCGTCCGACTGGTACTGGGAGCAGGATGAGCAGTTTTGCTTCACCCGCATTGACGGCGATGGCACGAATGCAGATCGCCTGGCGCCACAGGCCGCACTGGGCCGGGTGCGGTGGGACTCCGGCGGTCTTGGTGTCACCCTCGACCAGTGGGCTGCGCACCGGGCGGTGCTGGAGGCACACCAAACCTTCCAGGACTTTGAGATGCAGCGGGTCATGTCGGATGGCACCTACATGTGGGTGTCGGTAAGCGGAACCCCGATTTTCGACAGCCAAGGCGTGTTTCGCGGCTACCGCGGCACGGGCCGGGATATCACGCCGCGCAAAACAGCAGAGGCCGAAATAGAGCGCCTGGCCTTTTTTGATGCGCTGACCGCTTTGCCCAACCGCCGCATGTTGATTGACCGCTTGGGGCATGCGCTGTCGGCCAGCGATCGCCGCGGCAAACACGGTGCCTTGTTGTTTATTGACCTCGATAACTTCAAGGTACTGAACGACACCTTGGGTCACCACACGGGCGATTTGCTCTTGCAGCAAGTCGCACAACGCGTGCAGAGTTGTGTGCGGAGCATGGATACGGTGGCCCGCCTGGGGGGCGACGAGTTTGTGGTGATGTTGGAGGAGCTCGACGCTGACGCCACCGTAGCCGCTAGCGAAGCGGAAGTGGTTGCCAAAAAAATCTTGAGCGCTCTGAACAAGCAGTTTGCGCTGGGCAGCCACAACATGCACAGCTCGCCGAGTATCGGGGTCACCCTGTTTTTCCGGCGCACGGACAGTATTGAAGAGTTGCTCAAGCGGGCGGATCTGGCGATGTACCAAGCCAAGAGCGCCGGTCGCAACACCCTGCGGTTTTTTGATCCGGCCATGCAATCTGCTGCGTCGGCCAGGGCTGATATGGAGGCCGATTTGCGCACGGCCCTACAGGATGAGCAGTTTGTTTTGTACTACCAACCTGTGGTGTCCGCGGATGGTGCTGTGACCGGGGTCGAGGCGCTGGTGCGTTGGCAGCACCCTCATAAAGGCATGGTGTCGCCCGGTGACTTTATTCCTGTAGCCGAGCAAACCGGCCTGATATTGCCTCTGGGCCAATGGGTGCTGGAGGCGGCTTGTGCACAGCTGGTGGCTTGGAGTGATACCCCTCGGACTCAGCGATTGAGCGTAGCGGTGAACGTCAGTACCCGCCAGTTCAGGCATCCCGATTTTTCCACCCATATTCTTGACCTTTTGCGCACCAGTGGGGCTAACCCATACCGCCTGAAGCTGGAGTTGACGGAAAGCCTCTTGCTCTCGGATTTCGACGAGGCTATTTTAAAAATGGGTGAACTTCGGTCGATTGGCGTGAGCTTCTCGCTGGATGACTTCGGCACAGGTTACTCGTCGCTCGCGTACTTGAAGCGTTTGCCTTTGGATCAACTCAAGATTGACAAATCCTTCGTGCGCGATGTGTTGACGGATCCCAATGATGCGGCCATCGCAAGGACTATTTTGAGTTTAGCCAAGAGCCTGGACCTGGGGGTGGTGGCGGAGGGTGTAGAGAGCGCCGGGCAGAGGGACTTCTTGTTGGCTGCGGGGTGCCGGTCGTTTCAGGGATATTTTTTTGGCAGACCGGTGCCGGTGAGCCAGCTTCAGCTAGGGTAGATCGGATGACGGATTCCTCCAAACCCCAAGACGCGCAGCACCTACGTGCACTTGCGGATTTGCAGCAAGCCAATGTGTCGTTGGAGCAAGTCAATCGCCGTCAGTTTGACATGCTGCAAGCCTTGTTCTTGCACAGCCCGGCGGCTATTTCTCTCCAGCGGATGGCGGACGGTTGTTTCGTCGATGTCAACGCGCGCTGGCAGCAACTCACAGGCTTCACCTGGGATGAAGCTACCGCGGGCAATGCCGTTTCTTTGGGCTTCTGGCCGGATTTGCAGGCTCGTGATGCGGCATTAGCCGAAATGCAGTCGGACCCTTCCTTGTCGGGGGTTGAGATTAGCTTCACCAACGGCCGGGGTGAGGACATGCTGCTGGAGTGGCGGGGTTCGGTTATGCAGGTGGCCGGCGAGCCGCATATTCTGGTGTACTTGATGGACATTACGGCTCAGCGCATTGCGCAGGATGCCGTGATGGAGAGTGAAAATGCGCTTCAAGAGGCCAATGAGGAGTTGCGTGGTCAGTTAGAGCTCTACGAGGAAACGGAGCACCTTGCGCAAGCCGGTCATTGGCTGGTGCCACAGGGGCAGACGGATCCACGCTGGTCCCGGGGATTGTTCCGTATGGCTCAAATTCCCTGGACGGAGACCATCACCCGGGAATTGTCGGGCTCCGGCATACACCCCGAAGACCGGCCGCGCTACCTAGAGGCTCGCGAAGCGCTGGATGGCCGACTTGTTGAATTCCGCTGGAGTCGACGGGATGGTGAGGTGCGCTGGATCCGCAGCCGCATGCACCGCTACCACCGCCTCGACGGCACCTATGTCGATTTCGGTGTGGTGCAGGACTTCACGGAAGAAGCCGTGGCCAAGCAGGTGCTGCAGCAGCGACTGGACGTGATTCAGCGCCTCACCAGCCGACTGCCCGAGATGGTGTTTCAGTTCGAAATGCACAGCCGGGACAGCGGATCGTTTGTGTTCGTGAGCGACGCTTGCAGCGACATTTTCGGAGTGAGTCCGGAGCAGGTGCAGGCCAGGCCGGATGTGATCTTCAAGATGATCCACACCGATGACATCATCCAGACGCTCAAGTCCATGAGTGCATCGGCCCAAGACTCCAAGACCTGGGCCCAAGAGTTCCGTATCGTGCGTCCGGACGGCGAAGTCCGCACGCTGTTCGGCAAGGCCATCACCTTTCTGGAGCCTAGCGGGCGTTACAACGCCTACGGGTCGGTGACCGACATCACGGCGCACAAAGCGTCACTGGCAGTGCTGCAGGAGAGCGAGGCGCGATTCAGGGCCCTGACCGAGTTGTCGTCGGATTGGTACTGGGAGCAGGACACCGATTACCGGTTTACCCGGTTTGATGGTTCGATTCAGAGTGGGAAGCTGAAAATTCATGCGAGCATCGGCAAGACCCGGTGGGAGAGCGGCGCACTGAACATGGGTGAATCGGACTGGTCAGCCCATCGCCAGTTGCTGGAGGCCCGTCTCCCGTTTCACGAATTGGAGTTGAGTGACCGCGATGACGAAGGTAGCGTGTACTGGATATCCACCAGCGGTGCGCCGATTTTTGACTCGCACGGGGTGTTCAAGGGCTACCGGGGTATCGGTCGCAATATCACTGAGCGCAAAGCGGCGGAAGAAAAAATCGAGCGACTGGCTTTTTACGATGTGCTCACGGACCTGCCCAATCGCCGTTTGCTGCTCGACCACCTGCACTATGCCGTTGCCGCCAGCGGGCGTGGCAAATTGCAGGGCGCCTTGCTGTTTATTGACCTCGACAATTTCAAGGATCTCAACGACACCCGAGGGCACGATGTCGGCGACCGCCTGCTGACCCAGGTGGCGCTGCGTCTGAAGGCCTGCGTAAGGGAGTCCGACACGGTGGCCCGTTTAGGGGGCGACGAGTTCGTGGTGCTGCTGCAGGATCTGGATGGCAGCTTGCAGGATGCCGGCGTGCTGGCGGAGTCCGTCGGTAAGAAAATATTGTTGAGTCTGAATGCCGCCTACGATCTACCGGGCGGCGCGCATCACAGCACCCCGAGCATTGGCGTGGTCCTGATTCACGGGCAAAAACAATCGGTCGACGAGTTGCTCAAACAGGCCGACCTCGCCATGTACGAAGCCAAAGCGGCCGGGCGCAATACCCTGCGGTTTTTTGATCCGGCCATGCAGGCCATGGTGGCCCAGCGCACTGAAATGGAAGCGGACCTGCGCCGCGGACTCCAGCGCGGGGAGCTGTTGCTGTACTACCAACCCTTGGTCGATATGGACCGCAAAGTGGTGGGTGCCGAGGCCTTGCTGCGGTGGCAGCATCCGGTGCGGGGGCTGGTGCCGCCGGTGCAGTTCATTTCCTTGGCGGAGCAGACCGGGCTCATCATCCCACTCGGAGAATGGGTGCTGCACACCGCCTGCGCGCAGTTGGCCCGCTGGGCTGCCGATACAGCCAGTGCCAAGCTCACAGTGGCCGTGAACGTGAGCGCGAGACAATTCCGACAGCCCGAGTTCGTGTCCCAAGTCCAGGGCGCGCTCAAAGAAACGGGGGCCGACCCCAAATTGCTCAAGCTGGAGTTGACAGAGAGTCTGTTGCTCACCGACACCCAGGACGCGATCATGAAAATGACGGCCCTGCGCAGCTTGGGTGTGCGCTTTGCGCTCGATGATTTTGGGACGGGCTATTCTTCTTTGTCTTACCTCAAGTTGCTGCCGCTGCAGCAACTCAAGATCGACCAGTCGTTCGTGCGGGATGTGCTCACCGACCACAACGACGCTGCCATCGCCCGCACGGTGCTGGCGCTGGGCAGCAGCCTCGGGTTTGATGTGGTGGCGGAAGGGGTGGAAACCGAAGGGCAGCGCCAGTTCCTCATGGCTCAGGGCTGCACCTTGTTTCAGGGCTATCTATTCGGCCGGCCGGTGCCGGTGGCCGATTTCCGTTTCAGTTAAAACGGGGCGTCTTCACTGCCCGCCGCGGGGGCTGCGGACTCTGCCGGAGTGGATGTGGCAGCATTGTCGGCCTCGATGGCGGCTTGACGCAGAGCTGCCTTTTCACCGGCAGGTGCGAACTTGCTGTATTTGCCCAGAATGCTGACCAACTGGCCGTAAACGCGGGGGTTGCCGGCCAGGCATTCGTGTTGTTCGAGGAAGTCGGCTTCACCGGTGAAGTTGCCCACCAGACCACCGGCCTCGGTCACCAGCAAGGAGCCGGCAGCAATGTCCCAGGGCTGCAGGCCCAGTTCAAAGAAACCTTCGGTGTAACCGGCAGCCACATAGGCCAAGTCGAGCGCGGCAGCGCCGGGGCGACGCAGGCCGGCGGTGCGCTGCATGACATCGCCCATCATGGTCAGGTACTGGTTGAAGTTGTCGCCCGGGCGGAACGGAAAGCCGGTGGAGATCAGCGACTCTTTGAGTTGCGTGCGCTTGGAGACGCGGATACGACGGTCATTCAGGTAAGCGCCGCGGCCCTTGGTGGCAGTAAACAAGTCGTTGCGGGTGGGGTCGTACACCACGGCCTGCTCGATCTTGCCGCGCACGGACAAGGCGATGCTCACGCAGTACACGGGCAAGCCGTGGATGAAGTTGGTGGTGCCGTCCAGTGGGTCGATGATCCAGACGTATTCGGAGTCGCGGGCGCCGAACTCGGAGCCGGACTCTTCCGCCAAGATGCCGTGGCCGGGGTAGGCCGTCAGCAGGGTTTCTATGATCGCTTGCTCTGCAGCCTTGTCGACTTCGGTCACAAAGTCGTTGGCTTTTTTCTGGGAAACGCGAACGGATTCGATGTCAAGCGCAGCGCGGTTGATGATGGAACCGGCGGTGCGGGCGGCCTTGATGGCCACGTTGGCCATGGGGTGCAGATTGAGCGTCATAAATTGTGGGGGAAGAACTGGAAGGACCGGCTGGCGATGCAGGCGGCGACAATGTCGGTATTTTAACGGCTCGGGCTTGGTTGCGCACCCTATCTTTGTGCGGTTGCAGCAATTTGGCCTCTATCACGCTCCATGCACACCCGATTTATCCTGATTAACACCAGCCATGCCGGCAATGTGGGCGCGGCGGCCCGCGCCATCAAAACCATGGGGTTTGACGACCTGGTACTGGTAGCTCCCCGCTGGCCGAACGTGCTGCGCCGCGAAGAAACCATCCAGCGTGCCAGCGGCGCCTTGGATGTGCTCGACAAATGCCGCATCGTGGACACCCTGGACGAGGCGCTGGACGGAATCACCCACTTGTGTGCCACCGCGATGACTCCGCGGGACTTCGGCCCCCCCACCACGACCCCGCGTGAGCATTTTGAAATGCTATTAAAAAAGGAGCTGCCTGCGCAGTATCTGCAAGGGCTGGAGGCCAATTTGGCTGAAAGTCCGGCTCCTGAGGCCGGTGCGCAGCAAGGCGTCGGGTTTTTGTTCGGTTCGGAGCGCTTCGGCATGCGTAACGAGGACGTGTACCGCTGCCATGTGTGCCTCTCTATTCCCAGCAACCCGAACTTCGGTTCGCTCAATATCGGCGCGGCTCTGCAGGTGATTGCTTACGAATGGCGGCTCGCTTTGGGCGGCTTCGGGGTGCAGCCGGCTACAGCGCCCTCCACGCTGGCCGATGCAGGCCAGGTGGCCGGTATGTTGACGCACCTGGAGCAATCGCTGGTCGCCCTCGGGTTTCTGGACCCTGCCGCACCCAAGAAGCTCATGCCACGCTTGAATGCCCTGTTCAATCGTGCCCAGGTCAGCCAGGAGGAGATCCACATTCTTCGCGGGATCGCCAAGGCCATACTGCAACAGCGCAGCTAATCGCCTGCCATGGGTGCGGATTTGCCGGCAGCCACCGCAGAGCAACCGGCGAGGGGATAGACTGACGCTATGTTTTTCCGAATCCGCTCCGATATTCAGTGCATCCTTGACCGTGACCCCGCTGCCCGCAGCACCTGGGAGGTCATCACCTGTTACCCCGGCCTGCATGCGGTGGTGCTGCACCGGCCGGCGCACTGGTTCTGGAACCACGGCTTCAAATGGCTGGGGCGCTTTACCTCGCATGTGGCCCGTTTCCTGACGGGTATTGAAATACACCCCGGCGCCAAGTTGGGCGAGCGGGTGTTCTTTGACCATGCCATGGGCACCGTGGTCGGCGAAACGGCAGAAATCGGTGATGGTTGCACCATTTACCAAGGGGTGACCTTGGGTGGCACCAGTCTGTACAAAGGCAGCAAGCGCCACCCCACCTTGGGTAAAGATGTGGTGGTCAGCGCCGGCGCCAAGGTACTGGGCGGCTTTGAGGTGGGCGACGGGGCCAAGATCGGCAGCAACGCTGTTGTGGTCAAGCCGGTGCCTGCCGGGGCCACTGCAGTGGGGATTCCCGCGCGCATTTTGCCGAGCAAAGAAGGGGTGAGTGCCGATGTCACGACCCCGGACCGCAAATTCACCGCCTACGGCATCACCCAGGAAGACGATCCGGTGAGCCAGGCCCTGCGCGGTCTGGTGGACAGTGCATCAGGCCAGGACCATCAGATCGCCATGCTGTGGAAGGCCGTAGAACAGCTCTCTGCCAAACTGGCCGACAGCGATTGCGTCCCCAAAGATGCGGCCCGCAAAGAGTGCTTTGAGGCCGCTAAACTCAACGAGTTGATCGGGAAGTAGCGCTTTTCGGCCGGAAGGCCTTGCAGACGGTCTCGACTGTTTCAATGAAGGGTCCGCCAATCAGGTCGATGCAGTAGGGCACCGCAGCAAAGATGCCGGGGACCTGCTGCTTGCCGTCGGAGTCCTTCAGGCCTTCCAAGGTTTCTGCAATCGCTTTGGGTTGACCGGGCAGGTTGATGATCAGGGTCTGGTCGCGGATCACCGCCACCTGTCGGGACAGGATAGCCGTGGGCACAAAGTTCAGGCTAATCGCGCGCATTTGCTCGCCAAAGCCGGGCATGGTCTTGTGGGCCACAGCCAGCGTCGCCTCAGGGGTGACATCGCGCAGGGCCGGGCCGGTACCGCCCGTGGTCAGCACCAGGGCGCAGCTAGCATCGACCAGGGCGATCAAGGTGTCTTCAATCGTGGCTTGGTCATCCGCTATCAAGCGGGTTTCAAAGACCACCGGGTTGTGTACCGCGCGGCTGATCCAGTCCTGCAATGCAGGCAGGCCCTTGTCTTCGTAGACGCCGGCCGATGCTCTGTCGCTGATAGATACCAAGCCGATGCGAACTTCGTCCATCGGATGTCCGCTCAATCTTCCTCTCCTTCGTCATCGTCGGCGGAGGCTTCTTGCTTGGCGGCTTCCTGGTGGGCGAGCAGGGCTTCGCGCACCAATTGGAAAATTTCGCGGTACGAACGGCCGTGGCGCACGGCTTCGCCCGGTTTCTCGGGCTTAGCGTCTTTGCGAGCCTGGCGAACCAAGGCGCGCAGCTGCTGGCTATCGGTGTCAGGGCTCAGGTTGAGCCATTGACCGAGTGCGTCGTCTTCTGCAATGAGTCGGTCCCGCCATTGTTCTGCCTGGTGCAGGACCATGGTTTCCTGAACCGACGGCATGTGCTGTTCTTCGAGCGCTGCGCGGATCTGTTCCCACTTGGCGGGGTCGAGCTTGCGCATCAGCTTGCCGATGAACTGCATCTGACGGCGTTTGCCTTCAAAGTTGGTAATGCGTTTGGCTTCCGCCACGCCTTCTACCAACCGGTCGGGCAGTTCTAGTTTGATCATCAAGTCGGCGCGCATATCCAGCAGGTCTTCACCCAGCTTTTGCAATGCGTCGCTTTCTTTTTTGAGGTCGGTGCGGGTCGGTTCATCCGTGCCCTTGAGTTCGCGCTTGTACTCCAGGTCGAGTGCGCTGCCTTCGGCAACGAACAAGCCCCGGACGTAATAGCCCTTTTTTAGTTTGCGTGACATAGCCAAGTATCATAGCCGTCGCCATGAAGAAACCCACCTCCGCCCGTCCTCTGCCTTCTCCTGAGTCCACCAAACCTGCCGATAGCGGTTTTGCTTACACACGGGCTTTCTTTGAAACCCGGGTCGATGCGGCCCTTGCCCATGCCAAAAAGTTGGGTGCAACCGACTCCGGCGCAGAAGTGTCCGAAGGCTGCGGCCTGAGCGTGTCGGTGCGCAACGGGGAGTTGGAAAACGTGGAGCGCAACCGCGATAAATCGCTGGGCGTGACGGTGTACATCGGCAACCGCCGGGGCAATGCGAGCACCTCTGATTTTTCAGACGCCGCGATTGAACAAACCGTGCGTGCCGCCTACGACATTGCCCGTTTCACGGCCGAAGACCCCTTTGCCAGCTTGCCGGATGCGGACGACATTGTGCCGGTCGCCGAGCGCGAGCGCGAGTTGGACTTGTTTTTCCCGTGGGCGGTCACCAGTGAAGAAGCTGCCGTTTTGGCTCTCGAATGCGAAGCTGCCGCACTGGGCGTGAGCAAGAAAATCACCAACAGCGAAGGTGCGGCCGTGTCGGCGCAACAATCGCATTTCTTCAGCGCCCACACACGGGGTTTCCGGGGGGGGTACGCCTCTTCGCGCCACTCGTTTTCTGTGTCTCCGATTGCCGGCAAGGGCAAAGACATGCAGCGCGACGCCTGGTTCAGCTCTATGCGTTCCGCCGACGAGTTGGCCTCTCCCCAGGCCGTGGGGCGCTATGCCGCAGAGCGGGCCCTGAGTCGCCTGAAAGCCCGCAAAATCGCCACCGTCGAGTGCCCGGTGTTGTTTGAGTCGCCCCTGGCGGCAGGGCTGCTGGGTGCGTTCGTGCAAGCTGTCAGTGGTGGTGCCCTGTACCGCAAGAGCACCTTTCTCCTGGATTCCTTGGGCAAGCAAGTGCTGCCCAAGCACATCGACATACAGGAAGATCCGTTTGTCCTGCGCGGCAAAGGCAGCTCTCCGTTTGATGACGAAGGTGTGCGCGTGCAAGCCCGCACCGTGGTGGACGCCGGCCGGGTGCAGGGTTACTTTTTGAGCAGCTATTCCGCCCGCAAATTGGGCATGCGCACCACCGGTAACTCGGGTGGTTCACACAACCTGACCTTTACCTCGCGGCTCACCAAAGCCGGCGACAACCTTGATGCCATGTTGAAAAAACTGGGCACCGGCCTGTTGGTAACCGAGCTGATGGGGCAGGGCGTGAATTACGTGACCGGCGACTACAGCCGGGGCGCCAGTGGCTTCTGGGTAGAAAACGGCCGAATCGCTTACCCGGTCCATGAGATCACCATCGCCGGCAACATGAAAGACATGCTCAAAGGCATTGAAGCAGTGGGTGCAGACACCTACAACTACGGTGCCAAGACCGTGGGCTCCATTTTGATCAACCGGATGAAGGTGGCGGGGAGCTGATGAGGTCGCTTACCGACATAAAGGAAAAAGGGGCCCGTGGGCCCCTTTTCTGATGACGTGTGTTGGATTAACCAGCCAGTGCTGTTTTGACGGCAGCAGACACTGTACCCATTTCCGCTTTGCCAGCCAGGCGCGTTTTGACTGCGCCCATGACCTTGCCCATGTCGCCGGGGCCGGAAGCGCCCAGCTCGGCCACGATGGCCTTGACTTCTGCCAGCACTTCGTCAGCACTCATGCGCTGTGGCAAGTAAGCCTGTAGCACTTTCATTTCAGCCGCTTCTTTGTCGGCCAGTTCCTGGCGTTCAGCCTTCACAAAGGCTTCGATCGAATCTTTGCGTTGCTTGATCAGCTTGTCGACGATGGCCACCACCATGGCGTCATCCAGTTCAACGCGCTCGTCCACTTCCTTTTGTTTCAAGGCGGCCAGCAGCAGGCGGATGGTGCCCAGGCGCTCACTGTCTTTGGCGCGCATGGCGGTTTTCATGTCTTCGGTGATCTGGTCTTTGAGGGACATAGCGGTGCTTCCTGAGGAGTGAAACAAAAAGGGACAGTTCAAAATGACAAAAGCCCGCCGGAGCGTCCCCAGGCGAGCTTTTGTGGGCTATGTTGCTCGTGAGAGCGACAAGGCCGCGAAGATTAGTACATCTTCTTAGGGAGTTGCATGCTGCGGATGCGCTTGTAGTTGCGCTTCACAGCGGCTGCCTTCTTGCGCTTGCGCTCGGCAGTGGGCTTCTCGTAGAACTCGCGGGCGCGCAGGTCGGTCAGCAAGCCCAATTTTTCAATGGTGCGCTTGAAGCGACGCAGTGCTACGTCAAAGGGTTCGTTTTCTTTTACACGGATCGTTGTCATTACGTAATGAATTCCAAAATATGCCGGCGGATTGCTTGGGGGAAGATCGTGCCCCACATGCCTCGCACAGCGGTTTCCCCGTCTTTAACTAGTATTGGCCGACGGGGGTTCTGCCAGAATAGCCAGCGATTATAGCGTCTTCGAGCGGGCTGCCAAGCCATGCGCACATGCAAAAGCGCTGGCCCAGGCCCATTGGAAGTTGTAGCCGCCTAGCCAGCCGGTCACATCGGTCACTTCACCAATGAAAAACAGGCCGGGTTGGCGGCTCTCCAGCGTCTGGCTGGACAGCACTTTGGTGTCCACACCGCCCGCAGTGACCTCGGCCTTGCGGTAGCCCTCGGTGCCGGTGGGCGTGAGCTCCCAGCGCGAGAGTCGCTCGGCCAGAGCGTTCAGGGCCTTGTCGCTGGCCTCGTTAACAGGGCGCTGCCAGTCTTGGCCCCAGGCGGGCCCTTGGCTCACCCAGGTGTCGGCCAGACGGCTGGGCACCAGGCCCGCCAGTTCGTTGGCGACCCGTTTGCGGGAGCTGCTTTTGGCTTGCGACAGGTGTTGTGCCAAGTCCACAGTGGGGGCCAGATTCAGCCGGATCGGCGTGCCCTCGGCCCAATAGCTGGAGATTTGCAGCACCCCGGGGCCTGAGAGGCCACGGTGGGTGAACAACAAATCTTCCCGGAATGACATGCTGCTCTTCTTGGCTCCCGTGGCGATGTCTACCGGCAGCGACAGGCCCGACAGCTCGGCGAACGGCGCCCAAGTGGCTTCGTCAAAAGTGAGCGGCACAAGCGCCGGGCGGGGCGTGATGACTGGTAGGTCGAACTGCTTGGCAACCCGGTAGCCGAAATCGGTAGCGCCGATTTTGGGGATCGACAGGCCCCCGCTGGCAATCACCAATGCCCCGCAATGCAGGGTGCCACGGTCACTATCAATTTCATAGCTGCTTGCGCAATTGCCATGAGGGCTAGAGGCCAAGAAGCGTATGTTTTTGACGCTGCAAGGCTGCCAGTGCTCCACGCCCCCTGCTGCGCACTCGGCCAGCAGCATGGCAATCAGGTCCTCGGCGGAGCGGTCGCAAAACAGCTGGCCTTTGTGCTTTTCGTGAAAGGCGATGCCGTGCTTTTTCACCAGCGCCACAAAGTCTGCCGGGGTGTAACGCGACAGGGCGCTTTTGGCAAAACGAGGGTTCTCGCTGATGAAGTTGGCAGCGCTCACATCCATGTTGGTGAAGTTGCTGCGCCCCCCGCCGGAGATGCGGATTTTTTCGGCTACCTTTTCGCTGTGGTCGAGCACCAGCACTTTGAGGCCCAGCTGGCCCGCCACGCCGGCACAAAACAAGCCGGCAGCCCCGGCACCCACGATCACGACGTCAAAACTATGCATAGGCGCGCAGTGTAGGCGACGGCAGCGCCGGCCAGCTAGCCGTGGGTCTGCCCCCGCAGACTGGCGCGATTTGGCGAGCGCAGCGAGTATGAACGCCGGGCTGTGGGGGCGGACCCACGGCGTTCTCTCCGGAGGATGTGACCCGGAGTGGGTGGTCCCACAGCCCAAGGCTCATACTCGCTTCGCTCATCAAATCGCCGTGTGCTGCGGGCCCACCCACTCCGGGTCACATCGAGTGCTCGGCGGTGTTCTCCCGGGCCACCGGAGTTGCCTAAGCGTGCGGCGACTTGCGGTCAGCCAGATGGATGGCTTTTTGCGTCAAACCGTCGATTTCGGTGCTGATGCCTGAAAGCACATTGGCCACGACTGCAAACTCGCGCCCCTTGTCGCCGGCGCGGGCTGCGATGACTTGGGCGTTGAAGCTCACAATTTTGGCCTCGCGGGCGATGGTGTGGATATCGGACACGATGCCGCTCAGCTCCTTGAATAGGTTGTCCGACTGCGCTTTGGAGATCGCATCAAACGTGCTGGTGGCTTTGTTCAGGGCGTTGAGCACCGTATCGTTGTCGGCCACAACGCTGGCGATCAGGGCTTGCGCATTGCCCCGGCGCTCAATCGTCTCCAGGGTGCTGCGCATGCGGTCCATAAAGGTCTCGATGGTCACGCCGATGCCTTGCGGCCCCTCGTAGACGGCGCGCAACTGGCGCGCAATGAGTGGCTCGTAGTGGGTGAGGGTGGCGAGTAATTTTGCTTCGCTGTCGCAAAACAACTGGAAGGTTTTTTGGGCCGCCTGCAGTTGGGCAGCATCGCCACCGGCCGCCAACAAGGCCTGCATGATCACCCGCTGGGACAGCATGCGCTGGCGGGCGGCCAGATTCAGGTCTGACAGGGGTGCAGCTGCACCGCTGGGCGGTGAGCTGACCACGGGCGGAGGGAGCGTTGCTGCAGGGTGGGGCATGGTGCAAGCAGTGCGTTGTGTCGGAGACCGACACGCCGCAAGTTGCGTGCCGGGGTCAGCCGCTGCAGAGGGCGCCGCGCGTGTCGTCGGCTTGGGCGGCAGCCAGCAAACCACTCATGACATCGCCCACCACAATCACGCTGGGGCTGGCCAGCCCTTCCCGGGAAATCGTTGTTTGCAGATCGCCCAAGTTGCACACTGCGTGGCGCTGGTGGGGCAGGCTGGCGTTTTGGATGACGGCTACCGGGGTGTCGGCGCCCAGGCCGCAGAGCAGGCCGGCTTCGATGTCGGCGGCGCCACTCACGCCCATGTAAATCACCAGGGTCAGCTTGGCTTGGCGGGCGGCGGTGGCCAGCGCAGGCCAGTCGGTGCCGCTGTCGCCGGGTTTGGCGTGGCCGGTCACAAACACCACGCCATGCGCGTGTTCGCGGTGGGTCAGTGGCACGTTCAGCGACGTCACAGCCGCCAGGCCCGCGGTGATGCCGTTGATGACCGACACGCGGATGCCGGCTTCTTCGAGGTGCTCCACCTCTTCGCCGCCGCGGCCGAAGATGAACGGGTCGCCGCCCTTGAGGCGCACGACGTTCTCACCCTCTTGGGCGGCGGTGATCATGAGGCGCTCGATGAAAGACTGGGGGGTGGACTTGCAGCCACCGCGCTTGCCCACGTGCACGATGCGGGCCGCCGGATTGGCGTGGGCCACGATGGCGTCGTTCACCAGGTCGTCCACCAGTAGCACGGTAGCGTGTTGGATGGCTTTCAGAGCCTTGAGGGTGAGCAACTCCGGGTCGCCGGGACCGGCGCCTACCAGGGTGACATGGCCGGTGGCCGGGGTGTTGCTGAGGTCGTGTTTCATAGTGATGTATGGAGCAGCAAGATGTGCGCCACCTGTTCGGCAATAGGCGCCGGAACGGGGCTGTGACCCTGCAATACGGATTGAATATACGCGGCGGTGCTGGCGGCGTCGATGGCGGTGGGCAGTTCGGGCAAGGTGGTCAGCGAACCGGCTTGGTAGGCCTGCAGATCGGTGGCTTGGCCTGCCACAAAGGCCTGCATTTTGGGGGTGCGGCGGGCGTCCGCCACGGACTCGCCTTCGGTGCCGCGAATCAGCAGGGCGTGGGCTCCCATCAAAGCAAATGTCTCCGCCATGGACACCGCGTATTCGGGGTGGGTGTAGCTGCTCACCAGCAGGGCGGGGCCGTCCACCGGGTTCATGAGCTTGACCAGGCTGTGCGCCGGGTTGCGCAGGTTCACCACCCGGCGCACATCCAGTAGGCGCTGCAGGCCGGGCAGCAGGGTGCCGGTGGGCACAAATGCCACGCTGCCGTTTGCTATGCTTTTAGGAGCTGCTTGCGCAGGTATTCCGAGGGCTAGAAGCACTTCTGATACAAAAACCCGCTTGTCTTCAGTGGGGGCGCCGTGGATCAGCACCGGCAGCCCTTCGCGTGCCAGCAGCAGGGCCAAGAGCGGGGTGAGCAGTGGCAGCTTGCGCGCCCCGTTGTAGCTGGGGATGACCACCACGGGCACATCGCTGGCGGGCACCAGGGTCATGCGGCTGCGCACGGCATCGAGAAAACCGGCCATCTCCAGGGCGGTTTCGCCTTTGATACGCATGGCCAGACAAAACGCACCGACCTCTAGGTCGGTGACCGTGCCGTCCAGCACCTGGCCGAGCAGGTCGGTCGCCTGCTCGCGGGTGAGCGCACGGGCGCCGTCTTTGCCGCGCCCGATTTCCTTGATGTAGTTGCCAATAGCCATCTGCTGATTGTCGGTGAAGCCAGATAACCTTCGGCTATGTCCTTATGCCGTTGCGTGGGGGGCGTCGACCGGCGTGGCGCGCACCATGCGCTGCAGCTGCGGAATGCAGGAGCCGCAGTTGGTGCCGCACTGCAAGCTCTTTTGCAGCTGGCCCAGGCGCTCGGCATCGGTGCCGGTGCAGCGGCCCAGTGTCTTGGTGATGGCGATATCGCTCACGTTGAAGCAGGTGCAGACGGTCTTGCCTTTGCTGAGCACGGGCAGTGGGGGTGTCGCCCCACCGGCGAGCAGGGCGCGGCCGTAGTTCTGGGCAGGCTGCTCCTCGCGCAGCAGGGCCGTCATCCAATCGCGGGCCTGGGTGTCGCCGCTGAGCAAGAACCCCTCCAGCGTGGCGTTGACCGTGCTGCGCTGCAGCCGCACCACGCGGCGCTGGCTGCGCTTGGGGTCGGCGTAGCGCACGGCGTCCGGGCCGTTGAGTTGCAGCAAGGCTTCAATGTCGGCCAGCACCGCGTCTGCGGGCGCAGCGCTGCCCGCGGCACGGAACATGACGCCGGTGCGGCCTGCCTGGCCCAGCGCGGCATCGTTGCCGAAGAGCACACAGCTGGCGAATTCGAACTGTTCCATCAGAGCCTGCAGGGCGATGCGCTGGGACAACACTTCGGCTTGCGGCAGCCAGGCCAGGGCGGTCAGGTTCCAGGGCATATCGGCCTTGAGCACCTTGACGGCAGCGTGCTTGAGTTCGGGCTGCTTGGAGTCGGGGCAGAAGGCGGGGCTGGTCAGGGCGTTGACGCCACCCAAGCGCTCTCCGGTGTTGCTCCGGCCACTCAAAAACTCGTCGCCCCAGTGCATGGGCAAAAACACCTGGCTCAGGCCCAGCTCGGTGCTGGCCTGCACCGGCGCGAGGATGGAACCGCGCTTGCTAGTGATGTGCACCAGGTCGCCTTCGGCCAGCAGGCGGCGGGCCATGTCTTGCGGGTGCATCTGCAGGGCCGGCTCGCGCACATGGCCGAACAGGCGGCCCAGTGTGCCGGTGCGGCTCATGCCGTGCCACTGGTCGCGCAGGCGGCCGGTGGTCAGGGCAAAAGGGTAGCGCGCCTCGCGCTGCTCGGCGACCGGGATGTAGGGTGCCGCCACAAAGCGGGCACGGCCGGTTGGTGTGGGGAACACACCGTCTTCATACAGGCGCACTTTGCCCGCGCTGGACCCTTCGGCCATAGGCCACTGCAAGGGGCTAATCTCCAGCTGCGCGTAGCTCATGCCGGTGATGTCGAGGTCGCGGCCGCGGGTGCTTTCGCGGTGCTCGTTCCACACCGATTCGGGCGTGGGGTAGGGGAACAAGCTGGCGTGTTCGGTGGTGCGGCCCAGCGCGGATTCCAGGCGCTGCGCAAAGTCCACCGCAATCGCCCAATCGTGGCGCGGGGCGTCTGGCGTGCCGGCTGCGGCGGGGGGCGGCACGGCGGCGCGCACCCGGCTGATGCGGCGCTCGCTGTTGGTGACCGTGCCTTCTTTTTCGCCCCAGGTGGTGGCGGGCAGCAGCAGGTCGGCGTAGCGGGCGGTGGCGGTGCTGGCAAAGGCTTCTTGCAGCACCACAAACTCGGCGCGCTCCAAGGCGCGGCGCACGGTGGCCTGGTCGGGCAGGCTCTGGGCGGGGTTGGTGCAAGCAATCCACAGGGCTTTGATCTCGCCATCGGCGGCAGCCTGGAACATCTCTATGGCGGTCTTACCGGGCTTCTCGGGCACGGTGCGGCCTTGCAGATTCAGGCCCCACAGGGCTTCTACCTCGGCGCGGTGCACCGGGTTGGCCAAGTCGCGGTGGGCGCTGAGCAGGTTGGCCAGGCCGCCCACTTCGCGCCCGCCCATGGCGTTGGGTTGGCCGGTCAGGCTGAAAGGGCCGGCACCGGGCTTGCCGATCTGGCCGGTGGCGAGGTGCAGGTTGATGAGGGCGGTGTTTTTGGCGGTACCGGCGCTGGACTGATTGAGGCCCATGCAATACAGGCTGAGGGTGGCAGGGGACTGCGCAAACAGGCGGGTCGCCTCCATCAGCTCGGCCTTGCGGATGCCGCAGACCGCGACCACCGCGTCAGGGGTGCAGTCGCGCACTAGTGCCTTGAGCGCGTCAAGGCCTTCGGTGTGGGCGGAGATAAAGGCGGCGTCCGTCCAGCCCTCCCAGAGCATCAGGTGCAGCATGCCGTTGAACAGCATGACATCGGTGCCGGGTTGGATTTGCAGGAACAGGTCTGCGGCCTCGGCAGTGTCGGTGCGGCGCACATCGACCACCACGATTTTCAGGTCAGGGTTGGCGACTTTGGCATCTTCGATGCGGCGGAACAGGATGGGGTGGGCGTACGCTGCGTTAGATCCCGCAATGAACAGGGTGCTGGCCAGGCCAAGGTCCTCGTAGCTGGCTGGCGGGGAATCCGCGCCCAGGCTTTTTTTGTAGCCAGCGACCGCGCTGCTCATGCACAGGCGGGAGTTGGTGTCGATGTTGTTGGTACCGATCAGGCCCTTGGCCAGCTTGTTGAAGACGTAATAGTCCTCGGTGAGCAACTGGCCGCTCACGTAAAAGCCCACGGCGTCCGGCCCGTGGTCTTGGATGATCCGGGCGAAATGGGTGGTGGCGGTGTGCAGGGCGCTGTCCCAGCTGACAGGTTGCGGCGCACTGCCTCGCTCCAAGCGCTGCAGCGGTTGCAGCAGGCGGGTTTGCAGGGTGACTTCGGCGGTGGCGGTCAGGTGCAGGGTGCTGCCCTTGGAGCACAGCCGCCCGAAGTTGGCCGGGTGCTGCGGGTCGCCCTTGACGCCGGTGATCTGCTTACCGGTGCTCTGGATGATGACGCCACAGCCCACACCACAGTAGGGGCAGGTTGATCGGGTTTCCTGAACCATGGCCATCCCTGATCAGGCTGCGGTGGCCAGGCGGGATTTGGGCCCCGCAATGGGGCGCACCAGATCGGTGCCGTGGCTTTGCAGCTCGGCGGCATTCAGGTAGACCACACCGGCTTCGAGCTTGAGGCTGAATTTCGGGGTGCAGCCTTCGTCCGGCGCGCTGGCCTGGCCGTCGCACAGTCCGATGGTCCAGTTGTGCAGCGGGCAGGCCACGCTGGTGCCGAACACAATGCCTTGGCTCAGCGGGCCGCCCTTGTGGGGGCAGCGGTCGAGCAGGGCGAAGACTTCGTCTTTGTCATTGCGGAAAATCGCAACATCGATCCCGGTGCTGCGCTCTACGCGGCGTGAGCCCAGTACAGGGATGTCTTCCAGGGTACAGATGCGGGTCCATTCGGTCATGATGATTTCCTGAGTGCTATGGTTTTGATAGCTGCTTGCGCAAGTAATACGGGGGCAAGAGGCTTGTTTTGTATAAATTAGGTCTTGATGGCCGCATACAGGCCGGTCACCCGGTCCATCACGGTGAGCAGGTTTTCACTGGCCAGGTACACATCGGCCATGGGGCGGGGGCGCTGGGCACCTTCTTGCAAGTTGCTCAGGGCACTGTCAAAAAACACCCACTGCGCCTCACCCAAGGTCAGCTCGTCTTTGATGCGCTGCGTGGCCTCAGGGGCTGTTTTGAGCATTTGCATGGCAGCGATGAATTCGCTGCGGGCCTTGGCGAGCTCCATGCCGGCGGTGGCGGCATCCACAGGAATAGTGGTGGCTAGGTAGAACTTGGCCATGCGCTGGCTCAGCATGCGTTGGCGGCCGGCCACGTTGACCAGTTTGCCCAAGGGCTTGGCCATGACGGCCTCGTACTGGGTGGTGCCCTGGTGGGCCAGTGCCAGCACTTTGGCGTCTTGCAGCAGCAGCGCTGCGGCGCGCTCACGGCTGGGGGCTTTGCCCACCAGCAGGACTTTGTAGTCGGTCCACGCGGCGTCGAGCTGGGTGTAAGTGGCCAGTATCTCGGGGGTGGGCGCAAAGGCTTTGAGTTCTGCCAGTTGCCGGTCAAACAGCGCCATGGACTTGTCGAGCACCAGCTGCGCGCTGGGTTTCTCCACGCTCAGCAACAAGGCCAGCCAGGCCTTGCCCATGCGCTGACTCAGCATGCGCTGGCGGCCGGCTTTGTTGATGGCGTCGCTCAGGTCCGCCACCTGGGCGCGGGCCGGGGACAGCACGCCGCCCAGCACGGCAGTGCTGGCGGCACAGAGCAGGGTTCGGCGTTGCATGTTCTGTCTCCTTGTGCTTAAGCCGTGGCTACCGGCGCGAACTGGCGGGTATCGACCTGCGCGTCCTGGAAGTCAAACCACGGGTCGGGCTCGCCATCCAAAGCAAACAGCAGCTCTTCGTTCAGGGCTTTGCGGCCTTCGGCGTCTTCCAGAATCTTCTTTTTCACATAGTCCATGCCCACCCGTGCCACGTAGTGCACGGTGCGCTCCAGGTACCAACCCTCTTTGCGGTAGAGCTGCATGAAGGCGCCGGTGTACTCCAGCACTTCTTCCGAGGTTTTGAGCTTCACAAAGAAGTGCGCCACTTCGGTCTTGATGCCGCCGTTGCCGGCGATGTACATCTCCCAGCCGCTGTCCACGCCGATGATGCCCACGTCCTTGATGCCGGCCTCAGCGCAGTTGCGCGGGCAGCCGGATACGGCGTACTTGACCTTGTGCGGGGCATACATGCGCCAATGAGCGCGCTCCAGGTCTTTGCCCATTTGGGTGCTGTCCTGGGTGCCCATGCGGCACCACTCACTGCCCACGCAGGTTTTGACCGTGCGCAGAGCCTTGGCGTAGGCGTGGCCGGAGGGCATGCCGATGTCTTTCCATACGGCTTGCAGGTCTTCTTTTTTCACGCCCAGCAAGTCGATGCGCTGGCCGCCCGTGACCTTGACGGTAGGAATGTTGTACTTGTCCACCGCATTGGCAATGCGGCGCAGCTCGTCGGCCGTGGTCTCGCCACCCCACATGCGCGGGATGACGCTGTAGGTGCCGTCTTTCTGGATGTTGGCGTGGCTGCGCTCATTGATGAAGCGGCTTTGCGGGTCATCTTTGGCCAACTTGGGCCAGCTGCTGATCAGGTAGTAGTTCAGCGCGGGGCGGCAGCTGGAGCAACCGTTGGGTGTCTTCCAGCCCATGCCTTTTTGCACGTCCGCAATGGTGAGGTACTTTTCTTTGTAAATGGCGTCGCGCACGGCCTGGTGACCGTGGTCGGTGCAGCCGCACATGGCCTTGGTCTTGGGCGTGGCGCTGTAGTCGCCACCGGCGGTGAACATGATGATTTGTTCCACCAGCCCTGTGCACGAGCCGCAGCTCGCGCTGGCTTTGGTGTGCTTTTTCACCTCGTCCAGGGTGAACAGGCCCTTGTCTTTGATGGCCTTGCAGATGGTGCCCTTGGTCACGCCGTTGCAGCCGCACACCTCGTCGGTGTCGGCCATGGCGGCGGCTTTGTTCTGGCCCTGGTGGCCCACGTCGCCGATGTTGGCGCCGCTCTCACCGAACATGAGCTTGTCGCGGATGTCGGCCACGCTGCGGCCGTCGCGCAGGAGCTTGAAGTACCAGCTGCCGTCCACGGTGTCGCCATACATGCAGGCGCCCACCAGTTTGTCGTTTTGGATGACCAGCTTTTTGTACACGCCACCGAAGGGGTCGCTCATCACGATCTCTTCAAACCCTTCACCACCGGTGAAGTTGCCGGCAGAGAACAGGTCGATACCGGTGACCTTGAGCTTGGTGGAGGTGAGCGAGCCCTGGTAGCGGCCAATGCCGTATTCGGCCAGGTGGTTGGCCGCCACTTTGGCCTGCTCAAACAGCGGGGCGACCAGGCCATAAGCAATGCCACGGTGGGCAGCGCATTCACCCACGCTGTAAATGCGAGCGTCGGTCACGGTTTGCATGGTGTCGGTGACCACAATGCCGCGGTCCACATGCAGGCGCATGCTCTGGGCCAGCTCGGTGTTAGGGCGGATGCCCACGGCCATGACCACGAGGTCGGCCGGTACTTCGGTGCCGTCTTTGAACTTGATGGCCTTGACGCGACCATCTTCACCACCCACCAGCTCCTGGGTTTGCGCACCCATCAAGAACTTCAGGCCACGCTCTTCCAGCGACTTTTGCAGCAAGCCACCGGCCACGGTGTCGAGCTGGCGCTCCATCAGGGTGGGGCCCACGTGCACCACGCTCACCGACATGCCGCGCAGCATCAGACCGTTGGCAGCTTCCAGACCCAGCAGACCACCGCCGATGACGACTGCGTGCTTGTAGCGGGTGGCCGCCTCGATCATGGCGTTGGTGTCTGCAATATCGCGGTAGGCGATCACGCCTTGCAGGTCTTTGCCAGGGATGGGCAAGATGAACGGGTTGGAGCCGGTGCAGACCAACAGGCGGTCGTACTCGGCCTCGGTGCCGTCCGAGGCCTTGACAACGCGTTTGACGCGGTCCACCTCGGTCACTTTTTTGCCGGCATGCAGGGTGATGTTGTTTTCTGCGTACCACTCAAACGAGTTGAGCACGATCTCATCGAGCGTTTGCTCACCAGCCAACACCGGGCTGAGCAAGATGCGGTTGTAGTTGGGGTGCGGTTCGGCACCGAAGACCGTGATGTCGTACAGGTCCGGAGCCACCTTGAGCAGCTCCTCGATGGTCCGCACACCGGCCATGCCGTTGCCGATCATGACCAGCTTTTGTTTGGTTTTGACGCGCATGTCCATGGTCAGGCTGCCTTTTCAACGTGGGCTTGGCGGGTGTACAGGAAGTCGATGACCGCTTTGCGGTAGCCCAGGTACTCCGCACTGTCGGCCAGGGCCACGCGGTTGCGGGGGCGGGGCAGGTCCACGCTCAGCACCTCGCCGATGGTGGCGGCAGGGCCGTTGGTCATCATCACGATCTTGTCGGAGAGCAGCACGGCCTCGTCCACATCGTGGGTCACCATGACCACGGTGGCGTGGGTCTTGGCCACGATTTCGAGCAATTCGTCTTGCAGCTTGGCGCGGGTCAGCGCGTCGAGCGCACCAAAGGGCTCGTCCATCAACAAGACTTTGGGCTCCATGGCCAGCGCACGGGCAATGCCCACGCGCTGCTTCATGCCGCCGCTGATTTCACCGGGGCGCTTTTGCGCTGCTGCGGTCAGGCCGACCAGGGCCAGCGCCGCATCGGTGCGGGCCTTGAGCTGGGCTTTGGTTTCGGCGGCTGCACCTGGGTTGCGCTGGCCGAATACGCGCTCTACGCCAAGGTAAATGTTCTCGAAACAGGTGAGCCACGGCAGCAGCGAGTGGTTTTGAAACACCACCGCACGCTCGGGGCCGGGGCCGGCAATCTCGCGGCCGGCGCAGATCAGCGAGCCTTGGGTCGGCAGGGTCAAACCGGCAATCAGGTTGAGCAAGGTGGACTTGCCGCAGCCGCTGTGGCCGATGAGCGCCACAAACTCACCTTTGGCGACATTGAGGTTGATGTCGCGCAGCGCCGGGAAGTGGCCTTTCTTGGTCTTGAAGGTCTGGTCCACGCCCTGGATTTCGATGTACTTGGTGTTCATGGATTCGATGCTCATGACTTCACCTCTTCAAATGTGAATGCAGTTGCCAACTTGATGAGCGCGTACTCCAAGAGCAGGCCCACGATGCCGATCACGAAGATGGCGATGATGATGTTTTTGACGTTGAGGTTGTTCCACTCGTCCCACACCCAGAAGCCAATCCCCACGCCGCCGGTCAGCATTTCTGCCGCCACGATCACCAGCCAGGCCGTACCCACTGCCAGGCGCACGCCGGTCAGCATGTAAGGCAACACGGAGGGGAAGAGAATCTTGGTGACGATCTTCCACTCGGAGAGGTTGAGCACGCGGGCCACGTTCATGTAGTCCTGGGGCACGCGCTGCACGCCCACGGCGGTGTTGATGATCATGGGCCAGATGGAGCAAATAAAGATGGTCCAGATAGCCGCCGGGTTGGCACCCTTGAACACCAGTAAACCAATCGGCAGCCAGGCCAGGGGCGACACGGGGCGCAGCAGGCTGATGAGCGGGTTGAACATGCGGCTCAAAAACTCAAACCGCCCGATCATGAAACCCACCGGAATGCCCACCACCGCGGCCAAGCCAAAACCGACTGCCACACGCTGCAGCGAGAACAAGATGTTCCAGCCCACGCCCTGGTCGTTGGGGCCCTTGCTGTAGAAGGGGTCACTGAAAATCACCACGGCCTGCTTCCAGGTCTCCAGCGGACTGGGGATGGAGCTGGCGGTGCCGATGCTCACCATGGCCCAGATGCCGATCAAAAGTGCCAGACCGAAGAACGGCGGCAGCACTTTGAGCAGCAGGCCGCTCCAGTCGAAGCCCGGTGCAGCGGTCTGCACCGGTGCGCTTGCCTTTGTAGACTTTTGGGGCTTAGCGCCCGTAAAGTCTGCGCTGGTAGCTTCTGTTTTGATAGCGGTGCCGTCGGCGGCAGTGGCTATCGGCGAATGAAAGACGGCGCTGACCATGGTGATGATTCCTTATGCTTTGATCTTGAAACCGTCGGCGTATTTCTTGGGATCTTTGCCATCCCAGACCACACCGTCGACCAGCTTGCTGCTGCGCATATCGCTCTTGGGCAGCGGCGTCTTGGTGGCCGTGGCCGCTTGCTTGTAGATCTCGATCTGGTTGATCTGCTTGGCGACAGTCAGGTAATCAGGGTGGTCTTTGAGCAAGCCCCAACGCTTGTGCTGGGTCAGGAACCACATGCCGTCGGACAGGTAGGGGAAGTTCACCGCGCCGTCGTTGTAGAACTTCATGTAGTTCGGGTCGTCCCAGGTCTTGCCCATGCCGTTCTGGTAGCGGCCCAAAATGCGCTGGTTGATCGCGTCCACGCTGGTGTTCACGTAGCTCTTGTCGGCAATGGTTTCGGCCATCTTGTTTTTGTTGGACAGGCTGGCGTCAATCCACTTGCTGGCTTCCAGAATGGCGGCTGTGACGGCGCGCGCAGTGTTGGGATACTTTTTGACGAAGTCGCCGGTGGTGCCCAGCACCTTTTCGGGGTGGTCTTTCCAGATGTCCTGGGTGGTGGTGGCGGTGACGCCAATGCCGTCGATGATGGCGCGGTGGTTCCAGGGTTCGCCCACGCAGAAGCCGTCCATGTTGCCCACTCGCATGTTGGCCACCATTTGGGGTGGCGGCACGGTGATGACCTTCGCGCCTTGCATCGGGTCGATGCCGTTGGCCGCCATCCAGTAGTACAGCCACATAGCGTGGGTGCCGGTGGGGAAGGTTTGCGCGAAGGTGTATTCGCGCTTTTCGCTGGCCATGAGCTTGGCGAGGCTGGCACCATCGACCGCGCCTTTGTCGGCCAGTTTCTTGGACAGGGTGATCGCCTGGCCGTTGTTGTTCAGGGTGGCCAAGACTGCCATGTCTTTCTTGGGGCCGCCTACGCCAAGGTGCACGCCGTACACCAGACCGTAAAGCACGTGGGCAAAGTCCAACTCGCCGTTGACCAGCTTGTCGCGCACACCGGCCCAGGAGGCTTCTTTACTCGGAATGATCTTGACGCCGTATTTCTGGTCGATACCCAGCACCGAGGCCATGACCACGCTGGCGCAGTCGGTCAAGGGAATGAAGCCGATTTTGACTTCGGTTTTCTCAGGGGCGTCCGATCCTGCGGCGTACACCACCGAACGCAGGGCGGGGCTGATGCCCGCAGCGCCCACAGCAGCGGTTTGCAGTACGGCGCGGCGACTCAATTTGGCTTTCAGAAGATCTGTCATAAAACTCGCTCCAGAAGGGTTAAACACACAAAACAAAACCAGAAAACAAAAAAGGCGTCCGCACAGGGCCCGATGCGCAGAGCGCTATCGAAACTGTGGGGACGCCTTTGTCCTTTTGCATTCACCCCGCCCGCCGTTGGACGGGGCGTTTGCATAACCGTTGCCGGTCTTGGTAGGACTAACGCAATGTCTGTGCCAGGTGTTAGTGGTGTGTTTTTTAGGCCAATGGGATGGCCCCTGAAGCCAGATTTGCTATTGAATTAGGAGCGAATTGCGCAATATCTACAAGGGCCAAGCAGGACTTTTATGCAAATATGGACTCCAACGCCGTTTCCGGGGACGCTGGTGCACTGCATTTGTGCGGCGCACCATTTCGGGTGCCTCGGTGCGATGTCAGCCCAGCAAATCCGCCACATCCAGCATGCGCTGGGCGACTTCTACGATCTTGAGGTTCTTGTCCATCGCGGTTTTGCGCAACTTGGCGTAGGCCGCGTCTTCGCTCAGGGATTGGCGCTGCATGAGCAAGGCCTTGGCCCGGTCGATGACCTTGCGGTCTTGCAGGGCGGTGGAGAGTTCGTGGAGTTCGTGGCGGGTGTCGGCCAACTCGCGGCGGAGGGCCTGCTCCTGCTCAAAGCGGGCCATGGCCACGTCCAGAATCGGGCGGATGCGTTCGGTCTGCAAACCCGCCACGATGTAGGCCGACACGCCGGCTGCCACGGCCTCGCGGGCGGTGCGGCTGTCGTGGTCGTTGGTGAACATGACGATGGGGCGGCGCTCGTCGCGGGTGGCCATGACCACGTGCTCCAGGGCGTCGCGGGCGTCACTCTCTGCGTCCACGATGATCATGTCGGGCTGGAGCTGCGCGAGACGTTCGGTTAAAAACGTGTCGGCAGGCAGGGAGGCAATCAGGTTGAAGCCGTTTTCCAGCAGCCCGATGCGCAAGCTACGCGAGCGATCGGCCTGGTCCAGCGCGTGGGTGTCCTCGGGGTCGGTTACGACCAGGTCAGAGGTGATCACAACAATACGCAGGGGCTCAGACATGATGGACATTCGCAGCAAGATTCGGGCCAAAAATGAGTTTTTGAAGTGGGTGGGGGCCGGCGCACGATGAGGTGCGCATGCGGGGATTGTGCCCTCTGGAAAACACCATCCTCTACACTCGGCGCCTCAAAAGGAAACAAGCATGCTGGTGTTGGGTATCGAGTCGTCGTGTGATGAAACAGGTGTGGCCATGGTGCAGTCGCAGGGCGACGCGGTGCCTACCTTGCTGGCCCATGCCCTGCACAGCCAGATTGAGATGCACCAGGCCTTCGGCGGCGTGGTGCCGGAGTTGGCGAGCCGGGACCACATCCGCCGCGTGTTGCCCCTGACCCGTCAGGTGCTGGCCGACAGTGGCCGCAGCCTGCAAGAAGTGGATGTGGTGGCCTACACCCGTGGGCCCGGCCTGGCCGGTGCGCTGCTGGTGGGGGCTGGTGTCGCTTGCGCGTTGGGTGCGGCACTCGGCAAGCCGGTGCTGGGCGTACACCACCTGGAAGGGCATTTGCTCTCGCCGTTTTTGAGTGAAGACCCGCCTGAATTTCCGTTTGTGGCGCTCCTGGTGTCGGGCGGTCACACCCAGTTGATGTGGGTGGATGGTGTCGGCCGCTACGAGCTGCTGGGCGAAACCATTGACGACGCCGCCGGGGAGGCATTTGACAAGTCTGCCAAGCTCATGGGCCTGGCCTATCCCGGTGGGCCACTGCTGTCCAAGTTGGCGGAGGCGGGTGACCCGAAGGCTTATTCCTTGCCGCGCCCCTTGCTGCACAGCGGCAATCTGGACTTTTCATTTGCAGGGCTCAAAACGGCAGTGTTGGTGCAGAGCCAGCGCATGCTGGCGGCAGTGGGGGAGACCCGGTTTCAGTCACTTCCGGAGCAACAGCAGGCAGATCTGGCCGCGTCGACCCAGGCTGCAATCGTGGAGGTGTTGCTCAAAAAATCAGTCTCGGCGCTGAAGCAGACCGGGTTGAAGCGGCTGGTGGTTGCCGGTGGCGTGGGAGCAAACCGCCGGCTGCGCGAACAACTCAACGCCGAGTGCGCAAAGCGCGGTGTGCGGGTGCACTACCCCGAGCTGCACTTGTGTACCGACAACGGCGCCATGATCGCCATGGCAGCCGCTATGCGCCTGCAAAGCGGTCTGCAAAGCGCGGTGCACAACTACGCTTTTGATGTGAAGCCCCGCTGGCCTTTGCATTCTCTATAAAAAGCGCACTCCGCCCACGCGGAATATGCGCAGAGTGCTACTTTTTTGATAGCGAATTGCTCTTCCGGCGAGGAAGTATGCGGCGCAGTGCTTACTGAATCGTGAGCTCAGCCGAGGTGTCCACGGGCACTTTTTTAGCCAGTTTCAGGGTCAGCACACCGTTTTCGAGTTTGGCTTCGCTCAAGGTGTTGTCCACTTCTTGCGGTAGCTCATAGGCCGTGCGGTAGCTGCGGGGTGCATCGTCTTTGGTTTGCACCCGGACGATTGCGCCATCCAGGGTGATGCGCAATTGCTCTTTGCTGATGCCGGGCATGTCCAGGCTCAGGGTGAAGCTGTTGTCATCCTGGGTAAATGCCGCACCGGACTGGCGGGCGCCGTAGAGCGCGTCGTTGAGCAGGCGCTCGACGCTGCGGCTGTGCGCGGTGAGGCCCGGACGGCGCAGGGTATGGGAAAAAGCGGCAGGTGCGGTAGCGAAGAACATGGTGTTTCCTTGGGTCTTGCACGGCGCTCACAATGATTGCCGTATGGACCCTAATTGAGCGTGGGCGCGGTCATTTCAAGCGAAAAACCTAGTCTTTCTTTTCCAATTGCGGGGCTTGAAAGTACGGGCCCCGGAGGCATCTACGAGCGCCTCAAACGGTTCCCCGGCCGGTGTTTTGCACCCGTCGGCTGCGGGGGCGTGGCGGGAGTTCATGCCGGAGACCTGCTTCGGGCTATAATCGAACGGCTTTGCATTGGGCAGGGCGCACGCCAAGAGCCATTCCAGCACTCGGCGCAAGTCAAAACATCACAAGGAAAAACACATGATCGCTTCCAGCATCAAAGCCGCTGTTGTCAAAGACAACGCACGTTCCGCTACCGACACAGGCAGCCCAGAAGTCCAAGTGGCTCTGTTGACCGCCCGTATCAACGAGCTGACTCCTCACTTCAAGACCCACGCTAAAGACCACCACGGTCGCCGCGGTCTGCTGCGTATGGTGAGCCGTCGCCGTAAGCTGTTGGACTACCTGAACTCCAAGGACCACGATCGCTATGTGGCCCTGATCGCGAAGTTGGGTCTGCGTAAGTAAGCGACTGACTGAATGACGAACGCCTGAGTTAGGTCACTAGCTCAGGCGTTTTTTACTTCGGAGACCGCAAAAACAGAACGAAGCTGTGTCATTCCAAAGCCATTGACCCCTGCGGGGCAGTGTTTCTGGAATGGCATCGTGGACTGTGTTGTGGAATCCGGGCTGTGGCGGGGTGGCCTGCACCCCCCGATAAAACTCGAAACTCACAGGAGATTCACATGAGCATTTTCAACAAAGTTACCAAGACCTTCCAATGGGGTCAGCACACCGTTACCATGGAAACCGGCGAAATTGCACGCCAATCCACTGGCGCCGTGTTGCTGGACATGGACGGCACCGTGGTGCTGGCCACTGTGGTCGGCAAAACTGAAGGCAAGCCCGGTCAAGACTTTTTCCCCTTGACCGTGGACTACCTTGAAAAGTCATACGCTGCCGGCAAGATCCCCGGTTCTTTCTTCAAGCGCGAAGGCCGCCCTAGCGAGTTCGAGACACTGACCAGCCGTCTGATCGACCGCCCCATCCGTCCTCTGTTCCCCGAAGGTTTCTTCAACGAAGTGCATGTGGTGATCCACACCGTGTCGTTGAACCCTGAAGTGGATGCTGACATTGCCGCCATGATCGCGGTGAGCGCGGCATTGTCCATCTCCGGTATCCCGTTCAATGGCCCGATCGGCGCTGCGCGCGTGGGTTATGTCAACGGCGAATACGTGTTGAACCCCGGCCAGACTGCCCGCAAAGACTCCATCATGGATCTGGTAGTGGCTGGCACCGAAGCTGCTGTGTTGATGGTGGAGTCCGAAGCTCAGCAGTTGTCCGAAGAAGTGATGTTGGGTGCTGTGGTCTACGGCCACGAGCAAGGCAAGATCGCTATCAACGCCATCCACGAACTGGTGCGCGACGCCGGCAAGCCCGTGTGGGATTGGAAGGCTCCTGCCCGTGACGAAGCGCTGATTGCCAAGGTCGAAGCCCACGGCAAAGACAAGCTGGTTGCTGCTTACCAGATCCGCAACAAGCAAGCCCGTACCCAAGCCTGCCGCACTGCCTACGCTGAAGTGTTCGCCGGCCTGAAGGCTGACGGCGCTGAGTTTGACAGCGTCAAGGTCGAAGGCATGCTGTTCGACATCGAAGCCAAGATCGTGCGCGGCCAGATTCTGGCAGGCGAGCCCCGTATTGACGGTCGCGACACACGCACTGTGCGCGCCATTGAGATCCGCAACGGCGTGCTGCCTCGCACCCACGGTTCTTCTTTGTTCACCCGTGGCGAAACCCAGGCTTTGGTGATCGCCACCTTGGGCACCGAGCGTGATGCACAGCGTATCGACGCCTTGAGCGGCGAGTACGAAGACCGTTTCATGCTGCACTACAACATGCCTCCGTTCGCCACCGGCGAAACCGGTCGCGTGGGTACGCCCAAGCGCCGCGAAATCGGCCACGGCCGTTTGGCTAAGCGCGCTCTGGTTGCTGTGTTGCCGACCAAAGAAGAGTTCCCTTACTCCCTGCGTGTGGTGTCGGAAATCACCGAGTCCAACGGCTCGTCTTCCATGGCTTCCGTGTGCGGCGGCTGCTTGTCCCTGATGGACGCCGGCGTGCCGTTGAAAGCTCACGTGGCCGGTATTGCCATGGGCCTGATCAAGGAAGAAAACCGCTTTGCGGTGTTGACCGACATCTTGGGTGACGAAGATCACCTGGGCGACATGGACTTCAAGGTTGCGGGTACCACCAACGGTATCACCGCCCTGCAGATGGACATCAAGATCCAAGGCATCACCAAGGAAATCATGCAAGTGGCGTTGGCACAGGCCAAGGAAGCGCGCGTGCATATCCTTGGCGAAATGCAAAAGTCCATGGCAGAAGCCCGCACCGAAGTGTCTAACTTCGCGCCACGTTTGTTCAGCTTCAAGATCAACCCCGAGAAGATCCGTGACGTGATCGGCAAGGGCGGCTCCGTGATCCGTGCGCTGACCGAAGAAACCGGCACCCAGATCAACATCGACGAAGACGGCACCATCACCATCGCGTCCAGCGATCCTGAAAAAGCCGAACTGGCCAAGAAGCGCATCGAGCAAATCACCGCTGAAGTCGAAATCGGCAAGGTGTACGAAGGCCCGATCACCAAGATTTTGGACTTCGGTGCTTTGGTGAACCTGTTGCCCGGCAAAGATGGCTTGTTGCACATCAGCCAGATCGCTCACGAGCGCGTCGAAAAGGTCACCGACTACCTGTCCGAAGGCCAGATCGTCAAGGTCAAGGTTCTGGAGACCGACGAGAAGGGCCGTATCAAGCTGTCCATGAAGGCTTTGATCGAGCGTCCTGCCCAGGAGTAATGAGCGTCTGCTATTAATTTGGTAGCTACTTGCGCATATTGCACGGGGGCTACCGGTTGATTTTGTATGCGAGCTTTTGAAATTGTCACTCCCGGTGCGCCGGACGTTTTGCGTCTGGTGGATCGCCCTGCGCCATCGCCGGGGGTAGGGGAGTTGCTGATTCGTGTAGCGGCCAGTGGGGTGAATCGCCCCGATGTGTTGCAGCGAATGGGTAAGTACCCTGCGCCTGCCGGAGCCTCGGATATTCCGGGTCTGGAAGTGGCCGGACACATCGTCGATGGAGACCGTCAGGCCTTGGCGCTGGCAGGTTTATCGGTCGGTGACCCGGTCTGTGCATTGGTGACAGGGGGGGGCTACGCGGAATGCTGTGTAGCACCGGTTTCGCAATGTCTTCCGGTGCCTGATGGATGGACGATGGTCGAGGCGGCCAGCTTGCCCGAAACACTCTTTACGGTATGGTCCAACGTGTTCGAGCGCGGGGCTTTGTTGTCAGGAGAGACCTTGTTGATCCAAGGTGGCAGCAGCGGGATCGGGGTGACAGCCATTCAACTGGCCAAAGCTCGCGGCGCCCTGGTGATAGTCACTGCCGGTTCGGACGAAAAATGCGCAGCCTGTCTTGCTTTGGGTGCTGACCATGCCATCAATTACCGGACAGCTGACTTCGAGGCGCAGGTGTCTGCCTTGACCCAAGGTCGAGGCGTGGATGTGATTTTGGACATGGTGGCGGGTCCCTACATTGCCAAAGAACTGAATTGCCTGGCAGACGACGGGCGCTTGGTCTTGATTGCAGTGCAGGGCGGGGTGCAGGCGGAGATCAATGCCGGCGCTGTCTTGCGTCGGCGATTGACGATTACAGGCTCCACGCTTCGGGCGCGTCCCGAAGCATTCAAGGCTGCCATAGCGCGCGCTCTGCGTCGTGAAGTCTGGCCTCTGTTGCGGCAAAAAGCCATCCGGCCCGTGGTGTACCGGGAGTTCGCTGTTGCAGGGAGCACTGCGGCTCGTGCAGCAGCATCGGCCCATGAGCTGATGGAAAGCAACGCGCATGTCGGGAAACTTGTATTGAATTGGGAATCTGCATGAAAAAGAAACTGATTGCCGGTAACTGGAAAATGAATGGCAGCTTGGCTGCCAATGTGGCGCTTTTGCAGGCGCTGCAGGCAGGTGGCGCGAATGCGTCGTCTGATATGGCGGTCTGTGTGCCGGGGGTGTATCTGTCTCAGGTCGCCCAGCTTTTGCAAGGGTCGACGATCAGCTTGGGAGCCCAAGACGTTTCCAGCTTTGACTCGGGGGCCTACACCGGCGAAACATCGGCGGGTATGTTGCGGGAGTTTGGTGTTCGCTATGCGATCGTGGGGCACTCCGAGCGACGCCAGTACCACGGGGAAACGGATGCCGTGGTCGCTATGAAGACGCAGAAAGCGCTGGCCGCTGGCATAACGCCCATCGTCTGTGTGGGAGAAACGCTTGCCGAGCGTGAAGCAGGTAAGACGGAAGAGGTCGTAAAGCGGCAACTTGCGGCTGTGATTCATGCCAACGGCCACTGCATCAGTGAAATAGTGGTCGCTTACGAACCGGTCTGGGCTATTGGAACCGGCAAAACCGCGACGCCTGCGCAGGCGCAGGAAGTGCATGCAGTGTTGCGTGCCCAGCTCCTGGCAGCAACACCCCAGGCGGACCGGGTCCACATTCTCTATGGCGGAAGCATGAACGCAGCGAACGCCGCAGAGTTGCTCGCCCAGAAAGACATCGATGGCGGCTTGGTGGGTGGCGCTTCATTGAAGGCACCGGACTTCCTCGCGATAGCCGCTGCTGCCTGAACTATTGATTGAATTTGATTTAAGGAGAGATTTATGAACGTTGTGATTACTATTGTGTTGACGATCCAGTTGTTGTCGGCAGTTGCCATGATTGGCTTGATTTTGGTTCAGCACGGCAAGGGCGCTGATATGGGTGCGGCTTTCGGCAGCGGTGGCTCTGGCAGCTTGTTCGGAGCCAGCGGAAGTGCCAACTTTTTGTCGCGCACTACTGCGGTCCTTGCCACTGTATTTTTTGTTGCAACATTGGCGCTGGCCTACTTCGGCAATCTACGTCCATCGAGCTCAGGCTCCGTGCTGGAAGCTGTTCCAGCTGTTGCACCCGCTGCTCCTGCAGCTGACGCAGCGCCTGCTGCACCCGCCTCCGGCGCGGCACAAATCCCTGCAAAATAAACCTGAGTTAATTCCCCGTTTGCGACCGCAAGCGGTTTAATTTCAGGGTAAACTCTAGGGCTGATGAACGAGCAAATGCCGCAAGGCTCCTCACGCAAATTCATCGGCTGAGAGCCGCCGTCGTGGTGAAATTGGTAGACACGCTATCTTGAGGGGGTAGTGGCGAAAGCTGTGCGAGTTCGAGTCTCGCCGACGGCACCAAAAAAAACAGTTTGCGCAGGTTCTACCCCTGTGGCAGGCATTTATGGTGATCAGAATCTCAAGATGAACCTCGACCAATATCTCCCCGTTTTGCTGTTCATCTTGGTCGGTATCGGCATTGGCGTTGTGCCTCAAGTGCTTGGATACATTCTCGGGCCCAACAAGCCCGATGCAGCCAAAAACTCCCCTTATGAATGTGGTTTCGAAGCGTTTGAAGACGCTCGAATGAAGTTTGACGTACGGTACTACCTCGTCGCTATCTTGTTTATTTTGTTTGACTTGGAAACCGCATTCCTGTTTCCTTGGGCGGTAGCCCTCAAGGACCTCGGGATGTTCGGGTTCTTGCTCGGTGTCGAATTTGTGGTCATTTTGACTATTGGATTCGTCTACATGTGGAAAAAAGGCGCATTGGACTGGGAGTAACGCAATGATTGAAGGCGTTTTGAAGGAAGGCTTCGTCACGACGAGTTACGACTCTGTAGTGAACTGGGCAAAGACCGGTTCTATCTGGCCAATGACATTCGGTTTGGCATGCTGTGCAGTCGAGATGATGCACGCTGCTGCGGCGCGCTATGACATCAGTCGGTTCGGGTCCGAGGTGTTTCGCGCCAGTCCCCGGCAGTCCGATCTCATGATTGTGGCGGGCACACTCTGCAACAAAATGGCCCCTGCTTTGCGCAAGGTTTACGATCAGATGTCAGAGCCGCGTTGGGTGATCAGCATGGGCTCCTGTGCCAACGGTGGTGGTTACTACCATTACAGTTATTCAGTGGTGCGCGGCTGTGATCGGATTGTTCCGGTAGACGTCTATGTTCCTGGCTGTCCACCCACTGCAGAGGCTCTGGTGTACGGAATTTTGCAGTTGCAGCACAAAATCCGCCGCACTGAAACGATTGCTAGGGCATAAGCGTTATGACAATTTACTCGGTTACCCCCGAAGCTACGCAAGCTGCAGTTCAGGCAGCGCTCGGTGACAAAGTTAAACACATTGCCATAGCTCTGGATGAGGTCACTGTACAAGTGGCGCCTGCCGATTACCTGGAAGCTGCCCAGCTGCTCCGTGACTCTGTGGGCTGTCAGTTCGAGCAGTTGATTGATCTCTGCGGCGTTGACTACTCGGAATACAAAGACGGTGCTTATGAAGGCCCCCGTTATGCGGTGGTTTGCCATTTGCTGTCGATTGCTTTGAATCAACGGCTTCGTCTTAAGGTTATGGCGTTAAGCGATGACATGCCTGTGGTCTCTTCGGTGAACTCGGTCTGGAACTCTGCCAACTGGTTCGAGCGCGAAGCTTTTGACCTGTTTGGTATTCTTTTTGATGGGCATGACGACTTGCGTCGTATCTTGACTGACTACGGATTTATCGGGCACCCCTTCCGCAAGGACTTCCCATTGAGTGGGCACGTTGAAATGCGTTACGACGCGGAGCAATCCCGCGTGGTGTACCAGCCAGTGACGATCGAAACCCGTGAAATCACGCCCCGCATCATCCGTGAAGACAATTACGGAGGCCTGCAATAAGCAGATCCAGCATGGCTGAAATTAAAAACTACACATTGAACTTCGGTCCGCAGCACCCTGCGGCGCACGGAGTTTTGCGCCTGGTCCTTGAGTTGGACGGAGAAGTGATCCAGCGCGCTGATCCTCACATCGGCTTGTTGCATCGTGCAACAGAGAAACTTGCCGAGAGCAAAACGTACATTCAATCTTTGCCGTATATGGATCGTCTGGACTATGTGTCCATGATGTGTAACGAGCATGCGTATTGCCTCGCCATCGAGAAGCTGCTGGGTATTGAGGTGCCAATCCGCGCACAGTACATCCGTGTGATGTATTCGGAAATCACGCGATTGCTGAATCACCTGATGTGGCTGGGATCGCACGGTAACGATTGCGGTAGCTCGACGATTCTCATCTACACCTTCCGTGAACGTGAAGATTTGTTCGACATGTACGAGGCAGCCAGTGGCGCCCGTATGCATGCAGCCTATTTCCGTCCCGGCGGTGTGTACCGTGATTTGCCGGACTCCATGCCGCAATTCAAGGCTAGTAAGGTTCGCAATGCCAAGGGAGTGGAGGAGCTGAATGCCAATCGCAAGGGCTCACTCCTTGATTTCATTGACGACTTCTCTCAGCGCTTTCCCGCTTGTTTGGAGGAGTACCACACACTCCTTACCGAGAACCGCATCTGGAAGCAACGTACCGTCAATATCGGGATCGTTTCTCCTGAACGTGCCCTGAATCTCGGTTTCTCCGGACCTATGTTGCGTGGCTCCGGCATTGCATGGGATCTGCGCAAGAAGCAGCCTTATGACGCCTACGACAAGGTCGACTTCGATATTCCTGTTGGCAAGACCGGTGATGTTTACGACCGTTACTTGGTGCGCATGGAAGAGATGAAGCAGTCCAATCGCATCATCAAGCAATGCGTGGATTGGTTGAAGGCCAATCCTGGCCCGGTTATCACGGATAACCACAAGGTTGCTCCTCCTTCCCGTGAGGCTATGAAGTCGAGCATGGAAGAGCTGATTCACCACTTCAAGCTGTTCACCGAAGGCTTCAGAGTTCCTGAAGGTGAGGCGTATGCCGCAGTTGAACATCCAAAGGGAGAGTTTGGTATTTACATTGTCAGTGATGGTGCTAACAAGCCTTATCGACTAAAGATACGGCCGCCAGGTTTTGTGCATCTGGCCAGTTTGAATGAGATGTCAAAGGGTCACATGATCGCTGACGCAGTTTCCATCATTGGGACCATGGACATTGTTTTTGGAGAGATTGATCGATGATCTCCGCTGAAATTAAATCGCGCTTTGATCGCGAAGTTGCGAAATACCCCGCGGAACAAAAACAGTCTGCGGTAATGGCTTGTTTGGCAATCGTCCAACAGGAGCTCGGTTTTGTAAATGCTGAGAGCGAGAAAGTAATCGCTGAACACCTCGCCATGGCCCCGATGGCGGTGCACGAAGTTACGACGTTTTACAACATGTACAACCAGCGCCCGGTTGGCAAGTTCAAGTTGAACGTGTGCACCAATTTGCCTTGCCAATTGCGTGATGGCCAAAAAGCGCTTCATCACTTGGAGGCCAAGCTCGGAATCCATATGGGGGAAACGACCCCGGACGGACTCTTCACACTCCAACAAAGCGAATGCCTAGGTGCGTGTGCTGATTCTCCTGTAATGCTGGTCAATGATCGTGCGATGTGTAGTTTCATGTCGAACGACAAGTTGGACCAGTTGGTTGACGAACTGCGTGCCTCGGAAGGACAAGCATGAGCGCAGATAGCATCCTGGCGAAATTCAGCGCGTCAGGCGTTGAAACCTGTTTCCACGATCGGCACATTGAGCCGCAAATCTACGCTGGCTTGAACGGCTCCAATTGGAGTCTGCAGGACTATGTGGCCCGTGGAGGTTATCAAGCACTGCGGAAGATTCTCGGTAAAGACGGTGGCGAAGGATTGACGCAAGATCAAGTCATCGCGACCGTCAAAGAGTCTGGCCTGCGGGGTCGGGGCGGCGCGGGATTCCCCACCGGTCTGAAGTGGAGTTTCATGCCACGTCAGTTTCCCGGTCAAAAGTATTTGGTTTGCAATTCTGACGAGGGCGAGCCCGGAACTTGCAAAGACCGCGATATTTTGCAATTTAACCCGCATATCGTGATTGAGGGCATGGCGATCGCTGCTTATGCCATGGGTATTTCTGTTGGGTACAACTACATCCACGGAGAAATCTTCGCGTCTTACGATCGATTCGAGGCTGCGCTTGAAGAGGCCCGTGCAGCGGGTTTCCTTGGCGACAGCATCATGGGCAGCGCCTTTAACTTCCAGCTGCATGCAGCCCATGGATTTGGTGCATATATCTGCGGCGAAGAAACTGCACTTCTTGAATCGCTGGAGGGCAAAAAAGGCCAGCCCCGTTTCAAGCCGCCATTCCCAGCTAGTTTCGGTCTTTACGGTAAGCCGACAACGATCAACAACACAGAGACTTTTGCGGCGGTACCTTGGATCATCCGAAATGGCGGCCAAGCGTATCTCGAATGCGGAAAGCCAAATAACGGTGGTACGAAAATTTACTCTGTGAGCGGAGATGTAGAGCGCCCAGGTAATTACGAAGTACCAATGGGGACTCCATTTGCCAAGCTACTCGAGCTTGCCGGTGGAGTACGCGCGGGACGGCAGCTTAAAGCGGTTATTCCCGGTGGATCTTCGTCGCCAGTACTGCCCGCTGCGATCATGATGGAATGCACGATGGACTACGACTCCATCGCTAAAGCGGGTTCCATGTTGGGTTCTGGCGCGGTGATTGTGTTGGATGACAGTCGTTGCATGGTGAAGGCGCTCCAGCGCTTGAGCTATTTCTATATGCATGAGTCCTGCGGTCAATGCACACCTTGCCGCGAAGGCACCGGTTGGCTTTCACGGATGGTGGATCGCATTGAGGGCGGCCAAGGGCGCCCTAGTGACATGGATTTGCTGGATAACGTGGCAGAAAACATTCAGGGTCGCACCATTTGCGCCCTGGGTGATGCCGCAGCCATGCCAGTGCGGGCCATGATCAAACATTTCAGGCATGAATTTGAATACCACGTAGCGAACAAGACCTGTATGGTCCCCGCTTACGTTTGAGCGAGTCCATAAGATGATTGAAATCGAACTCGACGGCAAAAAAGTTGAAATAGCAGAAGGCAGCATGGTGATGCATGCCGCTGACAAGGCCGGCACTTACATCCCTCACTTTTGTTATCACAAGAAACTAAGTATTGCGGCAAACTGCCGTATGTGCCTGGTCGATGTGGAGAAAATGCCTAAGCCGATGCCGGCGTGTGCAACACCGGTGACGAACGGCATGATCGTTCGCACAAAGAGCGACAAAGCCATCAAGGCGCAAAAATCCGTTATGGAATTTTTGCTGATCAATCACCCTTTGGACTGTCCAATCTGCGACCAGGGCGGCGAGTGCCAGTTGCAAGATCTTGCAGTTGGTTATGGTGGCTCGTCTTCACGTTATGAAGAAGAGAAACGCGTCGTCTTTCACAAAGATGTAGGCCCTCTGGTGTCCATGGAGGAAATGAGCCGTTGCATTCACTGCACACGGTGCGTACGTTTCGGACAAGAAGTTGCAGGCGTGATGGAGCTTGGCATGTCGCATCGCGGCGAACACGCTGAAATCGAAACCTTCATTGGTCAAAGCGTGGACTCTGAGCTTTCCGGCAACATGATCGACATCTGCCCCGTAGGTGCTCTGACTAGTAAGCCGTTCCGTTACAGTGCTCGCACTTGGGAGCTGTCACGTCGCAAGTCGGTCAGCCCCCATGACTCCACCGGCGCCAATTTGATTGTGCAAGTGAAAAACAATCAGGTGTTGCGCGTCGTTCCGTTGGAAAACGAAGCCGTCAACGAGTGCTGGATTGCCGACCGCGACCGTTTCTCCTATGAAGCATTGAACGGACCCGAGCGCTTGACGTCCCCCATGATTAAACAGGGTGGCGAGTGGAAGACGGTCGATTGGCAGACGGCGCTCGAATACGTCGCCAACGGATTGAAGCAAATCAAGACAAACCATGGCCCCAACTCTATAGGAGCATTGGTCAGCCCGCACAGCACCTTGGAAGAGATGGCACTTGCCAAAAAGCTCTTTGAAGGCCTTGGTTCTGGAAGTATGGACTTCCGTTTGCGCAACGCCGAGTTTTCGACAAGCGATAAGGTGCCCTATCTGGGGACCACAATCGCTTCCTTGAGCACTCTGCAAAGGGTGCTGGTTGTGGGATCGAACTTGCGTAAAGACCACCCTCTCTTTGCTCAGCGAATTCGCCAGGCAACCAAGACCGGTGCAAAGGTCCATGCGATTTCTGATTTCGAGCCGGACTGGGCTTTCCCGCTTGCCAGCCGACAGGTGATTGAGTCCTCCGTTTGGGTTCAATCCCTTGCTGATATCGCTGCTGCGATCGCCGAGATGAATGAGGTGGCTCCGCCGGCGAAAGGTAATGCCACAGAATTTGCGAAGAACGTTGCTAAATCACTCTTGACCGGTGAGAGAAAAGCAATTTTGCTGGGTAATGCGGCAGCCCACCACGCAAAAGCTGCAAGTCTGGTTTCCATTGCATCTTGGATTGCTGGGCAAACCGGTGCGACGCTCGGCTATCTGACGGAAGCCGCAAACACTGTTGGTGCCCATGCTGTCGGTGTGCTTCCCGGTGATGGAGGCTTCAACGCCGGCCAGATGTTGACAGGTGCACTCAAGGCGGCGATCTTGGTGAATGTTGAGCCCGAGTTCGATTCGGCGGTCGGAGCGGCGTCGAAGCAGGGCTTGATGAGCTCTGAAATGGTCGTGACACTAAGCCCGTTTAAATGCAACTTGGCGTTTAGCGACGTGCTGCTACCGATCGCACCATTCACTGAAACATCCGGATCTTTTGTCAATGCGGAAGGTCGGGTTCAAAGTTTTCACGCGGTTGTGAAACCACTCGGCGAAACGCGCCCCGCTTGGAAAATTTTACGGGTTTTGGGAAATCTCTTATCGATACCCGGTATGGAGTTCGAATCTAGCAACGAAATTCTCGCATCGCTCAAGGTGATTGGTATTGAAAACGGTGTAGTAGCGCAGGACAAGCTTGGGACCACTTCCAGTTCTACGATCGATCTGTCTCCTGCGGAGGTGCGGCCTGTGGTTGCTAGTATTTATCAGTTGGACGGACTCGTGCGTCGTTCTAGTGCGTTGCAGTTGACTGCAGATGCCCGCGCGGTACAGGGGGTGGCAGCATGATTGACACTATTTATGGCGCGGGGCTCGGACTTTTCACAGCGCCTATGTGGGCATCTGTTTTTTGGCCGGTGATTTGGACTCTTTTGAAAATTGTGGTTGTAGTCCTTCCCCTCATGGGGGCCGTCGCTTACCTGACACTGTGGGAGCGTAAGTTCCTTGGTTGGATGCAGGTTCGGGTGGGTCCGAACCGTGTCGGTCCTTGGGGTTTGCTTCAGCCTATCGCCGATGCATTGAAGTTGCTGACGAAGGAAATTTTGGTGCCCACGGCTGCCAACCGAGGTCTATTCTTCGTCGGTCCGATTTTGACAATCATGCCTGCGATGGCCGCATGGGCCGTGGTTCCATTCGGTCCCGACGTGGCACTGGCCAATATCAATGCGGGCTTGCTTTTCGTAATGGCCATCACCTCGATGGAGGTTTATGGTGTTGTGATCGCCGGTTGGGCTTCGAACTCGAAATATGCCTTCCTTGGGGCACTGCGTGCCTCTGCCCAGATGGTGAGTTATGAAATCGCCATGGGATTTTGCTTGGTGATTGTGTTGATGGTTTCATCCAGCATGAATCTGTCCGACATCGTTGCAGGCCAGGCTTCTGGGCAGTTCGCTGCTGCGGGTTTGAACTTCTTGTCGTGGAACTGGCTGCCACTTCTTCCGATTTTTGTCGTCTACATCATCTCCGGCCTCGCCGAGACCAATCGCCATCCATTTGATGTGGTGGAAGGTGAGGCGGAGATTGTTGCTGGTCACATGGTGGAGTATTCCGGCATGTCCTACGCGATGTTCTACCTGGCGGAATACGCGAATATGTGGCTTATCTCCATACTCGCAGCTCTCATGTTCCTCGGCGGATGGCTCTCGCCGTTCGACCATGCCTTGGTGAATTGGATTCCTGGCTGGATCTGGCTGGGTATCAAGACGTTTGCTATCGTGAGTTTGTTTATCTGGGTTCGTGCGACTTTCCCCCGCTTCCGATATGACCAGATCATGCGTTTGGGCTGGAAAGTATTTATTCCAGTAACGTTGGTTTGGTTGTTGGTGGTCGGTTTGTGGATGCAAACACCCCTGAATATTTGGAAATAAGGGGCAGCGCAATGTCTACTAACACTACTGTTCGCCAGCCTATCGCTTTTTCGCTCAAAGATTTCCTGTATAGCTTCCTCTTGGTCGAGTTGTTCAAGGGCATGGCCCTCACTGGTCGGTACCTGTTCCGGAAAAAGGTCACCGTCCAATTCCCTGAGGAGAAGACGCCTCTTTCGCCGCGTTTCCGGGGTCTGCATGCTTTACGCCGTTACGAAAACGGCGAAGAGCGATGCATCGCTTGTAAGCTCTGTGAAGCTGTTTGTCCCGCCATGGCAATCACGATTGAATCCGATGTGCGTGACGACGGCTCACGCAGGACTACGCGTTACGACATCGATCTGACCAAATGTATTTTCTGCGGTTTCTGTGAAGAGAGCTGCCCTGTTGACTCCATCGTAGAAACTCATATTTTGGAGTATCACGGCGAGAAGCGTGGAGATTTGTATTTCACCAAAGACATGTTGCTTGCAGTCGGTGACCGTTATGAAACTGAAATTGCCGCAAACAAGCAGGCGGACGCTAAGTACCGATGAATTGCAGTAAGAAAGCCCTTGAATCATGAATGTAACGACCGGACTTTTTTACGTCTTTGCCGCAGTACTTCTATTTGCAGCATTCCGTGTGATCACGGCGCGTAACCCTGTACACGCAGCCCTCTATTTGGTGCTGACCTTCTTTCAGGCAGCCATGATCTGGATGCTCCTGAAGGCTGAGTTCTTATCAATCACCCTGGTGCTTGTTTATGTGGGCGCTGTGATGGTTTTGTTCTTGTTCGTTGTGATGATGATGGACATTAATGTCGAGAATCTCCGGGTGGGCTTTTGGAAGCACTTTCCTCTAGCGGCAGTGGTGGGGGTAGTCATTGCTTTGGAAATGGCTGCGGTATTGATGGGCGGCTTTCGTGTAATGGATGACCCTGCAGCACTCGCGGCATCGGCCGCCGCCGAGCCAAGCAATGCCAAAGCATTGGGCAAATTGCTATTCACGCAGTACATAGTGCAACTTGAAGTAGCGGCCGCCATTTTGTTAGTCGCCATGATCGCGGCTATTGCACTTACGCTTCGTGCCCGAAAAGACAGCAAGTACGTATCTCCGGGTGATCAGGTTCGTGTGAAGTCCATAGACCGTATGACAGTTCTCAAGATGGATGCCACTAAAGCTGCACCTGAGACCGAACCAGTAGCTTCGGAGCAAAAAGTATGACTTTGACACTTGGACATTTCTTATCGTTAGGTGCGATGTTGTTCGCACTCTCGGTAGTCGGTATCTTTCTGAATCGCCGCAACCTGATTGTTTTATTGATGGCGATTGAATTGATGCTTTTGGCGGTGAATACCAACTTCGTTGCGTTCTCTCATTATCTGAACGACATGCACGGCCAAATCTTTGTTTTCTTTATCCTCACGGTTGCCGCCGCGGAGGCTGCAATTGGTCTCGCGATTTTGGTGCTGTTGTTCCGCAACAAGTCCAGCATCAGCGTGGATGAGCTCAATACTTTGAAGGGTTAATCTCATGAGTCAGACCCTTTCCGCGTCGACTTTGTTGGCGATACCGTTGGCTCCTTTGGCTGGCGCAATCCTCGCAGGCGTGTTTGGTACAAAGTTCGGTGGCAATTGGTTTGGCCGAAAAGCCAGCCATACACTGACCATTCTCGGTGTCTTGATTTCGTTTGTTCTGTCGGCCATGACATTGATGTCAGTCGTGAACGATGGTGCCCGTTTCAACGAAACCATTTACACATGGATGGTGGTTGGTGGTTTAAAGATGGAGGTCGGCTTCCTTGTGGACTCCCTGACCGCCATGATGATGTGCGTTGTGACCTTCGTTTCTTTGATGGTTCACTTGTACACCGTGGGCTATATGGAAGAGGATGAAGGCTACAACCGTTTCTTTGCCTATATCTCGCTCTTCACTTTCTCAATGTTGATGCTGGTCATGAGCAACAACTTGCTTCAGCTGTTCTTCGGCTGGGAAGCTGTAGGCCTTGTCTCTTACTTGCTAATCGGGTTCTGGTTTAACAAGCCAACGGCAATTTTTGCCAATATGAAGGCTTTCCTGGTTAACCGCGTCGGAGACTTTGGATTTATTTTGGGCATTGGGTTGATTGGTGCCTACACCGGTAGCTTGAACTACACAGAAATATTCGCCAAAAGTACTGATCTGTCTGCTTTGGTGTTTCCCGGCACAGATTGGATGCTTGTTACGGTTATCTGTATTTGCCTGTTCATCGGTGCGATGGGTAAATCTGCTCAGTTTCCATTGCACGTGTGGTTGCCGGATTCTATGGAAGGTCCCACCCCCATTTCCGCCCTGATTCATGCTGCCACTATGGTGACTGCAGGAATTTTTATGGTGTCGCGGATGTCGCCGTTGTTTGAATTGAGTGATACCGCGCTCAATCTGATCTTGGTGGTGGGTGCCATTACTGCTTTGTTCATGGGATTCCTTGGGATCATTCAGAACGATATCAAGCGGGTGGTCGCGTACTCCACACTTTCCCAACTTGGGTATATGACGGTTGCATTGGGCGTGTCAGCCTACTCGGTCGCGGTATTCCATTTGATGACGCACGCCTTCTTTAAAGCTCTGCTTTTCCTCGGTGCCGGTTCCGTAATCATGGGTGTTCATCACAACCAGGATATCCGTTGGATGGGTGGGCTGCGTAAGTACATGCCCATTACCTGGATCACATCGCTGTTGGGTTCTTTGGCGCTCATCGGCACACCTTTGTTTTCCGGTTTTTACTCCAAGGACAGCATTATTGAAGCTGTTCACGCCAGTAACCTCCCTGCGGCTGGCTTCGCGAATTTCGCGGTACTCGCTGGAGTTTTCGTGACTGCGTTTTACTCGTTCCGGATGTACTTTCTGGTATTCCACGGGAAAGAACGCTTCGATCAAAATCCAGACGCTCACCACGGCGACCACGGCGACCATGGCCATGGCGATGCACATCATGATTCGCACCCGCACGAGTCTCCATGGGTGGTGTGGGTACCCCTGGTACTCCTGGCAATCCCGTCTGTGTTGATTGGTTACTTCACCATTGGCCCGATGCTGCACGGCGACTTCTTCAAGGACGTGATCTACGTGAACCACGCATTGCACCCCGCCATGGAAGAAATTTCTTCTGCTTACCATGGTGCAGGCGCTATGGCTCTGCACTCACTGTCGACATTACCCCTGTGGTTGGCAGTGGCCGGCGTGGTTTCCTCTTATGTGCTTTACATGATGTTTCCAAGCATCCCTGCTGCGATTAAGCGGGTTGCTCAGCCAATTTATACGCTGCTCGAGAACAAGTACTACTTGGACTGGTTCAACGAGAACGTTCTTGCACGCGGTGCTCGTTTACTGGGTTCCGGCCTCTGGAAGGTCGGTGACCAAGCCATTATCGACGGCGCAGTGGTAAACGGCTCCTGGAAGCTCGTAGGCCTGTTTTCGGGACTTGTGCGGAAAGCACAATCCGGGTACCTCTATCACTATGCGTTGGTCATGATCCTTGGGGTCTTTGTACTGATGACGTATTTTGTTTGGCTCAAGTAGGAGAAAAATAATATGGGTTTGTTGAGCCTTTCTATCTGGGTGCCTATAGCGTTTGGTTGCCTACTTCTCGCTTTGGGGCGGGATGAGCAAGCTACCGCTGTCCGCTGGGTGGCTTTGGTCGGAGCGTTAGTCAGCTTTTTGCTGACTCTACCTCTGTACAGCCAGTTCGATAACGCGACTGCTGCTATGCAGTTTGTGGAGAATGTTCCTTGGATCGAGCGATTCAATGTGAACTACCACCTTGGCCTAGATGGCATTTCGTTTTGGTTTGTCCCCTTGACTGCTTTCATCACCGTGATCGTTGTTATCGCTGCGTGGGAAGTGATCACCGAGCGGGTAAACCAATACATGGGTGCCTTCCTCATCTTGAGTGGTCTCATGATCGGTGTGTTCTCAGCCCTTGATGGCATGCTCTTCTATGTGTTTTTTGAAGCAACCCTGATTCCGATGTACCTCATCATCGGCATATGGGGTGGCCCCAACAAGATTTATGCAGCGTTCAAGTTCTTCTTGTATACATTGCTGGGTTCCTTGCTGATGCTGGTAGCTTTGATCTACCTATATACGCAATCGGGAGGGAGCTTCGACCTTGCTAAGTGGCACGCTCTGCCCTTGGGTGAGACAGCCCAGACACTGCTCTTCTTTGCTTTTTTCGCAGCTTTTGCCGTCAAGGTACCAATGTGGCCGGTACACACTTGGTTGCCCGATGTGCACGTTGAAGCTCCTACGGGTGGGTCCGCTGTACTTGCTGCCATCATGTTGAAGCTAGGTGCTTACGGATTCTTGCGGTTTTCCATGCCTATCGCTCCCGACGCCGCCCATACATGGGGTAGTCTGATGGTGGGCTTGTCTCTAGTGGCGGTGGTCTATGTCGGGTTGGTCGCCATGGTGCAGCAAGACATGAAAAAGCTGGTGGCCTACTCGTCGGTGGCCCACATGGGATTCGTGACTTTGGGCTTCTTCATCTTTAACGACCTCGGTGTGTCCGGTGGCCTCGTTCAAATGATTGCGCATGGTTTTGTGTCGGGTGCGATGTTCCTGTCTATCGGTGTTTTGTATGACCGCGTGCATTCGCGTGAAATATCGAGCTATGGCGGCGTTGTTAACACCATGCCCAAGTTCGCTGCTTTCGGTCTGTTTTTTGCCATGGCAAATTGCGGCCTCCCGGGAACCGCAGGTTTTGTCGGTGAATGGATGGTTATCTTGGGTGCGGTGAAATTCAATTTCTGGGTGGGATTCGCTTCCGCTAGTGCCTTGATTTTTGGAGCCGCCTACACCTTGTGGATGTTCAAGCGCGTTTATCTCGGTCCGGTTGCGAACGATGATGTTAAGGGGCTGCAGGACATCAACGCACGTGAGTTTTTGATGTTGGGTTTGTTGGCTATTGCGGTCCTCGCCATGGGCTTGTACCCCAAGCCTTTCACAGATGTCATGGATGTCTCTGTCGCAGAGCTCTTGAAGCACGTAGCCATTACAAAATTGAACTGATCGAACTGAATTGAGAGAATGATGATGATTGACACAATCAGTTGGATCACGGTCTTTCCGGAAATTATCTTGATGGTGGCAGCCTGTGCCATCTTGTTGATAGACCTTGGTGTGAAAACGCCACTCCGGAATCTGACCTACGTGCTCACCATGCTGGCACTTGCGGTTGTGGCCTACGCGCAAGCCCAACTAGCTTTGGCGGGGCACACTTATTACGGCTTCGGGAACATGGTCGTGAGCGACGCCATGGGAAATTGGCTCAAATGTTTCGCTGCCATAGCCGTCATGGTTTCACTGGTCTACGCAAGGCCTTATGCCGGCCACCGTGACATGCTTCGCGGTGGTGAATTGTTTACATTGAACATGTTGGCCCTGCTGGGCATGTTCGTGATGATTTCCTCCAACAACCTGCTTCTCACCTACATGGGGCTGGAGTTGCTCACCTTGTCGAGCTATGCCTTGGTTGCACTTCGTCGTGACAATGCTTCTGCGACAGAAGCTGCCATGAAGTACTTTGTACTTGGAGCGATGGCGTCAGGATTTTTGCTCTACGGCATGTCCATGTTGTACGGAGCCACAGGTACCCTGGACATTACTCAATTGTTTAAATCGATTTCGAGTGGTCAAGTCCGGCCTGATGTCTTGGTTTTCGGTTTGGTGTTTATTGTTGCTGGCTTGGCGTTTAAGTTGGGAGTCGTGCCATTCCATATGTGGATCCCTGACGTCTACCAGGGTGCACCGACAGCGGTCACTTTGATGATCGGTGGAGCGCCCAAGCTGGCTGCCTTCGCCATCTGCATCCGCTTGTTGGTGGAAGGTTTGCGCCCCCTGGCCAGTGACTGGCAGCAAATGTTGATGGTTCTGTCTGTCGGCTCCCTGTTGATCGGGAATCTGGCAGCCATTGCCCAAACCAACCTCAAGCGCATGTTGGCGTTCTCCACCATTTCCCAAATGGGATTTGTACTTTTGGGTCTGATGTCCGGTGTTGTGCAAGGTGATGCTGTTACTTTCGCTGCGAACGCCTACAGCTCAGCCATGTTTTATGTCGTTACCTACGTTTTGACGACGCTTGCGACCTTCGGTGTGATTTTGTTGCTGTCGCGTGAAGGCTTCGAGAGTGAAGAGATCTCTGACTTCGCAGGCCTGAATCAGCGCAGCCCTTTGTACGCTGCAGTAATGGCTATCTGTGCTTTTTCCCTGGCCGGCATTCCACCGATGGTCGGGTTCTATGCAAAACTTTCCGTATTGCAGGCGTTGATCGTGCCTGGTGAGCCGGTCTACTTGGGTATGGCGATCTTCGCCGTACTGATGTCGTTGATCGGTGCGTTCTACTACTTGCGCCTGGTTAAGGTGATGTATTTCGATCAACCAATTACTGCGACCACGGTCACTGCCCCTGCTGACGTGCGTGTGGTCTTGTCGATTAACGGTGCGCTTGTGTTGCTCCTCGGACTGGCACCAGGCGGATTGATGGCGCTCTGTGCTGCCTCTGTTCGTCAAATGCTGGGAATGTGAGCCTAGGCGCTCCTGCTTTGGCAATGCTAAATGGGTAACTCTTCGGGTGTGTTTGCGCTGCTTCTCCTGGCAGTGGCAGCGGCAAACTTTCCATTCGTGACTCGCAAGCTCTTTGGGTTTATCGGGTCGCAGGAAAAAACATTGCCACTCCGCTTCATTGAGTTGGTGATCCTTTATTTTGTGGTGGGTGGGCTGGGTCTTTTTCTGGAGCGCAGTGTCGGCCAGATCGCGCCGCAAGGTTGGGAGTTTTACGCAGTCACCGGCACTTTGTTTGTGACCCTTGCTTTCCCGGGCTTTGTTTTCCGCTACCTCCTTAAGCGCCATGAGTGAGTGTGAGGCCGATGGGCACTTGCGTGAAGAGCTTCTCTCCAGTGCGCAGTGCTTTCAAGGCTCCTTTCTGAAGGTCTTGCGAGACACCGTGGCGCTGCCAGATGGGCAAGCAGCTACCCGGGAATATGTCGTTCATCCTGGCGCGGTGATGGTGATTCCCCTGCTGGAGTCAACCGATCGACCTGCAAGGGTTGTTTTAGAGCGTCAGTTCCGGTATCCAGTCCACTCTGTCATGGTGGAGTTTCCAGCCGGAAAACTTGATGCTGGTGAGTCAACTTTGGCGTGTGCTCAGCGCGAGCTGGCCGAAGAGACTGGCTATCAAGCTACAGAGTGGGCGCGTGCGGGTGTTATTCATCCTGTAATCGCTTATTCCACTGAGTTCATTGAGGTCTGGTTTGCACGCGGTTTGAAGCCCGGCCCACGGCAGTTAGATTCCGGCGAGTTTCTGGATGTCTTTGATTTGCCTGTTTCCGAGCTATTGCAATGGTGTCTGGATGGTCGGGTTACCGATGCGAAAACGATGGCGGGGGCGTTTTGGTTGCAGCACTTCACGTCAGGTGCGTGGTCGCCTGAGTGGCAGTCGGCTCGTTGATTGCGACTCCAGAGCTTTGGTATGAAAGTCTTGGATCTGTCCTGTGTCTCCGGCCATGTGTTTGAGGGTTGGTTTGCCTCAGAGGGTGCCTACCAAGAACAGCTGGAGAGGGGCCTCGTCGCTTGCCCTACTTGCTCTTCCATTCAAGTACACAAGAAATTGAGCGCTCCGCGGCTGAACCTCTCCGGGGCGTCCGCTCCCGTATCTGAGGTGACTCCAATGGCGGGTGAGTCCGGTAGCAAGAAGATGGCAGACTTGTCCAGAGAGAAGCCCTTGCCTGAGAGCGTTCACGCTGAATTGCAGAAGGTCATTTCTAAGGTCGTTGAGCATGTGCTCGCTCACACAGACGACGTTGGTGATCGCTTTGCCGAGGAAGCCCGTAGGATTCACTACGGAGAAACCCAGGAGCGAGCAATCCGCGGGCAGGCCACTATGGACGAGGCCAAAGAGCTGGTAGAGGAGGGGATCGAACTGGTGGCGATTCCCCTGCCTGCCCGGCGCAAGACAACGCTTCAATAAGTCCGCGCGTCCAGTTTCAGGGCCTGTTAAGGGTAAAGTCCGCGCAACTCACGGGCATGCAGAATGCGCTTGCAGGCAACAATAAAAGTAGCGGTGCGCAAGCTGACGCGGTGCTCACTCGCTACCTCCCAGACCGTTGCGAATGCGTCTTTCATGATGCGCACTAAGCGGGCATTGATTTCATCTTCACTCCAGAAGAAGCTGGAGAAATCCTGAACCCATTCAAAGTAGCTCACGGTCACGCCGCCCGCATTGGCAATCACATCCGGTACGACCAGGATATTGCGGTCCCGCAAAATATCATCGGCGGCTGGTGTCGTGGGGCCGTTGGCACCTTCAATGATTAACTTCGCCTGAATGCGGTGGGCGTTTGCTGCGGTGATCTGCTGTTCCAGTGCCGCCGGAATCAGGATGTCGCAAGGGACGTCCCAAAAAGCATTTGCGTCAATCGTCTCCACTCCGGCAAATCCCGCAACACTTCCCTGTCGTGCCACATGGGCGAGTAGGGCATTGGCGTCTATGCCGGCTTCCTGGTAGATCGTACCGCCGTGGTCCTGTACCGCCACAACCCGAGCGCCTGCTTGCGCAAACAATTTGGCAGCAATCCCGCCTACATTACCAAAGCCCTGTACTGCCACCCGAGCCTTGCTGATATCGAGGCCCAGGTGCTGAGCGGCTTCTACGCCTACGGTATAGACGCCACGGCCTGTTGCCTCACGCCGCCCCAGAGAGCCACCTAGATCAATCGGCTTGCCTGTCACCACGCCCGTCGCTGTGGCGCCCTCGTTCATGGAATAGGTGTCCATCATCCAGGCCATGATCTGCTCGTTCGTATTGACGTCAGGTGCCGGAATGTCTTTGGACGGTCCGATGATGATGCCGATCTCGCTGGTGTACCGACGGGTCAGTCGCTCAAGTTCGCCCATGGACAAAGTCTTGGGGTCTACGCGGATACCGCCTTTGGCGCCGCCATATGGCACGTTGACAGCGGCATTTTTCACCGACATCCAGGCCGAAAGAGCCATCACCTCGGAAAGGGTCACATCTTGGTGAAAGCGAACTCCCCCTTTGCCCGGGCCGCGTGATGTGTTGTGCTGGACGCGATAGCCCTCGAAGTGAGCCACAGTGCCGTTGTCCAGTTGGATGGGCACATCCACGATCAGCGCCCGCTTGGGGCGCTTGAGGGTTTCCGCCCAACGTGCCAAGTGGCCCAGATACGGGGTTACCCGGTCTACTTGCTGAAGATAAATGCCCCAAGGGCCAAGGTGGTCTGCTTGGAGATACGAAGGCAGCGCATGGGTAGGGGCTGCGGATTGGGCGGTGGGCGTCTGTTGAACGCCGGGCTGTTGCGACATGATTGCTCCTTGTAGTCGTCGTCAAGGTCCGCAATGTAGGCTGACCCCGCCCGCCTGTCCAAGGCCACTTAATATGCTAACTATGCAAAAAATTTATAGTTTCTCAGGCGGTGAGATCCACGATGCGCCCTGTCGATTGGCCCATGGTGTTGATGAATGGTCGGGCATTCAGGTTGTCGCGCAAGGCGTTGCCACTGGCGGCAAACTTCGCTGAGGTGGCGCTGTACATCCGCACCAGAAAGTCTTGGGTGGCAGGTGCTACCAAGGCCTTTGCTGCTCGGAGTTGGCCGATGTAGGTAGTATCTTCTTGAGTTTTACGGGACGTAAGCGCCTGTACTGCAGTTTGGCGGGTCTGCAGTTCCTGCTCAGCCTGCTCGGTCTGTTGCTGAAGAGTCTCGACTTTGCTCTCTGCGTTTTCAGCTTCCCGTTTGGCTTGTTCAAGGCGTGCGCGATTCAGCGTCGATTGAATCGACGGCGTTGCACTGTTGGTTGCACCGATAGCCACAGCCCGTTCCTGAGAGTCAGGCGCTCACATTGAGTCGGGTGCCGATGACCTGTCCTTGCCCGTTTACCACAGGCTTCTTCTCGGCTTCTTGTGCTTTGGGAGGCTTCAGCTCGGTCGCCGCTGCTTGGCGGACGGCTTCGCGCTGAATCGCTTCAGCGCGTTTAGTGGCTTGTACCTGCTCCGGCTGACGGACCTTGGTGCGACTGATTTCCATACAAGCCTCCGGAAGTGAAGGCTTGATTTTAGGTGTTTAGGTGCCTTTATTCAATCAACTGGCGCGCCGGAACACGGCTAGGGTTTTGGGGCAAATTGGTCTCAGGCATTGAATTGCAGGGCAGCCAGTCCTGCGTAGACACCGCCTTTGGCAACCAATTCCGCATGGGTGCCTTGCTCCACGAGGGTGCCGTGGTCAAGCACTACGATCAAATCCGCTTTCTGCACAGTTGCCAGCCGGTGCGCGATGACCAGCGTAGTGCGGTCACGCATTGCCGACTCCAGCGCTGCCTGCACCATGCGTTCGCTTTCAGCGTCCAAGGCGCTGGTGGCCTCGTCCAGCAAAAGCAGCGGCGGATTCTTCAGCATGGCGCGTGCAATGGCGATGCGTTGGCGCTGCCCCCCGGAGAGGCGCACTCCGCGTTCCCCGAGAAAAGTGTCGTAGCCCTCGGGCAATGCCTCAATAAACTCATGGGCAAAGGCAGCCCGTGCCGCGGCATGGACCTCTGCATCTGTAGCCTCTGGCTTTCCGTAGCGAATGTTTTCCAGGGCGCTGCTGGAGAAAATTACGGCATCCTGCGGAACAATGCCCACCCGCTGCCGCAGCCCGGCCAAAGCTTGTTGCCGTGTCTCCACGCCGTCCAGAACAATGCTGCCGCTCTGTGGATCGTAGTACCGCAGCAGCAACTGGAACACCGTGCTTTTGCCTGCGCCGCTCGGCCCGACGATCGCCACTGTTTGCCCCGGCAACACCTTCAGGCTGAAGTTGTTGAGCGCAAGCTGTTGGGGGCGTGAAGGATAGTGAAAATTCACTGCTTCAAAATGAATAGCACTCCCCGCAAGTGGCATAGCGGCTAGCACGGGATTTGATGGTGAAGTGATGGGCGACTGGGTGCCGAGCAGCTCCATCAAACGCTCTGTGGCGCCGGCAGCGCGCAGTAAATCGCCGTACACCTCACCCAAGACCGCAAAGGCGCTGGCCAGAATAATCACGTACACCACCGTCTGCCCCAAATGCCCGGCGGTAATCCGCCCTTCAGCAACGGCTTGGGTCCCTTGGTACAGGCCCCACAGCAGGGCGGCACTGGTAGCAATGATGATGAAGGCCACCAACGCAGAGCGCATCAGGCTGCGCTTGGTGGCGACGGCAAAGGCGTTGTCGGTGGAGTCGACAAACCTTTGAGTCTCCCGGCCTTCACCGTTGTAGCTTTGAACGACCGGAATGGCATTGAGCACCTCCGCCGCAATGGCGCTCGAATCCGCCACCCGGTCCTGTGAGGCGCGTGAGAGTTTGCGCACGCGGCGGCCGAACCACAAGCTCGGCAGAACAATCAGCACCAACACCACGAGCACCTGCAACATGACGACCGGGTTGGTCCAGACCAGAACCGCCAGTGCGCCCACACCCATGACCGCATTGCGCAGCCCCATCGACAACGAAGACCCGACGACGGTTTGCACCAGCGTCGTATCCGCCGACAGGCGAGACAGCACTTCGCCGGTCTGGGTGGTCTCAAAAAACTCCGGGCTCTGCTGAAGCACATGGCTGTACACCGCGTTGCGCAAGTCTGCGGTGACACGCTCGCCCAGCCAACTCACCATGTAAAAACGCGCTGCCGAAAACATTCCCAGCGCCACCGCCACGGCAAACAAGGCTGCAAAGTGATCCCGCAAAGCCATGACCTGCGCGCCCTTGTCGCTTTGCACCAGGCCCCCGTCAATCAGGCTGCGCAATGCCACTGGAAAAGCCAAGGTAGCCCCGGCAGCTAACACCAGAAACAGCAGCGCCATCGCGATCCGGCCCCGATAAGGCCTCAGAAAAGGCAAAAGCCCGCTCAGCGACTTGGGGTTGGTGGACTTGGGGCGATCGGATGTACTCATGAGAACTCAGGTGAGGGTAAGGGCCAAGGCTGCAAGGAGCGTGCGCGAAATAAACTCACCCGCCTGTGCTGGTTGCAAGTATTGCGCAAGCAGCTATGGGTTTGATAGCACCGTGTTTTCGATTTGTTTCATTTTGTTGCATTCCAGACGCTGTAAGCTCTCCAGAAAATCAGGAGGAACCATGCAGACCCGAAAAATGCCTATTCAAGGCATGGAGGTACAACTAGAAGGGCGTGGCTCGCGCACGGTGCTCATGCTGCACGGCTGGCCGGACACCCTGGACGTGTGGGACGGCACGGTCAAAGCCCTTCAGAATCAATACCGGTGCGTGCGCATGACGCTACCGGGCTTCGGCCCCGGGCAAGCTGAGCCGCCTGTCGTTCCTCGTCTCGACGATGTGGTGGACGCCCTGGTGGCCGTGATTCAAACCGTGAGCCCCGGCGCTCCCGTCACTTTGATGCTCCATGACTGGGGTTGCATCTTCGGCTATGAACTGGCCATGCGTCACCCGCAGCGGGTCGAAGCGGTGGTGGCAGTCGATATCGGCGATCACAATGCCGGCGCCTACCTGCAGTCCCTCACGGGGCGACAAAAAATGGCCATTGCCGGCTACCAGCTGTGGCTGGCCCAAGCCTGGTGGGTGGGGCGCTATGTGCATGCAGGGCTGGCCAACCGCATGACCCGCTGGATGTCACGCGTCATGCGCTGCCCCGTGACCCCGGACAAACTCAGCTGGACCATGAACTTTCCCTACGCCATGCGATGGCTGGGCATCCGCGGCGGTCTGTCCACGCAGCCCGTGCGTCTGGACTGCCCCGTGCTCTATGTCTACGGTGAGCGCAAGCCCTTCATGTTTCATTCGCCCCGCTGGCTTCACACCTTGCGCGCGTCTGAAGAGGGTGCTGCACACGGTTTACGTTGCGGCCACTGGGTCATGCTGGAGCAGCCGGAGGCATTTCATGCGCTGGTCTTGCGCTGGCTGGCAGGTCGCGAGCGGCGCAAGGTCAATAGGGCCTGAAGCCCTGGTTGAATATGCGCTATGCGCTCACAAATTAATAGCAATTGCTTCACATTTTGAGTGCACTGGCGTAGCCGGTCATTTCCAAGTAGCCCCTTCCTACCGGCCGGTTGCTGCTGTCAAAAACCTCGCACAGGCCCTCCCAGTAGATGGCGCCTGTGGAGCCACGGCTGTCGAGCTCCTGGTTGTCCAACAGCGCCCGCACGGTGTAAAAGTCCGCAGGTGTGCGCACGATCCACTCCACCGGATAGCTGGCTTTGCTCAGTGCACTGACCCAGCGCCGTGTGGGTTTAAACAGCACCTCGCCCCGGCTGAACACGTAGCGCTGCCCGGTCCCGCTGCGGAAAGAGCCGCCATCCCAAAGTGCTTGTCCGTTGGCTTCTCGCAGTTGGAAGGCCGTGAGTGCGCTGCCGTCAAAGAAGTTAATGCCTATCCAGTCCCAGCCCACCGCCTGGGGGTGCAGCACTTCCTGGCTCCACTCGTGATCCAGCCAGGCTGTGCTGCCCTTCGCAAGCGTGTGCTGCTGGTCCCGCAGGCGGATGCTGCCACTCACCCGCAGCTGGGGGAGGCTGTAGTAATAGCTCGCCTGGCGGCTATCCGGCCCTTTGCGGGACAGACCGTCTACCCCCTGGAGCAGGACCGGCTGGCTGGCTTGCAGCGTCAGGTCCAGCTTGAAATCGGCGGCTTGCACTGTGGCTTGCAGATGCGGGCCAGTGCGTTGTAGCGACCAGTCCCGCAGCACCACGCCGGTATCCGTGGTGTCGGCAAACCCCACATCGGCCGGGTTGCGGCCGCCGGGCTCGCCGGACCACCGGGCTATGCGCTGGTCGTGCCAGAGTTTGCGGCCCTCCACATCGGTGACAGCCGCATGGGCAAACAAAAGCTGGCGCGCAGCCAGGCGGGACTGCATGCCTTGGGTTGCGTCTACCCGGCTGCGGAAAAAGGTCACCTGAAAGCCGAGTAAGCGTGTGCCACTTGCGGTGGCGGCCGGCACCTCGGCATACCCGGTGACGTACCACCACTCCGTTTTGAAGTCGTTATGGCTGCCCGCATCCCGTGGAAACCTCAAGCGGGCAGGGGGCAGGGCCCAGGCGGTGGGTGCACAGGCCGCAGCCGCAGAGGCCAGCAGCAGACGGCGCTTCAGCGTGACGGGTGTCAACGGTGCCGTGCCTCAGCGCCCCACGCCGCGTGCGAGGCGCTGGGCGATAGTGAGAGACGGCGCGCCGCTGAAGGCGTCAAGCCGCTGTCCCATGGCTTGCTCCAGCTGCTCCAGGCGCACCTCGGTGGGCGGGTGGGTGCTGATTTGCAGGCTGAACATCGGGTTGTCCGGGGCTGCGGTGCGCAAGCCCTGCAGTACGGCCACCAGACCATAGGGATCAAAGCCCGCCCGTGCAGCCAAAGCCACACCGGTCCGGTCAGCCTCAAGCTCGTCCGACTGGTCCAGGCCCTTGGCGTACATGTCTTTGCCGACCAGGAGCAGCTGCCCCTGCAGTGCCCCTTGGGTTCGATCACTCAAACGTGCCGCTATGACGCTGGTGAGCAGCCCCGCTTGCGCCGTTTTGCGCATGGCCTTGAGGTGGTGCTTGCCCACCACGTGTTGAATTTCGTGCGCAAGAATACCCGCCAGCTCCGACTCGTCTTTCACCGCGTCTAACAGTCCTTTTGTGATGAACACATAGCCGCCCGGGGCCGCGAAGGCGTTGAACCCGGCGTCCTCCAGCACCCCGAAAGTCCATGGCAAATCAGGCCGGGTCGATTGCTGGGCCAGCCAGCGGCCCAGCCGGTTGACGTAGCGCTGCAAGGCCATATTGGGCGACAGAGGTTTGGCACCCAGCAAAATGGCAGCCAACTGCCTGCCGAGTTCCAGCTCCTTGGGCTCATCCACAGTGTCCAGCGATTGGTTGAGCAGGCTCAGCAAGTCGTTGGCTGACCCGGGCGCTGCGGCGTTGCCCGGCGTCATGGTCGCGCCACCGGCGCCCTTCATCAGGTTTTGTAGCAAGTTGCCCAGCGCTTTGGCAGGCTCGTCAGCGCGGGTTTGCAGCGGGAAACAGCTCAGGAGCGCGCAGAGGCTGAGCCATGTGGTGAGCCGGGCAACAACGTGGGCGGTCATCAGTTGCTCCCTTCTGCATTGCGCCTTCCGGGGGCCGGAGGGGGCGATGGCGGGGCGGGAACGGGCAAGGGCTCAACCTGCCGCACCTGTAATGCGGCACTGTCTGCAAAACGGCGGGCCTGGCTGGCATCCTGTCGCTGGCTTTCCATTTGCGCGAGTGCGGCAGGGTTGGGTTGGGCATTGGCAATGTCTTCTGCCCCCAATCCCCGGATGCCCACGGTCGTAGCGGCCGTGCTGTGGCTGGCCGGCGCTGTGCCGCGGCCGAAAAGGTTGCTCAATCCGCGCAAGGCCCCGGTAGCCGTGGCCGCCAGCGAGCTTTGTTCAGCCGGTGCAGCCAAATCAAACATATGCACCCAACCGCTTGCACCTTGTGCGGTGCGGACTTGCACATAGGCACCTTGCCGGGCAGGCAAGCGGGTGAGAGGTGTTTGGGCCGGCAACTGGGCCAGCGTGCTGGCTTGGTCCGTGGGCGATTCCCGCAGGCTGCTGGTGCGCTTGGTCACCATGGCATCGCTCTGGGCGAGGGCCGTTGTCGCCATGCCAGCCAGGGCCGCAGAAAGAAACAGGGCACGAATGAAGGGTGTGTGTGACATGCTGGCCATTGTCAGGCAAGGCCCCCGTGGCTGCAACGCAGCCGGCGTGTGCATCAGTCGGGGTGGGCCTGCAGGTCGGTGTCAGGCACTTCGCCGGTTGCTTGGCGGGTAATGGCAGCTTGCGCCTGCAGCCAATCGCAAAAGGCCCGGATTTCCGGCCGGTTGCTGTTTCGCGCCCCCACGAGCAGCCAGTACACCATGGGCGTATCGATACGCCCGCCGGGCAGCACTTCGACCAAGTCACCGCTGGCCAGACTATCGGCCACCAGGGGCATGCGCGCCAAGGCAATGCCTTGCCCGGTGAGGGCGGCTTGGGCGATCTGGTGGGCGTAGTTGAAGTACATCCAGCGCTTGGGCTCCAGACGGGGCTGCTGGTTGAGCTCCAGCCAGCGCCGCCACGTCAGCCACTCGATGTGCTGCACCCGGTGGGTGTCGCTGGCTTCCAGCAACGCAAAGCGGGCCAGGTCTGCGGGCTTGCGCAAGGGGGCTCCGCTTTTCAGCAGCCAAGGACTGGCCACTGGAGTGAGCTGCTCGCCAAACAGGCGCACCGCGTCCTGGCTCACGCTACCGGGTTGGGTGTAGCGGATTGCCAGGTCCACATCGCTGGTGTCCAGGTCCACCGGGTTGTCGGTGGCGTCGATGCGGATGTCGATATCGGGGTATTCGGCTTGAAAGGCCTCCAGCCGGGGTATCAGCCACATGGACGCGAACGAGGCCCAGGTTGAAATAGCCACACTTTTGCGCCCGGCCGTTCGCCGGATTTGCCGCACGGCCGCATCAATCCTTTCGAGGGACGGCAAGGCGGCGCGTAGCAAAATCCCCCCCGCTCCGGTGAGCTCGACGGCGCGGGTGTGGCGCAAAAACAGGGGCACACCGACTTCTTCTTCCAGCGACTGAATCTGCCGGCTGACTGCGCTTTGGGTCAATGCCAACTCCTCAGCTGCGGCGCGGAAGTTGAGGTGGCGGGCTACGGCCTCCAAGGCGCGCAAGTGCCCCATGGAAATCGGGCGCGTGCGCAAGCGGATCTCGGTGTTCGGCGCGATGGCATCAGACATGAGCTTGTAAGGACGGTAGTTTTAATTCATGCGAAAACGGAATGAATAGCATAGCCCGAAATCATTGGACGGTACAAGAGCGCAGGTGGATCATTCAAAGGCCCAACCACCACAAACTGGAGTTTTTATATGCCGTCCCGTCAGCTTGTTTCATCGTCGTCACCCCTGCAGTCCTGGTCCTTGCTACGGGGCCACGTTGTCACCATGACACCACGTACTGCCGGCGTACTGCAGGTGATAAGCGGCCGGGCCTGGGCCACGTTTGATGTGTCCCGGCATATGCCGGTCGCTGAGGCCGGTGACCATTTCGTGGCCTTGGGGCACGACCTCAGGCTACGCGCGGTGCAGCGAGTGGTGGTGGAGGCCTGGCCCTACCACGGGCAGGATGGAATTCGCTTGCAATGGGTGCCCCTGCCGGAGTGCACTACGGCCAGCCGTTGGCAGGCAACGGTGGCGGAGCCTGCCCGGGACATGGGCCACGGGCTGGCGCTTGTAGCGCGGTCGCTGGTGCGTTTGCTGGCGGGGCTTGCGGGCTATTCAGATTACCTGACTGCCGGGCGCGGCAAGGTGCTGCAGGGCCTGGAATCCAACGCCCCCTGAGCACTGCTGCGGCACACGCCGCTCAGGTGCTGTGCCGCACCTGGAGGGTGTAGCCGAGGTCCATGGCATCGCTCTCCAAAGGTTCTCCCTGCATGAGCCCGATCAGCATGCGGGCCGCAGCGTGACCGATTTCGGCACGCGGCGTGCGCACGGTGGTCAGGGGCGGCACCATCTGGTCGCTCCCGGTCAGGTCGTTAAACCCTGCGATGGCCACCCGCTGGGGCACCGCTACACCGGTGCGCATGGCCGCCAGTAGCGCACCCTGTGCCAGGTCATCGTTACAGAAAAAGATGGCGTCTACCGGGGGCGTTTGCCCCATGATTTGCTCAAACATGCGCGCGCCGAGCCCCAGGGAGGAGGGGGCAGGGTGGAGCCACTCCAGCACCTCGTCGTACATGCCCAGTTCCTGCAGTGCGCTGCGCCAACCGGCCAGACGCTGGAGGGTGCGCGGGTCCAGCTGAGCTGCGGCAAACGCGATCCGCCGGTAACCCCGGTCGAGCAGATGGCGGGTCATATCGCGCCCGGCATCGAACTGGGAGAAACCCACGCAGTGCCCGCCGGAGGGGGCATCGGTCGTCATTAGGTGCACGCAGGGCACGCCACTCTGCGCGATCAACTGGCGCGTCGCCTCATGGCGTTCCAGCCCGGTCACGATCAGGCCGGCCGGCCGGTGCAGCAACTGTTCGCGCAGCAGCGTTTCTTCTTCACTGGCGTCGTAATGGGTAATGCCGATCAGGGTCTGAAAACCCGACTGGCGCAGGGTGTGTTGCAGGGCCTCCAGCAAATCGACAAACAAGGCGTTGGACAACATGGGAATCAACACCGCCACATGGCTGCTCTGGCCGGACGCCAGGGCCCGCGCAGCCGGGTTGGGCACGTAGCCCAGCGTGTCCGCGGCTGCGCGCACCTTGGCGACAAGGTCTGACGCGACAGCGCGCTCGCCGCGCAGTGCCCGCGACACAGTAATCGGACTGACACCGGCTAATTTGGCCACGTCGGACAAGGTCACACGACCGGTGGCCCGGGGGCGGATAGGGGAGTTCATGGGCTAGGGGAAACTACTGAATGGCGAATTGAAATCTTCTCATAGGATAGCGCTATCCGACGATGTGGGGGCAAGGTAGTAACCCGTATCGCTAGTTGCCGCAGCCAGAAACTAAAAATTTGTTCTGTGCGGCCATTTTTTTAAGAAGTTTGGATAGCGCTATCCAAGCAACAGAGTTGTATGAATTCAATTGTCATCATGGGAGTCGCCGGTTGCGGTAAGTCCAGTGTCGGGGCCCGGGTTGCCGGTGCCATGGGCTGGGCCTTGGTGGAGGGCGATGACCACCACAGCGAAGCCAACCGCCAGAAAATGCAAGCCGGTGTCGCGCTGACCGATGCCGACCGCCAAGGTTGGCTCGCCACCCTGGCACTGCAGATTGCCGGGCTGCCCCAAGGCAGTGTGGTGACCTGCAGTGCCCTCAAACGCAGCTATCGCGACCGGTTGCGGCAAGCCAGCCCGGGCTTGCGCTTTGCCTTTTTGCAGATTTCCCCCGCCGAAGCCCAGGCCCGCGTCACGGCCCGGGCGGCCCACCATTTTTTCAACACCTCGCTGGTGGACAACCAATTTGCCACCTTGGAGTCGCCAGATGGTGAGCCCGGCGTCCTGACCCAGGATGCCACCCTGTCGCTGGATGCGCTGCAAGCTGACATCTGTGCGTGGCTCACTTCGACCAAGGAGCCGGCATGACACAGCCCCGCGACGACGCGCGCCCAGTGCGCCCCTCCGCCTTTGTACGGCTGACCCAAGTCCTTATGGCCACCTGCCTCGGGGTCATGGCGATCTCTGTTTTTGTGAACGTGGTGCTGCGCTATGGCTTCGGTAGCGGCGTGGCTGCCAGCGAGGAGTTGTCCAGGCTGTTGTTTGTCTGGATGGTGTTCATTGGCGCAACGGCGGCCTATCCTGCCGGCGAGCACATGGCGTTCACCAGCGTGGTGGCCCTCTTGAAAGACCACCCGGTGCGCCTGGGCCTGGCTACCGCGTTCATCCGCCTGCTGGTGCTGCTGGCCTGCGGCCTGTTGGCGTGGGGCGCATGGCAACAAATCGTGGTGGGCTTGGACAGCTACTCCGTGGTCTTGCGCTACCCGACCGCCTTGCTCCCCATGCCCGCTTTCTTGTGCTCCTTGTCCATCGGTTCGATGGCGTTGTGGGAGTTGATTCATCGCACACCGCTGGACCTGGGTCACGCGGCAGACGTGGAGTAAGGCCATGAGTAACGAAGCCTTGGCATTTATTGTTTTTTCTGTGGGAATGCTCACCCTGATGGGCATTGGCATGAATATGGGCCTGGCATTGGTGCTCACCGGCGCCGGCATGGCCTGGGTGCTGGACTTCTGGGACACCCAGTTACTGGCCCAGAACCTGGTGGCGGGGGTGGATAGCTTTCCCCTGCTGGCGGTGCCATTTTTTATACTGGCCGGTGAGTTGATGAACTCTGGTGGTATCAGCCGCCGCATCATCACCATGGCGCAGGCTTGGGTCGGGCACATTCGCGGGGGCCTCGGGTTTGTGGCCATTGGCGCGGCGGTGCTCATGGCCAGCATGAGCGGCTCGGCGCTGGCAGATACCGCCGCGTTGGCCACCATCCTCATGCCCATGATGCGCCAACAGGGCTACCCCATGCACACCTCGGCCGGGCTCATTGCGTCGGGCGGCATTATTGCCCCCATCATTCCCCCCAGCATGCCGTTTGTGATTTACGGCGTCACCACCAACACCTCCATCTCGGCCTTGTTTTTGTCGGGCATCGTGCCGGGCCTCATCATGGGTGCCGGGCTGATCGTGGCCTGGAAGCTGGTGTTGCGCAACCTCGATTTGCCCGAGGGGCAACCCCTGCCGATGCGGGATCGCCTGCAGGCCACCGTGAAGGCTTTCTGGGCCATGTTGATGCCCGTGATCATCATCGGCGGCATGAAAACCGGGGTGTTCACCCCCACCGAGGCCGCAGTGGTTGCCGCCTTCTATGCGCTGGTCGTAGCCTTGTTCATCCACCGTGAAATGCCCGTCTCTGCGGTCTACGGGGTGCTGGTCCGCGCGGCCAAAACCACGGCCATCGTCATGTTCTTGTGTGCCGGTGCTCAGGTCGCCAGCTACATGATCACGCTGGCTGATTTGCCCAGTGTGCTGACCGGATGGCTCGGGCCATTGGTCGAGAGCCCCCGCCTGCTGATGTTGGTGATGATGCTGGTCCTGGTGCTGGTAGGTACCGCGCTGGACCTCACCCCCACTATTTTGATTTTTGCCCCGGTGATGCTGCCTATTGCTGTGAAGGCAGGCATCGACCCGGTCTACTTCGGGCTGATGTTTGTGCTCAATGGCGCCATTGGCCTGATCACGCCGCCCGTCGGCACCGTGCTCAACGTGGTGGCCGGCGTGGGGCGCTTGCCGCTGCACCGCGTGATTAAGGGCGTGAACCCGTTCCTCATCACCTACACGCTGATTCTGTTTCTCTTCGTCCTGTTTCCGCAGATCGTGACCGCGCCGGTGGCGTGGATGCGGTGAGCCCTTCTTGCGACCTTTCCCATTTTTAACAACAAGCCTTTAACCGGAGACACACCATGAAAGCTTCTTCCACCCTCATCCGCCGCGCCGTCCTGGCCCTGGCCGGAGCCGCCGTGTTCAGCGCTGCATTGCCAGCGCTGGCGCAAGATATCAAGCCCCGCCTGATCCGCTTCGGCTACGGCCTCAACGAACAGAGCAACCAGGGCCGGGCCGCCAAAGTATTTGCCGAGGCCGTTGACAAAGCATCGGGCGGCAAAATGAAGGTGCGCGCCATTGGTGCCGCAGCCTTGGGCCCCGATGTGCAGATGCAAAACTCCCTGATCGGTGGCGCCCAGGAAATGATGGTCGGATCCACCGCCACCCTGGTGGGCATCACCAAAGAAATGGCCCTCTGGGATACCCCTTTCCTGATCAGCAATACCCGCGAAGCAGACGCGATGCTCGACGGCCCCGTGGGCGACAAAATCCGCAACAAGCTGCAAGAAAAAGGGCTGGTCGGCTTGGTGTACTGGGAAAACGGTTTCCGCAACCTGACCAATAGCAAGCGCGCGATCAACAAGGTGGAAGACATGGAAGGCATCAAGCTGCGCGTGATGCAAAACAATGTCTACCTCAACAGCTTCAAGACCCTGGGCGCCAATGCCGTGCCTATGGCGTTCTCGGAGTTGTTCAGTGCGCTGGAAACCAATACGGTCGATGGTCAGGAGAACCCCTTCAACACTATCTTGTCGAGCAAGTTTTACGAAGTCCAGAAATACGTCACCGTGACCAACCACGTGTATGCGCCCTGGATCGTGCTGGTGAGCAAGAAGTGGTGGGACCAACTGTCCAAAGACGAGCAGAAAATCCTGAGTGACGCCGCCAAGCTGAGCCGCGACTTTGAGCGCAAAGACACCCGCGAAGAGGCCGCCCGCGCCTTGGCCGACCTCAAGGCCAAAGGCATGCAGATCAACGAGCTGCCACCGGCTGAAGCGGCCCGCATGCGCGACAAGCTGACCCGTGTGTATGCCTCGATCGGTGCGGATATCGGTATGGACTTGTGGAACGAAGCGCAGGCCGAGTTGGCCAAAATCCGCGCTAAAAAGTAAGCCCGGCGGCCTGAGGGGGCTGGCTTACCAGTCTTCCTTCACCGCCATCACGGCATCGCGCCCGGCGGCCGCCCGACCTGCGAGCCACGCGGTCACGGTGCCTGCCAGCACCACGGCGGCGGCAAGCGCTGCCAGCCTGGTCCATGGCAGGGCAAGCTCCATGGTCCAGTGGAAGCTTTGCGGGTTGACCACATGCACCAACACCACCGCGACCGCCAACCCGAGCGCAACACCGGCCAGTGCGCCCAAACTGGTCCACGCCGCACCTTCTAAGGCCAGCACCCGCAGAATTTGCCGTCGCGTCAGCCCCAGGTGCACCAGCAGCCCGAACTCTTTGCGCCGCGCCAGCACCTGCGCACTGAAGCTGGCCGCGACCCCGAACAGGCCGATCCCGATGGCCACAGCCTGCAACCAGTACGTGACCGCAAAGCTGCGGTCAAAAATTCTCAGGCTGGTGGCCCGTATCTCACGTGCCGAGCCGAATTCAAGTAGTCCCCCAGCCTCGCCCCCGGGCGTGCCGGCGAGCTGGTCGGCCACGGCGCGCATGCGGGTTTGCAGGAGGGTGGCGTCGGCACCTTCCTCGAGCCAGAATGCCATGTCGTTGACACGCGTGTCGCCGCTCAGGGTCACAAAATCTGCCTGGTCGAGGGTGATGGCACCGGTTTGGCGCGCATAGTCGCGCCACACGCCTGCTATAAAAAAAGGAGCTGCTTGCGCAGACTTTACCTGGGCTAGAGGCTCATTTGACCTAAAAACCTGCGACAAGGCCGGAAAAGTAGCCCCGACCCGCGCGCCATACAGGTCGACCATGGCCTCGCTCACATACACCCCGATGTGACCGGCTGGCACCTCCCGTAGCTCACCCACCAAGGGCAGGTTCAGGTTGCCGCCAGGTGTGTCGCGCAGTGGCCGCGCAATCAGGGTCACTGGGGGCAGGGTGGCACTGAGCGACAGGCTCAAGGTCCGCTGGGTGGTGGCCCGTGCCACCCCGGAAAGGGCGGCTGCCTGGCTGGCAAAGGCCGGGTCCAGGAAGGCGGTTTCCATGGCGCTGCCACTCCCGGCGGTGCGCAAGTACAAGTCGGCAGGGAGAACTTGGTCCAGCCAATCCATGACCGAGCCCCGGAAGCTGGCCACCATGACGGTGAGTGCCACCGCCAGACTCAGCGCCGCCACCACGCCACTCACGGCGACTGCCGCGCTCTCCCGCACGCGGCGGGCCCGTTCCACCGCCAGCAAGGGCAGTAGATGGTCTGCCACATGCGGTGCAACCCGGTTCAGCACGCCGCCCACCAGGGCCGGCAAGGCCAATATGCCGCCCAGCAACAGCGCTGCCACACTGAAGTAGGCCGCCAGTGGCATCCCCGCAATAGGGGGCAAAAGTGCCAGCCCGACGCCGGACACCATCAACACACCTCCCCAGCGCACGGCGTGGCTGCGGGCGCTGGCATGGCCCAGACCTTTGAGGGTTTGGGAGGGCGGCAGGTGCCGGGCCAGACGCGCGGGTCCCCAGGCTCCCGACAGAGCGGCGACCGTGCCCAAGCCACCAAAAATCAGTGCCGCGAGCGGGCTCCATTGCAGAGCCGGCGCGGCACCGCTGAAATAGCCGCCACCTAAGTCGCCCCCCAGTAGCCGCAGCGCCAGCGCTGCCAGGCCGGTACCCAGCAACAAGCCCAGAGCACTGCCCACCAAGCCCAGCACCGCAGCCTCGGCCAGCACGAGGCGTAAGCGCTGGTTCCCGGTCAGGCCGAGCACTGCGAGCAGGGCAAACTGCTGCGACCGCCGGCTCACGCTGAGCGCCAACACCGAATACACCAGGAACCCCCCGGTGAACAAGGCCACCAGCGCCAGCACGGTCAAATTGACCCGGTAGGCGCGCGACAGGTTGCTGATGCGGCTGACCGCATCGCCGGGCTCCCGCAGGCTCAGCCCGGCAGGCCAGTCGGCGGCAGCTTGCAGCCGCTGCTGCACGGCTTGGCGGTTGGCGCCGGTGCGCAGCCGCAGGTCCACCCGGCTGATGCGTTCGCCCACCCCGAACAGGTCTTGGACTGCGGCGATGTCCATCACCGCCAGCGGCCCACCCCCGGCCTGCACCTGGCCTGCCACCCGCACCGGGCGCAGCCGCAGGCCCAGTTGCAGTTGCACGGTGTCACCGGGGAGTTGTTGCTGCGCCGCGGGGTTCAAGAACACTGCATCCGGAGCAAAAAACGCGAGCCGCTCCGGTGCGGAGTCATCTCTTTGGGCGTCATTGCGCCCGGCCGGTGCCTGCGGCCGGGGCAGCAAGTCCGGAGCCACGGCTGCTACCTGCAAGGTGTCTACCCCCACCACACGCAGCAACACGCGGGGTTTGCCACTCGTCGAGTTGGGGATGATGGCGTAAGTGCTGAGCTCCAGCACCGGGGAGGCCAGCGCAATGTCCGGGTCACGCAGCAAGCGGCCCCACAGCGCCAGGGGCACACCGGTTTGCGGGTTGGCAGCGCGCAGCTCCAGGTCCGGCTGCCCCCCCACAGAGCGCACGGCCTGCGAAAACTCGTCCAATGCCGACGCGTTGATCAGGTGCACCGAAAACGCCAGTGCCACGCCCAGCATCACCGACACCACGGCCGCGGCATTGCGCCACGGGTGGTGGCGCAGCTCCTGCCACGAGAAGCTGCGGAGCAAGGGCCACAGGGGCCCAGTGGGGCGTTGGGTGGTTTGGGGCATGGGGGGATTGTGCTTGCGCCGGTGCACGGTTGCCTGCGCCCTTTACAATCACCACTTCCACCGGGGGTGTCCGTCACAGGACTGAGAAATACCCCATGTACCTGATCTGGGTTATGCCAGCGTAGGAAGCGTGAGAAGCCTGATCCCGTTGTGCGGGTGCCGGTTTTTGAATGCGACCTTTGCCGGCGCATTGAAAGAAAGCGCACCATGCCACACGGGATTTTTTCGTTTCTCAAGACCAATCTGGGCACCGCCCTGCTGGCCGCCGGCCTGAGCGCCGCCCACGCGGCCGACTTGCGGGTACTCACCCACAGCTCGTTTTCTGTGCCCAAGCCTTTGCTGGCCCAGTTTGAAAAGGACAACGGGGTCAAACTCCGCATCACCAAAGGCGGCGACGCCGGTGAAATGCTCAACAAGCTGATTCTGACCAAAGCCGATCCGATTGCCGATGTGGTCTACGGTATCGACAACGCGCTCGCTCCCAAGGCGCTGGCAGCCGGTGTGCTCGACACCAGCAGCGCTGCCTCCGCCGGTCGCAAACCGGTGGCTGAGTTGCCGGCGCCGCTGGTTCCGGTGGACTACGGTTTTGTCACCCTGAATTACGACAAAGCCTGGTTCGCCAAGAGCGGCCTGGCCTTGCCTAAAACACTGGAAGACTTGGCCCAGCCGGCCTATGCCAAATTACTGGTCGTGCAAAACCCCGCTACTAGCAGCCCGGGCTATGCGTTTTTGCTCTCCACTATCGGCGCCATGGGCGAAGAAAAAGCCTTTGATTTCTGGGCCAAGTTGCGCGCCAACGGCCTGAAGGTCGCCAAGGGCTGGACCGAGGCCTACTACACCGAGTTCAGCCAGAACGGCGGCAAGCACCCCATCGTGGTCAGCTACGCCACCAGCCCTGCGGCCGAAGTTTTCTACAGCAAAACCAAGCTGGGCGAGCCGCCCACCGGCTCCCTGAGCCTTCCCGGTGCAGTGTTCCGCCAAGTGGAAGGCGTGGCTTTGGTCAAGGGCGGCAAAGAGCGCGCTGCAGCGGAAAAGTTTGTGGACTTCATGCGCTCGGCCGCCGTGCAAACCGCCATGCAGACCGAGATGTGGATGTACCCCGCGGAGGCCGGTGTGGCCAAAGTAGACGCCTTCCGCTTCGCCCCCGAGCCGACCGCCTTCAGCGCCCCGAGCGAAGCAGACATCGCGGCCAAGGGCGCCGACTGGGTGGCCCGCTGGACCAAGGTGGTACTGAAGTAAACGGCAGCTTTGTCGGTGGTGCTCGGCATCGTGCGTTGTACCCAGTCACGCTCCTTTTTGGGAGGGCGCTGGGCGCTGGGCGCGGTGCCGCTTTTGTTTTTGCTGGTGATGCTGGTCGCGCCCGCAGTGCGCCTGTTGATGGAAGGCGGGAGCGCTGATCCGTGGGCACCGTGGCAAGACGCCTACCTGCGAGGGCGTTTGCTGTGGTCGTTGGCGCAGGCCTTCATCACCTGCGCGCTGGTCTTGCTCATGGGGTTGCCCATGGCGTGGGTGCTGGCGCGCTTGGAGTTTCCGGGGCGCGGGCTGCTGTTGCGCAGCTTGATGCTGCCTTTTGTGGTGCCCACACTGGTGGCCGCCATGGGGGTAATGGCGCTCATGGGGCCACGCGGTTTGTTGGCCCAGTGGGGTGGACCGGACTTGCAAGGCACGCCTTGGCTGCTGCTGTATGGCAATCTTTTTTTCAACCTCTGCGTGTTGGTGCGGGCTGCGGTAGATGCCCTTTCCCAGGTGAGTGCTGCGCGGGTTGCCGCCGCGCGCAGTTTGGGGGCCACGCCCTGGCGGGCCTTCTGGCGGGTGGAGTGGCCCGCTATTGCCCCATGGTTGGCATCGGCCCTGTGCCTGGTTTTTTTGTACTGCTTTTCCGGCTTTGGTCTGGCCCTGGTGCTGGGCGGGCAGGACTACGCCACGGTGGAGGTAGAAATCTACACCCTGGTCGCCCACGAGCTGCAGTTGGGGCAGGCGGGGGTGCTCTCGGTGTGGATGTTGGTGCTGACCGGCACAGTGGCATGGGCCTACGCTGCGGTGGAGCGGCGTATGGCAGCGCCGGCGCGCGCTGACACTGTGCCGCGCAAGCCCGTGCAGGGCCTGCGGGCCTGGTCTGCTGTGTTGCTCACAGCCTGTGTTTGGGTGCTTATTTGTGCTGCGCCCCTTGTAGCTATTGCGCATGGCGCTATGGTTTCAGGAGCGACTGCCTGGCGTGTCCTCGGCGAAGAAGACACCTTGCTGGCCCTCTACAACACGGCACGCTTTTCGTGCGCAGCATTGGTGGTGGCCACTGGCTTGGGCGTGGCCCATGCCCTGGCGGCGCAGCGGGTGTTGTGGCTGCGCACGCTGGTTTTTTTGCCGTTCATCGTGTCACCGGTCATGGTGGCGTTTGGCTTGCTATTGCTCTATCCGCAGGCCAGTGGCAGCTTCTGGGTATTGGTGGGGGCGTATGCCTTGTTGGCCTACCCTTTTGTTGCCAAAAGTGTGGCGGCCCGGCTCGACAGTTTGCCTGCCCACTACCAGGAGGCTGCCCGTAGCCTGGGTGCCAGCCCTTGGCGGAGTTTCTGGCGGGTGACCCTGCCTCTGCTGGCGCCCGCGCTGCGCCGGGGCATGGCGTTTGCCGCAGCCACGGCAGTCGGTGAGTTTGCAGCGAGTCTGTTTTTATCGCGACCCGAGTGGGTCACACTCACCACCCTGATGTACCAGCATCTGGGTAAGCCGGGGGCCGCCAATCTGGCTGCGGCCCATGTGCTGGCCTGTGTGTTGATGGGCTTGGCTTTGTTGGCGTTTCTATTGATCGAGTGGCCGGCCCGAGAGGAAGATTCCCGTGCTTGAGTTGTGCAATATTTCTAAACAATGGACACCGCTCCACGGCAGCCCCAAAGCCTTGCTGCGCGATGTGTCGGTGGCCGTGGCAGCGGGGGAAACCGTGGCCTTGTTGGGTTCGAGCGGCAGTGGGAAAAGCACCTTGCTGCGCATTGCGGCCGGCCTTGAGCCCGCGGATGCAGGGCGGGTGTGCATGGACGGGGCCGATATCTCGCAACTCCCGCCCGAGCGGCGCGGGTTCGCGCTGATGTTTCAAGACTTTGCCCTGTTTCCACATCTCCATGTGCAGGACAACGTGGCCTTTGGTCTGGTGGAGCAAGGCGTAGCCCGGCAAGCCGCCCGCGAGCAGGCTAGCGCCATGCTCGCGCGCTTCGGGTTGGCGGCTTACGCCGGCTCCAAGGTCTGGCAACTCTCCGGCGGCGAGCAGCAACGGGTGGCGCTGGCCCGCGCCCTCATTACCCGGCCGCGCGCCTTGCTGTTGGATGAACCGTTTTCCGCCCTGGATGCGGACTTGCGCCTCCAACTCCGGGAAGAGTTCAAAGCCCACATTGCCGAACACCGCATGGCCACCCTCTGGGTCACCCACGACGAAGCCGAAGCCCGCGCCATGGCGATGCGCGGTTACCGCTTGCAAAACGGTGATTTATTGCAGATTTGGTGAAAAAAGTCACATTGCCTAGTCCAACCGGCCTATCGCACGAGTCGCGCAACCCCTGTATCTTCCAGTTACAAATTATCGGGAGTGATTCATGTCATTTTTTTCATTGAAAACCTGCGCCGCGGCGCTGTTGGTTTTTTCCGGTTTGACGGCCCAGGCGACGTCGGTCACCGTACTGTCCAAGCCCAACACGTTTGACACTATTTACGGTGTGAATTTTGGTACAGGATCCAGCTACCACACCAGTTTTCTGGGCGGCGTGACTGCAGATTTTTCTGCTTTGGTAGAGAAAAATTCCACATACACACCCGGCAAATTCACATTCAAGAACCCCCAAGACGGTTACCAAGGGGTAGGCGTGTCGCCTAAATCGGGTGGTGAGCGCACCCCGGGAGAAATCGACATCGGCGAGGTCATCAAAGGTTCTTTCTCTCAAGCCGTTCAGGTCAAAAGCTTCAGCCTCGGCTTGCTGTTCAATGGCCCAGAGTACGACGACGTGAAAGAAAAGGCGATTGTGTCGGTGGTCTATGCTGACAATTCCAAAGCGTCTTTCAGCTTGATTGCGAGCGGGGACACCACCGCGACTTGGAGTACAGGCGGCGTCACCGTGAACAACCTCAGCCCTGCGACCTACGGCATGGGAGGTGCTTGGTCTGTCCTGAACCCGTTTGGCAACAAACTGGTCAAGAGTATTGCTTTCGGTGCCGCCACAGGCGAAAAAGGTCTGGGCAAGGGAACCAACCAGTCGGACTACACCTTGATGAGCATCACCGCTGCAGTTCCTGAGCCAGAGACCTATGCCATGCTGTTGGCAGGCTTGGCGGCCATTGGTGCCGTAGCGCGGCGCAAGAAGAAAGCTTGAGTCTTAGCGCTTGAGCTCAGGCCCCTGTGTTGCACAGGGGCTTTTTTTATGGGCCTTTGCCGAGCGGCTTGATGCTGTCCTTGAGCAGCGCAGTCGGGTAGTGGGCCAAGAAACCTTTGTGAACGGTGGCGCTTTGGCCGGCACGCAGCAGCGAAGTCTGCAGGAATTGGAACAGCGCCGGCTCCAGAGATGACTTAGAGAGATAAACGCCGCTCTCGCCCCAAGGAATGTCATCTAGAGGTTCTACACGCAAGCGGTCGAGTTGATCTACCAGACGAGGGTCTTCTTGAACGGCGGTGTAAAAAATCGTGGGCACCATGATGGTGACGTTCCCTGGATGGGCCTTCATCAGCCGAGCTACAGCGCTCGGATCTGACTCCATGAGCAAACGATTGTCTTTGCCCATAGCTTCGATGAGTGCGAAGTAGGCGCTGCCGTAGTCATAGCCGCGCACCACGACCAGTCTGGTGTCCTTGCTCCCGAGCAATTCTTGGGTGGTTTTGAAGGGTGTCCGTTCTGCGTCGTCCAGCGCGATGAGCGTGGCACGGCTGCGTACCATCGGAATGAAGATGCCGAACTCATCACGCCGCACGGAGCGGGTGCTGGCCACAATCATGTCGGCCTTGCCGGTCTCAAAGAGCTTCTCCAGCCGTGCTCGTGGAACCTCTGTGAATACGAAGCGGCATTTTTCCTTGGCGCCCAATGCGCGCAGCATGTCCGGGTAGATTCCGATGATGCTGTTGCCTTTGATCAACACACTGTGGCCGGTGGCTGAGACCGGAACCTGCACTGGCCGGTTGCAGTGCGCATGCGCCGCCGGAACAGCGGCGAGGCAAGTGGAGATTGCCAAGACGTGAAGGGCAAGCCGCCGGTGGGGCTTCACTGTGGCTTCTCCGGAGAGGGGTTTGCGTGCATGCAGATCAGTCTAGCCCAGCTGCACCGGTTTGTCAGTCCCTCGCGGCGCGCATGCCGTCGTGGTGCAGGTGGAGCACCCGGTCCGCCTGTTCGGTCGCGGCCAGCGAGTGGGTGACCAGCACCAGTGCGCTACCGTGCTGCCGCGCCTGCGTGACGAGGGCCTGCATGACCTTGGCGGCTGTGGCGGGGTCGAGGTTGCCGGTGGGTTCGTCGGCCAATATCAAAGCTGGTTGGTGGACCAGGGCGCGGGCAATAGCGACCCGTTGCAATTGCCCGCCGCTGAGCTGCTGCGGCAAGCGCGTGCCCAGGGAGCCCAGCCCCACGGCCTCCAGCAGGGCCTGAACCCGCTCGGGTTCACGGCGGCCCAGCAACATCAGGGGCAGGGCCACGTTTTGGTTCACGTCGAGATGCGGCAACACATGGAAGGCCTGAAACACGAAGCCCACCTTGTCGCGGCGGAGCAGGGCGCGCTCGTCGTCGCTCAGGCGGCTCAGGTCTTGCCCGGCCAGGTGCACGGCACCCGTGTCCCAGGTGTCCAGCCCGGCCATGCAGTTCAGCAGGGTGGACTTGCCGACACCCGACTCCCCGACGATGGCCACAAACTCACCCGCCGCCACGTCCAGCGAGACATTGGAAAAGACCGGTGTAATGCCATAGTGTTTGCCAAGGCCTTGCAGGTGCAGTGTCATCAGGCAACTCTCTGGTGGAGGGTGGTACGCACGGCCTGCAGCAAGGCATCTTGCGCGCCGGGCTGGTCGCAGGCAATGACCTGGCGCTGGGGCATGGAGCGCAACCAGGTGATCTGGCGTTTGGCCAGTTGGCGCGTGGCAAAAATTCCTTTGTCGCGCAGCTCGGTCAGGGGTGCGGTGCCGGCCAGCGCCTCCCACGCTTGCCGGTAGCCCACGCAGCGCATGCTGGGCAGGTCGGGGTGCAGGTCGCCGCGGGCCATCAGGGCTTTGACTTCGTCCAGAAAACCGCCTTGCAGCATCAGGTCAAAGCGCTGGGCGATGCGGCCATGTAGCCAGAGGCGGTCGGCTGGTTCTAAGGAAAAAATGGCGCTAGCCCCCGTATTATCTGCGCGAGCAGCTTCTTTTTTGATAGCGTCTTGCTGCGCGTGAAAGTACGACATGGGCTTGCCGGACACCCGGTACACCTCCAGCGCACGCTGGATGCGCTGGCTGTCTGCCGGTGCCAGCCGCGCTGCGGTGACCGGGTCTACGGCGGCCAGTTGGGCGTGCATAGCCGGCCAGCCCAGCGAGGCGGCTTCGGCCTCCAAGGCGGCCCGAATGTTGGGGCTGGCTGCGGGCATGTCGTCGAGCCCGTCGAACAAGGCCTTGAAATACAGCATGGTTCCGCCCACCAGCAGGGGGAGCTTGCCGCGTGCGCTGATGTCGGTGATCAGCGCCTTGGCGTCTTTAACAAACTCCGCCGCGCTGTAGGTGTGCAGCGGGTCGCGGATGTTGATGAGGTGGTGCGGCACCGCGGCCAGCTCGTGCGCCTCGGGTTTGGCCGTGCCGATGTCCATGCCCCGGTACACCAAGGCGGAGTCGACACTGATGATTTCGGCCGAGTGCTCCGCAGCAATAGCCAGTGCGGCGGCGGTTTTACCCGCAGCGGTGGGGCCGGCCAGGCACAGGTAAAAAGGCAGTGCGGTGCTCATGGGTGCGCTCCGGCGTGCAGGTGCGTGCGGGTGACCCGGCGCAAGAGGAGCAGCAGCCCCGCCGCGGCGACCGTGAGCCCGACCACCAACGCGATCCAGAAACCCTGTGCGCCCATGCCTTGCGCCGGGCGCCATGGCAGCCACTCCGGGGCCAGACCGAGCACGCAGCCCAGCGGCAGCGAGAAACCCCAGAACGCCGTCAGGTGGATCACCATGGGGCTGCGGGTGACCTTGTAGCCCCGGATGGCGCTGCTGATGACCACCTGCGCCGAATCCGACAGCTGAAACACCGCTGCCAGAAACAGTAGCTGTGCCGCCACAGCGGCTACTGCCGCGTCGTTGGTGTAGAGCCAGGCGATCTGGTGCGCGCCCGCGGCCATGCCGATGGCCGACAAGAGGCCGAACCCCAGCCCGGCCTTCACGCCCACCCAGGCCCTGAAACGGGCGGCCACCGGGTCTCCGGCTCCCAGGCTTTGGCCCACCCGGGTGAGCAAGGCAATGCCCATGCTCAGCGGAATCATGAACACCAGGGACGTGAAGTTGAGCGCAATCTGGTGGGCGGCAACTTCGCGGCTGCCGAAACCGGCAATCAGCAGGGCGATCAGCCCGAAAGCGCTGGTTTCTGCAAAATAGGTCACGCCGATCGGAAAGCCCAGCTTCCACAGTGCCATCAACTTGGCCGGGTGGGGGCCTTCCCACTCCGCAAACGGCCAGGTGCAGCGGTAGGCGGGCGCGAAGCGCATCCACAGCAGCAAGCCCAGAAAGTTGAACCACACGCAAATCAGCGTGGCCCAGGCACAACCCAGGCCCCCTAAGCGAGGAAAGGGCCCCACGCCAAACACCAGCAGCCAGTTCACCACGATGTTGAGCAGCAGGGCGGCTACCGACATCACCATCAGCGGCTTGGTCTGGTTCAGGCTGGCGCTGTAGCCATAGAGCACGCGGTAGCAGGCAAACGCGGGCAGCGCGAAGCTGATGATCAGCACAAAACCGGTCGCCACCTCGTGTACATGGGGCTCAATGTCCATGTGGTCAAACACTTTGGTCGACAACTGGGCCAGCAGCATGGCGACCAAGCCAACGCCCAATGCCTTCCACATGCCTTGGCGGACCAGGTGTGGCACTCGGCTGAACTCACGGGCCCCCACATGGTGGGCGACCAGGGGTGCGACCGACATCATCAGCCCCATGAGGGTGATGATGATGATGTTCCAGATCGACACCCCGAGCGAAATGCCTGCCAGGTCGTGCGCCGAGGCGTGACCGGCCATGGCCACATCGACCACCGACATGCCCACATTGGCGAGCTGCCCGATCAGGATGGGCCAGGCCAGCGCCCACAGGGCGGCCAATTCGGTGCGGGTGTTGGTGCGGTGGAGGGCCGAGGATGGCGGAAGGGGGCTTGCAGCAGGAGCGGTCATGTGGCGCCCATTTTACGGGCCACCCCCTGCTACGGTGCGGCCACACTAAGTGGCCTTGCGGCCCGTTGGCCCCGGTTGTGACAGTGCCAAAAAAAACAGCGCCTAAGCGCTGTTTTTGGCAAAGGCAGGAGCCTTTTACTTGCTGTCGCGGGCGGCTACGGCGGTGTCGGGGAAGTCGCTGAACAAGCCATCTACACCCAAAGCATAGAAACGCTTGTATTCAGCTTTGGGGTCGCCTTTGTAGTCCGACAGCAGGCCGGGAGCCTCGCTGCGGAAGGTGTAGGCGTGCACAAACAGGCCGGCGGCGTGGGCGTTTTTCACCACGTCGGTCGGGGGCAGGGCTACGCGGTCGTTGTCGGTGATTTTGCCGTCGCCATTCAGATCGCGCGGCTTGCCGTCAGCACCGAGCATATGGGCGGCGCTGGCGAGGTAGGGCTTCCAGGGGCCGATGCCGTCGGCATAGGTTTTAACTTCTGCCAGGCCCTTGGGGGTCAGCAGGTCGGGGAAGGTGCGGCTGTCTTTGGCTACCGCAAAGTCATAAGGCTTGTCGAACGGAGCCACCAGGGTCACATTGCCTTTGGAGTCCACATCGTCCGCGTCCACCAACTGCACCAGGCGCACCTGGGTGAGCTTGCGCAGGGCTTTGAGGTTGGACACTTCAAACGACTGGATGATGACCGGGGAATCTTTGTTGGTGTACCCGTATTCGGCCAGCAGGGCGAGCAAGCGCGGCTCAATGGGCAGGCCGGCATCTACGTGGTAGGTGGGGTGCTTGGTTTCGGGGTACACGCCGATGGTGCGACCGGTGCGGGCGGACTCGGTCTTGGCAAGGTCCAGAATTTCGCGGAAGGTGGGGACTTGGAACTGGCCGTCAAACGACTTGTCGCGCGCGGCATTGGGCTGCTTGGCGCGCAAGGTGCGCAGCTCGGCCAGGGTGAAGTCGGTGGCGAACCAGCCGGTCTCGTTCACACCGTCGACTTTGCGGGTGGTTTTGCGGCTGGCGAACTCGGCGCGTGTGGAGACGTCGGTGGTGGCAGTGATGTTGGGTTCGTGGCGGGCGACCAGTTCCCCGTCTTTGGTGACCACCAAATCAGGCTCAATGAAATCGGCACCCATTTCAATGGCCTTTTTGTAAGACGCCAGTGTGTGCTCGGGCAGGTAGCCGCTGGCACCGCGGTGGCCAATGACCAAGGGCTTGGCGCCATTCAGGGTGGGGTAGGCCGAGGTTGGGGTGCCGAGCGTGCTGCAAGCAGCGAGCAAGGTTGCAATCGAAACAGCCACCGCAGTGGAAGCAAAACGCATGATTTTCATAAGGTCCCTCATGGTGAAAATAAGCAACCCGTGATCATGGTGAGCCTGGATGACTGTTACGTGACAACATTCAGGGTTTGGTATTGGCCAGGTCGAGCCAGCGTTGCAGGGGGTTGAAGCCGGTAATGAGTGCGCTGGCCAGCAACACTAGGCTGCCGCCCACCAGCAAGCCGTGGCCCAGCTCTTCGCCCAAAAACAAGTGCCCCCACAGCACCCCGAACACGGGCACCATAAAGATGGGGCTCATGGCGGCCACGGGCGTCACATGGCGCAAGATGCGCAGGTGGGCCCAGTAGGCCAAGCCCGAGGTCACGATGCCCATGGCAGCCACGGCCGCGAGCGCGCCCCAGGTGAAGTGCGCCGAGGGCACGCTGTAAACCGCTCCCGGGAGCACCATCAGCAGGGACATGGCGTGAATGCCGGCTGCAATTTGCACCGGTTGCAATTGGCCCACTGCCCGCTTGGTGATGGGAGCTGACAAGCCATAGCAGGCTGAGGCTGCAACGCAGGCCATCACGGCCATCACTACCTTGAAAGAAGGCTCCACCGGCCCCAGGCTCACGATAAGTGCCACCCCGGCAAAGCCGCACGCGCAACCTAGAAGCTTTTTGAAAGTGATGGTGTCTTCGCCCATGCGGGCCGAGGCAAACATGCCAAAAATGACCGCAGTGGAGTTGAGCAAAGCGCTGTAGCCCGCCGGCAGCTGCAGGCCGGCCCAGGCGAACAATAAAAACGGCATCGCCACCGACAGGGCGCCAATCACCACCAGGGTGCGCCACTGGCGCCATGCCCAGCGCTGCCCCAAAGCCCGCATCAACACGGCCAGGGTCAGGGTCGCCAAGGTCACCCGCAAAAAGGCCAGCACATTGGGCCCGAACACCGGACTGGCAATGCGGATGAACAAAAACGAAGCGCCCCACAAAGCAGAGAGTCCGACAAGTTGAATGAAATAAGTGGCTAGCATGGATGCGGTGATCGTGAATCTGTTGATGTGGGTCAAATGCGCTGCACGCGACATCCCGACCCTCGCCAAGATAATTTCCGCATGACCCTTGCTGCACCTGTTTCCCCTCATCATCGCACCCCTGAGTTGCTGGCGCCTGCGGGCTCGCTGGCGATGTTGCGCACTGCCTTGGCATTCGGCGCGACCGCCGTGTACGCCGGCCAACCGCGCTACAGCCTGCGCGTGCGCAACAACGACTTCGGCAGCCTCGAGGTGCTGCGCGCCGGCATTGAGCACACCCACGCGCAGGGCAAAAAGTTTTACCTGGTGTCCAACATCTTCCCGCACGGCAACAAGACGCAGAGCTATGTGAAGAACATGCAGCCGGTGATTGACCTGAAGCCCGACGCGATGATCATGTCCGACCCCGGCCTCATCATGCTGGCGCGCCAGGCCTGGCCGGAGATTGAGATTCACCTCTCGGTGCAGGCCAACACAGTGAATGCCGCGGCGGTGAAGTTCTGGAGCCGGGTGGGCATTAGCCGCGTGATCTTGTCGCGTGAGTTGTCGCTGGACCAGGTGGCGCAAATCCGCCAGGACTGCCCGGACACCGAGCTGGAGGTGTTTGTGCACGGCGCGCTGTGCATAGCCTACTCGGGCCGCTGCCTGCTGTCGGGCTATTTCAACCACCGCGATGCCAACCAGGGCAGCTGCACCAACTCCTGCCGCTGGGACTACGAGACCCACACCGCGCAGTTGGATGCGAGTGGCGATGTGCTGTCGCCCACCCACAGCAGCCACGCCTGCGGGCAGGGAAGCCAGGTGCCCGCCGAGGCCCACCCATCCATAGCCTACCTGCTCGAAGAAAGCCAGCGGCCCGGAGAGTACATGCCGATTGAAGAAGACGAGCACGGCACCTACGTGATGAACTCCAAGGACCTGCGCGCCATCGAGCATGTGCAGCGCCTGGTGGAAATCGGGGTGGACTCGCTCAAGATCGAAGGCCGCACCAAAAGCCCGTATTACGTGGCTCGTACCGCGCAGGCCTACCGCGCAGCCATTGACGACGCCGTGGCCGGCCGCGCGCTCAACCCGGAGCTGCTGGGCCAGCTCGAGGGCCTGGCCAACCGGGGCTACACCAGTGGCTTCTTCCAGCGCCATACGCCCGAGGCGACCCAAAACTACCTGCGCGGATACTCCGAGAGCGGGCGCAGCCTGTATGTGGGCGATGTGCTGGCCTTTGATGCAGCGCGCGGCTTGGCGCAGGTGAATGTGCGCAACAAGTTTGCTGTGGGCGACCGGCTGGAAATCATCCACCCCGCAGGCAATGTCGACGTGACCCTGACCCGCATGGAAAACGCAGAAGGTGCCGCGATGGACGTGGCCCCCGGCAGCGGGCACACAGTGTGGGTGAGCCTGCCTGAGACTGCCGTGGGTGGGTTTGTTGCGCGCTATGTGGCTGACGCTGTGCCAGCTGCAACGGATCGGGCGGGTGCGACGTTGCACGGATAGCCGCAGTTTAAAAGGGACCTAGCCCTCTCTGAGTCAGGCAGGGCATGTGGTCATATGGCAGAGGTCAAGACATCATCCGCTTAGCAAACTGCGGGAGGTCGAGGTGCTGAAAAGTATTCTAGGTCGATGGGAATCGAACGGTAATTTGTTGGGCTACATTTGTGCCCGGCGCGGAGAGATGGCTGCAATTTGTGGCTGATCCGTTGCTGATTTTTTCCATCAAGGGAGTGAGTCATTAATGAATAAGATGATTTTTTTGCCGGTAGCGCTTGCCGTTTTGGCTACGCTGGGCGGCTGTGTGCAAGAGGGGGCCCGCACCCTGCCCATTCAGAAAGTGGAGTCGGCCGCGCAAACCTACAGCGGCAAGCGCACTCCGGTGTCGATCGGTAAGTTTGACAACCGCTCGTCCTTTATGCGCGGTGTATTTTCGGACAATGTGGACCGCTTGGGCAGCCAAGCGCAGACCATCTTGGTCACGCATTTGCAGCAGAGCAACCGCTTCAGTGTGCTGGACCGTTCCAACATGAGCGAGATCAAGGAAGAAGCTGCGCTGAAGAAACAGGTTCAAACACTCAAAGGTGCCGACTATGTGGTCACCGGTGATGTGACCGAGTTTGGCCGCAAGGAAGTGGGCGACAAGCAGCTATTTGGAATATTGGGGCGTGGCAGAACGCAGATTGCTTACGCCAAAGTCAACCTCAACATCGTCAACACGCTGACATCGGAAGTGGTTTTTTCGTCCCAAGGGGCTGGTGAGTACAGCTTGTCGGAGCGCGAAGTCATCGGTTTCGGCGGTGCATCCGGCTATGACTCTACCCTCAACGGCAAGGTGCTGGACTTGGCGATCCGTGACGCGGTGAACAACCTGGTGTCAGGTATTGACGGTGGCGCATGGCGCCCCAACCCCTGATTTTCCACTTCATTCCTTAAGAGTTTTTTATGACTATTCGATGGATGTCGGTCGCTGCTGCGGCCGCGTTAGGTTTAGCCCTGTCAGGGTGCGCCACCAAGCCCACAACCCTCTATCAGTGGCAGGCTTACCAAGCCAACGTAGACCAGTACTTCCGTGGAGACGGCCAGAGCTTGGATGCGCAAGTGCAATCCATGGAGACGGATCTGCAGAAGATCCGAGCCAGCGGCGCTGCGGTACCCCCGGGCTACCACGCCCATTTGGGCTTGCTCTACGGCAAGCAAGGCAAGCCTGACCAGTTCATGGCGCAAGTGCAGACCGAGAAGAAGCTGTTTCCCGAGTCGGAAACCTATGTCGACTTTTTGCTGCGCAATTTCAAGAAATAAGGGGGAGAACGTATGCAATGGAAACTAACCTACCGCTTGCTGGCGGTTGCCTGTGCAGCTGTGGTGATGGCTGGCTGTGCAACAGCGCCTCCTTTTGACTACACCGCGTACAAGGAAAGCCGTCCACGCTCCATTTTGGTGTTACCGCCGCTGAACAGCACGCCGGAGGTCTATGCGCCTTACAGCGTTTTGTCGCAAGCGACATTCCCATTGGCAGAGTCTGGCTATTACGTCTTGCCGGTGACCTTGGTAACTGAAACATTCCGTGAAAACGGCATGACCCAACCTGCTGAAATGCATGGCGTTTCGCGTGAAAAGCTGAGGCAAATATTCGGCGCGGATGCTGCGCTTTACGTCAACATCAGCAAATACGGGTCAAGTTTTCAAGTCGTCAACAGTGTGACGGTGGTCACAGCTGATGCGAAGTTAGTAGACTTGAAAACCGGCAAGCAGCTTTGGACGGGAAGCGCCACTGCTTCCAGTGAGGAGGGGCAGAACAACCAGCAACAAGGCGGCCTGGCCGGTTTGTTGATCGCTGCCATCGTCAAGCAAGTGATTGCAAGCACTACGGACCAAAGCCACAAGATTGCCGGAATGGCGGCCAATCGACTGATGTCTGCGGGCCAGAAAAATGGCATGCTGTACGGTCCCCGTTCGCCGAACTACGGCAAGGACTGAGCCAGGCTTTGTTCAATGCATCGGAAAGTCACCCTTGAGCAATGCGCTGCGCTGCTGGGGGGTGAACTTTTCAATCGCGTAGCGCAGCGTGGTGCGGGGCAGGTCGGCATAGTGGGTTTCCAGAAACGCCAATAGCCGTGCCGTATCGCGCTTGCCCAGCTCGCGCAGCATCCAGCCGCAGGCCTTGTGCATGAGTTCGTGCGGGTCGGAGAGTAGCTGGGCGTAGAGCTTGAGCGCGTCATCAAAATCACCCGCGCGAATAAAGGCAAAAGTGCTGAGCACGGCCAAGCGGCGGTCCCACAACACCGGGGATTTCGCCAGCTCCCAGATCACGCTGCGATCGCGCTGCAGAAGGTAGGGGCCGGTGATGTAAGGCCCCACGCCATCCACCAGGTTCCAGTTATTGATGCGGTCGCGGTGCTGCAGCACGCAGTCAACCACCGCGGTCTGCACATCCGCCTTGCCCTTGGCAAAGCGGCGTGTGAGGATGTCGAGCGCCAGCAGGCGCACCTCGTTGTAGGGAGATTGCAGCAGGGCCGCGCAATCACCAAGGGTCAGGGTGTTGAACTGCCTGGCCGTTTCGCGGATGTCCGGCACGCGGATGCCCAAAAATTGATCGCCTTCTCCGTACTGCCCAGGGCCGCTTTGGAAATAGCGGGCTGCGGTGGCGGCTTTGGCTGGGTTAGCTTTGGCGAACAAGGCCTGCTCGGCCTCGCGCGCTTCGCGACTGAGATCGGGCAGGCACAGGTGAGCTGCAGGTGGCATGGCGCTCAGCGCCCGCGCAGAAACAGCCCATCCAGCTCTTTGAGTGTCACCTGGCGCCAGGTGGGGCGGCCGTGGTTGCACTGGTCGCTGCGCTCGGTGGCTTCCATGTCGCGCAAGAGCGCGTTCATTTCTTCGAGGGTGAGTTTGCGGTTGGCGCGCACGGCGCCATGGCAGGCCATGGTGCCCAGAATCTCGTTTTGTGCGCGCTGGATGACGGTGCTGGCGTCGTGTTGCGCCAGCTCGGCCAGCACGCTGCGGGCCAGTTCCACCGCGTCGCCTTGTGCCAGGGTGGTGGGCACGGCGCGCACGGCCAGGGTTTTGGGGGAGAAGGGGCTGATTTCCAGGCCCAGGGTGTTGAGGGTCGCGACGTGAGCCTCGGCGGTGGCGACTTCGTCGGGGGTGGCGGCAAAGGTGGCGGGGATCAGCAGGGGCTGGCTGGCCAGTGGGTGCACGCTGCCGTCGGGGGCGGTGAGGTTGATTTGGTTTTTCAGCCGTTCGTAGACGATGCGTTCGTGGGCGGCGTGCATGTCGACGACGACTAGGCCTTGGGCGTTTTCGGCCAGGATGTAGACGCCTTGCAGCTGGGCAATCGCGCGGCCCAGGGGCCAAGCGTTTTCGTTGCCATCGCGGCCGGTAGGCCAGGCTTCTTCGCTGGCTAGACGGCTGAGTGGCTGCGCGCTCTGCTCCGTGTCCTCCGCCCGCTGCGCGGGCTCCCCCTTGACCTGCGCAGAGCCCGCAGCCACCCAGCCGTCTTGGGTGGCTGGGTTGCGCTGCCAGAGCTGGCTCATGTCGTTGACGCGGTGGCCTATCAGGCCCTCGTTTGATTCAAATTTAATAGCGGGTTGCGCACTGTACATGGGGGCTACAGGCCTATTTGGCACATAAATGCCGGGGGAGGGCAGTGCGCCGGTTTCGCTGGTGGTGCCAAACAGGCTGGGCGCTTGGGCTTGGCCGGCCACGGTGCCGGCGGCGGTAATGGCGCGGGGGGCGGCCAGGGTGTCTTCTACGGCGTGGCGCACGGCTTGGTGGACTTCGCGGCTGTCGCGGAAGCGCACTTCGATTTTGGTGGGGTGCACGTTCACGTCCACCCGCGTGGGGTCCATGGCCACATACAGGGCGTAGACCGGCTGGCGGTTGCCGTGCAGCACGTCTTCATAGGCGCTGCGGGCGGCGTGGGTCAGCACTTTGTCGCGCACAAAGCGGCCGTTCACGTAGCAAAACTGTTGGTCGCCGCGCGAGCGGGCAGCGTCGGGCACGCCGGCGCGGCCCCAGACCCGCAGGGCGGGTTGGCCGAATTCATTGGCTTGGCTGCTGTGCCAGTCCACCCGCACGCTCTGGGCTAGAAACTCGGGGCCCAGCACGTCGCTGAGGCGCTGGTCCAGTGCGGCGAGAGCTGCGTCCAGGGGGGCGTCTGCCAAGGGCATGTCGAGGCAGCGGCGCCATTGCTCTATCAACTTGCCTTCGTGCCAGATGGCAAAGCCCACGTCAGGGCGGGCCAGCGCGTGGCGGCGCACGGATTCGATGCAGTGCGCGAGCTCGGTGGCGTCCGTTTTGAGGAACTTGCGGCGCGCGGGGGTGCTGTAGAACAGCTCTTTCACTTCTACCGTGGTGCCGGTGTTGCGGGCCACCGGGCGCAGCTCGCCGGTGCGGCCGTCGAGCAAATAGGCATCATTCAGGCCGCTAGCCCTCGACAATATCGCGCAGTCAGCTATTGAATTGATAGCGGCTAGCGCCTCACCCCGAAAGCCCATAGTGCCCACGCTCTCCAGGTCGCGCAGGTTGCCGATCTTGCTGGTGGCGTGGCGTTTGAAGGCAATGGGCAGCTCGTCGCGCAAGATACCTTGGCCGTCGTCTTCCACGCTGATGAGGCGCACACCACCGGCCAGCAAGCGCAGGGTGACTTGGGTGGCACCGGCGTCGAGCGCGTTGTCCACCAGCTCGCGCACCACACTGGCGGGGCGCTCCACAACCTCACCGGCCGCAATCTGGCTGATGAGTTCGTCGGGGAGTTCACGGATGGGGCGGCGGGGGGCGGGGGAGAGTGGTGCGTTCACAAAAGCATTTTAGGCGGGCAGCATAATCTCACCCATGGAACTAATTGCTGTACTCATCGATTTCATTTTGCACGTGGACAAGCACCTTGAAGTGTTTGTCCAGACCTACGGGGCCTGGGTTTATGCCCTGCTGTTCGTGATTATTTTTGTGGAAACCGGCGTGGTGGTTATGCCGTTTTTGCCGGGGGATTCGCTCCTGTTTGTCGTTGGCGCCATGTGCGGTGCCGGCTTGATGAGCTACCCCCTCGCGGTGGGTTTGCTGCTGGTGGCGGCTGTGTTGGGAGACCAGTGCAACTACAGCATCGGGCGCTACTTCGGGCCCAAAGTGTTTCAGTGGGAGCAGAGCCGTTTTTTCAACAAAGCTGCTTTTGACAAGGCCCACAACTTTTACGAAACCTACGGCGGATTCACCATCATCGCAGCGCGCTTCATGCCGTTTTTGCGCACCTTTGTTCCCTTCGTGGGAGGAGTAGCCCAGATGAACCGCGCCAAGTTCACCCTGTTCAATGTGATCGGCGCGGTTTTGTGGGTGGTGGGTATTTGTTCCGCCGGTTACTTTTTGGGCAGTATTCCGTGGGTGAAAATGAATTTGGACAAGATTATTTGGGCGATGATCCTGATCCCCGGCTTGATCGTCGTGGCGGGAGCACTGAAGAGCCGAACCAAGCGGCCAGCTTAAAGATTTACTTCCTGTGCAAAAAATTGTTGGAACCCTGCTGGAGCGACTGACGACTTTTGTTTTTCCGGTCGCTGCACTTCTACTGACACTGGGTCTATGGTGGGGTTTTCAGAATACAGCGCCACTGGCTAGCGGAACCGCGCTTTCACTCAAGGTGTGGGAGCAGGCCGACGCGGTGGCGTATGCAGGGCCTAAGCCGCCGAACGATCGTTTGATTTTTCGGGGTGAGGCCAACATCATCGACACACAGCGGTCGACGGCGCCTTTCTGGATGGAGTTTTCGGCACCTTCCAGCGCACAGGGGCAAGCCATGGTGGTTGACTTTCCTTCCCGGCACTCCATGGGCATGGCGTGTTGGGCAGCAGACTCGGGGCAAGCGCTCGGCAGCGCAGACCTGAGTGGTGCCCACGGGTTTATGGCCAAAAGCCGTGGCGGGTTTGCATTGCAGGTTCCTGCCGCATTGGCGCAGGCGCGTGTGGCTTGCCGTGCGACCTTCAGAGGCCCAGCCAAATTTACTGCGAACGCATGGAGCAGTGAAGCCTTGAGTCAGGCGCAGCTCTTGCACAAAAAGACAGGAGTGGCCATAGAAGCGGCTATCGGGGTGTTGGCAGTGTTCATGCTCTTGACAGCCTTTGTCAATTTCAATGCACTCTATTTGGCATTTGTAGGAGGGCTGATCCTCAATATGCGTATGGCCGCGCTATCGGTTGGTACCGACTTCAGCTTTCTAGGCCTGCAGATCCCGCCGGAGTATTTGATTCCGATGCGGCAGTGGACGCTGTGCCTTTATTTCGCAAACAGCGTTGGTTTGTTTTGTGTATTGTTCAAAAAAGAGCTGTTCGGAATCAAACGACAGTGGCCACTGGTGGCGCTTCAGGTGCTGTCTTTGGGCTTTTTGTTTGCCGCACTGTTTGTTTCCTATGAGAGCTTGCTGCCGTCACTGTGGGTAGGTACGTTTTTAGGCTCACTCGTTATCGCTGCCTATCTGGGATGTTTCTTGTGGAAAACAGAATCCCGTGTTGCCGCATGGTACGGCGCGTCGACGTTTCTGACCTTGATAGCTACCTTGAATGAAGTGCTGATCGCCTCCACTGGGCAACGGTTTTTTGAGTACGGGTTGAACAGTGTGACCGCGGCCATTGGTTCTGCTCTCCTGGCATCAGCAGCGGTTGCCGAGCATATGCGGACCCATCGTCTGCAAAATGTGAAGGCCCAGCTTTTGCTGGAGGCGGCTTACCAAGACTCTCCTATTGGATTGTTTTCGGTAACCGAGGGTACTCACATATCAAAAACGAACCCGGCCTTTGAGGGAATGCTCGCTCCCCTGGGTAAACAGGGCACATCGGAGCTGGCTGATCTTTTTGATCTGACAGTTCAAAGGCGAATCTTCGCGTTGCGGGCAGCGCGACAGGCCGGAATTCTGGAGTTGCAGACACGCGTCGAGTCGGCAAATCAATCCGATTACCGGTGGTTTGCTGTGCGGGCATCCACGGCGGATGGCGCCATTGTGGAGTGCTCCTTGCAAGACATTACTGCGCAGGTGTTGGCGACGGCGAGTTTGGAAGAGCTCGCGAGCCACGACCCGCTGACTGGTTGTTTGAACTTGCGGGGCCTTGGACTTGAAACTGAGCGTAGTTCGAGACGGCCCTCCGCACTTGCGTACTTTGATCTGGACCGTTTTAAGCTGATCAACGACCTCTATGGTCACAGTGCCGGTGATGAGGTGCTGAAGCAAGTGACACAGCGGATGCGAAGCGTCTTGCGCCCGGCGGATGTTTTGGCCCGTATTGGTGGCGATGAGTTTGTCATTGTTTTCTACGACGGTGCGATATCGGAGTGTGAACATCTTTGCAATACGATCACAACGCTGATCGGTGCGGCTCCGTTTCAGATTGAAACTCAGAGTTTCGCGCTCGATATATCTACAGGACTCGTCGGCGCTGACCAATGCCAAGCGATGGATTTAAAAGGGCTGATATCTGCGGCAGACATGCTGTGCCGCATGGCAAAGAAGCGCCCGCAACAGAGGATGTTCGTTATGACATCCGGTGACCGATTTTTGCAGCAGCATCAGGACGAGTTGGAACTGATCGATTGTTTTGAGCGAGGCCAAACACCCGAGGGTTTGTTTTTGCTGATGCAACCCGAGGTGTCTCTCAGTAGACCGTTTGATTCATTGAATTTCGAAGTGCTGATCCGACTCCTCAAGGCGAATGGCGAGGTGGTGGGGGCGGGGACCATTATTGAAGCTGCAGAGGCACACGGAAAAACCGCCATCATCGACCGCTGGGTGCTTGGCACCACAGTCCGTTGGATTGAGGAGAACGCCGACAAGCTTCAGGCTACGCGGTTTGTGGGGGTGAACCTGTCCGGTGGCTCGTTGAATGACGAAGCATTCACGCAAGAGCTTTTCACCTTGTTTGAGCAGCATCCGGTAGCACTGGAAAAACTGTGTATTGAAATCACAGAGACAGTCGCGATCACCGACATGAAGAATATGCAGCACTTCATTGATCGGGTCCGGTCCATGGGCGGCAAAGTTGCGCTCGACGATTTCGGGGCCGGGTATTCCTCGTTCGGCTACCTCAAACAACTGTCAGTGGACTCACTGAAGTTGGATGGTTCATTGGTCCGGGATGCCGTGCGCATTTATGCCGGCCAAGCCATCATCGTTGCTATTGGTGGCTTGGTGCGCAGCCTGGGTATGAAGTCCGTCGGCGAGTTTGCAGAAGACTTGCCAACCATCAAGGTCTTGTTCGATGCGGGTATTGACTACGCGCAGGGCTATGGCATCAGCAGGCCGGTGACACCGGAGCAAATTCTGGCCGCTTCGAGTGGTGCAGATTTCATTCAAGACCCTGAGATCCGCGCATTTTTCGAAGCTATTCAAGAGGAGGGGTCGGTCTCCATGCCCTTATTCCGCGACTCTCGTCGCGATTGAGCCAAGAAGGCTGACCCGGCAATTTCAAGCGCGCAGTCAGCCTGTTGGCTGCCCACTGCACAGTTACTTCAAAGACATGGCGGCGGCACTTGTGGGGGCTGGTGCCTTCCAGTTTCCTGGCTGATGATCTGGGCACATCCAAAGGGACTCCGCAAGGTGCTTGGCCCCGGAGATATCGATGTCCGGATGAACTTTTTCAAAGAAGAAATCAGTGTGGGGGTGCTGGGCGCCCACATAGAGTCTCTGCGCCCGTTGCGGGTCCAGGTACATCACGCGATGTGGCACACCGCCTGTAAACGTCATGGGATAGAAAACTCCTGCCGGCCCGACGTCGGTAAAGAGCAAGCTGTCATAAATCCGGTCTACAGGCCGTCGACCGGTCGCCATCATGAAATCTACGTTCTGTGCCAGGCAGTAGCGATGAAAAGCCTTGAACAATGCGGCCCGCACGAGGGACGAGCCCGAAGTGCCCTTGATGCACAGCCGCGTAGATTCCACCATTCGTTGGCCCTGAAAATCGCTGGAGAGCGCCAAAGACATTTGCAGCGGCAACGGCTCCATCACATTGGAATGGGTCCTTAAGGTCCCTAGCACGGTGCCGTCGAGCTTAGAGGTGGCAACAAACACTTCGCACCCATAGGCAAAGTCGGCGGCTTCAGGCTCTCGCAGCTTGGCACCCAGTTCCGGCAGGTGTTTGCCATAGGAGGCAGCGCGTAGCTGGATCACGCCGTCCATCTGCGCCTCGGTGGCAACTTCTACCTTGAATGGCAGTATTTCGGTGCGTGCAACCGCTGCTTGAATTCTCTCCACCAGAGCCATGACAACCTCCTTCCAGTCCGTGAATGAAAGGACCAGTCTAGGGTTGCTACCTAGTTCTAATGGATCAATGAGGCCGGGTTTGGGCCTGCATTTCCACGCCAAAAACACAAATATCGGCTTCGGCAAAACCGAATATGGCGTTTTAGCTGGTGGTGCGGTTGCGGGCCAGCGGCGGGTTTTTGGCGAAGTAGCTTTCAATACCGCGCATCAGGGCGTCGGCCAGCTGGTTCTGGTAGGCCTCGCTATTGAGCTTGGCCTCTTCGCTGGGGTTGCTGATGAAGGCTGCCTCCACCAGCACGCTCGGAATATCGGGCGCCTTGAGCACCGCAAAAGCGGCTTGCTCAACCCGTGGTTTGTGCAGCTTGCCCACGCGCTTGATTTCGCCCAGCAGGTTGCCACCCAGTTTCAAGCTGTCGTTAATTTGAGCCGTGGTGCTCATGTCGAGCAAAGCCCGCTGGACGGTGGCATCTTTGGCTTTGACATTGAGGCCGCCAATCAAATCGGCCTTGTTTTCTTTGGCTGCCATCCAGCGCGCCGCACTGCTGGTGGCTCCGCCCTGGCTCAGCGCAAAGACGCTGGCACCCTGGGGGTCGGGCGTAAAAAATGCATCGGCATGGATGCTGATGAACAAGTCTGCTTGCACCCGCCGCGCCTTTTGAACCCGGGTGCCGAGGGGCACAAAAAAGTCCGCATCCCGCGTCAGGAACGCCCGCATGGCATTGCCATTCACACTGGCGGCATTGATGCGCTCGCGCAGCAGGTGCGCCAGCTTCAGGACCACATCTTTTTCACGGGTGCCGCCGGGGCCGATGGCGCCGGGGTCCTCGCCGCCGTGGCCGGGGTCCAGGGCAATGATGATCAGCCGGTCGGTGCTGGTGCCCGATTTATCCGGTGTTTGAGCATCTTTTGTGCCGCTAGCCCCTGCAGAATCTGCGCGAGCAGCTCCTGTTTTGATAGCGTCACCCGGCCGGACACTGGCGCTGGCCGCAGGGGCCGGAGCGGCAGGGCGCTGCGTGTGCTGTGCGATCAGCGCCTCCAGCGGGTCTTGCGCCACCGGCTTAGCGGGCTGGGCCGCTTTGGCTTCGTTGGCGCGATCGGCAATCAGGGTGTCGAGCGGGTCGACTTCGGCCACCGGGTAGAGGTCCAGAACCAACCGGTGCTGGTAGGCCGCCACGGGTGCCAGGCTAAACACCTGCGGCCGGATGGGGTGCTTCAGGTCCACCACCAGGCGCACGATGTCCGGGGTGAACTGCCCGACCCGGATGCCCGCAATATTCGGGTCATCAGCCTTGACCTTGGCCACCAGCTCTTTGAGCGCAGGGTTCAGGGTAATGCCCTGAATATCCACCGCCAGCCGGGGCGGGTTGGGCACAAACAGCTGCTTGGCGCTGAGCGCGGAGTCGGACTCAATGGTCACCCGCGAATACTCAGGCGCAGGCCACACTCGCACGGTCATGATGGCAGCGCCCTTGGCCAGCTCGGCAGCACCCAGCGTCAACACCAGGCTACCAGCTTGCAGCAGGGTGCGGCGCTTCAAGCCCCGGCTCCTTGGGCCGCTTCCACGAGTTGCTGGCCCGCAGGCGTGGTGGCGACGAGGCGTACCCGGCGCCGGTGGTCGTCCAGGGTGTGCAAATACAGGTTCACATCGGCGGGCGGCAACATGCCGGCGGCCTTCTCGGGCCACTCGGCCAGCTTGAGACCGGGGCTGGCAAAAATGTCGCGGAAACCGGCTTCCTCCCACTCGCGCGGGTCGTTGAAGCGGTAAAAGTCAAAGTGCCAGATATTCAGCGCGGGCAGTTCGTAGGGCTCCACCACCGCATAGGTCGGGCTTTTGATGCGGCCCGTCACGCCCAAGGCTTGGAGCAGATGCCGCACCAGGGTGGTCTTGCCGGCTCCGAGGTCGCCATGCAGGGCCACGAAGGCATTGGCCAGGGCTGGCGTGCCGGCCCACCGGGCCGCAAAGGCGGCGGTGTCAGATTCATCGGCCCACTCCAGCAAGATGCCGGGGGCCGCGCTTTCTACAATCGGGTCGTGACGATCAACAGCACTCAAATCAAAGCTCAATTCGATGGCGACCACATGGTCGCTCAGATACAGGGCTGGGCCCGGGAACTCGGATTCTCCCAAATTGGCGTGGCCGGTGTGGATTTGTCCTCTGCCGAGGCCGGTTTATTGGCCTGGTTGTCGCACGGTTTCCACGGTGGCATGGGCTACATGGCCCACCACGGCCTCAAACGGGCCCGCCCGGCAGAGCTGGTGCCCGGCACCGTGAGCGTGATTACGGCGCGCATGGACTACCTGCCGCGCGGCACCGAAGACGGTTGGGCCGACGCCGAGCTGGCGCGACTGCAACGCCCGGGCGAGGGCATTGTGTCTGTCTACGCGCGCGGCCGGGATTACCACAAGGTGCTGCGAAACCGGTTGCAGCAACTGGCAGACCGCATGTCAGCGCACATGGGGCCGCTGGGCTACCGGGTGTTTACTGACAGTGCGCCGGTGCTGGAGGCGGAGCTGGCCAGCCGCAGTGGTCAGGGCTGGCGGGGCAAGCACACGCTGCTGCTCAACCGCGAGGCGGGCTCCATGTTTTTTCTGGGCGAGGTCTATCTCGACGTTGCCTTGCCGCACAGTGCGCCGGTGGAGGCGCATTGCGGCAGCTGCAGTGCTTGCATCAGCGCCTGCCCGACGCAGGCCATCATTGCTCCGCACCGTCTGGATGCAAGGCGCTGTGTGTCGTATCTCACGATCGAGCACGACGGCCCGATTCCCCTTGAGATGCGCCCCCTGATCGGCAACCGCATTTACGGCTGCGACGACTGTCAGCTCGTCTGCCCGTGGAACAAGTTTGCCAAGCGCAGCACCTTGCCCGATTTCGATGCGCGCCACGGGCTCGCCGGCAGCGCGCTCGCCACCCTGATGGACTGGACCGAAGATACGTTTTTGCGCCACACCGAGGGCAGCCCGATACGGCGCATCGGCCATGTGCGCTGGTTGCGCAACCTTGCGGTCGCCATGGGCAATGCACTGCATGGCCAGGCGCTGGACGCTACGGAGCGTGGGCTCTTGGTCCAATCCTTGCAACGCCGCGCCACCCATACCGACCCGCTGGTGCAAGAGCATGTGCTGTGGGCACTGCAGCCACCGGCTCCCCTCTGACACCCTCCAAGGCTTCACCATGAACCTGTACGACCTGCTCATCATCGATCCGCAAAACGATTTTCTGGATATTCCCGGCGCTGCGTTGCCGGTGCCCGGTGCCGCTGCCGATATGCAGCGTCTGGCCGATTGGCTGGTGCCGCATGCCGCCCAGGTGCGCAGCATCACGGTGACTCTGGATTCTCACGCCAGTGTGGGCGTGGAGCGCACCACGTTCTGGCTGCGGGCTGACGGCGCGGCGGTGGCGCCGTTCACCGTCATCACGGCAGCGGAGCTGGCGCGCGGCGACTACCGGCCCCGCAACCCGGCTTTGCTTGGCGAAGTGCACGCCTATTTGCAGGCCCTGGAGGCGAGCGGTCAGCGCCAGTTGGTGGTCTGGCCGGTGCACTGTGTGCTGGGGACTTGGGGCCACAACATTCACAGCGGTTTGAGCGAGGCGCTGGCCGCTTGGGAGCTCGCGACTGGCCAAATAGTGAACAAGGTGCTCAAAGGCCAGAACCCGTTGACCGAGCAGTACAGCGCCTTCAAAGCCGAGGTACCGCGTGCGGATGATGCCCGTTCATTGCTCAATAAGCCCTTGATCCAAGCTTTATCTGCGCAAGGCGCTACTCTTTTGATAGCGGGCGAGGCCTCCAGTCACTGCGTGGCAGCCTCGGTCGCGGACCTGATCGACACGCTGCCTGCAGCCCGCCTGCAGGGTACCGTGCTGTTGACCGATTGCATGAGCCCGGTGACGGGTTTCGAAACCGCAGTACAAGAGTTTCTGGCCCGCGCCAGTGCGGCGGGTATCAAGGCGGGCCGTGTGGCCAGCCTAGCCTGACTCAGCGCGGCAGGCCGTCGAATACATCCATCGGCGTCCATGCTGCGGGGAGGCGGATGTTGACGCCGTCTGCCTCGCCTTGCTGCCGCAGAAAGTCCATCGACGTTTCAAAGTCATCCAGGGGGCGGGGCATGGGCTGCATGGGCAGGGTAGACGGTATCCAGAAGTCGTCCCAGTGAAGGGGGATCACCCGCCGGGCGCCTACGGTGTGCACGGTTTCATTCCAGTAGCGGAGCTTGTGTTCGGCGCTGCGAGGTCCCATGGCGCCGATGCCGAGCAGCACCACGTCCGCCTTCACACCCTGTAGCGCGCCGGGCACAAAGCCTGCCGTTCCGGTTATCAGGAGGGTGCGGTTCCCGTGCGCGATGTGCATGGCGTAGCTCTGGCCTTCCAGATAGTCGGTGGCCCGCACGGGTGGAACCAGAGGCTGCGCGATGACCCCGCCAGTAAAACCAGTGGGCGTGTGCAGGGCCGGGTACAGGGTGACGGTGAACCGGCCGAAGCGATAGGGTGTGCGCAACTGCGCCAGCTGCATGCGCTCCGGCGGCAAGCCCCAGCCTTGCCCCACCATCAGGGTGGAGCTGGAGCCCAGCAGCAGGGCGCCGGTTTGACGGGCCACCTCGGGCGCGTCCATGGCATGGTCGTAATGGGAGTGCAAGGGAATCACCGCTGCCAGTCGGCTGGCTCCGGGCTGGGATCCGGCGCGTTGCAGGCCTTGGGTGATGGCCGGCACATCAGGCGCCACTTTGCGCAAGAACACGGTGAGTTTGTCGGGCCGGGAGAAAAAGCCGTCGGTCATCAGGGCGGTCTCCCCGTCGTCGAGCACCACGGTGGACACGCCCAGAAACCGGACGGTGATGTCTGTCGCCCGGCCGGCCTCGGCAGGCCAGCGCAAGGTTTGCACACCCTCCATTCCCGGCGGGTGGGTCAGCCACCAGGCAAGTGTGCCCACACCGGCAGCCAGTGCCAGCAGCAAGGTGCGAATGATCCAGGTAATGCGCATGCGCACAGTCTAGGCGCGCTGCGCCGTGAACTCTATCGGGGGTTTCGCTGCAAGGCCCACCATTCAGCAGCGCCTTGGAAGGCGGCGACCGTCAAGGCGAACCCAAACATCGCACGCCGGCGCCAGGCGGAGGTGCCGCGCATTGTCATAGCTCGACCAGCGCGATGGGGGCCAGCCACTCATCGTCAAACAAGTCGTCTAAAAGTCGTTGCAAACCCAGCAGTTTGAGAATCATGACAGCTCCCGGTTACGTTTTGCTGAAATGACTTTAGGCCCCCTGTGTGACGGTTTGATGGCACTGTGGCGGCCTCGCTGCAGGGCTTTGAAACCGCCTCCGGGAGCGCTAAGCTGGCTGAAAACTGGAGACTCTGTGCCCTTCACTGCCTTGCCTGCGTTGGCTGAACTTGAGCGGATATTGCAACTTGCCGGAGACCGCGTTGAGGCGCGTGTGGTGCATGAAGTCGGCACTGAGGGCGGCGTGCTGCCGGTGTATGCCATTGCCATGGGCAACCCCGCTCCCGACGTGCCTGCGATCGGTTTTTTCGGGGGTGTGCACGGCCTGGAGCGCATCGGTACCGAGGTAGTGCTGGCCTTTCTGGGCAGCTTGGTGCAGCGCATGGCGTGGGACCACACCTTGCACCAGCAACTGCAAACCATGCGCATGGTGTTCATGCCCCTGGTCAACCCCGGCGGCATGCAGCGCGGCACACGCGCCAACCCGCAGGGGGTGGATCTGATGCGCAATGCACCGATTGACGCGCAGGAGCCGGTGCCCCCCTGGGTGGGCGGGCAGCGGGTGAGTGCCCGCATCCCGTGGTACCGTGGTGCGGTCGATTCACCGATGCAGCCGGAGTCGCAAGCGCTGTGCGACGTGGTGGAGGCTGAACTCACCCACCGGGCCTTCAGCATCTCCGTGGACTGTCATTCAGGCTTCGGCGTGCGGGACCGGCTGTGGTTTCCTTATGCGCACACGCGCCAACCCATATGCCATTTGGCGGAGATGTATGTGCTGCGGCGCATGTACCGGCAGAGCTACAGCCACCACCCTTATCTTTTTGAGCCCCAGAGCTTGCAGTACCTGACCCATGGTGACTTGTGGGATTACCTGCATACGCGTCTGCAGGATCCGGCCCGCCAGGTTTTCTTGCCCCTGACACTGGAGATGGGCTCGTGGCTCTGGATCAAGAAAAATCCGAGGCAGCTGTTCAGCCGCTACGGCATCTTCAACCCGCTGATCGGGCACCGCCAGGAGCGGGTGTTGCGGCGTCACATCACCTTGTTGGACTTCGTCTCACGGGCCGCGTGCAGTGCGACCAGCTGGCTGCCGCAGGGTGCCTACCGGCACGCTATGCACGCAGAGGCATTGGAGCGCTGGTACGGCTAGTTAGAGGCTGCGCAACAGCCCCAAGGCAAACGGCAGGCTCACGACTCCCAGCACGGTCGACAGGGTGACCAGCCCTGCGACGTAGGCTCCGTCGTACCCCATGCGGGCCGCCAGCACATAGCAGCTGGAGGCAGTGGGCAAGGCAGAAAACGCGAGAAGGACGGTGGTCTGGGCAGGGTCCAGACCGAAAACCCGCGACACCCCCCACGCGATGGCCGGTGCAATGGCATGGCGGATGGCCAGTACCGACACGGCCAGCGTCTTGGCGCGGGCGAGTGCCCCGAACTGCATGCCGGCGCCGGCTGCCATCAGCCCCATGGCGAGGGATGCCGCGCCCAACCGGGACACCGTGGGCTCCAGCCACACAGGTACCTGAAAGCCCAGCAGGTTGCTGGTGAGGCCGGCGACGGTGGCAATGATGAGCGGATTGCGGATCAACTCCCCCAAAAAGCCCCGCTGCGCATGCCGTGCCATAGGCCAAACGGCGGCCACGTTGAACAGCGGAACGCACACACCGATGAGCACCGCAATGTGTTGCAGCCCTTGGGGGCCAGCGATCCGCTCCGCGATGGCCAGGCCGATGAAGGAATTAAAACGGAAGGCCACCTGCGCACTGGCCGCGTGATCTCGCCCGTCGATGTAACGCCGCAGGCCCGGGAGGTAAGGCAACACATAAGCCAGGCCGATAGTCGCCAGGCCCAGCACCCACCCGGCACCAATGAGTCGCGAGGCGAGTTGCAGGTCCAGAGGGCTTTTCACAATGGAGTGAAACAGCAAGACCGGAAACAGCAGGTAATACACCAGAGCCTCGACCTTCTCCCAGAGGGGGCGGTTGAGCTGGGTGTAACGGCACACCAGGTAGCCGAGAAGAATGAGCGAAAAGTCGGGGAAGAGAAGCTGGGCGTAATTCACGCCGGTGAGCATATCAGCAGCCTTATGGTTCCTCCGCATAGACCGGGCGTCGTTTCACGCATTACCATGCGGTCAAGGCAAGCCTGTCGGATTTGCTTTGTTATTTTTGGAGACAACATGATGAAACGTCGTTTGATTCTGGCCTGCAGCCTGGTGGCGGCCTCCGGTGTGAGCATGGCGCAGACCTATCCCAACAAGCTGATCAAGTTGCAGGTGCCGTTTGCGCCCGGCGGTACCACCGACATCATTGCCCGCATCATTGCCGACCCTTTGGGCAAAGTGCTAGGGCAGAGCGTGGTGGTGGAAAACAAAGCGGGTGGCGGTGGCGTTGTCGGTGCTAACGAGACCGCCAAAGCCGTACCGGATGGCTATTCCCTGGGCATTGCCACGGTGTCCACGGTGGCCGCCAACCCGGCCATCAACCCGAAAAACCCCTACAATCCGCTCACCGACTTTTCGCCCATCATCAACATTGCAGCCACGCCCAACGTGATCGCGGTACACCCTAGTTTTCCCGCCAAGGATTACAAGGAATTTCTGGCCGAAATCAAGAAAAGTCCGGGCAAATACTCCTACGCCTCATCGGGCACCGGCGGTATCGGACACATGCAGACCGAGTTGTTCAAAAACCTGACGGGCGTGTTTATCACCCACATCCCCTACCGGGGTGCGGGTCCTGCACTGAACGACACCGTAGGCGGGCAGGTGCCTTTGATTTTTGACAACTTGCCCTCGGCATTGCCGTTCATCAATTCCAGCAAGCTGGTGCCCATTGTGGTGGCGGCGCCGCAGCGTTTGAGCCAGATGCCCAACGTGCCCACTTTCAAAGAGGTGGGGCTGGAGCCGGTGAACCGCATGGCGTTTTATGGCATTTACGGTCCCAAGGGCTTGCCCAAAGAGGTTGTCGACAAAATCAATGCGGGTGTGCGCAAGGTCTTGGAAGATCCCGCAGTCCGCAAGCGCATTGAAGACACGGGCTCCCTGGTCGTAGGCAACACGCCTGAGCAGTTCACGGCACAAATCAAAGCGGAGTTCGAGGTCTACAAAAAAGTGGTTGATTCCGCGAAGCTTCGCCTCGACTGATGGAGGGGGACGTTGCATCGGTAGATGCGTTTATCGATGCTTTGTGGCTGGAGGAGGGGCTCTCCAAGAATACCTTGGAGGCCTACCGCCGGGACCTGACCCTGTTCGCAGCGTCTTTGCCCGGCCGACCGTTGACGGACGCGCGCGAGTTGGACCTGCAGTCGTACTTTGCGGCGACCCACGCGCAAACCAAAGCCAGCACGGCGAACCGCCGCCTGACCGTTTTCAAAAGATACTTCCGCTGGGCGCTGCGTGAGAGATACATCGATCAGGACCCTACGCTGAAGCTGCAGCCTGCCAAGCAGGCGCTCAGGGTTCCCAAGACCCTCACGGAAGCACAAGTGGAAGCCCTCTTGAATGCGCCGGATGCCAACACTCCTTTGGGCGTGCGGGACAGAGCCATGTTGGAACTGATGTACGCCAGCGGCCTGCGGGTGAGCGAACTAGTGACCTTGCGGATGGTTCAATTGGGCCTGAACGAAGGGGTGCTAAGGGTCTCCGGAAAGGGCGGAAAAGAGCGCCTGGTTCCTTTTGGTGAGGTGGCGGGGCTATGGTTGCAGCGCTATCTGACGGGGTCCCGTGCCGAGCTTCTGGCCGGGCGACAGAGTGACGATGTCTTTGTGACTGTGCGTGGTGCCAAGTCGGGGAGTGCCATGTCACGCATCATGTTTTGGGGCATCGTCAAGCGCTATGCCTTGCAGGCTGGCGTGCGGGTTCCACTGTCTCCCCACACCTTGCGGCACGCGTTTGCCACGCATTTGTTGAACCATGGCGCCGACTTGCGTTCGGTGCAGATGCTGCTCGGGCATGCCGACATTTCGACCACCACGATTTACACCCATATCGCAAGGGACCGACTGGCAGCTTTGCATGCCAGGCACCACCCGCGCGGTTAGTGGGCGGGCTAGACGCTGCCCAAGGTGTCTGCCCACGCCATAGCTTGCAGGTGGGCCCAATTGATTTGTTTCTCCGTGAGTTGCAGTGTTTGCGCACAACGCGCAAAAGTGGCGTCGTCTCCGGTCTCGCAAGCCAGCACAAGCTGCAGGTAATCCGCCATGGGGCCCGATTGCTTGAGCAGCGCATCGGTCACGGATTCGGGTAAAGACAGGTTGGCCAGCGCTGAGTGCATAGGCATTCCCAGCAAGCTGTCCAGCAGGGAAAAAATCCCAATCACGAAGGCGTTGTCGCAGTCCTCCGGCGGTAGGGTTTCTGCCGCCAGCAATTCCATGAGCCGACCGCGAATGACTGCCGTGGTGCCGATAGCAGGAGCCTGTCCATTGCCTGTGGAGGTCGTCATCAGCAGGGCGGCCCATTTGAAAAGCCGATTGAGGCCCAGCAACATCACCGCGTGCTTGAACGAGGTGACCTCGGTGCGCAGTCCAAAACCTGCGGAGTTGATAAAACGCAATAGATTGAACGAGAGGGATGGATCCCGCTTCAAAACGTCTTCAATCTCGGCGGTGCTGGCTTGCTTGCGCACCAGATTGATCAATTGAAGGATGGCCGCCTGACCCGGCCGCATGCTCTGCCCTTCGATGAGAGTGGGCCTTGCGAACCAGTAGCCTTGAAAGAGGCCGACGCCCATTTCTTTGAGTTGTAAGTACTGTGACTCTGTCTCCACTTTTTCTGCAATTAGTTTCACCTTCGGGTTCTTGGCTTGCGCCAGACGCACAAAAGATTGAATGGAGGAAGGCTTCAGAGTGCTCAGGTCGAATTTGATATACGTGGCAAGCGGTAGCCATTCTTGATAGGAGTGGGTCAGTACCGAGTAGTCAAAAGCGAGTTTGAAGCCCCGCGCGTGCAGGCTTTGTAAGGTGGGTAATCGAAGCGATATCTGGTTCAACTGCGATGCTGGAATAGAAGGAATCTCCAGGACACAGTGCTCCGGCGCCACGAGATCTAAATGGCCGCCGGCCAGACTATCGTGGGTGCAATTGATGAAGAGCAGAGTTTTTCCAACCCATGTTTCGCCTTCTGCGAGAGACAACAGATTGAACAACATCTGGGCATCTGACGAAGCGGTGTGTTCCCTGTTGTGCACGCTGCGATCAAAGAGCTCATACCCTGCGATGGATCGGCTGATGTCGACGATGGCCTGTCGGGCTAGCGAAATCGTTGCAGTTCCGGCAGAAACGAGAGTTTGATCAGTGGAATGCATGGGTGAGTCTCTTGGCAGTCGTATAGGCAGAAAAGTCCATTCTAGGTGGGCTGCAGGCGGTGGGCTGGAGGGAAATTGAGGCCCGCATCATGGTCCAGCTTCTGGAGCTCTGCGGCGGTAAAGCCGGCGGCTTTGCGCGCTACATAGTTGAAGGGGGGCTTGGGGCGCGGTGCGGCATATTGCAACGCTGCCTGTGCGTAGAAGGCGTCTGCATCGAGCTGATCACGGGTGCACAGCCAGCGGTACCAATGGTTGCCAATGGCCACATGGCCGACTTCTTCGCTCAGGATGATGTCGAGAATGGCGTACGCCTCTAAGGCCGCGGTTGTACCTACTTTTTTGAGTTTGGCTTGCACCAATGGAGTGGCATCCAGGCCACGGGCTTCCATGGTGCGGGGCACCAGTGCCATGCGGGCCACGATGTCTTCCGCCGTGTTGCGACAGACGGTCCACAGGCCTGTATGGGCCGGAAAATCTCCATAACGGTGGCCGAGGCCTTCCAAGTGCCCGGAAAGCAGCGTGAAGTGTCGGGCCTCTTCTGCGGCGACCTTAGCCCAGTCCAGGTAAAACTGTTCCGGCATCCGGGGGTAGCGCCATATGCAGTCCAATGCGAGGTTGATGGCGTTGAACTCAATGTGCGCAATCGAGTGCATCAGGGCCGCATGCCCCAAGGGCGTGAATGGCGAACGTCGCGGAACTTCTTTGGGGTCCACCAGGTCCGGTCGCTCCGGTCGGCCCGGCTGATCGGGCGCGACGAATTGCCGTTCCGGATCCACCTGCATGGCGGTTTGCGATGACTGCAGCGCTAATGCAAGTTGCGCTTTTTGCTTCGGCAAGTCCGCCTGAAAGGCCTTGAGGGCGCGTTCTCTGAGTTCCATACTTACAATTCTAGTTTTTTGCAGAGTGAGGTTCCGGATGGCGGTCTATGAGCTCGAAGGCAAATCGCCTGCGCTTTCCACGGGTGTCTGGATCGCCGACAGTGCCGAAGTGATCGGCGCAGTTGAAATTGGCGAAGATGCCAATATATGGTTTGGTGCGGTGGTGCGGGGCGACACGGAAACTATCCGTATCGGCGCTGGCACCAACATCCAGGATGCCAGCGTATTGCATGCCGACGTGGGCAAGCCGCTCAAGATCGGTGACAACGTCACCGTAGGACATCAGGTGATGTTGCATGGTTGCACTATCGGCGATGGATCCCTCATCGGAATCGGTGCAGTCGTGCTGAATGGAGCCCGTATCGGCAAAGGTTGCCTGGTGGGGGCTGGCGCGCTCGTCACGGAAGGCAAGGAATTTCCTGACGGCAGCATGATTATTGGTAGCCCGGCCAAAGCGGTGCGGGAGTTGACGCAAGAACAGCAGCAAGGGCTGGTGGCCAGCGCCAAACACTACGTCGAAAATGCGCGACGTTTCAGGAACAGCCTGAAGAAAATCGCCTAGTGACCTGCCCCGCAAGGGGCTTATTTTTTTGGAGAAGGTGCATGTCTGAACTGCACAAGTTTTTATTTGATGGTTTGCCGGTGCGCGGAGCCATTGTGCGTCTGACAGATACCTGGCAGGAGATATTGCGTCGTCGCGCCTCAAGCACCGAGCACGGGGCTTATCCAGAGCCGGTGCAGCGCTTGTTAGGCGAGATCACCGCTGCAGCGACACTGATGCAATCCAACATCAAATTCGATGGTGCCTTGATTTTGCAGATTTTTGGCGATGGCCCGGTGAAGCTGGCTGTCACAGAAATCCAGCCTGATTTCAAAATCCGCTCGACCGCCACCGTCGCGGGGGAGATTGCCCCCGGCTTGCCATTGAGCCAGATGGTGAACGCCCACAACGAGGGGCGTTGCGCAATTACCTTGGACCCTACGACCAAGTTCCCCGGTCAGCAGCCCTACCAGGGTGTAGTTCCCCTGTTTGACGATACCGGCAAACCGCTTGAACACATCAGCGAAGTGCTGGAGCACTACATGCTGCAAAGTGAACAGCTAGACACCACGCTGGTGCTGGCTGCCAATGACAAGTTGGCGGCGGGTTTATTGATTCAGCGCCTGCCGATGCAAGGCGAGGGCAATCTTTCCGGAAGCATGGTGTCCAGAGAAAATGAAGATGAAATCGGGCTCAACGAGCACTACAACCGCATCGCTATTCTGGCCAAGAGCTTGAAGACCGAAGAGCTGCTGGAGCTGGATGTCGACACCATTTTGCGCCGCCTTTTCTGGGAAGAAACCATAGTCCGATTTGAGCCACTGAGTGGTGAGACTGCCCCACGCTTCAGCTGCAACTGCAGCCGCGAGCGTGTCGGCAAAATGATTGTCGGGCTCGGACGTGAAGAGGCCGAGAGCATTCTCGCGGAACGCAGCGATATTGAGGTCGCTTGTGAGTTTTGTGGCGTGCAGTACCGGTTTGACCCTGTGGACGCTGCGCAATTGTTCACAGAGGCCGTGCATCTGCAGCACGGCCCCGCCGGGTCGCACTAGCCGGCCAGCAGCGACCTGAAGAGTTGGTGCTCGCAGGTCGCGTCAGAGCATTTTTCGCAGCGCCCCAGCCAGCGGGCGTATTGCTCTGCGGCTTGCCCATCGTCTGCCTTGTGGTCGGGGTGCACGATCCGCAAGGCTGCCTCTAAGCGCAAGGGTCCGGTGCCCCACACCATGGAGTATCGGATGTTGTGCTCCTGAAGCACGGATTGCAGCCGCTGATGAAACGCTTGTTGACCTTCGGGGCTATCACGTTGGTGGCCATCGGCAACCCATGGCAAGTCCAAGCCCGTGACGAGCACATGGGTGAAAGTGCGGAGGTCATCCAGTGCATCCGGATACAAGCTGGTGTCTTGGAACAGCAGGTCGCTGTAGATGGCGGTTATCAGCGCGGTGGTGTCTGTCACGACCACTGGGCCGCTGGCCGCGCCAATGCGCCGAGTTTGCTCATGGGCAATTCGGGCTTGCTCATCTGGCCGCGGCGTCCTTTGGTGCAGATCGCACCATTCCCGTAAAAATTCAGAGATGGCAATGCAAGGTGTCCCGGCTGCTTGTAGTGCCTGGGTCAGGCTTTGCACGAGGGTGCTCTTGCCGGTGGATTCTGCGCCGAGAACCGCTATCTTCATACCCATGACCTTCCGGTTCATCGGGCGATTTGAACGTAGATTTCGTTCGTTTTGACCATGCCCAATTCAGACCGGGCTTTTTCTTCCACGATTTCCAGACCCTCTTTCAGGTCGTGGATTTCAGCTTCCAGCCGCTCATTGGCTTGCGAGGCCTGGGCATTGAGCTGCTTTTGCTCTTCAAGTTGCTTGGATAGACGGGCTACGTCCGGAATGCTTCCACGACCGAACCACAGCTGTCCATGCAGGATCAGCAGAAGTGAAATCAACATGACAGGGACCCAGCGGTTTCCCATGGCGGTGGTTCGGTCGCAGAGAGCTGCTTAGCGCAGGTTATAGAACGCAGCGCGGCCGGGGTACACGGCAACATCACCCAAGTCTTCTTCGATCCGAAGCAATTGGTTGTACTTGGCCATGCGGTCGGAACGGCTCAGGGAGCCGGTCTTGATTTGACCCGCATTGGTGCCCACAGCGATGTCAGAGATGGTGGAGTCTTCTGTCTCACCGGAGCGGTGGCTGATGACGGCGGTGTAACCGGCGCGCTTTGCCATTTCGATGGCCGCAAAGGTTTCAGACAAAGTGCCGATCTGGTTGATCTTGATCAGGATCGAGTTGGCAATGCCTTTGTCGATGCCTTCTTTCAAAATCTTGGTGTTGGTCACGAACAAGTCGTCACCCACGATCTGAACCTTGGCGCCCAAGCGGTCGGTCAGAACTTTCCAGCCATCCCAGTCGCCTTCGGCCATGCCGTCTTCTATGCTGATGATGGGGTACTTGTCGACCCAGGTAGCCAGCATGTCGGTCCATTCCTGGGCGGTCAGGCTCAGGCCTTCGCCTTCCAGCTCGTACTTGCCGTCTTTGTAGAACTCGGAAGCTGCGCAGTCCAGACCCAGAGCGATTTGTTCACCTGCGACATAGCCGGCTTTGTCGATCGCTTGCAGGATCATCTGGATGGCTGCTTCGTGGTTGGCTACGTTGGGAGCAAAGCCGCCTTCGTCGCCCACCGCAGTGCTGATGCCCTGGTCGTGCAGAATTTTCTTCAGCGCGTGGAACACTTCGGCACCCCAGCGCAGGGCTTCGCGGAAGCTGGGCGCGCCTACGGGGATGATCATCAACTCTTGCAAGTCCAAGTTGTTGTTAGCGTGTTCGCCGCCGTTCATGACGTTCATCATCGGAACGGGCATCTGAACGCTGCCCATGCCGCCGAAATAGCGGTACAAAGGCAGGCCGGCTTCTTCCGCGGCTGCGCGGGCAACCGCCATGGAGACTGCCAGCATCGCGTTCGCGCCGAGGCGGGACTTGTTTTCAGTACCGTCCAAGTCAATCAATGTTTTGTCGAGGAAGGCTTGTTCAGAAGCATCCAGGCCCAAAACGGCCTCAGAGATTTCGGTATTGATGTGTTCAACAGCCTTGAGCACGCCCTTGCCGAGATAGCGCTTTTTGTCGCCATCACGCAGCTCAATCGCTTCGCGGGATCCGGTGGAAGCGCCGGATGGCACGGCCGCGCGGCCCATGGTGCCGGATTCCAGCAGAACGTCGCACTCAACGGTGGGGTTGCCGCGGGAGTCCAGAATTTCCCGGCCGACGATGTCAACAATTGCGCTCATTAGTTTCTTTCCAGTTCAAAAACACACAAACAAAAAACGTCAAATCCCATCTTGCCGCCAATTACTCAAAATTGGCTTCGAGTAATGGGGTTTTTTTGGTTACGGAATCCAACGCCACCAAGGTTTCCAGCAACGCTTTCATGTGCCGCAAGGGCACTGCATTGGGGCCATCGGACCATGCTTCGGCCGGGCGCGGATGGGTTTCCATAAACAGACCGGCAACACCGGCTGCAACACCGGCACGCGCCAGCACCGGCACCATGTCGCGCGCACCACCACTGCTGCCACCGAGACCGCCCGGTTTTTGGACCGAATGCGTAACGTCGAAAACCACGGGGGCGCCGGACTTGCGCATCTCGGCCAGGCTGGTCATATCTGCTACCAGATTGTTGTATCCGAAGCTCACGCCCCGTTCACAGGCCAGAAAGCTGTCGGGCGACAATCCGGCTTCTTCTGCGGCAGCGCGGGCTTTGTCGATCACGTTCTTCATGTCCCAAGGGGCCAAGAACTGGCCCTTCTTGATATTGACGGGCTTGCCGGACTGGGCCACAGCCCGAATGAAATCCGTCTGGCGGCACAGAAATGCCGGCGTTTGCAACACGTCTACCACGCTAGCGACTTCTGCAATGTGGGATTCATCGTGGACATCGGTCAAAATGGGCAACTGGAGTTGCTTGCGGACCTCATCCAGAATCTTCAAACCTGCGTCGATTCCGACACCGCGTTTACTGGTGCCGGAGGAGCGATTGGCCTTGTCGAACGAGCCCTTGTAGATCAAGGGAATGCCGAGGCCGGAGCACGCTTCCTTGAGCTTGCCTGCCACCTCGATGGACATTTCCAGCCCTTCAATCGAGCAAGTGCCCGCAATCAAAAAGAATGGCCGGTCTAGACCGATTTCAAAGCCGCAGAGTTTCATTAAGCAACCGCTTTCAAATTCTTACCGCCGTTCTGATGCTCCACCGCTGCTTTGATAAATGCATTGAACAAAGGATGACCGTCCCACGGTGTGGACTTGAACTCGGGGTGGAACTGAACGCCCACGTACCAAGGGTGAACGTTTTGCGGCAACTCCACAATTTCGGTCAACTGCTCACGCTGGGTCAGCGCGGAGATCACGAGTCCGGAGGCCCGCAATGCGTCGAGGTAGTTCACGTTGGCTTCATAACGGTGGCGATGGCGCTCGGTCACCACGTCTCCGTAGATCTTGTGTGCCAGCGTGTTTTGCGCCACGTCGGAGCTTTGAGCTCCCAAACGCATGGTTCCGCCGAGGTCTGAGTTGGCATCCCTAGTTTTGATGGTGCCGTCGGCGTCTTTCCACTCGGTAATCAGGGCGATCACTGGATAGGGGCAGTCGGGCTCAAACTCGGTGCTGTTGGCTTCTTTCAAGCCAGCGACATGACGGGCAAATTCAATCGTAGCGACCTGCATTCCCAAGCAAATGCCGAGGTAGGGCACTTTGTTTTCGCGGGCAAAGCGTGCGGTGCTGATCTTGCCTTCAATACCGCGCTTACCGAAGCCTCCGGGGACCAGAATCGCGTCGTACTTGGCTAGTTGGTTGGCAGTGCTGGACTCGATGGTTTCTGAGTCCACGTGCTCGATCTTGACTCGCACGTGGTTCTTCATGCCCGCGTGGCGCAAGGCTTCGTTGACAGACTTGTAGCTGTCCGTGAGGTCCACGTACTTACCCACCATGGCAATGGTGACTTCGCCTTGTGGATTCGCAGTTTCGTGGACAAGGTCGTCCCAGCGCTTGAGGTTGGCCGGTGGGGTGTTCAGGCGCAGCTTGTCACAAATGAGGCCATCCAAGCCTTGTTCGTGCAGCATGCGGGGGACTTTGTAGATGGTGTCTACGTCCCACATGGAGATCACGCCCCACTCTGGTACGTTGGAGAACAGGGAGATTTTGGCGCGTTCTTCGTCGGGAATGGGCCGGTCAGCACGGCACAGCAAGGCATCTGCCTGGATGCCGATTTCACGCAATTGCTTGGCAGTGTGCTGGGTAGGTTTGGTTTTCAGCTCGCCAGCTGCCGCAATCCAAGGCAAGTAGCTCAGGTGCACAAAGGCGCTGTTGTTCGGGCCGAGTTTCAAACTCATTTGGCGAACGGCTTCCAAGAACGGCAGGGATTCAATGTCGCCGACGGTGCCGCCGATTTCGACAATGGCTACATCCACCGCGTCGGGTTCTCCGAAGCGCGCGCCACGTTTGACGAACTCTTGGATCTCGTTGGTGACGTGCGGAATGACCTGCACTGTTTTGCCGAGGTAGTCGCCGCGCCGCTCTTTGTCGAGCACGCTCTTGTAAATCTGACCGGTGGTGAAGTTGTTGGTCTTGCGCATGCGCGTTTCAATGAAACGCTCATAGTGGCCGAGATCCAAGTCCGTTTCCGCGCCGTCGTCGGTGACGAACACCTCGCCGTGTTGCAGGGGAGACATGGTCCCGGGGTCAACGTTGAGGTAGGGGTCCAGCTTGATGAGGGTGACTGTCAGGCCCCGCGATTCCAAGATCGCAGCAAGGGAGGCTGAGGCGATTCCCTTTCCAAGGGAAGACACCACACCGCCGGTGACGAAGACAAATTTGGTCATGTCAGGGGCGAACTCGAGGGTTCGATGAGGTGGTAAAGCGAGATTATAGGCGTCTGCTACATTGCGGCGGTCTGCGACAGTGCCGTTGTGCTGTGCGCCATCAAGAAATGAGTACGACATGGACCTTACCGGTAAGCATATTGTTCTGGGTTTGACCGGCGGAATCGCCTGCTACAAGGCGGCTGAACTTTGCCGTGCGCTGATTAAGCAAGGCGCGACGGTGCAGGTCGTAATGACCGAGGCTGCGGCGCAATTCATCACGCCGGTGACCATGCAGGCGCTGAGCAACCGCCCGGTGTTTGATTCGCAGTGGGATGCCCGCGAACGCAACAACATGCCGCACATCAATTTAAGCCGCGAGGCGGATGCGATTCTGATAGCCCCTTGCAGTGCCGACTTTATGGCCAAACTCTTGCATGGGCGTGCCGACGATTTGCTAAGCTTGATGTGCCTAGCCAGACCCATAGACATTGTCCCACTCATCGTCGCTCCCGCCATGAACCGGGAGATGTGGAGCCACCCGGCCACACAACGCAACTTAAAGCAGCTTCGCGAAGATGGAACCCATGTTCTCGGGGTCGGCAATGGAGACCAAGCCTGCGGAGAGACGGGCGATGGTCGGATGCTGGAGCCGGAAGAATTGCTGCAAGATGTGATTGCATTTTTCCAACCCAAACTCCTGGCAGGGCACAAGGTCGTAGTGACTGCGGGTCCTACGTTTGAGGCTATCGATCCGGTGCGGGGCATCACCAATCTATCGAGTGGAAAAATGGGGTTCGCGATTGCCCGTGCAGCACAGGAAGCCGGTGCGGAGGTAACACTTGTAGCGGGACCGGTTGCTCAGGCAACACCGCGCGGTGTTGCGCGTGTCGATGTGAGATCTGCATTAAATATGCGTTCAGCCCTTATGGAAATTGCGAATGATGCTACTATTTTTATAGCAACCGCTGCCGTTGCGGACTGGCGGCCTGCGACAGCCGCTGATCAGAAACTCAAGAAAGACGGCTCGGGGACTACCCCGCAGTTGGAGTTTGTCGAGAACCCGGACATCTTGGCAGAGGTGGCCTCCAGCGCGCGCGCGGTGGATGGGGCTTTGTTTTGCGTGGGGTTTGCTGCTGAGAGTCACGACCTGTTGGCCCATGCAAGCGCGAAGCGCCTGCGTAAAAAAGTGCCTCTGCTGGTGGGCAACATCGGCCCCGCAACCTTCGGCCAGGACGACAATGCGCTGCTGCTGGTAGATGCCGAAGGCGCTACCGAACTACCGCGAAATAACAAACTTCAGCTGGCGCGCCAGTTGGTGGCAGAAATTGCCAAGCGCCTTCATTCCCATTGAAAGACTTTCATGAAAATCGACGTCAAGATCATTGACTCCCGCTTGCAGGACAACCTGCCTACTTACGCGACACCCGGCAGCGCCGGCCTTGATTTGCGAGCCTGCCTGGATGCGCCTCTGACGCTTGCGCCTAACGCTTGGCAACTCGTGCCGACCGGCATGGCTATTTATCTTGAAGATCCGGCCTATGCCGCTTTAATCTTGCCTCGCTCCGGCTTGGGGCATAAGCACGGTATCGTGCTGGGCAATCTGGTGGGTTTGATCGATAGCGATTACCAAGGGCAGCTCATGGTGAGTGCCTGGAATCGCAGCGAAGTGCCATTTACGATCGAGCCGATGGAGCGCATCGCCCAGCTCATGATCGTCCCGGTAGTGCAGGCCCAATTCAATGTGGTGACCGAATTCCCCGCGTCACAGCGCGGGGAGGGCGGCTACGGTTCTACCGGAAAAGCTTGATCGACTCAGTGCAGGTGTCCGCTCCCGGGCCCTTGCTCGTGCAGGGGCTGAATGCGGAAAAAGCCGGTACCCAGCGTTCCGGAACCGATTTCTTCCTCAGTGGCTTCGCGCACTGACTCCACCTTCATCTGGATGCGGATGGCGATGCCTGCCAGCGGGTGATTGCCGTCCAGTACCACGTGCTCAGGGTAAATGTCGGTGATGGTATAGAGCGCATCTTTGGGGGCATCAGGGTTGCAGCCCTCAGGCAAGGCATAGCCCTCCAATGTCAGGCCCTCCTGCAAGTCGGCCGGGAAGAGTGTCCTTGGCTCCAGAAAAATCAGTTGGTCATTGAAGTCGCCAAACGCTTGTTCAGGCTCAATTTGCAATTGCAGCTTGTCCCCGGCAACATGGCCTTGGAGCGCCTCTTCGATCGGAGGCAGCAAATCGTTTCCGCCCAACAAAAACTCAACCGGCTCGTCCAAAACGTCCAGCTCTTCGCCCAAAGTGTCTTTCAGCGTCCATGTCAGGGCAACGACGCATTGTGTGGTGATTTCCATAGGCGAGAATTGTCCCATGAACATCCAAACCCCTCTCCAGCTGCTAGGCGGCATCAGCCCGGAAACCTTTATGCAGCGCTACTGGCACAAAAAGCCGCTGGTGATCCGTCAGGCAATACCCGGTTTTGAGCCATTGCTCGAACGTATTGAGTTACTGGAACTCGCCGCCCAGGAAGAAGTGGAGTCGCGTCTGGTCGTTCAGGGTGCCCCGGGGAAAAGTGACGCCTGGAAATTCAAGCATGGTCCCTTTGCCCGCAAGTCCCTCCCTCCTCTCAAACAAGCCGGCTGGACCCTGCTGGTTCAGGGTGTCGATGCCCATGACGAGCGGGTGCATGCCTTGATCAACCAATTCCGTTTCGTGCCGGATGCCCGCCTGGACGACCTGATGATCAGTTACGCCACCGACCAAGGCGGCGTCGGGCCCCATTTCGATAGCTACGACGTGTTTCTGTTGCAGGCTCAGGGTCGTCGCCGGTGGAGGATCGGTCGACAAAAAGACCTGTCCCTGGTGCCGGATATGCCACTCAAAATTCTTGCTAACTTTGAACCTGAGGAGGAGTTCGTGCTGGAGCCTGGGGACATGTTGTACCTGCCGCCAAAATACGCCCACGATGGCATAGCCGAAGTGGAGTGCATGACGTATTCCATCGGTTTTCGCTCACCATCTCAGGCTGAGTTAGCTCAAGAGGTTTTGCAGCGTATTGCAGAGCAGGCCATGGATGACCTTCCGGCCAGCCTCTACGCCGACCCGAAGCAGGCCGCGGTTGAGGCTCATGGTGAGCTGCCACCGGCCATGCTCGACTTTGCCCAAGCCGCTGTGCAGTCTGCGCTAAAAGACCCGAAAGCCATCTCCAGGGCCTTAGGGGAATACCTCAGTGAGCCCAAGTCCAACGTGTGGTTCGATGGCGAAGGCCAGGAGGTCGAAGCTGCAGTGCGCCTAGACCGGCGTACACGCATGCTCTACGACGAACACCACGTCTTTATCAACGGCGAGAGCTTCAATGCAGCAGGGCGTGATGCCCAGCTCATGAAGCGGCTGGCCGATACACGACTGCTTGACTGGAAGGATGTACAGCGCTTGAGCGAAGGCGCGCGCGACCTCGTGCAAGAGTGGTGCGATGCGGGTTGGCTGCATGTTGAGTCATGAAGGCGCATTCCCTCTGGAGGGGCGCTTTGAAGGTCCCTCGGAGTTTGCGCAAGCCTTGCGCGGCGGCATCCAGCTTGCCCGGGCCCAGCAATGGAAGCACATGGTCTGGTGCGATGTGGATTTTGTGAATTGGCCACTGCGCGAAAAGGCCGTGGTGGAAGCGCTGCACGAATGGGCGGGCGCGGGGCGTACCCTGACACTTTTGGCCAAGCGCTACCAGCAGGTCACACTGCTTCACCCGCGTTTTGTGCAGTGGCGGGTCACCTGGAGTCATTTGGTGGACGCGCGGGTGGTCAAGCATCTTGATGATGCGGAACTCCCCAGCGCTTTCTTGGGCCCGCAGTGGTATTTGCACCGGAGAGACCCTGTCCGATCAGTAGGGGTTTGGGGGCAGGAGCCCCGCAGCCGGGTCGAATTGAAAGAAACGTTAGACGAGTGCTTTCGCCAAAGTTCGCCGGGGTTTCCTGCAAGCACTTTAGGGCTTTGAGTTCAAAGAGGGTTTACCCGAGTGCACTGTTTTGGGTCTTGTATAATTTCAAGCTCTGATGGAAAGAGACCGAATGCTTTACGTCAGGGCTGGGTGGCTTGCCACTCAGACAATTTCCGGAAATTGTTTCGTTAACTCACTGAAGTCTTTAAAAATGAACAAGTCTCTCGTTTTGGCAGCTCTGATCGCTGCTGCTGCCCTGGCTGCTTGCGGTAAGAAAGAAGAAGCTCCTGCTGCTGCTCCTGCCGCCGCTCCTGCTGCTGTTGAAGCTCCTGCTGCTGCTGCATCCGCTCCAGCTGCCGAAGCTCCTGCTGCTGCTCCTGCAGCCGCTGCTTCCGAGCCAGCTAAGCAGTAATCTGCTTGCAGACGAAAAAAAACCACCTTCCGGTGGTTTTTTTTCGTCTGTACATCGCCTCGCGACGATGTACTTGACTATTACTTGATGTCGTCAGCAATGACTTTCACAATCTTCTGCGCCACACCCGAAGTTTCCGGGTTACCACTGGCATCCAGCACACTGACGGTCGACTTTTCGCCGGTGCTACGTACTGCAATTTGATACTTCACGGCGTCAATGGCCTTCTTGGAGCCGCTGAACATTTTTGCAAAAAAGCCAGGTTCTGCCTTGTCGGAAGTCAGCTCTTGGTAGCGGACAAAGTAAATGCCTTGCTTGCGGTCACGGTCCTCTACCGTGAATCCGGTACGGTCCAATGCCAAGCCGGTACGGCGCCATGCGCGGTCAAAACCCTCGTCCAGTTGGACCACGGCTTGACCGTTCAGGTTGCTCACCGTCGCAATTTGTTTGGGCGCGCTGTTAGCCACCAAAGCCTTGGATTGCTCTTGCGAAACACCCAGCTTTACCATCAGGCGGCGCAAGAACTCCGCTTCCAGTTCGGGGTCCGCAGCGCGAGGTTGCCAGACCGTTTCACTGGTGCGGTCTGTGGTGTAGACCTCCACCATGCCGCGGTGGCTGATGAAAATTTCTGTGTTGCCGTTGGCATCGCGCTCCAGGCGTGTACGGAATTTGTCCCGCTCCGGGGTGGAGTAGAAGGAGTCCAGCAGTTTGCCCAATGAAGCACGGATGATGTCTTGTGGGATCTTGGCGCGATTTTCAGCCCAATCCGTTTCCATGATGCCCAGCTTGTCCTGGTCCATCGCCAGCAAAAAACCGTTGTCCTGCCAGAAATCTTTTACCGGCTCCCACAACTTCTCGGCAGGCCGGTTGACGACCAGCCAACGCTGATTTCCTGAGCGCTCAATGCGCACATCACCCACCGCAGTCGCAGCAATGGCAGTTTTTGACGTCTCAGTCGGGACGACCTTTGAAGCGTTCGCAGAAACTGCGCCGCCCACCACGGTGTAAGGCGTGTCTTTGCTCAGCTGGGTCAAGTCCGGCGGAACGTCGAGCTTGGGGGCCTTGGCGGCAGAGCGGTAGTCCACTTTGTCGGTTTCAAGCGATGAGCAAGCACCCAAACCCAGGGTTGCACTCAGCAGAATAACTTTAGAAATGGAATTCACGAAAATCCTCAAAAATAGCAACGCGCTTAAATCAGGCCGACGGTCTGCATGGCCTTTTCAAGGGCGGGTTGACTTGCTTCTGTCAACGGTGTCAGGGGCAATCGCAATGCGGGTTTGCTCAGTCCCATGCGGGAAACTGCCCACTTCACCGGAATCGGATTCGACTCGATGAATAGAGCCTTGTGCACCGGCAAAAGTTTCAACTGAATTTCCATGGCCCGTGCGACATCGCCGGCAATGGCTGCTTGGCAGAGTTCATGCATGAGGCGTGGTGCCACGTTGGCTGTCACACTCACATTGCCATGACCACCGCACAGCATGAGTGCGACTGCGGTCGGGTCATCTCCACTGTAGATCGAGAACTCTTTGGGGGCATCTTTGATGAGCCACTGGGCCCGCTCGATGTTTCCGGTGGCTTCCTTGATGCCGACAATGCCGGGAACTTGTGTCAAGCGCAACACGGTGTCGTGGGCCATATCAGCCACCGAGCGTCCGGGCACGTTGTACAAAATAACGGGCAGATCCACGGCTTCCGCAATTGCCTTGAAGTGTTGGAACTGGCCTTCTTGGGTCGGCTTGTTGTAGTAAGGCACCACTTGCAGTTGGCAGTCTGCGCCCACGTTTTTGGCGAACTTGGCCAACGCAATGGCTTCACGGGTGGAGTTGCCACCGCAGCCGGCCATGATCGGCACCCGCCCAGCGGCTTGCTCGACGGACACGCGGATGATCTCGCAATGCTCTTCCACGCTCACCGTGGGGGACTCGCCAGTGGTGCCTACGACGCCAATGCAATCAGTACCTTCGGCAATATGCCAATCGATAAGTTTTCGCAGCGCCGGGTAGTCCACGGAACCATCGTCAAGCATCGGAGTGATAAGGGCTACGATGCTGCCCCGGATTGGACCTTTAGAAGCGTTCATGTCGAGTGTTGAATCTGTAAACGAACATTTTAACTAGAGTGCATAGCGCGTCGGAGCGCCATTGTGTGCACCGGGGGTAAAGAAATTCACCGCGGCAATCCGCTGCACAAACCGGGCGGGTGCGTCCAGAAAGCCGTTTTCATAGGCTACGGTGTGTAAACCACTGCACATATGCAGCAATTCGTGCGCTTGCAACAAAAAATCGGGCCGGGCTGGCCGGCCTACGGTTTCGTTGCCTGCGGCAAAAGTTTCATACAAGAGCAGTCCGCCGGGTGCCAGACTCGCCAGCAGGGTGGGCATCAGCGGTCGCCAGAGATAGTTGGTGACCACCACCACATCAAACTGCGTTGGTTCTCCACTGGCCTGACGCAGCGGCCAAGGCCCGTTTTCAATATCAGCTTGCACGAGGTGGGCTGTAGGCACCGCCTGGGCTGCGGCGCGGGTGTCGATATCCACCCCCGTGACCGCACAGCCCCGCTCTGCAAACCAGTGCAAATGGCGCCCATTGCCGCAGGCCACGTCTAACACGGTGGCACCGGGGGCGATCAGGTGAGACCAGCGAGCGATCCAACCCGACGGGCCGGATAGGGTTGCGTGGGTTGGCGGCATCAGCGGGGTTTCACTTCATCTTTGAGCGCAGCGAGGGCCATGCGCTCCACGAGCCCGGGCAGCACAAGCTTCAAAAAGCGGCCGAGCTTGCCTTGGGCTGTCATCACTACTTCACGCTGGCGCTTTTGCATTCCGGTGGCGATGAGATAGGCACACTCCGCCACGGTCATGGCTTTGTCCTCCTTGAGGCCGCTGGAACCAGCGACTTTCCCTTGCGCATTGAGACCATGTGCCCGGATGTCCGTCAACACCACGCCTGGATAGGCCGTGGTCACGCTCACGCCCGTGGGTTTCAGTTCTGCCCGGAGCGCCTCAAAGAAGCCCGTCATGGCGAATTTGGAGGCGCTGTAGGCAGTGCGTCCGGGCACGCCAATCAGCCCCGCCAGCGAGGAGATCGCCACAATTCGCCCCCTGCTCGCCTTGAGGTGGGGCAGTGCTGCGTGGGTGCACCACACGCTGCCCCACAGGTTGACACGCATCAGGTCTTCGTACCAATGAAGGTCCGCGGCCTCTACGTCTTGCAGCAGCGCTTGGGCCGAAATGCCGGCGTTATTCACCAGTGTGTCAATGCGGCCGAAATGCTCCATGGTGGTGTCTACCAAAGCGCGGCATTGGCCTGGGTCAGAGACATCGGTCGCCACGACCAGCACCTCCGCACCGCGTGCCCGGCACTGAATGGCCACGGCTTCCAGGGCGTCGAGTTTGCGTGCTGCCAGCACCAGGCGCAGGCCTGCGCCATAGCGCGCTGCCAGTTGGCGTGCCAACTCGGCGCCAATGCCTTCTGAAGCGCCGGTGATGATGGTGACAGAGGTAGTCTCAGTCATGTCAGTTCATATTTAGAAGCAGGCCCAGACCTGGTTGGCCATCTGGACCATGAAATCCGGTTGGGCGTAGAGCGCGAACACGCCGCCCAGCGTCAGACAGACAGCAACCGTGAGCAGAGTCTTTTGCAGCATGCTGAGGCGTCAGGCCGCTTGGGGCAGGGGCTGGCCCCGGTGAATAGGTGCCTCGCGCACCGGCAGATTTACCAAGCCGGCAAACACCCCCAGCGCTATCGCGATGTACCAAACCATGTCGTAGCTGCCCGTCTTGTCATACAGGTAGCCACCCAGCCAAACGCCCATGAAAGAGCCGATCTGGTGGCTGAAAAACACAAAGCCTCCCAGCATGGATAAATGCGCCACACCAAAAATCTGCGCGATGGTGGCATTGGTCGGCGGCACCGTGGAGAGCCACAAGAACCCCATAACCGACGAAAACACATACACGCTGACGGGCGACAGAGGCACGATCAAGAAAACACTGATGGCAACCGCCCGGGCAAAGTAAATGAACGCGAGGATGTGCTTCTTCGCCATCTTCTGCCCCAGTGCTCCGGCCGCGTAGGTGCCGAACACATTGAACAGCCCGATCAGGGCCAAGGCGTAGCTCGCCACTTGCGGGGAGAGCCCGTTGTCTTTCAGGTAGCTGGGCATGTGCACGCCGATAAATACAACCTGAAAACCGCATACAAAGTAGCCGGCCATCAGAAGCTGAAAGCTCGGGTATTTAAAAGCCTCACGCAGCGCCTGCCCAATGCTTTGTTTGTGGGTGCCTGGGGCTGCGTGGCCCAAGGAGTGCTCTTTGAGGCCCCGAGCCAACGGCATCATCAGCAGCGATGCTGCAGCTAGGATCAGTAGTGCCTCTTGCCAGCCGAAGTGGCTGATTAAAAAGCCCTCGGTGGGCACCATCAAAAACTGCCCGAACGAACCCGCCGCTGCCGCGACGCCCATGGCCCATGAGCGCTTTTCAGCGGGCACATTGCGGCCAATGACGCCGTAAATCACAGCGTAGGTGGTACCCGCCTGGGCCATGCCGATCAAGGCGCCGGTTGCGAGGGTAAAGGTCAGCGGCGTGGTCGCCAGTGCCATGCCGGCCAGGCCCAGCGCATACAGCACCGCGCCGATCAAAATCACCCGGAAGGCGCCAAAGCGGTCCGCCGCCATGCCGGCAAAAATGCCGCTGACACCCCAGGCAAGGTTTTGAATGGCAATGGCAAACGCAAAAGTCTCGCGGGTCCAGTCTTGGGCCTGGGTAATAGGCTGAAGCCACAGTCCGAAGCCATGGCGAATGCCCATGGACAAGGTCACGATGGTGGCGCCACAGACCAAAACCTGGGCCATGGAAAGAGGGCGGTGTTGAGAACTCATCCACCAACTGTAGCCCGATTCGGCGCGGGGCGCGGCCACAGGTGGGACACGGCGGCAAGCTTGCCGGGGCAAAGGGGCTTAAGCCTGTATGTATGCATATACAGTGGATTGCCCTGTTTCCCCTACAATCCGCCGCTATGGCTGTCAAACCCACCCCCGAATATTCCGAATCATCGATCCGCGTGCTCAAGGGCCTGGAGCCCGTCAAACAGCGCCCGGGCATGTACACCCGCACCGACAACCCGCTGCACATCATTCAAGAAGTGCTGGACAACGCCGCTGACGAAGCGCTGGCCGGTCATGGCAAAAAAATCAAGGTCATCCTGCACGCCGACGGCTCGGTGAGCATTGAGGACGACGGCCGCGGCATTCCCTTCGGCATGCACCCGGAAGAAAAAGCCCCAGTGATTGAGCTGGTGTTCACCCGCTTGCACGCGGGTGGCAAGTTCGACAAGGGCAAGGGCGGCGCCTACAGCTTCTCCGGCGGCCTGCACGGCGTAGGCGTGTCGGTGACCAACGCCCTGGGCAAGCGCCTGGAAGCCACCAGCTACCGCGAAGGCTCCGTGGCGCACTTGGTGTTTGAAGGCGGCGACGTGACCGAGGCCCTTCAAGTGCGCAAGGCCGGTGAGGGCGACCGCAAGCAAGGCACGACCGTGCGCGTGTGGCCGGACGCCAAGTATTTTGAATCCGCCGTCCTGCCCATGGGCGAGCTGACCCACCTGCTGCGCAGCAAAGCGGTGCTGATGCCCGGCGTGAGCGTGACGCTGGTGAACGAAAAAACCAGGGAAAGCCAGAACTGGCTCTACAAGGGCGGCCTAAAAGATTACTTGGGTCAAACGCTCAATGCAGACCCGGTTATCCCCATGTTTGATGGCGAAGGTTTTGCCGACGGCAACAACGACACCTTCGCCGAAGGCGAGGGAGCCACCTGGTGCGTGGCGTTTACCGAAGACGGCGCTCCGGTGCGCGAGAGCTATGTGAACCTGATTCCCACCAGCGCGGGCGGCACCCACGAAAGCGGCTTGCGCGATGGCTTGTTTCAGGCGGTCAAAAGCTTTATCGAGTTTCACAGCCTGTTGCCCAAGGGCGTGAAGCTCATGCCCGAAGACGTGTTCGCCCGCGCCAGCTATGTGCTGAGCGCCAAGGTGCTGGACCCGCAGTTTCAAGGCCAAATCAAAGAGCGGCTGAACTCGCGCGACGCGGTGCGCCTCGTCAGCAGCTTTGTGCGCCCCGCGCTGGAGCTTTGGCTGAACCAGCACGTGGACTATGGCAAAAAGCTGGCCGAGCTGGCCATCAAGGCTGCGCAAACCCGCCAGAAGGCCGGCCAGAAGGTTGAAAAGCGCAAGAGCAGCGGCGTGGCCGTGCTGCCCGGCAAGCTCACCGACTGCGAGAGCCGCGATATTGCCTACAACGAGGTGTTTCTGGTTGAGGGCGATTCCGCAGGCGGCAGCGCCAAAATGGGCCGCGACAAAGAAAACCAGGCCATCCTGCCCCTGCGCGGCAAGGTGCTCAACACCTGGGAGGTGGACCGCGACCGCCTGTTTGCCAACACCGAAATCCACGACATCTCAGTCGCCATCGGTGTGGATCCGCATGGCCCCAACGACACGCCCGACTTGAGTGGCCTGCGCTACGGCAAGGTCTGCATTTTGAGTGATGCGGATGTGGACGGCTCGCACATTCAAGTGCTGCTGCTCACGCTCTTCTTTCGCCATTTCCCCAAGCTCATTGAGACCGGCCATGTGTTTGTGGCGCGCCCACCGCTGTTCCGGGTAGATGCGCCGGCCCGTGGCAAAAAGCCGGCGAGTAAGGCCTACGCGCTGGACGAAGGCGAGCTCACCGCGATTCTGGACAAGCTGCGCAAAGAGGGTGTGCGCGAAGGCGCTTGGTCCATCAGCCGCTTCAAAGGCTTGGGCGAGATGAACGCCGAGCAGCTGTGGGACACCACGCTCAACCCCGACACCCGCCGCCTGTTGCCGGTGGAGCTGGGCGCGGTGGACTTTAGTGCCACCGAGGCGCTCATTACCAAGCTCATGGGCAAGGGCGAGGCCGCGTCCCGGCGCGAGCTGATGGAGCTGCATGGCGATTCGGTGGAGATCGACGTTTAACCATGTCGTCTCGCGCCCGGTTTTCTTTTGCTATGAAAATAGTAGCTGCTTGCGCAATATTGGCGGGGGCTACTGCTGCTTTTGATGCAAAAGCAGACGTCTGGGTGTATGTGGACCCGCAGGGGCAGACGCATTTTTCCGCCGAGCAAACTGACGAGCGCTACACCCTGTTTTTTCGCGCCTCTATCCGTGGCTTGAGGTCAGGGGCCGAGGCCGCTGCCCCGCAAGCAGCGGCACCCGAGGCAGCGGAGGTGTCGCCCGAGCTGTCCCCCAAGTTGGCAGCTTTTTTTGACAACTCGTCGCGCTACCGCAAAGCCCATCCCTTGCTGCAAGAGGCCGCGCGCAAATACCGGTTGGACTACGAGCTGCTCAAGGCGCTGGTCACCACCGAGTCCGGCTTTGAGCCTACCGCAGTGTCGCCCAAAGGCGCTATCGGGCTCATGCAGGTCATGCCCGACACGGCCCGCCGCTTCGGTGTGGACAGCGACCGCTGGATGTCGGTAGAAGCCAAGCTGGCGGACCCCAAGATCAACGTCGGCATTGGTGCGCGCTATCTGCGCTTGTTGCTCGACATGTTCCCCGGCCGCACCGATTTGGCACTTGCGGCTTACAACGCAGGCGAGGGTGCGGTGCAAAAGGCGGGCAACAAAGTGCCCAACTACAAAGAAACCCAGAACTACGTGGCTACCGTTACCGAGCTCTACGCCGCGCTCAAACCACCGGTGCCCGCCAAACCGTTCACATCGCAAGCAGCGGGCCCCAAGCCGGTGCTCAAGCCCTATGGCGATGGCTATGTGCTGTCCGGCGCCCGCACGGCCTATGTGCTGGCGCCTGGCGCCATGCCCGGCGGGGCGCTCGGCCGCGGCAACATGATCACCCCGGCCCTGCCGGTGGCCCTCCAAGAAACCCGGATTGCAGTGGACTGAACTGAAGAAACATGACTGACCAAACCACGCTCGACCTGATCCCCGAACCCGTTGACCCGGTGGGCCCGACCCCACCCGGAGACGACAGCGAACTCAACCTCGCCACCTACGCCCAGCGCGCTTACTTGGAGTACGCCCTGAGCGTGGTCAAAGGCCGTGCTTTGCCCGACGTGTGCGATGGCCTCAAGCCCGTGCAGCGCCGCATTTTGTACAGCATGGGCCGCATGGGCCTGAGCTTTGGCGGTGCCAACGGCAACGCCGGGGCCAAGCCGGTCAAGAGCGCCCGTGTGGTGGGCGATGTGCTGGGCCGCTTTCACCCGCACGGCGACCAGTCGGCCTACGACGCGCTGGTGCGCATGGCGCAAGACTTTTCGCAGCGCTACCCGCTGGTCGACGGCCAAGGCAACTTCGGCAGCCGGGACGGCGACGGCGCCGCCGCCATGCGCTACACCGAAGCCCGCTTGGCCAAAATCACCACGCTGCTGCTCGATGAGATCGACATGGGCACCGTGGACTTTCAGCCCAACTACGACGGTTCCACCGAAGAGCCCCGCCAGCTGCCCGCGCGCCTGCCGTTCAGTTTGCTCAACGGCGCCAGCGGCATTGCCGTGGGTTTGGCCACTGAGATTCCCAGCCACAACCTGCGCGAAGTGGCCGATGCCTGCGTGGCGCTCATCAAGAACGACAAGCTCTCCGACGACGAGTTGTTTGCCTTGGTGCCCGGCCCCGACTTCCCCGGTGGCGGCCAGATCATCAGCAGCGCCAGCGATATTGCCGACGCTTATCGCAGCGGCCGCGGCAGCCTCAAGGTGCGCGCCCGCTGGAAGATTGAAGACCTGGCTCGCGGCCAATGGCAGCTGGTCGTCACCGAGCTGCCACCCGGCGTGAGCAGCCAGCGCGTGCTGGAAGAAATTGAAGAACTCACCAACCCCAAGGTCAAGGCCGGCAAAAAAGCCTTGAGCCAAGACCAGACCCAACTCAAGGCCAGCATCCTGAGCGTGCTCGATGTGGTGCGCGATGAGTCCAACAAAGACGCCCTGGTGCGCCTGGTGTTCGAGCCCAAGAGCCGCACCGTGGAGCAGCAGGAGCTGATCACCGCGCTCCTGGCCCACACCAGCCTGGAAACCTCGTCGCCCATCAACCTCACCATGGTGGGGCTGGACGGAAAGCCGGTGCAAAAGTCGCTGCGCCAGATGTTTGTTGAGTGGATTGCCTTCCGCCAGACCACCATCGAGCGCCGCAGCCGCCACCGCCTGAACAAGGTGCTGGACCGCATCCATATTCTTGAAGGCCGCCAGACGGTGTTGCTCAACATTGACGAGGTGATTGCCATCATCCGCAACAGCGACGAGCCCAAGGCCGCGCTGATCGAACGCTTCAAACTCAGCGACCGTCAAGCTGAAGATATTTTGGAAATCCGCCTGCGCCAACTGGCGCGGCTGGAGGCTATCAAGATCGAGCAAGAGCTCTCTGAGCTGCGCACCGAGCAAGGCAAGCTGGAAGAAATTCTGGGCAGCCCCGCTGCGCTGCGCCGTCTGATGGTGAAAGAAATTGAGGCGGACGCCAAAGTGTTTGCCGATGCGCGCCGCACCCTGATCCAGGCAGAGAAAAAGGCGGTTGCTGAGGTGAAGGTGGTGGACGAGCCGGTGACCGTGGTGGTGTCCGAAAAAGGCTGGGTGCGAGCCCGCACCGGCCATGGGCACGAGGCGTCTACCTTTGCCTTCAAGGCGGGGGACGGCCTGTACGGCACCTTTGAGTGCCGCACGGTGGACACGCTGCTGGTGTTCGGCTCCAACGGGCGCATCTACACCGTGCCGGTGTCCGCGCTGCCCGGAGGGCGGGGCGACGGCCAACCGGTCACCACGCTCTTGGAGCTGGAGAGCGGCACCCAAATCTTGTATTACTTCGCCGGCCCGGCCAGCGCGCAGTTGCTGCTATCGGGCAGCGGCGGCTACGGCTTTATAGCCAGCGTCGAGAACATGACCTCGCGCCAGAAAGCCGGCAAGGCCTTTGTGGGCGTGGGCGAGGGCGAAACCCTGTGCGCGCCGTCTGTCGTGTCAGGCGCGCAAGGCAAGGTCACCGTGGCGGGCACGCCTGCCGCAGTGGTGGCCCCTGCGACTCACGTGGCCTGCGCGTCCACCGGCGGCCGCATCCTGACCTTTGAGATCACTGAACTCAAAACCATGACCAACGGCGGCCGTGGCCTGATGCTGATTGACCTGGAAGATAAAGACGCCCTGGCAGGCGCTGCCGCCTACACCCGCAGCATCCGCATCGACGGCATAGGCCGCGGCGGCAAAGAGCGTGATGAAACCCTGGAAATCCGCAGCCTCAACAACGCCCGCGCAGCCCGTGGCCGCAAGGGCAAGGCGGCGGACTTGGGCTTCAAGCCGAACCGGATTACGCGGGTGGAGTGATGGAATTGGATTCACTTCTCCCAGATTGGGAGTAAAATTAATGCGTGTGATTGCGAAAAGTACGCTGGTCAATTTTTGGAGTCAACCCGGGCGGGCTGATTCCAAAGGCGCATTGCAAAGTTGGCATGACGAAGCGCTGAAAGCGGATTGGCAGACCCCGCAAGACATTAAGGACCAGTACAGCAGTGCAAGCATCTGCGGCAACAACCGGGTGGTGTTCAATATCGCAGGAAACAAGTACCGCTTGGTCGTGGAAATGCAATACCGGGCGGGTATCGCGTGGGTGAAGTTCGTTGGAACCCATGCCCAGTACGACCAGATCAACGTGGAGACCGTCAATGACTATAAAGCCGATTCGCAACGACGATGACTTGCGTGCTGCGTTCAAGCAGCTGGAACTGGTGTTTCAGGCCCCTGAGGGCTCGGAGCAAGCCGATGAAATGGAAATATGGGTCACGCTCATTGAGGCCTATGAGCGCAAGCACTTTCCAATTGGCCCGGCAGACCCGGTAGAGGCTATCAAGTTCAGGATGGAGCAGCAAAACCTGACGCCCAAAGATTTGGAGCCTTTTTTGGGTTCTAGCGGCAGGGTTTCTGAAATTCTCAACCGCAAACGCCGCTTGAGTTTGCAGATGGTGCGCAAGCTACACGATGGGTTGCATATTCCTTTTGAGAGCTTGCTGTCTGGGACCTAGGATTGGAGCCACTGCTGATTGCATTGCCGATCCAGAAGACACTGCGTAAACGTGCAGAGTCGCCATTTACATATTCCACCCATAAACAAAAACAGCTCCTAAATTAGGAGCTGTTTGCGCAGTATCTACGGGGGCTAGGCCCCGATTTGACTATTATTTTGGCTCTGCAGCTGTTTCCGTCCACCCGCCACCCAGCACCTTGTACAGGGTCACCAGGTTCTGCAGTTGCTGGGTTTGCACCTGCACTTGTGCCTGTTGGGCTGCGAACAAAGAGCGTTGAGCCTCCAGCACATCAAACGAGCTGGCTGCACCGGCTTTGAAGCGCAGGTCGGTCAGTTGCATGGTGGTCTGGGTAGCGGCGAGCTGGGCGGTCTGGGCTTGCAGTTGGTCGCCCAGGGTGGCGCGGCCGGCCAGTGCATCGGCCACTTCCTTGAAGCCGGTTTGAATGGCCTTTTCGTACTGGGCGATGGCAATGTCTTTGTTCACCTTGGCTGCTTCCAAGTTGGCTTTGTTGCGGCCCGCATCGAAGATGGGCATCAGCAACTGGGGCACAAAGGTCCAGGCGCTGGTGCCGTTGCTAAACAGTTGCTCCAGGTCGTTGCTGGCAACCCCTGCGCTGGCGGTGAGCGTGATGCGCGGGAAGAAGGCCGCACGTGCTGCACCGATGTTGGCGTTCAGAGCCAGCAGGTTTTGCTCGGCCTGGCGCACATCAGGGCGGCGCACCAGCAACTCCGACGGCACACCGGCGGGCAAGTCGCTCAAAAAGCCTTGTTCCGCGAGGCTCAGGCCGGCAGGCAGATCGGCCGGCAAAGCCTGACCCACCAGCAGCCCCAGCGAGCTCTCGTCTTGTGCGCGTTGGCGGGTTTGCTGGGCCAGCGATACCTTGGCAGCTTCAAGCTGGCTCTGGGCGGTGCTCAGGTCCAGTTTGGAGGCGGCTTCGTTGTCGTACTTGAGCTGCATCAGGCGCAGGCTCTCTTGCCGAGTCTTGAGGGTCTCGCGGGTCACGCGCAGCAGCTCGTCGTCGGCCAAGAGCGTGAGGTAGGTGTTGGCTACCGACGCAATCAGGCTGATCTGCACGGTCTTGCGGGCTTCTTCGGTCGCCAGCAGTTGCGACTGGGCCGCTTGGCTGAGCGCGCGCACACGGCCAAAAAAGTCCAGCTCATAGGAGGTCACGCTCAGGCCTGCGGTGTAGCTGCTGGTGATGGCGCCGCTGGCAGCCGGGCCACGGCTGCCGTTGATGCCGGCGTTCACCGTGGGCAGCTGGTCGGCGCGCGCCACTTGCAGTTTGGCGCGGGTGGCGTCGATGTTGAGGGCCGCCACGCGCAGGTCGCGGTTGTTTTCCAAAGACAGTTCAATCAGGCGCTTGAGGCGCGCGTCTTTGAAGAAGCTTTGCCACTCAATATCTGCAGCAGCGCGCGCGCCGGCCGGCGCTGCCGGCACATCGGCAAAGGTAGCGGGCACCGGCGCCGCCGGGCGGCTCATGGTCGGGATAAAACTGCAACCCACCAGCCACAGGGCCGCCGACAGGGTGGCCAGGCGCAGGGCCGGGCGTGCAAAAGAGTGCTTACTCATGGGATTCGGCTCCGATCTGGTGTCCGTGTTGTACGTCGAACTGGTGTTGGCGTTCGCTGCCTTTGAAGATGCTGCGCACCACCACAAAGAAGATGGGCACAAAGAACACCGCGAGGATGGTGCCCGCCACCATGCCGCCGATCACGCCGGTGCCGATGGCACGTTGGCTGGCCGAGCCGGCGCCGCTGGAAATGGCCAAGGGCAGCACGCCCAAGATGAAGGCCAGCGAGGTCATGACGATGGGGCGGAAGCGCAGATGCGCTGCCATCAAAGCGGCCTGAACGGCCGTCTTACCCTGAGCTTGCAAGTCTTTGGCGAACTCGATAATCAAGATCGCGTTCTTGGCCGACAAGCCGATGATGGTGATCAGGCCCACCTGGAAATACACATCATTGGCGTAGCCGCGGAACAGGGTTGCGAGTACCACACCGAGCACGCCCAGTGGCACCACCAGAATCACCGACAGCGGGATCGACCAGCTCTCGTAGAGCGCGGCCAGGCACAAGAAGACCGCCAGGATGGCAAACGCATAAAGAATAGTGGCTTGCGAGCCAGCCAGCTTTTCTTCGCGGGACTGGCCGGTCCACTCAAAGCCAAAGCCCGGGGGCAGCTGGCTGGCGAGTTTTTCCATCTCGGCCATGGCCTCACCCGTGCTGAAGCCGGGCGCTGCACTGCCGCTGATGCGGATGGCCGAGTAGCCGTTGTAGCGCACGGTCTGCATGGCACCGTTGGCCCAACGGGTGGAGGCAAATGCCGACAAAGGCACGGCCTTGCCGCTGGTGTTGATGACGTTGAACTTCAAGATGTCATCGGGCTGCATACGCGCGGTGGCGTCGGCTTGCACCACCACCCGTTGCAGACGGCCCTGGTTGGGGAAGTCGTTCACGTAGCTGGAGCCCAGCGCGGTCGAAATCGTGTTGTTGATCGCGCTAAAGCTCACGCCCAAGGCACTGGCTTTGTCGCGGTCAATGTCGATTTGCAGTTGCGGCGCGTCTTCCAGGCCGTCCGGGCGCACCTGGGTGAGCACCTTGCTCTTCGACGCCATGCCCAGCATTTGGTTGCGAGCGGCCAACAGGGCGTCGCGGCCCTTGCCGGAGCGGTCTTGCAGGCGGAAGGTAAAGCCCGATGCATTGCCCAGCTCAGGGATGGGGGGCGGGCTCAAGGGGAAAATGAACGCATCGCGAATACCCATCAGCGCGCCGAACGCGCGGCCGGCTAAGGCTTGAGCCGATTGGCCGGGGCCCTGGCGCTCAGACCAGTCTTTCAGCGTCACAAAGCCTAGCGCAGCGTTCTGGCCCTGGCCGGAGAAGCTGAAGCCAATCACGGCCACCATGCTCTCCACATCGGGCTGCTTGAGGATGAAGCCTTCGACCTGCTCCATCACGCTGGTGGTGCGCTGCTGGGTAGCACCGGGTGGCAACTGCACGTTGACGATGATGTTGCCCTGGTCTTCTGCCGGCAAAAACGAGGTGGGCAAGCGCATGTACACCACGGCCACAGCGCCGATGATGGCGACATACACCACCAGATAGCGGCCTGCCTTTTTCAGCAAGCGCTGGACCACGCTTTCATAGCCCTTGGCGGTGCTAGTGAAGCGGCGGTTGAACCAGCCGAAGAAGCCTGTGCTGGCGTGGGCATGGCCGGCCACCACCGGTTTGAGCAGGGTTGCGCACAGTGCCGGGGTGAGCGACAGGGCCAGGAAGGCCGAGAACGCGATCGACGCCACCATGACCGTGGAGAACTGGCGGTAGATGTTGCCCACCGAGCCGGCAAAGAATGCCAGCGGCACAAACACGGCAATCAGCACCACGGTCACACCGATGATGGCGCCCGAAATCTGGCCCATGGCCTTTTTGGTGGCTTCCAGCGGCGGCAAGCCTTCTTCGCTCATGATGCGTTCGACGTTTTCGACCACCACAATGGCGTCATCCACCACGATACCGATCACCAGCACCATGCCGAACATGGTGAGCACGTTGATGGACATGCCCAGCGCCAACAGCGTGCCGAAGGTACCGAGCAGCGCGATAGGCACCACGATGGTCGGGATCACGGTGTAGCGCCAGTTCTGCAAGAACAGGAACATCACCAAAAACACCAGCACCACGGCCTCGACCAGCGTCTGCGCCACTTGCTTGATAGAGATATTGACGAAGCGCGAGCTGTCATAAGGAATGCTCCACTTCATGCCCTGCGGGAAGTAGGCTTCCAGCTCGGTCATGCGGGCACGCACCGCCTTGGCAGCAGCCATGGCGTTACCGCTGGGAGACAACTGCACGCCGATACCAATGGCGGGCTTGCCGTTCAGGCGGGCGGAGGTGCTGTAGGCCTGGGCACCCAATTCGATGCGGGCCACGTCTTTCAGGCGCACGGCCGAGCCGTCTGCGTTGGAGCGCAGGGCAATATTGCCGAACTGCGCCACGCTGCCGAGCTGGCCGCTCACCACCACCGTGGCAGCAATGCCTTGGCCGGTGATGTTGGGCAGGTCGCCAATGGCGCCTGCAGACACTTGCGCGTTTTGCGCGCTGATGGCGGCATTCACTTCAGCCGTCGATAAGTTGAACGAGGCCAGCTTGGCCGGGTCCAGCCAGATGCGCATGGCACGCTCGGTACCAAACAGCTGAGCTTGGCCGATGCCGGGCAGGCGTTGCAGCTCGGGCACGATGTTGCGCGACGCATAGTCACCCAGCTCGATGGTGCTGGTGTCCGGGTTGTCGGTGGCCAGCATGGTAAAGAGCAAGAAGTTGGAGCGCGACTTGTCAACCCGCACGCCTTGCTGCGTCACAGCCGCAGGCAGGCGCGGTGTGGCGCGCGCCAAGCGGTTTTGCACATCCACCTGGGCCAGGTCGGCATTGGTGCCGGTCTCAAAGGTCAGGGTAAGGGTGCCGGAGCCGTTGGCCTGCGACACCGATTCCATGTAGATCAGGCCGGAGGCTCCATTCATTTCGCGCTCGATCACGCTCAGCACACTGTCTTCCAGTGCCTGGGCCGAAGCGCCGGGATAGGCTACGTTGACCACAATGGCCGGTGGAGCCACCGGCGGGTATTGCGAGATGGGCAGCTGGGTAATAGCGACGCCGCCCATCACCATGATGAACAGCGAAAGCACCCACGCGAAGATGGGGCGGTTGATAAAAAACTGAGCCATAAGGGGTTGCCTCGTAATGATTTACTTGCCGGCCGCCGAGGCGGCTGCAGCGGGGGCGGGGGCGGCAGCAGGCGCACCACCATTCCAAGGCACGGGCTTCACAGGTGCGCCGGGCACCATCATTTTCTGGAAGCCGTCCACAATGACCTGGTCGCCTTCTTTCAGGCCGTCCAGAATCACCCACTGGTTGTCCTGCGCGTTGCCCACCTTGACCGGGCGTGGGCCGGGCTTGCCGCCTTCACCCACCACCAGCACGGTGTCGCCCTGGTTGGTGCGGGTCACGGCTTGCTGTGGCAACAAAATGCCCGATGGCAGCTCGGCTTGCGACAGGCGCACGCGCACATACTGGCCGGGCAAGAGCAGGCCATCGCCATTGGGCACTTCAGCGCGCAGGGTGATATGGCCGCTGGTGGCGTCTACCGTCAGGTCGCTAAACAGCAACTTGCCGGCTTTGGGCAGCTCGCTGCCGTCTTCCAGCACGATGCGCACCGGCACCGAGCCATCGCCCGAGGCGCGCAGTTGTTTGGAGGCAATAGCTTTGCGCAGGCGCAGCACTTCGGTGCTGGACTGGGTGAAGTTCACATACACCGAGCCGGTTTGCTGAATCGTGGCCAACGCGGCTGCGTCTGCCGCACCCACCAAGGCACCTTCGGTCACCGAAGACTGGCCGATACGGCCCGAAATCGGGGCGGTAATAGTGGCGTAGGCCAGATTGATGCGGACCGTTTCTGCGGCAGCTTTGGCCACACCGACATCGGCTTCAGCTTGGCGCTGGGTGGTCTGCAGGGTGGTGAATTCTTGTTTGCTGATGGCGTTGGCCTCTGCCAGGGGCTTGTTGCGCTCCACTTGCGCGGTGGCCTGAGCCAGGGTGGCCTGGGCTTTGCCGACTGTGGCCTGGGCGCTCTCAAAGGCGGCGCGGTAGGGGGCAGCGTCCAGCTGGTACAGCACCTGACCGGCTTTGACCTCGCTACCTTCGCGGAACATGCGCTGCAGCACCACACCGCTCACACGGGCACGCACTTGGGCCACCCGCAAGGCGCTCACGCGGCCGGGCAACTCGCTTTGCAGAGCGACCGATTGGGGGGCCACCGTAACTACACCCACTTGGGCCGGCGGCATGCCGCCGCCGGGGGCGCCGCCACCTTGCGCGCTGTCTTTGGCGCCACAAGCGGCCAGAACAACAGCCAAAGGAATCGCCAGCAAGGCAAAGCGGCCGGAGGAGAAGGCGGGCGCAAAGCCCTGGGTCTGACTGAGCAGCGACATACAGATTTCCCTTGTGACAAAGGTGGTTGGGGAGGCAATCGGGGTGAGGGGCTCGCCAGCGGTTTGATTTAGGGCAAACCCTCGATAAAAACAGAACTAACCCGCGGCAATGGGGGTTAGTATACATACATGCACGAATGTATGTTTAAGAAAAACTACAATTCCCACACATTTCTATGAGGTCAAACCATGGCCCGCAAAACCAAAGAAGACGCCCTCGCCACCCGTGAATTGATACTTGACGCTGCTGAACGTGTGTTTCACCAGCGCGGGGTGTCGCGCACCTCGCTGCAAGAAATTGCCAAAGACGCGGGCCTGACCCGTGGTGCCATTTACTGGCATTTCGAAAACAAAGGCGAGCTTTTTCACGCCATGATGGAGCGGGTCACCCTGCCCATGATGGCCCGCATGACCGAGATCACCCCGCAGGACGAAGAGCGCCCGATGGAGAAGATTCGCCGCAACACCGCGGCCGCTTTGCACACCATTGCCAACGACCCCCAGGTGCGCCGCGTGTTTGAGATTGCCACCCAAAAGGTGGAATATGTCGACGAGCTACAAAACCTGCGCGAGCGACAAATCGCCGGCCGCAATGAGTGCATCGACGATATGCACCGCCTGATGCAGATCGCCAAAGACAAAGGCTACATGCGCCGCGAGATGGACATACGCACCGCCACTCTGGGCATGTTTGCCCTGATCGGCGGGCTCAAATACAACTGGCTGCTGGACCCGCAGGCCTTTGACCTCGAAGCCGTAGGCTTGGCCGCGCTGGACGCCTACCTGGATGGTCTGAAGACACCCGCAGCAAGTTGATTGCTCCTATTTTTATAGCTGCTGGCACAATCAATACAAGGGCTAGAGCATGGTTTTATTCAAATGCCTCACACCCTAGCCGCACCGGCGCACAGCGAACTACTGATTAAAAAGAGCCGCTTCCTCGGCTGTGTACAACCGGTGGCGGACCGCGTTGCGGCGCAAAAAGTGGTGGCGGACTTGTGGGCTGCCCACCCGACGGCCACGCATGTGTGCTGGGCCTTGATGGCGGGCGGCCACTCCGCGGCGGTGGACGATGGCGAGCCCAGTGGCACCGCCGGGCGCCCCATGCTCGATGTATTGCGCCACCAGGATCTGGAAGGCGTGCTCGCAACGGTAGTGCGCTACTACGGCGGGGTGAACCTGGGTGCGGGCGGGCTGGTGCGGGCCTATACCGACACGGTGGCACAGGCTTTGTTGCAGGTCGAAAAGGTGGCTATTGTGAAAATGCTGGCGCTTCAATGCGCGGTGCCATACCCGCTGGAAGGCCGGGTGCGCCGAGAACTCGAAGCCGCCGGTGCTACCTTGGGCGAGGTGCAACACGGTGAGCGGGTGGAGCTGGCGTTTGCGCTGCCTGCCCATGCTGCCCCCGCTCTGGTGGCTCGCTTGAACGACGCCGGCAGCGGGCAAGTCGTCTGGATAGACCTTGCAGATGCCGCACCGGCAGACTGACCTGCCGGCAGGCCGCGGCGCTTAAGCCGCCATGAACACGCCTGCAATGACCGCGACCAGCAAACCCAACAGCGGAAAGGCGCTGAGTGCATAGCCCAAGGAGCGGGTTTTGGGGTCAGAGACATAGGCGCGCAAATAGATGAAACGGCCCACCACGTAGACGGCGCCAGCCGCTGCCACCCATGTCGGCGACCAGTAGCGAGCGGCCAGGTACATGGCAGGCACGATGGCAACCAAGAGCTCCAAGGTGTTCATGTGCACCCGGTAGTAACGCTCGAAGATATCGTGCCCGCTCACGGCCGGCGCATGAATGCCGTAGCGCCCACGGGCCTGCCCCACCAGCACTCCGAACCAGATGTACTGCGCAATCGCCAGCACGGTGACCAGATCCAACCAATTCATATCGAGCTCCTCTATCAAAGAGGCCCGAGCCTACAGCACGGCCGCTTGCACCCACAACTGGTAGGCAATGTGGCCCATCATGGCGGCCACCAGCAAGTCCAGCACCCGCCAGGCTACCGGGCGCTCAAACAGCGGCCTGAGCAGGCGCGCACCGAACCCGAGGGTGACGAACCAGAGCGCGCTTGCGCCGCCCGCGCCCAGCAAAAACCAGCCTTGCAGGCCTTCGGCTTGCCGGGCCCCCACGGCCCCCACCAGAATCACCGCGTCCAGGTAGACATGGGGGTTGAGCAGGCTGATACCCAGCACCTGTGCCACGGTTTTGCGCAGACTCTGGGGCGCGCCTTGCAGCTCGGCCTGCATAGCGTGGGGCGACAGTGCGCGGCGCAGGGCCATAGCGCCGTACCAGGCCACCACGGCAGCGCCGCCCAGTGCCAGGGCATTGAGCGCGCGGGGGTAGTTGCCCAGGGCACTTGCCAGCCCGCTCACACCCAGCGTCATGAGCGCAATGTCGAGCAAGGCGCAGGTGGCCACCACAGCCGCCACATGTTCGCGGCGCAGCCCTTGGCGCAGCACAAAGGTGTTTTGCGCACCGATAGCCATGATGAGCGACAGGCTCAACGACAGGCCGGTCATGACAGTCGGCAAAGCGGGCAGGGCGGTGTACAACAGGTTAGAGGTGTCTTGCATAGGCCCGCAGTATGCAGGTGCAAGTGGCTCGCGGGGCCTGAAATCTGCTACGCTGAGATTAGCCAAACTTCATCCGGACTGCTATGTTGGAATCTACTTTGCTCGCGACGGTGGCCGCTGTAGTGCGCGAGGGCAGCTTTGAGCGGGCTGCGCGGCAGCTGCACATTACGCCCTCGGCGGTGTCGCAGCGCATCCGCCAGATGGAAGAGCGGGTGGGCGCGGTGCTAGTGGTGCGCGGCCAGCCTTGCACCGCCACCGAGGCGGGTGCGCGCATTTGCCGCCATGCGGACTCGGTGGCCATGTTGGAGCACGATTTGCGGCGCGACCTGCCCGCACTGGCCCCGGCCGATGCGCCGCTGGCGCGCAGCACCATCCGCGTAGCTATCAATGCCGACACGCTCAGCACCTGGTTTGTGCATGCCATGCGCGAGTTTTGCGCGCAGAGTAGCGTGCTGCTCGATGTGGCGGTGGACGACCAGGACCAGACCAGCGAATGGCTGCGCCGCGGGCAGGTGCTGGCGGCTGTGACCTCGCACGCCAAGGCAGTGCAGGGCTGCAAGGTGCGCAAGCTGGGCACCCTGCGCTACTGCGCGACCGCCTCACCGGCATTCGTGCAAACACACTTTGCCGGCGGCGTCACCGCAGACGCGCTGACGCGGGCGCCCAGTATTGTGTTTGACCGCAACGACCGGCTGCAGGAGCGCTGGGTGCGCCGTCAGGTGCGGCGAGATGTGTCTTTGCCCGCGCACCGGCTACCCTCATCGCAGGCCTTTGTGGATGCTGCCTTGGCTGACGTGGGTTGGGGCATGAACCCGCTGTTGTCGGTGCAAGAGCACCTGAGCAAACGCAGGCTTGTGGAGTTGGTGCCGGGCCGCACCTTGGATGTGCCCCTGTATTGGCAGGTGGCCCTGCAACCTTTGCCGGAGCTGGAGCGGCTCACCCAGTGTGTGGTGCGCGCCGCAGGGCAAGCCCTGCTCTAGCAGCCCACTCAGGCCGTAGCGGCTGGCTCCATGGTGATGGCCACGCCGCCCAGCACCGCATTGCCCGAGAGCGGGTCGCGCAGTTGGTCGTCCAGCAGGGCATTGATGTTGGCGCCGGGGCGCTCCGCCGCCACCCGCAGTTGCGCGCCCGGCAGGTTGTGGCCCCAACCGTGCGGCAAGCTGACCACGCCGGGCATCATGTCGGTGCTGAACTGCACTTGGGCTTGCACACTGCGGTGACCGTTGCGCAGGGTGGCCATGGCACCGTCTTGCACACCGTGGCGTGCGGCATCGGCCGGGTGAACCAGCGCGGAGCAGCGGAAGGGGCCTTTGGCGAGCGTGGGCAGGTTGTGCATCCAGCTGTTGTTGGTGCGCACATCACGCCGGCCGATAATGACCAAATCGGGCGCTAGCCCTTGTAGATCCTGCGCAGCGCGCTCTAAATCTTGTAGCAAAAGGGGTGGTGCAAGCTCTACCTTGCCGCTGGGGGTGCGCAGCATTTCGGGAATGCGGGGCTGCAGGTCACCCAGGTCAATGCCGCCGCTGTCGCTGGCGGCCATCACTTTCTGCAGGTTCAGACCCTTGGGCTTCAAGCCGAACTGGTCGCCGTAGGGGCCACTGCGCAGCGCTACATCCAGGCCGCGCTGCGGGCCGCGTAAGCCATTAGTTGCCGCTATCACCGCAGCTGCATGCGGGCCGAACAGGCGGTCGGCGTCGTCGGCAAACTGCTGGTCGTCCAGCAGGTTGGCATCCTGCCCGGCGCCTTGGCCTTGCACGATGGCGGTGAGCTTGAGCAGGGTTTGCCACTCTTCAGGTTGGCCCTCGGGGCGGGGCAACACCGGTGCGCTGTAGCGCGCGTGGTTGCGCCACGAGAGCTGGGGGAAGGCCACGTCGTAGTGCAAGTCTTCGAGCGGCGAGAGGCCGGGCAAGATCACGTCTGCATGGCGGGTGGTTTCGTTCAGGTAAATGTCCAGGCTCACCATAAAGTCCAGCGAGTCCAGCGCCTTGGCGAGGCGCGGGCCGTCCGGGCTGGAGAGCACAGGGTTGGTGGCCACGGTAATCAAGGCACGCACCTGGCCTTCGCCAGGTGTTTCTATTTCTTCGGCCATGCAGGTCATGGGCAACTCACCATACACCTCGGGTGCACCGCTCACGCGGGCATGGTGGCGGCCGGTGCTCACGCCTTTGCCCACGCCCGGTTTGCCCACGGTGTTGCTGGCAAAGGCGGCCGACTTGGCAAACAGCATGCCGCCTTCCATGTCGAGGTGGCCGGTCAGGGTGTTGAGCACATCCACCAGCCAGCTGGCCAATGTGCCGTACTGCTGGGTGCAAGTGCCTATGCGGGCATACACCGCCGCTTTGGGCGTGCTGGCAATCTGGCGCGCTAGCGCGCGGATGGTGTCGGCCGGCATGCCGCAACGAGACGCCGCAGCTTCAGGCGTGAAGCCGGCCACCGCTGTGCGCACCTCTTCAACGCCTTGCACCCATGGCGCCACGCGTCCCAGGTTCACCAGGTTTTCGGCAAACAGCACCTGCACCATGGCCGCCAGCAAAAACACGTCGGCCCCCGGGCGGATGAAGTGGTGCGCATCGGCCACGGCCGCCGTTTCGGTGCGGCGCGGGTCAATCACGATGAGCTGGCCGCCCCGGGCCTGCAGCGCTTTGGCTTTGCCCTTGAAGTCGGGCACGGTCCACATGCTGCCGTTGCTGGCCAGCGGGTTGGCGCCTATGACTACCAGCAAATCGGTGCGGCTGATGTCGGGCAGGGCGGTGGAGAGCCAGTGGCCAAACATCAGGCCGCTAGCTAGCTGCTTGGGCATCTGGTCCAGAGTGGAGGCTGAAAACACATTGCGGCTGCCGATGGCGCGCGCCAGCTTGCCGAAATAGGTGAGCAGGCCGATTTTGTGGGCAGAAGGGTTACCCACCGCCATGGCGACCGCGTGTTTGCCGTGGGTTGCCATCAGGGGCGGGAGGCGCTTCTCGATCTCGGCAAAGGCTTCTTCCCAGGTCGCGGGTTCGTGTTGGCCATTGCGCTTGATCAGCGGGGCGCGCAGGCGGTCGGGGTCTTCGTGCAGGTCTTTGAGGGCAATCGCCTTGGGACAGATGTAGCCCCGGCTCAGCACATCAGCCTCGTGGCCGCGGATGCTGATGACCTTTTGGTCTTGCACCTTGATCTCCAGCCCGCAGCAGGCTTCGCACAAGGGGCAAATACGGTGGTGGGTCTGCACGGGGTGGCTTGTCTCGCTCATGGTTCTGGTGCTTTTTGGTTGCAATAAGGGCTTTATTGCCGCAGTGCGCCTGCTTGTCCAGCACCAGGGCGACAAGTGCGACCCCGGCAGCCGCGCGGTCTTCAGAGCTTGCTGAAGTAGTCCGCCAGCAGGGTGAGCGCGTGCCGCACCTTGGCCGGCTGCTCGCCACGCCGCGGAGTCACGGCATGGATCACGAACTCGGGCAGCTTCCAGTCGGGTAGCACCTGCACGAGGCGGCCATCGGCCATGGCGCGGCGGTCGTCTTCGGTCACCGTCACACTGATGCCCCAGCCGGCCACGCACAGCGAATGCAGCACGGTGACCTGCGAAGCCCGCACCCGCCCCATCACTTGCACGCGCTCCACCTCGCCCTGCGGCCCCCGGAGCAGCAAGCTCTCTTCCCCGGTGCCCGCGGGGCGCCCGCCCAGCCAGGCGTGGCGCGCCAGATCGCGCGGGTGCTGAGGCCAGCCGTGTTGAGCCAGGTAGGCGGGCGAGGCGCACATTTGCGCCTCCATGGTGCCCAACCTGCGCGACACCAGGCTGGAGTCGGGCAGGCTGCCGGTGCGCAGCGCAATGTCGACGCGTTCGTCAATCAAGTCCAGCACCGCATCGTCCAGCAACAGGCTGATGCGCAACTTGGCGTGGTCTTTCAGCGGCAGCAGAGCCTGCGCCAGCAGCGCCCCCATGCCGATGGGGGCCGTGATGCGCAGCTCGCCTTCGGGCTCATCGCGGTGCAACACCAGGGCCTGGTCGGCGGCCCGCGCCGCAGCCACCATGGCCGTGCAGCCTTCCACATAGCGCGCCCCGGCCTCGGTGAGGGTGAGCTTGCGGGTGGAGCGGTGCAGCAGTGCCAGGCCCAAGGCCTCTTCCAACTGGCGCAGGTGCTGGCTGACAGCCGAGGGCGTCATGCCCAGTTGGCGCGCTGCGGCGCTCAGGCTGCCGGCAGCCACGACTTCGGCAAACACCGCCATGCGTTTGAGTTGGTCCATAGAAATACCGTCAATTGTTAAGTTTTACTTCATCTAGAAGGCGAAATTTACCGTCTATTCAAGAGCTTGTGAAGTAATCAAACTAGCGGCTTCTGTTTCAACCCGTTCACCCAGGAGTTTTTTATGAAAATCGCTTTGATTGGCGCCACCGGTTTTGTGGGCACCCCCGTACTCGCCGAGTTTCTGGCCCGTGGCCACCAAGTCACCGTGCTGGCCCGCAACCCGGACAAGCTGGCCGCGCAGCACGGCCTGACCGTGGTGGCTGCCGATGCCCTGGACGCCGCCCAGATTGCCCAAGCCGCCGCCGGCCACGACGCCGTGGTCAGCGCCTACAACCCCGGCTGGACCGAGCCCAAGATTGCCGAAATCTTCTTGCAAGCCACCCACGCCATTTTTGAAGGCGTGAAGCAATCCGGCGTGAAACGCTTCTTGATGGTGGGCGGCGCAGGCAGCTTGTTCGTAGCGCCCGGTGTGCAGCTGGTGGACACGCCTGAGTTTCCGGCAGAAATCAAACTGGCTGCCTCTGCCGCCCGCGATGCGTTGACCCTGATCCAGAAAGAAACCACACTGGACTGGACCTTCCTGTCCCCCGCCATGCTGCTCAACCCCGGCGTGCGCACCGGCCAGTACCGTGTGGGTGCTGATGCACCGTTGTGGGCCGAAGGCGGCGCGCCCGGCAGCATTTCGGTGGAAGACATGGCTGTGGCCATCGTCGATGAAATCGAGAAGCCCGCACACATCCAGAAGCGCTTTACCGTAGCCAGCTAAGCCTGCAACTCACGGCGCGCCTGGCGCCACACCTGCCAGCCGCCTTGCAGCGCCAGCGCGGCCATGCCCACGGCCACCAGCAAGTCCGGCCAGCCGCTGCCGGTGCCCAGCACGCCCAGGGCGGCCAGCATCACGGCGATGTTGCCAATGGCGTCATTGCGGGAGCAGAGCCACACGCTGCGCATATTGGCATCGCCCTCGCGAAACGCATAGAGCATCCAGGCCACGGCCACATTGGCCGCCAGCGCCATAAAGCCCACCACGCCCATGGTGGTGGCGTCGGGCACGCTACCGTGCCACAGGCTCCAGGCCGCGCGGCCCAGCACCAGCAGGCCAAAGCCCATCATGCTGAGCGCCTTGAGTAGCGCTGCACGCGCACGCCAGGCCAGCGCGGCAGACAGCACGGCCAGGGACACGCCGTAGTTCAGCGCGTCGCCGGCAAAGTCAATGGAGTCGGCCAGCAAGGAGAGCGAGCCGGCGTGCCAGCTGCTGAGCAGCTCGATGCCGAACATCAGCGCATTGATGATCAGCGCTGTCCAGAGCACTCTGCGGTAGCGGGGCAGGTCGGTGAGGGTGCTGGCAGCGGGGGTGTGGTGTTCGCAGGCGTGAGACATGGTGATTTCCTTGAGTTGCCTCTATTAAAAACCCTGAAGTAACTCCAGAGTCAAGCGCTACACTGCCGATCTACAGAGCGAGGTGCAGCATGAAAATCGGCGAGTTGGCCCGGGCCACATCCACAGCGGTCGAAACCATCCGTTACTACGAGCGGGAAGGCCTGTTGCCCGCTGCCGCCCGCACAGATGCCAACTACCGGCACTACACCGAAGCCCACACCCGACGCTTGCAGTTTGTGCGGCATTGCCGCAGTCTGGATATGAGCTTGCAAGAGATCCGGACGCTGTTGGCGTTTCAAGACGCGCCGGGTGGGCCGTGTGCCGGCGTCAATGCGGTGTTGGATACGCACATCGATCACGTGGTGAAGCGGATCCGGGAGCTGCGGGCGCTGGAAAAGCAACTCAAGGACTTGCGGGCCCTGTGCGAAGGCACGGCCGATGCGGAGCACTGCCGCATTCTCGACGGCTTGTCGCACGCCGGCCCTGCGGCAGCCGGTGCGGCCCATGTGCAGGGCGCACACCGCTGACCGCAGGCAACGCGGCGGGCCTCGTGCCCGGCCGAGAGGGGATGTTGATGGGCATATCCAGGCGGCTCCTATCTCGCGCGGTATTTATCGCATCACCGGTTGGGCTGGTACGGCCACTCCCTTCGAACAGAGTTTTGCGTTGGCGCAGGCGGGCCACTCGCGCAAGGCGGCAAAATCCCGTGCATGGAACACAACATGGTGATCGTGGGCGGGGGGATTGGTGGCTTGGCAGCTGCGCTGGCTTGCGGGCGGCAGGGCTGCTTTGGCCTTCAAGGCGAGGGTCTGCGCCTGATCGAGCAGGCGCCGGCTTTCACCGAGGTGGGGGCGGGCATTCAGCTCGGCCCCAACGTCACCCGCATCCTCCAAGGCTGGGGTCTGGAGCAGGGCTTGGCAGAGGTGGCTTCTTTCCCCGAGCGGCTGGAAATACGCAGTGCCCTGACGACTCGCTTGCTGGGAATGCTGCCCCTGGGCGCCAGAGCCCAAGCCACTTATGGCGCACCCTACGCCACGATTGCCCGGCAGGACTTGCACACGCTGTTGCGCAAGGCGGTGGAGCAACTGGGCGGCGTGGACATGGAGCTCAACACCCGGATTGCCAGTGCAAGCCCGGCAGGCCAGCGGGTGCAACTCCGCAGTGAGGACGGCAGCGAGCAGTCTGCCGCCTGCGTGCTGGCGGCAGATGGTGTATGGAGCAAGCTGCGCAGCCAATGGCTCAACGATGGTGCGCCCCGCGTTACCGGGCACTTGGCTTTCCGGGCGATGGTGCCGCAGTTTGCCTTGCCGGAAGCCCTGCGCTCAGAGGTGGTCACCGCGTGGTTGGGGCCGGATTTTCACGCGGTGCAGTACCCGGTGCGCGGCGGCGAGTGGCTGAACGTGGTGGTCATCGTTCATGGCAGTATCGTGGGTGACCCCGCGGCATGGGACCACAGCGCCAACGCCGGGGAGTTGCGGGCGCGGCTGGCCTACGCGGGGAGTGGGCTGCTGGATCTGGTTCACGCCATTGACGACTGGCGCCTGTGGCCTTTGAGTGACCGGCCTCCTTTGCAGGGCCCCCATCAAATGGCCATAGGCCGGCTGGCCTTGTTGGGCGACGCAGCGCACCCCATGCGCCCCTACCTCGCTCAGGGCGCCGGCATGGCGATTGAAGATGCGCAGCAACTCGCGTTGTCATTGCAAGCGCATACGGCCGACCTGCCTGCTGCACTGGCCCACTATGCCGCTGCGCGGTGGCAGCGCAACGCGCGGGTGCAAGCCCGGGCTATCCGCAACGGCCGGATTTTTCACCTGCAAGGCCCAATGCGGGTAGCCCGCGATGTGTCGATGAAGTTGCTGGGCGAAAAGTTGTTGGATGTGCCTTGGCTGTATGGCTACGGCATTCAGTAATACCTCTCGCGCTTAGTTGTGAAAAATTACAACTATTAACAATCTAATTGTGGAAATCACTCTTTTGGGTGGTGTCTATATGGACTGTGTCCAGCTACAGTCCGCGCTCTTTTTGCGTACTCTTCCATCGTTGGTGGGTGCCTCATGAGCCTTCAATTTCCACACTCCTCACATGCCCACCGACTCCCCGCTGCAGCGGCCGACTAGATGTCTCCAGCTCGCCACTTTCTTTCTGTTAATTTCGCTGGGGGCGCATGCACAAAACTTGACCAATGCGCAGCGGGATGCCGCAGAGCAGCGCCGCATCCAGGAACGTGATGCGCAATTGCGCGATCAGCAAGAGCGCGGCCGCGATGTACGCACCGATGCGCAAAGCCCCAGTGCGCTGCGTTTGCCGGCGCAAGAGTCACCATGTTTTCCGGTGCGCCAGATTGAGCTGAGCGGCAAGGACGCGGGGGCCTTCTCTTGGGTGTTGGACCAGCTGTCCGGCTCCGCCAAAGACGACAGCCCCTTGCGCAAATGCATAGGCGCCCAAGGGGTGGGCATCTTGCAGCAACGTGCGCAAGAGGCCCTGGTGGCACGTGGTTTTGTCACCAGCCGCATCCTGGTGCAGCCTCAAGACTTGAGTACAGGCAATCTGGTGTTTACCGTGCTGCCCGGTACCCTCCATGGCGTCCAGTCCGATGCTGGCATTCCCCCGCGCACTCTGCGCAGCGCCTTGCCTATGCGCGAGGGCGACATCCTCAACCTGCGTGACATCGAGCAGGCTCTGGAAAACTTTCAGCGCGCTCCCACCGCCCAGGCCGATATCCAGATCGCCCCCGCCAGCACACCCGATCAAAGCGACCTGCTCATCCGCCAGCAAAGTAGCTTTCCGTTGCGGGCCAGCTTCAGCTTCGACGACAGCGGCTCCAAATCAACGGGCAAATACCAAGGAAGTGCCACCTTGTCTTGGGACAACCCGCTGGGTTTGAATGACCTGCTCTACATCAGCCAGGGCAACGACGCCCAAGGCGGCGACCCCGGGCCCCGGGGTAACCAGAGCAACACCCTGCACTATTCTCTTCCCTGGGGGTACTGGGCCTTTGGCCTCACGGCCAGCGACAGCAGCTACTACCAAACCGTTACCGGCAGTACCAGCGGCTACATCTATAGCGGCGGCAGTGGCAGCACCGAACTCAAGGCCAGCCGCGTGGTGTACCGGGATGCCACGAGCAAAGACACGGCCTACCTCAAAGCCACAGAGCGCCACGCACGCAACTACATCAACGGCACCGAGGTATTGGTTCAGCGCAGAGCCAGCGCCCTGTGGGAACTGGGCCTGGAGCGCAAGGTATTCCTAGGCCAAGGCACCCTGCAGGCCAATGTGGCCTACAAGCGCGGCACGCGCGACTTTGAAGCCATTGATGCGCCCGAAGAGTCCAGCAACACCGGCACCGCCCGCCCCACTTTCTACACCGCAGACTTGAGCTGGAACACTCCGTGGACTCCCTGGGCGCTGCCCCTGGGCTACCAGGCCAATCTTCGTCTGCAAGCCACGGATGTGGCACTGGCCTCGCCAGACCGCTTCAACCTGGGTGGTCGCTACACCATTCGGGGCTTCGATGGAGAAAGCACTCTCAGCGGCGATGCGGGCTGGTTGCTGCGGCAAGACCTGCAGTGGAACCTGGGCGCCAGCGCCGGCCAACTCTATGTGGCCGTGGATATGGGTGAAGTGGACGGCCCAAGCGCCAATGGCCTGTCTGATCGTTTTATGGCGGGTACCGCTTTGGGTTGGCGCATTCAGTACAAAAAACTGCAATTCGACGCTTTCGTAGGCCACCCCTTGCGCACGCCATCGACGGTTCGCACGCCTCCATCAACGGCAGGCTTTTCTTTGAACTACGCGCTTTAGGAACTGGGAATTCAGCATGAATAAAGACTTGTATCGCCTCGTCTTCAACGCAGCCAGAGGCTTTAGTGTGGCGGTGTCGGAGGTGTCCAGCAGCCACAGTGGCGGCCCAGGCCAGAATGAAGGTACAGCCACCCGCGGAGCTGGTGTTTCAGCATCCAATCACCCTCCAGCCCAGATAGACATTGCGCGAGCAGCTATCAAATCCATAGTAGTGGCAATAGCCATCCTGGCGCCCCCGGCCTGGCTTACTCCGGCCGCATGGGCGCAAACAACACCAGCCACCACCACCATCGTCGTCAATGGCGCAGCACCGGCGGCCCAGCGGCCCAATTTGACCAACACCGCCAGCGGCGTCACGCAGGTCAACATCACAGGCGCGGTCAATGGTGTCAGCCGCAACCGCTACACCCAGTTCGACGTAGGCAGCAGCGGCCTCATCCTCAACAACGCCGCCGTCAACAGCAACACCCAGCTGGGCGGCTGGGTGGCAGGCAACCCCAATCTGGCCTCGGGCAGTGCGGGCATCATCCTCAACGAAGTCAGCTCCACCAATCCCAGCCAGCTGCGCGGCTACATTGAAGTTGCCGGCCAGAAGGCCGAAGTCGTCATCGCCAACCCGGCAGGCATCAGCGTGAACGGCGGCGGCTTCATCAACGCCAGCGGCGCCACGCTGACGACCGGCACCCCCCAGTTCAGCGGCAACACCCTCACCGGTTACCAGGTGAACGGCGGCACCCTCACTGTCAGCGGCAGCGGGCTGGACACGGCCACCACCGGCATCACCAAGCTCCAGGCACAAAAAATCATCCTGCAAGGGGCGGTCCACGCCCAGGACCTGCGCGTGACTGCAGACAACAGCAGCGGCAGTGCAGGGGCTGTGGCCATTGATGTCGCAGCCATAGGCGGCATGTATGCCAACAAAATCACCATCCTGGCCACAGGGCAGGGTGCAGGCGTCAACAACGCAGGCAGCCTGCAAGCCAACGCAGGCAGTTTCACCCTGAGTGCTGACGGCCAACTCACCAACACCGGCACGCTCAACAGCACGGCCACCACCCGCATCAACGCTGCCACGGTCAACAACAGCACGGGTGGAGCCATCTATGGCGGCAGCGTGGCCATTGCCGCCACCACCCTGAATAACGCCGCAGCGAGTGCCACGGACACGGCCCCCGCCATCGCCGCACGCGACAGCGCAGGCCGGGTGGATATTGGCGTGACCACGCTCAACAACCAAGAAGGCGCGCTGATCTACAGCGCCGGCGCGCTGGCCATTGGCGGCGCCTTGGATGCAAACGGCCAGGCCACAGGCCGCGCCACTACCGTGACCAACAACAGTGCCACGCTGGAGGCCGCAGGCAACGTCACGGTTAGCACACAGACCCTTGCCAACACCTACAGCAGCCTGAGCTACCGGACCGAGGTGGACCCCAACACCCCTGCCACCAATGGCAGTGCAGACTGTGGGGGCGATTGCACCCACACGTGGGTGGACACCTACTACCGGGCAGTCGCCATTGCCGGGCCCAATGGCGAAGCCATCATCCGCTCTGGCGCAGACATGGTGCTGGACGCCAGCACCAGCGCGCTCAACAGCAGCAGCAAAATCCTCGCCGCAGGTACCGTCAACGCCACTGGCAGCGCCGCGCTGCAAAACCGGGGCATAGACCTGACAGACCAGGTCGCCACCCGCCGTGCCAACACCGTTGTGGTGACCTACATGGAAAACGGTCTGGATTGCCCCTGGAATTGCCACTCTGAACGCCGCTGGCGCACCACCACCAGCACCGACCTCATCGCCCGCAACCAGACCATAGGCCCGGCTGTGACGCAAAGCCGCAGCACCACCCCCAGCACCACTACCACGCCCAACTCCGCCCTGTTTGCCGCCAGCAGCAATGCCAGCTACCTGATCGAGACCAATCCCGCCTTCACCAACAAACAAATCTGGCTGAGCTCGGACTTCATGCTGCAAGCCCTGAGCGCAGACCCCGACATCACCCAAAAACGCATGGGAGACGGCTTCTACGAGCAGCGCCTGGTCAACGAACAAGTGGCGCGCCTGACCGGGTATGCCCGCCTGGCTAATTACAGCTCTGACGAACAGCAATACCAGGCCCTGATGACCGCCGGCGTCACCCTGGCGCAGCCCCTGAACCTGCGCGTAGGCATCGCGCTGACCGCCGAACAAGTCGCCAGCCTCACCAGCGACATCGTCTGGCTGGTGCAACAAGAAGTCACGCTGGCGGACGGCAGTACCCAAAAGGTCTTGGTGCCCCAGGTGTATGCCGTGGCCCGCAGCGGCGACCTGGCCGCCAACGGCGCGCTCTTGGGCGGTGTCATGTCAGGCAACATCGTCAACCTCAGCACCACCGGCGACATCAGCAACAGCAGCGCCACGATCCAAGGCCGCGAACTCGTAACCCTGAACGCCACCAACGTGCGCAACCTGGCGGGCCGCATCGAAGGCAAGGAAGTCAACCTCACCGCCACCCAGGACATTGAGAACATCGGCGGCGCCGTCATCGCCAAAACCAGCCTCTCGGCCACCGCCGGGCGCGACATCTTGGTGCAAACCACCACGCTGGAGAGCCGCAGCGGCGCGCCAGCCCAGGCCAGCGCACCCGCTGCATCGGGCGGTGGCATGCTGGGCTCGGTCGGGGGCGCGGGTGGCGGCACTGGCCTGCAAACCCACTCCACCGACATCAGCCGGGTCGCGGGCCTGTACGTCACGGGGGATGCCGGCACCCTGGTCGCCAGCGCCGGGCGCGACGTAGAACTCATGGGCGCCCTGGTGCAAAGCGCAGGCAGCACCCGCGTCAATGCTGCACGCAGCCTGAATCTGAGCACGGTGACT
>NZ_JAAFIX010000001.1:0-452323 GCF_013297935.1 Rhodoferax sp. | reverse complement strand
CACGGGGGATGCCGGCACCCTGGTCGCCAGCGCCGGGCGCGACGTAGAACTCATGGGCGCCCTGGTGCAAAGCGCAGGCAGCACCCGCGTCAATGCTGCACGCAGCCTGAATCTGAGCACGGTGACTACGCGTGCCAGCATGGACGCCACCAAAGACGCCGACAACTACAACCGCAGCAGCAGTAGCCGAGAAGTAGGCACCACCCTGCAAAGCACCGGCAACACCACGCTCACTGCGGGCAACAACATCACCGCCCGCGCCGCCGACGTACAAGCCGCTGGCAACCTGAATGTGACGGCAGGCAACAACGTCGTCATCGAAGCTGGCCAAGCCACCAGCAGCGTGTCTTCTGCCAGCAAAACCAGCAACAGCGGCTTCCTGAGCAGCAGCACGCGCACCGAGCGCAGCAGCAAAAGCAGCACAGAGGCCATTGCCAGCAACTTTGGTGGCAACACTGTCACGGTGACCAGCGGCCAAGACCTAGGCGTCAAAGCCTCCAACGTGGTGGCCGACAAAGATGTCAAGCTGGCCGCAGCAGGCAACGTGCGCCTAGAAGCCGGCACCAACACCCAAAGCCAAAGCAGCTACAGCGCCATGAGCGAATCTGGCCTCATGAGCAGTGGCGGCCTGGACGTGAGCATAGGCAGCCGCGACCAAAGCACCGACCAGAAGAACACCCGCACGACAGCCGCCGCATCCACGGTGGGCAGCACGGGCGGCAACGTCAGCATTACCGCAGGCCAGACGTACACCCAGACGGGAAGTGATGTACTGGCCACCAGCACCACCACGGCGTCTGGATCGACAAGCACCGGCAACATAGCCATCACCGCCAAGAAGGTAGACATCGTCGAAGCCCGCGAAACCAGCAGCTCCGAGACCAAAACCGAATTCAAGCAAAGCGGTATCACCCTGGCCTTGAGCAACCCGGTGGTGAGTGCAGCGCAAACCATGCAAAAGATGGCCACGGCGGCAGACAACACCAAGAGTGACCGCATGAAAGCCCTGGCAGCCGCCAGCGCCGCCCTGGCCGCCAAGAGTGCTGCACCCGCAGTCAGCAAGCTCATGAATGGCCAAGCCAGCAGCGACGACATCTCCGTCAGCCTCAGCATAGGCAGCTCCAGCAGCGAGAGCAAATCGACCAGCACCAGCAACACCGCACGCGGCAGCAGCGTGAGCGCAGCAGGCAACACCACCATCAGCGCCACCGGGGACGGCACCAACAGGAACCTCACCATCCAGGGCAGCAGCGTCAGTGCAGGTGACACCACCACCCTCCAAGCCGACAACCAAGTCTTGCTCCTGGCTGCAGCCAACACCGCCACCCAGACCAGCGACCAAAAGTCCAGCTCCGCCAGCGTAGGCATCAGCCTGGGTCAGAACACCGGCGTCACCCTCTCTGCAAGCCAAGGCAGCGGCGACGGCAACGGCCAAGACCTGAGCTACACCAACACCCAAGTCCAGGGCGGCAAGACCGTCAACATCCAAAGCGGGGGCGACGCTACGCTCAAGGGGGCCGTCGTTAAAGCCGAAACGGTGAACGCTTCTGTGGGCGGCAAGCTCACCATTGAAAGCCTGCAAGACAGCAGCCGCTACAAAGAATCCAGCCAAAACGCCAGCGGCTCGGTCACCATCGGCCCCGGTGCAGGGGGCAACGTGAGCGTGGGTGCCACCAAGATCAACAGCGACTACCTGAGCGTGACCGAGCAAAGCGGTATCCAAACCGGCGACGGCGGCTTTAACGTCAAGGTGCAAGGCAACACCGACCTCAAGGGCGGCGCCATCGCCAGCACCCAAAAGGCGATTGACGACAACAAGAACAGCTTCCAGACCGCCAAGCTCAGCACCAGCGACCTGAACAACAGCGCCAGCTACCAAGCAGAGAGCTACCAGGTAAGCGTAGGCAGCAGTGGCGGCAGTGCGGGTGCAGGCCAAGACAGTGGCAGTGCCAGCAGCACCACCAAAGCTGCGATTAGCGGCATAGCAGGCAACCAGGCTGCAAGAACGGGGGATGCGGAGACGGGAATCAAGAAGATCTTTGATCAGACGGCGGTGAGCAAAGAGATTAATGCGCAGGTGGCGATTACGCAGGAGTTTGGCAAACAGGCCCCGAAAGCGGTAGCGGACTACGCACAGGCCAAGGCAGATGCACTGACCAAAGCAGGCGACAAAGAAGAAGCCAAGAAATGGATGGAGGGCGGCATCTACCGCGTCGCCCTGCACGCCACGTTGGGCGCACTGAAGGGAGGTACCAGTGGCGCGGCAGGGGCGGCCACCATCGCCGCTGCGGCACCGTTGATGGACCAGCTGCAAGGGCAGTTGGCGGCAAGCCTAGAGAAAACGGGTCTGAGCAAGGAAACAGCCGCAGGCATCAGCAAAACCATTGCGCAAACCACGGCGTTGGCCGCAGGCGCGGCAGTGGGTGGCGTACAGGGCGGCACTATGGCGCTGAATGTGGATGCTAATAATCGGCAGTTGCATCCGGATGAGCGCAGGCTCGCGGCACAACTGGCAGCCAAGAGCAAAGGCAAGTACACGGTCAAGCAAATTGAAGATGCTATGCGCAACAGTGGCAACGGCAACGGGGAAACCATCACCAAAGGTATGGTGGTCAGCGCCAATGACCCCACAGCAATCTACGACAAAGGCGCCCAATGGCAAAAAGGAGCGGATGGCAAGCTTGTTCAGGTACTTCCCAACGGCACCAACGTAGACCCGGCACTGGCTGCGTTTATTACCAGCAGCACAGGTGGCAGCCAGTCTGCCTACAGCTGGTACGACTATCAGCAGGGCAAAAACAGCCCGCTACCAACAAGCGCGGGGTCAACCGGGAACAAGCAGCGTTACGAACAAGTCGCAGCCAACGGCAAGGTCTACACCCTGCCGGTTGCCGACTGCCCCGCAGTCAGTTGCACTACTGACTCTGCGATCGCGCGCTATGGCGTGAGCGCAGAAAACGCAGCTACTATCGCCGCCTACGACGCGGCCAAGAAAAAAGAGATGGCCAAAGACGCCGTCACTGGTGGGCTGATCGTGGCCACCACCGTGGCCCTACCAGCCACAGCCATAGGCGCGGCCACCGGGGGCGCCATTGTGGGCGGAGGCAGCAGTGCAGCTAACCAGAGCATTGACGACAAGCCTATGGACGGCGCTGTGGTAGCCACCGAGACAGTCAAAGGCGCAGCATTGGGTGTGGCGAGCTATGGGGTCGTTAAAGGCTTGGGTGTTGCAGATGGTGTGCTGAGCAAGGCCTCGACCAAAGCCGATGATGCAGCGGTGCTGGAGGCGCAGGCAGTGCCTAAGCAGAGGGTGGAGAACAACATTAATGCGGAAAATGATTTACTTTCTACCAACTTAAACAGGAGTCCATTTAGAGGGCAGCCCTCTGAAATTTCAAATCCTCAGGTTCTTGCTTCAATAATGGAGCGGGGAAATGTTGAGTTAAAGCCCGGCGTTAGTTCCAGCGATGTTTTTCAAAATGTCTTGCAAAAACCAATTGGGCAACGGGCCGATCCATCAACTTACTTGAGTGCTGAATATATTCAGAAAAATCTTACTCAATACACGGATGGAGCTTCTCGAATAATGCTAGACACTTCTTACCATAAATATGGGGTAGGGCAAACGGATGGCACTTCATTTATTATGCCGAAATCAGAGGTCGATTTCATTATGAAGAGCACAAACGGCGACCCAGTAGCAATTGCTAGATATTTGGGTATACCAGAAGCGCAACTACAAGGTGCATCCCTGATAAGGATTGATATTTCTAATCCGTCACAAGCCGGGTTAAGAATTCCGTCTGGTAATGAGGCCGGAGCTAACCCGCAATGGATACCAGGCGGAAAATTGCCGAATGGAACTTCTGAGGCAGTGATAGATGCAACCAAGGTTACTCCGGAAATGCTAAAAACAACTGTTATCAAGAAAGGAAACTGAAATGCTCCGCTTCGTAGATCATTTTGTATCAAGAGAATTGCAGTTTAGCGCTGGAATCGACAGTGAAACGGGCAAACATTTCATCTCTTTTATGCAACCAACCATGAATAGACAAAGCGACTATGAAGTATATTTTTTTATCCCGGAAAATCTATTGGAAATCGCCACAAAGAGTCCAGCCTCTTTAAATGATTATGTAAATGAATGCCGCAATGGACTTCATAAAATCAATGAGATAAATTAAGTTTGATCAGCAAATCAAAGCAGTGCAAACATGGGCTACATCAAGATCAGCGGCGAAAAGATGCAAGTTTATGTACAGACGGACTCGAGTACTAATTCCAAAGGCATTGCAAACAATATCCAAATTTAGCGAGGTGTACAGAATGTTCCTGTAGGCCCAAAGTAACCGCAGTCACTGCGCTAAACCTCCGTTTGTGCGGCTACCGCTGCGGCCTCAGGCCTTGCGCCCTTCGGGTTTACCAAACCCCCGTTATGTCTTGCGCCCCTTGCCCTGCGCGTGTGGCCCATTGCTCACTGCGTGTAGCAACACGCCGCACACATGGCTACTGCAGCCAAGAAAGGTTGTGGTTCCGCAATAACGAGTAGTCTGAGTTAAAAATTGCCATTTGCGCCCATCAATATTGCGCAAGCAGCTATCAAAAATGCAGCAAAGGCGCTAGCCTAGTCCCAGCGTGACGCAAAAGCGCCTTGGCGACATCGTCTGGCTGGTGCAGCAAGAAGTCACGCTGAAAGACGGAAGCAAGCAAAAAGTGCTGGTACCCCAGGTCTATGCCATGGTGCGCAGTGGCGACTTGAGCGCCAACGGCGCCCTGCTCTCTGGCAATGTGGTCAACCTCAACACGACGGGCGACATCCGCAACAGCCACGCCAGCATCCAAGGGCGTGAACTGGTGAACCTGAATGCTGACAATGTGCGCAACCTAGCAGGCCGCATAGAGGGCAAAGCGGTCGCGCTCACCGCCACCCAAGACATCGAGAACACGGGCGGTGCTGTCATTGGGCAGCAAGGCCTCTTGGCCAACGCTGGGCGCGACATCTTGGTACAAACCACCACGGTAGACAGTATCAGCAGCCAAGCTGCGTCACCTTCGAAGGCACCGGCAACAACACCAGCGGCCAGTGCTAGCCTGATTGGCGGTAGTGCCAGCACCGGCCTGCAAACCCACTCCACCGACATCAGCCGCGTAGCGGGCCTGTACGCCACGGGGGATGCCGGCACCCTGGTCGCCAGCGCCGGGCGCGACGTAGAACTCATGGGCGCCCTGGTGCAAAGCGCAGGCAGCACCCGCGTCAATGCTGCACGCAGCCTGAATCTGAGCACGGTGACTACGCGTGCCAGCATGGACGCCACCAAAGACGCCGACAACTACAACCGCAGCAGCAGTAGCCGAGAAGTAGGCACCACCCTGCAAAGCACCGGCAACACCACGCTCACTGCGGGCAACAACATCACCGCCCGCGCCGCCGACGTACAAGCCGCTGGCAACCTGAATGTGACGGCAGGCAACAACGTCGTCATCGAAGCTGGCCAAGCCACCAGCAGCGTGTCTTCTGCCAGCAAAACCAGCAACAGCGGCTTCCTGAGCAGCAGCACGCGCACCGAGCGCAGCAGCAAAAGCAGCACAGAGGCCATTGCCAGCAACTTTGGTGGCAACACTGTCACGGTGACCAGCGGCCAAGACCTAGGCGTCAAAGCCTCCAACGTGGTGGCCGACAAAGATGTCAAGCTGGCCGCAGCAGGCAACGTGCGCCTAGAAGCCGGCACCAACACCCAAAGCCAAAGCAGCTACAGCGCCATGAGCGAATCTGGCCTCATGAGCAGTGGCGGCCTGGACGTGAGCATAGGCAGCCGCGACCAAAGCACCGACCAGAAGAACACCCGCACGACAGCCGCCGCATCCACGGTGGGCAGCACGGGCGGCAACGTCAGCATTACCGCAGGCCAGACGTACACCCAGACGGGAAGTGATGTACTGGCCACCAGCACCACCACGGCGTCTGGATCGACAAGCACCGGCAACATAGCCATCACCGCCAAGAAGGTAGACATCGTCGAAGCCCGCGAAACCAGCAGCTCCGAGACCAAAACCGAATTCAAGCAAAGCGGTATCACCCTGGCCTTGAGCAACCCGGTGGTGAGTGCAGCGCAAACCATGCAAAAGATGGCCACGGCGGCAGACAACACCAAGAGTGACCGCATGAAAGCCCTGGCTGCAGGAAGTGCGGCTTTGGCCGGCTATGGCGCATACACCGCCGTCGATAACGGACGATCGCTCAAAGATGCCACAGCGGTAGACAAGGCCGGTGGTGTCAGCATCAACGTGAGCATAGGCTCCAGCAGCAGCGAGAGTAGCACCAGCATCAGCAGCGACACTGCACGCGGCAGTACGACTGTTGCAGCTGGTGACGTCAACATAACCGCAAAGGGTGCGGGCAAAGATTCCAACTTGCTGGTACAGGGAAGCATAGTGTCGGCAGGAAACACCGCGAACCTGCGTGCAGACAACCAGGTACAGCTGCTGGCTGCGGCCAACACCAGCACCCAAACCAGCAGCAACAGTAGCTCCAATGCCAGCGTCGGCGTGGGTTTCAGCACTGGCTCTAAAAGCGGCATTACCATCAATGCCAGTGTCGGCAAGAGCCAAGGCAGTGGAAACGGCCAGGACATCACCTACACCAACACCCAGATCAACGCTGGCGGGCAAGCCAACATTACCAGCGGGGGCGACACCGCCCTTCAAGGGGCGGTCGTAGCAGCCCAAACTGTCAAGGCCGATGTGGGTGGCAATCTGTCCATTGAAACCCTGCAAGACAAAAGCACCTACAGCGAAAGCAGTAGCAGCAGTGGCGCAGGGGTGAGCGTGTGCGTACCCCCCCTGTGCTACGGAACTAGCAGCGCCAATATTAGTGCCAGTAACACAGACATCAACAGCAACTACCAAAGCGCCAACGAACAGACGGGCATTAAGGCAGGTGATGGCGGCTTTCAGGTCAGCGTGCGGGGCAATACTGACCTCAAGGGTGGCGTGATAGCCAGCAGTGACCAAGCGATAACGGACAATAAGAACAGCCTGAGTACCGGCACGCTCACTACGAGTGACTTGAACAATGAAGCCAGCGCGTCCGCTACGACCAGCGGTTTCAGCCTCAGTACGGATATGTTGTCTCAAGGCAAGTATGGTGCTGCCAAAGGTGTGTTAACCAACCTTGTGGACAACGCCAGTCAATCGGGTAGCAGCACCGGTCAAACCAAAGCCGCCATCAGCGCAGGCACTGTTCGCATCACCGATGATGCTGCGCAAGCCCAGCTAACTGGCAACACCGGAGCGCAGACCATCGCCAGTCTGAATCGCGACACCCAAAATGCCAATACGGTGGCGCAACGCCAAGACGTACAGGCCATGAAACAGACCGTGGAGGCAGAGCGGGCGATCAAGAATGAGGCGTTCAAGCAACTCACCACACTGACCGATGAAGCGTACCGGGTCATGTTCAAAGAGGTACCCAAGTTTTACAAGGTAACGTGTCCCGCCAATACAAACTGCACCACAAATCCCGAAAAAGCAACCGTACAACTGGTGGACAAAGACACTCAAACTGAACTGGCCAATGCACCCAGTGGGGCCGTTCTGGCTGTGAACGGCATTGACAATCCATTGGAACGCGCTGGTCAACTGGCGATGCAGAATGCGGAGCTTGTTAGAGATGCAAATGGCGTTGAAGCTAAGCCCACAACGATCTACCTCATGCACTACGTACCCGCCAATAATGGATTGAGTGAACTCATGATTGCAGCCTATGAAAAAAGCCTTGCCTCCACGTTTGGCTACTCCAACCAGGATGAAGCCTATGCCGCAGCCATCCAAGCGCGGGGGCAGCTAGAGACCACCAGCCTGGGGCACAGCCGTGGCACCATCGTGCAGACGAATGCCAACAACATGCTTGGCGAGCAGAACTTCACCAATCCCAACTTGAGTGTGCGCGGTGTGGGTGGGGCGGTAACAGGGGAGACATATACCGCCGCGGCGCTCAAAGTTGCTGCCAATCCCGACAAAGAGGACAAAAATATCACGTTTACATACTTTTCCAATGACCCGGTGCCAGTAGTAGCGGGTGGCAATCCAGGAGTGATCAGCTTGGCGGAGTTTTGGAAAGTTCTGAGTACCTCCAACAGTGCACACAGTTGCTACGGAACCGGGGCTGTTGGTTGCGCCCAAGTGGAAGTATTGTCTCCGAAAGCACCGGAAGGGGCACATCAGAGCAACAGCAACTTGATTCGGTATGAGGGGGGCAAACGTATCGACAACTCTGCCATGGCCCGCTGACTGAGACTGACAATATGAAAACACCTATTTGGGGCCTTGTCATTGCGACAACTTTGCTGACGGGTTGTGTCAGCAACTTTGTTCGCAACAATGACGAAAGGTATATGCAGCCTGGTGCTCTCGACCCGAACCTGAGCGGCTATTACGACGTTTACAACGTGTCTTTGCTGAACAAGTATCGAATTCGATACGAGTGGCCATTGCCTGCAAGGGCTTGCAAATATGGTTCCATGTCGACTTTAGGAAAGGAGCAGGACCGATATACAGGCGAGATTTTTTGGGTCAATCCAATCTTTGAAGAAGCCGGAAAAACTTTGCAAGAGTCATCTACGGGGGAACCTCGAAATTTTGATTCCTTCGTACGCAGCATCAAAGTACAGCGACCAGTCTATGAAACAGTGAACGGTGTGCGCGGTATTGTTCGTTATGAGGAGAACGAAGAAGGCTTGCAACCGATTTGCTTTGAGGCTTGGGTGGGCAGTAGTCATGCCGTGACAATTTTTCTATATCAGCGTACTGTCGGTCAGTGGCAGGAAGCATTAGCGAAATGGAGTAGGGGCGCCTACCTTGGCAAGGACGCAACGCAGGGTATTGATACTGTCATGGGCAACAAGTGGCATGTCTACCGATTGCCATTGAAACCGCGCGAGATGAACCGCGTTGCGGGGGCCTATGAACTCCGCATATCGCCCATTGGGGACACCGGATACACCTTCGCAATGGAATTTGGCGCCACTGTGGAGTCACTCGATAACCCCCAAGCACACGCCGCCTTCCAAGCCATGTTCAAACGTCTAATTGAGTCGGTCAAAATCGAACCACTGACCCCCGCCATAGAAGCAGATATGGAACAACTCAAAGCCAAAGCATTTGAAGTCACTCGCAAGAATTGCTTACGTATGAAAAATCCATCTGGGTATTGCAAGAAGTACCTCGCACCCTCATAAATGCCAGCGTCACCCGGCCCCAGGTCTACGCCGTCGCCCGCAGCGGCGACCTGGCCGCCAACGGCGCCTTGCTGGGGGGTGATGGGAACAGTGTCATCTCGGGCAACCAGGTCAACATCACCACCACCGGCGACATTACCAACAGCAGCGCCACCATTCAAGGCCGCGAACTCGTGAGCCTCAACGCCACCAACGTACGCAACCTGGCGGGACGCATCGAAGGCAAAGCGGTGGCCCTGAACGCCACGCAAGATATTGAAAACATCGGCGGCGCCGTCATCGCCCAGCAAAGCCTGAACGCTACTGCCGGGCGCGACATCTTGGTGCAGACCACCACGCTGGAGAGCCGCAGCGCAGCGCCCGCCCAGGCCAGCGCACCCGCACCAACCCCCGGCAGCCTGCTGGGCACCGTGGCAGGCGGCGCCAGTGCTGGCACCAGCGGCAACTTGCAAACCCGCTCCACCGACATCAGCCGGGTGGCGGGCCTGTACGTCACGGGAGATGCAGGCACCCTGATCGCCAGCGCCGGGCGCGACGTAGAACTCATGGGCGCCCTGGTGCAAAGCGCAGGCAGCACCAGCGTCACTGCTGCACGCAACCTGGGCCTGAGCACCGTCACCACCAGCGCCAGCATGGACGCCACCCGTGACAGCGACAACTACAACCGCACCAGCCGCAGCGCAGAAGTCGGCAGCAAACTGCAAAGCGCTGGTAGCACCAGCCTTACTGCTGGCCAAAACATCACCGCACGGGCCGCCGACGTACAGGCCCAAACCAGCCTCAATGTTGCAGCCGGTAGCAACGTCACCATCGAAGCGGGGGTTGCTACCAGCTCCATTGCGTCCGCGAGCAAGACCAGCAACAGCGGCTTTATGAGCAGCAGCTCGCGCACCGAGCGCAGCAGCAAAAGCAGCACAGAGACAATAGCCAGCAACTTCGGTGGCAACACTGTCACGGTGACCAGCGGCCAGGACATTGGCGTCAAAGCCTCTAACGTGGTGGCCGACAAAGATGTCAAGCTGGCCGCAGCAGGCAACGTGCGCATAGAAGCTGGCACCAACACCCAAAGTCAAAGCAGCTACAGCGCCATGAGCGAATCCGGCCTCATGAGCAGCGGCGGGCTGGACGTGAGCATAGGCAGCCGCGACCAAAGCACCAACCAAAAGAACACCCGCACGACAGCCGCCGCATCCACGGTGGGCAGCACAGGGGGCAACGTCAGTATTACCGCCGGCAAGACGTATATCCAGACGGGCAGTGATGTTGTGGTGCCCGCAGGCGACGTCACCATCACGGCCCAAAAGGTAGACATCACTTCTGCCGCGCAAAACAGCCTGAGCCAGACCGACACCGAATTCAAGCAAAGCGGCTTGACGCTGAGCATCAGCAACCCGGTGCTTTCTGCGGTCCAAACCATCAACAGCATGGGCAAAGCCATCGAGAAGGCCAAAGACGGACGCATGCAAGCCCTGGCCTTGGCCAGCGCCGGGGCAGCGGGCTACAACGCGGCTGACGCCGTGCAAAAAGGCCAAGGCAGCACGGTTGACGGCAAAGCCAACCAGCTGCCCGTGCTGGATGACAAGGGCCAAGTCACCGGCTACCGCGACGCCACCACTGCCGACAAAATGGGCGGCATCAGCATCAACCTCAGCCTGGGAGCTAGCAGCAGCTCCAGCCACAGCACCAGCCAAGCCACCACCCAGCGCGGCTCCAGCGTGGCCGCCGGGGGCGATGTGACCACCAAAGCCGAGGGTGTCCCGATTTTCAGTGACCCAGTGCGATACATTCGAAACGTTGACTCCGTGCGGGTTAGCGACCTGTGGAGGCTGAGCAAACCAAAGCATGAATCTGGGGCAAATTCGCATCGGCGCCAGCAGCTAAAGAACTGACCCCGGTTCGCCTAGTGCCAGCTGCCGCTCCGTTAGCATCGCAGCCATGAAAACCAGTTTTATCTTTATCGCCATTCTGGTGTGCAGCGTTGCGGGCACACTCACTAGCAACCGCGCTGTCAAAACCGGCATGCTTGTCGTGTGTGGTGCCCTGTCGCTTTACGGGATGCTGCGGTTTCTGGGTTGAGTAGCCGCGCTCACCCTGCGTATGAGTAAGCCTATCCAACATCTATGCATTTCACCCGGCGGCCATGCTCACCGCCTGGCCCGGTGGCACAGGCGCCTACCCGGCGATGTGACGCCTTGCCCGAGCACACCTCCGCCAGCGCTGTCGCTGCTGCCACCGCTGCGTCTGCCGTGCCCTTGAGCCCGGTGCTGCAGGGTTTCATACTCACCCGCAACTGGCGCGACACCCCGGCCGGCACCGAGCTGGAGTACTGGCTGGCCACCGACACAGGGCCTTTGAAAGTGCTGCTGACTGCGCAAATCTCGGTGGCCTTTGTGCAGGCGCAGCACCGTGCCGCCGTAGAGGCGCAGGTGAAGGCCCTGCCCGGCGTGGAGCTGCGGGAGCTGGAGCTCAAAACTTTTGCGCAAAGCCCGGTGCTGGGCATCTACGCAAAGCAGTTCCGCCAGATCGGCCAACTGGCGCGCGCCCTGCAGCCGCACGGCATTGCGCTCCTGGAGGCCGATGTGCGCCCGCACGACCGTTACCTGATGGAGCGCTTCATCACCGCCGGGGTGCAGGTGGAAGGCGGGCGCGCAGAGCAGGGCGCTCGGGTGGACTGCAAGCTCAAGCCCGCGCCCGACTACCGGCCGGTGCTGAAGGTGGTGTCTTTGGACATTGAGACCAGCGAAAACGAGGAGCTGTATTCCATCGCGCTGGATGGCATGGCCGAGCGCGTGGTTTACATGCTAGGCGAGCCGCCGCCGGTGGCTGCAGAGCCTGCGCAGGACGTGGACTTTGCCCTCATCTACTGCGCCACCCGCAAACACATGGTCGAATGCCTGAACGACTGGTTCGCCCGCAACGACCCCGACGTCATCACCGGTTGGAGCGTGATTCAGTTTGACCTGCGGGTGCTGCAAAAAACCGCAGACGCCTGTGGCGTGCCGCTGCAGCTGGGCCGCGAGCGCCAGCCCATCAAATGGCGCACCCACCCTGGCAAGCAGGGCTATCTGTTTGCGCCCATGCAGGGCCGCATCGTCATCGACGGCATCGAGGCACTGCGGGCAGCGGCCTGGAGCTTCTCCTCGTTCAGCCTGGAGAACGTGTCGCAAGCGTTGCTGGGCGAGGGCAAAGCCATTGGCGACGCCTACGACAAGATGGCCGAGATCAACCGGCGCTACCGGGACGACAAGCCTGCGCTGGCGGTCTACAACATCCGCGATTGCGAGCTGGTGCTGCGCATTCTTGAAAAAACAAAGCTGCTGCAGTTTGTGCTGGAGCGGGCGCACACCAATGGCCTGCAGGCCGACCACTGGGGTGGCTCGATTGCCGCATTCAGCCACCACTACCTGCCGCGCATGCACCGGCTGGGTTATGTGGCACCCAATGTGGGCGAGATCCAGTCCAAGGCCTACCCCGGCGGCTATGTGATGGACTCGCGGCCCGGCTTCTACGACTCGGTGGTGGTGCTGGACTACAAGAGCCTGTACCCGTCCATCATCCGCACTTACTTGGTGGACCCTGTGGGCTTTGCCGAAGGCCAGGCGACCCCCGACCCGGCGCTGCTGGTGCGGGGGCCAGAGGGCACCGTGTTTGACCGCCACAAACACTGCCTGCCCGAAATCGTGACCACGCTCTCACTGGCGCGGGACGAGGCCAAGCGGGTGAAGAACGAGCCCTTGTCGCAAACGCTCAAGCTGCTCATGAACTCCTTCGCCGGGGTGCTGGGTGCTACCGAATGCCGCTTCTTCAACCCCAAGCTGGTGTCGGCGGTGACCCTGCGCGGCCACGAGATCGTGAAGCGCACGCAGGCCTTTGTGGAGGCGCGTGGCTACCAGGCAATTTATGGCGACACCGACTCCATCTTCATCTGGCTCAAGCAGCCCCATAGCACCGCCGACGCCCACGCCGTGGCGCGGGAGCTGGTGCGCGACATCAACGCGTGGTGGACGCAGACGCTGATGGACGAGCAGGGGCTGCAGAGCTACCTGGAGATTGAGCTCGACACCCACTACCAAAAGTTCTTCATGCCCACCATTCGCGGCTCAGACGTGGGCAGCAAAAAGCGCTACGCCGGTTTGAGCGTGGACGCCAGCGGCAAAGAGGAAATGATCTACCGCGGCCTGGAAATGGCCCGCAGCGACTGGACGCTTTTGGCGCGCCAGTTTCAAGAAGGCCTGCTCTCGCGCATCTTTCACGAGCAGCCCTACCGCGAGTTTGTGGCCAACTATGTGCAGGCCACGCTGGCCGGTGACAAAGACGACCTGCTCATCTACCGCAAGCGTCTGCGCCACCGCCTGGATGACTACCAGGTCAACGTGCCGCCCCAAGTGCGCGCCGCTCGCATGGCCGACGCCTACAACGTGCGCGTGGGCCGCCCCATGCAGTACCAAAATGGAGGCTGGATTGAATATGTGATGACCCTGAGCGGCCCCGAGCCCCTGGAGGCCCGCCAGTCGCGCATTGACTACCAGCACTACCTGAGCAAACAGCTGATGCCGATTGCGGACGCGATTCTGCAGCCCATGGGGCAAAGCTTTGCGGGGCTCACCTCCCGGCAGCCGGGTTTGTTTTAGGGGGGCATCAAATAGACACTTGCACCGGTGGGTAAGTTTTAGTATGATACGCATCATGCGAAAAACATCTGCCAATATCCGCTCCGCCACCAAAGAAGCCTCTCACGAGCGCATCGTGGATGCGGCGGCGCGCGCTATCCGGCGCAGTGGGTACAACGGCACGGGTGTGGCCGACATCATGAAAGAGGCCGGGCTCACGCACGGCGCTTTCTACGCTCACTTTGAGTCCCGCGAGGCCATGCTGGCCGAGGCGGCAGACCGTGCGGGTGCCGAGTCCAACGCCCTGGCCGCCAGCGTGACGGCCAGCGTGCCCCCCGAGCAAGCCTTGCAGGCGCTGATGCAGGTGTACCTCTCCAAAGAGCACCTGGCGGCTATTGAAACCGGCTGCCCCATTTCGGCCCTGGGTTCTGAGATGCCCCGCCAATCGACCGAAGTGCGCAGTGCTGCTACGCGCCGCATTAAAGAGATGATTGACCTGGTTGCCCGCCAAATGCCCGACTGGGGCCAGCCCGGCGCGCACGAACGTGCGCTGGTGGCCGTGGCCACCATGGTGGGCACACTGACCTTGGCCCGTGCGGTGAATGACTCCGCTTTGTCCGATGCGTTTTGTGCGGCCGCCCTCAAGCAATTGACCCCCGCGAAAGTTTGATGCCTATCCAAGCCGCTTTTTTTGGCTCATAAATATGATGATCGTCATGCCAATTTGAATGACACGCCCAGCCACTCCAACCCATTACCTTTGAAAAGAAACAACACCATGCAAGCCCTCGTTCTCAAGCGCTATGGCAAATCCCCACAGATCGATTTCGCCGATATCGCACGCCCCGGCATCCAGCCCGACGAGCTGCTGGTGCGGGTGCATGCCGTGGGCCTGAACCCGATCGACAACAAGATCCCGCTGGGAACATTCAAACCCGTCGTCAAGCTCAGCCTGCCCGCCACGATGGGCAGCGACCTGGCAGGTGTGGTGGTGGAGGTCGGCAATCGAGTGACTCGCTTCAAGGTGGGCGATGCTGTGTTTGCCAACATCTTCGATCTGGACCGAGGATCACTTGCAGAGTTCGCGGCGGTGCCGGAGAGTGCGGCAGCGCACAAGCCAGAGAACCTGGACTTCGTGCAGGCCGCCTCGATTCCCATGGTGGCCCTCACGTCCTGGCAAGCATTCAAAGAGCGCATGCGCCTGAAGCCAGGCCAGAAGATCTTCATACCAGCGGGTGCCGGGGGCATTGGCACCTTCGCTATTCAACTCGCCAAGCACCTGGGTGCCAAAGTTGGCACCACCACCAGCACCGGCAACGTGGCCTTGGTGCGCGGCCTGGGGGCCGATGAGGTGGTCGACTACAAGCAGCAGGAGTTCGAGAGAGTGTTGCGTGGCTACGATGCCGTGCTGGGCACCTTGCTGGGCGACAGCATCGAAAAATCTCTGCAAATTTTGAATCCCAAGGCCACCATTGTTTCCTTGGTTGGCCCTTTGGATGCCGCTTTCGCAAAGGCACGCAAACTGAACTTCCTGCTGGAGTTTGTTTTCAGTCTGATGAGCCTCAAGATCAAGCACCTGGCCAAAAAGAACGATGTGGAATATTCATTCCTCTTCGCGCGTCCCGATGGCCATCAGCTCACCGAGATCGCTGGCCTGCTGCAGGCGGGCAGCATCCGCCCCGTCATCGACAAGGTGTACCCCTTCGAGCAGGCCAAACAGGCCCTGGCCTATCTGGATGAAGGCCGCGCCAAAGGCAAAGTCGTCGTGCAACTGCGCTGAGCGTCGGGCGGGTGCGGGGCGCAACGCGGCCCCGGGTCTCGCTACGCCTTTTCATATGACAACCATCATCCCAAACCATTTTTAACCCCCTGGAGCTCCCCATGAAAATTGAAAATTCTGTCGTCCTCGTCACCGGTGCCAACCGCGGTATCGGCCTCGCATTTGCCCGTGCATTGCTGGCTCGTGGCGCACGCAAGGTGTACGCCGCTGCGCGCAATCCATCCACAGTGACGCTACCCGGTGTGCAGGCTTTGCAGCTGGATGTGACCAAGCCTGAAGAAATCGCCGCAGCGGTAAAGCAAGCAGGCGATGTCACCCTGGTCATCAACAACGCCGGCATTGCCCAGCCCGGTGGCTTTTTGGTGCCCGATAGCGAAGCGGTTTCCCGCCGCTTGTTCGAGACCAATTTCTTTGGCATGCTGAACATGAGCACGGCCTTTGCGCCCGTGCTCAAAGCCAACGGTGGCGGCGCGTTGCTGAATGTGTTGTCCGTGGCCTCGTGGGTCAACGGTGGTGAGCTGGCCGCCTATTCGGCCAGCAAATCGGCCGCCTGGTCGCTCACCAACTCGCTACGCCACGAACTGGCCGCGCAACAGACTCAGGTGCTGGGCCTGCACATGGCCTATGTCGATACCGACCTGACCCGTGGTTTTGAAGTCCCCAAGACCAGCGCAGAAGACATCGTGCAACGTGCGCTGGACGGTCTGGAAGCCGGTGCGGATGAAGTGCTGGCCGATGCGCTGACCGAGCAAGTCCGCCAAGGCCTGACTGCGCCGCGCCCCGTCTATTTGCCCCAACAGATTTGATGACTCACAGGCAGACCAAAGCCGCGCTGAATAAGGAGACCACCACCATGCGACATTTACTCAAAACCGCCATGCTCGGCGCCGCCTTGGTCGCCACATTGACGACCGTCAGCGCCAGGGCCGCAGACCTTGCGGACTCGTGGAGCACCGTGCCCACACAAACCATCACCGCCAACGGCGTGGACTACGCCTACCGCGAACTGGGCAAAAGCAACGGCGGCACGCCGGTCGTGCTGCTGGTGCACCTGGCCGCCGTGCTGGACAACTGGGACCCCCGTGTGGTGGAAGGACTTGCCGCCAAGCACCACGTCGTCACGTTCGACAACCGTGGCATTGGTGCCTCCAGCGGCGCCCCAGCCAACAGCGTGGAGCAAATGGCTGACGATGCCACGGCCTTTGTTCAGGCCATGGGATTCAAGCAGGTGGACCTCTTGGGTTTCTCGTTGGGCGGAATGGTTGCGCAAGAGATGGTGCTCAAGCAGCCGCAACTGGTGCGCAAAATGATCCTGGCCGGCACGGGCCCTGCGGGCGGGGAGGGCATCAGCACCGTGGGGTGGGTAACCTTTTACGACATGTTCCGGGGCTTGCTGACGGGGCAGGACGCCAAGCAGTTCTTGTTCTTCACACGCACCCCCAATGGCATTGCGGCAGGTAAAGCGTTTCTGGAGCGCCTGAAAGAGCGTACCGAGCACCGCGACAAAGAGATCACGGTAAGTGCCTTCCTGGCGCAGCTGCGCGCCCTGCGCGACTGGGGCACCAAGCCGCCTGCCGACCTGTCGGTCATCACCCAACCGGTGCTGGTGGTCAACGGCGATGACGACCGCATGGTGCCCACCAAGCCCAATACCTACGACCTGGCACGGCGGCTGCCCAATAGCCAGCTCATCATCTACCCCGATGCAGGGCACGGCGGCGCGTTCCAGTTTCACGAAGATTTTGTGCTGAAGTCATTGGCGTTCTTGCAGCCTTAGCAACAGCGGCGGGTAGTCGCGCGGGCTCAGTGACACAGGATTGCTATCAAAAGAGGAGCTGCTTGCGTAATATCTACGAGGGATAGAGGCCGATTTGACTAAAATATACGAGTGGCAGCCCTACTGCATGCAGTACGCCGCCAGCGCCTTGGACAGCTGCCCCGCCAGGTGCCATTAGCAGCAGCTGGCAAAGCGCAGGCGCTCGGGGTAGGCCTCGTACGCTGCCAAGCTGGGAAAGGAGATCCGCCCCCAGGCCTCGTAGTTGCTGCCTTCGTGCGGCACAAAGTAGCCCAGCAAATGCCCACCCGGGCGGGGAATGATGCGTGCCCAGCTCTCTGCGTAGGTGGTGAACTGGTCTTTTGGGAACGGGTCGATTTCGTAGCGGATGAAGCAGGTGATTGGCATGGGGACTCCTATTGCGTGGTGATACAAAGGAGTTTGGGGGAGGAAATTTGGGGATGCTTTGGCGGGTGACGAAATGAGGTTTTTTTACGGCAGAGTGGAACGCTCAATGGCGTGTTCTATCGCTCGATGTCCCCTAACGGAAAAATCCAAAGTCCCTCTCGGGATAGGATCAACGTATCAGTACAGTGATAAAACAAAGCGGGAGTCATACACATGAAAGAGTTTGCTGTTTCTCACGTCGCCAATGACGTCGTGTTTGCGACAAGAAGGCATTTTCTTGAGGCGCTCACGAGATGGAACTACTTTCCGAATCAAAAGTCTTCAGCGTCAGAACTCCCGCCCAATATCTGTACCAAGGGATTTACTCCGGAAGTCGCTTTCAAATTGAGTGAAATTCAGCTCAACAAAGAACGAAGAAAGGGGGGATTCGATCTAGTTGAATATCGTGCGACTCGCTACAACAATGTCTCGCGAGTCCTCGGTTTAATTCATCCACTAGCGTTTGCGAATGTGTTTGCGGCCTTTGATGCCAACTACGCGGAATTAGAAGCGGCGAGGGCTGACGAAAACAGTGCTATCCACGTCGAACAACACAGCGATGGACGCATGCTCATCATGAACTACGAGGACTTCGAAACCAAGGCGGCTAGGGCCGTGCAGCAGAGTTTTGGAAAGAGGTTTCGAGCCCATACGGATGTTGCTAATTGCTTTGGATCGATTTATACACATTCGCTGGAGTGGGCGATCCAAGGTTTCGAGGTGGCGAAGGCCAGCCTAGTTTCTTCAAATCAACCAACCCATTGGAGCAGCAACCTAGATCGAGTGCTGCGAATGAGCAAGCGTAATGAAACTTCCGGATTGCCCATTGGTCCGGCAACATCCAGCATAGCAGTTGAAGTCATATTGGCAGCCGTAGATCGAGAGCTTAGAAAACGCAATTTCTCATTCGAACGTTACATCGATGACTACGCAGCACTTTGCGCTACTTACGAAGAAGCGCAAGACTTCACGCGAACTTTGGGCAAGGAGTTGAGTAAGTATCGATTGACCTTGAATTTGGCCAAGACACATATCGCAGAGTTGCCAGAGCCAGCCCAGGAAAAGTGGGTTGCCGAATTAATGAGCGCAGCTACGCCTTTGCTTCGCGAAGATGGCCAAATTTCGTACCTGAATAGCGGAGATGCATTTCAATTCTTAGACCACGCCATACGCTTGAATAACGAAACCCCAGATGGCAGCGTCATTAAGTTTGCGGTAGCCATAGTTGCAGGAAGAGTGAAGGACAACGCAGCGGCGAATGTCTTTGAATTTGTGCTGAATCTGGCGTGGCACTATCCTATATTGCTCCCCTATTTGGAGAAGATTGATGCACGCGCCGATTCCTATGACAAAGAAAAATTAGTCGAAAAACTGAATTCGATCATCAGTGTGAATGTTGATCATCGAAGATCGGACGGAATTTGTTGGGCGCTCTATTACTTAGAGAGGTTAGAAGCGGCGCCATCAGACAGCTCAATTGCTAGAGTCATCGAGTCTGAAGACTGTGTTGCAATCGCAATGCTGTCCAACTTCGAAGTTGCTGTTGATCGCATCAATGCGTATGCGAAAAGTATTCTCAACTCAAATCTCTATGCAAAAGATCAGAATTGGCTCTTGCTTTATCAGCTATATAGACGAGGATTGATCGCTGATCCCTACGAAAATGAGAAGACATTTGAAGTACTGAAGCAGTATGAAGTTGACTTCTTTTGTGTCGAGGGTGCCAGTACGTTGGCGGAGAAGTATTGTGACTATGTAAGTAATCCATTCATTGAAGACACAGATAGGCAGAATTTCGACGAGTGGCTTCAAGCTGCAGAAAAGTGAGTTTGCCTCGGTCCTCCCTCACGTCGCTGATGAATCCTCTGCGGGAGTAGCGAGGCATTAGATAGTTCCAACCTTCTTATCCCATCGACCCCCGATGCGCCCCAAACCCCGCCATCGCCCCATCCGCCACGGCTAGCGTCACATTGCCCGCCGCCCGCGCCGCATCCCCACACGCAAACACATTCGGCACGCTGGTGGCTTTGAAGTCATCTACCTTGATGAACCGGCCCATGGGGCCATCCTCCAGCGCGCAGCCCAGTTGCTCGGCAATGGGGCTCGTCAATACCGTGTGTGGCTGGGTAAACAATCCGTTAAATCTCATGGTGCGACCGTCTTGCAGCACCACGTCGGCCACACCGTCGATGCGCGCAATCAGCGCGGGCTCTATCTGCGTGCCGCGTCGGGCGATGCTGGCCAGCTCTTCCTCCGTGGGCGTGTAGGCGCCGTTCAAGAAGAGGGTGGGGCTGCCCCAGTCCGGCAGCATGAGGGCGTGGTGCAGCGCCAGGGGTGACGCAGCAATGATGCCGATGGGGCCTGCGTTCATCTCGTAGCCGTGGCAATACGGGCAGTGAAAAACGCTGCGGCCCCAGCGCTCGGCCAGGCCGGGTACGGGCGGCAACTCATCGCGCACGCCGGTGGCCAGGATCAGGCGGCCTGCGCTAATGGTCTCGCTGCCCACTTTGATTTCCAGGCGGCCGTCGGCGGCCACGCGCGCATCACTGGCGCTGCCGTGCATCCACTCCACGCTGGGGTAGTTCATGAGCTGTTCGCGGGCGTCGGCGGCAATCTCGGCCGGGGCGCGGCCGTCTTGGCTCAAGAAGCCGTGCGATGTTTCGCCCGCGGCGTCTACAAAGCGGTTGCGCCGCTGGCCGGCGTCTACCACCAGCACCTGGCGGCGCGCGCGGGCTAGTTGCAGGGCGGCGGCCATGCCGGCGTAGCTGCCGCCGATCACGGCAAAGTCAATGTGCATCATGGGTGTGGTTTCCTAAAGGGTGTTGCGCCATGCGGCGGTGAAAGTCGGCAGAGAGCGCGGCAAGAGTGACGGCGCAAAGAGCGTGAGCAGCAGGGCCCCGGCCTCTTGGGCGGTGCCGGCCAGTGCGTCGTTCACCGCTTGGGCCACCAGGCAGTTCGGGTTGTCTTCTCTAAAGCCCAGCGACACCAAAGGCGACGCGCCCAGCGACTGGTACACATCGCCCAGGGTGATGCGGTCCGTGCTATCGATCCGTACGGCCATCGGTTAATCCCTTAGTCCTGTGCCGCAGGCCGGTGCCATACTGGCTGCCATGCACACGCCTGAAGCCCCCCACTGCGTACGCCACCTCGGCCAGATTTTGTTGTGGCCCTTGCGGCTCATGCCGGTGCGCGGCGCAGAGGCCCGGCACGCCAAGCCCTGGGAGGTGCTGTCCGCCATGGGCGATGCCACGCCCTGGCGCGAGGTGGTGGATGAATACACTGGTGAGGCCTGCAATTTTCACGAGCGGCACTACAACGAGTTCGTGACCTTTCTGCCCTATGTGCAGCGCTTTTTGTATGGCGAGGGCCATGTGAACGGTGGCGGGCAGGTGCACGGCTCGCCCATGCGGGTGTTTCGCCGGCACGATGTCAGCGCGGTGCGCGTGGTGTTGCGGCCGGGCATGGAGCCCATCACCCTGAGCGTGGTGCATGTGGACCTGTATTTCTTTTTAGACCTGGACCTGGTGCTGCTCAATTTGGAGGTGGCGGGCAACCACCTGCCGCTCACCCATGCGCAAGAGTTGCTCTACCGCTTTGGCCGTGGCTACCCCTCGGGCTGGGACGCACAAGGGCAAGCCCAGCACTGCTTGCATCAGGCTGAGTGGCTGGGCGCGCAAGGGCAGGTGCTGGCCCAGTCGGACGCGGGGCAGCCCGAGCTGTTTATGTCGCACGTGGCCCGCCACCGCGCGCCCCGCATTGCCGCCCACTGGGATTGGCTGCTGCAGCCGCTGGTGAGCGACCACTCTGAGCAAGTGGGCCCGCTGCGCTACCGGCAGATTGAGTACTACCGCATGCCCCTGCTGGCCTACCTGGCAGTCGACGAGCCCCAAACCCTGAGTCGCAGCGACTTTGTGCGCCTCGGCTTGGTGACCGGCGCGGGCAGTGTTGATGGCGAAGCCGCGCTGCCGTTTGCAGACGACCACTTGAGCGACTTCGAAGTCCGCTATTGCTACGACCGGTTTTGGACGCCCGGCGGCGCCGCGCCCTACACCCGCTACCTGTGCACCGGCCACTCGCTGGTGGTGGTGGGCGATGCCAGCAGCCAGTTTTTTTCGTGCCGCGACCGGGGTGTGTTGGCCCAGTTCCGGCACCAGCACTTTTTGCTGTTTTTGATTGCGCACTTTCAAAAGGCGGCGCTGCTCATGTTCTCGGACCGGCTGGCCGAAACACTGCGCAACCTCAACATCAGCGACCCGGCCAGCGTGCGCGCGTTCAAGCGCAGCATTCGCAGCAGCTTTGCCAGCTTTTTGCGCTTTACCCACCGCTACTGGTTTCACGAAATTTCGGAGCAGGCGCAGACCCGCGCACTGTTTGCCAAGTGCGCCCAGCACCTGGGCGTGGACCCGCTCTATGCCGAAGTTAAAGAGCGCATTGCCGACATGAACAACTACCTGGAGACAGACAGCTTGCGCCGCCAGGCCAACACCGTGGTGCGTCTGACCGTGGTCACCATCTTGGGTCTGATAGGCACCATCACCACCGGCTTTTTGGGCATGAACCTGCTGGCCGAGGCCGACGCGCCTTTGTCCCACAAGGTGTTGGTGTTTGTGGTGGTGTTTGCAGTGACCCTCGCGCTTACTGTCTACACCATGGCCAAGTCCAAACGCTTGTCGGATTTTCTCGACGTGCTGTCTGAAGAGCGGCTGGGCCCGTGGGATAAGTTGAAGGCATTTGGCGCTATCTGGAGCCGGGACCGCGACGAGGTCTAGAGATCGTTTGCAGGGGGGAGCTCGAATTGCTATAAAAAATATAGCTAGTTGCGCAATGAATTCGTGGGCTACAAGCGTATTTTTTTAAAAACTGCGGCGCACGCCCATCACGGTAGGTTCATGTCCAAACCCATCCATCGGGCAAAGGCAAAGGTTGCAAACACCAGGCCTGCGGCAGCCGCTATAAACACTGCTGCCAAAGCAACACCAGTGCGTAATACCGCGCGTGGCGCCTTTGTGTGCTTGCCTTGGTCGTAGTGCCACTTGACGGCAAAGAACATGGCGGCCCCGAACACCAAGACCTTGAATACGATGAATGCGACAGGTACGAAGTCCATGCCTCAGAGTCTTTTGTTGGTTGCGGGTAGCGCAGCAGGTCGCTGGATGCCTAGGGTTTTGCTGGCTCCTTAGACTGTGGCGCCGCGGCGGGCTTTTTGCGCTTGAAGATAGCGGCTGCGGCCTCCTTGTTGCGGGCTCGCTCGCCCATGATGCGGTCGAGCTCCTCCTTGCTTCCTTTTCGTTTCATGTTGGGGTCTTTACCGAATACGCCTGCCATAGTTGTGTTTCCTTTGTTCCAGTCTAACTGCCGTTAAGGTGGTCTGGCGACGGCGGGTGGCAGATAAACTGTTTTCCATTCCTTTTTGCCTCTGCACGCCATGCCTTACACCCTACCACCCGACACAGTTCAACATTTCGCACAGCATGGCGCTGTTGTGCTGCGCGGGGTACTCACCCCCGCCGAGGTGGCGCAGTTGGAGCGCGGCATTGAGCACAACCTGGCCCACCTGAGCCCGCTGGCGCTGGTCGCCAGCCAGCCGGACGACCCCGGCAAATTTGTAGAAGACTTTTGCACTTGGCTGCACAACCCCGACTACGCGGCAGTCATGCAGCACAGCGCCTTGCCACAGGTGGCAGCGCAGCTCATGCAAAGTGACAGCGTGCGCATCTACCACGACCACCTGCTGGTCAAAGAACCCGGCACGCGCCAGCCCACGCCCTGGCACCAGGACCAGCCCTACTACAACGTGAGCGGGCGGCAAAACGTGAGCTTCTGGATTCCGGTGGACCCGGTGCCGCTGGAGAGCACGCTGCGCTTTGTGGCCGGCTCGCACGCCGGAACTTGGTACGTGCCGCGCACCTTCCGCGACCAACAGGCCAAATGGTTCCCTGAGGGCACATTGGCCGAGCTGCCCGCCATTGACGCGAACCCCGGTCAGTTTGAGCAACTGGGCTGGGCCCTACAGCCAGGCGACGCGGTGGCTTTTCACATGCTGGCCTTGCACGCCAGCAGCGGGGTCGGGCCGGGCACTCGGAGGCGCGTGTTTTCGGCCCGCTACCTGGGCGACGACGCGCGCCACGCGGTGCGCAGTTGGCGCACCTCGCCCCCGTTTGCGGGGCTGGCGGATCGCTTGCCCGATGGGGCGGTGATGGACGACCCGCTATTCCCCTTGATTGCTATCAAATAAGAAGCTGCTCGCGCACATTCTGCGAGCGTTATTGGCCTGTTTGGCTTCCCAATGGCTTGCGTGGCGACATGGGCAAGCACCGTGTCAGTAAGAGGGCTAAGAATGGGTTCATTCGGAAAACTCATCTCATTCGCAGGCCCCTCATGACGCACCCACAGTCTTACCAACACAAACGCATGTCCGCCGCCGAGGCCATCCGGCAGGTCCGCGATGGCGACACCATCATCGTGCCCACGGGCGTGGGTGAGCCGCCCAGTTTGCTGACCGCGCTCTCCGAGCAGCGGCGCAGTTTTCGCGATGTGAAGGTCTGCCAGATTCTGGCCATGCGCAAGTACGGCTACATCGACCCCGCCACCACCGAGCATGTGCGCCACGTCGCCTTCTTTTTTGGCGGCGCCACACGGGCCGGCGGGCAGGAGGGGTGGATTGATTTCATCCCCAACTACTTCTCGGAAATTCCGGCGCAAATCGAGCGCGGGCAAATGGCCGCCGACGTGGTGTTTGCCATGGCGTCCCCCATGGACGAGCACGGCTACTTTGCCCTGAGCCTGGGTGCGGACTACACCATGGCGGCCGTCAAAAAAGCACGCGCCGTGGTGCTGGAGGTCAACCCCAACGTGCCCTTTGCCTTTGGTAATTGCCATGTGCACATCTCGCAAGTGGCGGCGCTGGTGGAGAGCGATGCGCCGGTACTCGAAGTGGGCCTGCCCACCATCGGGCCGGTGCAGCAGGCCATCGGCAAATATGTGGCGGACTTGATTGACGATGGCTCCACGCTGCAGATCGGCTACGGCGGCATTCCCGATGCGGTGGTCATGCAGCTCACCGGCAAAAAGGACCTGGGCATCCACACCGAGATGATCGGCGATGGCATCTTGACGCTGGTGGAGGCGGGCGCCGTGACCAACCGGCGCAAGAACTTCATGCCCGGAAAAATGGTGGCCACTTTCGGGCTGGGTTCGGCCAAGCTCTACCGCTTTATGCACCGCAACCCGGGGCTGGAGATGCACCCGGTGGAGTTCACCAACGCGCCGGAAGTTGCCGGCCTGAACGACAACCTGGTGGCCATCAACGCCACCTTGCAGATCGACTTTTTGGGCCAGTGCGGTTCCGAGAGCCTGGGCCACGCGCCGTATTCCGGCACCGGCGGTCAATCAGACTTTGTGCGCGCAGCCAACCGCTCCAAGGGCGGTAAGGCCTTCATCGTGCTGCCGTCCACCGCCAAGGGGGACACCATCTCTCGCATCGTGCCCTCGCTGTCGCCGTGCACCCATGTCACCACCAGCAAGAACGACATCAACTACGTGGTCACCGAATACGGCGTGGCCCAGCTGCGCGGCAAGTCCATGAAGCAGCGCACGCAAGCGCTCATCGCCATTGCACACCCCAAGTTTCGCGACGAGCTCACCGCGCAGGCCAAGCAACTCAAGATTCTGTAAGGCCCCGCTGACTAAGACCCACGCTGCCCACGTGGCGTGATGTTGATAGGCGGCGTGCCTATTTATTTGCTATGAAATATATAGCGTATTGCGCATATTCTACGAGGGCTAGGGGCCTAAATGGCTTGAATTACAGCGCCGTACGCAGCGTCCAGATTTCCGGGAACAGCACTACGTCCAGCATCTTGCGCAAGTAGCTCACGCCGCCGGTGCCACCGGTGCCGCGCTTGAAGCCGATGACGCGCTCCACGGTGGTCACGTGGCGGAAGCGCCAGAGGCGGAATGCGTCTTCCAGGTCGGTGAGCTCCTCGGCCAGTTGGTACAGGTCCCAGTGCGCCTTGGGGTCGCGGTAGACCTGCAGCCAGGCGGCTTCTACCTCGGGGCTGGCGGCGTAGGGCTGGGTCCAGTCGCGCTCCAAGTGGCTGGCGGGCACGGCGATGCCACGGCGGGCCATGAGTTGCAGCGCAATGTCGTAGAGCGATGGCGCCTCATACGCCGCTTGCACCAGCGCCAGCCGCTCGGGCGCGTGGGTGTGGGGCTTGAGCATGGCGGCGTTTTTGTTGCCCAATGAGAACTCAATACAGCGGTACTGAAAACTCTGGAACCCGCTGCTCTGGCCCAGGTAGGGGCGCATGGCGGTGTAATCGGGCGGTGTCATGGTGGCCAGCACGTCCCAGGCGTGTACCAGCTGCTCCATGATTTTGCTTACCCGCGCCAGCATCTTGAAAGCGGGGGGCAGGTCGCCCTGCGCGATGTGCGCAATAGCGGCGGTGAGCTCGTGCAACATGAGCTTCATCCACAGCTCGCTGGTCTGGTGCTGAATGATGAAGAGCAGCTCGTCGTGCGTGGGCGAGAGCGGGTGCTGCGCCGACAAGATGGTGTCGATCTGCAGGTAGTCGCCATAGCTCATGGTCTTGCTGAAGTCGAGCTGGGCCTTTTCTTCGGCGACGATTTTTTCGGTAGGGTTCATAAGCAACTCAAGAGGTGGACGGGTGGCGCAGGTTGGGGCCGATTTGCTGACCCAAAGGGTCTGATGAGGCCCCGGCCTGTGCCGCCCGGCCGCCTCGTGCAAGCGCAAACCAATGTCAGGTCACCGCATGCTTGCGGTTGAACTCAGGCTTCTTCCACTCGCCACTCTCCAGCACTTGGCGCAAGTGTTCCACCGCATTCCACACATCTTCAAACCCGATGTACAGCGGCGTAAATCCAAAGCGCAAGATGTCTTTATGGATGCCACCATCCCCCGCCCGGTAGTCGCCAATCACGCCACGCGCGATCAGCGCCTGCACGATGGCAAAGGCGCCAGAGCCCAAGTCGCCGCCGGCGGTGTGCTCACGCGTCAGGCAGACCTGTGAGCCGCGTTGGGCATGGTCGCGCGGGGTCGCCAAACCGAGGCTATAGCCTTGGCAGCGCTCTTCCACCAGCTGGATAAACAGGTCGGTCAATGCCAGTGATTTGGCACGCAGGGCTGCCATGCCGCCCAGCTTCTCGGCTGCTTCAAAGCCTTCCAGGCCGCAGCCCAAGAGCGACATGCTGACGATGGGCTGGGTGCCGCACAGATAGCGGGTGATGCCGGGGGCAGGTTGGTAATCGGGGGTAAAGGCAAAGGGTGCGGCGTGGCCCCACCAACCGGCCAGGGGCTGCCAGAAGCGGTCGGCGTGCTTAGGGTGCACCCACACAAAGGCCGGCGCGCCAGGGCCGCCGTTCAGGTACTTGTAGCCGCAGCCTACCGAGAAGTCGGCGCCTGAGGCCTTGAGCGTGACCGGTACGGCGCCTGCGCTGTGCGCCAGGTCCCAAATCATCAAGGCGCCAGCGGCGTGGGCGGCAGCGGTCACGGCGGGCATGTCGTGCATGGCGCCGGTGCGGTAGTTCACGTGGGTGAGCATCAGCACTGCCACGTCGGCAGTGAGTGCGGCAGCAATCTCTTCAGGCTCCACCAGCTTCAGGGTGTAGCCGCGCTCTTTGCACAGGCCTTCGGCGATGTAGAGGTCGGTGGGGAAGTTGCTGCGCTCGCTCACGATCAGCTTGCGCTCAGGCGCGTCCTGCGCGGCGATCGACAAGGCAGCAGACAGCACCTTGAACAGGTTGATGGAGGTGCTGTCGGTAGCGACCACTTCATCAGCATCGGCACCAATGAGCGGGGCAATGCGGTTACCCAGGCGTTGCGGCAGGCTGAACCAGCCCGCAGTGTTCCAGGAGCGGATCAGGCCTTGGCCCCACTCCTGAGTGACGACTTCGGCCGCACGGGCTGCGGCGGTTTTGGGCATCACACCCAAGGAATTGCCGTCGAGGTAGATCACGCCTTCGGGGATGTCGAACAGGTCGCACAGCGGGCGCAGGGTGTCGGCCGCATCGCGGGCACGGCAATCATTCAGGGTGAGGGGAGTGGTCATGGAGTGCTCTGGAGGGTGAGATTGCGCAAATTATGTGTGGTTGGCTGCCTTTTGCTGCTGGTTAATCTTTGATTCAAAAAAATTAGAATAAGTTATTCTTTTGAATTCATTTTTTGGAAAATTAATGCAACAAGTCAGTGACAAAGCCGACCGCCTGCTGCTGCGGGCCTTGCAGGACAACGCCCGCCTGACCTCCGGCGAGTTGGCGCAGGTAGCCAATTTGTCGCAGTCCCCCACGTGGCGGCGGGTCAAGCAGTTGGAGGACGCGGGCACTATCAAGGGCTACCACGCCGCACTGGACCGGCGGGCGCTGGGCTACAGCGTGCTGGCCTTTGTGCTGATTGGCATTGACCACCAGAACGAGGCCTCGTCCCAGGCCTTTGTGCAGGCGGTGTCCGAAATTCCGGAGGTCGTGCAGTTCCACGCCATCTCAGGGCAGGCCGACTTTTTGGTGGGTCTGGTGGCGCGTGACCTGGACCACTACTCCGAGTTACTGCAACGCAAGCTGCACCGCCTGCCGGGCGTGCGGCAGGTGCAGTCGCATTTTTCGCTGCAGGAGTTCAAAGGGCAGATGGCCGATCTGCCCGTGCCCTTGGACTAAGCGGGGCAGCCGCTCAGAGCTTGCCTAGCAGCAGGTACTCCATGAGCGCCTTCTGCACGTGCATGCGGTTTTCGGCCTCGTCCCAGACCACGCTTTGCGGGCCGTCGATGACTTCGGCTTCCACCTCTTCGCCGCGGTGGGCGGGCAGGCAGTGCATGAAGAGGGCGTTGGGTGCTGCCACGGCCATCATCTTGCGGTCCACGCACCAGGCGGCAAAGGCCTTGCGGCGCACCTCGTTCTCGGCCTCATAGCCCATGCTGGTCCACACGTCGGTGGTGATCAGGTCGGCGCCTTGGCAGGCTTCCATCGGGTCGCTATAAGTTTTATAGCTGCCTGCGCCCATTCCACCAGCGCTAGCGGCCAATTTCTCATTGACTTCATAGCCGCTGGGGGTGGACACGCGAAGGTGAAAGCCCAGCTTGGCGGCAGCCTGCAACCAGGTGTTTGCCATGTTGTTGCCGTCGCCCACCCAGGTCACGGTCTTGCCCTGGATAGGGCCGCGGTGCTCTATGTAGGTGAAGATGTCCGCCAGGATCTGGCAGGGGTGGAATTCGTTGGTCAGACCGTTGATGACGGGCACGCGCGAGTTGGCGGCAAAGGCTTGCAGCTTGGTTTGCTCGTAGGTGCGGATCATCACGATGTCGGTCATGCGGCTGATGACCTTGGCGCTGTCCTCAATCGGTTCGGAGCGGCCCAATTGGCTGTCGCCGGTGGTGAGGTGCACCACGCTGCCGCCCAGTTGGTACATGCCGGCCTCAAAACTCACACGGGTGCGGGTGGAGGCTTTCTCGAAAATCATTGCCAGCGTGCGGTCCGCCAGGGTGTGGTGGCGCTCAAAGGTTTTGAACTTGCGCTTGATGAAGGCCGCGCGCTCCAGCAGGTAGGCGTATTCGTCGGCGCTGAAGTCCTCAAACTGCAGGTAGTGCCGCACTGGCGGCGCGCCTTGGGGTAGGGTGCTGGGGACGGCGTTGCTGGAGAGGCTCATGCGGTTTCTTTCAAAAAGGCAGCAATCAGGGGCGCGAGGATGGCGACGATTTCGTCGGCCTCTGCCACGCTCAAGATCAAGGGGGGCACCATGCGCACAACACTGTCAGCCGTGACGCTGAGCAGCAGGCCGGCGTCGGCAGCGCGTTGCACCAGAGCGCCGCAGGGCTTGGACAGGTCGATGCCCATCATCAGGCCTTGGCCCCGGATTTCTTTGACACCGCCATTGGCGATCTCGTCCTTTAACGCGGCTTCAAGCCCTGCCTTCAGGTGGGCGCCGACCTTCTCGGCATTGGCCAGCAGTCCTTCGGCCTCCATGATGCGAATGGTTTCGACCCCGGCCCGCATGGACAGCGGGTTGCCGCCGAAGGTGGAGCCGTGGTTGCCGGGTTGGAAGATGGTGGCCGCTTTGGCGCCCACCACGACCGCGCCCACCGGCACGCCAGAACCCAGGCCTTTGGCCAGCGGCATCACATCGGGCTGAATACCGGCCCACTGGTGGGCAAACCACTTGCCGGTGCGGCCCATGCCGCACTGCACTTCGTCAATCATCAGCAGCCAGTCGCGCTGGTCGCACAGGGCACGCACGTCACGCAGGTAGTCCATGTGCATGGGGTTCACGCCGCCTTCGCCCTGGATGGCTTCAAAGAACACGGCCACCACATTGGGGTTGCCCTCGGTAGCGGCCTTGAGTGCGTCGATGTTATTCACTGGCACACGGATAAAGCCTTCCACCAGCGGGCCGAAACCGGCTTGCACTTTGGGGTTGCCGGTGGCGCTCAGGGTGGCAATGGAGCGGCCGTGGAACGCTTTTTCGTACACCACCACTTCGGGGCGCTCAATGCCCTTGTCGTGGCCGAACTTGCGGGCCAGCTTCAGCGCGGCTTCGTTGGCTTCCAAGCCCGTCGAGCAGAAGAACACGTTCGTCATGCCTGAGCGCTCTACCAACAGTTTGGCCAGCTCTTCCTGCAGAGGGATGTGGTAGTAGTTAGAGGTGTGGATCAGCTTGGTGAGCTGGTCCTGCAGCGCGGGCACAAGTTTGGGGTGGTTGTGGCCCAGGGTGTTGACTGCGATGCCGCCCAGGGCGTCCAGGTACTCTTTGCCGTTCACGTCCCACACGCGGCAGCCTTGGCCATGGCTCAAAGCAATGGGCAGTCGGCCGTAGGTGTTCATCACGTGGGGTGAGGACGGCGTAGAAGCGGTGGCGGCGGTCATGCAATAACTCCGGGTTGAGCAAAAAATAAAAGCGGCCCGACTGTTGCAAAGGCCAGTCGGGCCGTTGAAGCCTGATTTTAGGCGCACTGCCGATGGCGGTTTCGTGACAAATTCACATCACTCTGATGCCGGTTGATATAGCTGGTTTGTCATTCCCAAGACAGGAGAGCGGGTAGAATTCTTGTGCGCTGCAACACTTCTATAAGACTTGTGCGCAGCGGTCACGAATTTCTTAACGCACTGATGGCTACCACTCCTCCAAAAGAACTCTACATCCTGGGAATCACGCGGCAAGGCAAGACCTTTCGCCCCAGTGATTGGGCGGAGCGTTTGGCGGGTGTCATGAGCCAGTTCCGCCCCGGCGGCGCCACCCGGGGCAGCCACCTCGGCTATTCGCCTTGGTGTGTGCCCACCTCGATCGGGCAGGTGAAATGCGTCATCGTGCACCCCGATCTGCGGGATTACGACGTGATGGCTTGGGATTTTTGCCTGAATTTCGCCCGTGACAACGAGCTGCAGGTGAGCGAGACTCGCCCTGAGGCGCCCGCCGCGCCTGCTGCCCGCCCGGCTGCCTCCGAATAATTTTTTTTCCTGACGACAGAAACAAAAAAGCCGTTCAGATGAACGGCTTTTTTGCTTTTGCTGGCAGCGCACCCTAACAAACGCAGACCTTGTTGCCAAGGTCCGTGCGATTGCCTAAGTGATTAGGCTGCGAGTGCCAAGGCTTTCACCTTGGTAGCCAAACGGCTCTTATCGCGTGCTGCTTTGTTCTTGTGGAAGATGCCTTTGTCAGCCACGGTGTCCACCACGGCTTGCATCTTGGCAAACAATTCTGCGGCCTTGGTCTTGTCACCGGCCACAACTGCCTTTTCCACGTTCTTCACCGCGGTGCGGTATTTAGAACGCAAAGAAGTGTTTGCTGCATTGATTTTGATGTCCTGACGGACGCGTTTACGGCCCGACGCCAGGCGCGGGTTCTTTTTCTTGGGTTTACCAGATGCCATGATTTATGTTCCTTGTGTTGGAGGATGTTGCCAGCAAAGCCGATGATTATATACCGGCGCGCTGGGATCAGCCTTCCAGCCGGTTCCGTCCGTTGGCCTTGGCCTCGTAAAGTCGTTTGTCAGCCCGCTGTAGAAGTGCGTTCAGGTCGCCATCGTGTCCGCCATGAACCCCGATGCTGATACTGATGGGCATGCCGGCCGGCATCTCATCGCTGCTGTGCCGGGGCAGCAATTCGCGGAAGGCATCCAAGCGTTCGCGCAAAGCGGCCAAAGGGAGGTTGTCGCTGAATAGGGCGAATTCTTCTCCGCCGATGCGGGCCACCAGCGCGTCGGGGAAGTGCTTGGTCATGCAGCTGGCCACGTGTCGGATCACGATATCGCCATGGGCATGTCCATAGCGGTCGTTGATGGACTTGAAGTGGTCGATGTCGAGCATCGCGACCACGACCGGCGCCTGGGCTTCGTGGGCTAGTTTGTGGCGTGCCTTGCCTTGTTCGAAAAAGTAGCGCCGGTTGTAGAGGCTGGTGAGTGGGTCGACAAAAGCCAACTCGTGCAGATGTTCGACCAGCTCCAGCATTTCGAGGTTCTGGTTGACCCGGCAGGTCATTTCTTCAAACGAGTAGGGCTTGGAGATGAAGTCGTTGGCGCCGTGTTTCAAAAACCGGGCCGAGATGTCGGAATGGTCTTCCCCGGAAATGCCGATGATGGCCAGTCTCTCCTTGCCCATGATCCGGCGTGCCTCAGCGACGAACTCAAAACCATCGACCAAGGGCATGTTGTAGTCCACCAGTGCCAACTTGATGTCGGGCTGGGCGTTAAGCGCCGCCAGCGCCTCGCGACCGTTGTGGGCGACCTGTACCGACAAGCCTTGCATCGAGAGCATGCGGCGGATGATTTCCAGCGACGAGGGCGAGTCGTCCGCCACCAGGACCTTCAGTCCCGAGTTGCGGATCAAGCGGCCGATCCACTGCACCGCGTATTCAAATGAGGGCAGCCCTTTCTTGAGTACATAGTCCACGATGAGCCCTTGGGTCATCATGCCGCGGATGTCGCTGGTGATGGTTCCGGTCAGGGCGATCGCCGGAATATGCTGAGCGGCGACCAGATCAATGACTTCGCCGTACGGCGCATCCGGCAGGTTGACATCGCAGACGGCCGCAAAAATTTCGTGGGACCTTGTCGCCAACAATTCGCGTGCCTCTGCAAGTGTGGCAGCTGTAAACACGGTGCACTGCCAGGTTGTCTGGATCATGCTGGAGAGCATTTCTGAGAGCGCGCGCTGGTCTTCCACCACCAGGACAGCATGCTTGCCCCCGGGCCAAGCAGAGTTGCGCGGCGCCCTGAATGAGTGACGCAGACTGGATTTCATAGCAATTCCAACGAAATTCTAAATAGCCTGTCATTCAATCATGAAAAGACCAGATCTGCCACGCGAGGCGCCCGAATCCCAATACGCCGCCGCTACACTCCGGCAGGTGAGCCTTATCAAATCTGTTTCTACCGTGTCGTTGTGGACACTGGCCTCCCGGGTCACCGGTTTGGCCCGTGAGCTGCTTGTCGCTGCTGCCTTCGGTGCCAGCGCCATGACGGATGCCTTTAATGTGGCATTCCGCATTCCCAATCTGTTTCGCCGTTTGTTTGCCGAAGGTGCCTTCAGCCAGGCCTTTGTGCCTGTACTGGCGGCGAGCAAAGCCAAACAGGGCGATGACGCAACCAAGCTATTGATCGACCGGGTTGCCACCTTGCTCGCCTGTGCGCTGGTGCTTACCTGTGTGGTGGGTGTGATTGCTTCTCCCGTACTCGTGTGGGCCATGGCCAGCGGCTTGCAGAAAGATCCGGCAGGCTACGAGGCGGCTGTTTTCATGACGCGCTTCATGTTTCCCTACATCGGCTTTATGTCGCTGGTGGCCTTGTCGTCTGGAATTCTGAATACCTGGAAGCGTTTTGCAGTGCCTGCTGCCACGCCGGTGTTGCTGAACCTGAGCATGATTGGTGCCGCTTGGTTGCTAGTGCCTTGGTTCAGGGTGCAAGGTATCCAGCCGATTTACGCGATGGCAGTCGGCGTCATGGTCGGCGGGCTCTTGCAGTTGCTGTTGCAAATACCGGCACTCAAGCGTTTGGGGCTGCTGCCGCGCTTTGGCCTGCAGGCTGCCCTGTTGCGGGAGGCCTGTGCGGATCCGGAAACCCGGCGCATCGGGAAGCTCATGCTCCCGGCATTGCTCGGGGTCAGCGTGGCGCAGATTTCACTATTGATCAACACCCAGATTGCCTCCCACCTGCGCACCGGAAGTGTGAGCTGGCTGACCTATGCAGATCGCTTGATGGAGTTTCCCACCGCAATGCTGGGCGTTGCCCTCGGTGTGGTGCTGATGCCGCAGCTCGCGGGAGCGCGCGCCAAGGACGATGGCGCGGCCTATTCGGCGCTGCTGGATTGGGGGTTGCGCATTGTGGTGCTGCTGGCAGTGCCCTGTGCCGTAGGTTTGCTGACGTTTTCCAAGCCGCTGGTGGCGGTGCTCTACCACTATGGTGCATTTTCCGCCCTGGATGTGGAGCAGACCACATGGGCCCTGATGGGCTGGGGGGCGGGTTTGCTGGGGATCGTAGCCATTAAAGTGCTGGCGCCCGGGTACTACGCCAGCCAGGACATCAAAACACCGGTCAAGATTGCGGTGGTCGTGCTGATTGCCACCCAGCTGATGAACCTTGCCTTAGTTCCATGGTTCCAACATGCGGGCTTGTCCTTGTCGATTAGTCTGGGCGCCATGATCAATGCGACCTGGCTTCTGGTGGGCTTGGTGCGCAATGGGCGTTTCCAGCCATTGGCGGGCTGGGGCCGGTTTTCGCTTCAGGTGCTGGCAGCGTCTGCGGTGTTGGTGGTGTATCTGCTGTGGGCTGCGGGTCTGGTGGATTGGGTGGCGCTGCGCGCGCAACCCTGGATGCGTATTGGCTGGCTCACCTTGCTGATGGCAGGGGCCGCGGCGGTATATTTCGGATGCCTGCGGGTTGCCGGCTTGAATGTGCGCATCTTCTTGAAGCGCTGAACCGGGAGGACGAGCATGAAGTTGGATCTGACAGTTCCCTCCACGCTGGAGTATTTCGCCAGCCTGGTGCATAGCGACCAGGAATTCGCCTTGTTTGAAGCGGCGCTCAGTCTCGGTCAGGATGAATACCCTGATCTGGACCTGCAGTCCAGCATGGCAGAGGTAGACCAGTTGCTGGCCCGGCTGCGTCGCCGTTTGGCCGACGATGCCTCGGCCCTGCAGCGGGTTCGAGTGCTCAACCAGTTCTTCTTCAGCGACCTCGGTTTCGCTGGCAATGTGAACAACTACTATGACCCGGACAACAGTTTTGTCTCGCAGGTTTTGCGGACACGGCGGGGAATTCCGATTTCACTGGCCGTGTTGTGGATGGAATTGGCCCAGGGCTTGAAGCTCGATGCCCAAGGGGTGAGCTTTCCGGGGCATTTCATGGTTAAGGTCAACCTCCCTATGGGGCAGGCGGTGATTGACCCGATGTCAGGGCGCTCTCTGGGCAAAGAAGAGTTGTCCGAGATGCTGGAGCCCTACCGGCGGCGCAGCGGGCTGGTGGACGATTTCGAGGCGCCCTTAGGGCTGTACTTGCAGGCTGCGTCTCCTCGTGAAATTCTGGCGCGCATGCTGCGCAACCTGAAGGAAATCCACCGGTCGCAACAAGACTGGCCGCGCTTGCTCGCTGTCCAGGAGCGTTTGGTGGTGTTATTGCCGGACTCGTGGTCGGAGTACCGTGACCGCGGCATGGTGCATGCGGAGATGGGGCACGCGCGTCAGGCGCTGATCGACTTGGAGTTGTACCTCGAACACGCCAGTCAGGTCATAGATGCTGATCGGGTGGTCGATCAGGTCAAGGCTTTACGCACCCAGAGCGGGCTTTAAGCTGCCGGCTTGCGCAACAGGAATTGCGGCAGCGCCTGAGACCCCGCCGCACGGACTGAAAGGGCGGGGGAGTGGTCCTCGTTAGCGGGCTTGGGGCCATGAGCAAACACGGTCAACCTGCTGCCATGCACCAGCGACTCTTGCGCCGGCATCAAGCTGTTGGCCCGGGGGGCTGCGACTTTGGATGGCTCGCTGACAGCCGGGGTGACTAACTCGGGGGCGGGCGTGGGGTTGGCCTGCATGCCACAGGCCTGTCGGGTCCACTCCAGAATGGGTTCCCACTGGGCAATGTCGGCTGTTTGCAAAGGCTTATGCGGATCGAAGAGCGTGAACCCGCTGTCCAGGCTGCGCACATACGCCTGGGTTTCCCGCAGTACCCCGATGAATGGCACCGTGTGGCTGCTAGCCCACTCCCGCAGGGTGTCTACAGCGCGGGTCCGTGCATCCAAGCGCATTCCGATGACCGCCAACCGGCACCGCCCGGACGCCACGCGGGGCATGGCGCGCAACTCTTGCAGGCACTGGCCGGCAGATTCGCGGTCAAACAGGGAGTTGCAGACGGGCATCAATACCACATCCGTCGACATGATGACCTTAGACAACTCAAAGCCGTGCATGCCTCCGGGAGTGTCCAGGACCACATGGGTGATGCCCGGCGGCGCCTTCAAGGTGTTTTTTTGGCCCACCGACCAGCCTGCAATGGGCGCCAAAGGAGCGGGGCGGCGCTTCAGCCAGGTGCGGGTGGACTGTTGTCGATCCACATCGCCCAGCATGACGGCGATACCCTGGTTGGCCAGCCAGGCAGCCAAGTGGGTGGCCAGAGTGCTTTTGCCGCTGCCCCCTTTGCGGTTGATGACTGCGATTACCGGCATAGATGCTGTCCTCGTACCAACGATGGCCGGAGTTTGGACCCAAATAGGCCGAAAGTCCAGACAGGCCGTGCGCGGACAGCTATGAAATTTCTAGCAACAGCAATCTTGGAGGCCGCTGAAGCCGCCTCCGGGTGGGCTTTAGCGTACGACGACTTGCTCGCCTGCGCCCTGGTCGGCAATCACGCCCACGGTGTAAACGGTTTCGCCACTGGCGCGCAGGGTGGCTGCGGTCGCTTCTGCGTGCGCCGCATCGACTACCACGACCATACCAATGCCGTTGTTGAAGGTGCGGTTCATCTCGATATCGTCAATACCGGCGGTTTTTTGCAGCCAGCCGAACAGTTCGGTTTGGGGCCAGCTGCCCTTGACCAGGTGCGCCGCCAGACCGTCGGGCAACACGCGGGGAATGTTTTCCAGCAAACCACCACCGGTGATGTGGGCCAGGGCCTTGATGGGGTGGGCCGCCAGCGCAGCCAGCACGTTTTTCACGTACAGGCGGGTGGGTTCCATGATGGCTTGCTTGAAAGGTTTGCCGTCCAGGGTGGCGGGCACCGTGCCTGCAGCTTCTGCGCGTTCAATACATTTACGCACCAGGCTGAAACCGTTGGAGTGCACGCCGGCAGAGGCCAGCCCCAGCACCACGTCGCCTGCTTTCACGTCGGCGCCGGTCAGGATTTTGGATTTTTCGACCGCACCTACGCAAAAACCTGCCAAGTCGTATTCGCCCGCGGGGTACATGCCGGGCATTTCAGCGGTTTCACCACCGATGAGGGCGCAGCCAGACAGCTCGCAGCCCTTGGCAATCCCGCCCACCACAGCAGCTGCGGTGTCCACATCGAGCTTGCCGCAGGCAAAGTAGTCCAGGAAAAACAGCGGCTCGGCGCCTTGCACCAGCACGTCGTTCACACTCATGCCGACCAAGTCGATACCCACGGTGTCGTGCATATTCCACTCAAAAGCGAGCTTCAGCTTGGTGCCCACACCGTCGGTCCCGCTCACCAACACGGGTTCTTTGTAGCGCTTGGGCACTTCAAAAAGGGCGCCGAAGCCGCCGATACCAGCCAGAACGCCTTCGCGCATGGTCTTTTTGGCCAAGGGCTTGATGCGCTCAACCAGTGCGTCACCGGCAACGATGTCGACACCAGCGTCTTTGTAAGAAAGGGGAGTGGAGGCAGAAGATTGGGTCATGGGATGTAGCGTTTGGGGCGAAGCGGAGGCAGACCCCGATAGAATTTGCCCAGATTTTAAGGGTTTGCCCCTTCTCTTTCTCTCATGCCCATCACCCCCACCCAAAAAAGATTCGCTGCATGGGTCACTATTGCAGCATTCGCCGTCCTCGTTTTGTGGCTGCTGGCCCCTGTGTTGGCGCCCTTTGCCGTGGCTGCTGTGCTGGCCTATGCACTCACGCCTGTGGTTAATTGGATTGACGACATCGGACTGGGCCGCATCCCGCGCGTGGTGGCTGTGGTGCTGGTGGAGGTGGTGTTTTTGATCACGGTGCTGAGCGTGTTGCTCCTGATCGTGCCGATTCTTGCCAAAGAAATGCCCCTGATGCGTGAGCAGTTCCCGGTGTTGCTGGACAGCCTGAACGAAGCACTCAAGCCCTTGTTGGCCCAATGGGGCATCAAGCTGAACCTGGATGTGCTGAGCATCAAAAGCTTTGTGATGAAGTACCTCAATGCCAATGTGGAGGACGCCTTCGGGTCTGTGCTGGCTTCACTCAAACTGGGCGGCAGTGTGGCGTTTGCCCTGATCGGGAATGCCATTCTCATTCCGGTCGCCTTGTTTTACCTGCTCATGGACTGGAGTCGCTTTATGGCGCAGCTGCGGCAACTGGTGCCGCCCCGCTTGCGTGCGCCGACTGACAGCTTTCTGAGGGAGTCCGATGAGGTGCTAGGCCAGTATCTGCGCGGCCAGCTGTTGGTGATGTTGATTCTGGCGGTGGCTTACAGCGTCGGCTTGGCCTTGTTCGGCTTGGATCTGGCATTGCCCATCGGCATCTTCACCGGGCTGGCGATTTTTGTTCCCTATCTGGGCTTCGGGGTCGGCCTAGTGCTGGCGCTGTTTGCCGGACTGCTGGAGTTTTCGGCAGCCCAGGGGGTTGCCTATCCGCTGGCGATGGTGGCCGTGGTGTACGGCTTAGGCCAAGTCCTAGAGAGTTTTGTGCTCACGCCGCGTCTGGTGGGTGAGCGTATTGGTTTGCACCCCTTGGCCGTTATTTTTGCCTTGTTGGCATTCGGCCAGTTGTTCGGGTTTGTAGGCGTTCTGGTGGCGCTGCCGGCCAGTGCGGTGCTTTTGGTGGCGATCCGCCGGGCCCGTGCCGGCTACCTGGCCAGCCGCCTGTACCTTGGTTGATTTTTGCGTATGAAACAGATCGCGCTGGACATCGGTTTGTCCACCGGCCCGACGGTGGCCAATTTCTTTGCCGGCCCCAACGAGGCCGCACTCAAACATCTGGAGCTGTGGATCGGAGACAAGTCCCACTCCAGCAGCCGCTCCCCGGTGCCCACGTATTTTTGGGGCCCCGAAGGCAGTGGCAAAACCCACTTGCTCAAAGCCGCCCGCGAAGGCTTGCGCGAACAAGGCGCCAAAGTCGGTTGGCTGGGCGCGAATGATGAGCCCACCGAATTCGACGAGCGGTGGGCCGCCGTCGTCATGGATGATGTGCACCTTTTCACCGCAGAGCAGCAACATGCGGCCTTCAACTGGTTTGTCAACGCCCACGCGCACCACAAGCCGGTGCTGGCGGCAGGTGAGCAGGCGCCGGTAGACCTCAAATTGCGGGACGATTTGCGCACCCGTCTCGGCTGGGGGCATATTTTCAGTCTGCAATTGCTGAGCGAGCCGGAGCGGCGCAGTGTGCTGCGCCAAGCCGCCGATGCACGCGGCGTGTTTTTGAGCGATGACGTCATGGACTTCATGCTCAGCCGCTTCAGCCGTGACCTGGGCAGCCTCATGGAGCTGCTCGACCTGATGGATGGCTACGCCCTGCAAACCCAGCGCGCCATCACGATTCCCCTTATCAAATCCATGCTGGAAAACACATGACCGTCAAAAAGCTTGCCTTGTTCGACCTGGACCACACCCTGATTCCGCTGGACTCGGATTTTTCCTGGGGCGAGTTCACCACCGCTTTGGGGTGGACGGACGCCGACGTATTCAAGCAAAAAAACCATGAGTTCTACGAGCACTACAAGGCCGGTACGCTGGATATTCACGCGTACTGCCGGTTTGCCACCGCTGCGGTAGTGCGGCAAGGTGCTAGCAAATCGATAGCTGCACACGTAGACTTTATGAGGGATGTGATCCAAAAAGCCATTCAACCTCAGGCGCTGAAGCTGGTGCAGGACCACCAGGCGGCGGGAGACACGGTCATCATCGTGACGGCGACCAACGCCTTCGTGACCCGCCCGATTGCGGCAGCCTTCGGCGTCGAAGACCTGATTGCGGTCGATCTGGTGACGGACGATGCTCCCGGCGGTACCGGCTGGTACACCGGTGAGATCGCCGGAGTGCCATCGTTCCGCGAGGGCAAGGTCACCCGCGTCAATCAGTGGCTGGCCGACCGTGGTTTGAGCTGGGATTCTGTGCACACAACTTTCTACTCGGACTCGATCAACGACGTGCCCTTGATGGAAAAAGCCGATGTGGCGGTAGCGACCAACCCCGATCCGCGTTTGCGCGCACTGGCCGAGCAGCGTGGATGGCGCATACTCGAGCTCTTCTCCTGACCCGCGGGCAGGACTGTTAGGAACAAGAACTTGATCAAAAAATTCATCGATAAATTGCTGGGTAAATCACCTTCTGCGGCGGGCGGCAAGCCCCAGTTCGGGAAACGGGTGGAAATACCGGTCTCCGTGCACGGCATCGACCCCAACCTGGTTGACGACCGCGCCATCAATGTGGTGCGCACCCTCCAGCAAGCGGGATTCGAAGCCTATGTCGTGGGCGGTGCGGTCCGAGACCTGCTGGTCGGCTTGCGGCCCAAAGACTTTGATGTGGCGACCAATGCCACGCCGGAGCAGGTCAAGGGCCTATTTCGCCGCGCCTTCATCATCGGCCGGCGTTTCCGTATCGTGCACGTGGTGTATGGCCGGGGGCGTGAACACGAAGTGATCGAGGTCTCCACCTTCCGGGCCTACCTCGACAATGCCGCCGCAGAGCAAGTGGCCGGCAATGAGCGCACCAGCAAAAACGAGCTGGCCCACCTGAAGCATGCTGTCGACAGCACCGGCCGGGTGCTACGCGACAACGTCTGGGGCCCGCAGGAAGAAGACGCCGTGCGCCGCGACTTCACCATCAACGCCATGTACTACGACCCGGAAACCCAGATCGTGGTGGACTACCACAATGGGCTGAAGGACTCCAAGAGCCGCACCTTGCGGATGATCGGCGACGCGGCTACCCGCTACCGCGAGGATCCGGTGCGCATCATCCGCGCCGTGCGTTTTGCCGCCAAGCTGAGCCCGCTGGGCTTCAAGTTGGAGCCCAAGACCGCCGGTCCGCTGGTCAAAAGCCAGAAGCTGCTCAATGACGTGCCGCAGAGCCGCTTGTTTGACGAAATGCTCAAGCTCCTGCAGACCGGGCATGCGCTGGCGTCTATCGAGCAACTCCAGTTGCTGGGCTTGTCGACAGGCATTTACCCCTTGCTCGATGTGGTGGTGGAGCGCGCCGGCCAGAGCTTTGTGGCGGCCGCTCTGAAAGACACGGACCGCCGGGTCGGCGAAGGTAAACCGGTCGCCCCGAGCTTTTTGCTGGCTTGTGTGCTGTGGGCCGACGTGCGCAACGGCTGGGACCAGCGCCAGGCCCGCGGTGAGCATAGCCACCCCGCCTTGCAAGATGCGATTGAAGACGTATTCAATGCCCGGATCGGCGATGTCTCCGGCCGCGGCAAACTCGCGGGCGACATGCGCGAAATCTGGCTGATGCAGCCCCGGTTCGAAAAGCGGGTGGGCAGCACCCCCTTTGGCATGGCGGAACAAGCGCGTTTCCGTGCCGCTTTTGACTTTATGCGCTTGCGCGCCGATGCCGGTGAGGTGGATGAAGTGCTGGCCGACTGGTGGCAGGAATTCAGCATGGCCAGCGACGACGTGCGCCAGGACATGGTGGACCAGGTGCGTGCCGAACAGCAGCAGCAACGCAAGCAAGCCCCTAAAGGCCCTCGCGTCGCCAAGCCAGCCCGTGAGCCCCGTGCGGCCGACGCCGAGCCACGCGGACCGGCTGAAGGCGCCTTGCCTGACGCACCGCAAGAGCTAGGGGATGCCCCCCGCAAGCGCAAGCGCCGCCGCCGCAGCAATGCCGGCCGCAGCGCAGGTGCGGGCGACACAGCAGCCGAATAAGGCGGGTCGTGGTGCGGGAGCCGGTCGAGGCCTTTATCGGCCTCGGTGCCAATCTGGGTGAACCTATGGCGGCACTCCGGCAGGCCTTGGCGCGCTTGGCTGAGTTACCGTACACGGAGTTGCTGGCGGCCTCCGGGCTTTACGGCAGCACGCCGGTGGACTCCAGCGGGCCGGACTACGTGAATGCTGTCGCATGGGTGCGAACCCGCTTGACGGCACCGGCGCTGCTGGAGGCTTTGCAGCACCAAGAGGCCTCCGCCGGGCGGGAGCGCCCCTACCGCAATGCGCCACGGACCCTTGACCTCGACCTACTTCTTTACGGCAGTGCCCGCATGGAGGGGCCCACGCTCACCGTGCCGCACCCGCGCATGACCGAGCGCGCCTTTGTGCTGCTGCCTCTAGCCGAGATTGCGCCCCACCGGGTGTCCGACGCTGAGCTGGCCTCCGTTCAGGGTCAGGGTATCTGGCGTTTGGCAGGGTAAGTCCTCTCTTTTCTCCATTCTGTGCACCAACGTCACATGGTTAAATTACAGAATAATTAAAGGAGATTGGAATGCAGTTCAGCCGGATGCGGTTGGCCACCAAATTGTGGTCGGCCATGGTCGTGATGGTCGTGGCTCTAGCGCTCATCATTGCTTTCACAGCACTGCAGTCCCGCAAGTCGCGGGAAGCCTACGGCGCAGTTAATGCCGCCATGGTCACCCAGATCAAGCACGCCAACCAGTTGGCAGCCTTGGAAGACGTGAACGCCACCCGCGCTTATGCGGTCGTGGTGTCGACCGACCCCGGGGTAGCCAAGGCCTTCAAAGACGAAATCAGTGCCGGCAACAGCCGCATTGAGGAACTTCAAAAAACCATTGAGGCGAGTCAGCTCACCGAGCAGGACCGCCAGCAGCTCGCCAAAATTGCCACCTTGCGAAAGGCTTTGAATGACCTGACTAGCCAGACAGCGCTGCTCAAGGTCACCAAACCCGCTGAAATGCCGGCATTTGTCGAAACCCAATACCGGCCTGCCGTGCTGGCGCTGCAAAAAGGGCATGCCGATTTTGTTGCGATGCAGGACTCCGCCAGCGAAAGCCTGCGCGAAAATTTTGAGACCGAGGGTCGCAAGCTGATTGTGTTGTCAGCCGGTGGTCTGGTGCTGCTGATCGGGGGCATTTTGATCGGGGCGGGCTTTCTGATCCGCTCCATCAAGCAACCACTGGTGCAGGCCAATGCCTTGGCTGCCCGCATTGCCGAGGGCGACCTGAGCTCCGCGGTGGATGAATCACGGGCCGATGAGTTCGGTGACCTGATGCGCTCTCTTTCCGCCATGAACCGTGCCCTGTCCCTCATGGTGTCCCAGGTGCGCCACAGCACCGACAGCATTGCCACCGCCAGCAGTGAAATTGCGACCGGTAACAACGACTTGGCGCAGCGCACGGAAGAGACGTCCAGCAACTTGGCCTCCACCGCATCCAGCATGGACAGCTTGACCCAGGCCGTGCGCCTGAGCTCTGACAACGCCCAGCAGGCCGGCACCTTGGCCGCGAACGCATCGAGTGTGGCTCAGCGGGGTGGCGAAGTCGTGACCCAGGTGGTGCGGACCATGCAGGACATCGATGCCAGCAGCAAAAAAATTGCGGACATCATTGGCGTGATCGACGGCATTGCGTTTCAGACCAACATTCTTGCCCTGAATGCGGCCGTCGAGGCAGCCCGTGCCGGAGAGCAGGGGCGGGGCTTTGCGGTGGTGGCCTCTGAAGTGCGTTCGCTAGCCGGTCGCAGCGCCGAAGCCGCTAAAGAAATCAAGGCGCTGATCGGTACCTCGGTCGACAAGGTGGAGCACGGCACCCAGTTGGTGACCACCGCCGGGGCGACCATGCAAGAGATCGTGCAGAGTGTGCGCCGCGTGGCAGACGTGATCGGTGAGATCACTGCCGCGTCCAGCGAGCAGAGTAGCGGTATTGCCGATGTGAATCACGCCATTTCCAATCTGGACCAGATGACCCAGCAGAACGCTGCCCTGGTGGAAGAGAGCGCCGCTGCCGCGGAAAGCCTGCGCGATCAGGCGGCCCAGCTGGCGCAGGCGGTGGCCGTGTTCAAGGTCGATACCCGCCACGCCCAATAAGGCGGGTTTCTCCCGGCATAAAAAAAACGCTGCCGGAGCAGCGTTTTGAGGTGGTCAGATCAGCCGGAAACGCTTAAGCGATTTCAGCAATCAACTCGATCTCAACACAGGCACCCATAGGAATCTGGGCCACACCGAAGGCGCTGCGAGCATGGGCACCCACTTGCGGTCCGAAGACCTCGCCCAAGAGTTCGCTGGCGCCATTGGTCACCAGGTGCTGCTCGGTGAAGTCGCCGGTGGAGTTGACCAGCGACATCACTTTGACAATGCGCTTGACCTTGTTCAGGTCACCCACTGCGGCGTGCAGAGTTCCCATGAGGTCGATGGCGATGGCGCGGGCAGCTGCTTTGCCTTCTTCGGTGCTGATGTTTTTTCCCAGTTGGCCCGCCCAGACGGCACCGTCTTTTTTCGCAATGTGACCACTCAGAAACACCAGATTGCCGGTTTGCACAAAAGGCACGTAGGCAGCCGCAGGAATAGAGACCGGGGGCAAGGTAATCTGGAGTGCGGTGAGTTTGTCGTAAATGCTCATGAAAGTTCTCTCTGGTTTGTGATAAAAATTGCCGTTAGCCCAATTGGTATATGCGCAAGTAGCTATAAAAATAGTAGCAATCAGATCCAAGGGAAGCGGTCAGTCGGACTGAGTTTGGGACTGTGATTGCGATTGCGACATGCCCTGACCCTGACCCTGGCTCTGCGTCTGTGTTGGGGGCGGGGCTGCAGTCGCAGGCACGTCATTATGGTCAGTGATACCGGTGTGCAGGTTGTCGGTGCGGATTTCTTCGACGGTGACGCCCACCGACAGCGTGTGCCGGGAGCCGCCATGAATCACCCCGCGCAGCGGCGACACATCACCGAAATCCCGGCCGGTGGCCACGGTCACGTAATCGGCGCCCGGAGCATGCCAACCCCAGCGGTTGTTGGTGGGGTCAAAGTCCACCCACTGCGCACCGGTAGGGAGGTCCGGCACATACACACTCACCCAGGCGTGCGACGCATCGCTACCGATCAGCTTGACTTGCCCCGGGGGCGGTTGCGTCAGCAGGTAGCCGCTGACATAGCGCGCCGGCAGGCCCATGCTGCGCCAGCAGGCCAGCATGATGTGGGCAAAGTCCTGGCACACACCTTTGCGTTGCTCCAGCGCTTGCAGAGCCGGTGTGTTGATCTGGGTGCTGTGGGTCTCGTAGGTGAAGTCGGTGTGAATCCGCTCCATCAGGTCCATAGCCACGCCGATCAAATCGGTGCCACTCGTAAAGCTCGGGCGCGCATAGCCGGAAAACTCCAGCTGGCGCGGCACAAACGGGCTCGCAAACACAAACTCAGCCGCCGCCTCATAGGCCGCGCCGGCCTGAAAGCGCAGCCGGTCCCGGAGCGTTTCCCAGGGAAGACTGCTCTGGGGCGTGTCATGTGCGCGGGTGGACACCAGGCTGCAGGCCCTGACCTGCAAAACACTGTGCGGTACTTGCAGCGAGAAAAAACAACGGTGATTGCCGAACACATCTGGGGCACTGCGTTGCTGCGCCGGCTGCGGGTTAATGACCAGGCTGTGGCTCAACACCTGCTGGCTGCCATGGGCCCGGGGTTCGAGGTACGCCACATGCTGCGCCGTTTCGACGGCAGGTTGGTAGTCGTAGCGGGTTTCGTGGGTGACTTGCAGCAGCATCAGGTCCCCACACTTTGTTTGGTTTCACCGGAGTGGGTGAAATAGGTGATGCTGATGTCTTCCGACACCGTGTAGGCGGCTTGGCACAGCGACTTCAAAAGCTCGCGCAGCGGCCCCATGACGGGTCCGTCAGCGGGGCTTTCGCACAGCGTAGCCAAGTCCCATTGGTCGGGTGCGGGCACCTGCAGGCTCATGGCACTGAGCTCATGGGCGGGGCTCTGGGCCAGCTTGGCCAAGCGCCCGCGCAGCGTGTGGGCCACCCATGCCAGGGAGCGCGGGTTATCGCGGTCCAGCACCAGCAGGTCTATGAGGGCTGCGACATCGCGGCTTTGCTGGTACTGGGCGTGGAAGGTAATGGTGCTGTCAAACAGCCCGAGCAGAGCCTCGAACCCGCCGTCAGTATCGACAGCACCGGTATCGAGTGACTGGTCCAGCGCGGTGGCCAAAAAGTTCAGGCGCTCCACATGCCGCCCGATGCTGAGCAGCCTCCAGCCATCGTCGCGAGTCATGCGGTCGGTTTGGGCCCCGGTGATCGCTGCCAAGTGGTCACTGGCGTCTTTGAGAATGCGCAAGGCTTGGTTGGGCGCATAGTCGCCTTGGGCCGCCAGCTGGGCACAGCGCTGGAAAATCTCTTCCTCGGCGCGGACGATGGTGGCCCAATGCTCCTGCGACAAGCGCTCGCGCACGGTGGCCGCGGCCATTTTCAGGGCGCGCATGTTGTAGCCGACCCCCGTGGCGCCCTCGGGCGACGCCAGGCTGGCAATGATGGAGCGCTCAAACACCCGCCGCGCCTGCACGGCCGAGGGCACGCCCGGCAGCACCAGCGTGTTGATTTGCGCCAACTGGGTGAGCCACTGCAGCAGTGGCGCACTGGACTGTTCTTCGCCACCCAAATACTCCAGCGCCAGCCGCGCTAAGCGGATGGTGTTGTCGGCCCGTTCGGTGTAGCGGCCCAGCCAGTACAGGTTTTCGGCGGCACGGCTGGTGACCAGCCGCTTGCGCTGCGCCAGCACGGCCGGTGTGAGGGTGGTGGGTAGGAGGGTGGTGGTGTCGACCTCACCCCGGGTCAAGGCCCACACGTCTGCGCTGCTGCCGCCCCGTTGCATGGATGCAATGTCGGCGCTGGTGCCCGCCACGCGGGCCAGGCCGCCGGGGAGCACCCGCCACCGGGCTTGGCCCTGGGCGTCTTTGCCATCGGACACCGCAAAAACCCGCAGCATGACCGAGCGTGCCTCCATCGTGGCCGCGTCGGTGGGGTCTGAGGGGATGCGCCAGGTCGGCATTTGTGACAGGGGCAGGTAGGCCTGCACCGTGTGCTCCTCGCTTTGGCGCACGATACGGCCGGCCAGCCGGTCCAAGGCACTTTGCTGGAGGGTGTGGCCCAGCATGGCATCGAAACTGGTGTGGATGCTGGAGCCCGGGTAGGTGGGTTTGATCGTGCGCTCGCCCAACAGCGGCAAGGCCGCCTCCATGGCGCTGCGCTCGCCGCACCACCAGGTGGGCAGAGCCGGCAGGCTCAAGCTTTCGCCCAGCAGCGCCTGCGCGATCGCGGGTAAAAAGCCCAGCAACGCGGGCGACTCCAAAAAGGCGGAGCCCGGTGTGTTGGCCACCAGCACGTTGCCTGCGCGAATGGCTTGCAGCAGTCCGGGCACACCCAAGGTGGAGTCGGGCCGGAGTTCCAGAGGGTCCAAGTACTGGTCGTCCACCCGCTTGAGCAGGCCGTGCACAGGTACCAACCCGCGCAGGGTTTTGAGGAAGAGGCGCTCGTCCCGTACGATGAGGTCACTGCCCTCCACCAGCGTCAAGCCGAGGTAACGCGCCAGATAGGCGTGCTCAAAATAGGTTTCGTTGTATGGGCCCGGGGTCAACAGTGCAATGTGGGCCTGTGCGCCGGCGGGGCTGGCGTTTTTCAGGCTGTCCATCAGTGCCCGGTAGGTGCTGGCCAGGCGCTGCACCTTGAGCGCTTGAAACGCCTGCGGGAACTGGCGCGACACAGCCAGCCGGTTCTCCAGCAAATAGCCCAAGCCGCTGGGTGCCTGGCAGCGTTGGCCCACAACCCACCAGTTGCCGTCCGGTCCGCGGGCCAGGTCAAAAGCGGCCACATGCAGGTGAACGCCGCCCACGGGTTGCACCCCGGCCATCGGGCGCAGGTAGCCGGGGTGGCCGTGTACCAAAGCGGGGGGTAAGAGGCCGCGGTGCAAGAGTTGCTGCGGCCCATAGACATCGGCCATGACCGCGTCGAGCAGCCGCATGCGTTGTTGCACCCCGGCCTCAATATGCGCCCAGTCGGGCGCATCCACAATCAAAGGAAAAAGGTCGAGCGACCAAGGGCGTTGGGGGCCTTCGGCATCGGCATACACGTTGTAGGTGACACCGTTGTCACGAATCTGTCGCTGAAGGCTGGCAATGTGCTGGTCGAGAGCCAGGTCGTTGCTTCCCTCCATATTGCTAAAGAACTGCCGCCAGACGCCCGTCAAGTGAGAGGCGCCAGCGTCAGAATCGATCGCGCCGCGCAATTCGTCGAAATGGCCCGCTTGGGCTGTGCAGGCGCGCGCGTGACTGAGCACGTCTTCAGCACTTTCGGGGCGGGGGGTGGGGCGGGATTCTTCTGCGTTTGTCACTGTGGGCAAGTATGCCAGCAAGGGCGGACTCTGGGCCTCTGCAAGCAATCACCATGCCGGTCATACTTCACGGCAATTGCAAAAACTCGGCTTTTTATGCGTAACGAATTCCATTTCTACGAACCCCGGTCAGGTCATGGGCTGGTCCATGACCCGTTTAACGCCATCGTCGGGCCCCGGCCTATCGGCTGGATATCGAGCCGCGCCCCCGACGGGGTGCTCAACCTCGCACCCTACAGTTTCTTTAATGCTTTCAACTACGTGCCGCCCATCGTCGGATTTTCCAGCATCGGCGCCAAAGACACCTTGCGCAACATTCAGGCGACCGGCGAGTTCGTGTGGAATCTGGTCACGAAAGAACTAGCGGAGGCGATGAATCAAACCTGTGCCCCCGTGGGGCCCGACGTGGACGAGTTTTCACTCGCAGGCCTCACGCCGGCGGCCTCGAACCTCGTGGCGGTTCCCAGGGTGCAAGAGAGCCCCGTCAGTTTCGAGTGCCGTTGCACCCAGATCGTTCAGTTGCAGACCGCAACAGGCGCTACGGTGCCCAGCTGGTTGATCCTGGGCGAGGTGGTCGGGGTGCACCTGGACCGGCGCTTGCTGGTGGATGGGGTCTATGACACCGCGGCTGCCGAGCACGTGTTGCGGGGGGGCGGGCCGGCGGATTATTTCAGCGTGGGGCCTGGGCAGCTTTTCAAGATGTTCAGGCCGCAATAAAAAAGCCACCGTCAACATGGTTGCGGTGGCTAGGCAGACAAGCGGTGCAGACTGCTTGTTTGGTTTGCGGCCAGTGAGCCGCAGGCTGAGGTCAGGCCTTCTTAGCGTAAGCGCTGCACCAGCCTTTGCCGGCGACTTGTTTGCCGGCAAACAGCGGGCAACCGCCGGCGGCGTCAGCGGCCTTACCTTGGTAGAGCGCGCAATTGGAGCACGCTTGGCCGGCTGCGTACTTGGGGAACTTGGCTTTGTCGACCTTGCTGGCGTCCGCTTTGTAGCCGAGGGCACCGGCTTGCGGGTCGGTTTCTGCCAACATGGGTGCAGCTGCGTGAACCTGGCTTGCCAGCAGCGCAGTGCTGCCGAGCGCGACTTGAATCATGAATTCGCGACGTTGTGTCATGGCTTGGTTTCCTAGGGTGAAAGGCATGCCCGCACGATAGCGGGGCATGTCCGGATTGTTATGAAAACCCTGCTCTCGCCACTTGATCTTGATCAATACCCGGCTAAACCACTCCAGTGTTGGCTGCAGTTTCAGCCCAAAGGCAGCGTATCGAAGGTGCTGTAACAGCTTTTGAGCCAGGTTTTGACCCGCTGGCGCTCCAGCATGCCGAGGCTGTCGTCCCCGTCTTTGCGGTGGACCGCGGCCCAGAAGCTGGCGTTTTGCCGGTCGATTTTGCGCATGCTCGCTTCGTGCAGCTGGGGCAGGGTGGTGACATGACCGCCCAGTGCAATGGCCTTTTTGAGTGCGGCAGAGTCTTCGAGCTGAGAAAAGTCGCTGCCACGGCCCTGGTTTTTCACCACGATGTAGTTCGGTCCGGCACCATAAGTGGCCACCAGACGGTCCAACAGGTCCACGGAGTCTTTGCCCGCATCGGCCACGTGCCAGAAGTTCACCGTAATGCCCATGCTGGCCATCAGTGAGACCAGGTCGGAGTCTTTGACCCAGCGGGCCAACGGTGCGGCGGTCTGGGCGGCCAGATCGACGATGACGTTGGGAGCCGGCCCTTCGACAGGCTCCTCCTCAAACACCGCGGCGATCAGGTCCAGGCCTTCGTAGGTGTCGACCACGACCGGCGAGGCAAAGTCCGCATAGAAGCGGGTGAACGAGGTGTGGGAGCGGTCGGTGTCAAACCCGGTGAAGGCCCGCCCCTTGTCAATGAAATATTGCGCGAGCACACGCGCCAGCACGGATTTGCCGACGCCGCCTTTTTCGCCGCCGATGAAGTTGATGGAGGGCATCTGTGTTTTCCTTGTTAAAGGCGCTGAGTATGCAAGTTGCATGCTAGGGCCGTGTGACGGTTTGGCCGCAGCGATGCGGCATAGGCCAGCAACACGAACTTGAACCGACCATCCAAGGACCTCAGATCCGGTTCGTGTTCTACCAGGTGGTTCTGTGCAAAGGCGACGCTGTTGCGGTCTTGGGGTTTGTAGCGGAGCATGGTGATCTTCTTGCAAAGAGAGATCGGGAAGGGCGTGCCAGCGATGGTTTTTTACAGCCTCAACGTCGAAGCCAAAGGGCGCCGAAGGCGTCCGACTTGGGCGCCCTGTTAAACCTCATGGCGCAGAAGCTGGTGCACGAATAGGTGAAATTCACTGGCTAACTCCCGGCGCCAAACCCTCATAGCCTTCCGCAACACGAGATCGTGCGGCACCCAGCAATGTCATGTAGTCCGACTGAAATGGCTCGGTCAAGGCTTTCTCAATCTGTCCCGATATTCGGGACAGTGCGATGAACTCTGCGTTGTGCTTCAACGCCAACGAGTGCACATGCTCGAAGCGCGCGAACAGCCCCTCAAGCACCAGCGCTTCATCGCGAGACAGTTCGAGAGTGACTTTGTCTTCCATGAGGTTTAACGTCGGAGGCCACCGGCAAGCAGAACGTGCCGCGTAGCGGCATCCTGCTGCTGCGTGTCCGTGTGGGCCGACCAGTTAGAAGGCAATTTTCCGCCAAGATTCCGCATCATCATGGTTTTGAGTAGGCCATTATTTGCTTGTACATGACGTAGCCATTCTGGTTAATCGGCTCAGGAAAGCATTGTGTTGAACCGTCAAGTAGGGTTCGTCTAACGATGCCACCTTTAAACGAATAAGAAGTCCATTCCGAAAGAAGCCTTCCAGTCCTTGAATCGATAATTCTGGTATGTCTGGAGTCTACTGGGCTGAGCGAGTGGATTGGCTGGGATACACCACTGTCCCATCGAACTAAAGAGTCAGCTAGGCGTACCAGTGCGAGGTGCTCTCTCCAATGCTCGGGGGGGGAGGTAAATCCAAGCCGCCACTCTCCGTCTTCGGAATAAAGTTCGTTCCCCACTGGAATTGCCCCGTGAAGTTTGATTTCACTCCTTTGGCAGAGATATGAGTACTGCCCTAAGCCTATCGCCTCATCGAAAAAAGGCATAAAGAAGATCGCCGGAACCGCAAGTGCCAATGGGAATGATTTCGAGGAGACGGCCTTCGCTAACGTCACAGACGCAGCGGCCCATAAGGCAATTACTAAGAGGGCAAGGAGACCAGCCATCGACTGCCTTCTAACGTGTTATGGAAGTGAGACCCGTCTTATGAACAAAGTCGCTTGGACCCATGATTTCCTCCGTTGGAATTTTTAAGTGCTTGATTTATATCTGATTTCGCAGATTTAAGGCCGCATGGCTCTTCATAAAAAAGGAGCTAAACCCTGCAAACCTGCTTATGAACAAGGCGGCTTGCTGATGAACACGGTTTATGCCAAATCAAGAGCGCTTTGATTTGATTGACTATTTTGCCTTTAGCTGCATTTTTGATGGCGATAACAGAACGGACAAACCCTGCAAGATGCTGGAACTGTATGCCTTCCTTGAAAGTCAGCTTCCGCCCCGCAAAGCGGCCGTTCTTCCAGAGCTGTGCCCGCCCCCGCGTGAATCAAATTGCTACATTTTCAGTAGCTGCTTGCGCATATTCCACGGGGGTTGGAGGCAGATTTGGAAAAAAACTCAGTTCCGCCGCATGTCTTTGGTAAACGGGAACTCCTTGCTGCCCGGCACATGGATGGTGGCCGGTGGCACCACCAGCGTGCCCGGGGTGTGGCCCAGTGCGCTGAAGCGGGACAGGCGGCGGCTCTCGGCCTCGTAGCTGTTGACCGGGAAGGTGTCGTAATTGCGCCCGCCGGGGTGGGCCACAAAGTACTGGCAACCGCCTAGCGAGCGCTTCATCCAGGTGTCGACAATGTCAAAGGTCAGCGGGGCATGCACGCCAATGGTGGGGTGCAGGCTGCTCGGCGGGTTCCAGGCCTTGTAGCGCACAGCGGCGACAAACTCACCCACTGTGCCGGTGCTGGTCATAGGCAGGGCCTCGCCGTTGCAGGTGACCACGTAGCGGCTCTCATTCAGCCCGGTGACGCGCACTTCCAGGCGTTCCAGGCTGGAGTCTACGTAGCGGGCGGTGCCGCCGGCGGAGCTTTCTTCGCCCATAACGTGCCAAGGCTCCAGCGCGTTGCGCAGGGTCAACTCCACGCCCATGCTCTTGACCGAGCCCACCAGCGGGAAGCGGAACTCGTAGTGCGGTGCAAACCAGCTGGTGTCGAACGCGTAGCCGGCCATGTTCATGTCGGCCATCACATCATCAAAGTCCATTTTGATGAAGGTGGGCAGCATGTAGCGGTCGTGCAGCTCGGTGCCCCAGCGGGTGACCGGCGCCTTGTACGGCGACTTCCAGAAGCGGGCCACCAGCGCACGCAGCAGGAGCTGCTGCACGCTGCTCATGTGGGGGTGAGGCGGCATCTCGAAGGCGCGCAGTTCCAGCAAGCCCAGGCGACCGGTAGACGAGTCCGGCGAGTACATCTTGTCGATGGAGAACTCGCTGCGGTGGGTGTTGCCCGTCACATCAATCAGGATGTTGCGCAGCGTGCGGTCCACCAGCCACGGCGGCATGGTCTGGCCGTAGAGCTCGCGGTTTTTGTAGATCTGCTCGATGGCGATTTCCAGCTCGTAGAGCTGGTCGTTGCGGGCTTCGTCCACACGCGGGGCCTGGCTGGTGGGGCCCACAAACATGCCGCTGAACAGGTAGCTGAGCGACGGGTGGTTGTGCCAATACAGCAGCAGGCTGGCCAGCAGCTCAGGCTTGCGCAAAAACGGGCTGTCGGCCGGCGTGGCGCCGCCCATGACAAAGTGGTTGCCACCGCCGGTGCCAGTGTGGCGGCCATCAGTCATGAACTTCTCGGCAGAGAGGCGAGATTCAAATGCCGCGTTGTACAAAAACTCGGTGTTGTAGACCAGCTCTTTCCAGTTGGTGACGGGGTGAACGTTGACCTCGATCACGCCGGGGTCCGGGGTGACTTGCAGCAACTTCAAGCGCGGGTCGCGGGGGGGCGGGTAGCCTTCCAGCACGACTTGCATTTTGAGTTCGCTGGCGGTGGCCTCAATGGCGGCTAGCAGGTCCAGGTAGTCTTCCAGGCGCTCCAGTGGCGGCATGAAGATGTACATCACGCCCGATTTGGAGCCCACCGCCTCGGCCTTGGGGCCGCTGGCGCGGCGCGGGTCGCGCACTTCCACACACAGCGCGGTGCGGGTGATCCAGTGGGCGGACTCAAAGCGGTTGGGCGCCTCGGCGTACATGGCCGGCTCCGGCTGCTTGGCGCTCTGGGCGTTGGTGGATACCGCGGTGTCGCCTGCCTTGGCCAAGCCGACGGCGCTTTGCATTTTGCGGCTGGCCTCAGGCACGGCGAGGTTGCCCGCCTTGTAGGGCAGCCCGCTGGTGGCCAGGCTACCGGTCACGGGAAGGGTGGTTTTGGCACCGACCGCATAGCGCGCAGCCAAGGCGCCGTGCGCCGGCAGGGGGCCGCGGTCCACCGTGGGGTCGCTCTCCACCAGGTAGGGGAAGTCGCCCTCGCTGACCCAAGGCAGCGAGTCCAGCGGCAGGCGCAGGCCCATGGGCGAGTCGCCGGGCATGAGGTACATGCGCTCGTCGCGGAAGAACCAGGGGCCGGTCGTCCAGCTCGGGCCGGTCAGGCGCGGGCCCGTGCCGACTTTCAGGGGCAGCACATAGCCCACCACGGAGTCGAGTTTTTGCTCGAAGACGCGGCGCAGGCGGGCGCGCTCCATTTCGTCGTCGAGCTTGCTGTTGAAGGGGTCCACATTTACCGGCAGGCGGCGCTCGCGCCACAGGTAGTACCAGGTGTCTTCATAGCCGGCCTGCACGTATTTGTCGGTCAGGCCCAGCTTGCCGGCCAGGCTGCGGATGAAGTAGCCCGCGTCTTCGGCGGTGTAGTGGGTGGGCTTGCGCTCGTCGGTGAACAGGGCCGGGTTGCTCCAGACCTTTTGTTTGTCGGCGCGCCAGTAGATGTTGAGCGCCCAGCGGGGCAGCTGCTCGCCGGGGTACCACTTGCCCTGACCGAAGTGCAGAAAGCCGCCTTGGCCGTATTCGTCGCGCAGTTTGTGCACCAGCTCGGTCGCAAAGCCACGCTTGGTGGGGCCCAGAGCGTCGGTGTTCCACTCCGCAGCGTCGCGGTCGTTCACCGCCACAAAGGTGGGCTCGCCCCCCATGGTGAGGCGCACATCGCCGGCCACGAGTTCGGCATCGACCTGGTCACCCAGGCTCATGACATCGGCCCACTGCTCGGGCGTGTAGGGTTTGGTGACGCGGGGGGACTCATACAGGCGGGTGACCTGCATGTGGTGGGCAAACTCCACCTCGGACTTGTCCACGCCGCCTTCAATCGGGGCAGCACCGCTGGGCTGCGGGGTGCAGGCCAGTGGAATGTGGCCTTCGCCCGCCAACAGGCCGCTGGTAGCGTCCAGCCCGATCCAGCCTGCGCCGGGCAAATACACCTCGCACCAGGCGTGCAGGTCGGTGAAGTCGACCTCAGTGCCGCTGGGGCCGTCGAGCGATTTCACGTCCGGCGCCAGCTGAATCAGGTAGCCCGACACAAAGCGCGCCGCCAAGCCGCAGTGGCGCAGCAGTTGCACCAGCAGCCAGCCGGAGTCGCGGCACGAGCCGCTGGCCAGCGTCAGGGTTTCTTCCGGCGTTTGCACACCGGGCTCCATGCGGATGGTGTAGCTGACCGCGTTGTGCACCAACTGGTTGATGTAGACCAGAAAGTCGATGGTGCGGCGCTCTTTCAGGTCGATAGCCTTCAGGAATTTTTCGAACTCGGGCGTTAGCGGTTCGGCCACGAGGTAGGGCGCCAGCTCTTGCCCCAGCAGCTTGTCGTACTTGAATGGAAAGTTCTCAGCCGCGGGCTCCAGGAAAAAGTCGAAGGGGTTGTACACCGCCATTTCGACCACCAGGTCAACGGTGACCTTGAACTCTTTGGTTTTTTCGGGGAACACCAGGCGGGCTTGGTAGTTGGCAAACGGGTCCTGCTGCCAGTTCACAAAGTGGGTGCTGGGCTCGACCTTGAGCGAATACGAAATGATTTTGCTGCGGCAGTGCGGGGCCGGGCGCAGGCGGATGACTTGGGGGCCGAGATTGACCAGGCGGTCGTACGAGTAGTGGGTGACGTGGTTCAGCGCTGCGTGAATGGACATGGGCCGGTCTCGGTAGGTCTCTCAGGGGACGCTGTGCAGCGGTTGCTGCACAGCCGCCATAGTAACAATCAGGTTTGACGATCTCACTAAGCAAAGTCCGCGCCAGTGCGCCGGGGTGCGGGTCCCGCAGGGCGGCGGTTAGCATGTCCGCATGTACCCGACCGCCTTGCGTCTCGCTGTCTGGCCCCGCACCGGCGCGGCCTGGGGGCTGGGCTTGTTGGCCGGCATGGCGGGGCAACTGCAGCAGCCCGCGCTGTGGTCGCCCTGGGTTTATGGTGCTTTTGTGCTTCTAGCCCTCATCTTGTATGCGCGGGTAGCTACTAAAAAGATAGCATTTCGGGGGCGCCAGGTGCTGGCAGCGGTGTCTGGCTTGGCGCTGGGCTGGGGCTTGACCGGGCTGCGGGCGCTGTTGTTTGTGAGCCAGGCGCTGGCGCCCGCGCTGGAAGGGCGCGATGTGCTGGTTACCGGTGTGGTGGTCGATCTGCCCCAGGCCACCGAGTCGGGGCTCCGGTTCCGCTTGCGGGTGGACAGCGGTGACCAGGCCGCGCTGCTGGACGGCCGCCCGGTGACACTGCCCCGGCTCATCGATGTGGGTTGGTACACCAGCGGCTTCAACGCGCAGGCCCAGCTCCCGGAGCTGCAGCGCCCGCCACCTGCCTTGCAGGCCGGGCAGCGCTGGCGCTTGACCCTGCGGCTCAAAGCGCCGCACGGCAGCATGAACCCCCACGGTTTTGACTACGAGCTTTACCTCTGGACCCAGGGGGTGCAAGCCACCGGCTATGTGCGGGCCACTGCCAGCAGCCCGGCACCGCAGCTGTTGGGCTCCACGTGGCTCGCTCCGGTGGCGCAACTGCGTGAGTGGGTGCGCGACCGGATTACGGCGCAGGTCAGCGACCCGCGCTCGGCCGGACTGCTGGCCGCCTTGGTGGTGGGGGACCAGCGCGCCATCGATCGGTCCGACTGGGATGTGTTCCGCGCCACCGGTATCAGCCATTTGGTCAGCATCTCGGGGCTGCACATCACCATGTTCGCTTGGGCGGCTACTTGGTGCGTGCGGCGTGGGTGGCGCCTGTCGGCACGCTTGTGCCAACGCTGGCCCGCACCCGAAGCCGCCTGGAGCGTGGGGCTGCTGCTGGCGGTGGCGTATGCGGTGTTTTCGGGCTGGGGCGTGCCGGCCCAGCGAACGTGTTTGATGCTGGCCCTGGTTGTGGGGCTGCGCTTGCAGGGTGCCCGCTGGCCCTGGCCCTGGGTGGCGCTGGGGGCTGCCGTGGGCGTGTTGCTGTGGGATCCGTGGGCCTTGTTGCAGCCGGGTTTCTGGCTGAGCTTTGTGGCGGTTATGCTGTTGTTTGCCGCTGAATCTGCTACAAATTCAGGAGCTGTAAGCGCAGGTAATACGCGGGCTGTAGGCACTTTTGACTCTAAATTCTCGGGCCTGGCCTCGTCGGGGCTGCGCAGCGTCTCGGCTTTGTGGCGGGAGCAGTGGGTGATTACGCTGGCCTTGGCGCCGCTGGTGCTGCTGTGGTTCGGGCAGGTCTCGCTGGTGGGCCTGTTGGCCAATGCGGTGGCGATTCCCTGGGTCACGCTGGTGGTGACCCCGCTGGGCTTGCTCGGGGTCATGTGGCCTGCTCTCTGGACGGCGGCCACCGGCGCCATCGTGCTGCTGTATGCGGCGATGGACGCACTCGCAGCACTGCCCTTTGCCAGCCTCAGCCTGCCTTTGCCCCCTGTGGTGCCGGGTATTTTGGCCACGCTGGGGGCTGCACTTCTGGTTATGCCGGTGCCCCGCGCACTGCGGGCCTTGGGGCTGGTGCCGGTGGTGGCCTTGCTGCTGTGGCGCCCGCCGGTGCCGCAGGCGGGCGAGTTCTCATTGCTCGCGGCAGACGTGGGGCAGGGCAATGCGGTGCTGGTGCAAACCACCAACCACGCCTTGCTGTTTGATGCCGGCCCGCGCTACAGCCTGGAGAGCGATGCCGGCAACCGCGTGCTGCTGCCCCTGCTCAAGGCGCTGGATGTGCAGCTCGACACCGTAGTGCTCAGCCACCGCGACACCGACCATGTGGGGGGCGCGCCCGCGGTGTTGATGATGCAGCCCCAAGCAGCCTTGCTGAGTTCGCTGGAGCCCCAGCACGCCTTGCAGCAGCTCCGCGAGTCGCGGCGCTGCGAAGCGGGCATGCACTGGCAGTGGGACGGTGTGGACTTCGAGGTACTGCACCCGCGCGCTGAAGACTACGACACGCAACCACCGCCCAAAGCCAATGCCCTGTCGTGCGTGCTTCGCATCAGCAACGGGCGGCAGACGGCGCTGCTTCCCGGCGATATCGAAGCCGCCCAGGAGCTGCGGCTGCTGGCCGACCCCGCGGTGTTGCCCCGCTTGCGGGCCGATGTGCTGCTGGTGCCGCACCATGGGAGCAAGACCTCCAGCACTGAGGCGTTTTTGCAGGCGGTGCAGCCCCGCCACGCACTGGTGCAGGCGGGCTACCGCAACCGCTATGGGCATCCGGCGGCCGGGGTGGTGGAGCGCTACGCCGGACAACGCATCAATTTGGTGATGTCGCCCCGCTGTGGTGCAGCGCAGTGGCTCTCGGTAGAGCCCCAAAATGTGGCGTGTCTTCGGGAAGACGAGCGGAAATATTGGCACCATGATGTGCCATAGTGGTGCACGGGCGCAGTGGCCCGAAGTTTGCATAAGAGGTAATCAGAGAGGTCTTTTACATGCAGAAATTCGACGAGATGTACACCCAGCTCCCTTATGAATTTTTCAGCAAGGGCAGCCAAATAAGAGACCACTACAAGATTTACGACGAATGGCTCGCTCGCCAGCCCGGCGACATGATGGCCAAACGTCGTGAAGAAGCGGAAATGATCTTTCGCCGTGTGGGCATCACCTTCGCCGTTTACGGTGAAAAAGACGAGGACGGCTCCGGCACCGAGCGCCTGATCCCGTTTGACCTGATACCCCGCATCATCCCGGCCCACGAGTGGTCCAGCATGGAAAAAGGCCTGGTGCAGCGTGTCAATGCGCTGAACCGCTTTATCCACGACATCTACCACGACCAAGAAATTCTGAAAGCCGGCGTGGTGCCTCGCGAGCAGATCGAGGGCAACGCCCAGTTCCGCCCCGAGATGGTGGGTGTGGACGTGCCGCACCAGATTTACTCCCACATCTCCGGCATCGACATCGTGCGCGCCCCGGACGCCAAGGGCAACGGCGAGTACTACGTGCTCGAAGACAACCTGCGCGTACCCAGTGGCGTGAGCTACATGCTGGAAGACCGCAAGATGATGATGCGGTTGTTCCCCGACCTGTTCAGCGCGCACCGCGTGGCGCCTGTGGCCCACTACCCTGACTTGCTGCTGGAAACCCTGCGCCAGAGCAGCCCGGCCACTACCGCCGAGCCCACCGTGGTGGTGCTCACCCCCGGCATGTACAACAGCGCTTACTTTGAGCACGCCTTCATGGCCCAGCAGATGGGGGTGGAGTTGGTCGAAGGGCAAGACCTGTTTGTCAAAGACAACTTTGTCTATATGCGCACCACCCGCGGCCCACGCCGTGTGGACGTGATCTACCGCCGGGTGGACGACGACTTTTTGGACCCCACCGTTTTCCGCCCCACGTCTACCCTGGGTTGCGCCGGTCTCATCAATGCCTACCGCGCGGGCAATGTGACCATCTGCAACGCGGTCGGCACCGGCATTGCAGACGACAAGTCCATCTACCCCTATGTGCCCAAGATGATCGAGTTCTATTTGGGCGAAAAACCCATCCTGAACAACGTGCCCACCTACATGTGCCGCAACAAGGACGACTTGGCCTACACCCTGGCCAACCTCAAAGACCTGGTGGTGAAAGAAGTGCACGGTGCCGGCGGCTACGGCATGTTGGTGGGCCCGGCCGCCACCAAGGCCGAGATTGAAGACTTCCGCAAAGCAGTGCTGGCCAACCCGGCCGGCTACATCGCCCAGCCTACCCTGAGTCTGTCGAGCTGCCCCACCTTTGTGGAGAGCGGCATTGCACCGCGCCACATTGATTTGCGCCCCTATGTGCTCTCGGGCAAAACCGTGCAAATGGTGCCCGGTGGCCTGACCCGCGTGGCCCTGAAAGAAGGTTCGCTGGTGGTGAACAGCAGCCAGGGCGGCGGCACCAAAGACACCTGGATTCTGGAAGAAGACGTGCCTGCAGCACCCCCCGCAACAGCCGCCACCCAGTCACAAACACAGTCAGCCTAAAGACGAGGAATCTTTTGTATGTTGTCACGCACCGCTGACCACCTGTTCTGGATGTCCCGCTACACCGAGCGGGCCGAAAACACCGCACGCATGCTGGATGTGAACTACCAGACATCGCTGCTCCCCCAATCCCAAGCCGTGGCCCAGCTTGGCTGGCAGGGCCTGCTGTCCATCAGCGAGCTGCTGTATTCCTACAAAGAACGGCATGGCGACATCCAGGCCCGCGAGGTCATGGACTTCATGGTCAAAGACGAGAGCAATCCGTCTTCCATCATGTCGTGCCTGAGCGCGGCCCGCGAGAACGCCCGCGCCGTGCGCGGGGCGCTGACCACCGAGGTGTGGGAAACGCAAAACACCACCTGGCTGGAGGTCAAACGCATCATCAAAAGCGGGGACTTTGAAAAAGACCCCTCGCAGTTTTTTGAGTGGGTGAAGTTCCGCTCCCACCTCTCGCGCGGGGTGACCGTGGGCACCATGCTGATGGACGAGTCCTTGCACTTCATGCGCCTGGGCACTTTCCTGGAGCGCTCAGACAACACCGCGCGTTTGGTGGATGTGAAGTTCCACGCCGTGCAGAGCGACTTTTTTGGTGCCGCCAGCGAGAAGGACCAAGAGTACGACTTCTACCACTGGAGCGCGATTTTGCGCAGCGTGTCGGCGTTCGAGATTTACCGCAAGGTCTACCGCGACGTCATCAAGCCTGAGCGCGTGGCGGAGCTGCTGATTCTCAAGTCTGATATGCCGCGCTCGTTGCATGCCAGTTTGAATGAAGTGGTCAGCAATCTGACCTTGGTCGCCAGCAACCCCGACAGCGAAACCCTGCGCCGCGCCGGCAAACTGCGCTCGGAGTTGCAATACGGTCGCATTGACGAAATTCTGGCCACCGGCCTGCACGCTTACCTGACCCAGTTCCTGGACCGGGTCAACGACCTCGGCGCGCACATCAGCCGCGAGTTTTTGGTGCCGGTGACCTGAAGCGCTGGCGACAAGCGATAGAAGAAACGGCCCGCGAGGGCCGTTTTTATTGTGGAGTCAGTCTGCCACCAACACGGGTGAGGGCGTTTTGGCGGTCGCTGAAACACGCCTTTGCCGTCAGAACTCAGCTTGTTGTCGGTGCCTGTCAGGATATTGGCATCGTCGTTACCAAAGCCAATCAACTGCCTGTCGCGCCTGCTCAGCGCATTGCCGCTACCGTTGTTAGCACGGTTGCAAGCCGTGAGGGTTTTGAAGGTGGTGTCGCCTGTCTCCATGTATTGGATGTTCAGCACACGGTCCAGCGCAAAGCTGGCATCACCCACGATGGGGGTGGGCGCAGTGATGTCGAGCTGGTTGCGCTTGGTGATGGCTTGGAGCAGGGTTGCGCGGTCGGTGTACCAGTTGTCGCTGTAGCCAGTTGTCCAGCTTGTGGCCAGGGACTTGGTGGGCAGGGTGAGGGTGAGCTTGCCGGCCAGTGCCTTCAAGATGCCGCGGGGTTCGGCGAAGAGGTCGGTGAGCCACCAGCGGCTACGCTGCTGTCGTCGCGATATTGATTCAGGACTTTGTAGCGGTTGGTGAAATCGGTGGCCTGGCCTTCAGAGAAGGCGCCCTTGGGGGATGCTTGGAGTACATCTCTAGTTTTCTTAAAGTCGCCGCTATCAGCGTACACAGCTGCTAAATTCAATTCCGCCTAGGCCGCCTGCGCAAGTTGTGCAAATTCTTTGAGTTCGGTCGTGGTCTTCATGTTCATCCTCTTGTGCTATTTCAAGATGAGTTTTACTAACTGATCGGTCGCCGATTCAGGGTAGTGCCACTGCTCTTTCGGTGCATTTGGCAAATCCTTCGGAGGACTGAGCTTTCGTTCTGGGCAACGCCATGTAGGTACAGCGTCCGGGTACCGAATGCCTGCCCACCAATGAACGATCTCCGAGTACTTGGCGTAGACCTTCCCTTGTTTTGAAAGAAGGGTCTCGGTCACAGTGCTTCGGTATGGCGTGTGAACTTCGTGAACGCTAATCTCGTACACAAGCGGGTCTAAATGTTCAATCACCCGTGCTTCCGAAACTACGAATTCCGGTTCCTTCCAAGGCGGGTGGGGCAACTTCTCGCCAGCACGAGGATTAGGGACAGATGAGTATTCGACATAGGGTTGCCCCCGCCCATCAGTGCCATCGTATTTGCCAGCAAGCGCCTCAACGGCTTGTAGGCGAGGATAAAAATCGGATTGCAGGCTTCTGCTCGCGTCTCGAAGTTGGACACCCAACAGCCGAATCCGATCCACCTTCTCCGGCTGAATCAGCACCTTGAGCCCGCCCTCTGCAGCACACATCTGCGCATGCTCGTTCTTGATGGCGTAGTAGTCCCAGCAATACCAAATGGCGGGCAGTGGCAACAAGGCCCACAACATGAAGCGCAGTTTCCACGTGTTGCACGTCCATGCAATCGCCACAAACGCCACGGGGTGCAGCGCAGCCAGCAAGTAGAAAAGTACCCAGCTCATGCTTCCGCCCTCCACTTGGAGTCTCTCATCGCTTGCGGTTTGATGCGAAACTGGCCACTAGCGCTCATGGAATATGCGCTAGCGGCTATAGTTTTTGTAGTATTCATCGTTCGTTCTTTCATAGATGTATGCATGGCATTCACTGCCATCACCGCTCCCTCAAACTCTCACTACCTATCTTCTGCACCGGAGACAGCAAGAACTCAATAATCCGCCGCTTCCCCGTCTTGATTTCGGCCGTCACATTCATCCCCGTGCCGATAGGTATCTGTTTCCCATCGATCAACATGTCCTTCTTGTTGAGCGCCAGGATGGCCGGGTAGAAGGCGCCTTTCTTCTCATCCGCTGCGATGGACATGACAGCGTCGGCCGATACGCAGTCCAGTTTGGTACTCATATCGTTCCCCGGTCCTTGAAATGAATGCACAAGATGCTTCTCTTTTGATAGCGGTCGACTTTACTTTTTTCATCTAGTAAGCGCATCCCCTATTCGGGTGAAATGAGTGTCCTGAATCTTTGCATAATGAGCACATCAAGGAGCCCGCATGCGCACTGCCGACATTGACCGCGAAATCGAAACGGCCCGGACGGAGGGGCCGCTCAAAGACATCGTTATTCAGCCTTGTCCGGCCTTGCTGTCTGATTTGCGTGTGGAGGTGAACCGCGAAGACCCCGAGCCCGCCACGATTGCCCGCATTGCCTCGCGCGATGTCGCAATGGCTGCCGCGCTCATCAAGGTGGCCAACAGCCCGATCTATGCCCGCTCCAGGCCTGCGGCTACAGTGGCCGAAGCCGTGGCGCTGCTGGGGATCTCGCAGACCGTGTCTATCCTGACCGGCTTTTTGTTGCGCGAGACGATTCGGGTCAAGTCGCCTCTGCTGGAGCATTTCTGGGAGACCTCGACCCGCCGCGCCTACGCCATGGGCTATATCGCCCGCCAGATGTATGGGGTGAACGCCGATATTGCCCACACCTGCGGCCTGTTTTGCAACGTGGGTATTCCGGTCATGCTGCAAGGTTTGAAGGGCTATGAGGCCACGCTGACCGACGCTTTGGCGCAGAGTGAAAAAACGGTGACTGAGATGGAAAATGCGGCCCACCGCACCGACCATGCGGTGGTCGGTGCCATTGTGGCCAAAACGTGGCGCCTGTCCCCCGATGTGGCCCACGCGGTGCGCCTCCACCACGACTTCACCGTCCTTAAAGATGACAACATTCCGGCCAAGGTTCGCACCCTCGTCGCAATGGCCTTGTTGGCGGAGCACTTAGTGGCTCAGCATGAGGGCGCTCCGGTGCAGCGGGAGTGGGAGCTGCACGGTACCGAGTGCTTGGCGCATCTGCATGTGAGCGAAGAAGAAATCGAGCACTGGCTCGACGCGCTGCACGAGCAGTTCATCGGCCCTGCCGGTTTTTAAGAACTCCGGGCCGTGGGCCCGGACCCGAGCTCAGGGAACCGGGGCAACACGCGCTTCGAGTTCGAGTGCCCGCACCTTGTCGGCAGCAGCGTCGGCTTCGGCCAAGGTGTCAAACGGGCCGACCTGCAGACGGGTGCGGTTGCCTCTGGGGAAGCGGATTTCTTTGCTCACCACAGGCAGCTCAGCGTCCATCAGCTTGACCATGGCGTTTCGGGCATTGTTGCTGTCGGCAAACAGCCCCACATTCACGACAAAGCGGCCGATCAAGGCTGCGGGCTCCGGTGCGGCAGCGCTGACCGGTGTCGCTGCCGGCACGGTCTGCCCCAAGGCCTGGGCAGCTGCGCGGGCTGCCGCAATGGCCGCCTCAGACCGCAGTGCCACGGGCGCCGGTCCGGCTGTCGGGGTGGGTTTGGCGACGGGTTTGCTGGCAGGCGGTGTAGGGGCAGCCGGTACAGGTGCGGGCGCTGGTATCGGTGCGGGCGCCGAGGCGGGTGATCGCGCAGCGGATGCGCTGGCCTTTGGCAGCACCGCCGCTGGTGCAGGTCCTGGCAGGGGCGCGGGTGCCGATGCTGCGGGAAGTGCCTTGGGGGGAGCCGCCGAGGCCGCTACTTGGGGCACTGGTGCTGAAGACGCTGCAGAAACCGCTGACGCGGCAGAGGCCGGGGCAGCTGCTGCGGAAGACGCCGCCGATGCGGCGGGCTTGGCTGCCGACGCGGCTTGCGCGGGGGCGGGTTGGGCAAGCGTGGCATCCACAGCACGGCCGCTGGCCACATTACGGGGCTCCTGCGGTGGGGTCACCGCAATGGGTGTACCCGCTGGCAGGGGCTCAAAGCCGGTAAACATGGCATACGACTGCGCGCAGATGGCGAGTGCCACGCCATTGCCCGCTGCAATCATGAGCATGCCCTTGCGGGTGCTGGCTTCGCGACTGAGCTGGGCGCAAGCGTCGGTGACCGTTTGATTTTTGACCAGGGCGTTTTGCACGCGCTGCCGGGTTGCCAGGTAATACAGTGCGTTGCCGCCCAGACCCGGCACCACAAATGCCAGGCCCACCAGCGCGGCCACTATGCCCCACTGGGTGCCTTCTGAAAACTGGAACACCAATTTGCCGAGCCCAAGCACCACAACGGCGAGCGCCACGATGCTCCCCACGTACACCAGTGCGGCGTGCCACAGCTGGCGGAACATCAACCAGTTGAGCGTGTTAGCGGCGGCTGCCCAGTTCCAGCTCAGGCCGGGGCGGTCGGCGGTGTCAAACCGTGTGAAGCGCGGCAGGTAATAGCCGTTGCTGATGTCCCCGATAGCGGCGCGGTACAGCGCGGTGGTCGAGTGTTCGTCCGTGTTGTCCAGTTCGGTGGTCGGGGCAGTGGCCATGGCTTATTTTGGCACGCTTGTTTGCGCTTGAATGGCTTGGGCCACCGCCTGGCCCAGGTCTATGACCGCCATGGCGTAGTAGCTGCTCCAGTTGTAGCGGGTGATGGCGTAGAAGTTTTCGGTGCCCGCCACATAGGTGGGCGCTTCGGCTCCGTTTTGCAGCTCCACAAGCGCCAGCGGCCCGGCGTGATTCAGGGCGGTGGGGTCGAGGATGACGCCTTTGTCTTGCATGGCCGCCGGGCTGAAGGTGGGCAGGATGTCGGGTGCCATGAGGGTGGGCATGTCCAAGCGCGCCATGTCGAATTGCACCGGATAGTGGGTCGCCATGCCGGGCTTCCATTTGAAGGCCTGGAAGTAGTTGGCCACGGAGCCAATGACATCTGCCTGGCTGTGGAAGAGGTCGACCCGGCTGTCGTTGTCAAAGTCGATACCGTATTTGACCCAGCTCGACGGCATGAACTGCGGCCAACCCATGGCACCGGCATAGCTGCCGCGCAAGGCCATGGGGTCGGTGCCGGTGCGGTGGGTGAGGCTGAGGTAGGACTCCAGCTCCGTCAAAAAATAGGCCTGCCGGTCGACTTTGCGCGGGTGTGCATCGGGGAAGTCGAGTGCCAATGTGGTCAGCGCATCCATCACCCGGTAGTTGCCGAGTTGTTGCCCGTAAATGGTCTCCACCCCGATGATGCCCACAATGATGCTGGCGGGTACGCCGGTTTGTGCTTCGACCCGTGCCAGGGTCTCCTGGTTCGCCAGCCAGAACTTCACCCCTGCGCGAATGCGAATAGGTTCCACAAAACGGCTGCGGTAAAGCGCCCAGTTTTTGGGGGTACCCACCGCGGGCGGAGTGATGGCACGAACCACCGAGGGCAGCATGCGGGCTTTGGCGAGGGTGGCGCGCACCCAGGCAGGGTCCAGATTGCGGCGCTGCGCGATGTCGTCTGCCAAGCGCATGAGGTCCGCGCGCTCTCCGTAGGGTGTGCCTTCGGTCGCTGCAGCAGCGGGCTTGGCCTTCGCTTTGGATTTAGCGTGTTTTTTGCTGGTAGCCCCGATAGAACTTGCGCAGGCTGCTATCAAAATGAGAGTAACAATGGTTTTGTGAAAAGGCACAGCAGAATCTTGCAATAGGTTTGGGCGGGTCAGCCGGCGCGTGCCGGTCGCATGCTGGCAGTGTAGCCAGTGCCAATGGGCGTGCAGGCACAATTCGGCCCTGTTGTGTTCTTGGGTGAGCTTTTGTGATGCGTCTTTCTTCTCGCGTGCGCTATGCCGTGGCCGGGCTCGCGGCGGCCCTGACGGTAGGGGCTTTGGCCGTCCCGTGGTACAGCTCCCGCCTCTTGAGCAGGGGCATGCAGGCATGGGCGGCTGAGCATGCGAAGGGCGAGCTGCGGGTGCGCAACCTGGCCCATGAGGCGGGGTGGCTCACTTCCACAGGTTCGCTGGATGTGGAGTGGCATAGCCCCTGTGCCGACGATGGCGCTGCCGGCCCGGTGGTGCACCTCACCTACCGGGCGCGCCATGTGCCGGATCTGCAAGGTTGGACCCGCCTGGACTGGTCCGCTTCGCCCGAAGGCGCGACTGCTGAGCGCCTGTTGCCCGGGCTCGCGGGTGGCAAGCTCACGGGCACCGGTTATGTGGGTTTTGAGGGCAACTTCAGCGCCGATATGCAGTTGCCCGAGTTGGCGCTGGTCGCGCACGGGCGGCGCGTGCAGGTGTCTCCCTCTTCGGGGCGCTTGGAGCTGGGGGCCACGTCGCTGCGCCTGGACTGGCTGTTTGAGCGCATGGCCTTGCGTGGGGCGGGCAGTCCCCTAGAGGCCCAACAAGTTTCGGTGGTGCTCGACCTGAAAAACCGAACGCAGGGTACCGGCAAGGCGACAGTAGATATAGAGAAGCTAAGCACTGCCGATGTGGCGCTGGAAGGACTGCGGGTCCGTAGCGAAACGATGGAACGCGCAGAGCGGCTGGACTCGCGGCTGACCCAGTCCCTGCGCCGGGTGCAGTTCCTGGGGCAACAACTCGACGATCTGGTGCTGGAGGCCGAAGTCAAGGGCCTGCACCTGGCCAGTGTTCAGGCGCTGGGCGCGTTGGCAGGCGATAGCTGCGGGCCGCAGCGCGCCAGTGCGTACAGGGATGTGCAGCTGCGTGCAGCGGTCAAGCAACTGTTGTTGGCCGGGTTCAGCGTGGGGATTCCCAAGCTGCAGGGACGCGGGCTGGAAGGCGCGCTGGACGGCCATGTGGTGCTGACCTTGGCACCCGCCACGGGCGACGCAGTCACGCTGGCCAGCCAGCTGTCAACCCAAGGGCAGATTCACCTCAAGGGCAATTTGATGCTCCCTGATCAAAAGGCGTTTGCACTGTCTACCGGTTACGTGAACGAGGTGCCGGGTGGCCTGGAGTCTGGCTTCGAATACGGTGGCGGTGCCCTCAAGGTGGGTGGCAAATCGCTCGATGGCTCCATGGTGCTTTTGGGCTTGCAAAAGCTCGATGGCTGGATCAACGCGTTTCTGGCGGGCGAGCGTTTTGAGTTGCCCGAGGAAGAGGTGCCTGCGGTGCCTCCGTCGGAGGCGCCACCGGGCGCTAGCGCTGCTACTGCGTCTTGAAGGCTCAGGGCCGCAGCCACTGCAGGCTAGTGAGCTCTTTGCGCAGAGTGCGCAGGTCGTGGGCGCTGCCTGTTTGCCGGGCGTAGCGCCAGCCCTCCAGGCGCAGCAGCCAGGCGGTGGCGTGGGCCGCGGCTTGGGGATTGGTTTGTAGCAAGGCCACGAGTGCCCGGGGTGTGCTGTCGTCGTGGACGGTAAAGCCTTGGGCGCGCATGCGCTGCCGGGCGTCCTGCAACAGACGCAGCCAGGGGTCTTGCCGGTGGCGTTGCCACCAGTTCCAACCGGCACCGGTCAGGCTGGCACTCACGATGAGGCCGATCAACACTGTGCTCAGGTCCTGCCAGTCGGGGGCGCTGAAGCCGATGTTGCGCAGCAGGTCCATTTGTTTAGCTTGGGTGTAGTTCAGTACCCACTGGTTCCACCGGTTGTTGGTGGCTTCCCACAAGGCGCGCAAATTGAGGCTGAACTGGGGGCTCACCGTGTTGAGTGCCTGGGCAAAGACGCTAGGCTCGGGCACAAGCCGCTGGAACGAGCCGGTGCGCCCCGGTGACACGGCAGAGGTGGGGTCCACCCGCACCCAGCCGCGTCCGGCCATCCAGACTTCTGCCCAGGCATGGGCATCACTCTGGCGCACAGTCCAGAAGCCATCGACCGGGTTGATCTGACCACCTTGGTAGCCGGTGACCACACGGGCCGGAACATCCAGTGCCCGCATGAGCAAGACAAAGCTGGAGGCTATGTGCTCACAAAAACCGGCCTTGCGGTCGAACCAGAATTCATCAGCAGTGTGGGTGCCGTAGACCCCGGGATCGAGGGTGTATTCGTAGCCACCGGTGCGCAGCTTGTCCATTACGGCGTTCACCAGCGCTTGGGCGCCGGCCGTGGCCAGACCGGGCTGGCGGCGCAAGTCGGCCGCAAGCTGCAAGGTGCGGGGGTTGAAGCCGGGCGGCAGGTCCACATAGTCCTGCAAACCCACGGCCAGACGGGCGGGGCCGTGGCGGAAGTCGGGGTAGCTGGTGGCCCGGTAGCGCACGAGGTCGGGCATGGGCTGATCCGTTTGCCACTGCAGGTCGGGGCCCATGCTGGGGCGGTAGCCTGCGATCTCAGGGGCTTGTGGCGTGGCATCCAGCACCATGAGCCAGGGCCGGTTGTTGGCGGCCAGGGTGACTTGGTAGCTATAGGCAGGGCCCTGCACCGCGACGTCGGCCTGCAGTTGCATGCGCTGGGGAAATGCGGAGCGCAAGGGGCGCCATTCCCGGCCGTCGAAGCTGGAGAACACCGGCCCGCGGAAATACATGTCGTTTTGTCGTGGGGGCGTGCCCTCGAACCGGATGCGCATGGCAATGCTGTCGTCCAGCGCGAGGCTGGCAATGGTGCCGACCTGCATTTGCCCGGACAGGCCGCTGCGCCCGCTCATGGCGTCGCCGGGTAAGCCCCAGAGGGGCGCGATGCGCGGAAACAGCATAAACAGGGCCGCCATGATGGGGGCCCCGGCCAACACCATCCAACCCGCAGTGCGCGCGGCTTGCAGCAAGGGGGGGCGGCCCACCGGCATGTGGCTGTTGACCAGCGCTGTCAGCAAGCCGAGCAAGGCCACCACCATGGCCGCAGCTGTCAGCAGGCTTTGTGAAAAGAAGAAGTTGCTGAGCATGGTGAAAAAGCCGAGGAAGAAGATGACGAAGGCGTCTCTCCGTGCCCGCATTTCCAGGGTTTTCAAGGCCAACAGCACCACGATGAAGGTGACGCCTGCATCCCGCCCCAGCAAGGTGCGGTAGCTCATCCAGGTGCCGGCGGTGGCCAGTGCCAGCAGCCCCAGCAGCCACCAGCGGGAGGGGAGCGGCCGGCTGCCCCAGGCCAGCACCCCGCGCCAGAGCAGCACGGCGCCGGCCATCAGGCTGCACCACCAGGGCAGCCGGTCGACTTGGGGCAGGATGACCCATGCGATCACCCCCAATAAAAACAAGGTGTCGCGGGTGTCGCGGGGGAGGTGGTTCAGGCGTTGGAGCATGGCGGGTGTCAGGCCAGGGCCAGTGCTTGCAAACAGTTTTTTTGATGGGCCGGGCCGCTGTCCGGCGGGATTTCGCGACCGGCCAGGCGCAGCCCGTAACGCAGCCCCCGGCTCTCGGCTTGCAGCACCCAGGCACAGAGCCTAGAGAGGGCCTGTTCGCGCGTGGCACTTGTTGCGCGCGCAGGCAGGGTCTGCTCGGTGGCGGCCAGGTCCAGCCACAGCTCCAGGCGCTGCGCTTGCTGTGCGTCGCGGCTGACCAGCTCGTCGCTTTTGGCGGCCTTTTTCCAAACCACGAGTTTCAGAGGGTCTCCGCGCCGGTAGGCCCGTACCCCGTCAAACTCACCGGTGGTGTGGCGTTGCGCAGTTTGCGCGCCACCGGAACGCGGCTCGCCCGGCGGCAGCGGCGGTGGCTGGAGCTCCGGTGCCGGGTAAATGAGCACCTGCGCGGCAGGCCGCCACACGCTCCAGACACGGAAGGTGCCCAGTGGAAAGCGTGTTTCAGCAGTCAGCGTGGGCAGGGGGTGCAGACCGCGGGTGCGGGCTACAAAACTGATGTGCACCTTGGCGCTGCCCAAGGGGTCGACGTTGGTCCAGCTCCAGCTCTCGCTGCCCAGGACGGCCAGACCGATGCCGTAGCGGGTGCGCTGGGAGGGATTGTTGAGTTGTATGCCAATAGGGGTATTAGCCCCCGCAAATTGTGCGTCAGGCGCTATCAAATGCATAGTGAGGCCGGTCAGTGTGCCGTGGCACACATGGATACCGATGATGGCCGCACCGGTCAGCATAAAGGTCAGCAGGTAGCCCAGGTTGAGCTGGTAGTTGATGCTGGCCACCAACAACACCAACAGGGTGAGCCCCAGCATCAGGCCGGGGCGGGTGGGCAGGATGTAGACGTTGCGCTGAGTCAGCTCGGCACTGTCTCTGCGCGGCATGCGCGACTCGAACCACGCCTGAAAGCGCCGCCGCACCCGCGCGACCGGATTCCAGTGCAAGGCCATCAGGGCAGCGGCACAGCCTGCAGCATGGCGCGCACCTGTTCCTCGGCGCCCCGACCGGCATCCCCCACCGGAATCAGCCGGTGTGCAATGGTTTGGGGCAGCACCGCCTGCACATCGTCCGGGGCCACATAGTCGCGCCCGCTGAGGAGCGCCTGGGCTTTGGCTGCGCGCACAAGGGCAATGCCGGCACGGGGCGATAAGCCCTGGAGAAACCAGCGCCCGCTGCGGGTGGCCGTGATCAGGTCCTGCACATAGTCCAGCAAGGGGTCTGCTGCATGCACGGCGAGTACGGCCTGTTGCAAGCGGTCCAGCTCGTCGCCGGTGAGCAAACTGGGCAGTTGGTCCACCATGTTGCGGCGGTCTTCACCCGCCAGCAAGGCCCGCTCTGCCGCCCGGTCCGGGTAACCCAGCGAGATGCGCATGAGGAAACGGTCCAGCTGGGACTCCGGCAGGGCGTAGGTGCCGAGTTGGTCCAGGGGGTTCTGGGTCGCGATAACAAAGAACGGCCGGGGCAGGGCACGGGTCTGGCCTTCGATAGTGACCTGTTTCTCCTCCATGGCCTCCAGCAGCGCGCTTTGGGTCTTGGGGCTGGCGCGGTTGATTTCATCGGCCAGCAGAACTTGGGCAAAGAGGGGGCCGGGGTGAAACACAAAGGCTTCTTTGCCGCGCTCGTACACCGACACGCCGCTCAGGTCGCTGGGCATCAGGTCGGAGGTGAATTGCACCCGCGAGAATTGCAAGCCGAAGGTGCGCGACAAGGCATGGGCAAGGGTGGTTTTGCCGACACCCGGCACATCGTCGATGAGCAGGTGACCACCCGCGAGCAGGCATGCCACGCAAGCGCTGATCTGATCGGGTTTGCCCACAATCACCGTGTTAAGCTGGTTCAGCAGGGATCTGAGTTTGTCTTGGATGTCCATGCCGAGACGTTACCCGAAAACCAAAAGACCAGAGACTGCAGGTGAAGAAGACCGGATACTTTACGCACCCCGATTGCCATTTGCACGACATGGGTGCAGGCCACCCTGAATGCCCCGAGCGCTTGGTGGCGATTCATGACCACTTGCTGGATACCGGTCTGGTGAATGACCTCGATGCGCGGCAAGCGCCGCTAGCCAGTGCCGCGGAGCTGTCTTTGGCGCACACCCCGCGCTACGTTGCCAAGGTGCAAGCACTGGCCGAGGGCTTGCGCCGTAGCGCGGAGGAGGGGCGGAGCGAACACGCTTGGTTGGACCCGGATACGGCCATGAATGCGCACACCTGGAATGCTGCTCTGCGCGCCACCGGCGCGGCGAGGGCGGCCACCGACGCGGTGATGGCCGGCGAGTTAGTGAACGCGTTTTGTGCGGTGCGCCCGCCCGGACACCATGCCTGTCACAGCGAGGGCATGGGGTTTTGTTTTTTTAACAGCGTGGTCGTGGCGGCCCGGCATGCCCTGGAGCACCATGGCTTGCGCCGGGTGGCCATTGTGGATTTCGATGTGCACCACGGCAATGGCACCGAAAACATCATTGAGGGAGACCAGCGCATTCTCATGCTGGGCTTCTACCAGCACCCTTTTTATCCCCAGGGCGGTGCGCGCTCGAACGCCAGCAATCTGCTCAACCTGCCGGTACCGGCTTGTACCGGCGGGGCTGCTGTGCGCGAGTTGGTGACACAGCACTGGCTGCCGCGCTTGCATGCTTATCAGCCGGAGATGGTGTTTATCAGCGCGGGGTTTGACGCCCACCGCGACGATGAGCTCGGGCAAATGGGCTTGCTGGAGGAGGACTACCACTGGATGACCGCGCAAATCCGTGGGGTGGCGGAGCAGTATGCACAAGGCCGCATCGTCTCCTGTCTGGAGGGCGGCTACCACCTCGGCGCCTTGGCCCGCAGTGTGGAAGCCCATATCCGGGCGCTCGCTGATTTGTAGTCTTTTTTCGGTATCCTCCGCAGCCCGGTCCCTTGCCGGACACTTCTTTTTTGAGATGGTTGACCACTATGAAACAAACCCCGGCACCCCAGCCGATTGATGACTTTGCCGGCTGGCTGAACGCATTCACCCAGACTTCCGTTCTGCTGGAGCTTGCGGCCTTGGGCTTGAGTGTTGCTGTCGCGTGGGGCTTGGTGGCTGCACTGCGCAAGGCCTTGGGCGATAACGATGGCAAGTCGATCTGGTTCGGCCGCCGGGTGGTGGACGGGGTCTTGTTCCCCTTGGTGTTGCTGTTTCTCGGTTATGCCGCACTAGAAATGCTGAGCCAGTTCGTCAATATCGCGGTGTTCCGCGTGGTGATTCCGGTGCTCATGTCTTTGGTGGTGATCCGGGTCGGTGTGAAGGTTTTGCAGGCGACCTTCTCCGATGCGCGGTGGATCAAGCCCTTGGAGCAAACCATTTCCTGGGTGGCCTGGCTGGCCATGGTTTTGTGGGTCAGTGGCTTATTGCCGGTGATTCTGAATGAGCTGGACCAGATTACCTGGAAGGTAGGCGGCACCACCCTGTCGGTGCGCAACATGATTGAGGGCATGGTGACAGCGGGTGCCGTGCTGATCATCACCCTCTGGATTTCGGCGGGTATTGAGTCGCGGCTCCTGCGTTCCGCGACCGGCGGCGAGCTTTCGCTGCGCAAAGCGGCCAGCAATGCGGTCCGCGCGGTTTTGATGTTCGTTGGTCTGCTCATGGCACTGTCGGCGGTGGGGATCGACTTGACGGCCTTGTCGGTGCTGGGGGGCGCGGTGGGCGTGGGTATCGGACTGGGCTTGCAGAAGCTGGCGGCCAACTATGTCTCCGGATTTGTGATCCTCACCGAGCGCAGCATGCGCATCGGCGATGTGGTGCGGGTGGACGGTTTTGAGGGGCAGATCACCCAGATCAATGCGCGCTACACGGTGGTGCGGAGCTTGTCGGGGCGGGAGTCGATTGTTCCGAACGAAATGCTGATTACCCAGCGCGTGGAAAACTTGTCCCTGGCCGACCCCCGAATCAATCAGACCCTGACGGTTTCTGTGGGCTACGACAGTGATGTCGACGAGGTCATGCGTCTTTTGACCGAGGCGGCGCTCAGTCAGCCGCGTGTTCTGCAAGACCCCGGCCCGGCGGCGCAGCTTGCCAACTTTGGCGCGGATGGCCTGGAATTCACCGTGACCTACTGGATCAATGACTTGGAAAACGGGCAGGGCAACTTGCGCTCGGAAATCAATCTGGCAATCCTGAAAACCCTTCGGGCCCATGGTGTGGACATTCCCTACCCCCAGCGTGTGGTCCACAACCGGTGATCGGCACCGCTTTTTCCGAGTCCTCGCACTAAAAGAAGCAGCGGCCCAAGCGTTGTGTCAGCCGGCAGGCCGCTATAATTCAAAAAAAGCACGGTCGTTCTATTTTGTGTTAATCTCCGCTCAATTCCTCTGGCTTGTCTCGGGGATGGTGGTACGGCATAGAATCGGATGATTGACGTGCACGTCAACTAAAACGACCAAATTTCTAACTATCTGGAGTCGCAGCAATGAAAGTCCTGGTACCCGTCAAACGTGTGGTGGACTACAACGTGAAGGTTCGCGTCAAGTCGGACAACACCGGTGTAGATATCGCCAATGTCAAGATGAGCATGAACCCCTTTGACGAGATCGCCGTGGAAGAAGCCGTGCGTCTCAAGGAAAAGGGCGTGGTCACTGAAGTGATTGCCGTGTCCTGCGGCGTGGCCCAGTGCCAGGAAACCTTGCGTACCGCCATGGCGATCGGTGCCGACCGCGGTATCTTGGTGGAAACCACCGAAGAGCTGCAGCCACTGGCCGTTGCCAAATTGCTCAAGGCGCTGGTCGACAAAGAGCAGCCCGGCCTCGTGATTCTGGGCAAGCAAGCGATTGATGACGATTGCAACCAGACCGGCCAAATGCTGGCAGCCTTGGCGGACCTGCCCCAAGCAACTTTCGCCTCCAAGGTGGAAGCGGTGGACGGCAAGGCCCACGTGACCCGTGAAGTGGACGGCGGGCTGGAAACCCTGGCCGTGACACTGCCCGCCATCATCACCACCGACCTGCGCCTGAACGAGCCCCGCTACGTGACCTTGCCCAACATCATGAAGGCCAAGAAGAAGCAGCTCGACACCTTCAAGCCTGAAGATCTGGGTGTGAATGTGGCTCCCCGCATCAAGACCCTGAGCGTGGCTGAACCGGCCAAGCGCAGCGCCGGTATCAAGGTGCCCGACGTGGCTACCCTGGTCGCCAAACTCAAGAACGACGCCAAAGTCATCTAAGGATTCACACCATGACCGCTCTTGCTTTATCTCTCGTTGTGGCCGAACACGACAACGCATCCATCAAGGGTGCCACCCTGAACACCGTGACTGCTGCCGCCCAAGCGGGTGGTGATGTGCATGTGCTGGTGGCTGGCAGCAATGCTGCCGCTGCCGCGGCCGCTGCTGCGCAGATTGCTGGTGTGTCTAAAGTGATTCACGCCGACAGCGCTGCTTTCGAGCACGGCTTGGCCGAAAACGTGGCAGCCCAAGTGCTCGCTATCGCCGGTGCTTACAGCCACATCGTGTTCCCGGCCACCGCCTCCGGCAAAAACATCGCACCCCGCGTGGCTGCCAAGCTGGACGTAGGCCAGGTATCCGACATCACCAAAGTGGTGAGCGCCGACACCTTCGAGCGCCCCATTTATGCCGGCAATGCCATTGCCACGGTGCAAGCCACTGACGCTGTGAAAGTGTTGACTGTGCGCACCACCGGTTTCGATCCTGCAGCTGCCACCGGTGGTAGCGCAGCGGTGGAAGCTGTGGCCGCTGTAGCGACTAGCGCCGCCGTGACCTTTGTGGGTTCCGAGATCGCCAAGAACGACCGCCCTGAGCTGACTGCTGCCAAGATCATCGTTTCCGGTGGTCGTGCTTTGGGCTCGTCTGAGAAGTTCACTGAAGTCATGACGCCCCTGGCTGACAAGCTGGGCGCGGCACTGGGCGCTTCCCGCGCCGCGGTGGACGCTGGCTACGCCCCCAACGACTGGCAAGTGGGCCAGACCGGCAAGATCGTGGCACCCCAGCTGTATGTGGCTTGCGGTATCAGCGGCGCGATCCAGCACTTGGCCGGCATGAAGGACTCCAAGGTCATTGTCGCCATCAACAAGGACCCCGAAGCCCCTATTTTCAGCGTGGCGGACTTCGGCTTGGAAGCCGACCTGTTCACCGCTGTGCCGGAACTGATCGCGGCACTCTGATGCCGGTTTGAAAATGGGGCATCGCTTGCGGTGCCCTTTTTTTTGGCCTACCCCGTTACCTACCTCGCTTGTACCCACAAATTCAGGAGACTCACCATGAGTTACGTCGCCCCCGTAAAAGACATGCTGTTCAATATTCAGCACCTTGCCAACATTGAGCAAATTGCCCAGCTCCCCGGCTTTGAAGATGCCGGTTTGGATACGGCGCAGGCCGTGTTGGAAGAGTCTGCCAAGTTCACTGAAGGCGTGCTCTCCCCGTTGAACTGGGAAGGCGACAAGAACCCCTCCAGCTGGAAAGATGGCGTGGTGACGTCTACCCCGGGTTTCAAGGAGGCTTTCAAACAGTTCACCGATGGTGGCTGGCAAGGCCTGCAGCACCCTACCGACTTCGGCGGCCAGGGCCTGCCCAAGACGATCGGTGCCGCCTGCGGTGAGATGGTGAACAGTGCCAACATGAGTTTTGCGCTGTGCCCCTTGTTGAGCGACGGCGCGATTGAAGCCCTGCTAACGGCCGGTTCCGACGAACTCAAGGCCACTTACCTCGAAAATCTAGTGAGCGGTAAGTGGACCGGGACCATGAACCTGACCGAGCCACAAGCCGGTAGCGACCTTGCCGCAGTGCGCAGCCGCGCTGAACCGCAGGCGGATGGTAGCTACAAGGTGTTTGGCACCAAAATCTACATCACCTGGGGTGAGCACGATATGGCCGAGAACATCGTCCATCTGGTACTCGCCCGTGTGACCGGTGCGCCCGAAGGTGTGAAGGGCATCAGCCTGTTTGTGGTGCCCAAATTCATGGTGAACCCGGATGGTTCTCTGGGTGCTCGCAACGACGTGCATTGTGTTTCGATCGAACACAAAATGGGAATCAAGGCCAGCCCCACCGCCGTGTTGCAGTACGGCGACCATGGCGGTGCCATCGGTTACCTGGTGGGCCAAGAGAACCGCGGCTTGGAGTACATGTTCATCATGATGAACGCCGCCCGCTACGGCGTCGGTGTGCAGGGCATTGCCATTGCGGAGCGCGCTTACCAAAAGGCGGTGCAGTTCTCCAAAGACCGCGTGCAGAGCCGTCCTGTGGATGGCTCCATGCCGGCTGCAGCCCCGATCATTCACCATCCTGATGTGCGCCGCATGCTGATGACCATGCGTGCCTACACCGAGGGTTGCCGTGCCTTGGCCAGCACAGCGGCCAGCGCCTACGACGCGGCCCACCACCACACCGACCCCGAAGCTCGCAAGCAAAACCAGGCGTTCTATGAATTCATGGTACCGCTGGTCAAGGGCTACAGCACCGAGATGAGTTTGGAAGTTACCTCCCTCGGCGTGCAAGTGCACGGTGGCATGGGCTTTATCGAAGAAACCGGTGCAGCCCAGTACTACCGCGACGCCAAGATCCTGACGATTTACGAAGGCACCACCGCCATTCAGGCCAATGACCTGGTGGGGCGCAAGACCTCGCGGGACGGTGGTCAGATCGCCAAAGCGATTGCCGCCCAAGTGGAAGCTACGGAAGCCGAGTTGATGGCCAGTGGATCAACCCATGCGCTGGCCGTTGCAAGCCGCTTGAAGTCGGCCCGCTTGGCGTTTGTCGATGTGGTGGAGTTCGTGGCGGGCAATACCAAAGCCAACCCGAACGCGGTGTTCGCCGGCAGCGTGCCGTACCTGATGCTCGCCGGCAACCTGATGGCGGGTTGGCAGTTGGGGCGCTCGCTGTTGGTGGCGCAACAAGAGATTGCGCAGGGCCATGACGTGCAGTTCATGGAAGCCAAGATCACGACTACGCGCTTTTACGCAGACCACATTCTGAGCAAGGCCTCGGGGCTGCGTGACAGCATTGTGGAAGGTGCAGAGAGCGTGACAGCGCTGCCACTCGACGCCTTTTAAATTCAGTCGCACCCGGTACGGGTGCTATTGAATTAGGAGCTACTCGCACAGATAGCGCGGGGGCTAAAGCCTGTTTTTGTCTTGAATGATAAAGGACGACTGATGTCTCGTTTACCTAGCCCTTTGGATAAGCTTCCATTCCCAGTGATTGGGTCGCCGCTCTTTATCATCAGCAACCCTAAATTGGTGATCGCCCAGTGCGTTGCGGGTGTGGTGGGGTCTATGCCCGCACTGAACGCCCGTCCTGCGGAACTGCTGGAAGAGTGGCTTCAAGAAATAACCGGTGCTTTGGCTGCGCACAATGCGGCCCACCCGGAGCGCCCCGCCGCGCCGTTTGCGATCAACCAGATCGTGCACAAAAGCAATGACCGCCTGGAGCACGACATGGCGCTTTGCGTCAAATACAAGGTGCCCATCATCATCACGTCTTTAGGCGCACGGGAAGATATCAATGCGGCGGCCCACAGCTATGGTGGAGTGGTGCTGCACGATGTGATCAATAACAAACACGCCCGCAAGGCCATTGAGAAAGGCGCTGATGGCCTGATTGCCGTGGCTGCGGGAGCGGGTGGCCACGCCGGGGTGAAAAGCCCCTTTGCATTGGTGCAGGAAATCCGGCAGTGGTTTGACGGGCCGTTGGCTTTGTCGGGCTCGATTGCCAATGGTGCTTCGGTTCTGGCTGCCCAAGCCATGGGGGCCGACTTCGCCTACATCGGTTCCGCCTTTATCGCGACCGAAGAGGCCCGTGCCGCGCAGGAATACAAGCAGGCCATTGTGGACAACAACTCCGACGACATTGTGTACAGCAATTTGTTCACAGGAGTGCATGGCAACTACCTCGCGCCGAGTATCCGCAGCGCTGGCCTGGACCCTGAAAACCTGCCGGAAAGCGACCCCAGCAAAATGAACTTTGGCGGTGCATCGGCCAAGGCCTGGAAAGACATTTGGGGTTGCGGTCAGGGCATCGGTGCTATCGATCAAATTCAACCCGCCGGAGCCTTCATCGCACGACTCAAACAGGAGTACGTCGACGCAAGAAATGCGCTGTTGACCCGCAATTACGCTTGAAGTTGCAGGTCGGGCGCGTTGTCTGCCATGAGCCGGTTGAGCGCGCGCTCCACAATCGGCGCCTGATCCAGCATTTGCAGTTCACCGTCACGTAGCATCTGGGCCACCTCGCGCTCGGAGAGTACAAAAGCGTCGAAGCCTTCACGGTTGGTGAACAAAAACCGGGTCCGCATCGGGCTGACCCAGCTGAGGCGGCAGCGGAAGGGCGCCAATTCAGGCTGCACTTTTTCGAACCACACGCCCCGGGTCAGTAACTGAGCGTTGGCATCAAAATCGTCCATCGCTTTGGGGTCTTGCTCGGCAAGGTTGCTGGCCCGTCGCTCATCGAGTGCTTGCATAGCCTGGTCGCCTGCAGTCTCTTCCAAGGCGGCTCCTTGCGTGTCCATGGGAATTGCGGCCTTCATCCGGATGGCCAGCATGTGGGTCGCAATCAGGCGACGCGTGAAGTTTCCGCGTTCTTCACCGTCCCACTCAATACCGTCCAGTTCGGCGTTAAGAGTGCGAACCAGGTCCGGCAAGATCCCCACCAATTCTTGCCGCTCTTGGGGCGTGGTTTTGGGCTGCGTACTCCAGATGAGCTGATCCATCGTGCTGACTACGCTGTTCCAATGGCCTGCGTGGGTGTCTTCTGTCATCCAGGCCAAGGCGATGACTTCACGCCATTGATGGGCCAGAAAAGGCTTGAGAAACGGGGCGAGCGGCAGGTGGGCCGGCAAGTTACTGATGCGGGCGTGGACCACCTCATCCGCATGGGCCAAGGCCGCGAATAACTGCTCCTGGTTGTTTTCACGCGCGGCAACCGGCTCGATGTGTTTGTCGGCCTGTTGTTCGCACTCGAACAGGAATTCTGTGAACTCAGCCAGAAGCAAAGTAAACAGCGTGAGGTCGTCATTGAACTCGTGCAGCACTCTTTGCACGGTTGACTCAATCCGGACATAGAGAGGATCGTGCTCGCCTTTTTCCGGCGTCCAGGTCACCGAGGCGGAGGCCAAGGTGTCGATCAGTTTCCGGGCGGGATGTTCTGCGCTGAGGAAAAAGTCGCGGTCCATCATGGCGGCCCGGAGTACCGGAATCTGGAGCTTGCCGATCACCACCTTCAGCTCGGCCGGAATGGCCATATCTGCAAAAACATAGTCGAACACTTCGGCCAAAGCATCTACGGTTCCACGGTCCAGTTCCTGGGCGTCCTGGAAAGCGGGCTGGTCCCGCAGGTGGCGCAAGACATTGGAGTGAACGCCCTCAGAGGCCTGGGCATCATCCGGCACCAGAGACTGAAAACTAGAGCCACGTCCGGCACCGGCCTGCATGGCGCCAAGGTACTGCAACAAGGCGGGATCGGCAGGAATCGACAGGCCCGCCTGGGAGCCCGACATGTCGTGACTTCCATCGGAAAATTCAAAGGTGTCCGCCTGCTCGTCTGAAGAGCGGCCCACCCCTAAACGCTGCAAAAATTGCCTAACCTGTTGAACCAACTGGGGTGCGGAGCCGGCCCACTGGGGCCAGGCCGCACGGCCGGCTGCTTGCGGTGGCTGCAGCTCCATGGTTCTACTGGCTGGGCCGCCGTTTTGTGTTGGCGCTGTCAGAGGCGCGGCAGCACTGTGGGGCTGGATGCTGGCCGGTCCGCTCAGGGGGGCGAAGTTGGAGCTGCCTTCGGGGGACTTCCGGATGCGGTGCACGGTCGTTGCGTGCACGCCAGCTTGCGTGAGTACACCCAGCAGATCCTTGTACAAGCCCTCTAGATTGACAAAATGTGCGGGCTCCAGGGCATCGATCAAGGATTCTGTGACTTGCGGATCCAGCTCGCTCTTTTCCCAGCCCAGCATGAAACCTTTGAGTAGCACCAGGGGCCGGAACGGATTCTGGGACAGTGACACAGACTCGTCGCCCACCAGTGCCGCCAGTTTGGTGGACAAGGGGGTCAGCAAAGGTTCAAACTGCAAATTAAAGCGCTGGGCAACCCGGTCCAGCAGCAGGATGCGGTGAACCTCATCGACGTCAATCAGGCTGAACGACATGCCTTCGAGGGTATCCATGTCACTGGCTTGCGGTGCCGACAGCTGAGACATGTGAGGCCAGACGGTGGTGACCTCTTCCTGCAGAGCAACTTGGAGTTGCTGACGGTAAGACTTTAGAAACCGGTCGGGCTGTCGGTCCAGCAGCATGGACGCCGCCCGTAAGTTCTGGCCTTGAAGCATCGGCACCTTCCCGTCGGCAAGATCCAACAAATGACCACGCAGGTGTTTGATGCAGGCGGTATCGCGCTCTTCAAAAAAGCCGAGTGTCTTTCCTATCATGGCGCGCACCAGGCGTTGAGCACGGGCCCGTGATTCGGGGGTGCTGTTGCCGGCAGTTAATGACTGAAAAGCGCTCATGGGCCAACGGGTTGAACAACCGGAAACTTGCGTTCCGTGTTGCGTAAAGATTGGGTTGCAGATGACCCTTAATGATCTCACGGCCCCGAGAAAACTGGCAGCGGCTAAAGACGCCTAGCTGACTGTAAACAGGCTTGCGAGCGGGGTTTCTGGTAACGAGTTGTAAGCCCGTGTCGCGTGGCGAAAATCGGTTACTGAATCGGAAAGATGAGGGGGGCATCGCCCTCCAGCCACGGGGCGTGGGCCTCCATGCAGTGGGTGAATGTTTCAGAGCTTTCGAAGGCCTGCAGCCACTGTGCCAGTGCAGGCCAGTTTTGGGCCGTAAACCATGCCTTATCCGTATGCGCGAATTGCCTGACAAAAGGTGCCAATGCGGTATCTGCCATGCCCCAATGGAGGCCATGCAGGAAGGGGCTATCGTTCAAGTGCTGGTCCAGCTGCGTGAGAAATACGGCCCCATGTGCCTGGTGGACCAAGCCGTCAGCAAGACCGAAGCGGTTCGGGTACTTGTACCGGTCCAGGAGCGGTTTGAAGTCCACATCACACTGGTGGATGAGCGCCGCAGTCTTTTGTTCAGCTTGCGGTGTGGTGGGCAGCCACCCCCATGGGTCTTGGCTGCGCAAGGCCCAATGCATGATGTCCAGGCTTTGCTCGATAACTTCACCATCCGGTAGCACTAACACCGGCACGGTGGCCTTGGGCGATGCCTCGATCAGCGCCGCAGGCTTGTTGCGCAAGACCACCTCACGCAACTGGACCCGTGTGCCACTGGCCAGAATAGCCAAGCGGGCGCGCATGGCATAAGGGCACCGGCGGAAGGTGTAGAGGACCGGAAGACTCAAGGTGCTCACTCCGGACCTGTCAGGTGGATTGCGGCTTGGCGAGGGTTGCGCCTATGTGCACTTGCTGGCGCTGCTTTGCGAGTTCCCACTGCCGTTGGCGCTCTCTTGCGTTGGCTTTTTGCTCGTCGCTGGTGTGTGCATGGCAGCGGGGGCAGCTCACGCCGGCTTCAAACAGAGGGGATTCGGTAGCCCCTGCTTGCAGAGGGTGGCGGCACGAGCGACAGAGCGTGTGTGGGCCGGGGGCGAGGCCATGGCCTACGGAAACGCGCTCATCGAACACAAAGCACTCGCCTTGCCAGAGGCTTTGGTCCTGTGGAATGGTTTCCAAGTATTTGAGAATGCCCCCCTCCAGGTGGTAAACCTCCTCAAAGCCTTGCTCACGCATGTAGGCGGTCGATTTTTCGCAGCGTATGCCGCCGGTGCAGAACATGGCGACCTTGGGCTTTTTGTCTGGCGAACCCGTAAGTCCTGACTGAGCCACCCATGCCGGTAGCTCCGCAAAACTTTTGATACGGGGGTCAATGGCGCCCTTGAAAGTGCCAAGCTCTACCTCGTAGTTATTGCGGGTATCGACCACAACGACATCCGGGTCCGAGATGAGTGCGTTCCAGTCTTGGGGTTTGACATAAATACCGGCCATTTTGGTGGGGCTGATGCCTGGCACCTGCAAGGTCACAATCTCTTTCTTCAACCTGACTTTCATGCGGTAGAACGGCGCCTTCTCGGAAAAAGACTCCTTGTGTTGCAGGTCGGCCAGCAGCGGGTCCGCACGAAGGTAAGCCAGGACGGCATGCACGTCCTCAGGCCGGCCTGCAATGGTGCTGTTAATGCCCTCTTCGGCTAGCAAAATCATGCCCTTGACCTGGCGGCTTTCACAAAACTCCAGAAGTGGTGCCTTGCGCGCGGCATAGTCAGGGAGGTCAACAAACTTGTAAAAGGCTGCGGTCAGGTAAACAGTATTCGGCATACCCCCCATTGTGCCCGTTGACACCGGTGCCGCAGGCTACGCGGGCCACGTGGAGCCGTGTTCGGGGACCACAGTCCGCCAGTGAAGCTCCCGGTCGATGCGGATGCGCAGCGCATCGGCAGCACTCGCCTCGCCGTGTACTACGTACACCTGGTCAGGGGCTTGGGGCGCTTGCCTCAGCCAATCCAGCAGTTGGCCGGAGTCCGCGTGGGCGGAAGCGGACTGCAGTTGCACGACCTCCGCTTGCACTTCAACATCTCTACCGTGAATCCGGACGGAGCGTGCGCCGGATGCCAAAGTTGCACCCCGTGTGCCGGGTGATTGGAAGCCTGTGAGCAGGATCATGTTGCGGTGGTTACCGGCATGATGCGCCAAGTGATGAAGTACTCTGCCGCCGGTTGCCATGCCGCTGGCGGACAGTATGACCATAGGCCCGTGGCGTGAAGCCAGGGCCTTCGATTCGTCGGTACTGCTGATCAAAGTGGCACTGTGAGTCAATGATTGAACTTCGTGCGGGCTGAGACGGTGGGCTCCAGGATGTTGCTGAAAAAGTTGAGTGGTGTGCACCGCCATCGGGCTGTCGAGGAATACCGGTAGCGCATGAGGAACGACACCACGCTCTTTGAGTTGCGCGATCGCCAACAAAAAGGCTTGGGCACGGCCCACGGCGAATACCGGTACCACCGCCACGCCACCGCGGGCGGCCAAGCGCTGCAGCGCAGGACCCAATTCGGACAGCAGGTTGTCTCTGGGGTGTTGCCGGTCGCCATAAGTGGACTCGATGAGGATGGTGTCCGCTCTGGAGGGCGCGTCCGGTGGGTTCATCAGGGTGTCGTCCGGCCTTCCGAGATCGCCGGAAAACAAGATCCTTCGGCCGCCGACTTCGAGCAGGATGCTGGACGCACCCAAAATGTGTCCTGCAGGTTGGAGCGTCGCTTTCCACCCCGGGAGTGGTGAGAACGTCTGTCTTTGCGGAACAGCTTTGAGAAGGGCCAGGCTGTCCAAGGCATTTTGACGTGTGTACAGGGGTAGGGCAGGTGTGTGCTTTGAGAATCCATGCCGGTTGGCAAACAAGGCGTCTTCTTCCTGGATGTGTCCGCTGTCCGGCAGCAAGATTTTGCAAAGATCTTTCGTGCCCGCTGAGCAGAACACAGGCCCTCGGAATCCATCCCTCGCCAGCAAAGGGAGGTAGCCACTGTGATCCAGGTGGGCGTGGGTCAGCAGAATGGCCTCCAGGTCGTCCGGCTGCAGGGGGCTCGCGGCCCAATTGCGCAGTCGCAAAGGTTTGTAACCCTGGAACAGTCCGCAATCGACCAGCAAGCTCTGCGTGCCGGCACGCACCCAATATTTGGATCCGGTAACTGTGCCTGCTCCGCCGAGAAAAGAAATGGTGACGGACATGACGCTCACTCCCCGGCGAGCCCAAGGTGTGCACCACCAAGCAAAAAAAGCCGCCGGGTCCTTTATAGACCCGAGCGGCTTTTAGTGGTGTTCAGGGCGAGCCCTGAGTTTGACTTGGATCAGCTAAAAAAGCTTTTCAACCGGTCGGTCCAGCTGTCACCGGTGGGTGAGTGTTTGCTGCCGCCTTTTTTAAACGACTCATCCAATTCCTTGAGCAGCTTGCGCTGGTGCTCGGTGAGTTTGACCGGCGTCTCTACCGTGATGTGGCAATACAGGTCACCGGGGTAGCTGGAGCGCACGCCTTTGATGCCTTTGCCGCGCAGTCGGAACTGCTTGCCGGTCTGGGTACCTTCGGGGATGTCGATCGCCGCCTTGCCGGCGAGTGTCGGCACGTCGATTTCGCCGCCCAGCGCAGCAGTCACAAAGCTGATGGGCACAGAGCAATGCAGATCATCGCCGTCGCGCTCAAAGATATCGTGCTTCTTCAGCCGGATTTCGATATACAGATCTCCGGGTGGCCCGCCGTTGGTACCGGGCTCACCATTGCCCGCGCTGCGGATGCGCATGCCGCCGTCGATACCCGCCGGAATTTTGACTTCCAGCGTTTTCTGACGCTTGATCTTGCCTTGACCGCTGCAGGCATTGCAGGGCTCGGGGATGACTTTGCCAGTACCGCGGCAAGTCGGGCAGGTCTGCTGAACACTGAAAAAGCCTTGCCGCATCTGCACGGTACCCGCGCCATTGCAGGTGCCGCAGGTTTTGACCTGGGTGCCCGGTTTAGCACCGGTGCCTTTGCAGGTGTCGCAGTTGTCCCAGCTGGGAATACGGATCTGCGCGTCTTTGCCGCGAGCCGCTTCTTCGAGGGTCACTTCCATCGCGTAGCTCAAGTCGCTGCCGCGGTAGACCTGACGTCCGCCGCGTGCGCCACCGCGCTGCTGGCCGAACATATCGCCAAAAATATCGCCGAAAGCTTCAGCAAAACCGCCATACCCCTCACCGCCGCCGCCACCCCGGTTAGGGTCAACGCCTGCGTGCCCGTACTGGTCGTAGGCGGCACGTTTCTGGGCGTCCGAGAGCATTTCGTAGGCTTCTTTGCCTTCTTTGAACTTCTCTTCGGCAGCTTTGGCGGCATCACCCTGATTGCGGTCAGGGTGGTGCTTCATCGCCAGTTTGCGATAGGCCTTTTTAATTTCTTCTTCTGAGGCGGTCTTGCTGACGCCCAGAATTTCGTAATAGTCACGTTTGGCCATGTGTGTCTCTGTGCCTGGTTACAACAGAAAAGCCGCGTTGAACCCCTACTGGTGTTCAACGCGGCATCGTGGTGCTGCGCTCGTCAGCCGGCTCAGCCTTTTTTGACTTCCTTGACTTCCGCGTCGACCACATTGTCGTCGTGGGCTGGCTTGGAAGAAGCCTGGGCTGCTTCTGCCTCCGGCTGGGCTCCGCCTTCTGCAGCCTGCTGGGCTTGCATGTCAGCGTACATTTTTTCGCCCAGTTTCTGGCTGGCGGCCATCAGCGCATCGCTCTTGGCTTTGATGGCGTCCTTGTCGTCAGACTTCAGGGTGTCTTCGAGGTCCTTGATGGCCGCCTCGATCTTTTCTTTTTCGCCGGCTTCGAGCTTGTCGCCGTATTCGGTCAAGCTCTTTTTCACGCTGTGGACGTTGGCGTCCGCTTCGTTTTTAGCTTGCACCAATTCGAGCTTTTTCTTGTCGTCAGCGGCATTCAGTTCAGCATCTTTCACCATTTGCTGGATCTCGTCTTCCGACAGGCCGGAGTTGGCTTTGATGGTGATCTTGTTTTCCTTGCCGGTACCCTTGTCTTTGGCGCCCACGTGCAAAATGCCGTTGGCGTCAATGTCGAAGGACACTTCGATCTGGGGTGTGCCGCGCGCTGCTGGCGGGATGCCTTCGAGGTTGAATTCGCCCAACATCTTGTTCACTGCAGCGATTTCACGCTCACCCTGGAACACCTTGATGGTCACGGCAGGCTGGTTGTCTTCTGCGGTTGAGAAGGTTTGCGCAAACTTGGTCGGGATCGTGGTGTTTTTGGTGATCATTTTGGTCATCACGCCGCCCAGGGTTTCAATACCCAAGGACAGAGGCGTCACGTCCAACAACAGCACGTCTTTGCGGTCACCAGAGAGAACTTGACCCTGGATCGCGGCACCCACGGCCACGGCTTCGTCGGGGTTCACGTCCTTGCGGGGTTCCTTGCCGAACAATTCCTTGACCTTTTCTTGCACTTTGGGCATGCGGGTCATGCCGCCGACCAGAATCACATCGTGAATTTCAGATGCGGAAACGCCTGCGTCTTTCAGCGCCGTGCGGATCGGCGCAATCGTGCGCTCGATCAGCTCTTCCACCAAAGACTCCAGCTTGGCGCGGGTCAGCTTGATGTTCAGGTGCTTGGGGCCGGACGCATCTGCAGTGATGTAGGGCAGGTTGATGTCGGTCTGGGAGCTGCTGGAGAGTTCGATCTTGGCCTTTTCGGCGGCTTCCTTCAAACGCTGCAAAGCCAAAACGTCTTTGGACAGGTCAACGCCTTGTTCTTTCTTGAACTCGGAGATGATGAAGTCAATCACGCGCTGGTCGAAATCCTCACCGCCCAGGAAGGTGTCGCCGTTGGTCGACAGCACTTCGAATTGCTTTTCACCGTCCACATCGGCGATTTCGATGATGGATACGTCGAAGGTGCCGCCGCCCAAGTCATACACGGCGATCTTGCGGTCGCCCTTTTCGTTCTTGTCCATACCGAAGGCCAAGGCAGCTGCGGTAGGTTCGTTGATGATGCGCTTGACATCGAGACCGGCAATACGGCCGGCGTCTTTGGTCGCTTGGCGCTGGGCGTCGTTAAAGTATGCGGGCACCGTAATCACGGCCTCTGTGACTTCTTCACCGAGGTAGTCTTCCGCAGTCTTCTTCATCTTGCGGAGAATGTCAGCGCTGACCTGCTGCGGTGCCATGCGGTTGCCGCGCACTTCTACCCAGGCGTCGCCGTTGTCGGCCGCTGCAATGGTGTAGGGCATCAGGTCGATGTCTTTTTGCACTTCCTTTTCAGTGAACTTGCGGCCGATCAGGCGCTTCACTGCGTACAGGGTGTTTTTGGGGTTGGTGACCGATTGGCGCTTGGCCGATGCACCGACCAACACTTCGCCGTCTTCCTGGTAAGCAATGATGGAGGGCGTGGTACGTGCACCTTCGGCGTTCTCGATCACTTTGGGCGTGTTGCCCTCCATGATGGCGACGCAGCTGTTGGTGGTGCCCAAGTCAATTCCAATGATTCTTCCCATGGTGTGCTCCTGATAACTTAAAAATTCAGATGTGAATAAGGTGTGGGCTACTAAGATGGTTTCAAGCGCCCGACACCCAAAAAATGGTGAGTTTCAGCCGGCTCCGGCCTTACTTGGGGGCTGACACCGTAACGAGAGCAGGGCGCAAGACACGGTCTGCAATCGAGTAACCCTTTTGCAGCACGCTGACTACCGTGTTGGCCTCATGCTCAGAGGGCACCACGCTGATGGCCTGGTGCTGGTGTGGATCGAACTTGGTGCCGGCGGTAGGGGCGATGGCGATAACTTTGTTGCGCTCCAGTGCGGCGACCAGTTGGCGCAGCGTGGCCGTTGCGCCTTCGCGGATTTGCTCCGGGGTCGCGTCCTTGATCACCAGGCCGGCTTCCAAGCTGTCTGCCACAGGCAGCATGCTTTCCGCAAAGCTCTCCACAGCGAACTTGCGCGCTTTGGAAATTTCGTCTTCGGCCCGGCGGCGCGCGTTTTCTGCTTCTGCCTTGGCGCGCAGAAACTGGTCTGCGAGTTCGCTGCTCTTGGCTTTCAGCGTTGCCAGTTCGGCTTGGGCTTGGGTCAAAGCGTCCACTTCATGGGCTGCGGCAGCGGCCAGAATTTCTTCGGGGCTTTGCGCTGCGTCGGCGGCCGGGGATGGACTGGAGGGGCTTGGAGTATCAGACATACGGTTCTATCCGGTTGAATGCGATTGCGCCATACATGGCGACGCATAACCTTGTTTCAAGGGGGAGTTTTCCGGATGTCGACGGGACACCCGGAGCGTCGGGTAATTCCGACGGTTTTCTTAGCCGCGTACAGCCAAGAGCTCTACATCAAACTTCAGGGTTGCGTTCGGTGGAATGACACCGCCCGCGCCACGGGAACCATAGCCCAAAGCGGCTGGAATGATCAAGGTGCGTGCCCCGCCGACCTTCATGCCTGCCACACCCTCATCCCAACCGCGGATCACCATGCCGGCGCCAAGGTGGAACACGAAAGGATCGTTGCGGTCTTTGCTGGAGTCAAACTTGGCGCCTTGCACGCCGTCGTTGTACAGCCAGCCGGTGTAATGCACAGTGACGCTTTGGCCTTTTTTGGCCTCGTCGCCGCTGCCTTCGATCGTGTCTTCAAACTGGAGTCCGCTGGCGGTAGTTGGCATTTTCAAATCCTTTTGCTATAAAAACAGGAGCTGGCCACGCAAATGCACGGGGCATTGGCGGCCGGAAAAACCCTAAATTATGCCCGACCAAAAAAAAAGACAGGCACAGCCTGTCTGGTGGGGCGTCGGCTGCGGAGCAGCCGGTAGCGCTTATTTGGCTTTTTTGGCCTGGGCGGTCGACCACTTCACGGCAAAAGCCTGCAGGTCACCAAGGCGCTTGAGCAAGTCCGCACCCGCTGCGGTCACGACATAGCCGTCTGTGCCGTGGGTGAGCAGGTTCGCTTCGCGGAGTTCTTTGATTCGGGTATTCAGGGTGTTGGGGGTGATGCCGCCCACGCTGTCCTGGAGTAAACGGAAGGTCTGGGCATGGCCGTCGCGCAAGGCCCACAAAACGCGGATTGCGTAGCGGGATTCCAGCAATTCCAACAGTTGGCCGACTGCGACCGTTTCTTTTGCACTCATTACCTTGCCCTTTGTCTGTGTCTGGATAGGATTGCGACTGCTGGGCCGCATTTCCCGAAATGGAGCGGAAACTATATCGCAGTTTTCAGACTGCTACAAGTTTCATAGCTGTTAAGGTATGTAAATAGGGCGTCGGACCCTTGCGGGCCGTGAAGCCGCTGTGCTTGCCACGCCACACGGGCGGTGCTAAGGTATCCGGCAGTCCTGATCCACAGACAACACGGAGGCATTCCCCGTCATGACCTTTAATTTCGAACAAGTTCACAACTACTACGAGCGCCTGGTCTTTGAAGAAGTCGTGCAGCGGGCTGCGCTTTTCCCGGCCTACAGCAACGACATGCTGGGTGATGTCGCGTGTGTCGCCCTCAACCGCTTACCCGCCCGCTATGTGCGCCACGATGTCGACATGATGTTTTATCTAACGGAGCAGGAGCGCCAAGCGATTGAGTTGTCCCTGGAGGAGGCGATCGCATTCGCGTTCCGTTTTGTCGGCGAGCGCAGCGCCAAAAACGCGAACTGACGCAGCTCTTCACCTTAGGGCATGCGACCGGGGAGGGCGCGCTGCGTGCGGCCCTCATCCAGGGGCGGGTGCGTTAGAACGTCGCGTGAATCTTGGTCAGTAGCTCGGGACCCACAGACGGGAGGACTCCGAACCAAGCCTCAAAGGCAGGGCGCGCCTGGTGCAGCAGCATCCCCAGCCCATTGACTGTTTGATTGCCGCGGGCGGCGGCTGCAGCCAACAGAGGTGTTTGCATCGGGACGTAAACAATATCGGACACCAGTGCAGTGATTGGCAGTGCGTCCAAGCGCAGGTCCAGCGCGGGCTGACCATGCATGCCTTGGTTGGTGGTGTTTACAAGTAATGCGGCACCTTCCAGTGCTGCATGGCGCTCAGACCAGGCGACGGCTTTGACTCTAGGGCCAAACTCTTGCGCCATGTCGTGCGCCTTAGCTTCACTCCGGTTGGTCAGCCGGATTTCGGGCACACCTTCATCCAGCAGACCCACTACGACAGCGCGCGCGGCACCTCCTGCCCCGATCACACAGGCCGGTCCGCTATCGGGGGTCCACGGGCTGCGCGCTTCATACAGGCTTTGGATGAAGCCATAGGCATCGGTGTTGCGGCCGCTCAAAGAGCCGTCCGCGTTCACCACAATGGTGTTGACTGCCCCAATCCGTGCGCCCAACGCATCCACATGGTCGACGATGGTCATGGCGTCGATTTTGTGGGGAATGGTCAGGTTGCAGCCAGCGATTCCCAGAACCGGCAACGCACGCAGTGCTTGTTCCAGTCGGGAGGGTTCCACGGGCAACAGGACATAGGCGCCGCGCAGCTTGTGTTCCTCAATCCAATGGTTGTGGATGACCGGAGAGCGCGAGTGCGCGACGGGCCAGCCCATGACGCCGGCGAGTTGGTAGGGAGTATCGTGAGCCATACGAAGGACAGGGCGATCTTGCAGATCGGGGTGTGGTGTTGGTTGCTATCAAAAAAATAGCGCCCCGCGCACATTGCATGTGGGCTGGGGCGCTAAATGGCTTGAAATGAAGCCGGCGGGCTTTACAGGGTGTCTGTGAAGCTGCGCAGCTTGTCGGAGCGGCTAGGGTGCTTGAGCTTGCGCAAGGCTTTGGCTTCGATCTGACGGATGCGCTCGCGTGTCACATCAAACTGCTTGCCCACTTCTTCCAGGGTGTGGTCGGAGGTCATTTCGATGCCGAAACGCATGCGCAGCACTTTGGCCTCGCGCGGAGTCAAGCTGTCGAGGATGTCTTTCACCACATCGCGCAGGCCGGCTTGCATGGCCGCTTCCATCGGGGCGGTGTTGGCGCCGTCTTCGATGAAGTCGCCCAAGTGGCTGTCGTCGTCGTCGCCGATCGGGGTTTCCATGGAGATGGGCTCTTTGGCGATCTTCATGATCTTGCGGATCTTGTCTTCCGGGATTTCCATCTTCTCAGCCAGGACCGAGGCATCAGGCTCAAAACCGAACTCTTGCAAGTGCTGGCGGCTGATGCGGTTCATCTTGTTGATGGTTTCGATCATGTGCACCGGAATACGGATGGTGCGGGCCTGGTCTGCAATGGAGCGGGTAATGGCCTGACGGATCCACCAGGTGGCGTAGGTCGAGAACTTGTAGCCACGGCGGTATTCGAACTTGTCCACGGCCTTCATCAAGCCGATGTTGCCTTCCTGGATCAAGTCCAGGAACTGCAAGCCGCGGTTGGTGTACTTCTTGGCAATGGAGATCACCAGGCGCAAGTTGGCCTCGATCATTTCCTTCTTGGCGGCGCGGGACGCGTACTCGCCGGCATTCATGCGCTTGTTGATGTCTTTGAGCTGCTCCAAAGGCACGACCACTTGCGATTGCAAGTCGATCAGCTTTTGCTGCAGATCCTGCACCGGCGGAATATTGCGGCCCATCACGGCGGCCCAGGACTTGCCGGAAGTTGCCTGCTTTTCGATCCACTTGAGGTTCAGTAGGTTGGAGGCAACCTTGTTGCCCGCCTTGTCGCGACCGCTGAAGTCCGCAATGAACTGCTCTTGCGGGTAGCCGCACTTGTCCACAATGATGCGGCGCAGCTCGCGCTCTTTCTTGCGCACATCGTCCACCTGCGCGCGCACCATGTCGCACAGCTTTTCAATCGCCTTGGCGGTGAAGCGGATGGTCATCAGCTCTTCGCTGAGTGCCTTTTGTGCTTTCACGTAGGCAGGCGTGCCATAGCCTTCCTTGTCGTACACCTTGTGCACTTTTTCAAACAGCTCGCGCATCTTGTCGAAGCGCTCCAGGGCTTGCTTCTTCAGCTCTTCAAGCTTTTTAGTCAGCGCTTTGGAGCCGCCCTTGCCGTCGTCGTCGTCGGCTTCGTCGAACTCGTCGAAGTCTTCTTCGGCCACATAGTCGTCGGCCTCATTGGGGTTGGAGAAGCCGTCCACGATGGTGGTGATGACCACTTTGCCTTCGCGGATGTCTTCACCCAAGCGCAGGATTTCGGCGATGGTGGCGGGCGATGCGGAGATCGCCTCCATCATGTCCATCAAGCCGCCTTCGATGCGCTTGGCGATTTCAATTTCGCCTTCGCGGGTCAGCAACTCGACCGTACCCATTTCACGCATGTACATGCGCACGGGGTCGGTGGTGCGGCCGAACTCGCTGTCCACGGTGGACAAGGCAGCTTCGGCTTCTTCTTCCGCTTCTTCCACCGTGGCCGCAGTGGACACGTTGTTGTTCAGCAGCAGGGTTTCTGCGTCAGGGGTTTGCTCGTAAACCGCTACGCCCATGTCGTTCAACATGGAGATCACGACTTCGAGGGTTTCCGCATCGACTAGCTTGTCGGGCAAGTGGTCGGAAATTTCGCCGTGGGTCAGGTAGCCGCGGGTCTTGCCCAGGGTGATCAGGGCCTTGAGGCGCGCGCGGCGCTTGGCCATGTCTTCTTCGGACAACACGGTTTCGTCCAGGCCGAATTCCTTCATCAAGGCGCGTTCTTTCGCCTTGCTGATCTTCATGCGCAGGGGCTTGACCTTTTCACCGGTGGGGGTGGTGGTTGCTGCGGCTTCGGGTTCGCCGACCAAGTCTGCTTCAATGTCCGACATGTCCATGTCGTCGCCGCTGGATTCCGCGGCCGCCTTGGGTTTGCGTCCGCGCTTGGCGCCGGTGGCGGCTTTGGCGGGAGCCGAGGCTTCATCAGCCGCTGCTTTGGCCGGGCGACCGGCCTTTTTCTTGGCAGGGGCTTCGGCGGCTGCGAGGAGCGCGTCTGCGGCTTCTTTTAACTGGGCGGCTTTGGATTTGGGTACGGACACTGAGGAGGCTTTCTTTTCGGGTGTGGCGGCGGCCTTGCTGGCAGGCTGAACAGGCTTGGCGGATTTTGAAGCGGGCATGCAGAAACCTCGGGTCAACAAAAAACTAACAAACAACAGAACAGGTGCCGGCTACGCTGCGCAAACACGCGATGTAGTGGCAAGGCAGGGAATCAGATTCCCCATTGGCAAGATGGGAGGGCGATCATTTGGAATGCAGTCCTTGCGGTAAGGTGGCCTGTTGTGATGAACTTTCACGGTGGCCTGACCCGGAGGTGCTGCTGTCGCTCTTGCCGAACTAATCTGTCATTATAGTTCTTATTCAAAAAATCAAGAGTCGTTGGATGATCTTTACCCTCAAGAAAACCTGGGCAGCCCTTGCGGTCTGTGGTGCTGCCTTGCTGGCGGGGTCACCCGCCGTTGCCGCACCCCCGCCCGAGCTGACGGCACTGACCGAGCAGCTCCCGCCCCTCAATATGGAGCTGGAGGGGCGCGTGACCGGCTTCGCCTCCGAACTGCTGGATCTTGTGGCCGCGGAGGCGGGCGTCCCCCTTCGCAAGCTAGTCCTGCCTTGGGCCCGGGCCTATGGCCAGGCCTTGCGCCAGCCCGATACCCTGGTGTACTCCATGGTACGCACGCCCGAACGCGAGGCCCTGTTCCGCTGGATTGGGCCTATCAGCCCCCGCCGGGTGTTGCTGTACCGCTGGGCTGACCGGCCCGACATTGTGATCAAAAGTCTGGAGGACGCAAGGCCCTACCGGATCGGCTCCACCTTGGAGTCGGCGGCTACCAAAATGCTTGAAAAGTCCGGATTCACGGCGGTGTCTGTCAATGAGCCTTCAGGGGGCGGCTTAGAGCTCGGGGTCAATGATGAAACCAATATGCGCAAATTCTTGGCCAAGCGCTTTGATTTGCTGGTGGCCTTGGATTGGGCGGCGGCCTACCATGCCAAAAGCCTGGGCATGGACCCCGCATTGCTGGTACCGGTCTGGGTGCTGGATGAGTCCTCGGCCTACTGGTATGGCGTGAACCCGGGCACCGACCCGGACACCATCAAGCGGCTCGATCAGGCGCTTGCCAAGGTCAAGGCCGACGGCCGCTACCAACAGCTACGCCAACGCTATTTGATGAAGGCTGCGAAATAGCACCACCGGCATGGAGTGGCAGGTTCAGGAGTCAACCGAACTGGCCTGCAGCAATTTGCTGAGCTCTTTTTTGCGGTCCATCAGGACCCGGAGTTCCGGCAGGTTGGCGGGGTCGGTGGCCAGGGCGCGCATGCGGGCGTCGATCTGGTCGAGCAGCATCCGGTTGAGCAAGTCACGCAATTCGGGGCCGGACTCACTCAGCGGCTCACTCGCGAGCACCGGGGCCGAGGTCAGCCGCTGCACCAGGTCCTCTGCGGGGTGGCCCACAATTTCTTCTTTCAGGGTGCCGCGCGAGACCGGGCCGTGCTCATGGAGCTGGCTCTCCAGCCAGGTGAACAGCTCGCCATGGGGGGGCGGCAATTGGCACAAAAGACCGTGGTCCTCGCTGGAGAGAATGTCCCAGAGCTCGCTGTGGTTGAGCAAAATGCGCGCGGCCAGGTCGGGGCGGCTGTCGAGTTTGGCCAGCGGCCCGCTGGGGCGGGGCTCGCGGTTGCCGAATTTGCTGTTTTTACCTTGCCATTTGCCCTCCCACTTGCCATCGCCTTTGGCACGGGGTGTCCAGCCTTCTTTCTTCCACTCGGTTTTCTTTTTCCGTTCTTCTTGCGGTACCCAGGGTTCCGAAAACCCGGCAGGCTCCTCGTCGTCAAAGAATGGAGCGTCCCCCATGCCGTCCTCGAAGCCACTGGCCGCGGCGGGGGCGGCCTCGCGCTTGCGGCGTGGCGCTTCGCCGGCAGGTTTGGCGCTGCTGCCTGACCACAGGCTGCCGAGCTCGGCGGAGGGGAGCTGCACGAGCTGGGCTATTTCACCCAAGAGCTGCAATTTGAGCGCACCGTCGGGCAGCTGGCTCCACAAGGGCTTGGCCTGGCTGGACATGCGGGCACGGCCCTCGGCGGTGCTGAGGTCGCAGCCGTCTTGGGCCGCTTCAATCAAAAAGCGGCTGAGTGGCGTGGCCTTGCTCACGTAGTCGGCAAAGGCGTCTTTGCCGTAGGCGCGGATAAAGCTGTCCGGGTCGTGCTCAGCGGGCAGGAACAAAAACTTGATGCTGCGCACATCGGTGGCAAAGGGCAGGGCGCCGTCCAGCGCTTTGCGGGCGGCGCGGCGGCCGGCACCGTCGCCATCAAAGCTGAAGACCACCGCATCGGTAAAGCGGAATAGCTTTTGCACGTGGTCGTTGGTGCAGGCGGTGCCCAGGGTTGCCACGGCGTTGGGGAAACCCAGTTGGGCCAGTGCCACCACGTCCATATAGCCCTCGGTGACCAGCGCATAGCCATGCTCGCGCAGGGAGCTGCGGGCCTCGAACAGGCCGTAGAGCTCCCGGCCTTTGCTGAACACCGGAGTTTCGGGGGAGTTGAGGTACTTGGGCTTTTCGTCGCCCAGCACGCGGCCGCCAAAGCCGATGCACTCGCCTTTGATATTGCGGATGGGGAACATCACCCGGTCGCGGAAGCGGTCGTAGCGCTTCTCTTCGCCACCGTTTTCGGCCTCGTGCAGGATGACCAGGCCGCTCTCGACCAGCAAGGGGTCGTCGTACTGCGGGAAGATGCTAGCCAGGCTGCGCCAACCTTCGAGCGCGTAACCAAGTCCGAATTGCTTGGCGATTTCGCCAGAGAGGCCACGGCCTTTGAGGTAGTCGATGGCGCGGGGCGACTCTTTCAAGCCGCGTTTGTAGGCCTCGCCGGCTTTTTCCAGCACGCTGGTCAGGGTGTTCTGTTTTTCCCGCTGCGCTTGGGCGCGGGCCTTGTCCTGGGGGCTGCCTTCTTCCTCGGGGATGACCATGCCGTATTGACCGGCCAGGTCTTTCACCGCTTCGATGAAGGTCATGCCGGCATGGTCCATTAAAAAGCTGATGGCATTGCCGTTTTTGCCGCAGCCGAAGCAGTGGTAGAACTGTTTGGCAGGGCTCACCGAGAACGAGGGCGACTTTTCCCCGTGAAACGGACACAGGCCCATGAAGTTAGCGCCGCCCTTTTTGAGCTGCACATAGCGGCCCACGATCTCCACCACATCGGTACGGGCGATGAGTTCCTGGATGAAGCTTTGCGGGATGGCCATGGGGGCGATTGTAGGCAGCCCGCGCCGGGCTCAGGGGCAGGCGAGAAGTGTTGCGAGCGCTACATTGGTATCAAAAATATAGCTATATGCGTATGTTTTGTATGGGCTAGAGACCGATTTGATGCCTAAATAGGCGCTCAGTCGCCGAGCACGATGCCTTCACGCCGGGGGTCCGCCCCGCCGAAAAATCCTGTGGGGGTGCGCTCTATGGCTTGCAACCCACTGGCCATAGGCACCTCCAGCACGGTGTGGCTGCGGTTCTTGAGGGCCTGCACGGTGGCAGGGCTGAAGCGGTTGGCCTCCAGCAGGGTGGGGCCATTCAGCGAGCCGAAGTTGGGCAAGTCAATGGCCTGCTGGGCATTCAGGCCCCAGTGCAGCATGCCGTACAAGGTTTTGGCCGTGAAATGAATGATCAAAGCCCCACCGGGGCTGCCGCCACTGATGAGCAATTCACCGGTGGCTTTGTCAAACACCAGGGTGGGCGACATGCTGGAGCGCGGCCGCTTGCCCGGCTCGACGCGGTTGGCCACCGGGCGTCCGTCGCCCCCGGTGGGGCTGAAGCTGAAGTCGGTGAGCTGGTTGTTGAGCAAAAAGCCACCGGCCAGGCCCACGCCCCGGTTCACCATCTGGCGCGAGCCCCAGGCGTCTTCAATAGTGGTAGTAATGGCCACGGCGTTGCCATAGGCATCTACCACCGAGATATGGGAGGTGCCGTATTCGGTCTGGTCGGGCATGGGAGCGTAGCTCAAGGGGGTGCCGCCGGGTTGGCCGGGCAGGGCCATTTGTATGCTCTTGCCGGTGGGGCTGCTGTCGATTTGCGCGGCGCGGCTGCGCAGGTAGGCCGGTGCCAACAAGCTCGCCCAGTTGCCGGCAGGCGCTTGCACAAAAGCCGGGTCGCCGAGGTACTGGCCCCGGTCTGCAAACGCAAGGCGTGAGGCCTCGGTGTAGAGGTGCAGCCAGTCAGCGGTGGGCAAGCCTTGGGCCAGTGGCAGGGTGCTGGCAGGTGTGCTGTCCAGCATGCGCAAAATCTGGCCTATGGCAATCGCCCCCGAGCTTGGCGGCGGCATGCCGCAAATGCGCACCGGGCGCGCTGCCGCGTCGTAGTCAAAGCACAGCGGTTCGCGCACCAGCGGGCGATAGGTGGCCAGGTCGCGGGTGCTCAGGCTGCCCGGGTTGGTGGGGTGGTTTTGCACTTTACGGGCAATGGCCTCACCCACCTCGCCTTGCAACAGGCCCGAGGGGCCACGCGTAGCAATGCCTTGCAACACCGCGGCTAGCTCCGGGTTGCGCAGCAGGTGGCCGGCCGGCCAGGGCTTGCCGGTGCTGTCGTAAAAATAGGCGGCGGCTACCGGGTCTTTCTTTAGGTGGGGGTCTGCGGCCAGCAGTGCGGCCATGCGGGGGCTGATGGCAAAGCCCTGGGTGGCCAGGCTAATGGCGGGCTGGAACAGCTGCGCCCAGGGCATTTTGCCGTGGCGGGCATGGGCCTGCGCCAACATCGCGACCGCACCGGGCGCGCCCACCGAGCGGCCGCCGACCACCGCATCGGCAAACTTCAGGGGCTGGCCGCTGGCATCCAGAAACAGGCCCGGTGTGGCACCCGCTGGGGCTGTTTCGCGCCCGTCAAAAGCCTGCGTCACCTTGCCGTCAAAGTGCAGCAAAAATGCGCCGCCCCCGATGCCGCTGCTCTGGGGCTCCACCAGAGCGAGCACCATTTGCACGGCAATGGCCGCGTCTATGGCGCTGCCGCCTGCAGCCAACACCTGCCGCCCTGCGTCGGTGGCCAAGGGGTTGGCTGCCGCCACCGCGTAGCGGCGGGTGGCCCAGCCGGGTTTGGCGGTGTTGCCGGTCGCGGCTTCAGGCTGCGCCGGTGGGGCGATGTAGTTCAAGGTGCCCGGCACGGTGCTGCACGCCGACAGCAGGCTGAGCGAGATGGCCACAACGCCGCCAGCCCACCGCTGCCTGGTGGCAGGCGGCGTGGAGGATGCCGTGGGCAGGGCCAGCGGCGCGGTACAGGGCATGGAGGGCGATGTGCGGTGTGGCATAGGGCTCAGGGTGTTGGGGAGGGGGCAGGCTGCGCTGTCTATTTGGCCTTGGGCACGCGCCCCAGCAGGTAAAACTCGGGGTTGGGCAACATGCCGGTCACATTGGCCATGCGGTTGGAGAGGCCGAAAAAGGCGGTGATGCCGGCAATGTCCCAAATGTCTTCATCGTCAAACCCGTGGGCGTGCAGGGCGGTGAAGTCGGCGTCTTCGACGGCGTAGCTCTCGGTGCACACCTTCATGGCGAAGTCGAGCATGGCACGTTGGCGGGGGCTGATGTCGGCCTTGCGGTAGTTCACCGCCACCTGGTCGGCCACCAAAGGCTTCTTCTCGTAAATCCGCAGAATCGCGCCGTGCGCCACCACGCAGTACAAGCACTGGTTGGCGGCACTGGTGGTCGTGATGATCATCTCGCGCTCACCCTTGGTGAGGCTGGAGCCCTCGCGCAGCATCAGGGCGTCGTGGTAGGCAAAAAACGCCCGCCATTCAGCAGGGCGGCGGGCGAAGGCCAGAAAAACATGGGGTACGAAGCCTGACTTTTCCTGCACCTCCAAAATCTTGGCCTTCAGGTCCTCGGGCAGGGTGTTGAGGTCGGGGAGGGGGTAGCGCGGGCTGGGGGTCATGGTGTCTCCGTCGGGTCGGTGGTTCGGGTTGTTTAAAAAAACTATCGGTGTGATTTTGTTAATTGAATTTACACAAACGGTCATCGTTTTTAGTATTCATCCTACTGCGAACAAGCTCGCAGCCCACGTACAGGAGAAGCGCACCATGAAAGAAATCAAAACCAGCATCGGCATCGTGATCAACGGCATGGGCCTGGTGGCACTGCTATCCCAGTTGGGGCAATGGCACGCGGGCTAACATCGGGTTTTCCCCCTCGGAGCCCCGATGACAGACCCTCAAACCCCCTTGCCTGAGTCCGCCGGGCCGGATGCTTATGCGACAGGATTGGCCACCCGCCGGCAGGTGATGGGCGATGCCTTCGTAGACGCCGCGCTGGCCAAGACCACGCCGTTTACCGCCCCCATCCAAGAACACATCAGCCGCGCTGCCTGGGGCGATGTGTGGCAGCGCCCGGGGCTGGACCTGAAAACCCGCAGCCTGATCACCGTGGCCATGCTCACGGCCATGGGCAAACAGATTGAACTCAAGGGCCATGTGCGCGGTGCCTTGAACAACGGTGCGACGGTCGAAGAAATTCAGGAGGTGCTGCTGCACGCCGCGGTGTATTGCGGGGTGCCCACGGCGGTGGAAGCGTTTCGCAGTGCGAACGAGGTGGTGGGCGCAAGTCTTTAAGGCCTACACGCAGTACTCCATTGTCAGCAGAGACCGCATGCGGGTCGAGCTCGCTAGTATCCGCCAGCAAGGGTGGGCGGTATCCGAGCAACAGCTGGAGCTGAATTACTGGGGTGTTGCGGTGCCGCTGATCGACTGGCACGGCGGCGTGATGGGGCACTCAATGTGACCATGCTCATGGGGAACGAGGGTACCGAAGACGCCGTGCGCCGTGTCCTGCCGGTGCTGCAGGAAACCGCGCGGGCCATGCGCAACCAGATTTAGCCTTGGTTGGCTTGGAGCTCCGACAGCGTTTCAGGCACATATTGGGTGCTGAGCCACTCGGAGATCACTTGCTTGGTCATGCTGTCACTGTGGCCGGCTTCTTCGCTCACGCGGGCGACCTCTTCGGCAGACGTCACCACGCTGATGAACATCTGCAGCACAGCGGGCAAACCGCCTTGTGCCACTGCAGCGTCGCCCAGCTGTTTGAGGGCTTGCCAAGCATCGGTTTCAAAAGCGGCGGTGGTGGGGGTGTCGGTCATATCGGGTCTTTCAAATTCTGCGGAGTCTAGCCTCAGTACACTGCAGGAGCATTTCGACCCGCTGTGTTTTTTTTCATGACTCAACCCCACCTTTTGCCCTGCGCTGACAACGCCAACCCCCGCACGGCGGCCGCTTTGGCCCGCTTGCGCGCTGCCATGGCCGACATTGAGGCTGATATTGCGGCCCACCAAGGGGTCTACCCCTACAACCACGGGCGTGTCACCCAGTCCGAACTCTGCCGCCGGGCCGATGTCAAAAAAGCCACCCTGCAAACCCCCTTGCACAAAGACACCACGCGGGTGCAAGTTTTGGCTTGGTTGGACCAGTTGGCGACTCAGCTCGCCGGCACCCGTGTAGCAACTCGTGAGCGGGTCACCGTGGTGGCCGACTCGCTGGCAGAAGAGGTGGAGCGCCTGACCGCCGAATTGCAGGCCGCACTGCTGCAGCTCGCTGTGAGCGGGCAACGCATGGCGGTGCTGGAGCAGGAAAACGCCGAACTGCGCATCCGACTACAGGGCGCTTGATGCGGCGGGACCGCGGGTGGCTCAGGCGAGGTTTTCCAGTTGCAAGTGGCCTCCGCCCCCGGCGCCGCCGCGGGTCCTGAACGCGGCTACGCTCTGCACCAGTTGCTGCGCCCGTGCTTTCAAGCTGGCTGCGGCAGCCGACATTTCTTCCACCAAGGCGGCGTTTTGCTGGGTGGTCTGGTCCATATGACCCACGGCCTCGCCGATCTGGGAGACGCCAGAGGCTTGTTCCGCGCTGGCAGAGCGAATGGTGTCCATCAGCTCGCTGACCTGGCGGATGGACTCCACGATGCTGTGCATCGTGAGACCGGCCTGCTGCACTTGCTGGCTGCCGGCTCCCACGTGCTGCACATTGCCCGCAATCAGGAGTTTGATTTCCTTGGCGGCCTCGGCGCTCCTGCCGGCGAGTGACCTGACTTCACTGGCAACTACCGCGAAACCCCGGCCCTGCTCGCCCGCACGCGCGGCCTCAACCGCAGCATTCAGTGCCAGGATGTTGGTTTGAAACGCAATGCCGTCGATCACGCCGAGAATGGCCGCCATGCGGCGGGATGCCTCGTCAATTTTTTGCATGGTCGACACCACTTCGCTGACGACCTGCCCGCCGTCCGATGCCAGACCTGCGGCGTGGTGTGCCAGTTGGTAGGCTTCCTGCGCGCTGTCTGCGTTTTGCCGGACGGTTGCGCTCAGTTGCTCCATGGAGGCTGCGGTTTGCTCCAAAGCGCTCGCCTGGCGTTCGGTGCGCGAGGACAGGTCGCCACTGCCGCTGGCGATCTGGCTGCTCCCCGAGGCCACGCTCTCAGACCCTTCGCGCACTGTGCCCACCATGGTTTGCAGTGCCAGTTGCATCCGTTCCATGCCGGCCATCACGCTTTCCGGGGCGTCGGGAGGTACCTGGATGTGGCTGGTGAGGTCCCCGCGTGCAACGGCACTGGTGATGCTCAGAACCTCGGAGGGCTCGGCTCCCAATTGCCGGTGCAGTGTGCGGACCATGTACCAGCCCAGCAGAGTGGCCGCTGCCAGCCCGCCGGCAATCGCCCAGAGGCAAATCCATCGCATTGTTTCGTAGCTGTCGAGTGCACTTTCGTACTCTTCTTTGGACACGCGGTACTGAATCTGGTCCAACTGCGCCAGCACCGCCATGGCCGCAGGCATCAGGGGCTTGACCTTCTCCTGGTACAAGCGCGCTCCGGTGTCCAGGTCCCCGCGACCCAGGGCATCCCGCACGGCTTGCAGTCCTTCTACCCGCAAGCTGTTGTAGACCGGCAAAAAGCCGCGGGCCAAGGTTTGCTCTTCAGGTGTGAGGTAGGTGGCTTGGTACGCCTGCCAGGTTTCCATGAGCTGAAGGAGGTTGGCATCAAACTCGGCCAGTCGTTCTTGCCGGTCCGTAATGCCCGGGGGGACAAAAAAGTCTGCCAGTAAGTTGCGGTTGCGCTGCAACAGGCGGGCGACCTCGCCCAACTGCCCGAGTGCAATGACCCGGTCTTCATACACGGTCTTTAGTGAAGCGTTGGAGGCCGACAGGCCCGTCAGCCCCAGCGCGCCTATTGCAAGCAACAAGCCGCCGAGCATGCCAATGATCCATTGCAACCGGCGCGCGATAGTGGGGGATTTCATAAGCGTGACCTCTCCTGTAATTAGGACAAGGGGTCCACGCCCGTACATCTATGCTCTGCGGGTGCGCTGACTCCCTGTCTGCCAAATTGCATTGCTCCGCCCTTGGGGTCTGTGAGCTCTGTGCGTACTATTTTGGTGCGTTTTCCAAATGTTTGCACCAATATGATGCAAGTATTTAGATGTTTTCAGGTTTTTAACGCGTGGCCAGCTTGTGCACCAGGTCGCCAGTGGTGGACGCCTTGTACTTGCGCATCAGCCGGGCGCGGTAAATCTCCACCGTGCGGTGGCTGATTTCCAGGGTTTTGCCGATCTGCTTGGAGGTTTGGCCCTGCAGCAGGTAGGCCGCGACTTCGCGCTCGCGGGGGGTGAGTTCGGCGCTGACCGGTCGGCGCGCACTCAGGTCTTCAAAGGTCCAGATACCGGCCTCGTGCGGGGTGCTCGGGTTGAGCGCCCGGCCGGTCACATGACACCAGAAGGTTTCGCCTTTAAAACGACCGTCCAGGCGCTTCATGATCCGCTCATCGGCATAGGTTCCGTTGCGGTTGAGCAGCGGCGCCATGCGGGCGCCCAGGCGCTCGAACTCGTCGGCACTGGGGTAGAGCACTTGAAACGACTGCCCCACCAGCTGGTCTTTGCTCGCGCCGAACATTTCGCACAGGTGCTGGTTGCAGTCCATCATGGTGCGGTTGCGCGAGAGCGCCAGGCCCACCGGGGCGAGGTCAAAGGCTTGGCGGTAGTCCAGGTCCATGGGAAAGCGGGAGCAGGTGCGGATGCGGGAAAAGCTTTACGAGAAACTACGTATGTGGTTACGTAGTATCGTAGCGGTCATGTTGTTTCTATCTACATAGGAGATACGCGCAGTGAACAAAATCTATCCCAGTGCCGCCAAGGCACTTGAAGGCATCGTAGAGGACGGCCAGTTGCTGGCGGTAGGCGGTTTCGGCCTGTGCGGCATTCCCGAGGCGCTGATTGAAGCGCTCAAGGACAGTGGCGCCAAGAACCTCACGGCTATCTCCAACAACGCGGGTGTGGACGGCTTTGGCCTCGGCAAATTGCTCGAAACCCGGCAGATCAAAAAAATGATTTCCAGCTATGTGGGCGAGAACAAAGAGTTCGAGCGCCAGTACCTGGCAGGCGAGCTGGAGCTGGAGTTCACCCCCCAAGGCACATTGGCCGAAAAGCTGCGTGCCGGGGGCGCCGGCATACCGGCCTTCTTTACCAAAACCGGCGTGGGCACCATCGTGGCGGACGGCAAAGAGCTGCGCGAGTTTGATGGCGAGACCTATGTCATGGAGCGCGCCCTGGTGCCCGATGTGGCGCTGGTGAAAGCACACCGTGCCGACAAGTCCGGCAACCTGCAGTTCCGCTTTACCGCGCGCAACTTCAACCCGGCGGTGGCCATGGCCGGCAAGATCACGGTGGTCGAGGTCGAAGAGATCGTGGAAACCGGCGACATCGCACCCGACCAGGTGCACTTGCCCGGCATTTATGTGCACCGCATCGTGCTCAATGCCAAGCCTGAAAAGCGCATCGAAAAACGCACCATCACTGAAAAAGCAGGAGTCTGACCATGAGCTGGAACCAAGACCAAATGGCTGCCCGCGCAGCCCACGAGCTGGAAGACGGGTTTTATGTGAACCTGGGAATCGGCATTCCCACGCTGGTAGCTAACCATGTGCCCGCCGACAAAGAGGTGTGGCTGCAGAGCGAAAACGGCATGCTGGGCATCGGCCCCTTTCCGACCGAAGACGAAGTGGATGCCGACCTCATCAATGCGGGCAAGCAAACGGTCACCACCATCAAGGGCAGCAGTATTTTCGGCAGCCATGAGAGCTTTGCCATGATCCGCGGCGGCAAGATCAACCTGTCCATCCTGGGCGCCATGCAGGTCAGTGCCAAGGGCGACCTGGCCAACTGGATGATTCCGGGCAAGATGGTCAAGGGCATGGGCGGCGCTATGGACCTGGTGGCCGGCGTGAAGCGCGTAATCGTGCTCATGGAGCACGTGGCCAAAAAGAAAGACGGCACCGAGGACCTGAAGATATTGCCCAGCTGCACCTTGCCCCTGACGGGTGTGGGTGTGGTGGACCGCATCATCACTGATCTTGCGGTGATGGATGTCACCCCGGAAGGCCTGAAGCTCGTGGAGCTGGCACCGGGTGTCACCCGCGAGGCGGTGCAGGCGAAAACCGGCGTCCCGCTGCTCTGAGCCGCTGGTTCTTGCGGGTAAGATGACGCGCAGTATTGGCCCAGCATCTAACCCCGGGGAAAACATGTCCAGAGCACTTAAATTTTTGATGTTCATTTACGCCGTGATCTTCTTGGTCACGGGGGTGTTCATGGTGTTTATCGTGAACGCGGACGAGGGGTCCCAGCCCTGGGTGACTCTGCTGGTGCGCAACCACGCCATTGTTTACGCATGGCACCTGGGTTGCTGGATGGTGCTGGGCATGTTTACCAACTACTACTGGGACCTGTTCAACCTCGGCAAGGGGCTGGAGTCTATGCAAGCTTTGCGCATCGGCCTGCCTTTGCTGGTGTCGCCCTTTGTGTTCATGCCGGTCTACAACCTCTGGTTGGCTTCCAGCTCGCAAAGCTACATGCTGTTTGCCGTGATCGCGATCCAAAGCGGCTTTTTCTGGCAGGCGTTGTTGACCAAAGTGGCGCCCTTGGACCGGGCTGCTTCTATCCCTTGGTCGGTGAACAACGGTGTAAACCGCAACACCCGCACTGCCACAGCGCAGGGCCCGGAACTGAGCTGACACGCTGCAAACACCAAAGAAAAACGGGGCCTCGGCCCCGTTTTTTTTATGCCTGCGGCCACCGCCGCGCAGGTAGCTGGGCTCAGTGGGCACCGGCCGCTGCGCCTGACGCACCGGCACCAGCCTTGGCAGGGCGCGAGAGCCACACCAGCGGGATGAGAGCTATAAAGATCAAGGCCGAGGCGTAGAACACATCGTTGGCCGCCAGCGTGGCGGCCTGCTGGTCAATCATGCGGTTGATCTGACTCAGGGCCTGCTCGGTGCTCAGACCGGCGGCATTCAAGCCCGACAGCGCACTGTTGGAGGCGGTGCTGCCACGGTTGATCATCTCGGTGAGCTGGGCGTGGTGCAAGGTGGTGCGGTCTTGCCACACGGTCACCGAGATCGAGGTGCCGAAGGAGCCGAACAACACCCGGCAGAAGCTGCTTAAACCCGAGGCTGAAGCTATTTTGTCGCCCGGCAAGCCACCCAGAATGATGCTGGTCAGCGGAATGAAAAACAGCGCCAGTGCAATGCCTTGAATCAGCGTCGGAATCATCATGGTGTTGAAGTCTGACAGTGTGCTGAAGTGCGATCGCATCCACAGCACCAGCGCAAACACCAGAAAGGCGAGGGTGGCCAGGCGGCGGGTGTCGAACTTGGCGATGTTTTTGCCGATGATGGGCGACAAAATAATGGCAAAAATCCCCACCGGCGCCATCAGCATGCCCGCCTGGGTGGCGGTGTAGCCCATGAAACTTTGCAGCCACAGCGGCAGCAGCACGATGTTGCCCATAAACAGGCCGTAGGCAATCGACATGGCCACGGTGCCCGTCAAAAAGTTGCGCCCCTTGAAGAGCTTCAAATCCACCACCGGGTGCTTGTCCGTGAGCTCCCAGGCAATCAGGAAGGCAAAAGCCACTACCGAGAGCACCGTGAGCGCAATGATCTCGTTGGAGTGAAACCAATCCAGCTCTTTGCCCAAGTCCAGCATCATTTGAATAGCGGTTACCGCAATCACCAGCAGTGCCAGGCCGACGGTATCGATTGGCAGCTTGCGGGTTTGCGTCTCACGCTTGTGGAAGATGCTCCAGGTGATGAACCCGGCCACGATGCCGATGGGCACGTTGATGAAGAAGATCCATCCCCAGTGCGCGTTGTCGGTGATCCAGCCGCCCAGGAGCGGCCCCATCACCGGCGCGACCAGCGTGGTCATGGCCCAGAGCGCCATGGCCAGGCCCGCAAGGGCGGGAGGGTAGCTGGACAGCAGCAGCGTTTGGGCCAGCGGCATCATGGGGCCGGCCACAAAGCCTTGTAGCGCGCGGGCACCAATTAGAAACGGCATGTTGGGCGCAATGCCGCACAACCAGCTGGAGAGCACAAAGAGCAACACGCTGGTCACGAACAGACGCACTTGCCCGAAGCGCTGTGACAACCAGCCGGTGAGCGGCAAAGCAATCGCGTTGGCCACGCCAAAGCTGGTGATGACCCAGGTGCCCTGGCTGGAGCTGACCCCGAGGTCACCGGCAATGGCGGGCAAGGACACGTTGGCAATCGAGGAGTCCAGCACGTTCATGAACGTGGCGGCGGACAATGCGATGGTGCCCCACAGGCGCGCCGATCCCTCCAGGGGCGCGGGCGCAGAGTAAGCAGCGGGTGAGCTCATGGGGTCTTACACACCATTGCCGGTTTTGGCGGCGGCATGGACGTTGGTTTTGGCGCCGCGGCCCAGGTTGGCAGCAATCACTTTGCGCACTTCGTCGTTGGCTTGCTGGTCCAGCACGGTGTACACATCGGTCTGGGTGACGGAGGCGGTGCGCGGCGCATCGGCCAGCGATTTGCCGCTCTGGTCGGTCACGTCGACCGTGGCTTCCATGGACAAGCCCACGCGCAACGGGTTCTGGGCCAATTGCTCGGCATCCAGCGCCACGCGCACCGGCACACGCTGCACCACCTTGATCCAGTTGCCGGTGGCGTTTTGCGCCGGCAGCAAGGAGAAGGCGGCACCGGTGCCCACGCCCAGGCCGGAGACGGTGCCCTTGTATTCCATTTTCTTGCCGTACAGGTCGGCAGTGAGCTTGACCGGCTGGCCGATGCGGATGTTGCGCAGCTGCACTTCCTTGAAGTTGGCATCTACCCACAGCTGGTTGAGCGGGATGATGGCCATCAGCGGCGCACCGGCGGCTACGCGTTGGCCGAGTTGCACGGTGCGCTTGGCCACATAGCCGTCCACGGGGGCTGGCAGCTCGGCGCGGTGCAGGGCCAGAAAGGCCTCGCGCACTTTGGCAGACGCGGCCACCACGCTAGGGTGGCTGTCGATGCTGGTGCCTTCGGTGAGGGTCTGGTTGCTGGAGAGCTGTTCGCGTGCTGCGGCCACACCGGCTTGGGCGGCTGCCAACGCGTTTTGGGCGCTGGTCAGTTGTGACTTGGCGTGGTTGAGTTCTTCTTTGGACACGGCTCCGTTGCCGGCCAGTGCCTGGCGGCGGTTCAGGTCGTCGGTGGCGCGGGCAATATCGGTCTGGGCGCGGGCAATGTCGGACTCGCGCACGGTGACCTGAGCCGACAAGGTGCCGTTGTTGGCATACAGGGTGCGCACCTGGCGCACGGCTTGGGCGAGGTTGGCCTCGGCCTGGTCGAGTGCGACCTTGGCATCAGCGGGGTCGAGTTTCACCACCGGCTGGCCGGCTTTCACAAAGTCGGTGTCGTCCGCCAGGATGGCGGTGACGGTGCCGCCCACTTGGGGCGTGATCTGGATCACATTGCCTTGCACATAGGCGTTGTCGGTTTCTTCAGAGTGGCGCGCTCCGAAATATTCAAAGCCGCCGTAGGCCAGGCCCAACAGCACAACGATGGTCAGCGCGGTCAGCGCCTTTTTGCGGGCTGGGTTGCCAGCGGGAGTGGCGGCTGGATTGGCGGCGATAGGGGCAGTAGCGGGTGTGCTCATGGTGTGTCTTTCAATCAGGTTCGGTCAGTGTTTGGTCAGTGTTCGGGGTGGGGCTTAACGGGCCGCCGTGGCCTTCACAGCGTTGTTGGCAACATCGATGTCGGCATCGCTGAAGCCGCCTCCCAGGGCGCGGATCAGCTGGATCTGGGTGTCCACCTTTCGGCCGGCCAGGTCGACGCCGAGCTTGCGCTGGGCGAGCACGGCGGTTTCGGCGTTGAGCACATTCAGGTAGTTGCCTAGCCCGGCCTCGTAGCGCTGCACGGCAATGGCGTAGGCCGCTTCGGCAGATTGCTGGGCCGCTTGCTGCTCGGTTTGCTGGCGCGCAATCGCTTGGGTGGAGGTGAGTTGGTCGGCCACGTCGCGCACCGCATCGGCCACGGTGGCGTTGTAGGTTTCGATAGCGGCGTCGAGGTCGGCTGCCTTGCCTTTGAGGTTGGCGCGCAGGCGGCCGCCTTCAAACAAGGGCAGGCGGATGGCCGGGCCCACGCCCCATTGGGCGCTGCTGCTTTGCACCAGCTTGTCAAAGCCGATGCTCGAAAAGCCGGCAAACGCGGTCAGGTTGATGTTGGGGTAGAACAAGGTCTTGGCGTTGTCCATGTCGCGGGTGGCGGCCTCGGCGCGCCAGCGTGCGGCCACCACATCGGCGCGGCGGCCCAGCAGGTCCAGCGGTACGGCCTGCACACCGGTTTGCGCATTTGCTATCGAATTGATAGCTGCTTGCGCAGGTTTGGCGAGGGCTAGAGACTTATTTTGTTGTGAAGTGAGGGCGGCCAGGCTGTTGAGCAGCAGGGCCTCTTGCTCCTTCAAGGCTTCGATCTGGAAGCGTGCATCGGGCAGGGCGCCTTCGCTGGTTTGCAGCTCCAACTGGGTGTCCAGGCCGGCTTGCAGCCGGTCTTTCACCAGCTGGCGGGTTTGCTCGCGCTGCGCCAGGGTGCGCTGGGCCACGTCGAGCTGGCCTTGCACTTTCATCCACTGAAAGTAGCTGCGTGCCACGTTGCTGGCCAGCAGCATGCGGGCGGCCTGAGCGTCGGCCTGGGCGGCGCGGCTTTGGCCGATGGCGGAGTCTAGCGCGGCACGGTTTTTGCCAAACAGGTCCAGCTCCCAGCTGCCGGTGGCTTGCAGGGTGGCAATGTCGCGCTCGCTGCCGGCAATCGGGGCGGGCACCAGGCCGTTGCGGGTGTAGAGCTGGCGGGTGGCGTCCAGCCCGGCAGTGAGTTGGGGCGCACCGGCGGCATTGGCGTTGTCAATGCCCGCCATGACCCGTTGCACCCGGGCCTGGGCCACGCGCAGGCTGGGGTTGTTGTGTAGGGCTTGGTCGATCAGGCTGTTTAGTTGCGGGTCGCCATAGGCCCTCCACCATTGGCTGTCTAGGGCCACGCTGTCGGCGGGAATGACCTGCGCCGAGAGGCCTGCGTTCTGGGCAGCCACCGGCTGCGCGCTGGAGAAAATGCCCGAGAAATTGGCGCAAGCGCTCAGGGACGCAATGGCCACGGCACTCAGGGCAAAGCGGCTCCAGCGCAGGGTGCGGGGGGAGAGTTGGGTGGCGTTAAGCATGGGGAGTTTCGGTTGGGGTGTCGGGGGTATCAGGGGTATTGGGGCCGGCTTGGTGGGCGGCCTTGATGCGTTGGGCGTTGTCCAGAATGCGGCGCAGGTAGCCCTGCAGAGCTTCAAACTCAGCGGGGCTAAAGCCCTCTAAGTGTGCGTTTTGCACATCGCTCAGGATGCGGGGGATGTCGCTGGCAGCCGCTTTGCCGGTGGGGGTGAGCTCCAGGTTGACCACGCGGCGGTCCTGCTCAGAGCGCACCCGTTGGCACAGGCCTTTGGCTTCCATGCGGTCCAGTAGGCGGGTGGTGGCGCCGGTGTCGGTTTCACAGGCGCGGGCCAGTTCGGCCACCGTAGAGGCTTTGCCGGTGTAGAGCTTGAAGAGTGGAATCCACTGCGCGTTGGTCAGGTCGGTGTGGGCCAACTCCCGGTCCACCGCCTGGGCGACGTGGTTGAGGATGCTGCGCATCAAATACCCCACGCTGGCTTCCGGCTGGTAGTTGGCAGGGCTGTAAAACGGAGTCTTTGGTTTGGACATGCAGTAAATATTAATTGCCTAAGCAAATATTGTCAAGGCTGTAATTGCATAGGCTATGTTTGTTGCGGCAAATGAATAGGCGTAAAAAAGCCCGCCGGAGCGGGCTTGTGGGCCAAGCGGGGGCCGAGTACGTCAATTACTTCTGGATGTCGCCCAGGCAGAGGTACTTGACCTCGATGTAGTCGTCCATGCCGAAGTGCGAACCTTCGCGGCCCAGGCCGGACTGCTTCACGCCGCCGAAGGGCACGTGTTCGGTGGCCAGAATGCCCACGTTCACGCCCACCATGCCGTACTCCAGCGCTTCGCCCACGCGGTAGATGCGGCCGATGTCGCGGCTGTAGAAGTAGCTGGCCAGGCCGAACTCGGTGTTGTTGGCCGCGTCAATAGCTTCTTGCTCGGTGTGGAACTTGAACACCGGGGCGAAGGGGCCGAAGGTTTCTTCGCGGGCGCACAGCATGTCGGCCGTCGCACCAGACACCACGGTGGGCTCGAAGAACTGGCCTTGCAGGGCATTGCCACCGGTTTCCACTTTGCCGCCCTTGGCCACAGCATCGGCCACATGGCGTTTGACCTTCTCTACCGCCGCGTCTTCGATCAGCGGGCCTTGCAGCACGCCGTCTTCAAAGCCGTTGCCGACCTTCATGGCTTTCACCCGGGCGGCGAACTTGGCCACAAACTGGTCGTACACACCGGCCTGCACATAGAAGCGGTTGGCGCAAACGCAGGTCTGGCCCGCGTTGCGGTACTTGCTTGCCAGGGCGCCTTCCACGGCGGAGTCGATATCGGCGTCGTCGAACACGATGAAGGGCGCGTTGCCGCCCAGCTCCAGGGAGAGCTTTTTGACGGTGGGTGCGCTTTGCGCCATCAAGATGCGGCCCACTTCGGTGGAGCCGGTGAAGCTAAGGTGGCGCACCACGTCACTGGCGCAAATGACCTTGCCCACGGCAATGGACTGCTCGCTGTCGGCGGTGATCATGTTGAGCACACCGGCCGGAATGCCGGCGCGGATGGCCAGCTCGGCGGCTGCCAGCGCGGTCAAAGGCGTCAGCTCTGCGGGCTTGATGATGACCGGGCAACCGGCGGCCAGGGCAGGTGCCACCTTGCGGGTGATCATGGCCAGCGGGAAGTTCCAGGGCGTGATCGCCGCGCACACGCCGATGGGCTGCTTGATGACCATGAGGCGGCGGTTGTTGTCGAACTGGGGCAGGGTCTCGCCGTTGACGCGCTTGGCTTCTTCGGCAAACCACTCCACAAAGCTCGCGCCATAGGCAATTTCGCCTTTGGCTTCGGTAAAAGGCTTACCTTGCTCGGCGGTCATGATGCGGGCCAAGTCTTCCTGGTTGGCCATGAGCAGGTCGAACCATTTGCGCAGGATGATGCTGCGTTCTTTGGCGGTCTTGCTTTTCCAGGCGGGCCAAGCGGCGTTGGCAGCAGTAATGGCGGCCTCCGCGTCTGCGGCACCGAGGTTGGCCACATCAGCCAAGTGCTGGCCGTTAGACGGGTCGGTAGCTGCAAAGCGGCTGGCGCCCGCGACCCACTGGCCGTTGATGAGCGCGTCGGTCTTGAGCAGGCTGGAGTCTTTCAAAAGGGAAAGCGGCGATGTAGACATGGTGTCTCCTCAATACATAAAAAAAATTGGTTTCCAGCGCCCGTGGAATATGCGCAGGCAGCTATGAAAGAAATAGCATGTCACCTAGCCAGTCAAACAGACGCAGCGAAGCTGTCGGCCAGAATGGCCAGACCTTCTTCGAGCAGTGCGTCGGAGGCGGTGAGCGGTACCAGAATGCGGATCACGTTGCCGTAGGTGCCGCAAGACAGCAGGATCAAGCCGCGGCGTGCTGCCTCGGCCACCACCTTCTTGGTCAAGGCCGCGTCGGGGCGGTGCACATCACCGGCTTCAAACAGCTCAATCGCCACCATGGCACCCAGGCCGCGCACATCGCCGATGGCCGGAATGTTGTGGGCCATGTCTTTGAGTGCGCGCACCAGCAAGGCACCCATGTCTTGGCTGCGGGCCAGCAGGTTTTCTTTGACAAAAGCGTCCATGACCGCAATGGCCGCGGCACAGGCCACGGGGCTGCCGGCATAGGTGCCACCCAGGCCGCCAGCGGCGGGGGCGTCGATCACGTCGGCACGGCCCACCACACCGGATAGGGGAAAGCCGCCTGCCAGTGACTTGGCGGTGGTGATCAAGTCAGGGGCCACAGGCCACTGTTCGCAGGCGAACCAGGTGCCGGTGCGGCCGGCGCCGGTTTGCACTTCGTCGGCAATCAGCAAAATGCCGTATTGGTCCGCCAGGGCCTTGAGGCCGGCAATGAACTCGGGTGGCGCGACATAGAAGCCGCCTTCGCCTTGCACCGGCTCCACAATGAAAGCCGCCACGCGCTCGGGTTCCACATCGTTCTTGAAGATGAGTTCCACCGAATGCAGGGCGTCGGCCACGCTCACACCGTGCAGTTCGTTGGGGAACAGGGCGTGAAAGACTTCGCCCGGGAAGGGGCCGAAGCCGATTTTGTAGGGCGCAACTTTGCCGGTCAGGCCCAGGGTGAAGTTGGTGCGGCCGTGGTAGCCGCCGGTGAAGGCAATCACGCCGGGGCGCTTGGTGTGGGCGCGGGCGATCTTGATGGCGTTTTCCACGGCCTCGGCGCCGGTGGTCAAGAGCAAGCTCTTTTTGGCAAAGTTGCCGGGGGCCATGGCGTTCAAGCGCTCGCACACTTCGACGTAGGGTTCGTAGGCAATCACCTGAAAGCAGGTGTGGGTGTACAGGTCGAGCTGGGCTTTCACTGCTGCAATCACCTCAGGGTGCAGGTGGCCGGTGTTGAGCACGGCAATGCCGCCGGCAAAGTCGATAAAGCGGCGGCCTTCCACGTCCCAGAACTCGGCGTTTTTGGCGTTCTTGATGAAAATCTCATGGGCCTGGCCGACGCCGCGGGCAACGGCAGTTTGGCGGCGGGCATACAGGGCAGCGTTGAGTAGTTTGCGATCGGCTTGCATACAGAGTTCCGGTGTTGTTGAACAAGTGGCCGAACTATAGAAACGCTTTAGCTAAACAACCATGTACACCCAGATGAAAGTTTCGAGACACTGTGCAGGTCTAAAATCCTGTACAGAGTTTCCCTAAATTGGTGCGTTTTTCAGCGCCTGCCGCCTGCATTACGATCACCCCATGCTCACACTCAGCCCCGACATCGCCACCCCCCTGGTCAGCCAGATCGTGGATGGACTGCGCGGGTTGATCGCTGGGCAGGTGCTCAAGCCCGGCAGCAAGCTGCCTTCTATCCGCGCCTTTGCGGTGGGGCACAACGTGAGCGTGTTCACGGTGGTCGAGGCTTATGACCGGCTGGTGGCCCAAGGCTGGTTGGTGTCGCGGGCCCACTCCGGGTTTTTCGTCAAGCGGCGGGAAGAGAGCCCGAGTCCGGGATCCACGGTTCGGGAAGTCGAAACGCCCCGTTTTGATGCGAGCTGGTACCTCAAACAGATTTTCGAGAATCGCAACCTGCCGCTTAAGCCCGGTTGCGGGTGGCTGCCGCACGATTGGCTGTTTGGCGATGCCGTGCGCCGCAGCATGCGCCAGCTCTCCAGCGACGGCTCTGAACTCGATGGCTATGGCCTGCCCTACGGCCACATGGCCCTGCGCATGATCATTGCGGAATCTCTGGCCGAGCACCAGATCACAGCAGATGCCGGGCAGGTGCTGCTCACCCATGGCTCCAGCCAAGGCCTGGATCTCGTGGCCCGCTGCCTGCTCAAGCCCGGTGACACGGTGCTGGTGGACGACCCCGGCTACCCCAACTTGCTGTTCATGTTGCGGTTTGCCGGCCTGGAGGTCATTGGCGTGCCCCGCACCGGCGTCGGCTATGACCTTGCAGCGCTTGAAAACATTTTGCTCACGCGCAAACCCAAGGTGTTTTTCACCCAGCCGCGTTTGCAGAGCCCCACGTGTTCGGTGGCCTCGGTAGCCCAGTTGCACCGCTTGCTGCAATTGGCAGAAATGCACGATTTCGTGCTGGTGGAGAACGACATCTACGCCGACATGGACGCTACATCGCGCACCACATTGGCGAGCCTGGACCAGCTGCGCCGCGTGGTGTACGTGGGGAGCTATTCCAAAACCATTTCGCCGAACCTGCGGGTGGGCTATTTGCTGGCGCGGCCGGAGCTCTCCGACCGCTTTGTGCAGCTCAAGATGATTGCGGGGCTCACGTCTTCTGACATTGCAGAGCGCATTACCTTCGGTGCCATTACCGATGGCCGTTGGCGCAAACACCTCAAGTCGTTGCGCGACCGCCTGGGCGAGGCGCACCGGCAGGTGAGCCGCCGTTTGCTGGGGCTGGGGTTCGAGATTTTTCATGAGCCCGAGGCCGGCATGTACTTGTGGGCCCGGCATCCGGATATTGCGGACAGTGCGGTGCTGTCTCAGGCGGGCACCCAAGAAGGCATCATGTTAGGGCCCGGCCAGTTGTTTCTGGTAGAGCCCCGGCCCACCGGTTGGATGCGATTCAACGTGGCGTTTTGCGCCGACGAGCGCTTGTGGCGCTTTCTGGATCAGCGGATTCTGGTGGGTCAGAGCGCTGAGCACCTGTAAGCACGGACTGGGCGCCTTATTGCCCGGACGGTGCGGCGATAATAGCGGGTTCTATTGACCCACCACTCGAAGAAACTCCGTCATGACCCAGCCCGTAATGAGTGTTGCCGACATTCGCAAATCCTTCCTCGACTTCTTTGCTTCCAAAGGGCACACCGTCGTGGCGTCCAGTCCGCTGGTACCGGGCAACGACCCCACGCTGATGTTCACCAACTCCGGCATGGTGCAGTTCAAGGACGTGTTTCTGGGCTCCGACAAGCGCTCCTATGTGCGCGCGGCCTCCGTGCAGGCCTGTCTGCGCGCCGGTGGCAAGCACAACGACCTGGAAAACGTGGGCTACACCGCCCGCCACCACACCTTCTTCGAGATGCTGGGCAACTGGAGCTTTGGCGACTACTTCAAGAAAGAAAGCTTGAACTGGGCCTGGGAGTTGTTGACTCAGGTCTACAAGCTGCCGGCCGACAAGTTGTATGCCACCGTATACCAGGAAGACGACGAGGCCCATGCCATTTGGGAAGACATTTTCGTGAAGGCCGGCTGGACGCCTGAGCGCGTCAAGGAAGAGGGGCGCATCATCCGCATCGGCGACAACAAGGGTGGCCGCTACAAGTCTGACAATTTCTGGATGATGGCCGACACCGGCCCTTGTGGCCCGTGCAGCGAAATCTTTTACGACCACGGCGCCCACATCCCCGGCGGCCCCCCGGGCAGCCCCGATGAAGACGGCGACCGCTTCATCGAAATCTGGAACAACGTGTTCATGCAGTTCAACATGGATGAAACCGGTGCCGTCACGCCGCTGCCCGCGCCCTGCGTGGACACCGGCATGGGCCTGGAGCGCCTGGCTGCCATCTTGCAGCACGTGCACAGCAACTACGAGATTGACCTGTTTGATGCACTCATCAAGGCGGCATCCCGCGAAACCGGCTGTACCGACCTGAATAACAAGAGCCTGCGCGTGATTGCCGACCACATTCGTGCCACTGCCTTCTTGGTGAGCGACGGCGTGATCCCGAGCAACGAAGGCCGCGGCTACGTGCAGCGCCGCATCGTGCGCCGCGCCATCCGCCACGGCTACAAGCTGGGCCAGAAGACCCCGTTTTTCCACAAGTTGGTCAAAGACCTGGTGCAGGTCATGGGTGCGGCTTACCCCCACATGGCATCGCAAGAGGCGCGCATCACCGAAGTGCTGCGCGTGGAAGAAGAGCGCTTCTTCGAAACCTTGGCCACCGGCATGCAAATTCTGGATGAAGCCTTGGCGGGTGGCGTGAAGCTGCTGCCGGGTGAAGTGGCTTTCAAGCTGCACGACACCTATGGCTTCCCGCTCGATCTTTCGGCCGACGTTTGCCGCGAGAACGGGGTGGACGTGGACGAAGCCGGTTTCAAGGCCGCCATGGAAAAACAAAAGGCGGCAGGCCGTGCGGCCGGCAAGTTCAAGATGGACAAGGCGCTGGACTACACCGGTGCGGCCAACATCTTTGTGGGCTACGAACATCTGACACAAGCTGCAAAAATCGTAGCACTCTACGCAGACGGTACGCCGGTGAACGAGCTAATTGCTGGCCAAGAAGGCGTGTTGGTGCTGGACACCACCCCGTTTTACTCGGAGAGCGGCGGCCAGGTGGGCGACGAAGGCGCGGTGTTCTCGGATGCCGGCTTGTTTGAAGTGATTGACACCCAAAAAATCAAGGGTGATGTGTTCGGGCACCACGGCGCGGTCAAGTCCGGCAGCCTCAAGGTCGGCGACGCCGTCACCGCCCATGTGGACGCCGCCAAGCGCGCCGCCACCCAGCGCAACCACTCGGTCACCCACTTGCTGCACAAAGCCCTGCGCGAAGTGCTGGGCGACCATGTGCAACAAAAGGGTAGCTTGGTGAACACTGAGCGCACCCGTTTCGACTTTGCCCACAATGCGCCGGTGACCGACGCCCAAGTGCAGCAGATCGAGGCCATCGTGAACGCTGAAATCCTCAGCAACGCCGAGACCCATGCCCGTCTGATGGACATCGAAGCCGCCAAAGAAACCGGCGCCATGATGTTGTTCGGCGAGAAATATGGCGACGTGGTGCGCGTGCTCGACATCGGTAGCACCACTGAGCTGTGCGGCGGTACCCACGTGGGCCGCACCGGCGACATCGGCCTCTTCAAGGTGGTGGCCGAAGGCGGCGTGGCCGCAGGCGTGCGCCGTATTGAAGGCGTGACCGGCCAGGGTGCGTTGGCATACCTGCAAGAGCTGGAAACCACGGTGAACTCTGCAGCGTCCACCCTCAAGGCTCCCGTGGCTGAGTTGGGCAACCGCCTCGGCCAGATGGTCGACCAGGTCAAGGCGCTGGAAAAAGAAATTGCAGCCCTCAAGGGCAAGCTGGCCTCCGCCCAAGGCGATGAGCTGATGAGCAGCGCCGTTGACGTGAATGGCGTCAAGGTGCTGGCCGCCAAGCTTGAAGGCGCGGACGCCAAAACCCTGCGCGACACCATGGACAAGCTCAAAGACAAGCTCAAGACCGCGGTCATCGTGCTCGGCGCGGTGGACGGCGACAAGGTGCAAATTGCAGCCGGCGTCACCAACGACACCACCGGCAAGGTCAAGGCCGGTGAGTTGGCCAACTTTGTGGCGGCTCAGGTGGGCGGCAAGGGCGGCGGCAAGGCCGACATGGCCATGGCCGGTGGCACCGAGCCCGCCAAGCTGGCCGATGCACTGGCCAGCGTGCAGGCTTGGGTGAGCGCTAAGCTCTAAAGGCACAACGCCCTCAACAGCACAATTGCTATGAAATCAGGAGCTGCTGGCGCACATTTTGTGTGGGCTAGCGGCTCTTTTTGCTTGTAAATGCCACTCCAGCGCCGCCAACTGCTCTCACTCTGGGCCACCGCCTGCACTCCCGCTGCGTGGGCGGCAGGCGCGCCTGCGGGCGGCCCGGGCTTTGATGTGCAGGCCTGGCCTGCCAAGCGCCCGGCGCCTGCGCTCCCAGCGGTCGATCAAGCGGGTCAGCCGTGGAGCCTTGCGTCCTTGCGCGGCAAGGCCGTGCTGCTGAACTTTTGGGCCAGCTGGTGCGAGCCCTGCCGCGCCGAAATGCCGGCCTTGCAAACCCTGGCGGCGCGCGAGCAGGCGCACTTGCAAGTGCTGACCATCAACCTAAAAGAGAGCCCGGAGACGATTGCTCGCTTTGTGCAAGCCACGGCCTTGAGCTTGCCAGTGCTGCGCGACCCGCTGGGCGACACGGCCCGCGCCTGGGGCGTGCGCATCTACCCGTCTACCGTGTTGCTGGACCGCCATGGCGTTCCGCGTGCCACGGTGCGCGGCGGGCTGGACTGGGCGGGCGCCGAGGGCGAGGCGCTCTGGCGGCCCTTGCTTCAGCCTGCGCGCAAGCGCTGAACCAGGGCCTGCACCTCGGCGTCTTTGACGGCGGGGGCGTCGGTGCCAGCGCTGGTGCTGATCAAGCGGCGCAAGGTGTCAAGGTGCGGGGTGACGGTGCCGAAAAAGCGGGCGCTCTGGCCTTGGGCGACCAGCAGTGTTGGGAAGTTTTCTACCTCAATGGGGTCCACCAAGTCCGACTCGTCTTCCACATCGACCCACACAAACCGCGCCCCGGCGAACTCGGCTTGCAGCGCGGTGAACAAGGGTTGGTAGTCTTTGCAGGTGCCGCACCACTGGGCGCAGAGGCAGGCAACCAGCAGGTCGGGGGCGTGGGAATCGGTGGAGATGGACATGCGCTGGCTAATGACTCAAATCAATATCGATATAACAAGCTTCAGGGGTATGAAGTTTTACAATATAGGGTTTCGCCCTAGGCCATTGTGGCCGATGCGGTGCTCCACAGTCAGACCCTGAAGCAAGGCCCCCATGAGTGCATTTCTGGAAGAAACAGTTTTAAGCGTACACCACTGGACAGACCGTTTGTTCAGTTTCACCACTACCCGTGACCCCGCGCTGCGCTTCTCGAATGGTCACTTCACCATGATCGGACTGATGCAGGACAACGGCAAGCCGCTGCTGCGCGCCTATTCGATCGTCAGCGCCAATTACGAAGAGCACCTGGAGTTCTTGAGCATCAAGGTGCAAGACGGCCCGCTGACCTCCAAGCTGCAGCACATCAAGGTCGGCGACAAGATTGTGATTGGCCGCAAGCCCACTGGCACGCTGCTGATCGACTACCTCTTGCCCGGAAAAAACCTGTACTTGCTGGGCAGCGGCACCGGTCTGGCCCCGTTTTTGAGCGTGGCCCGCGACCCCGAGACCTACGAGAAGTTTGAAAAAGTCATCGTGGTGCACGGCGTGCGCGAGGTCAAAGAGCTGGCCTATTACGACTACTTCAAAAACGAGCTTCCAAAGCACGAGTTCCTGGGCGAAATGGTCAGCAAGCAAATGCTGTACTACCCCACGGTGACCCGCGAGGCGTTTGAGCACCAAGGCCGCATCACCACGCTGATCGAGTCCAACCAGCTGCCGGCTGATTTGGGCCTGCCACCGCTGGACCCGGCTACCGACCGCATCATGATTTGCGGCAGCCCCGGCCTGAACAAAGACATGCGCGAAATTTTGGACGCCAAAGGCTTCAAGGAAGGCAACACCACCACGCCTGGCGACTACGTGGTGGAGCGCGCCTTCGTCGAGCAATAAATGCAAGGGCCTCCACGGGCCGCTTCGCACCATCCGGGCCTGCTTGCAGGCCTTTTTTTATGCCTGGCGCGTGTGGCTGGCCCGGTGGCGCTGCACCTCGGGGGAGCGCAAGGCCAGGTGCTTGGTCGCCCGCCCTGCCATGCGCTTGCGCCACATGCGAAAAGAGCTGGGTTTCATGTAGCCGCGCATGATGTCCACCACGGCCGATTCGTTCAGGCCGAATTGGGCCTCAATGGCTTCAAACGCGGTGCGGTCTTCCCAAGCCATTTCCACAATGCGCGACACATCGGACTCGCTCAGGGGCAGGTGCTCGCGGCTCATGCGGCCAGGCTCCCGGCCAACAAACTCATAGCAGCCGCCAGCGTTAAATGCAGGCGCATTGGCAGCCACGCTGCCAAGCCATAGGCAGGGTAACTGCGCCGGTCTACCGCCAGGCACATGCCCAGCAACAGCGCCAGTGTGACCATGCCTTGTGCTGCCGGCAGTAGCAAAGCCACCCAGGCCACTAGGCTGGGGAACACCCCCCACACAAACGGGCCGGGCTGGGGTGTCAGAGCCTCGCGCATGGCCAGGCCCCAGTGAATAGCGCCCATAAAGCTGGCAATGGTGGCGCCATAGGCCAAGAGTGCCAGTGCCGCGTGGTGGCGGTAGGCGCCGGGCACCCACCACACCGCCACGGCCAACGCCACAAAAGGCAGCGCGCCCGCATAACCCAAGCGGGCGGCCCAGCGCGGCAGGGGCGTGCTGGCAGGGGTGGCGATGGTCATGGTGCGTCGCTCTCGGGGAGAGAGGCCGCGCTTTGGGCTTGCGGCGCGGCCTGCGGGTCGGTGCCCGGGCGGCACATGGCGGTGCCATTCCATTGTTGGCCGCACCAGCACAGGCCCTCGTCATTGATGATGCAGGTGCCGGTACCGCAGCAGCGTTCGTCGTCGTTGTCCATGTGCAGGTCCTGAAAAACCGTGAGTACAAAAGTCGCTTGCCAGTGTGGCAGCATTCGGTGCCCGTATTCTTGCGGGAAACCCCGTTCCCTGTGCCCTTGGGGCCTTTGTGTGCATTAAGAAAGCGAGTTGAGAATGTCTGCCCTGAATGTGTTGGGTACCGCCCTGCAAGCCTGTTCGTTTGACCCGCTCACCGGGTTTTTTCGCGACGGCTGCTGCAACACCGATGCCCACGACCACGGCACCCATGTGGTGTGCGCCAAAGTGACCGCCGACTTTTTGGCCTACTCCTTGCTGCGCGGCAACGACCTGAGTACCCCGCGCCCCGAATACCGATTTGTGGGCCTGCGCCCCGGTGACCGTTGGTGCTTGTGTGTGAACCGCTGGTTAGAAGCCTTGCAAGCCGGCGTGGCACCCCCGGTGCACCTGGAGGCCACCCACGCCAAGGCCCTGGAGCGCGTTTCACTGGATCAGCTTCGCGCCCATGCGCTCTGAGCCGCGCACCCCTTCAGCCCCCGCATACTCACGCTATGAAACAACTCTATGTTCTCGGCCTATTGGCCACCGCCCTGTGCGCGGGCAACGCGCATGCGCAAGCGGCACCGGTAGCGGTGCCCCCGCTGCAGCCGATTGCCTCGCTCGACCTGCCGCGCTACATGGGCACCTGGTACGAAATTGCCAAGTACCCCAATAAATTCCAGAAGAAATGCGCCCGCAACACCCGGGCCGACTACCAGGCGCAGCCCGATGGCTCGGTGCAAGTCCTCAACCGCTGCACCCTCGCCGACGGACAGCCCACCGAGGCCCTGGGCGCCGCACGCCAAGTGGGGCCTGCCGACTCGCCCAAACTGCAGGTGCGCTTTGCCCCGGCTTGGCTGTCTTTTTTGCCCATGGTGTGGGGCAACTACTGGGTGATAGACCTCGACCCGCATTACCAGTTGGTGGCCGTGAGCGAACCGGAGCGCGAGTTTTTGTGGGTGTTGTCGCGCAGCCCGCAGGTAGAGGCCGGTGCCTACCAGGCCCTGTTGGCCCGCTTGGCCCGGCAAGGGTTTGACACCCAGCGCCTGGAGCGCAGCCCTCAGGAGCAACCATGATGGACGGACTCATAGCCGGCCACTTGGTGGGTCTGGCCGAATCCCGCCAGGGCAAAAACGGCAGCAGCTTCGTGCTGGCCAAGGTCAAAGCCACTGCGGGCGATGGCGAGAGCCTGATCGTGAACGTGATTACTTTTTCTGCCGAGGCCAGCGCCGCCCTGATGGCGCTGGACGACGGCGACACGCTGGCCGTGGCCGGTGCGCTCACCCCCAAGGTCTGGACCGACAAGCAAGGCAACACCCGGCCCGCCTTGGACCTGGTAGCTACCCAAGTGCTCACCGCTTACCACGCAGCCCGTAAACAGCAGGGCATGGCAGAGGCGGGCGGCGACCTTAGTCCTTGAGCTCCACGCCCAGGGCGCTGAGCTTTTTGGCATAGGCATCGCGCCGTTTGGCGGCCTTGGCAGCGGTGTCGGTGGCCGTCTGAATTGCCTTGGGTCCTTTGTGGGACGCCGCAAGGATCAAGCTGAATTTATGCGCCGCCTCGGCCTTGGCGCGCAGATAGGTGGCAATGAGGTCAGCGTGGGCGGGAGCAGTGTTCACAGAAGCCTTGGTGATGGAGGCACTATTTTCTGCGGGATTGAGTTTGTACTACAGCATTCCGTAGTGGTAATTTTGTGCAGGGTTACTGCTGTGGGCCAGTTGCGGGTACTGGCGAATGGCTGGTTTGTAGCGCCCGGGAATTGCACTTGACCAGCAGCTCGCCCTACGAGTTCAAATTTCAGTCTGTTGAGATAGCTCTAGGGCGTCTTCCACTTCGATGCAGGGTTTGCGCACCGTGCTTTCCAGATTGAGGTGCCCCAGGAGGAATTGCATTGCCTGAGGGTTCTTGGTACGGCGGTAGATCAAGGATGCTCTGGTACGGCGCATTGTGTGCGTGCCGTAGGTCGTTAGATCAAGTTCGATTTCCTCAATCTAGGAATCCACTTACCGTGCGTGCTGTCGCGTTCCCAAGTGCGGCGAGTCATGGATCCGGCGGGGTGGGCTGCTGTCGCTCGCGTGGTCATTGAATCGACATCTGAGGAAGTTGTCGATATTAACGTATACGTTAATATCGAGACTCAATGGAACCCCAGAAATTCATATCAGCAGTCTTGGAGACACCATGCAATTCAATTCACTCAAAATATCGACACGGCTTGCCCTGGGCTTTGGCTTCCTGTCACTTACCGTTTTGCTGGTTGCTTTTTTGGGCGCAGCACTAGCCACGCGATCGAACCGGTCGGTGGAGGTGATTTATGCCCAGCATCTGTTGCCTGTGAAGCAACTCAAGTCGCTGAACGATGGCTACACCAAGGGGGTATTGAACTTGGCCAACAAAGTGTCCAACGGATTGGTTGATCCTGCACAAGCGGCGGAACGCATAAAAAGCAGTGTGCTGAGCGCTCAACAAGAGTGGACGGCCTACAAAACTGCGCTACGTGCGGAGTCCGCGGGAGTGGCGGCTATTGATGGGATGTTGGCGAAGTCAGAAAAGCCGGTGACGGAGTTGGTGGCTGCCTTGGCGCAAGCAGATATGTTCAAGGTGTCTTTGCTGTTGCAGTCTCTGGATGAGAGCATTGCCCCCATTGGGGAAGCGGTGAATCTCCAGATAGATCAAGAACTGCTAGGCGCCAAAACGCAGTACTCGGACGCGCAAGCATCGTTTCACACGGGGCTGTGGATTTTTGCCGGAGTCGCTGGTGCGACGGTGTTGCTCGGCGCATTGCTCGCCCGCTCCTTGGTGCGGGCCATCACGATCCCACTGCGCAGGGCGGTTCACATTTCGCTGGCTATCTCTGGAGGTGACCTTACCCAAGACATCGCAGTACAAGGGCGCAATGAAATGGCCGACATGCTGGCAGCCTTGCATCGAATGCAAAAGAACCTTGCCGAGGTGGTGTCCCGGGTCCGCACCGGCTCCGAATCCGTCGCCACCGCCAGCGCCGAAATCGCCCAAGGCAACCACGACTTGAGTGCCCGCACCGAAAGCCAAGCCAGCGCCCTGGAAGAAACCGCAGCTTCCATGGAAGAACTCGGCTCCACCGTCAAACAAAACGCCGACTCCGCCCGCCAAGCCAACCAACTGGCCATGAATGCCTCCAAGGTAGCCATCCAAGGCGGAGAAGTCGTCGGCCAAGTCGTTGAAACCATGAAAGGCATCAACGAATCCAGCCGAAAGATCGCCGACATCATCAGCGTCATCGACGGCATCGCCTTCCAAACCAACATCCTGGCACTGAACGCCGCCGTAGAAGCCGCCCGAGCCGGAGAACAAGGAAGAGGCTTTGCAGTAGTCGCCTCCGAAGTCCGCTCCTTGGCAGGACGCTCTGCCGAAGCTGCCAAAGAAATCAAAACCCTCATTGGCACCAGCGTAGAGCGGGTAGAACAAGGAACCGCCCTGGTAGACAAAGCGGGCTCCACCATGACCGAAGTCGTCACCAGCATCAAACGGGTGACCGACATCATGGGAGAAATCTCAGCCGCCAGCAACGAACAAAGTGCAGGAGTTTCCCAAGTGGGAGAAGCAGTCAGCCAGATGGACCAAGCGACCCAGCAAAACGCGGCGCTGGTGGAAGAGATGGCGGCTGCGGCGAGCAGCTTGAAGAGCCAGGCGCAGGATTTGGTGCAGGTGGTTGCGGTGTTTAAGTTGGGAGTTTCCTAGGGTAATCCCGAGGCTAGTTGTTGAAATTAACGTATACATTAATGCATACGTTAATTGATTTTGCTTCTCGACCACTCCATGAACACCTCCGCTGACCGTCGTGCCAACCTCGTGCCTCAGATCCAGCCCACCGACTGGATCGGGACTGACCTTGTGCGGCCGGAGTGTGTATTGGCAACAGCCCATGGCGACATCTTCACTGCAGACTGGCGGGGTGGGGTGGCCCACATCGGAGCGGACGGTGCGCAACGTCTCTACACCGGCAGCCCTGTCGATGGAGAGGCGCTGAAGCCCAATGGCATTGCCCTGCTGAAAGATGGCGCTTTCTTGTTGGCCCACCTGGGCGCTGAGCGCGGTGGCGTGTACCGGTTGGACCGAGATGGTCAAACCCGCCCTGTATTGCAGACCGTGGACGGCGTCGACTTGCCGCCGACCAACTATGTAGTCGAAGACCGGCAAGGGCGTTTTTGGATCACGGTGAGTACGCGGCTGACGCCGCGGTCCCTGGGCTACCGCAAGACCTGCGATGACGGGTTCGTGGTGATGATGGATGCCAAAGGCGCCCGCATCGTCGCGGATGGTTTGGGCTACACCAATGAGTGTGTGGTCGATGCCGCCGGCGAGTGGCTCTATGTGAATGAGACATTTACACGGCGCCTCTCTCGATTCGCTATTGCGGAGAACGGTAGTCTGGGTACTAAGCAAGTTGTCGCGGAGTTTGGTCCAGGCGTGTTTCCCGATGGACTCGCGCTTGACGTTGAGGGCGGCGTGTGGGTCGTCAGTATTGTGAGCAACAGTCTGATACATGTGACCCCAGACGGACGCCAGACGGTGCACATTCAGGATGTGGACCCAGACCACTTGGCATGGGTGGAGGCTGCCTACCAAAGCAGCACGATGGACCGCCCCCATCTGGACGGCGTCAAAAGCCGACACCTTAAGAACATTTCCAGCATTGCATTTGCCGGTCCGCAATTGCGCGAGGCCTACCTCGGCTGCTTGCTGGGCCAGTCAATTTTGAAAATCGCCATGCCGGTACAGGGTGTTGCACCGACCCACTGGAACTATCCCGGTTCTGTTTGAAAGCATCTATGTCTCAAGACTTACAAGCCAAAGAAGACCCGGTCAATATGGTCGATGCCGCGTATCAAGGGCTGCGTCGTCGAATCCTAGACAACGTGTGGGCACCTGGTTTTCAGGCGCTAGAGCAAGAAATCGCACTGCAGCTAGGTATGAGCCGTACGCCTGTGCGTGAGGCTCTGATTCGTTTGGCCAAAGAGGGTTTGGTGGAGGTGATTCCTCGACGCGGCATGCGGGTGCTACCTGTTTCGCCGACAGACATGAAAGAAATCTACGAAATTTTGACAGCACTGGAATGCATGGCGTGTGAATTACTCGCTGGCAGTAAGCCCAGTGCCGCTTCGCTCGCTCCGCTTGAGGAGGCTACCGCTTCGATGGAAGCCGCACTCAAGGCTGGGGACCTCGATGCGTGGGCTGTTGCTGACGAGTTGTTCCACGAACGCCTGGTTCGCCTCTCCGGCAATCGCATGCTGACCGACACGGTCATGAGTTACTGGGATCGCGCTCATCGCGCCCGCATGTTCACCCTGCGCCTGCGTCCCAAGCCGATTCATTCCACCCAGGAGCACACCGCCTTGGTGAATGCCCTGCGCAAAGGCGATGCAGCCCGCGCCAGCGAGATAAACCGTGTTCACCGCCAGCGCGCCAGCACCGAGTTGCTCAAGATTTTTGAAACATTCCGTCTTCAACACATGTAAGGAAAACAGGTTTACCACTATGACAAAGAGCCAATACCACATTGCCGTACTGCCGGGTGACGGCATCGGTGCGGAAGTCATGCAGGCGACCCAAGAGGTTCTGCAAGCAGTGCAGGCACGCACAGGCATTCGTTTGGTACTGGACTACCAGAAGGCCGGGGCGCAGCATTATTTGGATAGCGGCGTAGCATTGCCTGAGAGCACGCTCAAAGTCTGTGACGCGGCTGACGCGATTCTGTTCGGCGCTATGGGTCTGCCCCATGTGCGAGGTGCCGACGGCACCGAAATCATTCCGCAGTTGGACCTGCGGTTTCACTTTGATTTGTACGCTGGTGTGCGCCCCATCCGTACCTTCAAAGGCTTGCCTACGCCCCTGTCGAGCCCTAAAGCGTCTGAGATCGACTTGGTGTTGGTGCGTGAGAGTACGGAGGGCCTGTTCTATGCACGCGGCCGGGGTGAGACGCGCGAAGACGGTGTTTACGACACCATGCAAATCACGCACAAGGGCACCAAGCGGATTTGTGAGTTCGCCTTCAAGCTGGCAGAGCGCCGCGCCGCCCAACGCGGACGTGCTGGCCGGGTGACCAATGTGGACAAGGCCAATGTGTTTGCATCAATGGCTCTATGGCGCAGCATCTTTGAATCGACTGCGCAGAACCACCCGGAGGTGAAGACTGACAGCGCCTACGTTGATGCGATGGCACTCAACTTGGTCATGAAGCCATGGACCTATGACGTGTTGGTGACAGAAAACATGTTCGGCGACATCTTGTCCGATTTAATTGCGGCCCTGGTGGGCGGCATGGGCATGGCGCCCTCCGGCGACATTGGCGACAAACATGCACTGTTTCAGCCAGCTCACGGTACAGCACCCGATATTGCAGGCCAAGGCAAAGCTAACCCCACTGCCATGGTGCTGTCCGCCGCCATGATGTTGGAGTGGCTGGCAGACCGCACTGGAGACACCCGCTTGCAAGATGCGGCCACTCTGATTGACGCAGCTGTTCAAGAAGTCTTTGCTGCGGGCAGCGTGCGTCCATTTGAGGTTGGTGGGCAAGACGGCACGGTGGCTGTGACCCGCGCCATCGTCCAGACTTTGTCCAAGGCGTAAGCATGACCTGGTTCGCACAACCCACCTCTAAACCTTGGCGCGTGGCCATGGTAGGTGCTGGATTTTTCAGCCAGTTTCACCTCGACGGATGGAGTCGCATCCCCAATGTGACGGTAGGTGCTTTGTGTGATTTGAATCTGGCGCGGGCCCAAGTGCTGGCGAACAAGTTTGGCGTAGAAGCAGTGGTCGATTCGGTCGACGCGCTGCTGGCGCAAGGCAAGCCGGACCTAATTGACTTGGTAACGCCCTCGGGTGCCCAGGAGCAGTTGCTAGAGCAATTGATCCCCCTGGGGATTCCGATTGTTTGCCAGAAACCGTTCGGATCAGATGTGCGGCAGGCCCAGTGCTTTGCAGCCGCCGCCGCACAGCATGGAACCCCACTGATCGTGCATGAGAACTTCCGCTTCATGCCGTGGCATCGGGAGTTAAAGCGACTGATAGACGTGGGGTACTTTGGCGACTTGCACGGCATCAGTTTCCGCCTACGCCCAGGAGATGGTCAAGGCCCGAACGCGTATATGGACCGCCAACCCTATTTCCAGACCATGCCTCGTTTGTTGATGGCAGAGACAGGTGTGCATTATGTTGACACGTTTAGGTACCTTATGGGGGAGGTGTCCAGCGTTTACGCGCAGTTGCGCCGTGTAAATCCAGTGATACAGGGTGAGGACGCAGGAGTTGTCGTGTTCGGATTCGACAACCGAAGCGTCGGCCTTTTTGACGGCAATCGTCTGAATGACCACAGCGCGAATAACCCCCGTCGCACGTTTGGAGAAATGTGGCTCGAGGGCAGCGCCGGCGTGATGCGTTTGGATGGTTTTGGCGCTCTGCATTGGAAGCCCCACCACGGCCCCGAAGTGGAGCATGTTTATGACGCAGCCCCCCAAGACCACAGCTTTGGCGCAGGTGCCTGTGGCGCGTTGCAACGCCATGTACTAGACGGCCTAAGTGGTGAGTGCGCGTTGGAGAACACCGCCCACGATTACCTGCAAAACCTGCGTGTACAGGAAGCCATCTACGAATCGAATTCCCAAGGATGCAAGGTTGATTTGCATTCGTTTCAGTTCTCGTAACAAGAAGCTTGCTTCGGCATTCACCAACCAAGAAGGAGACATCATCATGAAGAAATTTACCGTCATTCGCTACGCAGTGGCGCTGGCAGCAGCGACGCTTGCCAGCGCAGCCCAGTCCCAGACCGTGCTGAAGTTCAGTCACACCGATCAACAATTTGGCGCCCGTCATGCAGCCGCCGTAGTATTTGCAAAAAAGGTTAAGGACTACACCCAAGGTCGCTACCAAGTTAACGTGTTTTGCTGCAGTCAGCTTGGCAATGACCCAAAAAACATTGAACAACTCACGCTTGGTGGTATTGACTTCACCGTGTCGGCAACCGGTTCGTACGCTGGACAAATACCAACTCTGAATCTGATGATGATGCCTTTCATCATTGACAGTTACACGCAGGGCTGGAAGTTTTACGACGAGTCTAAGTGGCTGCAAACCCAGTTTGCCAAGGCTCCCGAGAAAGGTTTCCGCTTTCTCGCAACTTGGGAAGCAGGTTTTCGCAACATGACGACCCGTGACCCGCTGAACTCGCCGGAAGACGCCAAGGGCAAGAAGCTGCGTACCTTTCCTAACGAGATGATGCGCTGGCAACTGGAGGCCATGGGGTTCGGCATTCAGATCATGCCTCTACCAGAGGTCTACCTTGCCATTCAACAGGGTGCTGTCTCGGGGCAAGAAAATCCGATTGACACCATTGCATCGAATAAGTTTTACGAAGTAGCACCCCACGTTACCCTAACCAATCACGTCTACAGCCCGACACCTCTGGCAATCTCTGAGAAGACATGGCAAAAGCTTTCTCCCGAGGACCAAATTGCGATTGCCAAGGCCGCTAAAGAGGTAGCACCGTTCCAGCGCAACGCGATTCGCGACAACGACGAAAAGTTGTTAGCCGAGATGGAAGCCAAGGGCGCCAAGGTTAACCGCAAGCCCAATACCGAAGCCTTCCGCAAAGCTGTGGAGCCGGTGTATGCCAAAGCACGTGATAAGTACGGTGCTGATGTCGACGCTGTACTGGCGGACGCCGCCGCTGTGCGCAAGGCCGTGAAGTAAATCGTTTCAACCGAAGCACAGAGGTGGATTGTCATGTCCTTTGCTGAAATAGAAGAAGTAAAACCACAGTTGGTACCAGCTCCCATGGCGATTCGCCTGCTGAGTCGGTGTATCGATACCTGCGTCATTGGCATCGGTGGTGCGCTGGCGGTATTGATTTTCATCAATGTCGTGTTGCACGCACTGAGCCGAGATCTCGCCTGGCTCACAGAGTTGGGTGAGTTCTTGATGGTGTGGGTGACGTTTCTGGGGGGTGCTGCCGCCGCCCAGCGGGGCGCTCACATGAGCATCAATGAGTTTTTGGACAAACTCAGCCCCCCGAAACGCCGATGGGCAGATGCTGCGGTGCAAGCGTTTTGCGCGCTGATCATGGTGGTCATACTGTATTACGGCCTGCGCATTGTTGACGAGAGCTGGGGCACGGTGTTGACCACCTTGGAATGGCCCATGGCCTGGCAGTACATGCCGCTTCCCGTTGGCTCCGCTTGCATTCTAGTGTTTCTGTTGTGGGATCTAGTGCTCATTCTGCGCGGGGTACCTCGCGAGCAACGTTATCCAGCCGATTGATTGAGGAATATCCCATGTTGTCGCTTGTAATTTTTGGTTCCTTCTTCTTGCTGGCGTTGGCGGGTATTCCGCTGATGGTGGCACTATTGGCAACCACCGTCGGTGTGGTCACTATCTATGGCATGTCCTACCCTCTTGAGAGCGTGTTCCTCTCGTTTATCGGTGGTGTCGAGCCCTTTATCTTGATTGCAGTTCCCTTGTTTGTCTTTACGGGTGAACTGCTGGCCCACGGCGGCGTTGGCAAGCGTATTGTCGAGTTCGCTAATGTGTTGTTTGGCTGGCTGCCTGGCGGCTTGGGTGTGGTTACGGTGATGTCCTGCCTGCTGTTCGGCGGTGTATCAGGGTCGGCTATCGCCGATACGGCTGCCATTGGCTCCTTGGTCATTCCGGCCATGCTGGCACGTGGCTACAGCAGGGGATTCGCCGCCGCTTTGGTCGCTGTATCCGGTACGTTAGCGTTGCTGATGCCGCTTTCCATCCCGTTCTTGGTGTACGCCTTCGTTTCTGGTGTGTCTATGCGTACGCTATCGTCGGCCGGCTTGCTGCCCGCGCTGTTGTCTGCCGCCGCCTTGGTGGCGGTATGTATGTGGCACGGCCGTTCCACCGGTGTCGACATGGGCGGGAAGCCCGCTTCGCTGCGAAAAATATGGGTGGCTGGTTTGGATGCAGGCCCAGCGCTGCTCATGCCCGTGTTCATCATCGGTGGCATTTGGTCGGGCTACTTCACACCGACGGAGGCTGCCGCTGTAGCGGTGGTGTATGGCTTGCTGGTATCGATGTTTTTGTACAAGGACATGTCTTACCGGCAAATTCCCGAATTGCTGTTAAAAGCCTTCATTACCAGTGCGACAGTGATGCTGGTTATTGGAGCAACAGGAGCACTCGCGTGGATCATTACTGCCGAAGGAGTTGCCATGCAATTGGCAGACTGGGTGGGCTCGGTCGCGCATGTGAAGTGGGTATTCTTGATCATGCTGAATGTGGCGCTCGTGCTCTTGGGCATCTTCATCGAGCCGCTCCCCGCGTTGCTAATGGCTGCGCCTTTGTTCTTACCCTTGGCGGCTGCCTTCCAGATGGACCTGGTCCATATGGGCGTCATCATGACGGCCAATTTGGCGATTGCTCTATACACGCCGCCCGTTGGGGGGACGCTGTTTGTTGCTGCCAAGTTAGCCAGTGCGACGATTGGCGAAATCACCAAGCACCTGTGGGTCATGATGGCTGCGACCTTCACCATCGTACTGCTGGTGACCTATGTTCCAGGCCTTACAAGCTGGTTGCCCAGCATGATTGCAAAGTGGGGATAACGCATGTACATCGTTACGGTTACCTTTGAAATTACGCCTGCGCACTATGCGGAGTTCATGTCCGCCATGCTCGCCAATGCTGCTTCGTCCTTGTCTGAAGAGCCCGGGTGCAAGCAGTTCGACGTATGTGAATCCTCTGCTGAGGAGCGTGCCGTGTTTCTGTACGAGGCCTATGACAGCGCGCAAGACTTTCAACACCATCTTGCTACGCCGCATTTTGTGGAGTTCAACACAATGACACAGGCTTGGGTGAAGAACAAGGAAGTTAAGGTTTACAACCGCCTGTCGCCCGCCCTATCGTTGGAAAAAAATTAACTATGGCGATGTCTGGTTTTTCAGAGCCCGGAAATAAATTGCGCTTAGGGTGCATTGCCGATGACTTTACCGGTGCCACCGATTTGGCCAGCAACCTGACCGAGGCTGGCATGCGGGTGGTGCAAACCATGGGCATTCCGGCGGACGAGACAGTAGTGAATGCCGATGCCGTAGTCATCGCCCTCAAGTCAAGGACCTTGCCACCACAAGAAGCTGTGGAGCAAAGTCTACGGGCTTTGGCGTGGCTGAAGGCGCATGGGGCAGAGCAAATCTATTTCAAATACTGCTCTACCTTCGATAGCGTGTATACGGGCAGCCAGCGCGGCAATATTGGCCCGGTGATCGATGCGCTGATGGAGGCCTGTGGTGCTTCGTTGACGATTGCCACTCCCGCGTTTCCTGCCAATGGGCGCACAGTGTTCAAAGGACACCTCTTTGTAGGCGATGTACTGCTGAGTGAGTCTGGGATGCGAGACCATCCGCTAACTCCCATGCGGGATGCCAATTTGCAACGTGTGCTTCAGGCGCAATGCAGCCGCAAAGTGGGCTTGCTTGACTATGGCGTGGTCCGCCAGGGGCCAGATGCCATTCGAACGAACTTGCAGACTTTGCAGGCGCAAGGTATCGAGGTCGTGGTGGTTGATGCGCTGGACAACCAAGACCTGATGAATCTGGGGTGTGCCGTTAGAGATTTGCCGTTGGTCACTGCGGGCTCCGGGCTTGCAATTGGAATACCGCAGAATCACGGTCTGCGTGCGGCTCAGAACGCTCGGTTGCCCGCTCCTAGCGGGGCGCAGGCCGTCGTGTCTGGTAGTTGCTCGGTCGCGACGAATGCGCAGGTTGCCCACTTTGTGGAGCAAGGACTCCCGGCGTACCAGATAGATCCTTCGCGATTGTTCGCCGGAGAACCGGTAGTTGAACAGGCTTTGCAGTGGGCTGCCACGGTTGTGGGGAGCCAACCCCTGTTGATTTACTCGACGGCAGGCCCGGAGCAAGTACAAACCGCGCAGTCCGCTTCGGGTGCGCTGCATTTGGGAAGCATGTTGGAGTCGGCACTAGCCCAGATTGCGCGCGGCTTGGTGCGCCTGGGAGTGCGTCAGTTGTTGGTGGCAGGTGGCGAAACCTCGGGCGCTTGTGTTCAGGCACTGCAGATTCACACGCTGCAGGTCGGCCCGGCGGTGGCGCCCGGGGTGCCATGGTGCCATGTGCCTGCCGAAGGTGATCTTCCCGCTCTGCACTTACTTTTGAAGTCTGGAAATTTTGGTGCCGTGGATATTTTTAGTGCCGGTTTTGGAGTGCTGCAATGAGCCACTGGTTGGATAGCCTCGATGCGATCCGCGAGGAAGTATGCCGTGTTGGAAAAAGTATGTTCGACCGCGGTTTGGTGCACGCCACAGCTGGCAATATCAGTGTGCGACTGCCGGTAGAGCAAGGGGGTGGCTATCTGATTACACCGACCGACGCCTGCTTGGGTTTCTTAAGGCCCGAACGCTTGTCGCTGCTCGACGCGCAGGGGGAGTATTTGGCCGGCGATGTTCCCAGCAAAACCATTGTGTTGCATCGAAAAATTTATGCGTCTGCCTCTGTCGTCGACGCACAGGTTCGCTGCGTGATTCACACGCACAGCAGCTACAGCGTTTCTCTTTCCATGGGCGATGTGGGCTTGAGCTGTGGCAAGTTTCAGTGGCAAGAGTTGCTCCCCGCGCTCACGCCGTACTTTGTGATGAAGGTGGGGCGCGTGCCTTTGATTCCTTATGGGCTTCCGGGCTCTCCTGAGGTGGCCGGCACGGTCGGGCAGTGCATCGAGGCGTATGCCAAAGCCGGAATCGGGCTGCGCGCCGTCATGTTAGAACGGCTTGGCCCCAACGTATGGCACCACTCGCCAGCGCAGGCCATGGCGGTGCTGGAGGAGCTGGAGGAAACCGCCAAGCTGTATTGCTGGTCCCACGGGCGAACTGCACCACTGCCACCGGAGCAGGTCCAGACGCTGGAAGATCGCTTCAATATTCGCTGGCAATAAACGCCTTCAACATTTTTCAGAAAGGCCAGTATGTCGCCTCGCAGGTGGTTACGTCCATGGAGTGTTTTGATTTTTCTGTTGGGGGCGGGTTTCGGGAATGCTCCTGCGTTGGCGAAAGATGTTTGGGTCGCCCAGGTGGCCCCGTTTGGAGGAGCGTTGGCTCAAGCAGGCCGCGACTTCAACTTGGGTATCACGGTGGCGCTCAACGAAATCAATATGACAGGTGGAGTGAATGGCAACCGCCTGCGCTTGGTATCGCGCGATGATGGGTACCGCAGCAAAGATACCGTTAGCCACGCCCGGGAAATATTGCAAAAGTATGAGCCTGTGGCTTTCTTGGGTATGTGGGGAGCAGAGAACATCAGCGCAGTGCTACAAAGCAAATTATTGGAAAGCAAGGGGGTACCTGTCATTGGCGTGACCTCGGGCATGGCGGAGTTCCGCATCACCCCCGCGTTGTTTCACATCCGGGCTGGTTACAAAGACGAAGTGTCGCGCATACTGGACCAGATGCAAACCATGGCCACGACGCGCATTGCAGTTGTCTACGAAGATGAGGCCTTTGGTCGCGAAGCGTGGGACCAAGCCCAAAAGATGCTCGCGGCGCGACAACTCAAACCGGCGACTGTTGTCGCGCTGCCGTCTAGCAATGTCGATGTGGCGCCCGCTGTTACTCAGATCGTCGCCGCTGACCCTCAGGCGGTTTTGTTAGTGGCCAACACGCCAGTGGCTGGAGCGGTCATTTCCGGCATTCGTGGAAAGGGATTGAAGTCATTGGTTTTTGCCACTTCTACAGTGAATGCTGAGCAGTTGGTTAAACAACTGGGCGCAGCTGCTTCAGGCACAGCGATAGCCCAAGGAATGCCAAGCCCCTATCGCATCAAGACGCCAGTGGCGCAAGACTTTAGGAAGCAGATTGTTGCTTTGGGTATTGATTTAGAGCGAATGAACTTTGCCAGTCTAGAAGGCTATGTGGCTACGCGAGTTTTGGCCGAAGGTCTACGCCGAGCTGGCCGAGATGTCGACGCCAAAGCACTTGCCAAAACCTTGGAAAGCATGCGGCGCTACGACTTGGGTGGATTCTGGATTGACTTCTCCGCAGCCAACCATGAAGGATCTCGTTATGTTGACATGTCGATCGTCGGTGACGATGGCCGCATTCGCCAGTAAGAGCCACTATGCACAATCGTAATTTTATTAGTGTTTCTTTTTGGGTTTCGCGTCTATTGGTAGCGGTGCTGGCCAGTGCCGCGCCAGTGGTTCAAGCTCAACCCGCCGTCACTGTACTCAAACTCAATCACACTGACACACCCTCTGGCTCCCGCCATGCTGCTGCAGAGGCCTTCGCTCAGAAAGTCGAAGAATACACCGGGGGCCGCTACCGCATTCTGGTGTTCCACTCGGGCCAACTAGGCAACGACCCTCAAAATGTGAAAGCAGTGGCAGAAGGCCGATTGGACTTTACTACCAGTGCTACCGGCAGCTTTGCAGGCTTGGTGAACGAGTTGAATCTTACGGCTTTGCCTTACCTCGTAGATAGCTATGAGCATGGATGGAGACTTTATGACAACTCAACATGGTTGGCCAAGCAGTTTGACAAGCTTCCCGCAAAAGGCATTCGCTATTTGGCAACTTGGGAGGCCGGCTTTCGGAGTTTCACAACTAAGACGCCGCTAAACCAACCTGCAGACGCAAAAGGCAAGAGAATACGCGTCTTCCCTAACGACATGATCAAGTGGATCATGGAGTCCATAGGTTACGAGCCGGTGGTGTTGCCGATTACGAATGTGTATAGCGCCATTCAGTCTGGTGCAGTTGATGGCCAAGAAAATCCTGTCGATACCATTCGCTCCATGCGCTTCTATGAGGTTGCCCCCAATATCGTGCTAACCCAGCATGTCTACAGCCCGATACCCTTTGTCATGTCTGAGACACTGTGGCAACGGCTTAGCGCAGCCGACCGGCAGCGGTTTATGAAAGCGGGGCAAGAAGCCAGCAATCTGTCCCGCACGCTGACCCGTGACGCCGACGAAGCCAATATTGCCGCAATGAAAGCTGACGGCGCAAAGGTCGTGGTGCCTAATCGTCAACAATTTCGCCAAGCGATGGAAGGGGTATATCCCCGTGCGCGCACCGTGTACGGGGCAGATGTCGATGCGATCCTTGCGGACGCCAAAGCGATGCGTCCTTAAAGGCGCCTTTTATGTCTGTTAGCTGTTAGCGGTTGACTCACTCCAAACGCAAACAACAACGTCTGGTGCTCAACCGCCGCCATCTGCAACCGCTGCCGTTGGTTCAGACGCAATGCGTCGTATCGGGTGCCGGCGCGCGTACCATGGGCGCGCTGCTCTGAGCCCATCCACAGCAGCACATCTATTTCGGCACACCGCAGAGCATGGTCAGCAGACCATATGCATTGGGCTGCATCTGGGGCCTGCACCCGCTGCACTGCCAAACCCTGTGTATGCAAAGCCGGTACTAACGGTGGCAGCGGTGCCCCCACCGGCCAGCCGCCGCCGGGCAAATGGGTGTCCAGCAGCGCCTCCCCCGTGGCGTGAACCGCCTGCGTAGCATCCGCCAACGTATGGGCGCGCCACACCCCGGAATGCAGGGCCTGCAGGTCTACCGAAGTAGCTTGGGTGCGCGCAGCGCTAGTCATGGCAATGGCTCTAATAATTTACTGTATTTATAAACAGTATATGGAAAAGCCCCCTGCTATCAAAATCAAGAACAGGGTTTGCAAGCCTGGCGGGCTCAGAACCCCAAAAAGGGTAAACCCCAATAAGGCAATTTCATTTAACGTACACGTTAACAAATACATTAAATGAAATTGCCTTGCTAACTCGCTATGAAAATTCCTGCCGCTAGTACTACGAAACCAATGCAGCCGATTCGGCCCGAAGATTGGATAGGTACTGACTTAGTGCGGCCAGAGTGCGTATTAGCTACGGCCAGTGGCGACATCTTCACGGCGGACTGGCGTGGTGGCGTAGCCCATATTGGGCCCAACGGCCAACAACAGCTGTACGTAGGTAGTCCCGTTGATGGTGAAGTGCTCAAACCCAACGGTATTGCGCTCTTGCGAGATGGGGCATTTCTACTTGCCCACCTAGGTGCTGAGCGCGGTGGCGTGTACCGGTTGGACCGAGATGGTCAAACCCGCCCTGTATTGCAGACCGTGGACGGCGTCGACTTGCCGCCGACCAACTATGTAGTCGAAGACCGGCAAGGGCGTTTTTGGATCACGGTGAGTACGCGGCTGACGCCGCGGTCCCTGGGCTACCGCAAGACCTGCGATGACGGGTTCGTGGTGATGATGGATGCCAAAGGCGCCCGCATCGTCGCGGATGGTTTGGGCTACACCAATGAGTGTGTGGTCGATGCCGCCGGCGAGTGGCTCTATGTGAATGAGACATTTACACGGCGCCTCTCTCGATTCGCTATTGCGGAGAACGGTAGTCTGGGTACTAAGCAAGTTGTCGCGGAGTTTGGTCCAGGCGTGTTTCCCGATGGACTCGCGCTTGACGTTGAGGGCGGCGTGTGGGTCGTCAGTATTGTGAGCAACAGTCTGATACATGTGACCCCAGACGGACGCCAGACGGTGCACATTCAGGATGTGGACCCAGACCACTTGGCATGGGTGGAGGCTGCCTACCAAAGCAGCACGATGGACCGCCCCCATCTGGACGGCGTCAAAAGCCGACACCTTAAGAACATTTCCAGCATTGCATTTGCCGGTCCGCAATTGCGCGAGGCCTACCTCGGCTGCTTGCTGGGCCAGTCAATTTTGAAAATCGCCATGCCGGTACAGGGTGTTGCACCGACCCACTGGAACTATCCCGGTTCTGTTTGAAAGCATCTATGTCTCAAGACTTACAAGCCAAAGAAGACCCGGTCAATATGGTCGATGCCGCGTATCAAGGGCTGCGTCGTCGAATCCTAGACAACGTGTGGGCACCTGGTTTTCAGGCGCTAGAGCAAGAAATCGCACTGCAGCTAGGTATGAGCCGTACGCCTGTGCGTGAGGCTCTGATTCGTTTGGCCAAAGAGGGTTTGGTGGAGGTGATTCCTCGACGCGGCATGCGGGGTCTACCTGATAACACCGACTGACGCTTGCTTAGGCTTCTTGAAGCCGGAACGCCTTTCGCTGCTCGACGCACAGGGGGAGTATGTAGCGGGCGATGTTCCTAGCAAAACCATTGCATTGCACCGCAAAATTTATGAATCCACAAGGGCAAGCGACCCTCAGGTTCGGTGCGTAATACATACGCACAGCAGCTACAGCGTTTCTCTTTCCATGGGCGATGTGGGCTTGAGCTGTGGCAAGTTTCAGTGGCAAGAGTTGCTCCCCGCACTCACACCGTACTTTGTGATGAAGGTGGGGCGCGTGCCTTTGATCCGTTATGGGCTTCCGGGCTCTACTGAGGTGGCCGGCACGGTCGGGCAGTGCATAGAGGCGTATGCCAATGCCGGAATCGGGCTACACGCAGTGATGTTGGAGCGACTTGGCCCCAACGTATGGCACCGCTCGCCAGCACAGGCCATGGCGGTCTTGGAGGAACTAGAAGAGACCGCCAAGCTGTATTGCTGGTCCCACGGGCGAACTGCACCACTGGCACCAGAGCAGGTCCAGACGCTGGAAGATCGCTTCAATATTCGCTGGCACTAGGCGCTGCCGTCTGCGTCTCTCCGATAGGCCGGTATCTCGCTTCGCTCGTGGCTGCATCCGTGGGGTGATGCGATTTTTCTGGTGGAGGGCGCTTGCGCGAGTGCTCCTGCGTGGACGATTCTCACTCGATTGGGGGAAACACAGCGCAACATTAGGGTTTCGAACTGGCCCAGCTCAGACAGCCTAGCGCCGTTCCTATACAGACTATGGGAAAGTTGAAGAACAGGTCGAATATTGGTTTTCCATGAGCCGCTCTGTACGTCGTTGCGGAAATCACTGAACGTCGGCCTTTATGCGCGGAATTCCTTAGTTATTCGGACTGAAATGGGTCGATTCCTGCCAGTCCCCGAAAGCCGCGACCCGAGCCCCGGTCACCCCAACGCCCGCGTCCCCAACTTGTACGCAGGCAAGCCCGCCAGCATCCGCTTGCCGTAACTCGTTTGCGTCAGCCGCTTGTCGTAGCAAATCACTTGCGCGCGGTCGTCTTCGGTGCGGATGGCGCGGCCGGTCCATTGCAGCAGTTTCACGCCGGTGGCGGGGATGACCAGTTCGTTGAAGGGGTCGCGGCCTACGCTGCGCAGCCACTCGGCACGGGCTTCGTCCACCGGGTCGCTGGGTGGGGCGAAGGGCAGCTTGGCAATGAACACGGTTTCGCACAGGGCGCCGGGCAAATCCAGCCCTTCGCCAAAGCTCTGCAGGCCGAACAGCACGCTGGGTAAGCCGCTCTCCACGCGCTCGGCGTGCGCGGCCAGCAGGCGGGTGCGCGACTGGGTGCCTTGCACCAGCACCATGTCCATCATGTGGCCGGGCACGGCGTCGGATGCGGCGCGCATTTGGGCGCGGCTGGTGAACAGCACCAGTGCGCCGCGTTTCACTTGCTCGATGTCTTCCATGAGCGCGCGCACCATCTCGGCGGTGTAGGCGTCGGCCTGTTTGGGTTCGGTGCGGGTGTGCACCACGGTCAGGCTGCCCTGCTTGGCGTAGTTGAAAGGGCTGGCCACTTCCAGCGCAGTGACATAGGGTTTGTTCGACAGGCCGGCTTCTTTCAAAAAGTAGTCAAAGCTGCCGCAGCTGGTGAGCGAGGCGCTGGTCACAATGGCGCCGCGCACCTGGCTCCATAAAAACTGGCGCAGCAAATCGCCCGGCACGATGGGGCAGGCGTGGGCGGTCATGGTGAGGTAGCCACTCTCGCTCTCGGCTTGCAGCCACTTGGCCAGCGGCTGCTCGCCATGCTCCAGCAGCAGGTTGGCGGTGCTCACCAGGCTGCCCAAGCGCGGCGCAATGCCGCCCAGCTGGGCATAGAGCTGGGCGCACAGCACGGCCTGGCTGGGGTCGTCTTTAGCGATGGCCTTCACGTCCACGCCCAGCGCCTCCAGCGCTTTGGACAGGCCGGTGGCCTGCGCCTGAATTTGGCGCACCGGCTCGTGCAGTGCCTCGGGCAGCAGGCCCATGGCAAAGCGCAAGGTGCCGTCTTTGCCGCCGCCGTGAGTGTCCTGGCCGGTGTGGGCCCACACCAAGTCCATGGCCATGCGGGCCACGGAGGTGAGGGCGCCTTTGAGCTGGCTGGTCACGGTCTGCACGTCTTCGCCCAAGTGCAGGGCCAGCTTGCCGGCTACGTCGTTCATGGTTTTTGGCAGCTTGTCGAGCCAGCGCAGGTTGCTCAAGTCCATGGCACTGGAGAACTGGTCCAGCGCCACAGCCGGCAGGTGGTGGCCTTCGTCAAACACCACCAGGCAGTTGTCGAGGTCGGGCAGGGTCTTCATGCCTAAAGACGCCAACACCAGGTCGTGGTTGGCCACGATGACATTGGCCTCAGCCAGTTTGGTGCGGGCGTTGTAGTAGCTGCACTCCTTGTAGCGCGGGCAGTGGCGGGCGGTGCAGGTGTGGCGCTCGGCGGCCACGGCCGACCAGTCGCGCGGGTCGGGTGTGTCGGCCAGGCTGTCGCGGTCGCCGTCCCAAGTGGCCACGGCCAGCTTGTGGGCCATGCTCTCAAACAGGGCTTGGCGGCGCTCTTCGATGGCCTCTTGCGACAGGGCGCTCACTTTGGGCTGGGGCAGGTCGTCGTCAAACAAATCGTCTTCTGCGGCACCGCTGCCGACCAGCCGCTCCAGCTTCACTTTGCACACATAGCGGCCCCGGCCCTTGGCCAGGGCGTAGGCAAAGGGCTGGTTCATGCTGCGGACCAGCGCAGGCAGGTCTTTGGTCATGAGCTGCTCTTGCAGCGCCACCGTGGCGGTGCTGATGATGACGCGCGTTTTGCGCTCCAGCGCCATGGCTATGGCGGTGCTGGCATAGGCCGCGCTTTTGCCCACGCCGGTGCCGGCCTGAATGACCGCAATGGCTTTGGTGGGATTGGGGTGCTCGCCGATGTCGGCCTGGGCCAGCGTGGCGGCCACGGTTTCGGCCATCTGGTGCTGGCCGGGGCGGACACGAAAGCCGCTGGTGCTGCCCACCACCTGCTCAAAAGCATGCAGGGCGTGGCGGGCCAGCGTGGCACTGGCGGGGGGCAGGGTGGAAAAGTCGGCGCTCAAGGGGAGGTGGGCCCGTAGGGCCAGGTGGGGCGGGAGCGCTGAATATACAGGGAGCAGGGGATAATCGCGCCTTTGCCGAAGCAGCACCTTTTGAGCGTTCTATAGATGACCACACACACCAGCCCAGCCACCCGCGCCACCGCTTCGTCTGCGCGCCGCAAATTTATGCGAAATTCGGCTCTAGCCCTCGTAGGTACTGCGCTACCTACTATCAATTTTGCACAAACAGTGCCTGTGGCCACACGCCAGTTCAGCCCCAAGCCCGCCGAATGGCGCACCTTTGAAGTCACCACCCGCGTCGATATGGCCAAGCCCCAAGGCGGCACCCGCCTGTGGTTGCCCGTGCCTTCAGTCAACAGCGATTGGCAGCAGTCGCTGGAGAGCAGCTACTCCAGCAACGGCACCGCCCGCATGGAAGACGACAACACCACCGGCGCCCGCATGTTGTTTGTGGATTTTGCCGCTGACCAGGCCAAACCCTTTGTGGAGCTGACCAGCCGCATCCGCACCCGCAGCCGCGCCCAGGACTGGAGCCAGAAGACTGCGGTGGCCGAAGACGCCGCCACCCTGAAGTTCTGGACCCAGCCTACCGATTTGTTGCCGATGGACGGCATTGTGCGCACCACCGCCCAAGAGGCCACCCGTGGCGCCAAGACCGATGTGGAAAAGGTGCAAAAGATTTACGACTGGATCGTGACCAACACCTTCCGCGAACCCAAAGTGCGCGGCTGCGGCGAGGGCGACATCAAAACCATGCTGGAGACCAACAACCTGGGCGGCAAGTGCGCCGACCTGAACGCCTTGTTTGTGGGCCTGTGCCGCGCCGTTGGCGTGCCCGCGCGCGATGTGTATGGCCTGCGCGTGGCGCCTAGCGCCTTCGGCTACCGCGAGCTGGGCGGCAACTCGGCCAGCCTCAAGGGTGCGCAGCACTGCCGTGCCGAGGTCTACCTCAAAGGCTACGGCTGGGTGGGCATGGACCCGGCCGACGTGGCCAAGGTCATGCGCCAGGAGACCCAAGAGTGGATCAAGTCCGCCAGCAACCCGCTGGTGGCCCCGGTGAACAAGGGCCTGTTTGGGGGCTGGGAAGGTAACTGGATGGCCTACAACGTGGCCCACGATGTGGTGCTGCCCCAGTCCAGCGGCCCCAAGCTGGGCTTTTTTATGTACCCCGCCGCAGAAACCGCAGCCGGTCGCCTCGACTCTTACGCGCCGGACGACTTCAAGTACCAAATCAGCGCCAAAGAACTAAGCGCTTGAGCCTGAACCCACCGAGCCCCTGAGCCATCCTTGCCTATGACGATTCCCCGCGCGCTGCTGGAGTTTGCGGACCCCCACCACCCTGGCCGGGCCGCCACGCGCCACGCGTTCGGCGAGCCGCAACAGGTGCTGGTGGCCCGCACGTTGGACGAAGTCAAGCCAGTCCTGCAGCAAGTGGACGCCCTCAGCCGCCAGGGCTTGTGGTGTGTGGGTTATGTGCGCTACGAGGCGGCGCCGGCTTTCGATGCTGCCTTGCAAGTGCACCCGGCCGAGGGGCCCCTGGTGTGGTTCGGGGTGCATGCGCAGCCCTTGGCCGAGAGCACCGCGCCGTCACTGGCCGCAGAGCCCCAGGTGACTTGGACTCCGCGCATCCAGCGGGACACGTTTGACGCCAACATGGCCCGCATCCACGCGGCTATTGCGGCGGGCGATTTTTACCAGCTCAACTACACCGCCCAGCTGGAGGCGCCTTTTGCATCGTCGGTCACGGGCAGTGCCTGGGCCTACTTTTCGGCACTGCGGCGTTCGCAGCCCCGGGGCTATGGCGCTTTTATCGACACCGGCGACGAGCAGGTGCTCTCGGTGTCGCCCGAGCTGTTTTTTGACTGGGACGGCCACCAGATTCTGGGCCGCCCCATGAAAGGCACCGCCGCTCGTGGCGCCACCCCTGACGAAGACAGCGCCAACGCCGAGCGCTTGCGCAGCACCCCCAAAGAGCAGGCCGAGAACGTGATGATTGTGGATTTGATCCGCAACGACCTCTCGCGCGTGGCGGAGCCTTTCAGCGTGAAGGTGCCCCACTTGTTCCACCTGGAAGCGCTACCCACGGTGTGGCAAATGACCTCCGACGTGGTGGCCACCACCCGCGTGGGTACCAGCTTGTGGGACGTGTTTGCTGCCCTGTTTCCGTGCGGCTCGGTGACCGGTGCGCCCAAGGTGCAGGCCATGCGCCAGATCACAGCGCTGGAGCCTGATGCCCGCGGCGTGTATTGCGGCGCGGTGGGTGTGGTGCGGCCGGGGGGCCATGCGACCTTCAATGTGCCTATCCGCACGGTCACAGTGCGGGGCGACACCGCGTGCTGCGGCATTGGCAGCGGCATTACCTTTGACGCGCAGGCCGAAGGCGAGTGGCAGGAGTGGGCCAGCAAACGCATGTTTCTGGAGCGCGCCAGCCAGCCCTTTGAGTTGCTCGAAACATTGGCTTTGGTGGACGGCGTGGTGCGGCACCAGGCCTTGCACTTGCAGCGCATGGCGGCTGCGGCAGCGCACTTCGGCTGGGGCTGGAGCGAGGCCGCTGCCTTGCAGGCACTGGCTGAGGTAAGCGCGGCCCACCCCGGCGGCGCATGGCGCGTGCGCCTGCTGTTGCAGCTGGATGGCCGCTTCACAGCCCAGGCGTTTGCCCTTGCCCCCACGCCCGAGCCGGTGCGCCTGCAGCTGGCGACCCGCCCGCTGGACGAAGCCCACGGCGAGTTTGTGCGCTTTAAAACCACGCGGCGCGCCCATTACGACGCGTTCACCCCCACAGACGCCGCGGTGTTCGACACCGTGCTGTTCAACCCCGAGGGTGAAATCACCGAGTGCACCCGGGGCAACATCGCCCTGCTGCTGGCAGGCCGCTGGGTCACGCCTCCGCTGCACTGCGGTTTGCTGCCCGGTGTTGGCCGTGCAGTGGCACTGGCCCAAGGCCGGGTGGTGGAGCAGGTCGTGACGGCGGCGCAGTGGCCACAGGTGCAGGCGGTGGCCTTTATCAACAGCCTGCGGGGTTGGCTGGATGCCGAGTTGGCATAAGCCGCATCGCTTGCTGCCTGCATGGGCTGGCAGGCGCGCACTGGCCGCCCTGGGCTTGCTGGTCTGGTCGGCGCTCAGTGGGGCGCAGACCCTTGCACCGGCCAAGCCGGCGTGGGTGAATGTGCCGCGCATTCAAGGGCACCTGGTGGCCTCGGACTTGGGCGTAGTGATCAACAGCAGCGACCCCGCGTCGGTGGCCGTGGGGGAGTATTACGTGCAACAACGCGGCATTCCGCCGGAGCAAGTGCTGCGCGTGGCCTTGCCGGTGCGCCCGGTGCTCACTGCCGCCGAGTTCGAGGTGCTTAATGCCCAAGTCAAAGCCGCCATGGGTCCGCAGGTGCAAGCCTTGGCACTGGCCTGGGCCCAGCCGTATGCGGTGGAGTGCAATGCCATTACCGCTGCACTGAGCCTGGGGCACCAGCCAGAGTTGTGCAGCCAGACCTGTGCGCCCAGCCGGCCGTCGGTGCTGTTTAACCAGGCCAGCACCCGTCCGTTTACAGATTTCGGGGTGCGCCCCAGCATGTTGCTGGCGGGGCGCACGGTGGCGAGTGCTATGGCGCTGATTGACCGGGGCATTGCCGCCGACCGGCAGCTAGGTAAGCGCGGTGTGCCGCCCGCCAGCATGGTGCTGCTGCGCACCACCGACGCGGCCCGCAATGTGCGTGCAGCCTGGTACCCACCAGTGCCTGCAACAGGCCAACTCGACCCGATGTTGCCGCTGGGCGCGCAGCTCCGGGTGCAGGACAGCACGGCCGCGCTGCCTGCGCGGGTGGTGCTCTTGCAAACCGGCACCGTGCGCATGGATAGCCCCGCCACCATCGACTGGCTGCCCGGTGCGCTGGCCGACCACCTCACCTCGTTTGGCGGGCAGTTGCTCAACACTTCGGGCCAGATGACCGCGCTCGAGTGGCTGGAGGCCGGTGCCACCGCCAGCTACGGCAGCGTGAGCGAACCCTGCAACCACTGGCAAAAGTTTCCGCACCCGCAGGTGCTGATGCTCCACTACCTGCAAGGCGCCACCGCGCTAGAGGCCTACTGGCGCAGCGTGGCCTGGCCCGCCCAAGGCGTGGTGGTCGGGGAACCTTTGGCGGCGCCCTTCGGTCGATAAAGCGAATGACAACACAGCCAACCACACCTCCGGCATTGACCGAGCTGATGCGCGCGCCTGCGGCTCAGGTGCCGGGCACAGTGGGCTTGGTGGCGCTTAACCTGGCCGTGTTTGTGGCACTGGCGCTGGCTGGCGGGGGCTGGTGGCATGCGACCCATGGGGTGCAACTGGACTGGGGCGCCAACTTCGCGCCGGCGACGCAAGACGGGCAGTGGTGGCGTTTAGGCAGCGCCATGTTCATTCACTTTGGTGTTTGGCACTTGCTGCTCAATATGTGGGCGCTGTGGGATATCGGGCGCCTGTTAGAGCAATTGCTGGGCCGCTGGCGCTTTGCGCTTCTGTACCTGGGGGCCGGTGTGGGCGGCAACCTGTTGTCGCTCGTGGTGCAGGGCAACCGCGCGGTGTCGGGGGGGGCCTCGGGTGCGGTGTTCGGGCTCTATGGCGCATTGCTGGTGTTTTTGTGGACAGAGCGCCGGCAGGTGGAGCCGGGTGAGTTCCGCTGGCTGTTCGGGGGTGCCCTGGCGTTTTCAGGTTTGATGCTGGGGCTGGGCTGGTTCATGCCGGGTATCGACAACTCCGCCCATGGCGGTGGCTTCATCGCGGGCATGTTGTGGGCCGGTGTGTTGCTGCGGCCGTGGCAAGCGGGCAGCCCGGTGCGCGGAGTCCGGCCGGCAGTTGCGGTCGCTGGCCTGGTGCTGGCGCTGTGCGCGCTCGTATGGGCTTTGCCGGAGCCGGCCTACCGGCTGGGCGAAGAGCTGAAAGCGCGCGCCACGATGCAGCGCTTCATGCTCGACGATGAGCACCTCTCGGGGCGCTGGTCCGCGCTGTTGCGCGGGGCGCACAGCAGCGGGGAGTCGTTTGAGTCGGTCGCTGGGCGCATGGAGACCGAGGTGGCGCAACCCTATCAACAGAGTTTCGAGGCGCTGATGCTAGCCACCCCGAGCGGCGCTGCGCCCTCGGCAGCGGCTTTGAACGCGCTTCAGGCGCTTGCCGCCCACAAAGCGCAAGCGGCCCGCCAGCAGGCCGAGGCCTTGCGCCGGGGAATCGCTCCCGCAGAGCCGGCACCCGAGTAGCGCGTACCGTTTAAACGTAAGCATTTGTTTTACAAATGATTTACCCTTGCTCAATAACAGCGAGCCGGGGGAATCATGCGGGACTCTATAACTACGCAGTCCGGGACCACCCGGATATCTGAATCAGCGCTTGGGCGCATGCCGGGAGGCTGGCCCATACGCTTGTCCATTGCTTCCGCAGTGGTGTTGTCGATGTTGATTTTGGCGGCGCTGATCATCGCGGTGGGGTGGCAAGGTGCACGTCAGAGCTTGCTCGATACCGCGTCCAGAAGTGCAGCCGATGCAGGCAAGCTGATCACTGAAAAGTCGTATCGCTTGCTAGAGCCCGCCCAGGTCACGTTGAATCTGCTGTCAACCAGTTCACTCACCACGGCAAGCAACTTGGAGCAGAGGCTGGAGCGCTTGCCGACCATGGTGGAGGTGTTAACCAGCAACCCACTGACTTCGGCGATCTATGCAGGTTATGCGAGCGGGGATTTTTTCATGGTCAGGCCCTTGGATGCACCCCAAGTGCGGGCACGCTTCCAGGCCCCCCCCATGTCCAATTTCCTGGTGCAGAGTGTGCAGCGCACCAGGTCGGGGCAGGTGCAGGGTGAGTATCTGTTCTATACAGCCTCGTTGAAACTAGTGCAGCGCCGCCCTATGCCTGACTACCAGTTCGATCCGCGCACCCGCGGCTGGTTCAAGGAAGCGATCAACAGCTCCACCACCCAGACGTCCTTGCCGTATGTTTTCTTCTCCAGCCGCCAGATTGGCCTGACCATGAGCCGGGGCAGCCCGGCCGCTGATGTAGTGCTGGGTATTGATGTGGTCTTGGATGACTTGGCAAAAGGCATGGAAAGCCTGCGCATGTCGCCTCACGCTGAGCTGGCATTGGTAGACCAAGCCGGCACCGTCCTGGTCTACCCTGAGATGGGCAAAGTAGTGCGCCAGGAGGGGGATCAGCTCACGTTTGCGGGCGTCAATGCCATCGGAGTGCCTGCGTTAGCGGCCTTGTTCGACCTGCAGCCCCCCCATGGCGATGTGGCGCTGTTTGATGTGGAGGGCCAGGAGTGGCTAGGGGTCGTACTGCCTTTTGAGGGTTGGCATGGTGAAGTGCACCGTCTGCTGATCACGGCGCCCAGTGACGATCTGCTGGGCGATTTACGTCAGAAGCGTCGCAAGCTGGGGATTTTGATTTTGATGCTGGTGCTAGCCTTGTTGCCGGTGGGCTGGCTGGTCGGGGCCACCATAGGGCGCAGCCTGGACCAACTGACCCACAAGTCTGCGCGCATGGTGGGCTTTGATTTTCAGGACGGACCGGAGCAACACAGCTGGGTGCTGGAGGTGAACCGGCTGGCTGCCGCCTTGAAGGACACTGGCGAGACTATTCAGACCTTCTTAAACCTGAGCCACACCATGGGTACCGAGCGCCAGATGGAGGCCATGCTGTCTGGCGTGCTGGATCAGTTGGTGCATGCCACCCGCTGCAGTGGTGGCGCCGTGTACTTGTGGGACGCCTGCACCGGGCGCATGGAATGTGCAGCCCGCACCGCCGCGGTAGACGGGTTTGCGCAAGAGTCGATGGACTATGTGCCGGGTCAAAGCCCCGATGGAACTTCGCGCCCTGTGGCCTCAGGCGGCGCCGTCTTTCAGCAAGAGTTGCGGGGTCGCAATGGCGGGTTGGAAGGCCTGCTCGTCGTGCAGCACGCAGGCGACACACGACACGCCGCACCCGCGTTTACCGACTTCGTGCGCAAGCTCTCGGGCAGTCTGGCGGTGGCCATTGAGACACGGCAACTGTTGGCATCGCAAAAGGAATTGCTCGACGCCATCATCCGCCTGATGGCCAATGCCATTGACGCCAAAAGCCCCTACACCGGAGGGCACTGCGAGCGGGTGCCGCGGCTCGCCGGCATGCTGGTGGACCGGTTGGCTGCCGAGCAGGACGGCCCGTATGCCAGCTTTGTGCTCGACGAAGAGCAGCGGTACGAATTCCACCTTGCCGCGTGGTTGCATGACTGCGGAAAAGTTACCAGCCCCGAGCACATCATCGATAAAGCGACCAAGCTGGAGGTGATTTACAACCGCATTCACGAGGTGCGCATGCGCTTTGAAGTGTTGTGGCGTGATGCGGAGATTTCGTCACTGCAGTCGGTGCTCGCGGGGGCGGATGAGGCTCATGCGGCCCGGGTGTTGGAGACCACGCGCGCGCAGTTGTTGGACGATTTTGCCTTCGTGGCGCGTTGCAATCTGGGGGGCGAGTTCATGGCCGATGCGGACCTAGCCCGTTTGCGTCAGATCAGCGAAACCGTGTGGGTACGCCATTTCGACAAGCGCGCGGGTCTCTCGGGTGAGGAGCTGCGGCGCATGGGGGCCGCCGGGAGCGAGCTACCGGCACCTGAGCGTCTGCTGAGTGACGGGCCAGAGCACCTCGTGGCCTGGGGCGCGCGCACCCCGGCGGTGGAGAAAGACAACCCGGCCAACACCCATGGCTTTGACATGCGCCTACCGGCGCATGCGCAGAACATGGGCGAGCTCTACAACTTGGGAATCCGCCGTGGCACGCTGACCGAGGAAGACCGTTTCAAGATCAACGATCACATTGTCCAAACCCTGCTCATGCTGCGCAGCCTGCCGTGGCCCAAGCACCTCGCACGCGTGCCGGATATCGCAGCCAATCACCACGAGAAGATGGATGGCCAGGGCTACCCGCGCAAACTCTCGGCCGGGCAGCTCACCCTGCCGGATCGGGTGATGGCGATTGCCGATATCTTTGAAGCCCTGACTGCGGCCGACCGGCCCTACAAGAGTGCCAAAACGCTCTCGGAGTCCTTGCGCATCATGGCCTTCATGGCGAAGGACCAGCATATCGATGCGACTTTGTTCCGCTACTTTTTGCACAGCGGTGTGTGGCGTACTTTTGCCGAGCAATTTATGCAAGCCGCCCAGTGTGATGCAGTGGATGTAGCCGCCATCGAAGCCTTGCTGCCGTCTGCTTCAGCCTGAATCCGCTATTGTTTCTATAGCTGGGTACCCAATATATCAAGGGGCTAGCGGCCTATTTCTTAAAAATTTTCCATCGCGAGCAAGGTGCGCTGGCTCTCAAAGCTGCGGTGGGCGCCGCTCAGCGGGTCGGTGAAGGCGAGGCTGCGGGCCAGCAGTTGCAGCGGGCGGCGGTAGTCGTTGGCGCCTTCGGGGGTGAGCACCGGGTAAATGCCGTCATGCAGCAGCGGCAGGCCCAGTGCGTGCATGTGCACGCGCAGCTGGTGACGCTGGCCGGTGAGCGGGCGCAGCTGGTAGCGAGCCCAGGCACCGTGCACCTCCAGCGGGGCGATGTCGGTGATGGCGTTTACCGCACCGGGCACCTCGGCTTGTTGCATGAAATGCTCAGCGTCGCCGATGCGGCTTTCGCGGTGCAGCGGCCACGGCAGATCGGGGTTCCACGGGGCGATGCACTCATAAGTTTTTTGCACCAGCCGGTCGCGGAACAGGGCCTGGTAGGCATTGCGGCTGGCGGCCTGCACTGAGAACATGACCAAGCCAGCTGTGTCTTTGTCAATGCGGTGGATGGGCGACAGCTCCGGCAATGCCAACCGGTGTTGCAGGCGTGCCAGCAGGGTTTCGCGCACATGTTTGCCGCTGGGCACCACGGGCAGAAAGTGCGGCTTGTCGACGACCAGCAAGTGGGCGTCGTGCCAGAGCACGGTTTCGGTGAATGGAATGGGCGTCTCGTCCGGCACATCGCGAAAGTAATACAAGCGCCGGCCCGGTGTGGCCGCATCAGTGGCGCGTGCGGTCAGGCCCTGCGCGTCAGTGATGTCGCCGGCCTCCAGTCGGGCCTGCCAGGTGGCCGCAGGCACGGCCGTAAAGCGCTGGCATAAAAACTCCAGCAGGGTGGCGCCGCTGTGGGCCTGCACCACCACGCAGCTGGGACGTACCCCTTGCCGGGCGGGCGACACCTGGTGGGCGGGCGCTTGCACGCGGCTTTACCGGCGCTTAAATGCGCTCGAACACCACGTCCCACACGCCGTGGCCCAGCTTGATGCCCCGGTTTTCAAACTTGGTCAGCGGGCGGTAGTGGGGTTTGGGGGCGTAGCCGGCCAGTTGGGGGTGGGAGGCCAAGGCGCGGTTTTTGAGCTTGGGCTCGGCGCTGAGCACTTCCAGAATCTGCTGGGCATAGGGCTCCCAGTCGGTGGCGGCGTGCAGGTAGCCGCCGGGTTTCAAGCGGGCGGCCAGCTTGGCCACCAGCGGGCTCTGGATCAAGCGGCGCTTGTTGTGCTTGGTTTTATGCCAAGGGTCGGGGAAGAAGATGTGCACACCATCCAGACAGTCCAGGGGCAGCATGTGGTCGATGACCTCCACCGCGTCGTGGTTGCAAATGCGGATGTTGGAAATGTTGTGCTCACCGATGCGCTTGAGCAGCGCGCCCACACCCGGCTCATGCACCTCGCAGCACAGGAAGTTGGTGCCCGGCAGCGTGAGAGCAATTTGCGCAGTGGCTTCACCCATGCCGAAACCGATTTCAAGTACCACTGGACGCTGGGCCGGAGTTGGCGCATCATTTGTGCCGGTAGCCCCCACAGCGCCTGCGAAGACAGCTTCGAAATTGATAGCAGAGGGTGTGTAGGGCAAGAGAAATTGCGGCCCCAACTCGGCCATGGCGCGCTCCTGCCCACCGCCCATGCGGCCTGCGCGTTTGACAAAGCTTTTGATGGTGCGCATAAAGGGCTTGGCGGCCTCTTCAGGCGTGGCAGGGGTTTCGGGGTTTTCGGGCAGGGAAGGGTTTGGGTTCGTCATGGCAACGGCTACACGTGGGCGGGGCCTGCATTGTAGGCAGTCCGGCCTACTGACCTGGCCACCCACGTCCCTCTTCACGAGGGGCTAACGATAGTTTTGGCTTGTTGCAAGACACCTTGCAAGTGATTCGGGTAGGGCTGAACCACACGGCGTCATCCGTGCGCGAGGTGGCGGTCAACGTGTCCAACGCCAGTGCTCTGGAGCAGACCGCGGCTTCCATGGAAGAGCTCACCGCCGTGGTGAACACCGTGGAGGGCATCAACGAGTCCTCACACAGATTGCGGGCATCGTCAGCATGAGGTGTCTCAGCGGCCCGGCCTTGTCCCCAGGCACCAGAGGTCGCGCCATGCGTCGGTCCAAAGCGCGAGGGATGACGAAACATCACCTGCCGTTCGGTGCAAACCCAATGCTGTAGCGGCGCGCTGAAGTGCCGCCAGCGGGTCTGTCAGGTCCAGCGCAGTGGCCCCGTTTTGTTTGCTGAGTTTCTCGCCGTTGGCGCCCAACTCTAAGGGCGTGTGCAGGTACTGCACCGTGGGCAGGCCCAAGGCGCTTTGCAGGGCGATCTGGCGGGCTGTGTTGTCGGCCAAGTCTTCGCCCCGCACGATGTGGGTGATGCCTTGGTCCGCATCGTCCACCACCACGGCCAGTTGGTAGGCCCACAGCCCGTCAGCGCGCAGCAGCACAAAGTCGCCCACCTCGTGGGCGAGCTGCTGCTGTTGCCAGCCAAGCCTGCGGTCGTGCCAAGTCCACCACCCATTTTGCTCTGTGTTTGCTATTAAATCAGGAGCTGTATACGCATATTCTGTATGGGTTGGAGCGGTTTTTGGCACTAATTTCTCGGCATCGGTGCGCAAGCGCCAGGCGCGTCCCTCACGGCCCTGCAGGCCCGAGCGGCAGGTGCCGGGGTAGACGAGTTCCCCGTGCCGTGGCTTGCCACTGCCTAGCTGTTGCAGTACCTCGGCAATGTCTTTTCGGGAGCAGGCACACGGGTAGGCGAGCCCGCTGCCGGTCAAGTGGTCCAGTGCGGCGCGGTAAAGGCCGCTGCGCTGGCTTTGCCAGACCGGGGGCTCGTCGGGCAGCAATCCCACGCTGGCGAGTTGGTGCAGGATGAATTCGCCGCCGCCCACCACGCATCGCGGGGTGTCGACATCTTCAATCCGCACCAGCCATTGCCCGTCGTGGGCGCGTGCATCCAGCCAGCTGGCAAGGGCAGCAAGCAAAGAGCCCGCATGCAACGGGCCCGTGGGAGAGGGGGCAAAACGACCTCTGTACATGGGGAAGATATTCTGGCGTGAGCGCCGCCGGGCCGCCCCAAGGCGCGAAGGCCCCGGGGCCTGATGCACCCTTCCGTGCGGGGGGCAGCGACCCGCGGAGCGGCGGAGCGTGGGGGCTAAATTGCCAGTGCGAGTTCGAGTCCCGAAATAAATGCGTCTTCCACCCGGTGGCCGATGCACCAGTCGCCACACACGCCGAGGCCGGACTTGCGGTCCCAGAGAAATGCCTCGCCCAAAGGGGTTTCGGTTTTGGCATAGAGCCAGCGGTGCACCTGCACATGGGCGGGCTCGGCGCGGATGCCGGTGATTTCGGCAAACGCCTTGATGAGCTTGGCCTGAATGCGGTCAGAAGAGTCATTCAAGTGCTCCTGCGACCAGGCGGCGCTGGCCTGCACAGTCCAGCGCTCAACCTTGCCGCGGCCGGGTTTGCTCGATTCGCGCGACAGCCATGCCACGCGGTGGTGGGTGCTGCGGGCAGCGTTCCATTGGGGGCCCAAGGTGGTGAGGCCGGGCTGTACCGCCTGGGGGTAGGCCAGCATCAGGGTCCAGCAGGGGGCGACAGAGACTTTGGATGTTTTCTTGGCCAGCGCGGCGCCCTTGGGCGTAGTGGCCAGCAACTCTTGGGCTTGGGGGTGGGGAATGGCCAGAATGACTTCGTCAAAACCGCCATAGACGTGGTGAGTGCCAGCCTCACCCGAGGTGCGCAACTGCCATTTCTTTTTGTGCAGGGAATCTTGTTCCAGGGCGGTGACCCTTGTGTTGGCCAGCAGCTGGCCGGCGTCCATCAGCGGTTTGGCCCAGGCGCGCAACAGCGCGTTCATGCCGGGTGCGGGCACCCAGTGGGCGTCGCGGCCGGGCAAGGCAGCGGCGGCTACGCGGCCGTGGGAGTCGAGCACGCGCACAGTGTTGGCGCTCCAGGGGCGGCACAGGCCGGGTGTGGTTTGCAGGGCTTGGGTAAAGCGCGCATCGCGCACGGTGAAGTACTGGGCCCCATGGTCAAAAGTGCCGAAGGCGCTTTCACGGGTGGACATGCGCCCGCCGGGCCCCCGGCTTTTTTCAAACACGGTGACCGTGTGACCGGCCTGCACCAGGGTACGCGCGCAGGCGATGGCGGCCATGCCGGCGCCCACGATTGCAATATGTCGGGATGTTGTCATGGGCGCAGTCTCCGTTGGTTGTAATGATCTCTTTATACACGCTGCCGCACGCTGTAAACGGTTTACGCGGTGCGGTGTTCCTCGATAAGGGCGCTGCGGGTGGCTTCGCTCTCCAGTTGGCTGAGCCACCATTGCAGAGCGCGGCCCTGGTTCACCGTTTTGGACAGGCGCCATGCGTAATGCAAGGGCACGGTGCGCTGGGGGCGCTCTGTTTTTTTGACGACGAGGCGCCCGGTGGTGATGTAACTGTCGGCCATGCAGCGGGGCAAGTTGCCGCCACCCAGGCCGCGCAGCTGCGCATCGAGTTTGGCGTGCATGGTGGGCACGGTAAACACATCCTGGCCACTGAGGAGCCCGTAGGTCTGGCCCGCCCCGCGTTGGATGGAGTCGGCCACCGCCACGGCGCGGTGCTTTTGGATCACGTCGTCGCTCAGGGGCTCGGGTGCGTTCGCCAGGGGGTGGTGGGGCGCCACGGCATACACAAACGTCATATTGCCCAGGGGCTTGCTGTGCACGCCTGCGGTGCGGGCGGAGTCCGGGCCTACGCCCAGCGCGAGGTCGGCCTGGCCGTTGAGCAGCGCCTCCAGGGTGCCCGACAGGGTTTCTTCCCGCAGCCGGATGCGGGTGGGGGGCGACTGGCTGAAGAAGCTCTCACACAGCTCCATCATCACGGGTTTGGAGATCACCGTGTCGATGGCGATGGTGAGCTGCGGCTCCCAGCCGGTGGCCACCCGCTTGACGCGATTGGCAACCGCATCAATTTCCTCCAGCAAGCGCGCGCCTTCGCGCAGCAACTCGGCCCCTGCCACGGTGAGCTTGGCCTGGCGCGAGCTACGGTCGTAGAGCAACACGTCCAGCGCATCCTCAATCTGGCGCACCCGGTAAGTCAGGGCACTGGGCACCATGCCCATCTCGCGGGCCGCGGCTGCGAAGCTGCCCGATTCTGCAATGGTCTGCAACATGGAGAGCGCATCGGGGGTGAGGAAGTCGCGTGCAGTTTGCATGGTCGATACCCTTAAGTTGAGTTTTTTTGAATGATGCCATCAAACCGCATGGATGGAAATCGAGTGTCCGGAGCCTAAAGTTCTACCCATACGAAACCAGAGGCACTTCACATGTTGACCGTACGCAAATCGCAGGACAGAGGCTACGCCGACCACGGCTGGCTCAAGTCTTTCCACAGCTTTTCATTCGCCGGGTACTACGACCCTGCGCACATGGGCTGGGGGAACTTGCGCGTGATCAATGAAGACCGCATCGCGCCCGGCACCGGCTTCGGCACGCACGGCCACCGCGACATGGAGATCATCAGCTACGTCATGTCGGGCAACCTGGCGCACAAAGACAGCATGGGCAATGTCAAAGGCATTCCCCCCGGCGATGTGCAGCGCATGAGCGCGGGCACCGGCGTGATGCACAGCGAGTTCAACCACGCGCCCAACGACACCACCCATTTCTTCCAGATCTGGATCGAACCCAATGTGACCGGCATTCCGCCCAGCTACGAGCAAAAAACGTTTGCGGCCGCGGATAAACAAGGCGTGTTGAAACTGGTGGCCTCGCCGGACGGTGCCGAAGGCAGCGTGCTCCTTCACGCGGACGCCAGGCTCTACAGCGGCTTACTGGATGGCGCTGATGCCGCCAAGCTGACGCTGGACCCCGCCCGCAAGGGCTATTTGCAGGTGTTGCGGGGCACCGTGTCGGTGAACGGCACCCCACTGCAGACCGGCGACGCTGCCTTGCTCAGCGGGGAAAGTGCCCTGGTGCTGGATGCGGCGCACGACGCAGAAGTGCTGGTCTTTGATCTGGAAGCTTAATTTTTTTCGGGTGTCCGCAGGGTGCGGGCATCTTTGTTTGAGTCTTTTTACCTAGGAGTTATCTAAATGGCAAAAGTAGCAGTGGTATTTCATTCCGGTTACGGTCACACCCAGCGCGTGGCGCAATTCGTGGCGGAGGGCGCCAGCGCCGAGCTGATCACCATCGACGCCAATGGCGACATCACTGAAGCCCAGTGGGCCACTCTGGATGCAGCAGACGCCGTGATCTTCGGCTCCCCCACCTACATGGGCATGGCTTCCTGGCAGTTCAAGAAGTTTGCAGACGCGTCCAGCAAGCGTTGGTTCACCTCCGCCTGGAAAGACAAAGTGGCCGGCGGCTTCACCATTTCTGCCAGCCCCAGCGGTGACAAGCTGTCCACCATCCAGTACTTCATCACCCTGTCTCAGCAGCACGGCATGATCTGGGTGGGCCAGCCCGCCATGAACGACGGCACCATCAACCGCATCGGTTCCAACTCCGGCGTGATGGCCCAAGTCGGCCCCACCAGCCCGGCTGAAGACATCCCCCAAGGCGACCTGGACACCGCCAAAGCCTACGGCGCACGCGTGGCAGGTGTTGCCGCCAAGCTCAAGGCCTAAGACTGCCCACAGGCCTTCCGGGCCTGACAGCGACAAGCCCGCTCCGGCGGGCTTTTTTTGTGCCCGTTCCAAGTATGCGTAAGCTGTAGCCTTTTCAGCCCATCGGAGTTTCGTTTTGACCACTCGCTTTGCTACTAAATTCATAGCTTCTTGCGCAATATTGGCGGGGGCTGCAATGCCTTTTCATGCCTATTCGCAAACCGATGCCTCGGCCTTGAGTGCCATCAGCGCGATGCCGGTGGCCTCGGTCGTGGGTGCCAGCGCGGGTGCCGCGATCGCCATTCCGGTGGCTTTTTCTACCGCCGGTGCTGTGCTAGTGGTGAAAACGGTGGAGGCCTCTGCCAAGGGCACGGTCTATGTGTTGGAGCGCATGTCGGATGGCGCGCGTGCCAGCGTCGAAGTTTCGGGCAAGGTGGCCGCGGGCGCGTCTGCGGCAGTGGGTACGGTTGTGTTTGTCAGCGTGATCACCACGGGTGTGGTGCTGTCGGTGGCGGGCAAGGTGATTGCGTTCATACCGAACGAGATCGGCAAAGCCCTGCTGCACAACGAGCGCGTCAGCCGGTGAGTGTCCCGATTTCCGGCGTGCGTTGGCTGTTCGTGCTCGGCGTGGCGGCCGCGGGCCTGGCGCATGCGGGGCGCCCCTGTGGCGAGCCGCAGGACTTGAAGCCCGAAACCGTCGACAAGTCCCTGACGCTGGCGTGGAAGACGCTGCAAGCGCTCGATGCGAGCGGTGCCAAGGTGGTGCTCATGGCGCGCGCCGGGCAGGACCTGAGCAAATACGGGGTGCGCTATTCGCACCTTGGCTTTGTGTACCGGCAAGACCAGTCCGATGGCAGCCATGTGTGGCGGGTACTGCACAAGCTCAACCTGTGCGGCACGGCAGAGTCCGCCATTTACCGGCAAGGCCTTGGCGAGTTTTTTCTGGACGATCTTTGGCAGTACGAAGCGGCGTGGATGCCGCTCAGCCTGCCGGCCCAGACCGCCATGCTCAAGTTGTTGCAGGACCCGCAGCAATCGCTGGCGATGCACCATCCGCGCTACAGCATGGTGAGTTACCCGTGGTCCGGCAAGTACCAGCAGAGCAACCAGTGGGCGATTGAAACACTGGCCTATGCCGTCACCGCCGGCAGTGCCGCGCCGGTGACCGATCGCGCTCAGGCGCAAGCGTGGCTGCAGCGCTCCGCCTACCAGCCTACAACCCTGACGATCACGCCCTTGGTTCGCTTGGGGGCGCGCATGACCAAGGCCAATGTGGCGTTTGACGACCATCCGGATGAAAAGCGCTATGCAGACCGGATTGAAACCGTCACGGTGGACTCGGTCTTTGCGTGGCTTCAGAAGGCGGGCTGGGCCAGCGGCATGCCGGTGGTCATGCGCTAGCGGCTCAGGCCTCGGTGCTGTGCTGCAGGCCGGTGGCTTGCAAGTCGGCGCTCAGGGCGCGCCGCTCATCAAACACAAAGCAGCCGCCCTGGTAGTGGCTGCCGTCGGTTTCTTCAAAATACTTCAGGATGCCGCCTTCGAGCTGGTAGACGTGCTCCAGGCCTTCTTCCCGCATCAGAATGGCCGCTTTTTCGCAGCGAATGCCGCCGGTGCAAAAGCTCACCACGGTTTTGTCTTTCAAGTCGTCCAGGTGGCTGCGCAGCGCATCTGGAAACTCGGTGAATTTGGTGATGCGCCAGTCAATGGCGCCGTCAAACGTGCCTTCGTCCACTTCAAAGTCGTTGCGGGTGTCCAGCGTGACCACAGGGCGGCCTGCATCGTCGTGCCCTTGATCGAGCCAGCGCTTGACTGTGGCGGGGGCCACGGAGGGGGCGCGTCCGTCGGCTGGTTTGATGGTGGGGTGGTTCATGCGGATGATTTCACCCTTGACCTTGACCAGCATTTTTTTGAAAGGCTGGCTGTCCGACCAGCTTTCTTTGGGGTTGATGTCCGCAAAGCGCGCATCCTGCTGTAGCTGGGCCACGAAGCTGCGCACATCGTCCGCCGGCCCGGCCAGAAACATGTTGATGCCCTCTTCGGCCAGCAAAATGGTGCCTTTGAGTTGTAGGGCCTGGGCCCGGCCCAGTAAAAGCTCACGCAATGCCGGGGCGTCCGGTAGGGGGACGAACTTGTAAGTGGAGATGTTCAGTACGGTGTTCACCGCCTGATTTTAAGGCGGGGCCGGTGTGCCGGGGTGGGGCGGCGTGTGCAGCTGGGTGTGCATCCAGAGTCTGGCACTCGGCAAGTCGGCAAAGACCTGCGAGGGAATGATTCCGTCCAGCAGGCGCTCAAACCGGGACCGCAGCAAGGAGGCACCTTCCACATGGGAAGCAATCACAAAGGCTACGGCCTGCAGCCGGGAGCCGGCCGGCCGGTGGGCGTAGCTGGCGCGTGTTTTTTCATAGATCTCAGGCGCGTACACCAAGGTGTCGTGCATCTGGTTCACGATGCCCCAGGGTCCTGCGGCGTTGAGACCGGCAGCGTAGGCCCGCATCTGGCGGGCTACCGCAGTCTGCATTTCCGTATTCCAGTCTCCGTGCATGTGCACGACCAACATGCCGGGTTCCGCATCGACCAGCACCGAGCCGTGGGGGCTGAAGGGTAAGCGTGACATAAGGTGGTTTTTTGGGAGGGCGGGTCTGCAAGCGGCAGCGAGGGATTGTCGCTGACAGAGCCCGTACCCGTCCAGCGAGCGGCAATCAAAAACTACAATGGACCGATGTTTGTACACCTGCGCCTTCACACCGAGTTTTCTGTCGTTGACGGAACCAATCGTATTGACGATGTCATTAAATTGGCTGCCAAAGACGGGCAACCCGCGCTGGCGATCACCGACCTGAACAATCTGTTTGGCGCCATCAAGTTTTACAAGGGCGGCCGGGGCAAGGGGGTGAAGCCGGTGATCGGGGCCGAAATCATTCTCGAAGGGCTGGGTGGCGACCCCACGGCGGTGACCCGCATCATTCTGCTGGTGCAGAACATGCAGGGTTACCTGAATATGTCGGAGCTGATTGCGCGGGCCTTTACCCAGAACGTGGTCAAAAACCAGGCAGTGGTCAAGCTGGCATGGCTGAAAGAGCTTCACGAAGGCCTGATTGCGCTCGCAGGCGCACAGGCAGGCCCCGTGGGCCAAGCCCTGGTGCAGGGCGACACCGCCCGCGCGCACGATGTGGCTTTGCAGCTCGCGGGTGTGTTTCCGCACCGCTTCTACATGGAGCTGCAGCGCGCCGGTCGCACCGACGACGAGGCGCATGTGGTGGCGGCCGTCAAGCTGGCTGCCCGCATGAAGCTGCCGGTGGTGGCCACCCACCCGATTCAGTTCACCGGCCCCGAGGACTTTGAGGCGCACGAGGCCCGCATCTGCATTGCCGATGGCGAGATTTTGAGCAACCCCAAGCGTGTGCGCCGCTTCACCCGCGAGCAGTATTTCAAAACCGCGGAACAAATGGAGGCGCTGTTTGCCGACATTCCGTCGGCCATTGCCAACACCCTTGAGATTGCCAAGCGCTGCAGCCTGACGCTGGTGCTGGGCAAGCCGCAGCTACCCGCTTTTCCGACACCGCTGGTAGACGGCCAGCGCATGACGCCCGAGGAATACTTTCGCTACGCTTCTTTCGAGGGGCTCAAAGAGCGCATGGTGCACCTCTACCCGAATGAGCAGGAGCGCGAGGCGGAAATGCCGCGCTATGTGGAGCGGCTGGAGTTTGAGCTGGGCACCATTTTGAAGATGGGTTTCCCGGGTTACTTTTTGATCGTGGGCGACTTCATCAACTGGGCCAAGAACAACGGTTGCCCGGTGGGCCCGGGGCGCGGCTCCGGTGCCGGCTCGCTGGTGGCGTATGCGCTCAAGATTACCGACTTGGACCCCCTGCGCTACAACCTGCTGTTTGAGCGCTTTTTGAACCCGGAGCGGGTGTCCATGCCCGACTTCGACATCGACTTTTGCCAGACCAACCGCAACCTGGTGATCGACTATGTGAAAGACAAATACGGCAAAGACGCCGTGAGCCAGATTGCCACCTTCGGCACCATGGCCGCCCGCGGCGTGGTGCGCGATGTGGGGCGCGTGCTGGACATGAGCTACACCTTTTGCGACGGCATCAGCAAGCTCATCCCCAACAAGCCGGGCACCAACGTGACCCTGCAATTGCCGCCCACCGATGGCAAGAAGAGCGACAAATACGTCTACGCCACCGAGGCCGAGCCGATTCTGGCGGAGCGCGAGGCCAAAGAAGAAGACGTCAAAACCCTGCTGGAGATGGCCCGCAAGCTCGAGGGCATGACCCGCAACATCGGCATGCATGCCGGGGGCGTGTTGATTGCGCCGGGCAAGCTCACCGACTTTTGCCCGCTCTACCAGCAGCCCGGCAGCGAGTCTGCGGTCAGCCAGTACGACAAAGACGATGTGGAAGCCATCGGCTTGGTGAAGTTCGACTTTTTGGGCCTGGCCACACTCACCATTCTGGAAATTGCGGCCGAGTTCATCCGCAAGCGGCACCCGGGGCAAGAGAAGTTTGCCTACGAGAACCTGCCGCTGGACGATGCCAAGGTTTACAAGCTGTTCAGCGAAGGCAAAACCGAGGCGGTGTTCCAGTTTGAAAGCCGGGGCATGCAGGGCATGTTGCGCGACGCCAAGCCCAGCCGACTGGAAGACCTGATTGCCCTGAACGCCTTGTACCGCCCCGGCCCTATGGACCTGATTCCGAGTTTCGTGGCCCGCAAGCACGGGCGCGAGGTGGTGGAGTACCCGCACCCGGCAGTGGCTGAAATGCTGTCCGAGACCTACGGCATCATGGTGTACCAGGAGCAGGTGATGCAGACCGCCCAGATTCTGGGCGGCTACTCACTGGGCGGCGCCGACTTGCTGCGCCGCGCCATGGGTAAGAAGAAAAAAGAAGAAATGGACGAGCACCGCGGCATCTTCCGGGCCGGTGCGTTCAAGACCCACGGCATCCCCGAAGAGAAGGCCGATGAAGTCTTTGACTTGATGGAAAAGTTTGCGGGCTACGGCTTTAACAAGTCGCACGCGGCCGCCTACTCTTTGCTGGCGTACCACACCGGTTGGATCAAGGTGCACTACACCGCGGAGTTCTTCTGCGCCAACATGACGGTGGAAATGGACGACACCGACAAGCTCAAGGTGCTGTTTGAAGACGCCGAGAAAATGGGCCTGAGCTTTGAGCCGCCCAACATCAATCGCGGTTTCTACCGCTTTGAGCCGATATCGAACAAAGAGATCCGCTATGGCTTGGGCGCCATCAAGGGCACCGGCGAGCAAGCGATTCTGGCCATTGTGGCGGCCCGCGAGGGCAGGGGCCCGACCGAGGAGGCCGGGCCGTTCAAGAGTCTGTTTGACTTTGCCCGCCGGGTAGACCGTAGCCGACTGAACAAGCGCTGTGTGGAAGCACTCATCAAAGCCGGCGCCTTTGACACCTTGCACCTGAACCGGGCAGAGTTGGTCGCCTCCATGGACCGCGCGTTTGAGTTTGCCGCAGCCTCGGCTGCCAACGCCAACCAGCATGGCCTGTTCGATATGGGCGGGGACGATGACCATGGCTCCAGCACCCAGGAGCCTGATTTGGTGGAGGTCACCCCGTGGGGGGTGAAAGAGCGCCTCACCCAGGAGAAAACAGCGGTCGGCTTCTACCTGTCGGGCCACTTGTTTGACGAGGTGGCCACCGAAGTGCGCAAGTTCGCACGGCGGCCGATTGAGGAAATCAAAGACTCCCGCGAACCCCAGTTACTGGCCGGTATCGTGACCGAGCTGCGGGTGATCAACGGCCAGCGCGGCAAGTTGGCCCTGTTCAAGCTGGACGACAAGTCCGCCATGATCGAGGCGCGTGCCAGTGAGGCCATCCTCAACACCTACAAAGAATTTCTCAAAGACGACGAGCTCATCATCGTGGAGGGCAAAGCCATGCCGGACCGCTTCTCGGGCGGCATGCAGCTGACCGTGCAGCAGGTGTGGAGCCTGGAGCAGGCCCGCTGCAAGTTCGGCAAGTACTTGCGGGTGCCGGTGAAGCTCGACGCCCAAGGGCGTGCGCCGGATGTGGCCGCGCTGGTGCGGGAGTTTCCGGCTGTGCGGGAAGAGACGGAACATGGCGAGCTGGTGCGGGGCCTGTCTGTGCGCCTGCAGCTAGTGTGCTCTGCCACCGAAGGTGGCACCACGGAGCTGGCCGGGGCCGATTTGCACTTAGGGGACGCTGCCAAGTTTTACCCGACCGATGCTGCCTTGGCGAGCTGGCGTGCCCAGGCTTCGGGCGGGCTGGCGGCGATTGCCTACGACTAAATTAGTACCAAAGAGAGCGCCAGCCCTCTAGATATATGCGCAAGCAGCTATCAAAAAAGTAGCAGTCTAGGGGCCGACCAGCGTCTGCGGCGAGATGACGATGATCATCGGCGACCAGACTTTGCCATCGTCCAGAGGCAATTTGCGGGTTTTGTCGATAGCGTTTTCTGCCGCATCGTCCCACGCTTTGTTTCCGCTGCGTTTGATCACGCGCTTGCTCAAGATCTCGCCGCTGGCGCTCAGGCTCACTTCGATTTCTGTTTTCGGGTTGCCAACAATCGTGTCGGTGAATGTGATGTTGGGCTTGACCGCCGCCTGAATACGCCCGCTGTAGTTGGCTCCGGGGCCCGAGCTCTTGGCCGCAGTGCCGTTAGAGCTGGGCGCGCCGCTGCCGCTGGCTCCGGCCAGCCCGGTCATGCGGGCGATTTGTTGCTGGCGGAACTCGTCGGCGCGCTTGGCTTCTTCGCGGGCTGCTTTTTCCGCTTTTTGTTTGGCAGCGTCTGCGACTTTGGATTTTTCGGCTTTTTCCTTGGCATCGCGGGCGGCCTTGTCCTTGGCCAGCTTCTCTTTCTCCTGCAGCTCTTTCTCACGCTGGGCGCGGGCTTTGTCCTGCTTGTATTTGGCCGCCTTCTCCAGTTCGCGCTTCTCTTGATCCCGCTTTTCCTGTGCCTTGCGGGCCAAGGCTTGCTGCGCCATCAGTTCTTTTTGTTTTTCTTCTTCTGCGCGACGCTCTTTTTCTTTGGCCAGCGCGATGTCGGCTTTGCTGGGCGCATCGGGTGCAAGCGGCTTGACGACCGGCGGCGGTGGAGTGGGTTGAAGCTTGGGGACTGGTTCGGGTTCCGGCTCCGATTCGGGCTCTTCAGGGGGCGGTGGTGGTGCGGCTTCTTGCGGAATGGCCGACCACAACTCGGCCTCGACGGTGGCCGGCGGGAGCTCGCGCTTCCAGGCGACACCGATAGCCAGCACCGCGACCAGCGCAGCGTGGGCCATCAGGGCCATCACCAGAGCACGCAACATGCCCGGGGTGTGGGGCGGTGCAAATTCCTGTCGTGTATCAGCAGCGGGCATGGGGCAGTGCGTACGCTCAGTTAGCCAGTTGCACGGACAAGCCCACGCGCTGAATACCTGCGCGTTGCAAGGTGTCCATGACCTTGACTACGCTCTCGTACTTCACATTTTTGTCGGCACTGATCACCACTGCGGAGTTTGCTGCGGCAGCGCCGTCGCGTGGCCCTTGCGCTTGCTGAATGGTGGAAGCCAAGTCTTTGAGTGTCACCGAGGTGGTTTTTTCTTTGACCTTGATTTCCAGGGCCTCTGTTTTGGTGAGCACGACCTGAATGATCTGATCCGGCTGGCGCGCTGCTTTACCCACGCTGGGCAGGTCGATCATGCTGGGGGTGATCAGCGGGGCAGTCACCATGAAGATGATCAAGAGCACCAACATCACATCGATGAAGGGCACCATGTTGATTTCGTTGATCGTGCGGCGTCCACGGCCACGTCCGGCGACTGCAGGCATGTCGACTCCTGGTTGGGCCTAGCGGCCGGCCGGCGCAGGCTGGGCGCTGACGTTGCGTTGCAGAATGTTGGAGAACTCTTCGATGAAGGTTTCCTGCTGGATCGCAATGCGGTCCAGGTCACGGGCAAAGCGGTTGTAGGCCACCACTGCGGGAATCGCCGCAAACAGGCCGATGGCAGTGGCTACCAAGGCTTCGGCAATGCCGGGGGCCACGGTAGACAAGGTCACTTGCTGCAACGATGCCAAGCCGGTGAAGGCATGCATGATGCCCCAGACGGTCCCGAACAAGCCCACGTAAGGCGACACGGAGCCGACGGATGCGAGAAAAGAGAGGTTGCTCTCTACCTCGTCCATTTCGCGCTGGAAGCTGGCGCGCATGGCGCGGCGAGCGCCGTCCATCAGGGTGCCGACATCGCTCACCCGGCGCTCACGCAGTTTCTGAAATTCGCGCATGCCGCTGGCAAAAATGCGCTCCATGGGGCCGCAGGTCTGGGCATTGCGGCTGGCGGCGTTGAACAGATCATTGAGGCTGGAGCCGGACCAGAAGTCGCGCTCGAAAGCCTCGTTCTGGGTCTTTACCCGCTTGAGGGAAAACAGTTTGCGGAAGATGGCAGCCCAGCTGGCAATGGACACCAGCATCAGCAGGGCCATGACGGCCTGCACCACGATGCTTGCGTTCAGTACGAGGTGCAGTATGGAAAGGTCTTGGTTCATGGTGTGTAGGCTTAAACAGGGTGAAGCATCGCACGCAAGCGCTGGATGGCTGTTTCTAATTGTTGCATCGAGCTGGCGGTCGAGAAGCGCACAAACCGCGCGGTGGTGGCCGCGCCGAAATCCCGCCCCGGGGTGATGGCGACATGGGCACGGTGCATAACTTCAAAGGCAAATTCCCAACTGCTTTCGAGCCCGAGACGCGCGCAAAGTTCCGAGCAATCGGCCCAGACATAAAAGGCACCGTCGGGCTCCACCGGAATGCTGAAACCTAAATCCCGCAAGGCGGGAATGAAGTAGTCACGGCGCGCTTTGAATTCAGCACGTCGGGCCTCGTACAGCGAAATGCTTTCGGGCTCAAAGCAGGCCAAGGCAGCATGCTGCGCGATGGTGCTGGGGCAGATGAACAGGTTCTGGGCCAAGCGCTCGATCACGGCGACCAAGGAGGGCGGCACCACCATCCAGCCCAGGCGCCAGCCCGTCATGTTGAAATATTTGCTGAAGCTGTTGATGCTGATGACCTGGTCATCGATTGCCAGCGCGGTATGGCCGAACTGGTCATCGTGGCTGAGTGCGAGGTAGATTTCGTCAATCAGCGTAATGCCACTCTTGGCCTGCACTACGGCATGGATGCGGCGCAGCTCGTCGGGGTGGATCGAGGTGCCGGTGGGGTTGGAGGGCGAGGCCAGCAGCACACCGCGGGTCCGGGGTCCCCAGGCGGCAGCCACTTTGGCAGCGCTGAGTTGGTAGCGCTCGTCGGCCGAGGTCTCCAGCAAGACCGCTTTACCCTCCGCCGCACTCACGAAGTGGCGGTTGCAAGGGTAGCTCGGGTCGGGCATCAAGACCTCGTCGCCCGGCTCAATGAGTGCCATGCAAGCCAGGTGCAGCGCGGCAGAAGCCCCCGCGGTGATAACGATGCGCTCGGCAGGAACCTGAACCCCGAAGCGGGTGGCGTACCACGCGCTGATGCGCTCGCGCAACGCGGGTAGGCCGGTGGCTGCCGTGTATTGGGTGGCACCGTTGCGGATCGCTTGCTCGGCAGCCGCTTGCACTAGAGGAGGGGCGGTGAAGTCGGGTTCCCCGATATTGAGGAACACCATGGGCGCGTCGCTGTGCGCCACCTGTGCGGCCAGGGCAGAAGCTGCCTTGGCAACCACCATCACATAAAACGGCTCAATGTTTTGTGCGCGTGAGGAAATGTGCATCGTGGCTTCGGGCGATCAGGCGGTAGGTTTCTTGTTGCGTTCGGCTTCGATTTCCACGGCGCGGAACTGCGGGGCAATGCCGTTGAGCACGCCGTTCACGTATTTGTGGCCATCGGTGCCGCCGAATTCTTTGGCCAGCTCGATGCACTCGTTCAGCACCACTCGCCATGGCACATCAAGGCAGTGTTTCAACTCGTAGGCACCGATCCACATGATGGCGTGCTCCACGGGGGAAATCTCGGTCATGGGCCGGTCGAGGGCGGGGGAAATCAGGGCATCGAGCTCTTCAGCCTGGGCCACACAGCCATGCAGCAGGGCATCGAAGTGCACAGCATCGGCCTTGCTGAAGCCGGCCAGGTCACGGGTGAACGGGTCGATGTCGTCGACCGCATTGCGGCCCACAATGCTCTGGTACAGGCCTTGCAGCGCAAACTCGCGGGCCCGCGTGCGGTTGGATTTGCTGCCCGCTTTACGGGCGCCGGTGGTGGTCAGGCCGGTGCGGCTCTGGCGGGGAGGGCGCTTGGCCGAAGAGGTGTTGGGGGTGTCGCTCATCAGATGCTCTCCAACAGGTTGGCCATTTCCACGGCGACTTGGGCTGCGTCGCGGCCCTTGTCGATTTGCCGGGCTACGGCTTGTTCCAGGTTCTCGGTCGTGAGAATCGCATTGGCGATCGGGACTTGATAGTCAAGTGATACGCGGGTAACCGCAGCACCGGATTCATTGGCGACCAACTCAAAGTGATAGGTTTCGCCGCGGATGATGCAGCCCAGTGCGATCAGGGCATCGTAAGTGCCTTTCTCGGCCATGGCTTGCAGGGCTAAGGGCACTTCCAATGCACCGGGGACGGTGACGTGGTCGATGTCTTTTTCCGACACGCCCAGGGCCAGCAATTCAGTTTTGCAGGCGGTGGCCAAGGCGTTGGTGACGTCGGCATTGAAGCGGGCTTGCACGATACCGATGTGGAGTTTTTTGCCGTTCAAACGGTCGGAGGCTGCGGTGCCTTTGTCTGCGCCAAACATGGGTAGTTCCTTGGTTTGAGTTATTTGCTGATGTAGCCGGTGATTTCCAGGCCGAAGCCGGTCATGCTGGGCATGCGTCGGGGGCTTCCCATGAGTTGCATCTTTTGGACTCCGCACTTGAGCAGGATTTGCGCGCCGATGCCGTAGGTGCGCAAGTCCATGCGGCCGCGCTCCGGAGCTTGCGATGCGCGTGCGGTGCCTTCAAATTGGCTCAGCAGTTGATCAGCACTTTCTCCACAGTTGAGCAACACCACCACGCCCTTGCCCTCGGCGGCAATGTAGGCCAGGGCTGCGTCAAGGCTCCAGGAGTGCATGCTGCGTCCGACTTCCAGGGCATCGAGCACGGACAGGGGTTCGTGTACGCGGGCGGGCACTACGGTGCCGGCATCCCACTCGCCCTTGACCAGTGCAAGGTGCACACCTTGACCGGTGCTGTCTTTGAAGGCGTGGGCCGTGAACTCGCCGTAGGCGGTTTTCATAGGGCGGCTACCCACGGTCTCAATGAGAGATTCAACGCGGCTGCGATGTTCGATCAGGTCGGCAATCGTCCCGATTTTGAGGCCGTGTTCGGCTGCAAACAATTGCAGGTCGGGCAGGCGGGCCATGGTGCCGTCGTCTTTCATGATCTCGCAGATCACGGCCGAAGGGCTGCAGCCTGCCATTGCCGAGAGGTCGCAACCCGCTTCGGTGTGGCCGGCGCGCATGAGCACACCACCATCGACGGCCTGCAAAGGGAAAATGTGGCCGGGTTGCACCAGATCGGTCGCCACTGCGTTTTTGGCCACTGCAGCCTGTACGGTTTTGGCGCGGTCTGCGGCGGAGATGCCGGTGGTCACACCCTCGGCGGCCTCGATCGAGACGGTAAATGCGGTGCTGTAGACCGTACCGTTGCGGGCGGCCATGGGCGGCAGCTTGAGGTATTCACAACGCTCGCGGGTCAGGGTCAGGCAAATCAAGCCGCGACCGAAGCGGGCCATGAAGTTGATGGCTTCGGGGGTGACATGGTCCGAGGCGAGAACCAGGTCGCCTTCGTTTTCACGGTCCTCTTCGTCCACCAGAATGACCATGCGGCCGGCGCGCATGTCGGCCACGATGTCTTCAACCGGGGAAATGGATACGGGGGTGAGGGCGGTCATGCAGAAGGGCTTTCCAAATGTCGTTCTATGGCGGGGGCCCTGAGGGGTGCGGCGTTCCTGCCGGATGCTCGGTGCCTCAGTAGTAACCCCCGATTATCGCCGCTTTCGAACCGTGCGTAATGCCTCGCTCCAGCGGGCTTGCCGCAATAGGGGCATCAGTCCAGCGAGGCGCTCCAGCGATCGTTCCAGCCCCCTTGCAGGGCGCGCCGGTCGCGCTTGGTGGGGCGGCCCCCGGCAATCGTGTGGGCGGGCTCCGGGCTGAGTCGCTGCTGCTCCGCGGCGGCCAGTCGTTGTTGCAGGCTAACTTCGGTTTCCGCGTACATCTGCTGCGCTAGCGTTGCGGGGCCGCGTTGTTCGCTGATGATCAGGATCTTGACAGTCTTTTTCACTTTGCCCTGCCAGATGGTCAGGGTGTCCCCGACTTTGACATCTTTGGCGGGTTTGACATCCCGGCCTTCCCACTGCACCCGGCCGAGCTGGACCTCATCAGTCGCCAGTGAGCGGGTCTTGAAAAAGCGGGCGGCCCAAAGCCACTTGTCGATCCGGGTGCTGTCCATGCGGAAATCTGTGCCTAAGCGTGGTGAAGTGGCAATCGTACACAAGCATCCAGTCCGATGCAGTGTTCGCCAGAATACCGGTTGTTGAGCTGGATGGTGCCTCCCAGAGCGAGCACCATTTCCCGCGTGATCGTCAGGCCCAGGCCGGAGCCGGAGTGCATGTGGCCGGCGGCAAACGGTTGGAAGAGCTGCATGCGCAATGCATCGCTGATGCCGGGGCCGCTGTCAGTGATGGTGAGTTGCGCCCAGTCCCCGTCTTTCGCTAGGCGTATCAGGAGCGCGCCTTGCGCCGGAGAAAGCCGCACTGCATTGTGGAGAAGGTTGCGCACGGTTTCGCGCAACATCCATTCGTGGGCCATCACAGTGCACGGCTCGGTGATGAGCTCGAAGTCCAGCTCTTTTTCCCCCACCAGCGCAGAGAGGTCCAGGGCGATGGCCCGCACCGGTTCCGCCCAGTTCATGGCCGCAAAGTCCTGCTGTTGGCGCACCTGCTCGACCTTGGCGAGTGAGAGCATCTGGTTGGCCAACTGGGTGGCGCGGTCGACTGTGGCTTCAATCTCCTCCAGCCCTTCGCGGGCCGGAATGTCGCCCCGCAGTGCCGATTGCACCTGGACCTTGAGCACCGCCAACGGGGTGCGGAGCTGGTGAGCGGCGTCCCGCACGAAGCGCTTCTGGTGGTCCAGCAAATGCTGCAGTTTTTGCATTACGTGGTTGGTGGCTACGGCGAGGGGCTGAATCTCCAAAGGTAGTTCACCGGCCGGCAGAGCGGTGAGGTCGTCTTCAGATCGTTGCTCGAGGTCTTCACTAAGCCGCCTGACCGGTCGGGTAGCGCGCCCCACCACCAGCAGCACGACGACCGTGATCACGGTGATGAGGATGAGTTGGCGCTGCAAGGTATCGATCAGAATTTGCCGCGCCAGGGTGTGGCGCAGCTCCAGCGTTTCGGCCACCTGCACCATGGCCATGGCGCGTTCACGGCCGCTGGCTACCGGTTGTAACAGTACGGCCACCCGGACAGCGTCTCCGCGGAATGTGTCGTCATAAAAATCCACCAGCGCGGCATAGGGGCCTTGCTGTGGAATCTGGCCTCTCCACAAGTTGATATCTTGCTCGCCATCGACCCAATTCCCTTGCGCGTCAGACACCCGGTAGCTCATGCGGCTGCGGTTGTCGGCTTCAAAGGCCTCTAGGGCTGCGTAGGGAATCTGGGCCCGGAGGCGTGCGTTGTCACCGTGCCCTTCAATATCCAGCAGCTCGCCGATGGCTTTGGCCGAGGCGAGCAAGGTGCGGTCATAGGCGGTATTGACGGCCGCAAGTGCTTGGCGATAAAGACTGTAGGTGTCGACCAGCACGAAAAGCAAAATTGGAATCAAGATGCCCAGCAACAGGCTCTTTCGCAGCGAGGGTGCAGCGTGGCCGGAAGCCATATCAATCCGCCTTGAGCAGGTAGCCCAGACCTCGCAGGGTCACGAGACTCACCCGCATGTTGACCAATTTTTTGCGCAGGCGGTACACCACCACCTCAATCGCTTCGAACTGCACCTCCAGTTGGCCGGGGAATACAACTTCAAACAAACGCTCTTTGCTGACCGCATGCCCGGGACGCGACATGAGCGCGTTCATCAAAGTCAGCTCGCGGGGTGACAGGTCCAGGATGGTGTGGCGGTGGTAGATAGCGCCGCTTTGGCGGTCTAAACGCAGCTCGCCCAATAGCAGATCGCTGCCTTGGGGGGCAGGGTTGTCGGCATTGCGGCGGTGCAGGGCACGGATGCGGGCCTCCAATTCGTCCAGGTCGAAGGGCTTGGGCAAGTAATCATCTGCACCGGCGTTGAGTCCCAGCACCTTGTCACCGACCGTACCGCGCGCGGTGAGGATGAGCACCGGGGTGCGCAAGCCGTTGCTGCGGGCTTGCTTGAGCACGTCCAGCCCGTCCATGCCCGGGAGGCTCAAGTCCAGCACCACCACATCGGGCTGCAGGCGGGTCCAGAGATCCAGCGCAAGCGCTCCGTCATGGCACACGTCAACCCGCATTTGCGCACGAACCAAGCTGCGCTGCAGGGTGATGTGCAGGGCGGGGTCATCTTCAATCAGCAGCAAATGCATGGTGGAGACAGGAAAGGGTTACGGGTTTCCCCTAGGAAATTGGACAGCCGATTGACAGCCACGGCCCGCATCATAGGCCGTACCAACAACCACAGGAGACTTCCCATGCGTCGTGATACCTTTCTGAAATCTATGGCCGTTATGGCGGCTGCCGGTGCACTGCCTTTGACAGCCCGTGCTTCTGCTAACTTGAAGATGATGATCCCCGCGAACCCCGGTGGCGGGTGGGATGGCACCGGCCGCGCATTGGGCAAAGCCTTGATTGATGCCAAATTGGCTGACACTGTGCAGTACGACAACAAGGGAGGTGCCGCTGGCGTGATCGGCTTGGCGCAGTTCGTGAACTCTGCCAAAGGCGACCCGAACGCACTGATGGTGATGGGCGCAGTCATGTTGGGCGGCATCATTACTGGCAAGCCGGCTATCGCTTTGGACAAAGCGACCCCCATTGCCCGCCTGACCAGCGAATACAACGTTTTTGTGGTGCCTGCTGACTCTCCCTTCAAGACCATGAAGGACGTAGTCGCCCAAATGCAAAAAGACCCCGGCAGCGTGAAGTGGGGCGGCGGTTCCCGCGGATCCACAGAGCACATCTGTGCTTCCATGTTGGCTACCAAAGTCAACGTGGACCCTAAAAAAGTGAACTACGTCGCCTTCCGTGGCGGCGGTGAAGCCACCGCGGCCATTTTGGGTGGCAACGTATCGGTGGGCGGCAGCGGCTACAGCGAGTTTGCCGAATACATCTCTGCCGGCAAGATGCGCCCTATCGGCGTGACATCCGAGAAGCGCCTGCCAAGTATTGCCAATGTGCCGACCATGAAAGAGCAGGGCTATGACATCGTATTGGGTAACTGGCGTGGTGTGTACGGTGCCCCCGGAATCACCCCAGAGCAACGCGCTGCGTTGACCGACTTGATCGTCAAGGTCTCCAAGACCAAGGGTTGGTCCGAGGCTTTGGACAAGAACGGCTGGACACCTGCACTCTTGACTGGCAAAGCATTTGACGACTTTGTCGATGCCGACTTCGCCAGCCTGCGCGGCATCATGCACCTCTCCGGAATGCTGTGATGCAACAGGTCGTGAAAGCGCGGCAGGAAGCCGCTGTCGCCTTCGGGGTTCTGCTTCTGGGCCTCGGCCTGGGGGCAGGGGCGTGGATTATTCCTTCGGAAGCGGGTTACGCCGGTATCGGCCCTGACTTTCTTCCGTGGGTGGTATCTATTGCGCTGTGTTTGTGCGGCGGCTTCATGCTGTGGGAAGTCCGTAGGGGCGGCTTTCTCGACATGGAAGAAGACGAAGACGGCCAGCCCGCCTTCTGGCCCGGATTTATCTGGATGTCAGTCGGCTTGCTGGTCAACGCGGCCTTGATCACCACCATCGGTTTTATCTTCAGCTGCGCTATTTGTTTTGTGCTGGCAGCGCGGGGCGCTCGCCTGGCGCAGGGCCAGCCGGCCGGAGGGCGCAAGTCGTGGATCAATGATGCAGTGGTGGGCGTTTTGATCGCTGCGCCGGTGTACTGGATGTTTACCAAGTTTCTGGCCATCAGCTTGCCAGGTTTGACGCAAAGTGGATGGCTGTAATGGAAATCTGGAATCAACTCCTTCAAGGGTTCGCCACGGCAGGTACGCCGGTGAACCTGCTCTGGGCCTTCGTCGGCTGCGCCTTGGGCACGGCTGTCGGTGTGCTGCCAGGCATCGGCCCGGCCACTGCGGTGGCTATGTTGCTGCCCATCACCACCCAGGTCGAGGCCACGGCCTCAATGATCTTTTTCGCCGGTATTTATTACGGCGCCATGTATGGTGGCTCCACCACCTCCATTCTGTTGAACACCCCCGGAGAAACCTCCAGCATGGTGACTGCGATGGAGGGCAACAAGATGGCCAAGAGTGGTCGTGCGGGGGCCGCGCTGGCCACTGCTGCCATCGGCTCGTTTGTGGCCGGAAGTATCGCGACCGTGGTCGTGACCTTGTTTGCTCCCTTGGTCGCTGAATACGCCGTCAAGCTGGGCCCGCCTGAGTACTTCTGCCTGATGTTGCTGGCCTTCACGACAGTGAGCGCGGTCTTGGGTCAGAGCACCTTGCGGGGCTTGACCGCCTTGTTTCTGGGCTTGTCGATCGGTCTGATCGGTATGGACCAGATCACCGGGCAGGCGCGTTACACCGGCAATATGCCGGAACTGCTGGACGGCATCGAGATAGTGTTGGTCGCCGTGGGTCTGTTTGCGGTGGCCGAGGCCTTGCACTTCGTGCTGTTTGAAGGCAAGGTCAAAGAGAGCGAAAACAAGCTCAGTCGTGTGACCATGACGGCCAGAGACTGGAAGCGCTCGATTCCCGCTTGGCTCCGGGGGGCCGCAATTGGTGCACCGTTCGGTTGTATTCCTGCTGGTGGCACGGAGATACCGACTTTCTTGAGCTATGCAGCAGAAAAGAAGCTGGCCAAAGGCGACGACCTCGCTGAATTCGGCACCACCGGTGCGATTGAAGGGGTAGCCGGTCCCGAAGCCGCCAACAACGCTACGGTGACCACCGCGCTGATTCCCTTGCTCACACTGGGTATCCCGGTGTCCAACACCACGGCAGTGCTGTTAGGTGCTTTCCAGAACTACGGAATTCAACCCGGACCGCAGCTGTTCACCAGCTCCTCCGCGCTGGTCTGGGCCTTGATTGCGTCGCTGTTCATCGGTAACGTGATGCTGCTGGTCCTTAACCTGCCGATGGTGGGACTGTGGGTGAAGCTGCTCAAAGTTCCCAAGGCGCAGCTGTATGCCGGTATTCTGATTTTCGCCACGGTGGGTACCTACGGCATGCGCCAAAGCGCGTTTGACTTGGTGTTGCTGTATGTGGTGGGCGTACTCGGGCTGGTCATGCGGCGCTTCGGCTTCCCGACGGCGCCAGTGATCGTGGGCATGATTCTGGGGCCCTTGGCGGAAGCGCAGCTGCGCAACGCCATGTCCATTGGTGAGGGCAGTGCCATGATCTTCCTGCAGCGCCCGATGTCGGTGACTTTGCTGGCAGTGGTACTCAGCGTGCTGGTCCTGCCACGGGTATTGAAACATTTTCAGAAGAAGGCTGCCGTGCAGGCGACTTTGGCATAAAAGCAGCACCTAGCCCATATGAAATGTGCGCTGGGTGCTACTGAAAAGATAGCAAAGCTGTGGCGGGAGCCACAGCTTTTTTTACGTCTGCTGCCGGATAAGCCCACGGTGCGGCGATGCCAACGGCCGCACTGGTCCGTCCTTTTCAATGCGGTTGCGGGCAAAGGCGTCCGGCGGGAGTACTTCAGTGCGGCTAAGCTACGACCTTCTTGTTCTAGATAGCGATTGGGTGTGACTATGACGATGCGGGCACTTTGCCGGCTTCTGGCGTTCTGCGCGATGACGGTGCCTGCGATGGCCACCGAGGTGACGGTCGCGGTGGCGGCCAATTTCGGTATTCCGGCGCAAAAAATATCGGCCTTATTTTCGGCGGCCAGTGGCGTAAAGGTCCAACTCGTACCCGGCTCCACCGGTAAGCTGTATGCCCAGGTCAGGAACGGTGCGCCGTTTCATGTGTTTCTGTCCGCTGACGATGAAACCCCGAGCCGCATGGTCCGGGAAGGTCTTGCTCTAGCGGGCAGCCAAAGCACCTACGCCACCGGGCGACTGCTGCTCTGGAGCCCCCGCAGTGGGGTGGTGGATGGGCAAGGTGCTGTGCTGCGCTCAGATTTCAGGCACTTGGCCATTGCAGACCCCAAGCTGGCACCCTATGGCCAAGCAGCCATTGAAACGCTGGACGCCCTCGGCCTGCGCGCTGCGGTGCAAGGCCGGCTGGTGCAGGGTGAAAGCATGGGGCAGGCGTACCAGTTTGTGGCCAGTGGTAACGCTGACCTCGGTTTTGTAGCGCTCTCGCAAGTGATGGTGGGCGGCAAGATCAGCACGGGTTCTGCCTGGCTGGTACCTGCGAGTTGGCACACCGCACTCAAGCAGGATGCAGTGCTCCTGCAGGCCGGTAAAGATCTGCCGGCGGCGCAGGCATTTCTAAACTTTCTCCGCACCGAGCCGGCCCGGCAGGTGATGCGCTCCTATGGCTATGAAATCCAATAACTCCGGAGGCGCTGGTGGTGCCCATTTCCGCTGAAGACTGGGGTGCCATCGGGCTGACCGTGCAGTTGGCCACGGTAACTACCCTGGTGCTGTTGGTGCTGGCCACGCCTTTGGCCTGGTGGCTTGCGCGTACCCGTTCACGCTGGGCTGTGGTGGTGGGGGCCGTGGTGTCCTTGCCCCTCGTTTTGCCGCCCACCGTGTTGGGCTTTTATTTGTTGGTGAGCTTGGGGCCGCTTGGGTGGGGGGGGCAGTTCACCCAATGGTTAGGAATAGGCTTGTTGCCGTTTACGTTTGCCGGGCTGGTGGTCGGCTCGGTTGTGTATTCCCTGCCGTTTGCGGTGCAGCCTTTGCAAAATGCATTTGAAGCGCTCGGCACCCGCCCCTTGGAGGTCGCCGCCACGCTCAGGGCTTCCCCATGGGATACGTTCTGGCATGTAGTGCTACCCCTGTGTAAACCGGGCTTCATTAGCGCGGCCGTGTTGACGTTTGCGCACACCATCGGCGAGTTCGGCGTGGTGTTGATGCTGGGGGGCAATATTCCGGACAGCACGCGGGTGGTCTCTACCCAGATCTACGGCCATGTCGAGGCCCTGCAATACACCCAAGCCCATTGGCTGTCCGCCGGCATGGTGCTGTTTTCCATGGCCGTGCTGCTGGTTCTCGGCTGGTTCAACCCGCGCGGAAGCCGCCTTCGCTCATGAGCCATTCACCCCATCACGTGGCCTTGCGGGTGCAACGAGCGTCTTTTTCGCTGGCCGTGGACCTGGCGCTGCCGGCAGAAGGAATTTCTGTGATTTATGGGCCGTCCGGCTCCGGGAAAACCTCCTTGTTGCGCTGCCTCGCAGGTCTGGAGCGTGCGCAAGTCGCCCGGCTGGAGGTGTGTGGCCAGGTCTGGCAGGACGTCGCAGCCGGTGTGTTCGTCCCGACTTACCAGCGGCCTTTGGGCTATGTGTTTCAAGAGGCCAGCCTGTTCACCCACCTGAGTGTGGCTGGCAATATCGAGTTTGCGCGGCGGCGGGCCCATCCGCGCCGGGATGGCAGCCCTTTGATGACGCCGGACCTCGCCATCCGGATTCTCGGCTTGGGGCCCTTGCTGCACCGCCAAACCACCGACCTCTCCGGCGGAGAGCGGCAACGGGTAGCCATAGCGCGTGCGCTGGCAAGCAATCCCTCGATTTTGTTACTCGATGAACCCTTGGCGTCTTTGGATGACGCGCGCCGCCGCGAGGTGTTGCCCTGGCTGGAGCAGCTTCGCGCGGAATTGCGTATTCCCATGGTCTATGTGTCGCATGCCAGCGACGAAGTCATCCGGCTGGCCGATTTTCTCGTGGTGCTGGAACAAGGTGCTGTGCGGGCCGCGGGCCCGGTGGAGCAGGTGCTGGCCCAAACCGCGCCACTGATCCGTGTAGGCGGAGAGGTATCTTGTTTGATCCAGGGTCGGGTCCGGGCGTGTGATGAGCGCTGGCACTTGAGCGAGGTGGAGTTCGGCGGTGGTACTTTGTGGCTGGCTGATACGGGCTTGCAGCCGGGTCAAGCGGTCAGACTGCGTGTGCTCGCGCGTGATGTCAGCATCGCCACGGTACTGCCCTCGGGCACCAGCATTCAAAACGTGGTGGCGTGCTCGGTGATAGACATCCAGCCCGACGAACACCCGGCGCAAGCGCTGGTGCGGCTCGATGCCCGGGGTACCCTTTTGTGGGCGCGCTTAACCTTGCGCGCGGTGGCGCAATTGGGCCTGCAGCCGGGGCAGCAGGTGTGGGCCCAGGTGAAGGCCGTCGCCTTGGCGCGATAGGTCAAGGTAGTAGCAAATACTTGCAAATTTCACCCGTTCGGGTGATGACAAAACGCAGGTGCGCAGCCTACGCTCAGGGGTTGATTTTTCTGAGATTCTTCATGCCCGACGCACCTGTGCTCACCACTGAGCCGACCCACATCACGCTGCTGCACCAAGCCTGTGCGGCTTTGATGCGGGGAGACGTCGATTACAGCCAGACCCTGTCTAAAAGTGCGTTGCTGCACGCCCAGCGCCACGGGGATCCCGTCGGTCAAGCGCGGGCTCTTCTGTACCTTGCTCAGGGCGACCGGCAGATGTCACGCCTTCGCCGGGCCCGGGAGACCGCCGAGCGTGCAGTGCACATGTTTCAAATGCATGCCGATGCGGCAGGTGAGGCCGAAGCACTCGCGACCCTGGCCCATGTACTGAGTTGCATGGGTCATAGCGGCGATGGGGTGGAGGCGGCCTTGCTCGCGCTCAAACTCAGCCCCGCCGGGCAGCCCTTGGTTCAGTCGGGTGCTTACACGGCGCTGGGTATTGCCTATGCCTGCAGCCAGAGCTTTGACCAGGCTGGCGAGGCCCTGCGCAAATCTATCCGCACCCTGGAGTCGCAGGGCTTGTGGGCCGAATCGTGCTTGCCCCGCTACCACTTGCGCAGCGCGGAAATTCACCGCTGTTTCTTTGAGCGCTACTACCACGGTGCCATGACTTCTTTGGACCGGCTCAGTGCGGTAGCTACTACGGTTGCCGAAGCGACCGCCCAAGAGGGTAGCGTGCGCTCCATGCTGTGCCCCTACCGCAAAGTCAGGGCCTTGCTCGAGTTAACCCACGGTTTCGAGAGTTGCTGGCGCGGAGATACCGCTGACGCTGCCCGCCGCGCAGATACGGTGTGCGCCTCTATGGCCAAAGGCATGCAGCAGCCGGCTGTCATGCTGATGGAGGTCTGGCTACGCACCGAAATCGCTTGGGCGCAGGGCGACTTTATGGCCGCTGAGTCCCATGCGCAGCGGCTTCAACAAGCCAGTGTGCGAGCCGAAAACGAGCATATGGTGGCGACCGCCCATCTGCTGCTGGCGCAGATTTACGCCACCGGGAAGAAGGGTACCGAGGCGCAAGAGCAACTCCGTTTGCTCAAGATGCACGAAATGCACCTGCGCCAGGATGCCCTGCATAGCCGCGCGGAGCGCGTCGAAGGTCAGCTGCGTGCCCGTGCTGACCGGCAGAACACCCGTTCCCTGGAACATAAAGCACGCCAGCTGGAGCAGTTGGCGATGCAGGAGCCCTTGACCGGCCTGTACAACCGCCGTTACCTGGAGCGCAAGGTGTCGGCCGTGCTCCACGACGCGGCCGAACGGCGGCGTACCCCGGCCATGGCCTTTGTAGACATAGACCACTTCAAGCAGATCAACGACCGGTTTTCCCACCGGGTCGGGGACGAGGTGCTGCGGGCGCTGGCCCGGATTCTCAGCAGTTTTGTGCGCGAGGGAGATGTACCTGTGCGCCTGGGGGGCGATGAGTTCGTGGTCCTGTTTGCCCATGTGGATGCTGAGAGCGTGCCCTCGCTCGCTGAACGGATTCACCATGCGGTGAATGCGTTTGACTGGGAAGGCCTGCACCCCGGTTTGGAGGTGCGCGCCAGCGCAGGCTTGGCACTGGCGGAAGCGGGTGACAACCTGGCGAGTTGGCTGCACCGCTGCGATCTGCAAATGTATGTTGAGAAAGACTCCCGGCTGCAAGGTTTGGGGTGAGCCCTCGCCGGCCTGAAAGGTCTTAACTCTTGGCGGCCGCCATCAGCGCGGCAAAGCCCACAAACACACCGCCGGTCAAGCGGTTGAAAGCGCGCATGACCGTGGCGCGGCGCAAATAGGTGGCCAATTGCTTGCCACTGGCGGCGTACACAAAATACCAGGCCACTTCGACCACCGCAAACGTGCTCAGCAAAATCGCAAACTGCGGCAATTGGGCGGCTTGCGGGTTCAGAAACTGGGGGAAGAAAGCTGCTGCGAACAAAATCGCCTTCGGGTTGCTGGCGGCCACCAGCGCGCCTTGGCGGTACTGGCTCCAAAGGCCACTCGTGGCCGTAGCGGAAGTCGCGCTGGGGGCCGGCTCTTGGGGCGCGTCAGCGACCGGCGCGCGCCAGCACTGCACCCCCAGATACGCCAGATAGGCAGCACCTGCCAGTCGCAGGGCGTCAAAAACAGCAGGAAAGGCCTGCAGCAAGGCGCCAAGGCCTGCGGCGGACAAGCCCAGCATCAGCATCAGAGAGGTCATGCAGCCCGCCATATTCACGATGGCTGCGTGCATGCCATCGCGGGCGCTGGTGCTCATCACCAGCAACATGTTCGGGCCGGGGGTGCCGGACACCACGAAGGTCATCATGACAAACAGCCACCAGGTGTGAAGCGACATAAAGATCTCCGGGTTCAATAGTGGGGAGGCAGGTCGTCACGCAGATTGCGTGCAACACCGGACTCCGGCGTCTGTTGCTTGAGGTGGGTGACCTCGCGGATCAGTAGCTCAATCTGGGCCTGTTGGCGGATGATGACGCCGTCGAGCTGGTCCAGCGTGTCTTCCAGGTAGCTGGCCTTGATCTCCAGATCACTCAGGCGTTGGTCGTTGCGGTCGTTCGTTTCCATAGGGCTATTGGACACCATGCAGCACGCCGACCCGGGGACCGACACTGTCTTTACTCGTTATTTTTTGGCACCCAGCGCCAATGCGGCCGAACGGGAGGCTGCCAGAGCGTCTGCGTCCGGCGCTTGTCGGATCGGCCAGCCGCTCAGGTGGGTTTCGGTGAGCTGGCACAGAGCGGTGATCCACTCCGGGTCGTCGTTGAGGCACGGGATGTAATGGAACTCTTTGCCACCCTCATGTAGAAACGCTTCGCGCGCTTCCATGTTGATTTCTTCCAGCGTTTCTAGGCAGTCGCTGGTAAAGCCGGGGCAGATCACGTCTACGCGCTCCACGCCGGCCTTGCCCATCGCAATCAAGGTGGGCTCGGTGTAGGGCTCCAGCCATTTGGCGCGACCCAGCCGTGACTGGAAGGTGACCTGAAACTGGTCTTTGCGGAGCCCCAGAGCCTCGGACAGCAGACGGGCAGTCTTGAAGCACTCGCAGTGGTAGATGTCACCCAGATGCAAAGTCCGCTCGGGTACGCCATGAAAACTCATGACCAGCTTGTCAGGCCGGCCGTGTGCGCGCCAATAGCGCTCCACACTCGCGGCCAGTGCGGAGATGTAGCCGCCATGGTCGTGGTAATGGTTCACAAACCGCAATTCGGGAATGGAGCGGGTGGTGGCGGCCCAGGCATACACGGCATCAAACACACTGGCGGTGGTGGTCGCGCTGTATTGCGGGTAGGCGGGTACCACCAGCACACGGGTCACACCCTCGGCCTTCATGGCGCTGAGTTGCGAGGCAATGTTGGTGCTGCCGTAGCGCATGGCCCAGCGGACCTTGACGTGGTGGTTGCGTTGCCCTAGCCAGCCTTGGAGCAGCTTGGCTTGCTTTTCGGTCCAGACCTTGAGGGGTGAGCCTTCGGGGGTCCAGATGCTGGCGTATTTGGCGGCCGACTTGGCAGGCCGGAACCTCAGGATGATGCCGTGCAGGATCAAAAGCCACAGCAGCCGCGGAATTTCGACCACGCGGTGGTCGCTCAAAAACTCTGCGAGGTAGCGGCGCACCGCGGGTGTGGTGGGCTCATCCGGCGTGCCGAGGTTGCACAGCAACACGGCGGTGCGGGCGGCCTGGCCGTGGGTGTACGGGGGTTCAGCAGCGAAGGGGGAGGGAAGTGCCATGGGGAAAAAGGGTCCGTGAACAGGGGATATCAGAGGTCGGTGGAATCTGCACCGGAAGAGGGTTCGGCCAGCGTTTTAGGTTGCAGCACAAGGGTAGGGTGCTGGCCGGTGAGCAGCAAAAACATGGCAAAGACCGGTCCTTGCATGTTTCGGTCATCGGTCGGGCTTTCCAGCGCTTGCCAGGTCCGCGACTGCAGGCCGCCGCGGCTTCCGGTCTGCACGGCGAAGCCCAGCAGTTCGGCCGCTTGGGCCTGGTTCAGGCCGGCTGCAATGCGGGCTGCCTTGAGTTGTTCACCGGTGGGGATGGGCATATCGAGCGTCATAGCGGGCATAGGGGCTGGATAAAAAAGCAATAAGCCTGATGGTAGCTGCGCGGGTGCGCCGGTGCGGCACGCTTTGTGTGTACCCTCACACCTTTCTCTGTTGTTGAGGGCGGCTGCCATGCGGCCGCGAACTGCTCTATGCTGAATTTGAACTGCATTCGCGCCATTACCCTGGATCTGGACGACACCCTGTGGCCGGTGTGGCCGGCCATTCACCGGGCTGAAGACCTGTTGCACGCCTGGCTGCTCGCCCACGCGCCCCGGACAGCTCTGCTGTACGCCGACCCGCACCAGCGCCAGATATTGCGTGCCGACACCGAAGCCCAGTGGGCGGCCCATGCCCACGACCTGAGCGTGCTGCGCCGCGAGTCCATCCGGCTGGCCTTGCAACGCAGCGGGGAGCCAGCGGAACTGGCCGAGCCCGCCTTTGAGGTGTTTTTTGACGCCCGCATGCAGGTCGACCTGTTCGAGGATGCGATTGCGCTCTTGCAAGCTTTGTCGTCCAAATGGCCGGTGGTGGCGGTCAGCAACGGCAATGCGGATGTGCACCGCGTGGGGATCGGCCGCTATTTCGCGGCCAGCGTCAGCGCCCGGGATGCCGGTGTCGGCAAGCCCGACCCGCGGATTTTTGAGGCCGCCTGCGCGGCGGTTAACGTCCAACCGAGTGAGGTGCTGCACATCGGGGATGACGCCGCGCTCGATGTGCTGGGGGCGCTCGGGGTGGGCATGCAAACCGTGTGGGTGAACCGGGAGGAGCACCTGTGGACCTTCCCGCAACACCCCCATGCCACCGTGGCCAGCCTGAAGGAGCTGCAGGACCTGCTTAACGCGCCGGCCTGAGGGTGAGGGTGCTCTCGGTGCGGGCGGCCACGTCGGCCTCGTCGAGCCACATGCGCACGTACTCGCCTTTGACGTATTTCTCGGTCTGATCGGCATAGTGTTTGTCGGGCCAGACTCCGCTCTGCCCGAGGGGGTTAATGCCCACGGCCTTGCCCGCATCCGCGAAGTCGATAACGCGGCGGGTGGACGGTCCATAGGTCACCGCCCACGGCGCCGGTCCCCAGGGGCTGGAGAAATTGTTGGGCGTTTCACGCCCGCCGGGCACCGGAAACGGCCCCACATCAAAAATTTTGTCCAAGGGCTTTTGCCGGCCCAGCGGATGCCCTTGCGTCAGGGTGTGGGCCACGCCCCAGCGCCAGTCCAGCAGGCTGGTGCCGTAGAGGCCCTGCAAGTGCTTGAGCGTGTTGGACCACGCTATGCGCACCGTCTCAAAGTGGCTCTCTTTGGCCGGGGTGCTGACATCGTCCCACCACGGTGATAGGGGGTCTGCCACCAGCAGGGGCAAGGCGAAATCCAGCGCGCGGGATTTCGCCAAGTTCTCAAACTGAACCGGGCCCAGTTCGTCGGCAAAAGCGGCTTTGGACAGCTCATACATCATTTGCGTGAAGAGCGTGGCGGCAATGCTGTCCTCGGTGTAGGCACTGTCCCACTTGGTGAGGGGCTCCATGAATGCCTTTTCGTTAGGGTCGGTGACGACTGCCGCCATCACCGGAATCAAGTTGCGCAGGATGCGGGGGGCAAAGTTGTTGGCCACATCGAGCTGGAGCTTGCGGGTGTCCACGCTGGTCCATTTCACATCGGGCGCGTTCAGCAAGGCGTCCAGCCGCTGGGCCCGATCCGGCAGGTTGTAGTAGCCGGGGACCGGCACGCCGCTTTTGGGCTGGGGCTGGTGGTTGGCTGAGAGGATGTAGCCCCGGGCGGGGTTTTCCTCCTGCGGGTTGAAGCGGAAGGCATAAAACCCCGGTTTCTCGGCCTCGCCTTTGGCTGCGTCCAGAATAAACACAGGGTTGACACCCAGTGGGCGCTGCGGCAGTTGGGCCGCAGCCCACCAGCCGATGTCGCCCTCAGCATTCGCCCAGACCACGTTGAGCCCCGGTGCGTGAATCAGGGTGGCGGCGTCCCGGGCTTTGGCCAGCGTGTCCGCCCGGTTGAGCTCGTACAAGCCGCGCAAGGTGGTGTTTTCGGTGGCGTAAAAAGCCCACCACAGGGAAATGGGGCGCGTTCCCAGGCTGTCTTTGAACGCGTCATTGATCACCGGGCCCTGTGGGGTGCTGCGCAGCTGAATGCGCTGGGGTGCCGCCCCTTTGACTTGAATGAGTTCGGAGCGGGTGACCATGTCCACCCACTTTCCCTCGTGCCAGACTTGTTGCGGGTTCGCCGGGTTCAACTGCTCGGCGATCAGGTCCATGTCGTCGTTCTGGAACATGGTCATGCTCCAGCCGAAATCGTGGTTATGCCCCAGAAACGCCATAGGATTGAGGGCCTGGAAATGCCCGAATATCTCAAACCCCGGCGCACTCAGGTGCGCCTCGTACCATACCGCCGGTGCCGAGAAAGAGATGTGCGGGTCGCCCGCCAGCATCGGGCTACCCGAGGCGCTGCGCTTGCCCGATACAGCCCAGGCGTTGCTGCCTTCGATCAGCGGGATTCCGCCCAACTCGGTGGCTTGCAGACTGGCCGTGGCGATGCGCTGGAGGCTGTCCCAGTCGCTGGAGCCCATGCCGGCCAGTGGTGTCATGACGCCCTCGGGGTGCCAATCGATGTCAAAAGCGCGCAGGTAGTCGGCACCCAGTTTGTCGCGGATGAAGGTCATCAACGGATCGGTGCGGAGTGCGGTGGCAAAGCTGTACGCGAGGTAGCCGCCCACTGCGTAGGTGTCTTCAGCGGTGAAGGGTTGCTGGGAAATGCCCAGCACATCGAACTCCAGCGGGGCCCGGTGGCTGTCTTGCCACTGGTTCACCCCGTCCAGGTAGTTGAGCATGGCCTGGTTTTCAGGCGCTTTGCGGTCCATAGCAGCAACGACTTTCTTGGCGTACTCACGCAGGCCGAGGGTGCGGAACAGCTTGTCCACTTCCAGCAGCTTGGGGCCCAGCACTTCGGCCAATTCACCGTTGGCCAAGCGCCGCACCATCTCCATTTGAAATAAACGGTCCTGGGCATGGACATAGCCCAGGGCACGGTACAGGTCGGCCTCGTTGTCGGCGCTGATATGGGGAACCCCGCGCTCGTCGTAGCGCACCGTGACTTTGCCCTGGAGCCGCTGGAGCTCAATAACGCCGCTGCGCACAGGTTGCTTTTGGTAGAGGTACCAGCCGCCTACACCTCCAGCGGCCAGCAATACCAGGGCCAGCAGGCCGCCTATGAGTTTCAACATGAGTTTCAAGATCGTCTCCAAATACCGCGGTGATCAGTCTAGCGCGGCGCCTTGCTGTTTTCCCGCAATTTGTCTCCCGGGCGCCTGAGCTCAGTGCACGGCCTTGCCTAATTGCGCTGCCGCATCTGTGCCGCTGCGAACCGCACCTTCGAGGGTGGCTGGGTAGGGGCCTGCTACATAGTCGCCACAGGCCCACAGTCCGGGCGCAATTGCCAGCGGCGGGCGCTGCACTGCAGGCGTGCAGGCGAAGGTGGCGCGCTTTTCCACCACGGTTTGCACTGGCACCAGTTCCAGGCCCAGCTGGGTGCGGGCCTGGTTCAGCACCTGGTGCTCCAGGGCGCTTTTGTCGCCTTCACTGGCACTCACCACAAAAGCCAGCAGGCCGTGCTGGCCGTCCAGCCGGCCCCGGTCAAACACGAACTGGGCGGGGTGGGCCGCGTCGCTGCGCAAAGCCACCATGGGGCGGGGCAAAGCGGCAGTCGGGGCGTAGGCGTAGACCGTGGCGATGGCCTCAAACTGCAGGGCCGAGGCGGTGCCGGCCCATGCACGCAATGAGTTTGCTATGGTTTCAGGAGCGTCTTGCGAAGAACCTGTAAGGGCTGACGCCGCATTGGAGCATGAAGTGGCCCAAATCACTGCGTCAAAGGCTTCGCCATCGACGTGCCAGCGTGGCCCGTTGGGGCCACCGGTGTCGTCGACTTGCAAGGCTGCCACCCGTGCCCCAGTGCGCAGCTCTGCACCCCGGGCGTGCAGCCACTGGGCTGCCGTGGCCGGAAACAAGGTGGCCAGATCGGTGGTGGGCAACAGCAGGTTGGAACTGCCGCGGCCACCGAACAGCGAGTCGCGCAACACGGTCAAAAAGACCTGACCGCAGGCCCTCTCCGCCGGGGTGTTGAGGGCCGACACGCACAGGGGGTCAATCAGGCTGGCGATAACGGTGGGGCTGAGGCTGCGGCACAACGTCGCCACGCTGGTGCCCGGCACGCACCGGAAACCCGCGAGTTGCCAGCCCACCGAGGCGCGCAACAGGCTCCACCGGTCGCGCCCGTTCCAGCCTTGTGCTGTGGCCATGCCGGCCAGTGCGTCGAGCGGGCTGGGCCACGCAGGGAGGTACAGGCCCTCGCCATCGGGAAAACGCAAATCCAACGGCAAGCGCAACAGGTGGCTGGCCGGGTCTGCGCCTACGGTGCGCATGAGCTCTAGCGTGCGGGTGTAGGCGCCGATCAAAATGTGCTGGCCGTTGTCCAGCACTACCGGTCTGCCATCGGGTAAGGTGCTGTTGAGGGCTCTAGCCCGCCCCCCGACTGCGCGGGCTGCTTCAAAAACAATAGCGCGATGCCCGGCTTGCGTTGCGCGAACCGCCGCAGCCATGCCGGCCCAGCCGGCGCCGACGATGGCTACGCGCATGGGCCAGCGATAGCCGTAGCGCCGCGGGGCGTGGTGGCCGGGCTCCACCGCAGGGCCGCCTCGAGGTGAGAGCCGCACCCCCTTGGGGGGCAGCGACCCGCGAAGCGGTGGAGCGTGGGGGCCATGTTCACAGACGACCCAGCGCCTGCACCTTCCACGCCAACCAGAATTTGCGCAGCGGGGTGAGGCTGACGCGCTGGTGCAGCACCTGAAAGTTGTCGCGCTCAATTTCGGTGAGCAGGGCGCGGTAGATGCTGGCCATCATCAGCCCGGGCTTTTGGGCGCGGCGGTCTGCGGCGGGGAGCAGGGCCAGGGCTTCGTCGTACAAGCCTTGCGCGCGCTGGGCCTGAAAGCACATGAGCGCGACAAAGCGGTCGGAGTAGGTGCGCTTCAAAATCTCATGGGCCTTCACATCAAACTGCTGCAGCTCATTGACGGGCAGGTAGATGCGCCCGCGCATGGCGTCTTCGCCCACATCGCGCAAGATGTTGGTGAGCTGCAGGGCTTGGCCCAGCTTGTGGGCATAGGCGGTGGTTTGCGGGTCCGTCTGGCCGAAGATGCCGGCGGCCACCTCGCCCACCACGCCGGCCACCAGATGGCAGTAGCGCTGCAGGCCGGGGTAGTCGAGGTAACGGGTTTGCTCCAGGTCCATCTGGCAGCCGTCAATCACCGCCAGCAGGTGGCGGGCTTCGATGGTGTAGGTGCTGGCGTGCGGTATCAGCGCCTTCATCACCGGGTGGGTGGGGCTGCCCTTGAAGGATTGCTGCACCTCGTTGCGCCACCAGGCAAGCTTGGTGGCGGCCACTCCGGCGTCGACCATGTCGTCCACCACGTCATCGACCTCCCGGCAGAAGGCATAAAAGGCGGTAATGGCAGCCCGGCGCGGCGCGGGCAGGAAAAGAAAGGCGTAGTAAAAGCTGCTGCCGGAGGCGGCGGCTTTGTCCTGGACGTATTGCTCTGGAGTCATGGTGGGTATTGTCGTTGAGGCAGAGCTTTGGTTTTTGGACGCAGCGAGTGCCCTTCTCCGGCTCATAACGTGGCGCTGACAACAGGCGGGCAATGCGCTTTGCTTCGTGTCCCCCGCCCGCTGCGCGGGCTCCTCCTTGACCTACGCAAAACGCACAGCCCGCCCCTTGTCAGCATGGGCGTTCATAGGTGGCAGTCAGCAGCTGCAATATTGCCTTGCATTCACATCCACAAAGCCCGCCAGATCATCACCCCGTAGTCCCATACATACAGCTTGGGGCGGCGTTCCAGGGTGCGGTGGTCCATGGCGGCAATTTTGTCCAGAATCCGCAGGCCGCCTTGCACCACCAGGCGCAGCTCCCAGCCGGCGCGGCCCGGCAGGCGGTGCACGAGTTCAGCACCTCTTTGCATGTGAGCCCTCGCGGTGTCTGCGCAAGCAGCTATTAATTTGATAGTGGATGAAGTGTCTTTTTGGGTCAGCACATCGTCTTGGGTGACGTTGAAGCGCGCACATTCGTCTTGCGGCAGGTAGAAGCGGCCGCGCGGGATGTCGGTGCTCAGGTCTTGCCAGAAATTGATGAGTTGCAGCGCAGAGCAAATGTGGTCGCTCATGGCCAGCGACTCGGCGTCTTGCACGCCATAGAGGTGCAACAACAGGCGGCCCACCGGGTTGGCCGAGCGGCTGCAATAGTCCAGCAGCTCCGCATGGTTGCGGTAGCCAGTGGCGGCGCGGGTTTTTTCAATGTCTTGAACAAACGCGTCCAGAAGGGCGTGCAAGAGAGCGTCCGGCAGTCCATGGGCCTGGCGCTGGGTTCGCAAGGGGCCAAATACCTGCGGCCAGCGGGCGAGGGCGGCGGGCTCTGCTGCTAAACCGGAGCGAAACAGCGCGAGTTCGGCCAGGCGCTCTTCGGGGCTGGCGTTGCCTTCGTCGGCAATGTCATCGGCAGTGCGGGCAAAGTGGTAAATCGCCGCGATGGGTGCACGCAGGTGCGGGGGGCAGAGCACCGAGGCCACCGGAAAGTTCTCGTAGTGGGTGATAGGAACGGCGACATCGGGCGCGGCGGCGGTCGGGGCGGGCTGGGAAGGCATGGGCGGCATTGTGCCTGCCCGGCGCACTGGCGCCAGCGTCCGGCAACAGGGCTCCGGCTTGACAAAGATCAGTGCGGCGCTTAAATTACTAACCAACTGGTCATTAACTTCGTTTGCGGGGTTGGGGCCTACCTATTCAACTTCACGCCCTGTCACCATGTCCCCACACAAAATCCTGATTGCGACGCCGCTTCTGCTCAGCGTCGTGCTGCTGGCCGCCTGCTCCAAACCGGCACCGCCCGAGGAGCCCATCCGCGCCGTCAAGTTGATGACGGTGGGGGCGGGGAGCATGCAGTCCAGCCTGGAGTTTTCTGCCGATGTGCGGGCGCGCGTGGAATCCCGCCTCGGATTCCGGGTGGGCGGCAAGCTGGTGCGCCGGGCCGTGGAGCTGGGGCAAACCGTGAAGGCCGGGCAGGTGATTGCCCAGCTCGACCCCCAGGACTACAAGCTCGCAACCGAAGCTGCCCGCGCCCAGGTGGCTGCAGCGCAAACCAACCGCGACCTCGCCGCGGCCGACTACAAGCGCTACAAAGAGTTGCGCGATCAAAACTTCATCAGCGGGGCGGAGCTGGAGCGCCGGGATACCGCGCTCAAAGCGGCCCAGGCCCAGCTGGAGCAGGCGCAAGCCCAGCTCAACAGCCAAGGCAACCAGGCTGGCTACACCACCTTGGTGGCCGACGTGTCCGGTGTAGTGACTGCCGTGAGCGCCGAGGTCGGCCAGGTCGTTGCAGCCGGTACGCCGGTGGTGCAAATCGCCCAAGCCGGCCCGCGGGATGTGGTGTTTGCGGTGCCGGAAGACAAAGTGGCGGTCATCAAGCCGGGCTCCAAGGTGGATGTGCGGGTCTGGGCCAGCAAAACAACCTTGGAGGGGACCGTGCGTGAAGTGGCTGCAAGTGCCGACCCCGTGACGCGCACTTTCACGGTCAAGGTGGCGCTGGAGGCAAAAGACGTCTTGCCACTGGGCACCACGGTGTCGGTGGTGCCCAAAGCCTTGGACCGCGGCGCGGTGCAGGTCATTAAATTGCCGACGACCGCCTTGCTCAAGGCCGGTGCCGGTAGCAGTGTCTGGGTGCTCGACACCGCCAGCATGACCGTCAAGCAGCAGGCTGTGGTGGTGGCCACCGCGGACGGCAATGACGCGGTGATTACGCAGGGCCTCACGCCGGGCATGCAGGTGGTGGTGGCCGGTGTCCATGTGCTGTCGCCCGGGCAAAAAGTGAGTGTTTATAAGGAAAAAGGTGCACAAGCCCCCGTATCCTCTGCACCTTCCGCTATGGATTCCGTAGCGCCAGCCGCAGCCGCCAGTGCCCCTGCGGCCCAGTGAGACGAGCATGATGCAAGAACCAAGCAAGGGGTTTAACCTCTCCAAATGGGCGCTGGAGCATTCGGCGCTGACCCGTTATCTGATGATCGTGCTCATGCTCTTGGGGGCTGCAGCTTACTTCCAGCTCGGGCAGGATGAAGATCCGCCCTTCACCTTCCGCGCCATGGTGGTGCGCACCTATTGGCCGGGCGCTACCGCCCAGCAGGTGGCCGAGCAGGTCACCGACAAACTGGAGCGCACCCTGCAGGAGGTGCAATACGCCGACAAAATCCGCAGCTACTCCAAGCCGGGTGAGTCGCAGATCATTTTTCAGATCAAAGACTCCAGCAAGGGTAGCGAGGTCCCTAACGTCTGGTACAGCGTGCGCAAAAAGATCGGCGACATGCGGGGCACCTTGCCCCAAGGCGTGGTGGGCCCGTTTTTCAATGACGACTTCGGCGATGTGTATGGCGTGATCTACGCGCTGGAAGGCGAGGGCTTCAGCTACGCGGAGCTCAAAACCCTGGCGGACGATGTGCGCCAGCGCCTACTGCGGGTGCCCGATGTGGCCAAGGTCGAGCTGTTCGGCGCGCAAGACGAAAAACTCTACATCGAAATTTCACAAAAGCGCCTGGCCCAGCTGGGCCTGGACTTCAACCAGGTGTTGGCCCAGTTGGGCCAGCAGAACGCGGTGGAGTCTGCCGGCGCGGTGCAAACCCCACTGGACGTGGTGCAGGTGCGGGTGGGCGGCCAGTTCAATGCCGTGCAGCAGCTTGCCGACATGCCGATTCGCGGTGCCAGCGGTAACCAGTTCCGCCTGAAAGACATTGCCACCATCGGCAAGGGCTACGTAGATCCGCCCTCGGTCAAGGTGCACCACCAGGGCAAGGAGGTGATTGCACTCGGGGTCTCTATGGCCAAGGGCGGCGACATCATTGCGCTGGGGCACGCGCTGGAGAAGACGTTTGTGGGTGTCGAGAAAACGCTCCCCGCCGGTATCAAACTTGTGCAGTTGCAGGACCAGCCCAAATCGGTATCGACCTCGGTCAACGAGTTCGTGAAGGTGCTGATCGAGGCGGTCGTGATCGTGTTGGCAGTCAGTTTTATTGCGCTGGGTCTCCACACCAAAGCAGGGCAACCTTTCTGGAAGCGCTGGACGCTGGATGTGCGCCCGGGGCTGGTGGTGGGCATCACCATTCCACTGGTGCTGGCGGTGACCTTTCTGGGCATGTACTACTGGGGCATCGGCCTGCACAAGATCTCGCTGGGCTCGCTCATCATTGCGCTGGGCCTCCTGGTGGACGACGCCATCATTGCGGTAGAGATGATGGTGCGCAAAATGGAAGAGGGCTACGACAAGGTGCGCGCTGCTACCTTCGCCTACGAAGTGACCGCCATGCCCATGCTGACCGGGACCTTGATTACCGCAGTCGGCTTTTTGCCTATCGGCATGGCCAAGTCGGTGACGGGTGAATACACCTATGCGATTTTTGCGGTAACGGTGCTGGCCCTGATTTTGAGTTGGTTTGTATCGGTGTACTTTGTGCCTTACTTGGGCACCCTGCTCCTCAAGAGCCGCGACCACCACGGGGGCGAGTCCGCACACCAGGAACACTTTGATACGCCGTTCTACAACACCTTCCGCCGCATGGTGAACTGGTGTGTGCAGCACCGTTGGATTACCATTGGCGGAACCATTCTGGTGTTTGCGCTGGGCATTGTGGGCATGGGCAAAGTGCAGCAGCAGTTCTTTCCGGATTCCAGCCGTCCGGAGGTCTTGGTCGATATCTGGTTCCCAGAGGGCACTTCGTTTGCCAACAACCAGGCGGTCACCCAGCGGGTAGAAGCCCGCTTGATGCAGGAGCCAGGGGTGTCTGCCGTGAGCACCTGGATCGGATCGGGCGTGCCCCGCTTCTATTTGCCCCTGGACCAGGTGTTCCCGCAGACCAACGTGTCGCAGTTCATCATCATGCCGGTGGACTTGAAGGTGCGCGAGTCATTGCGTGTGAAGCTCCCGGCGCTGTTAGCTGCGGAGTTTCCTGAGGTGCGGGGGCGGGTGAAGCTCTTGCCTAACGGGCCACCGGTGCCGTACCCGGTGCAGTTCCGGGTGGTGGGCTCCGACCCGCTGGTGCTGCGCGACCGCGCGGACGAGGTAAAGGCCGCCATGCGCCAGAGCAGCAACACCCGGGGTGTTAATGACAACTGGAATGAGTCGGTCAAAGTGCTTCGCTTGGAAGTGGACCAAGACAAGGCACGTGCCTTGGGGGTCAGCAGCCAGAGCATTGCGCAAGCCGCCAAGACGCTCTCTACCGGAACCACCGTGGGGCAGTACCGTGAGGGTGACAAGCTGATCGACATCGTGCTGCGCCAGCCGCTCGACGAGCGGAACGCCATCACCGATATCGCCAATGCCTACCTGCCAACCAGTAGCGGCAAGTCGATCCCGATTACCCAGATCGCGAAACCGGTGTTCACTTGGGAGCCGGGCGTGATGTGGCGCGAAAACCGTGATTACGCCATTACGGTGCAAAGCGACATCGTGGAAGGCCTGCAGGGTGCCACCGTAACAGCCGAGCTCCAGCCCAAAATGAAAGAGCTGGAGGCGCAGTGGGCGGCCAAGGGCATCAATGGCTACCGCATTGAGGTCGCAGGCGCGGTGGAGGAGAGCTCCAAAGGCTCTGCGTCTATCGTGGCGGGTGTGCCGGTCATGTTGTTCCTGACCTTCACGCTGTTGATGCTGCAACTGCAGAGTTTCAGCCGGTCGGTGCTGGTGTTTATTACCGGGCCACTCGGTATCGCCGGTGTGGCGGGCGCCTTGATTCTGCTGGGACGACCCTTTGGCTTTGTAGCTTTGCTCGGGGTGATCGCGCTCATGGGCATGATTCAGCGCAATTCGGTGATTCTGATTGACCAGATTGAGCAGGACCGTGCTGCCGGTGTGCCAGCCTGGGAGGCCATTGTGGAGTCGGCAGTGCGCCGCTTGCGGCCGATTGTGCTGACGGCTGCGGCCGCGGTGCTGGCCATGATTCCCCTGTCGCGCTCAGTTTTCTGGGGCCCGATGGCGGTCGCCATCATGGGCGGACTGATCGTTGCCACGGTGCTGACCTTGCTGGCTTTGCCCGCCATGTATGCGGCCTGGTTCAGGGTAAAACGCGAGAATCCTGCGCTGACTTAAAAGAGGGGCCCGCTTGCAGGTTAAAATAGCGGGCTGACCGATTTCAAACGGGAAGTCTGGGTTGATGCAAGCGAGTCTTGCGAAGCTTCAGGCTCCCGTGTTTTGTTTTTTGCGCGGGTGGCGAAATTGGTAGACGCACCAGGTTTAGGTCCTGACGGTGGCAACACTGTGGGGGTTCGAGTCCCCCCCCGCGCACCAACCTTACTAAGCATCGATGCGATGCCGCAGGTGAAAGTCCTGCCATTCAATCATTAGGAGTAGACGATGGCCGTTACTGTAGAAACTCTGGAAAAGCTGGAGCGCAAGATCACTTTGACACTGCCCGTGGGCGTGATCCAGACCGAAGTTGACAGCCGTCTGCGCAAGTTGGCGCGCACCGTCAAGATGGACGGTTTCCGTCCCGGTAAGGTGCCCATGAATGTGGTTGCCCAGCGTTATGGCTACTCGGTTCATTACGAAGTTATGAACGACAAGGTGGGCGAGGCTTTTGCCACTGCCGCCAACGAAGCCAAGCTGCGCGTTGCAGGCCAGCCAAAGATTTCCGAAAACGAAACAGCACCCGAAGGTCAAATGGCTTTTGATGCGATTTTCGAAGTTTTCCCGGAAGTTAAGATCGCAGACCTGGCCGGCGCCGAAGTTGAAAAACTCACCGCCGATGTGACAGAAGAAGCCATCGACAAGACCATCGAAATCCTGCGCAAGCAGCGTCGGACCTTTGCTCAGCGCGCCCAAGACGCCGCCGCGCAGGACACTGACCGTGTGACTGTGGATTTCGAAGGCAAGATTGACGGCGAAACTTTCGCCGGTGGCAAGGCCTCTGATTTCCAGTTCATCCTGGGTGACGGCCAAATGCTCAAGGAATTCGAAGACGCAACCCGCGGCATGAAGTTCGGCGAAAGCAAGACTTTCCCCTTGGCGTTCCCCGCTGACTACCACGGCAAAGACGTGGCAGGTAAGACTGCTGATTTCATGGTGACTCTGAAGAAGCTCGAAGCCGCCAACTTGCCCGAAGTCAATGCAGACTTGGCGAAGTCCTTGGGTATTGCCGAAGGCACCGTTGAGGCTTTGCGCGCAGACATTCGCAAGAACTTGGAGCGCGAAGTGAAGCACCGCTTGCTGGCTCGTAACAAGCAAGCTGCCATGGACGCATTGGTTGCCAAGGCTGAGCTTGACCTGCCGAAGTCCAGCGTGCAAGCTGAGTTGGACCGCATGGTGGAGAGCGCTCGCGCCGACCTCAAGCAACGTGGTATCAAGGACGCTGACAAAGCGCCTATCCCCGACGACATCTTCCGTCCCCAAGCTGAGCGCCGTGTGCGCTTGGGCCTGGTGGTTGCAGAGTTGGTTCGTTCGAACGACCTCGCGGCCAAGCCGGAGCAAATCAAAGCCCACGTCGAAGAGCTGGCTGCCAGCTACGAGAAGCCTGCTGACGTGATCCGTTGGTACTACGGCGACAACCGTCGCATGGCCGAGGTGGAGGCTGTTGTGATTGAAAACAACGTGACCGAATTCATCTTGGGCAAGGCCAAGGTCTCTGACAAGGCTGTGTCCTTCGACGAACTGATGGGTCAGAACTAAAGCATCGAGCGGGCGCATTCTTTGCGTCTTCGTGAAATGGGGCTTGCGCGGGACTTGCAGTCCAGCGTCTAAGCCCCATTTGCATTTTGGCCTTGTCTTTTTCGGTAAAGTTACACCCTACATCTTGGAGAGTTTATGAACGTGAAATACGGAATGTCCGGCGCAATGGAAACCCAGGCTTTGGGAATGGTGCCCATGGTCATCGAGCAATCGGGTCGTGGTGAGCGTTCGTACGACATCTACTCCCGGCTCTTGAAAGAGCGCGTTATCTTTCTGGTGGGGCCCGTGAATGACCAGACCGCCAATTTGGTGGTGGCTCAGTTGCTGTTCTTGGAGAGCGAAAACCCTGATAAGGACATCTCGTTCTACATCAATTCCCCGGGCGGCTCCGTAAGTGCCGGCATGGCCATTTATGACACCATGAACTTCATCAAGCCCGATGTCTCGACGCTGTGCACCGGCATGGCCGCAAGCATGGGAGCCTTTTTGTTGGCAGCGGGTGCCAAAGGCAAGCGATTCTCTTTGCCTAACTCCAAGGTCATGATCCACCAGCCTTTGGGTGGAACCCAAGGCCAGGCCACAGAAATCGAAATTCATGCCCGCGAGATTTTGAAGACCCGTGAGCAGCTGAATAAGATTCTGGCGGAACGCACCGGTCAGCCCCTGGAAAAGATCGAGCGGGATACCGAGCGCGATTACTACCTTTCTGCTGATGAAGCGAAAGAGTATGGCCTGGTGGATCAAGTGATCGCCAAGCGCCCTTGAGTTGACGGGCCCGGGCCCCTCCGAAACGGTGCCTCTCCTGCGGAGATGCACCGTTTTCATTTGGTTATCATTGCTTAACTTAGCGAAAAAAGGCACTCATCCATGGCCGAGAAAAAAGGCTCAACCAGCGAAAAAACCCTGTATTGCTCTTTTTGTGGAAAGAGTCAGCACGAGGTGAAGAAGCTCATTGCTGGACCGTCCGTTTTTGTGTGTGACGAGTGCATTGATTTGTGCAACGAAATCATCCGCGATGAGTTGCCTGCAACGACTGAAAATAAAGAGTCCAAATCGGACCTGCCGACTCCGGCAGACATCAAGGCCAATCTCGACAACTATGTGATCGGCCAAGAGCCGGCCAAGCGTACGTTGGCTGTGGCGGTTTACAACCATTACAAGCGCCTCAAGCACAAAGAAAAAGCCAAGAAAGACGATGTGGAGCTCGCCAAGAGCAACATTTTGTTGATCGGGCCGACAGGCTCCGGCAAGACGCTTCTAGCCCAGACACTGGCTCGAATGTTGGACGTGCCTTTTGTGATGGCCGACGCCACTACATTGACTGAAGCGGGTTATGTCGGCGAAGACGTCGAAAACATCGTGTTGAAGCTGCTGCAGAGCTGCAACTACGACGTAGACCGTGCACAGCGCGGAATTGTCTACATCGATGAAATTGACAAAATTTCTCGTAAGTCTGACAACCCATCCATCACTCGTGATGTGTCCGGCGAGGGCGTTCAGCAGGCCTTGCTCAAGCTCATAGAAGGCACGATGGCGAGCGTTCCCCCCCAAGGCGGACGCAAGCATCCGAACCAGGATTTCGTGCAAATCGATACCACCAACATTCTGTTTATTTGCGGCGGAGCGTTCGCAGGCTTGGAGAAGGTAATCGGTAACAGGACCGAGTCTTCGGGCATCGGTTTTGGCGCTGCCGTGAAGAGCAAACAGCAGCGGTCTTTGACGGAAGTGTTCAAGGAAGTTGAGCCTGAAGATTTGATTAAATTCGGACTTATTCCCGAGCTGGTGGGTCGTATGCCGGTGGTCGCTACCCTCGCCGAGCTGACGGAAGACGCTTTGGTTCAGATTTTGACTGAGCCAAAGAACGCGCTGGTGAAGCAATATGCCAAGCTGCTGGCTATGGAGGGAGCTGAGCTTGAAATCAGGCCTGCTGCCCTGAAGGCTATCGCCAAGCGGGCCTTGGTCCGCAAAACCGGTGCCCGTGGTCTGCGTTCCATTCTTGAGCAGTCTTTGATTGACACGATGTACGAGCTGCCCAACGCCGGCAACGTGGAGCGTGTCGTGGTGGATGAGTCCACCATTGAAGAAAACAAGCCCCCCTTGATGGTTTATCGCGAGTCTGCCAAGAAGGCCTAAAACCTCAATACCCCCATTCACCCGATAAGCACGGTGTTTGGGGGCATTCAAGTCAGCTTACTGTGAGCTTTGTTTTTTCATAATGGGCTCGTACTTGTAATCCGGGCAACCCGGTCCATATTCAACAGGTAACGTAAAGGTTTTCCTATGTCTGGCCATATTCCCTTGCCTGCCTCCCCCTTAGATCTTCCTTTGTTGCCTCTGCGGGATGTCGTTGTGTTTCCGCACATGGTGATTCCATTGTTTGTCGGCCGCCCCAAGAGCATCAAGGCTCTGGAAGCCGCGATGGAGGCTGAACGCCGCATCATGCTGGTGGCACAGAAAGCAGCCGCCAAAGACGATCCCTTGGTGACCGATATGTTTGATGTGGGCTGCGTGTCCACCATTCTTCAAATGTTGAAGCTTCCCGACGGGACCGTGAAGGTTCTGGTTGAAGGTCATCAGCGTGCCAAGGTAAACAGTATTGCCGAAGGCGAGTCTCACTTTACGGCGAATATCACCCCGATTGAGGTGCTTTCGGCTGCAGGCGACGCCGGGCGCAAGGCGGGCAGTGAGGTGGAAGCGTTGCGCCGTGCTGTGATGCAGCAGTTTGATCAGTACGTCAAATTGAACAAAAAAATTCCGCCGGAAATTTTGACATCCATCTCCAGTATTGATGATCCGGGCCGTCTTGCCGACACCATTGCCGCCCACCTTCCCCTGAAGCTCGACAGCAAACAAGCCATCTTGAGCCTTCCTGAGGTCAAGGACCGTTTGGAGAGCCTGTTTGAGCAAATTGAGCACGAAGTTGACATCCTGAATGTCGACAAGAAGATCCGTGGCCGTGTGAAGCGTCAGATGGAGAAAAACCAGCGAGACTTTTATTTGAATGAGCAGGTTAAAGCCATTCAGAAAGAGCTTGGCGAGGGTGAAGATGGCGCTGATATCGAAGAAATAGAGAAAAAGATCAAATCGGCCAAGATGCCGAAAGAAGCTTTGAAGAAGGCTGAGGCGGAGCTCAAAAAGCTCAAGCTGATGTCTCCGATGTCGGCCGAAGCTACGGTCGTTCGCAACTACATAGAAGTGTTAACGGGTCTACCTTGGGCAGCCAAGACCAAGATCAAGCACAACTTACTCAATGCTGAAAATGTGTTGAATGAAGACCACTATGGTCTCGATAAAGTTAAAGACCGAATCCTCGAATATCTTGCGGTTCAACAAAGGGTGGACAAGGTAAAGGCTCCGATCCTGTGCCTGGTGGGGCCACCGGGTGTGGGTAAGACGTCATTGGGGCAAAGCATCGCAAAAGCCACCGGACGCAAATACGTTCGCATGGCCTTAGGGGGCATGCGGGATGAGGCGGAAATCAGGGGTCACCGTCGTACCTACATTGGAGCCATGCCGGGTAAGGTCCTGCAAAGTTTGTCGAAAGTCGGTACCCGCAACCCGCTATTTTTGCTGGACGAAATCGATAAGTTGGGCACAGACTTCCGCGGCGACCCGAGCAGCGCATTGCTGGAGGTCTTAGATCCCGAGCAAAACAGCAAGTTTGGTGACCACTACGTAGAAGTGGACTACGACTTGAGCGATGTCATGTTTGTTGCGACATCGAATTCAATGAATATTCCTCCGGCTTTGTTGGACCGTATGGAGGTAATTCGCCTTTCCGGTTATACAGAGGACGAGAAGACGAACATTGCAATCACTTATTTGCTGCCAAAGCAGATGAAGAACAATGGTGTAAAGGATTCTGAGCTATCGGTGACGGAAGATGCGGTAAGAGACATCGTCCGCTATTACACCCGGGAGGCGGGCGTGCGTTCCTTGGAGCGTGAGCTGTCCAAGATATGCCGGAAGGTCGTGAAAGGGCTCTTGCTGAAGAAAATGCAAGCCCAGGTTGTGGTGACAGCAGACAACCTGAACGACTTCTTGGGTGTGAGGCGCTATACCTACGGCCGCGCAGAGCAGCAAAACCAAGTGGGACAAGTTGTAGGGTTGGCCTGGACCGAGGTGGGTGGAGATTTGCTCACTATTGAAGCCGCATTGACACCAGGTAAGGGTGTCATTACCCGTACCGGTTCACTTGGTGACGTGATGAAGGAGTCGGTTGAAGCTGCCCGTACGGTGGTACGCAGTCGCGCACGTCGCCTGGGTATCAAGGATGAGATCTTTGAGAAAAAAGATATCCACATCCACGTTCCTGATGGGGCGACTCCTAAAGACGGACCTAGTGCAGGTGCGGCCATGGCAACAGCCTTTGTTTCTGCCTTGACGGGAATACCTGTGCGGGGCGACGTTGCCATGACCGGAGAAATCACGCTCCGAGGGGAGGTGACCGAGATCGGCGGACTTAAGGAAAAACTCTTGGCGGCATTGCGTGGTGGGATCAAGACGGTGTTGATCCCCGAGCAAAATGCAAAGGACCTGCAGGATATTCCTGAAAACGTGAAGAATGGACTCGAGATCGTGCCAGTGCGTTGGATTGACAAGGTACTTGAGCTTGCATTGGAGTCGCAGCCTGTGGCGCTGCCTGATGAAGAGCCTGCAACTCCGGCTGTGTCTGAAGTGCCAAAGGATGTTGTCTCTTCACCCGTCAAGCATTGAACGGAAAGCCTTAGGAAAAAAACTACGCCTTCGAAATTGCGCCTCAAAAAGACGCTATAATTTGAGGCTTAGAACGCGGGAATAGCTCAGTTGGTAGAGCGCAACCTTGCCAAGGTTGAGGTCGAGAGTTCGAGACTCTTTTCCCGCTCCAATTCCGAAAAAGGGAAGCAAAAGCTTCCCTTTTTCATTCTGCAGGTAATCTGTGGACTCGGTTAGTGGCGCGGTAGCAAAGCGGTTATGCCCCGGATTGCAAATCCGGTTAGTCCGGTTCGACTCCGGACCGCGCCTCCAGATTTATCTGGTTTAAATGCCCTGTCGGCCTCGGTTGATAGGGCATTTTTGTTTGACAATAGACACCCGTGCCTGAGTGGTGAAATAGGTAGACACATCGGACTTAAAATCCGCCGCTTCGTGAATAACGGGCGTACCGGTTCGATTCCGGTCTCAGGCACCATTTTTTTCTAGTCTTATGTCACGATTCAACGCCTCGTTCGAAATTCACGTACACGGCCAAGTCGTGTTGCGGCAGGAGGTTACTTATCTCCAAATTCAGGAAGCCTTGAAGCCGCTCTGGCGCTACGCCGGCTCTAAGTCTCTAGCCGATGCCGCCAAGAGCAGCTATGAGGACGAGCCCGGGATCCACCTCAATCCGCACGAACACATTCTCCAGATGTGCTGGACCGTCCCCGGAGAGGATGACTTCAGGCAAGCCTTGGACGAGGTTTGCATGAATTTGAATGACTTAGCCTCCGCCGGTGCCGCGATTGAAGTCACCTTCTATGACGCTGAGTTCGACGAAGAAGATGCCTCGCCCGGTACTGAGTCACGGGACGATTTTGTGATGTTGTTTGTGGGTCCTGACCCGGCAGCCATCATGCAGGTGCAGCGTGACATCCTTGTACAGGATATGGTGAACCTGATGGAGCGTCATTTCGACGGCGCCGAATTGGGTGGCGTAGTTGCGGAAATTGACAAGTTGTTTTCCCAGCGGTTTGATGATCTGGTGAACTCTTTGGAGATTGGTAAACCACCGCGCGGATCGGGTGGCCCAGCGTCGGGACATGGCGGGGGACGCAAGCCCCGGCACCTGCATTGAAAGCTCATTCTTGCGCTCAAAATCGCCATTTGTCCTATACTGAAATCAACGTGTAAGTCTTTAAAAGTTGATTCTTCGGTTAGTTGGTATAGGCCCTTTTTGCAGGTTGTCATGCTCAAAAAAATCACCGTTGATCAACTTGTCCTCGGCATGCATCTCAAGGAATTTTGTGGCTCTTGGATGGAGCATCCGTTCTGGCGTTCCGGCTTCGTGATTACAGACCCGAAAGATTTGGTCACCATTCGCGCAAGTGCGATTCGCGAAGTCTGGATTGATTGCAGCAAAGGGCTCGATGTACCGGCTGGTGAAACAGCGGTTTCCGAATCAGAGTCTGATGACTTAGTTGAGGCCGAGCTTCGGGAAGCGGTTGCGACCCAAAGGGATGTGTCACCAGTTTCTGTAAGTGAGGAGCTGGCCCGTGCTGCCAAAATCTGTAATCAGTCACGGCAGGCCGTCATGTCGATGTTTGAAGAGGCCAGAATGGGCAAGACGGTCGACGCAGGTGGGGCCAAGCAGCTGGTTCAAGAGATTGCCGACTCGGTCTCCCGCAACCCCGGCGCGTTGATCAGTTTGGCCCGCCTCAAAACAGCAGACGATTACACCTACATGCATTCTGTTGCCGTATGCGCAATGATGGTAGCACTCGGGAAACAGCTGGGTTTGAGTGAAGAAGCCACCCGCTCAGCGGGTGTAGCCGGCTTGATGCACGACCTCGGCAAGGCTGCTATGCCCATGGATGTATTGAACAAGCCCGGTAAGTTAACCGATGCCGAGTTTGCCATTATCAAAACTCACCCGGTGGAAGGCTATCGACTTTTAGAGGGGGGCTCCGGAGTCGATCCTATGGTGATGGATGTTTGCCTTCACCACCACGAGAAAATAGATGGTTCAGGTTACCCGAAGGGACTTAAGGGTGATGAGATCAGCCTTTTTGCCAAAATGGGGGCCGTGTGCGATGTCTACGATGCAATCACTTCTAACCGGCCTTACAAGGCTGGATGGGACCCTGCCGAGTCCTTGCGAAAAATGGCGGAGTGGGCGAGTGGCCATTTCGATGGAAAAGTATTTCAAGCCTTCGTGAAGAGCTTGGGGATATACCCCATCGGATCCTTGGTGCGCCTGAGCTCCGGACGGTTGGGTGTCGTGATTGAGCAGACTGCCAAGTCACTCACCACGCCCAGTGTAAAAGTCTTTTATTCGACCAAGTCGGAAATGCGGATTGTTCCCGAAGTGGTCGATTTGTCGCGCCCGGGTACGGTGGAAAAAATAGTAGGTCGCGAAGATCCTGCTAAATGGAAATTCTCAGACCTGGACGAACTCTGGTCAGGTATTCCACGCTAAGTGTCATAGGCGGGGGCATTGAGCCCCGTTGTGTGATCAGCAGCCGCGTGTGACCGGCATTTCGACTGGCTGCGCAGCAGCGGCGTACTTCCCCAGCTCCATTTTTGCAATCGCATTGCGGTGGACTTCATCGGGGCCATCGGCAAACCGCAATGTGCGCGCACAGGTATAAGCGTATGCGAGCGGAAAGTCATCGCACATTCCGCCACCGCCGTGAGCTTGCATCGCCCAGTCAATGACGTCGCATGCCATGTTGGGGGCCACCACCTTGATCATCGCGATTTCGGTTTTCGCAAATTTGTTGCCACCTACATCCATCATCCAAGCGGCCTTGAGGGTCAGGAGGCGGGCCATGTCAATTTTGCAGCGGGCTTCGGCAACGCGTTCTTGGGTGACTGTCTGCGCCGCTATCGGTTTGCCGAAGGTCACGCGAGCGCTCGCCCGCTTGCACATGAGTTCTAGCGCACGCTCTGCAAGACCAATGAGTCTCATGCAGTGATGAATGCGCCCCGGACCAAGTCGGCCCTGTGCGATTTCAAAGCCGCGCCCCTCGCCCAAAAGGATATTGGAGGCCGGAACACGTACATTGTCGAAGATCATTTCCATATGTCCGTGCGGCGCATCGTCATAACCAAACACGTTCAGTGGCCTGATGATTCGAATGCCGGGTGTGTCGGCAGGTACGAGCGCCATGCTTTGCTGCGAATGCCGCGCTGCCGTAGGGTCTGTTTTCCCCATGGTGATGTAGACCGCGCAGCGCGGGTCACCGGCCCCTGAAATCCACCATTTGCGACCATTGATAACATAGTCGTCACCATCACGTTCGATTTTTGTTTCAATATTGGTCGCATCACTTGAGGCGACGGCAGGCTCGGTCATCGCGAAGGCTGATCGAATTTCGCCAGCCAGCAGTGGTTTCAGCCAACGTTGCTTGGCTTCTTCGGAGCCGTAACGTGCAATGGTTTCCATGTTGCCTGTGTCGGGTGCGGAGCAATTGAATACTTCGCTGGACCACATGACGCGCCCCATGATCTCGGCGAGCGGCGCGTACTCTTGATTTGTCAGCCCGGCCCCATGGAAGCCTGCTGCTTCAGCACTGTCAACCGGCAGGAATAGGTTCCACAGCCCTGCCTCTTTGGCTTTCACTTTCAGTGATTCAATAGTCTGCAAGGGCGTCCATCGCTTACCTGCCGCAGTGTTGCTTTCGATCTCTTTTTGATAAGCACTTTCAGCCGGATAAATGTGATCCTCCATGAACTGAAGAAGACGTTTTTGCAAGGCTTGCGTTTTGGGTGAATAGTCAAAGTCCATGGGATCTCCGTGGGGTTAAAGTCAGAGGCTTCAAGTGCGGTTGGCAAATTCCCACGCCAAGCGTGCGAGTGGGCGCGCTCCGGCTGCGGATGCCAGAGCTTGTGCGCTAGAGGCCGTGCCGGCCTCAATGCGTTTGGCGATGCCCTGCAAGATCGCAGCGATCCGAAACATGTTGTATGCCATGTAAAAGTTCCAGTCTTCTCGCAATTGATCCGGACTGGCGAGGCCGGTTCTTTCGCAATACTTTGAGATGTACTCTTCTTCTGAGGGGATCCCCAGCGCAGACAAATCAAGACCGTGTATGCCTCTAAAGTCCCCCGGGGGAATATGCCAAGCCATGCAGTGATAGCTGAAGTCTGCCAAGGGGTGGCCTAGCGTTGACAGTTCCCAATCGAGCACTCCAATGACCTTTGGTGCATCCGGGGCAAACATGAGGTTGTCCAGGCGGTAATCACCGTGTACAACGCTTACCAGGCTGTCGTTGCGAGCCATTGCTGGAATATGGGCCGGCAGCCACTCAATCAGCTTTTCCATCTCTGGAATGGCTTGGGTTACCGAAGCCAGATACTGCTTGCTCCAGCGTGCGATCTGCCGGTCAAAGTAGTTGCCGGGTTTCCCATAAGAGGCCAAGCCGCAATCTTGAAATCGCACCGTGTGCAACTCCGCAATGACCCGGTTCATTTCGTCGTAAATTGAAGCACGTTCCGTCGGAGTCATGCCCGGTAAAGATTGGTCCCACAGGACCCGTCCCTGCATGTATTCCATGACATAAAACGCCCTGCCGATCACTGACTCATCTTCGCAAAGAGAGAGCATTTCAGGCACAGGAACACCGCTGCCCTTGAGTCCTCGCATCACCAGAAATTCACGCTCGATCGCATGGGCAGATGGAAGCAATTTCGCCACAGGCCCGGGTTTCGCCCGCATGACATAGCTACGGGACGGTGTGTTCAGCTTAAAAGTCGGATTGGACTGCCCGCCTTTGAACATTTCAATACTCAGGGGACCCTGGTAGCCCGGGACGTTGCTATTCAGCCAGGCTTCGAGAGCGACTTCGTCCATGGCATGGGCAGCGCCCACGCTCCGAGTGCCGATAAATTGGTCGAATGGGGTCATTGGGGTTGCGGGCTCTTTTGTTTAGATATCTGACTCAATGACACGCATCAAGGCGGCGCGGTCACGAATCACCAAGCCGCCGGGCTCGATCCTGATAGTGTCCTCACGTTCCATCGCTTTAAGCTCTTGGTTCACGCGCTGACGCGATGCGCCGAGCAATTGGGCCAACTCTTCTTGTGCCAGTTGGAGTCCGATCCGGACCTCACTCCCATCACTCAGAGAGGGAACACCGTAGCTGCGCACCAAGTGAAGTAGTTGCTTGGCCAGTCGCGCGCGCAGAGGAAGCGTGTTCAGGTCTTCCACCAAGCCGTATAGTTGACGGATGCGACGGGCATGCAGTCGCAGCATGGCTTCATACAGCTCGACATGGGTTGCCAGGATTTTTTTAAAATCGGCTTTAGCTACGCACAGGACGGTACTGTCCCCATGGGCATACGCATCATGGGTGCGGCGGTCGCCGTCAAAAATAGATACGTCGCCGAACCAAATGCCCGGCTCTACATAGGTGAGGGTAATTTGTTTGCCGGAAATCGAGGTGGAGCTCACGCGAACGGCCCCTTTGGCGCAGGCAATCCACTCCTCGGGCGGCTCGCCGCGTGCAGCAATCAGATCGCCATCACGGTAACGTTTCACATAGGCACAACGCAGAATGTCATGCCGCAATGAGGGGGATAGGGTTGAAAACCAGCGGCCCCCGTTAATCGCAGAGCGCTCTTCAATGGTTAGGATAGGTTCGTCCATGGGATGCTGATACGTTGGCTGGTGTGCAGTCGCGTTGATGAGATTGTGGGGCTACACGGTAGGTCTTTGGCTTGGGGTTGTCTCCTGTGTGTCTGTGCCGCAGGGCGATAGTTGCTGGCGCGAACCTTGCTGATGACTTGTGAGAGAATGATTTGTAACAATGAATTCTGTTTTTAAACTTAAAAGCGTTGCCTTGGGTGCGCTCTTGCTTGCCGTGTCAATGAGCAGCGGAGCTTTAACTCTTGGGCGAGCCCGCGGTGCGGCGTTGATCGCGCAACCACTGAATCTCTCCATTTCCGTCACCGCCGCGGCGGATGAGGATGTGAGCGAGGTGTGCTTTGAGGCGGACGTTTTTTATGGAGAAAACAAGGTCGAGGGAAGTCGAGTAACACTCACTACCGATAAACCCGTTGCCGGACAGACCTGGCAAGTGCGAATAGCCTCACGCTTGCCGGTAGATGAGCCAGTCGTCACCGTTTATTTGCGGTCAACATGCGTAAGTAAAAGCTCGCGGCGTTTTGTGCTGCTGGCAGATGTGGCGTCAGATGCCGTTCCTATAAATGCCCTGACCTCTTTGCCTCAAGCGCCCGTCGTGCCAGCACGCGTTGAACCTCTGGCTGCGCGGCCTGCGGCAGATGCATCGGCTGTCAGTGCTGCAGCTATCCCGGGCACTAAATCCACGAGCGGCGCCGCAAAGCCAGCAGCGAAACGTTCAACCCAGCTGCCAACTTCGCCGGTTGAAAAAGCCGAGAAAAGCAAGCCACGCCTCAAGTTAGCGCCTATTGACCTGTCGGTGGAGCGAGACCCTGCCTTAAGGACAACCCCTGAGCTTTTAAGCGCGCCTGTTGAAGATTCCCAGAAGCGGCTGGAAGCAGCAGCACTCTGGCGAGCGTTGAACCTGTCCCCGGAAGATGTGCTGAAAGATGCCGCGCGGCTCCAGGCCATGGAATCAGACATCCAGAAGCTCAATGGAGCTGCAGGCGCCAACCAACGTCAACTGCAAGAGTTGTTGGGTCGTATTACCCAGGCTGAAAGTGAGCGGTACCACAATCCAGTGGTCTATGGTCTCGGTGGCCTTGTCCTTTTGCTGATTGGCGGAGGAGCGTGGTTCATTTTGCGGCAGTCGCGCAATAGCAGTGCTGAGGGTACGTGGTGGCGGGCTGACGGGGTTGGCGAAGCTGTTGACCAGCGTACGCCTTCGGACCCTCTCCTTGGGGCTACTGTGGCGTTGGATCAGCCTGTGTTCAACCCTGACGCAACGACACCCAATCTGGTCGTGAAGCCGGGCCATGCCAATCAAAGCGCCGATCATCAAGGCGTGGATATTGATCTAGACCTCGATTTGTCAGCAGGCTATGAGCAAAGTGCCGCAAGTCCAGCCGCGAAAATGGCTTCTGCCTTCGGCAGTCATGACGAAGAACGACATTCACGACCGACAGGAATGAGGGACTTCTCGCCCAGCATGTCGGGTAGTTTGCGGGCGGTGAACACTCAGGAAATGATCGATGTCCGCCAGCAGGCAGAATTTTTCATGACGCTGGGGCAATACGACGAGGCCATTTCCCTTTTGGAGGGGCACGCAAGTGACTCACTGGATCTCAACCCTTTGGTTTACCTGGACTTGCTGCGGATATTCCATACGTTGAGCCGCAAAGAGCAATTCGACCGCTACAGGGAGGAGTTCAATGCGGTATTCACGGGTCAGGTCCCCGAGTACGCGGCGTTCCTCCAGCAGGGTGGAAGTCTGGAAAACTATCCAGAATTCTGTGAGCACCTGGTTTCTCTCTGGCCAAGCAGGGAAGGCCTAGAGTTCATTGAGTCCTACCTAGTGCAGAAGCCGGATGGGCCCGCTTCAGTGCGCTTCGATCTCGATGTGTTCAAGGATTTGTTGCTCTTGCATGCGGTTTGCAAGCGTTTGGTCAACGCCTTGGATGGCTCTCCCGCTTCTTTCAGTGCAACAAGGCCACCAGTGCGGGTTGCGGATGGGTTTCACACAGGGGCTAGCCCGATATCTGTTGTAGCTCCCGATGCCGGTGGTTTAGGATCCGAGGTGGACTTTGAGTTGGATATATCCGAAGCCACACCAAGCATGAACGTGGGCGAAGCGAACAACCTCATTGACTTCGATTTGCCAAGCTCCTTTGCGGACAAGCCTCCTCGCTAAAGGCTTGCGGCTTCCTGCGAGGGGTTTCTAGCGGCGGACCTGTAAGGCGCCCGGGTTGATGATGTTGCTTGGCGTTCCTTTGATGTAATTCACCACATTGTCAAAGGCGGCGCCGAAATACATTTCATAGCTTTCTTGCTCCACGTACCCTATGTGTGGTGTGCAGATGCAGTTCTCCAGGCGCAGAAGGGCGTGTCCTTGCAGGATCGGCTCCGCTTCGAAAACATCAATAGCAGCCAAGCCCGGCCTCCCACGGTTGAGGGCACCAATCAGGGCGTCTGCCTCCAATAGTTCAGCTCGGGATGTGTTGACGAATAGCGATGTAGGTTTCATCAGTGCGAGATCAGTCGCGGTGACGATGCCGCGGGTTCCATCAGTCAGGCGCAGGTGAACGGACAGAACATCACTGCCTGAGAAAAACGATTCCCTGTCGGAGGCTGCTTGGTACCCATCTTCTACGGCTTTCTCACGCGAAGCCAGGCCGCCCCACACGATGACTTGCATTCCGAATGCACTTCCAAAACCCGCAACGAGTTTGCCGATGCGTCCGTAGCCCCAGATCCCCAGAGTTTTCCCTCGCAGCACATTGCCGAGTCCAAAGTTTGGTGGCATGGAGCCCGCCTTCAAGCCGGACTGTTGCCATGCCCCGTGCTTCAGGTTGCCGATGTACTGGGGTAAGCGTCGCATTGAGGCCATGATCAAGGCCCAGGTCAGCTCTGCCGGGGCGATGGGGGAGCCCACTCCTTCGGACACGGCTATTCCCTTTTCTGTGCACGCCTGGACATCGATGTGGGCTCCGACCTTGCCGGTTTGCGCTATCAGCTTCAGTCTGGGCAGCTTCTCAATCAGCGCGCGGGAGATATGTGTTCTCTCCCGTACTAAAACAATGACATCGGCATCCTTCAGGCGCACGGAGAGTTGGCCTATTCCCTTGACGGTGTTGGTGTAGACCTTTGCCTGGTAGGCGTCCAGCTTGGACGCACAATCCAACTTCCGTACCGCATCCTGGTAGTCATCAAGAATCACAATGTTCATAGTCGCATTGTGCCTTGTCGGCGGGCAAACGAGCTCGCCGGAGCTACTGATGCTTAGCTTGCTTCTCCCGCTGCCAGTCGATCGAGTTCAGCGCAAACGTCTGCCATGCGACCCGATATCACCATCCGGCCTACCTGCGCCCGTGGCTGGCCGAGCTCCACCAGACGGACTACCCGTAGAGGCTGAACTTGATGGTGTTTTATGCCTTTTGCGCAGATGCTGTCTGCGCTAGGTGCTATTGTATTGATAGCGTCGCTAGACCTTGTAGAGGCCACTACAGGCCGGCGGGAGACAGCTTTGCAGCGCGACGGTGCATCACTGGTGAACCAGTGCTGCGGTGCCCATTGACTCAGGAGGCTGATGGCAAGTGTGCTGATCGTCATAAATTGCTCCTACTCACATCAACATGGTGTTGCGGATCAAGCCGACCGCCAGTCCCTCGACCTCAAACGGTTCGCCGGGCTCTACCACGATGGTCTGGTAGTCCGGGTTTTCGGCATGCAGTTCGATCAGGTGTTTATTGCGGCGAAAGCGCTTTACTGTGACCTCTTCACCAAGTCGAGCGACGATGATCTGCCCGTTTTTGGCATCTTTCGTGGCTTGAACCGCTAGCAGATCACCGTCCATGATGCCGGCATCGCGCATCGACATGCCGCGCACTTTCAGCAGGTAGTCCGGCTGACGTTGGAACAAGCTGTTTTCCACGTAGTAGGTTTGGTCCACATGCTCTTGGGCCAGGATCGGTGAACCCGCTGCAACACGGCCTACCAGTGGGAGTGCCAGCTGAGCCAGACCCGGCAATGGCAGCGAAAACTGCTTGAGGCGCGATTCCTGGATAGAGCGCAGCGCATCGCTCTTCAGGCGGATTCCGCGGGATGTGCCGCTTACCAGCTCAATCACCCCTTTACGCGCTAGCGCTTGCAAATGCTCTTCAGCCGCATTGGCAGACTTGAAGCCCAACTCACTGGCGATCTCCGCTCGGGTCGGAGGCGCGCCAGTTCGCGCAATAGCGCTCTGGATCAGATCAAAAATCTGCTGTTGACGGGCTGTGAGTTTGGGACTTTCGAGCATACTGACTCCTTGGTAACTGTAGAGGCTGTGTGTGCATACACACTGTTTTCTTATCCAGTAACTGTATTTTCAACCAGTTTTTTGAATTTGGCAAGGGCAGTGGAAATGGCAACACGAAAAATCATCGTCCTGGGGACCGGCGGGACGATCGCCGGTCGGGCAGGAGATGCTGCGGACAACGTGGGTTATCGGGCGGGCGAGGTTCAGGTGGCCGATTTGTTGAGTGGCATCGCTGGAATGGCACAGCGGCTTGATGGTGCGGTCATGTCCAGCGAGCAGATCGCACAAGTTGACAGCAAGGATATGGACTGGGCTGTGTGGCGCGCGCTGGCACAAGCATGTGTGCGCTACCTGCAGGACGAAGCGGTGGCGGGCGTTGTGATCACCCATGGCACGGACACAGTCGAAGAGACCGCGTATTTTCTGGAGTTGGCCTTGGGTAGTGCGGTGGCACAGAAACCTGTCGTGCTGACTTGCGCCATGCGCCCGGCCAGCGCAGCGACACCGGATGGCCCCCAGAACGTGTTGGACGCTGTGTCAGTCGCTTTGCACCCGCAGGCGCAGGGGGTGATGGTGGTGTGTGCAGGTGCTATTCATGATGCGCGGCATGTACAGAAAGCGCATACCTACCGGGTCGATGCCTTTGAATCGGGGGATGCGGGTCCAAGAGGGTGGGTAGAGGAGGGCACGGTTCGATGGAATTTCAGGCCCTTGCAGTCGGCAGCTGCGCCTTCTTATTCGCTGGCGCAATGGCTTGACCGTAGTCCACCCCGTGTGGATATTGTGCTGAACTACGCTGGTGCAGGTGCCCATGTGGTGAATGCGGTGCTCGATGCCTCAGGCCCTGAGCACGAGCGCTTAGCAGGACTCGTGGTAGCGGGAACCGGCAATGGCACCGTCAACAGCCAGCTGCAAGAGGCGCTGGAGCGCGCAGCCGCTGCGGGTGTTCACGTTGCGCTGGCCAGCCGGTGTGCAAAAGGTGGTGTGGTCCGCAGTGAGGAGCCCGCCACAGGTTTTCGTGTTTATCCCGGCCTGTCCGCGGTCAAGGCCCGTGTCCGGTTGATGTGTGAGTTGATGGCGTAAAAAAAGCCGCTGAAGCGGCTTTTTGAGGGGAGCTTGTTCGCTTAGCTGGACAAGGCTTCCAGCACGCGTGCGGTGATGTCGGTCACATCGCCCATGCCGCTGATGGCGCGGTATTGCGGTGCGGTTCCTGCTTCTTTTTGTGCCCAAGATGAGTAGTACTCCACCAAAGGACGGGTTTGGGCGCTGTAGACTTCCAGGCGCTTTTTCACTGTCTCTTCTTTGTCGTCGTCCCGCTGGATCAGCGGCTCACCGGTCACGTCGTCCAAACCTTCGGCTTTGGGAGGGTTGAACTTCACGTGGTACGTGCGTCCGGAAGCGGGGTGGGAGCGGCGACCGCTCATGCGCTCAATGATGGCGTCAAACGGAACGTCGATTTCCACCACGTAGTCGAGGGCCACACCGGCGGCCTTCATAGCATCCGCTTGGGGGATAGTCCGTGGGAAGCCGTCGAACAAAAATCCGTTGGCGCAGTCAGGCTGGGTCAGACGCTCTTTCACCAGATTGATGATGAGTTCGTCGCTGACGAGTCCGCCGGAGGCCATGACAGCTTGGGCTTGCAAGCCCAGCGGTGTACCCGCCTTCACGGCAGCGCGCAGCATGTCGCCGGTGGAGATTTGGGGAATTCCGTATTTTTGGCAGATGAAAGTCGCTTGCGTGCCCTTACCAGCGCCTGGTGCGCCCAACAGAATCAGTCTCATGAATACCTCGGATAGAAAGAAAAGCCAGCGCGTCTCCGTGGGCGCTTGGTTCAGCGCGCTTTTTATTGACGGGCGATTAGCCTTAGAGAATATCACGCCCTAACCGGCGTGGAACTTACAGAGAAGAAGAGTATCCGGACCTTAGTCAGACTGGATCAGACGTCGCACCCGCTCCAGGTCTTCCGGGGTGTCGACCCCCGGTCCCGGGGCGTCGGGGGTGATATGTACGGCAATGCGGTGACCATGCCACATGGCCCGCAGTTGCTCCAGTGCCTCGGTGATTTCCACAGGGGCCTGCTGCAGGCCAGGAAAGCTCCTCAAAAAGCCGACCCGGTAGGAATAGATGCCGATGTGCCGAAGCGGTGCCGGACTCGGCAGCGTATGAACTCCTTGGGCGAATCCATCGCGCCACCAGGCAATCGGAGCCCGGCTGAAATACATGGCCAAGCCGGCGGCATCGGTGACCACCTTCACCACATTGGGATTCACGAAATCAGCAAGGTCGTGAATGGCGTGTGCTGCGGTGCCCATGGTCGCCACAGGATGGGTTTGTAGAAGATCGGCGACGGCTGATATCAGCGTGGTATCGATGAGTGGTTCATCGCCTTGGACGTTGACCACGATGTCCTCATCGGCCAGGTTCAGCAGGGTGCAAGCCTCTGCCAAGCGGTCGCTCCCCGAGGGGTGGTCCGTGCGGGTCAACAGGCACTCAATTCCGTGGTTCTGACACGCTGCCAGAATACTGGCGTCATCTGCGGCCACCACAATGCGGACGTCGGGCGACAGTCCCGTTTTGACCCTTTGGGCTACGCGCACCACCATGGGCAGGCCCCCGATGTCGACCAAAGGCTTGTTGGGTAGACGTGTGGATGCGAGGCGCGCCGGAATGAGGACGGTATAGGCCATATCAGCCTTCCAGTTCAGCGTCGCTCAATACACGGGCCTCGTTTTCCAGAAGCACCGGAATGCCATCGCGCACGGGGTAAGCCAAGCGTGCGCTTCGGGATATTAGTTCTTGTTTGTCGCGGTCGAATTCAAGTGGCCCTTTGGTGACAGGGCAAACCAGCAGTTCAATGAGTCGTGTGTCCATGGGGCGATGATACCGAGGCCTTGCGCACTCCATGCAAACCAGCGTCCAAGGCAGCCAGAAAATCAGAGGGCAGAGTTTGAATCAAGGGAACCGACCAGGCGTCCGGTCGGTGCTGCCAAAGCTTTGTGGCATCTTTTTCAGTGCAAATAAGGGTTTTGCCCTTGTATTCATTGCGGGGATAGCTATCAAAATCATAGTGATCCGGCAGCGCCCGGGTACTGGCCAATGAGAGGCCTAGGTCCCGCAACATGGAGAAAAAATTCTCAGGCTGCGCAATCCCCGCCACCGCATGGCAAGGAGTCTTCAGGTCTCTCAGCGCGGAGAGTTCCATGGCCTGACCTGCTGCGTTTAAGGCAAAAGGCGCCAGAGCACGCCGGGCTTTAAAGCCGGGGAGGGCGTTTGCGCCCGTGTGCAGCACCAGCGTTCGTTCCACGGCCTGCCCGGCCGGGGCTACCGCCGCGCGGGGCCAAGCCTGGCGTAAGGGTCCGGCCGGCAGGAGGCGCCCGTTGCCGGTTCCGCGGGCATCGAATACGCAGATTTCGAAATCTCGGTAGAGCCGGTAGTGCTGTAGACCGTCGTCGCAGACCACGTGCGTGGTGTCCGGATGGAGGTTCAGCAGGCAGAGGCCCGCAGCGACGCGGTCGCGCCCGACCACCACAGGTACGCCGCTGTTGCGATGCATGAGCAAGGGCTCATCGCCGACATCGGCGGCAAGGCTGCCGGATATGACCTCGGTAGGGACCTGATGGCTCCCGCCGTAACCCCGCGAAATAATGCCCGGCCGATAACCTTGCGCAATCAGGTGCGCTACCACGCCCAGAACTGTGGGGGTTTTACCGGCACCGCCGGCAACCACATTGCCGACCACAATCACGGGAACTGGAAGTCGGTGACTGCGCAATAGGCCCACCCGGTAAGCGGCCCGTTGCAGGCCGGTCAGTGCGCCATACAGCCAGGCCACAGGCGACAACCCGATGCTGACCCACCCGCCAGCGACCCAGGCGCGGGTAATGGCTGCCTGGAGTGCCGGGCCCATGGCTTACTTGCCGCTGGTACCGGACGCCTGGGTGGCGAAGGTGATTTGGTTCATGCCGGAACGGCGGGCTGCCTCCATGACGGTGACGACCGCTTGGTGCCGCGCGCTTGCATCGGCACTGATGATGATGACGGTGTCTTTGCCGGCCTTTGCGCTTTCGGTCAGCGCCATCGATAAGGCCTCGGTACTGCGGCCTGCCAAGACTTGCTTGTTGATGCTGTAGGCGCCATCGGCGCCCACAGAGACAATCAGTTCTTTGGGGTAGTCCCGCTGCGCGTCCGCATCAGCGACAGGCAGTTTGAGTTGCAGCTCGGTGAACTTGCTGTAGGTGGTGGAGAGCATCAAAAAGATCAGGATCACCAACAGCACGTCGATGAAGGGGATCAGGTTAATTTCAGGCTCTTCCTGGTGACGGCGCCGGAAGTTCATGGCAATCCTTTACTTGCGCAGCGACTTGAGGTGGCGCACCAAGTGCTCTGCGCTGAGTTCCAGGGTCAACAGGTAAGCATCAACCCGACCCCGGAAATAGCGCCAAAAAATCAAGGAAGGAATGGCAACCACCAGACCAAATGCGGTGTTGTAAAGCGCAATAGAAATGCCGTGGGCCAGTTGCGCCGGATTGCCACCGCTGGTTCCCCCGGGCGCTTGGGAGCCGAAAATTTCAATCATGCCGACCACCGTGCCAAACAACCCGAGCATGGGCGCGGCCGACGCGATGGTGCCCAAAGCACTGAGGTAGTGCTCCAGACGCTGAGCCACGACCCGGCCTGCGCCCTCCATGGTGGCACGCAAGTCTTCTTCGGAGCAATGGGGGTTGCTATTCATCGCACGCAGTCCGGAGGCCAGCACCTCACCGAGCGCAGAGTTCTTTTCGAGCTGGGTGACCACGTCGGGACCGGGGACGGTACTTTTGGTGACGCTCAACACCTCGTCCAACAAACGGGGCGGTGCCACCTTGGAGGTCTTGAGGCTGATGAAGCGCTCGATGACAATGGCGAGCGCCAGAATGGAGCATGCAATCAGGGGCCAGATGGGCCAGCCAGCGGCTTGAATGATGGAAAACAAATGCAGATCTCCGCGCGGTTAAAAAGCAAAAAGCTGGGCGATTATGGCCCACCGCCGCAATGCCCGAGGCCGCGGGGAGCACAAGGCATACTCCCGCGTTCATGGAACGATACGATTTGATTTTTTTGCACAAAGGTGGCGGTGTTTTCAGCATCGCATCACCAAGGGCTGTATGACTACTAACGATGCAGATCGCCGGGTATGGCGGGTCGAGGCGCTGTGCCGCGCACTGGCTGACACACTGAATGCCCGCTTCAACCCTGTTCGGGTGAGTGGAGAGCTGTCCGGCTTTTCGAGGGCGGCAAGCGGGCATTGCTATTTTTCGCTCAAAGATCAGGACGCACAAATCCGTTGCGCCATGTTCAAACGTGCTGCATCGCAGCTTGATTTTGCGCCCCGTGATGGAGAGTTGGTGGAGGTGTCGGGGCGTCTGGATATCTATGGGCCGCGTGGCGATCTCCAGCTGATCGTGGAGGGCATGCGCCGGCAAGGGCAGGGCAATTTATTTGAAGAGTTTGTTCGCCTGAAGAACCGCCTGGAGGCGGCAGGTTTGTTTGCCTCCGAACGCAAGCGCCCGCTCCCTGTTATGCCTCGCGCTATTGGCCTGGTGACATCTCTGGGGGCCGCCGCCTTGCACGATGTTGCAACCGCGCTGCGGCGGCGTGTGCCTCACATTCCCGTCGTTCTGGCTCCTGCGGCGGTGCAAGGTGCTCAGGCACCTGGAGACATTGTGAGGGCCCTGCAGGCACTGACTACACGGGCCGCTGACCTCGATGGGACTGGTCTGCCGTTGGACGTGATTCTGCTCGTGCGGGGAGGCGGGTCTATGGAAGACCTGTGGGCCTTTAATGACGAGGCATTGGCGTTGGCGTTGAGCGAGCTACCGGTGCCCGTGGTTTGTGGAGTGGGGCATGAGACCGACTTTACGATTGCTGATTTCGTGGCCGATGTGCGTGCGCCCACACCTACGGCAGCAGCAGAAATGGTGGCCGCGCCGACCGCGACCTGCTTGGCTGCGATTGACCTGATGGAGAACCGCTTGCGCGATGCGGTGCAGAGAAAGCTGGACGTCCACGCGCAGCGCCTGGACCGCGTTGCCGCTCGGGCAGGTCGCCCCTCCGGCGTGGTGGCTGGGCACGCGTTACGTTTGCAGCACATGGCGCAGACGCTTAAAGTTGCTCGACAAACTTGTGTGCAGGAGGCCCGCCGCGACGCTGAAGCCGCGTCAGACAGGTTTACCAACGGGCTTCAAACAGCCGCCCGAAAAGCGCAGGATCGCATGGCACAGGCTGCCTTGCGCTTGCGCCTACTGGATCCGAACCTAGTTCTCCAGCGCGGCTACGCCCGGTTGTCGGATGCCGACGGGTTCACCATCAATTCCGTTCATCAAGCGCAACCCGGCGGCTTGATCAAGGCCACCCTCGCAGACGGTACGGTTGATATGACCGTGCAAAAAGTTCGCAGCAATTAGTTTCTACAATCAGTTTTGTTAACAACCCACCCACTACGAGGATCTCATGGAACATACCCTGCCCGCGCTGCCCTACGCTATTGATGCATTGGCCCCTGCCTACTCTCAGGAAACTCTGGAGTTCCACCACGGTAAGCACCACAACGCTTACGTGGTCAACTTGAACAACCTGCAAAAGGGCACAGAGTTCGAGAGCATGTCGCTCGAAGAAATCATCAAGAAGTCCAGCGGTGGCGTGTACAACAACGCAGCCCAGATCTGGAATCACACATTTTTCTGGAACTGCATGAAGCCACAAGGCGGCGGCGAGCCCACAGGTGCTTTGGCCGAGTCCATCAATGCCAAATGGGGTTCTTATGCTGCTTTCAAGGAAGCGTTCGTGAAGTCCGCGGTCGGTAACTTCGGTTCCGGCTGGACCTGGTTGGTGAAGAAAGCCGATGGTTCTGTCGATATCGTGAACACCGGCGCAGCAGGCACCCCGCTGACAACCGCTGACACAGCATTGCTGACCGTTGACGTGTGGGAGCACGCCTACTACATCGATTACCGCAACATGCGCCCGAAGTTCGTGGAAACCTTCCTCGACAAATTGGTGAACTGGGAATTTGCAGCTGCTAACTTTGCCTGAAGTTTTGCACTCTAAAAAGGTCCGGCGGGTAACCTCCGGGCCTTTTTTTATGCCGATGTTGCACTGCACCTATAAAAATATTTCCTCAAAGCGGATTTAAATTTCACATTGCGGTAACGGATTGCAAAAAATGCGTTTCGGGTCAGACCACTGAAAGCACAATCACGCACTATCCGGCGACTGCTGCCTGTGCATGAATTAGTTCCGCGGCAATAACACCTCATTTTTGGAGATAAGCGATGAGTACCCAACAACCAACGATTATTTACACATTGACAGACGAAGCCCCCCGTCTGGCAACCGCATCATTTCTTCCTCTCATCCGGACGTTCACTGCACCTGCAGGCATCAACGTGGTGGAGTCAGACATCTCGGTCGCTGCCCGTGTGTTGGGTGAGTTCTCCGATTTTCTGAAAGACGAGCAAAAAGTCCCGAACACCCTGGCCGAGCTGGGTAAAAAGACCCTGCAAGCAGATGCCAACATCATCAAGTTGCCCAACATCAGCGCGTCTGTCGGTCAGTTGGTGGCTTGTATCAAAGAGCTGCAGAGCAAGGGTTTTGCTATTCCGGACTACCCTGAGTCCCCGAAGACTGACGAAGAAAACGCTATCCGTGCGCGCTATTCCAAGTGCACTGGCAGTGCTGTAAATCCGGTCTTGCGTGAAGGCAACTCGGACCGTCGCGCCCCTAAAGCTGTGAAAGAGTACGCCCGCAAGAACCCGCACAGCATGGCGGAGTGGAGCCAGGCATCGCGCTCGCACGTGTCACACATGCATGCCGGTGACTTCTACCATGGCGAAAAATCCATCACCCTCGATCGGGCCCGTGAGGTCAAGATGGAACTGATCACCAAGAGTGGCCAGACCATTGTGCTCAAGCCCAAGGTGTCCCTGCTGGACCGCGAAGTTATTGACAGCATGTTCATGAGCAAAAAGGCCTTGCTCGAGTTTTACGAAAAAGAAATCGAAGACGCACGCAAGACCGGCGTGATGTTCTCTCTGCACGTCAAGGCCACCATGATGAAGGTCTCGCACCCCATCGTGTTCGGCCACTGCGTCAAAATTTTCTATAAAGAAGCTTTCGAAAAGCACGGCGTCCTGTTCAAGGAATTGGGCGTGAACGTGAACAACGGCATGGCAGACTTGTACGGCAAGATCGCAGCGCTGCCACAAAGCAAGCAGGACGAAATCAAGCGCGATTTGCACGCCTGCCATGAGCACCGCCCTGAGCTGGCCATGGTGGATTCGGCTAAGGGTATTACCAACTTCCATTCGCCTAACGACATCATCGTGGATGCATCCATGCCAGCGATGATCCGTAACGGCGGCAAGATGTGGGATGCCAACGGCCGCCTGAAAGACGTCAAGGCCGTGATGCCTGAGTCCACTTTTGCCCGCATCTACCAGGAGATGATCAACTTCTGCAAATGGCACGGCAACTTTGATCCCAAGACCATGGGCACCGTACCCAACGTGGGCTTGATGGCTCAGCAAGCTGAAGAGTACGGCTCGCATGACAAGACCTTTGAGATTTCGGAAGACGGCGTTGCTAACATCACCGACCTGGCCACGGGCGAAGTGCTGCTGAGCCAGGACGTGGAAGCCGGTGATATCTGGCGCATGTGCCAGGTTAAAGATGCCGCGATCCGTGACTGGGTCAAGCTGGCCGTGAACCGTGCCCGCAACTCCGGCATGCCGGTTGTGTTCTGGTTGGATCAGTACCGTCCCCACGAGGCACAGTTGATCACCAAGGTCAAGATGTACCTGCACGAGCACAACACCACGGGTCTGGACATTCAGATCATGAGCCAAGTGCGTGCCATGCGCTACACCTTGGAGCGCGTGGTCCGTGGCTTGGACACCATCAGTGCCACCGGCAACATTCTGCGCGACTACTTGACCGATTTGTTCCCCATCATGGAACTCGGCACCTCTGCCAAGATGTTGTCTATCGTGCCCTTGATGGCAGGTGGTGGCATGTACGAAACCGGCGCGGGCGGTTCGGCCCCGAAGCATGTGCAGCAACTGGTGGAAGAAAACCATTTGCGTTGGGACTCATTGGGTGAGTTCCTGGCATTGGCCGTGTCTTTGGAAGACTTGGGCCTCAAGACCGGCAATGCCAAAGCGAAGGTGCTCGCACAGACGCTGGATGCAGCCACCGGAAAGCTGTTGGACAACAACAAGAACCCGTCGCCGAAGACCGGTCAGCTGGACAATCGTGGCAGCCAGTTCTACTTGTCTTTGTACTGGGCAGAGGCGCTGTCAGCGCAAACTGCGGACGCAGAGCTTGCCGCACAATTTGCTCCCTTGGCGAAGGACCTGGCTGCAAAAGAAGCAACCATTGTGGCGGAGCTCGCCGCGGTGCAAGGTTCACCGGTGGATATCGGCGGCTATTACTTGCCCGACACGGCCAAGCTGGACGCCATCATGCGCCCGAGTGCTACGCTAAACGCGGCTTTGGGTTCCGTGGCAGTCTAAGTTCGCAAGCTGCCTGAGGGCGTGCGTCTTAAAAAGGGTTTCGGCTTGCGTCGAAGCCCTTTTTCTTTGGTGCCTCATGGTGGCTTACTTACGGGGCTCAAAAGGAGTGCCGCTGATTTTGCTTCCAGGTTTGATGCCTCGTTTTTCAAACCACCCCTGGTTCATTTCCAGCACATAACGAACCGGACGCAATGCACAGTGAGAGTCCGTCGTTTGTGGTTTCATGTCCGCAAGGTTCACGACAGTTCCATCGTCACTGATAAAGGCCGCGGTCAGTGGGATAAGCGTGTTCTTCATCCAAAAGCACAGCCCCGAGGGCTGTTCAAACACGAACAGCATGCCTTCGTAGGCGGGCATTTCTTTCCTGAACATCAAGCCGGTGGAGCGCTGGTCAGGAGTGCGGGCAACCTGGGCTTCAATCTGGTACATGCCGGCACCCAGCTTGACGCGAGGCAGGTCCAGCTGGGCGCTTTCTTGGGCCTGAACCCACGTCGCGCTGAAAAGTAATGTGGCGAGGAAAAGTGTTTTGAATTGGCTCATACAGGGCGGAGGGGCAGGGAGGCGAGTCGGGACATCATTGTCGTGGCTTCGCGGGGAGCAGGGCCAGACTTTACAACTAGAATGAATCCAAGGCATTTTGCGCCGGCGCCAGAGGCGTCCTCCCATTCGGCGGATGGGCGATCTGGATATTGGAGTTTTGTTTTTTATGTACCAGCACATTCAAGTACCTCAGCAAGGCCAAAAGATCACCGCTAATCCGGACAAGACATTGAATGTTCCGGACCACCCGATCATCCCGTTTATTGAGGGCGATGGCGTCGGCGTTGACATCACGCCGGTCATGCTCAAGGTCGTCGATGCCGCGGTCGAAAAAGCGTACGGTGGTGCCCGGAAAATTCAATGGATGGAAATTTTTGCCGGCGAGAAGGCGACCCGTGTGTACGGCCCTGATGTCTGGTTGCCCCAGGAAACCTTGGATGTGGTGCGTGATTACCTGGTCTCGATCAAGGGGCCACTCACCACTCCCGTCGGGGGCGGAATTCGGTCTCTGAATGTCGCTCTCCGTCAGGAGTTGGATCTGTATGTATGCTTGCGCCCGATCCAATACTTCAAGGGCGTTCCAAGCCCCTTGAAAGAGCCCGAGAAAACCAACATGGTGGTGTTCCGTGAAAACTCGGAAGACATTTATGCGGGCATCGAGTTCGAGGCCGGGTCTGAAAAGGCCTTGCGCTTGGTCCAAGTACTACGGGATGATTTTGGAATCCAAAAGATCCGTTTCCCTGAAACCTCCGGCTTGGGGATCAAGCCTGTGTCGCGGGAAGGTACAGAGCGCTTGGTCCGGAAAGCGATCCAATACGCCATCGACAATGACAAGCCGAATGTGACCATTGTTCACAAAGGCAACATCATGAAGTTCACCGAGGGCAGTTTCCGGGACTGGGCCTACAGCTTGGCCCGCACAGAGTTCGGGGCTGAGTTGATTGATGGCGGACCATGGTGCAAGTTTAAAAATCCCCATACCGGTAAGTTCATCACCATCAAAGACAGTATTGCCGATGCCTTCTTACAGCAGATCTTGTTGCGCCCGCTCGAGTACAGCGTCATCGCGACTTTGAATCTGAACGGAGACTACATCTCTGATGCCTTGGCCGCCCAAGTGGGGGGGATTGGCATTGCCCCCGGTGCGAACCTCTCGGATACGGTTGCCATGTTCGAAGCTACCCATGGCACCGCGCCGAAGTACGCCGGCAAAGATTATGTGAATCCGGGCTCAGTAATCTTGTCCGCAGAAATGATGCTGCGACACATGGGATGGAAAGAGGCCGCGGACCTCATCATCCGTTCTCTGGAAAAGTCGATCGCCAGCAAAAAAGTGACCTATGACTTTGCGCGTCTGATGGACGGGGCTCAGCAAGTGAGTTGCTCGGGCTTCGGCAAAGTCATGATGGACAACATGTAGCCCGCCGGACATTTTCGGTCCAGACTTACAAAGCCGCACAAATTCACAGGTTTGTGCGGCTTTTTCTCACCTCGTGCTTGCAAAGCAGAAGCGTCGCCCCATATCTTCTTTAGATTTGCGCCCTTGTGCCTCTCGATAGAATCATTTCATGGCCAAAAATATCCCCAAACCACCTGCAATCAAGCCGCCTCCTTCCGGCGTTGATGAAGGCACTGTCGTCCTTGAGCGCCTGGCGCAAAAGGTGCAGCCGCCCTCGATGTACCAGGTTGTCATGTTGAATGACGATTACACCCCTATGGAGTTTGTCGTGGTGGTCATTCAGGAATTCTTTGGCAAAGATCTTGAGGCGGCTACCGCCATCATGCTGAAGATCCACTTGGACGGACGCGGTGTATGCGGCGTTTATCCAAAGGATATTGCCGCTACAAAGGTGGACCAAGTGCTGGAGGCCGCACATAAAGCAGGACACCCATTGAAATGTGTCAGTGAGCCCGTAGATCTGTAGGGGAAAGCCGAAACTTCAGTCACGCGGTGATCATTTCAGATTACAGTTATTCAACATCAAGGCAGAAAAAGGAATTCATATGATTGCCCAAGAATTGGAAGTCAGCCTGCACATGGCCTTCGTGGAAGCCCGCCAGCAGCGCCATGAATTCATCACCGTAGAGCACCTGTTGTTGGCGCTGCTTGACAACCCGAGTGCGGCAGAGGTACTGCGTGCTTGCGCAGCAAACATCGACGACTTGCGCAAGTCCCTGACTAACTTCATCAAGGACAACACGCCGCAAGTTGCAGGCTCGGACGAAGTTGATACGCAACCCACCCTAGGATTCCAGCGGGTGATTCAACGCGCCATCATGCATGTGCAGAGCACCGGCAGTGGCAAAAAAGAAGTAACTGGCGCCAATGTGTTGGTGGCCATCTTCGGCGAGAAAGACTCGCATGCGGTCTATTACCTCCACCAGCAAGGCGTGACCCGCTTGGACGTTGTCAATTACATTGCGCACGGCATCAAAAAGACCGATCCACCGGAGGCTGCAAAGTCTAACGAGGCGCCCTCAGAAAACGAGGAGGGGGTTAGTGAGAAGAACGAAAAGGCTTCTCCCTTGGAGCAGTACACCCAGAATCTGAATCAGCTCGCCAAGGAAGGCAAGATTGACCCCCTGATTGGCCGCGACTACGAGGTGGAGCGGGTCATTCAAATTCTCTGCCGTCGTCGTAAAAACAATCCTTTGCTGGTGGGTGAAGCAGGTGTCGGAAAAACCGCAATCGCAGAAGGCTTGGCGTGGAGAATTTCTCAGAACGACGTACCTGAAATCCTGGCTGATTCCGTGGTGTACTCGCTCGATATGGGTGCGTTGCTGGCGGGCACCAAGTACCGCGGGGATTTTGAGCAGCGTCTGAAGGCGGTCCTCAAGTCCCTGAAAGAAAAGCCCAACGCCGTTTTGTTTATCGATGAAATCCACACCCTCATCGGTGCGGGTGCTGCTTCGGGTGGCACCTTGGATGCTTCGAATTTGCTGAAGCCGAGCCTGAGCTCCGGGCAACTGAAATGTATCGGCGCAACGACATTTACCGAGTACCGTGGCATCTTCGAGAAAGATGCTGCCCTGTCTCGCCGCTTCCAGAAGGTTGATGTTGTGGAGCCCACCATCGACCAGACAGTGGAAATTCTCAAAGGCTTGAAATCACGCTTTGAAGAGCACCACAACGTGAAGTACGCCGTAGCTGCATTGCAAGCGGCGGCAGAGCTAAGCGCCAAGTACATCAATGACCGTCATCTGCCTGATAAGGCCATTGACGTGATTGACGAAGCAGGTGCTGCTCAACGTATCCTGGCCCCGAGCAAACGCAAAAAGACCATCAGCAAAACTGAGGTCGAGGAAATCGTGGCGAAGATTGCCCGTATTCCCCCTGCAAATGTGTCCAACGATGACCGCAGCAAACTCAAAACGCTGGAACGTGATTTGAAGAGTGTGGTCTTCGGGCAGGACAAGGCGCTGGACGTGTTGGCATCGGCCGTCAAGATGGCCCGCTCCGGTCTGGGCAAAGGGGATAAACCCATCGGCTCTTTCCTGTTTAGCGGCCCTACGGGCGTCGGCAAGACCGAGGCTGCAAAACAGTTGGCCTACATCATGGGCATTGACCTGATTCGCTTCGACATGAGCGAATATATGGAGCGCCATGCGGTGAGCCGCATGATTGGCGCCCCCCCCGGGTATGTCGGTTTTGACCAAGGTGGGTTGCTGACGGAAGCCATCACGAAGAAACCGCATGCAGTGCTTTTGCTCGATGAGATTGAGAAGGCGCATCCGGACATCTTCAACGTGTTGTTGCAGGTGATGGATCACGGTTCTCTCACCGACAACAACGGCCGCAAGGCGGACTTCCGCAACGTGATCATCATCATGACCACGAATGCTGGTGCTGAGACGATGAACAAGGCCACCATCGGGTTTACCAATCCGCGTGAGGCCGGCGATGAGATGACCGACATCAAGCGCTTGTTTACGCCGGAGTTCCGCAACCGCCTGGATGCGATCGTGGGCTTCAAGGCTCTCGACGAGGTCGTGATTTTGCGTGTGGTTGATAAGTTCCTTTTGCAGCTGGAAACCCAGCTGGCAGAAAAGAAAGTGGAAGTCACCTTTACCGACAAGCTGCGCAAGCATTTGGGCAAGAAAGGCTTCGACCCCTTAATGGGCGCTCGGCCGATGCAGCGCCTGATCCAAGACACGATCCGTCGTGCTTTGGCAGACGAGCTGCTGTTCGGTCGATTGGTAGATGGCGGTCGCTTGACCGTGGATTTGGACGACAAGGACGAAGTGTCCCTAGATATCCAACCCATTCCTAAAAAGGAAGGTAAATCCAAGCCGGAAGAGGTAACCCCGGGCTAAACCGATAGCGTCTGACGCAGCACCGGTCACGCTGGGGTGCCGGTGCAAGAGGGCTCAGTTCTTAGCGAACTGGGCCCTTATCTTTTCTATACGAGTGCGGTTGACAGCGAAGTCTTTGCGTCCGATGCGGCTTGCTGAACGGACATGGATGACCTGCTCCGTCGGGCTCAGCCAGAACTCCACATCGTCGGTGAACTTCAAGGTGGGGGTCGTGCTTTGGGCGTACAGGTAGTCGCTGGTCTCGGTCACAATCACGGTGGCAGGCAGTTCGCGGACAATGGCCGCGAGTTTGTGCCAGGCAGCGGCGCTGTCGCCCTGGTACTGGATAGGCTGGATGTCCGCGTAGCCTTTTTGGGGGTGCTCCGGATACAACGAAGCTTGGCTACTGACGCTGTTGGGGGTGTACGAAGGGGGCTTCAGGCGGCCATCATGCACTCCGATGTCCTGCGGCGTTTTGCCTTTGAGTAAGCCGAACTGTCCTGCGAAGAAAATCAAAGCCGGCACCACAATGGCGATGAATCCGACAAACCATAGAATTTTCACGGGTGCTCCTTGTGTGCGGTTGTGCATGATGCAATGGTAGGCCAAAGCTTATTGCAATTGGCGTGCGAGTGACCGCCAGGCGACAGAGCCAACTAATCAGTTTTTTCCGGCAACAAACATGAATCTAGAGAATGTATTGCGCGGGGCTTTTGCCCTAAGCGTGGCAGTGTTGGTATCCGCCTGCGCGACAGCGCCCGGCTCGCCAAATCAGTCGGGCAGTTCTGGGGTAGACCCAGGCATTACCGTGGCGGTGCCCAAGCCTCCGCCCAAAATCGGTCTCGCGCTCGGAGGCGGGGCGGCACGTGGTTTTGCCCATGTCGGTGTGATTCAGGTGCTCGAAGAAAATGGGATCAAGCCCAATTTAGTCACAGGTACTTCTGCCGGCAGTCTGGTGGCGGCGATTTATGCCAGCGGGAAAAATGGCTCTCAGTTGCAACGTGTCGCAGAGACGATGGAAGAGGCGGCCATTGCCGACTGGACGCTGCCTATCTTTAGTCGTGGCATGTTGCGTGGCGATGCTCTCGCGCGCTACGTGAATTCGCAAGTGAGCGGCAAATTGATAGAGGAACTGCCGATCCCCCTCGGGATTGTCGCAACGGACCTGAACAGCGGCAATGATGTGCTGTTCCAAAGAGGCGACACCGGTACTGCAGTGCGTGCGTCGAGTGCCGTGCCAGCTGTGTTTCAGCCGGTCAAGATATCGGGGCGGGAGTATGTGGATGGTGGCCTGGTGTCCCCAGTACCTGTCGGGGCTGCCCGCAGGATGGGGGCGGACTTTGTGATTGCGGTCGATATTTCCAGTCCGCCGGAGGGAAGTTTGACCGGCGGCACCTTGGACATCTTGATGCAGACCTTCTCCATCATGGGCAAAAGCATCAATCGTTTTGAGCTCAAAGACGCCGATGTGGTGGTGAGGCCTGCACTGCAGGGCATCGGTAGCTCAGACTTCAGTGCCCGCAAGCGCTCGATTGAGGCGGGTCGTCAGGCCATGCTGCAGATGATTCCGGAACTCAAAGCTGCACTGGCAGCTCGCAACAAATAAAAAAAAAGGCCCCGTTTTGCAACGAGGCCTTGAAGGGATCCCTGAACCTTAAGGTTTCGAAAGGACCCGAGGAGACAACCGGTAGAAACAAGGGAGTTTCTGATGACTGAATTATCTCAGGGTTTTCCCTTGGTGACTAGCTACAGGACAAAAAACTTCTCAGTTTTAGTGTCCTGAGCCCAAAAAATTAACGCTTTTTAGCAGTCGCTGCCTTGGTAGCGTTAGTCGCGGTGGCGGCCACTGCGTTGAAATTGGCTTCTGCGACTTCAGTTGCTTGCTTCACTGCTTTTTGAACAGATTCCAAAGCATTGTTAGCAGCAGCCACCGAGCTCTTCATGATGGCAACGACCGATTCGGATCCGGCAGGTGCGTTTTTCGCGGCGCTGTCAACCAAACCGGCAAACTTCTTCTGCGCATCAGCGGCTTGAGCTTCAGCGTTTTTGGTGAATTCAGTGCTGGTCGCTGTAGCGATGTCATACAAATGACGGCTGTAAGCAGCGGTCTTTTCAGCCAAAGGCTGCAACAGGCCGGATTGCAGAGCCAGCAGTTCCTGCGCATCTTTCACGCTCAACATAGTTTGAGTGTGGGTAGCGGCTTCAGACAAAGCTGCCTTGGAGGCAGTCAGGTTCAATTCGACGATTTTCTCGACGCCTTCGAACGCCTTGTTGGTCAGGCCAAACAGGGTTTCGATGTTGGCTTTGTGGGAAGCGATAACTTGTTCAACGGTCAGCATATAGATCTCTCCAAGAGTTAAGGTAAAAAATCACCATCTGCGCCACCAGCATCTGTCCCCCGGACAAGTTATGTTGCAGTGCAGCATGGATCGAATTATAGGCAAGCCCGCCATCAATGCAAGCTGTTTTTGTTGCGCTGCAGCAAATTAGAGTGAATTTCCTACAGCCAGTGTTTGGGGTCCGCGAATTCACAGTCGCGTCATAAAGCTGGGCCGTTTATTGGCGGGTTCTGTGGGAAGGGGCACTGAATGCAGCCTGCCTGACTAAGCGGGCGTTCGATCACTGGCAAAATGGTTCGCATGCAATCGAATGTGCCTCTCAAGCCTCACGCAGAGCCACGCAGTGCCTACAAGGTTTTGCGATCTATTCCTACACGCTGGAGCGACAACGATGTCTACGGTCATGTCAACAACGTGGTTTATTACAGCTGGTTTGACACTGCGGTTAATGCATTCTTGATGGAGCAGGGCGTGCTTGATATCCATGCCGGCGCGACCATCGGGCTGGTGGTCGAAACCCAGTGCAATTACTTTGCCTCCATCTCGTTTCCCGAAACTGTCCAGGCGGGCCTCCGGGTTGCCAAGCTCGGAACGTCGAGCGTGCGCTACGAAGTCGGGATATTCGGCCACGGCGAAACCACGGCGGCCAAAGGCCACTTCATCCATGTCTATGTAGACAGACTCACCCGCAAACCGGTGCCGCTTCCGGATGCATTAAGACAACTCCTGGAGACCTTGCAATGACTGCAGCCATCGTCGATGACGCCATCCGCTCCCGCATGTCCGCCCGCGCTTTTTTGCCGCAAACCGTGGCGCGGGAAGATATTGAAGCCATTCTGGAAGTGGCGAGCCGGGCACCTTCCGGCACCAATTGCCAGCCTTGGAAGGTCTATGTACTGCAGGGCACCAGCCGCGACGTGCTGGTGGAAAAAACTTGTGCGGCCCACAACGCCATCCGCGCCAACCCCGAGCTCGCAGCGCAGTACCAGGAAGAATACGACTACTACCCCGCCCAGTGGGTCAGCCCCTATATCGACCGTCGCCGGGAAAACGGCTGGGGGCTCTACGGTTTGCTGGGAATAGGAAAGGCAGACAAGGACAAAATGCACCTGCAGCACCAGCGGAATTTCCGTTTCTTTGACGCACCGGTCGGTCTCATGTTCACGGTCGACAAGGTCATGGGGCGGGGCTCGCTGGTGGACTATGGTGCGTTTTTGCAAAACATCATGGTTGCGGCCCGTGGTCGGGGCTTGCACACCTGCCCCCAGGCAGCGTGGAATGGTTTCTCCAGCATCATTCTTCCGCACATCGGGGCGTCTGAGTCCGAGATGCTGGTCTGCGGCATGTCACTCGGCTATGCCGACCCCGAGGCGCCAGTGAATGGCTTCCACACGCCACGGGTGCCGGTTGCTGATTTCACCCGATGGCTGGACTAAGCATGCAATAGTGAAACCACCCTCTAGCGCCTTTAGAAACTGCGCATGGTGCTCCTGAAATAATAGCAAATTACCCGGCGGTACAGCAACCTGCCGGGCGCACTCTCATGATCATTACCAGTCTTCTGGATACCGACCTCTACAAGTTCACCATGATGCAAGTGGTGTTGCACCAGTTTCCGGGGGCTCAGGTCGAGTACCGCTTCAAGTGCCGGAATCAGGGTGTCAACCTTGCCGCCCATGCGGCGGAAATCCGCGAAGAGGTCCGTGCACTCTGTAGCTTGCAGTTCCAAGAGAGCGAGCTGGCTTACCTTCGTTCCATGCGTTTTATCAAAAGCGACTTTGTTGATTTTCTGGGCCTGTTCCGGCTGAACGAGAAGTACATCACCATCACGCCCTTGGAGAATGGGGAGCTGGAGATCCGCATCGTTGGGCCCTGGTTGCACACGATCTTGTTTGAAATTCCGGTGCTGGCCATCGTCAATGAGGTGTATTTCCGCAACAGCCAGCGGGTGCCGGACTTCGTCGAGGGGCGCAAGCGCTTGGACACCAAGATCGAGCAGTTGCGTGCCGATGGTTTGCAGGATCTGAAGATTGCAGACTACGGCACTCGCAGGCGCTTTTCGCGGGCCTGGCATGACGAGGTCCTGCGGGTTCTCAGCGCCAAGCTGGGCACCTCAAGCTCCAGCGGCACCGCTACTGCGCCCGCGCCCACGCCCAGTGGCCAGTTTGCCGGTACCAGCAATGTGCTGTGGGCCATGAAGCTGGGGCTCACGCCGCTGGGAACCATGGCGCATGAGTATTTGCAGGCATCCCAGGCGTTGGGTCCTCGCCTGCGCGATAGCCAGATTTTTGCCTTTGAGTCGTGGGCGAAAGAGTACCGGGGTGACCTTGGTATTGCGCTCAGCGATGTCTATGGCATGAGCGCGTTTTTGCGGGATTTCGACATGTTTTTCTGCAAACTCTTTGACGGTGCGCGCCACGACAGTGGCGACCCGTTCCAGTGGGGCGAGCGGATGATTGCGCACTACCTCAGCAACCGTGTGAATCCGGCAACCAAAACACTGATCTTCAGTGACGGGCTCACCGTGCCCCGCACCGTGGAGCTGTACCGCCAGTTTCAGGGGCGGTGCCAACTGGCTTTCGGCATCGGAACCAACTTAACCAACGACCTGGGTTACACGCCGCTGCAAATTGTGATCAAGATGGTGCGTTGCAACGGACAGCCGGTCGCGAAGCTCTCCGACACACCGTCCAAAAATATGTGCGATGACGAAAAGTACCTCGCCTATCTGCGTCAGGTGTTTGACATTCCATCGCCGCAGCAGCCCGCTGCCCACTCTCCACAGGCCTCTCTATGAATTACACCGACCGCAAACCCCGCATTCTGGTCAGCCGGGCGATATTTCCGGACGTGCTTGCGCAGCTGGAGGCTGTGTTTGAGGTGGAGCACAACCAGGCCGATGCAGTCTGGTCGCCGCGTGAATTGACCGAACGCCTGCAAGGCAAAGACGGTGCCCTGACCACCGGCGGCGAGCGCATCAGCGCCGAACTTTTGCAGGCCTGCCCCGGGCTCAAAATTTGCGCGAACATGGCCGTGGGTTTCAACAACTTTGATGTGCCCGCCATGACCGCTGCCGGCGTGCAAGGCACCAATGCCCCTGATGTGCTCACCGAGACCACCGCCGACTTCGGGTTCGCGCTGATGATGGCCACCGCCAGACGGGTCGCCGAGAGCGAGCACTTTTTGCGGGCCGGGCAATGGACCCGCTGGAGTTACGACATGTTTTGCGGCAGCGACATTCACGGCGCTACCTTGGGCATTTTGGGAATGGGACGCATCGGGCAAGCTATTGCACGGCGCGGCTTTCACGGCTTCGGCATGCCGGTGATCTACCACAACCGCAGCCGGCTGGACCCCGCGACCGAGGCCACCTGTGGTGCCCGCTACGTGGACAAGGACACCTTGCTGACTCAGGCAGATCACTTGGTTCTGGTGGTGCCGTATTCGGCTGCGTCGCACCACGCTATCGGGGCAGCAGAGCTGGCGCGCATGAAGCCGACCGCGACACTGACCAATATTGCACGCGGCGGCATTGTGGACGATGCCGCGCTGGCTGCCGCGCTGCGCAACCGCCAGATAGCCGCTGCGGGTCTGGATGTGTTTGAGGGGGAGCCGCAGGTGCACCCCGACCTATTGACCGTGCCCAACGTGGTGCTCACCCCCCATATCGCCAGCGCCACGCTAGCTACGCGCCGGGCTATGGCGCAGCTGGCCGCAGACAACCTGCTGCGCTTTTTTGGCGATGGTTCGGTGCTGACGCCGGTGAATACGCTGGCCTGATGGCGGGCGGTGCGTGCTCAACGACCACTAGCCCAATGAGTGATTTGCTACTGTTTTTATAGCTATCAGCGCAGTATCTATAGGGGCTAGAGCCCGATTTGTTAGTGATTTTGAAGGAATGTATGACGGAATGGACAGGGCTCGCTGGGGTTGCTCTCGGGGTGGTGCAACTGGTGTTGCTGGTCGTGCTATTGCGTGGCCGCAGGGGCGCGGACTCTCAGACCCGGGACCAAGAGGCAGCCCAGCAGGAAGCCCGCCGTCAGGAAATCCTGGCCCGTCTGCAAAGCAGCACCGAGCGTTTGGAGCGTGAGCTGCGCCGCGAGGTCCAAGAGAGCGCCCGCAGCAGCCGCCAGGAGCTGGCCCAGAACCTGGCGACTTTTCAGCAGAGTCTGGTGCAACAAGGGGCAGAGGCCACGCGCACCCAAAACACCCAGATAGATGCCTTCGGCCAACAACTCGCGCTCTTGCAAAAGACGCTGTCAGACACGCTTGCGCTGCAGCTGGGCGCATTGAGTGAGTCCAATGCCCGCCGGATGGCAGAAGTCCGTCAGACCTTGGAAGCGCAGCTCGCCCAGCTCCAAACCACGAACGCTGCCAAGCTCGACGAAATGCGGGCCACGGTCGATGAAAAGCTGCAAACCACCTTGCAAGCCCGCTTGGGTGAGAGTTTCAAGCAGGTGGCTGAGCGACTGGAACAGGTCCACAAGGGACTGGGAGAAATGCAATCGCTGGCGCAAGGCGTGGGCGACCTCAAGCACTTACTCACCAACGTGAAAACCCGCGGCATGTTTGGCGAAGCCCAATTGGCAGGCCTGTTGGAGCAGGTGTTTGTGCCCGACCAGTACGCCACCCAAGTGGCCACCCGGCCCGGCAGCAAAAATGTGGTTGACTTCGCGATCAAGCTACCCGGCAAGTCGGACAACGGAGAACCCCTTTGGTTGCCTATTGATGCCAAGTTCCCCAACGAAGACTACGAGCGTTTGCTGGACGCGCAAGGCCGAGCCGATGCTGTCGCGGCGGAAGCTGCAGGCAAAGCACTGGAGGCGCGTATGCGCCTGGAGGCCAAGTCCATTGCCGAGAAATATGTGGAGCCGCCCCACACGACCGACTTCGCGATTCTCTTTTTGCCGACTGAGGGTTTGTATGCCGAAGTGCTGCGCCGCCCCGGCTTGATGGAGGCGCTCCAGCGCGAATACCGCATCACCCTGGCAGGCCCCACGACCTTGCTCGCCATGCTCAGCTCTTTGCAGATGGGGTTTCGCACCTTGGCGCTGGAAAAGCGCTCCAGCGAAGTCTGGCAGGTGCTGGGTGCTGTGAAAACGGAGTTCAGCAAATTCGGCGATGTGCTCGCCAAGGTCAAGTCACAAACCGAGACCGTACTCAAAACGCTGGACAGTGCCGAGGTGCGCAGCCGAGCCATGGGCCGTGCCCTTAAAAAGGTAGAGGCTCTGCCAGAAACCCAGTCGCAGGCGCTGCTCCCTATCGATAGGGATCTAGACCGCGACCCTGACAGCGCGGGCCTATGACACCTCCAGCGCAGAGTCCTTGGGCCTTGTTGCGGCTCATCTCAGGCCATGTCTGCCTGCATGCCAGCATGGCAGGCATGCGCTTGGCGGCTCCGCTGTGGGCCTTGCAGCAAGGGTACGGGCCCTTGGCGGTGGGCTCTTTGCTGTCGCTGTTCTCCCTGTCGCAAGTGTTTCTGGCATTGCCGGCCGGGCGGTTTGCGGACCGCCATGGCTTGCGCAAGCCGGTATCGTGGGCCGTGGGTGCCTCCATGGCCGGGCCTGTGGTCGCCGTGCTGTTTCCCAGCTTTGAAGCGTTGTGCATTGCGGCGTTGATGATGGGCGGTGCCACAGGGGCTGCTGCAATTGCCTTGCAACGCCATGTCGGTCGGGCGGCTGCCGATGCCACCGACCTGCGCCGTGTGTTCAGCTGGCTCTCCATCGGGCCTGCGGTGTCCAACTTTTTAGGGCCGGTGTGTGCGGGTTTGTTGATTGACCATGCGGGCGTCTGGTCCGGGGGGCAGGTGGCCGATGCACAGGGTTTCACCGTTGCATTTGCTTTCACCGCCTTGTTGCCATGTCTAGCGTGGTGGTGTGTGCGCTCCAGCCAGGAGCTGCAGCGGGTGCCGCAGCCGGCGGGCGGCCCGGCCAGCGCATGGCCTTTGCTGCGTGACCCGATGATGCGCCGGCTGTTGCTGGTGAACTGGCTACTTTCGAGCTGCTGGGATGTACACACCTTTGTGGTGCCGGTGTTGGGGCACGAGCGGGGCTTTAGTGCCTCGGTGATCGGGACCATCCTCGGTGCGTTTGCCGTGGCTGCGGCGGTGGTTCGTGTGTTCCTGCCGCTGATGGCAGCCCGTTTGCGGGAGTGGGCGGTGGTGACTAGTGCCATGGTGATCACGGCAGTCTTGTTTGCCGTCTATCCCTTCATGCCCACCCCGTGGGCCATGGGCGCCTGCTCGGTGCTGCTGGGGCTGACACTGGGTACGGTGCAACCCATGATCATGAGCACCTTGCACCAGATCACCCCCCATGCCTTGCACGGCCAAGCCATTGCGCTGCGCTTGATGACCATCAATCTCTCCAGCGTGCTGATGCCCATGTTTTTTGGCACCGCTGGCGTGGTGGTGGGGGTCTCGGTGGTGTTTTGGACCGTGGGCGCCCTCGTGGGGCTGGGCTCACACGCAGCCTTTGGGCTGCGTGCCGGAACTCAGAGCGGCAGTCCGTAGAAGGTCCGGATAAATTCCCAGGCCTCTTCGGGGTCGTCGGTGTATTTCAGCAAGTCGAGGTCGCCGGGGGAAATCGCGCCTTCTTCGACCAACACGTCCATGTTGATCAGGCGTTTCCAATAGTCGGTGCCGAACAGGATGATAGGCACCGGCTTGGCTTTTTTGGTCTGAACCAGGGTGATGACTTCGAACAGTTCATCTAAGGTGCCGAAGCCGCCCGGAAACGCCACCAGTGCTTTGGCGCGCATCATGAAATGCATTTTGCGGGTGGCAAAGTAATGGAACTTGAAGCTCAGGCTCGGTGTGACGTAGGGGTTGGCACGCTGCTCGTGCGGCAGGGTGATGTTGAGCCCCGGCGTGAGGGCACCCATTTCATGGGCACCCCGGTTGGCCGCTTCCATGATGCCGGGGCCGCCACCGGTGCAAATGAACAGGCGCTCTTCGCGTGGCTTGCGTGCGCTGTGGCCGGCAACCAAGCGGGCAAACAGGCGCGCGTTGTCATAGTGCTTGGAGTTGCGCATGTGACGCTGGGCAACGGCCATTTCCTGCGCGTCGCCGCTGGCCGTGGCGGCTTCGAGTGCAGCGCTGGCTTCTTCGGGCGAGGGGAAGCGCGCGCTCCCGAAAACCACGACCGTGTTGTCCACGCCTTGTGCCGCCTGGTCGAGGTCGGGCTTGAGCATTTCGAGCTGGATGCGGATACCGCGTGTCTCGCGGCGCAGCAAAAACTCGGGGTCCGCAAATGCCAAGCGGTAAGCGTCGGTGTCGAGCGCACCGCCTTGGTCAGAATGGTTTTGCAGATCCGCCCAAGCGTTGGCGATGCGGCTTTCGTTGAGGTTTTGGGTGTTTTCCATGGCTTCATTGTGCGGTAGTTTCGAGGCACTTTGAACGCAAGGGGCATGCCATGTTGTCTCGGGTGTTTGGGCCCATAAAAAAAGCTCCCGAAGGAGCTTGTTTTCTGGAGGCGAGGGGTTGCCCGCTCGCTTCAGGCGGGTATCAGACGCGCTTGCGGTATTCGCCGGTGCGGGTGTCGATTTCGACCTTGTCGTTTTGTGCCACGAAAATTGGCACGCCGATTTCGAAGCCGGTTGCGATCTTGGCAGGCTTGAGCACCTTGCCGGAGGTGTCACCCTTCACAGCGGGCTCAGTCCAGGTGATTTCGCGAACGACGCTGGTTGGCAGTTCCACAGAAATGGCCTTGCCTTCGTAGAACACCACTTCGGCGGTCATGCCGTCTTCGAGGTAGTTCAGGGCGTCGCCCATGTTTTCGGATTCGACTTCATACTGGTTGTAGTCAGCATCCATCCAGACGTACAGAGGATCTGCAAAGTAGGAGTAGGTGCAATCCTTCTTGTCCAGAATGATCTGGTCCATCTTGTCGTCGGCCTTGAACACCACTTCGGTACCGAAGTTGGCGATCAGGCTCTTGAGCTTCATGCGCACGGTGGCAGAGTTGCGGCCGCCGCGGCTGTATTCGGTTTTCAGGACGACCATGGGGTCTTTGCCGTGCATGATCACGTTGCCGGCGCGGATTTCTTGTGCGATTTTCATAGGGTTGCTAGAGCGAGTGTCGCGAGTGGCGACTGTAGGCCGCAGTCTGCGGCGGGGCATGAATCGCCCCAAAACTCGGGCGGCAAATTCAGCAAAGCCTCGTATTTTATCGCTTTTTCTCTACGAAATTGAGGAGCTGGCTGACCAGATCGGGCTGCGCCATGAGCCGGCTGCGCCAGTTTTGCGCGGCTGCGAGCATTTCTGCGGCGTGCAAAGTGTTCCAGTCCCACGGTTTGCCGTCAGCCTCGCCCGCCAGTGCGACCCCATTCCACGCGCCGTGAAGTGCGCGCAGTGAAGGCGGCGCATTCAGGCAGTCCAGAAAGGCCTGCAGTTTGTCGGCGTGGGCGCCGTCGTCCTGGGGGTAAATGTTCCAGATGAACGGCTTGCCTGCCCAGAGCGCGCGCACCAGCGAGTCTTCGCCCCGCACCAGATTGACATCGCAGCTGCCCAGCAAGCCGTCAAATTCGGTTTGGCTGAGTAAGGGCAGGTAATGAACCCGCAAATGCCCTTGGCCGTCTTGCAAGCCCGCTGCAGCCAGCGCTTCGGTCCAAATGGCTTTCACCGCGCGGGTAGCCCGCCCCGGCGTCACCAAAAGGAGAGTGGGCTCGGGGCCGGCCATCCAATGCGCCAGTGCGGCACCGAGGGCAGGGGGCTCGTAGCAAAACAAGCTGATGAGGCGCTCACCCTGCCATGCCACTCCATGGACCTGGAGCCAGGCAGTGCGCTCAGTTGGTCCCCAGTTTGCCTCGTCCTGAAGCAATGCCGGCTCGCGCAACAGCCCCCCGGTTCCTTGCGTAAAGCCGGGGTAATAAAAGTTCTTGGTCCAGCCCTTTGCGGGGCCTTGCATCACCGGTGAGGGCAGGGCATGGCAGCGCTCAACATAGCTCTCGGCGGAAAGGTACTCTAAGTTGATCCAGACCGGTGGTTTGAAGTGATTTTCGCTTCCGGCCCTTATAAAATCTGCGCATGCCGCTATAAATTCAGGAGCAATTTCGCAGCCGAACCCTTCAATCCACACCGTGGCCGGTGGCAGGCTCGCAACATAGGCGCTGTTGTGGCTAAGGGCCCAATCCAGTACCTGCACTCCGGGCCATGTGCCCTCGAGTGCACCGGGCGCCATCCATTGGAGCGGGCTGCTGTCGTCGGCCCACAGGCGAACGTGGTGCCCGCGGCTCGCAAGGTCTGCGCACAGGCGCCAGCACACGCCGATATCGCCAAAATTGTCGATGACCCGGCAAAACACTTCCCACTGGGAGTGGGGCAGGTTCGTTAATGGGGCGTCAGGAGGCAACAGGTGGGCGGGCAAGGACATGCGCCCGATTGTGCACAAGCCCGGCCACTGGGCTGACAATAGCGCCCCATGAGTGAAACCCATCCCGAAGAGCTGCTGCGCGAAGTGGCAGCCCTGCCGTCTTTGCCCGGCGTGTACCGCTATTTCGATGCCGAAGGCCAGGTCCTGTATGTGGGGAAAGCGATCAGCTTGAAGAAGCGGGTGAGCAGCTATTTCCAGAAAAATCATGGCGGCACCCGTATCGGCCACATGGTGAGCAAGATTGTGCGCATGGAGACCACGGTGGTGCGCTCTGAGGCCGAGGCCTTGCTGCTGGAAAACAACCTCATCAAGACGCTGAACCCGAAGTACAACATCCTGTTCAGGGACGACAAAAGCTACCCCTACCTCAAGATGACTTGCACGCCGCCTGTGCCCAAGAACATGGCGCCTGCGGAGTCACCGGTGTCTGCCCGTGCGCCGCAGCCGGTGGAGTTTGCCCGTGTGTCGTATTACCGTGGGGCGGTGGAGAAAAAGCACCGCTATTTCGGGCCGTACCCGAGTGCTTGGGCCGTCAAAGAGGCCATCCTGCTGATGCAAAAAGTGTTCCGTCTGCGCACCTGCGAAGACTCCATTTTTGCCAACCGCACCCGGCCTTGCCTGCTTTACCAAATCAAGCGTTGCTCAGGGCCCTGTGTCGGGCACATCCAACCCTTGGACTATGCGCAGGATGTTGCGAATGCCGAGCGTTTTTTGCGGGGGGAGGCGCAAGATGTCATGCGCGGACTCGAAACCCGGATGATGGCCCATGCCGACAAACTGGAGTTTGAGAAAGCGGCCGAGTTGCGCAATCAGGTGGCGGCGCTCTCGAATGTGCTGCACCAGCAATCGGTCGACAACGTGTCGGACCGCGATGTGGACATTCTTGCGGTCAAGGTTCAGGGCGGCAAAGCCTGCGTAAACCTCGCCATGGTGCGCGGCGGGCGGCACCTGGGAGATCGCCCTTATTTTCCGGTGCATGTTGAAGATGCCTCGCTCATGGAAACCGTGGAGGAGAGCATGCGAGCCTCTTCCGTAGAGGCCCAGGTTCTGGAGGCATTCATTGCCCAGCACTATTTGCAGGTTCCTATGCCGTCGGTGCTGGTGGTGAGTGAGCCGGTCAGCAAAGCGCTGATGCAGGCACTCGCAGAGCAAACCGGTGTGAAGGCCAGTGCGGTACATCAGCCGCGGGAGCAGCGGCGGGCTTGGTTGGACATGGCTCAGACCAATGCGGCCCTTCAGTTGGCGCGCTTGCTGTCCGAAGAGGGTTCCCAGCAGGCCCGGACACGGGCCTTGGCCGACGCGCTGGATCTGGCCATGGACAACCTCGATGACTTGCGGATTGAATGCTTCGACATCTCACACACCGCAGGCGAGGCAACCCAGGCCTCGTGTGTGGTGTTCCAGCAGCACAAAATGCAAAACGCGGAGTACCGGCGTTTCAATATTGACGGTATTACCGGCGGGGATGACTACGCGGCGATGCGGCAGGTGCTAACCCGGCGTTACAGCAAGCTTGCTGAAGCGCTGCGGGAAGCCAAGCACAGCGGGAGTGCACCGACGGGCAGCGCGCGCTTGCCGGACCTGGTGCTGGTGGATGGGGGAAAGGGTCAAGTCTCCATGGCCAAGGAAGTGTTTCAGACCTTGGGACTGGATCTATCGCTGATCGTTGGCGTAGAAAAAGGGGAGGGGCGGAAGGTCGGTTTGGAGGAGTTGGTGTTCGCCGACGGGCGCGACAAGGTGTACTTGGGCGCCGACTCAGCGGCGCTCATGCTGGTGGCGCAAATTCGCGACGAAGCACACCGTTTTGCGATTACCGGCATGCGGGCTGCCAGAGCCAAGGTCCGGACCGGCGGCAGCAAGTTGGAGGAGATTCCTGGAATCGGTCCAAAGCGACGGGCCCGCTTGCTGCAGCGTTTCGGCGGGGTGCGCGGCGTGGAGCAGGCCAGTGCCCAAGACATCGCCTCAGTCGATGGAATCTCTCGCGAATTGGCGGAGGAAATCTACCGGGCGCTGCATTAAGCCGTGCCACAATCCTGACATGTTTACCACCATCCCCACCATCATGACCTGGGCGCGGATTTTCGCGATTCCCCTCATTGTGGGCGTGTTCTACCTGCCCGGTAGCATGGCCAGCGATTACGATAAAAATCTCGTTGCGACCGTCATGTTCGTGTTGTTCGCGGCGACCGATTGGCTTGATGGTTATCTGGCGCGCAAGCTTAATCAGGCCTCTTCATTTGGTGCTTTTTTGGATCCGGTGGCGGATAAGTTTTTAGTCTGCGCCTGTGTCCTGGTGCTGGTGCATTTGCAGCGGGCAGATGTATTCGTGGCGCTGATCATCATCGGGCGGGAAATCGCTATCTCCGCCCTGCGCGAATGGATGGCCCAGATTGGCGCGAGCAAGAGTGTCGCGGTCCACATGATCGGCAAACTCAAGACGGTGGTCCAGATGGTGGCTATTCCGTTTCTGCTATTCGATGGCATGTTGTTCGGGGTGATTGACACCCATCTCTGCGGAGTGTGGTTGATCTGGATTGCTGCTGTTTTGACAGTCTGGTCGATGGTGTACTACCTGCAAAAAGCGATTCCTGAAATTCGTGCACGTGCACAGTGAATGCTGCTAACTGCCTCAGATTCACCTTTCAGTCCACTGACAATTACGCACAATAAAAAAATTAAGCATCGGCGAGAAGGGCCTTGATTTCGGTCTAGAATTTGCCTCCGCACTGTTTGAAAACAGATGCACAAAGCGTGGTTCGTAGCCTCCCGCAGAGCGGATGTGTGCAGATACGACCCACCAGAAATTTGAAGAGACATTGTCTAACTCCGTTTCCGATTAAGGGGCCCTTGTGAACAAAACAGAATTGATCGAGCACATTGCCAAGCACGCAGATATTTCTAAGGCTGCTGCTACACGCGCTTTGGAATCCACTATCGGCGCAGTGAAGACCACCCTGAAAAAAGGCGGTACAGTGTCGCTCGTAGGTTTTGGTACATTTGCAGTGGGCAAGCGCGCTGCACGTACAGGTCGCAATCCTCGCACCGGCGATGCGATTAAAATCAAAGCCGCCAAGGTTCCAAAGTTCCGTCCAGGCAAAGCATTGAAAGATGCCCTGAACTGAAATCCGGTTATCGGGAGGGTGATTAGCTCAGTTGGTAGAGCGTCTGCCTTACACGCAGAATGTCGGCGGTTCGAGCCCGTCATCACCCACCACCCCTACCCAGCAAAGGCGAACAAATTGTTCGCCTTTTTTGTTGTTCAAATGGAGAGTTAGCGCATGTTTGATTTTGTTCGCAAGCACACCAAGGTGTTGATGTTCTTGATGTTCTTGCTGATCATTCCCGCCTTCGTGTTGGTGGGTGTTGATGGCTACAAGAGCATGGCAGGGCAGGGCGAGACGGTCGCGACCGTTGGCAACGTCAAGATCACACGCGAAGAGTGGGATTTTGCGCACAAGAATGAGTCGGATCGTTTGCGCTCTTCGGTGCCTAATTTGGATCCAAAGCTCTTGGATTCCCCCGAAGCCCGTTACGCTACGCTGGAGCGTCTGGTGCGTGACAAGGTAATGGCGGAGGCGGTGGAGTCAGCCCATTTGACAATGAGCAATGCACGTCTGGCGCGCGAGTTGCAGCAAAACCCGACGATTGCCGGCTTGCGCAAAGCCGATGGCACCCTGGATATGGAGCGCTACCGTCAACTAGCGGCTAGCCAAGGCCTCACGCCCGAGGGCTTTGAGGCCCGCGTACGCCGTGACTTGTCTTTGATGCAAGTTGAATCTGCAGTCTCTTCGACTGCGTTCTCACCCAAGGCCTTGTCCGATATTGCACTGAATGCGTTTTTCGAGCGCCGGGAAATCCAGGTGTTGCGCTTCAATCCGGCAGATTACCTTGCCAAGTTGAATCCTTCTGACGCAGACCTGGAGGCTTATTTTCAAGCCAACACGGCGCAGTTCCAATCAGTGGAAACTGCCAACATCGAGTACTTGGTGCTGGATCTTGAGGCGCTGAAAAAGACAGTCGTGGTAAGCGAGGCTGATTTGCGCGCCTACTTTGAGCAAAATGCAAGCCGCTTGAGTGGGAAGGAAGAGCGCCGTGCCAGCCACATTCTGATCAATGCACCCAAGGACATGGCGGCGGCGGACCGTGCCAAGGCGAAAGAGCGTGCGACTGCCTTGCTTGCGCAAGCACGCAAAGCCCCTGATTCTTTTGCAGAGCTCGCCAAGAAGAACTCCCAAGACGCGGGTTCTGCTGTTCGCGGCGGAGACCTCGACTACTTTGGCCGCGGTGCCATGGTGAAGCCTTTTGAAGATGCTGCATTTGCATTGAAAAAGGGAGAAATTAGCGAAGTGGTGGAGTCCGACTTTGGCTTCCACATCATCAAATTGGTAGATATCAAAGGTGCGAAGCAACCGACTTTTGATGAAGCAAAAGCTAGTTTCGAGCCCGAACTGCGCGCCCAGTTGGCGCAGCGCAAATTCGCTGAAGCCGCTGAATCATTCACCAACGGCGTCTACGAGCAATCAGACAGTCTGAAGCCGGTAGCAGAACGTTTGAAGTTGGAAGTCAAGACTGCAAACAACGTTCAGCGTCAGGCGCAACCTGGTGCCACCGGACCTCTGGCCAACAGCCGTTTGCTTGAAGCTATTTTTAATGCAGATTCTCTGGAGAAAAAGCGCAACACAGAGGCTTTGGAGTTGGGTGCGAACCAACTGGTATCGGCGCGCGTGGTTTCCTACAACCCGGCCCGAGCGCTGACCCTCGCAGAGGTCAAGCCGCTGGTTCGTGAGCGCTTGATTGCAAGTCGTGCTTTGGAGCAGGCTAAAAAAGAAGGCGCTGATAAGCTGGCCGCTGCGCAGAGCAACCCCACTGCTGGGAATTTTTCGGCTGCGATTACCGTGTCCCGTGATGCTCCCCAGGGTCAACTAGGTTCTGTAGTAGATGCTGCACTGCGTGCGAACCCCTCTAAGCTGCCTGTTGTGGTCGGCGCTGACCTGGGTACTCAGGGTTACGCGGTGGTTCGCGTCAACAAGGTCATGCAACGCGCGGCGGTAGAAGAAGCAAAGGCAAAACAAGAGCAAGCGCAGTACTCTCAATGGGTTGCCGCAGCGGAGAGCACGGCCTATTACGAGAGCCTGAAGCAGCGCTTTAAGGTCCAAATGAAGGTTGCCGCACCCTGAATCGAATCTGGGCGCACTCGGGAAAAAGGACTTTTTTTCGGGTTATAATTTAGCTCTACGGTGGCTGTAGCTCAGTTGGTAGAGTCCAGGATTGTGATTCCTGTTGTCGTGGGTTCGAGCCCCATCAGCCACCCCAAAATAAAAAAGCCCGCTAGCGAAAGTTAGCGGGCTTTTTGCTTTGTTGATTCCTCTATTCGGGAACCGGTGCGAAGGCGTTTCTACAAACTTCCCTCGCCGGATTAACCCGTCAGGCCTTCAAGTCTTCAGGTATTCACCAAAACCAGTTTGCCCATCACCTTGCGCGAACCCATGTGGGCATAAGCTGCCTTGGCGTCTGCCATTGGCATAGTCCGGTCGATGACTGGCTTAATTTTTCCCTGCAAATACCAAGTGGCAAGTTCTTGCATCATGGCGGCGTTTTTCGCTGGTTCTTTTTTTGCAAAGTCGCCCCAGAAAACGCCGACAAGGGAGGCGCCCTTCAGCAGTGCAAGATTCCAGGGAAGTGCAGGGATGGGGCCGGCCGCAAAACCCACCACCAGGTAGCGGCCGCGCCATGCAATGGAGCGGAAGGCTGGCTCAGCCAGATCGCCACCGACAGGGTCGTAGACGACGTCGGGTCCGCGCCCTCCGGTCAGTGCTTTGACGGCCTCGCGCAGGTTTTCGGTGCTGTAGTTCACCGTCGCATCGGCACCCGTGCGGGTGCAGAGGTCGCATTTTTCTGCGCTAGAGGCTGCCGCTATCACCTTGGCCCCCATGGCTTTGGCAACTTGAATGGCGGCGGTTCCCACCCCTCCTGCGGCCCCGAGGACCAGCACCGTTTCACCGGCCTTTAGCTGTGCCCGATCAATTAACGCATGGTGTGAGGTCGCGTAGGTCATGATGAATGCTGCCGCATCCACCATCGGAAACCCCTTGGGTAGGGGCATGCACAGTGCGGCGGGAGCAATAGTGTGGGTTCCGAACCCGCCGGTGCCGCTCAGACAGGCGACGGCCTGTCCCGGTTTCAAATGGCTGACGCCGTCACCCACAGCCACCACGGTTCCCGCGTACTCGGAACCGGGCACAAAAGGGAGCGCCGGTTTCATTTGGTATTTGTTCTGAACGATCAACAGGTCCGGAAAATTCAGACTGGCCGCGTGAATTTCCAAAAGAACTTCGCCATCTCCCGGTGTCGGGGTGGGCATTTCCGTCCAGGTTAAGGCGTCAACGCCGGTCGGGTTTTCACATAGCCAGGCATGCATGGTGCTTCTCCAAAAATGAGCATCCAAATCATAGGGCTCACGGTAGAAGGCAGCCGCGCGGATTGTCCTGACGGCGACCCCGGCCAGCCCTGCGACCTACAATGCCTCAACACTACTTTCCGCTATGAAAATTCTCATTTCCAACGACGACGGTTATCAGGCTCCAGGTATCGTGGCTCTCTATGAGGCGCTCAAAGATGTTGCGGAGGTCGAAGTCATTGCGCCCGAGCAAAACAACAGCGCGAAATCCAATGCGCTGACGTTGCATTCCCCCCTGTATGTGCATCAGGCCGTCAATGGGTTTCGCTACGTCAATGGCACGCCGGCAGATTGTGTTCACATCGCGTTGACGGGTCTTCTGGACTACCGGCCTGATCTGGTGGTGTCCGGCATCAATAACGGCGCCAACATGGGTGATGACACCATCTACTCCGGCACGGTGGGTGCGGCCATGGAAGGGTTTTTGTTCGGGATTCCAGCTGTTGCGTTTTCTCAGGTCGAGCGTGATTGGGTTCACCTGCAGTCCGCAGCCCAAAAAGCCCGCGACATGGTGCTTGCCATGCAGCAACAACACATGATCACCACGGCACCATGGCTGCTCAATGTCAATATTCCCAACCTGCCGTTTGAAGACATTGGTGTTGCCAAACTGTGCCGTCTGGGCAAGCGTCATGCGGCGGAAAAGGTGATCAAGCAACAAAGCCCGCGCGGCGAAACCATGTTTTGGATTGGTGCGGCCGGTCCGGTGAAAGACGATGCGGATGGCACGGATTTTCACGCCACAGCACAGGGCCATGTGTCGGTCACGCCACTCAAAGTCGATCTGACGGACCATGACAATTTGGGGTATTGGGCTCAATCCATAAACAGATTGAGTGCCGCAGCGCCGGTATGAAAGACCGGCCCTCTTTTCCCGCGCGTCTGGATACGACGCTCGCTCAAACCCGCCCTCATCCTTCAGGCTCCGCGGTGGCGTTAGGCGCCCGTGCACCGGCAGGGGCTGCGGCAGTTTCACTGAAACTCCAGACTGGAAAGAGTCCCGTGCCTGGTATCCCCAGGCCCCAGGGCCTGGGCATGGATTCGTTGGCGGTCAGGCAGCGCATGGTGCAAAAACTGGCAGGGCAGGGGGTAACGGATCCCTTGGTCCTGTCGGCCATGGGTTCGATCGAGCGGCACCGGTTTGTGGACAGTGCATTGGTCAACCAAGCCTACGAAGACACCAGTCTACCCATCGGCCTGGGGCAAACTATTTCTAAGCCCGGCGTGGTATCGCGCATGATCGAGCTATTGCGCAACGGGGTGAGTGGTCCCATGGGACGGGTCCTGGAGATCGGCACGGGTTGCGGCTATCAGGCCGCGGTGTTGAGTTGCGTGGCCACCGAGGTGTACAGCATTGAGCGACTGCGGGGCTTGCATGACAAAGCCCGCGACAACCTGAGGCCTCTGCTCCTGCCCAATGTGCACTTGCTGTTTGGTGATGGCATGGCCGGCTATGCGAAAGGCGGGCCGTATTCGGGCATCATTTCTGCCGCTGGTGGCGACGCTTTGCCGCAAGCCTGGGTGGATCAGCTGGCCATGGGGGGCCGACTAGTGGCGCCTGTGGTTCATGCCGGGGGACAGGCTTTGCTGGTCGTGGACAAAACTCCCCAAGGCTTGCGCCAGAGCATTCTGGAGGCGGTACATTTTGTACCCCTAAAATCGGGCGTTGCCTGAAGGGAAAATTCAATATGGTCGGTTTGCGTAGTGTGTGTTTTGGCGTAGCGGGTGCTGCGCTGGTGGTGCTTGCCGGGTGTGGCTCAAAGCCGATTACCCGGGCACCGGTGGAAGATCGTTCCAACCAGGCGCCTCAGCAAACTGTCAGCACAGACCCGCGGACCCAGGCGGTCAAGCAGCCTCCGGGTTTTGAGAATGCCGGCAAACCCGGCTACTACACGGTCAAGCCCGGCGACACCTTGATCCGCATCGGGCTGGAGAGCGGGCAGAGCCACAAAGACATTGCCCGCTGGAATGCCTTGGACAACCCCAACAAAATTGAAGTGGGACAAGTGCTGCGAATTGTTCAGCCGCTTGCGGTAGTGGAAGCGGCGGGAACCAAGCCTGTGGTTGCGAGTACCGCGACCGTGACGCCTTTGCCACCTGCTGCAGCCAGCGCACCTGCCAAGCCCGCATCGGCCACGGCGGCGGCCAGTGCACCCGCACCGGCCAAAGCGGCTTCCGCAGCGGCCAGTGCCCCGGCCGTCGCAGCGGTCACTCCCGCAAGCGCCACCGATGACGCGGTCGCTTGGATCTGGCCGGGCAATGGTGCCGTGTTGGCGGGTTTCGATGAAGTCAAAAACAAGGGCTTGGACATTGGTGGCAATGCCGGTGACCCTGTGTTGGCGGCAGGCGAAGGCAAGGTGGTTTACGCCGGTGCCGGCCTGCGAGGCTATGGCAATCTGATCATCTTGAAGCACAACAATACCTATCTCACCGCCTACGCCCATAACCAGACCCTGCTGGTGAAAGAAGACCAAACCGTCAAGAAGGGCCAAAAAATTGCGGAGATGGGCAGCAGTGATGCAGACCGCGTCAAGCTGCACTTCGAGGTACGCCGCCAGGGCAAGCCGGTGGACCCTGTCAAGTACCTGCCAGCACGGTAGCCCGTATGCCTGACGATCCCGCCCCCGCTCACGATGACCCGCAAGTCGGTCGTGAGTGTGGTGAGTGGGAAAATGAGGTAAATCGGCCTCTAGCCCCCGTAGATATTGCGCAGGTAGCTCCTGATTTTATAGCGGATACAGCTCCGCCCGGCCCGCGTGAGCTCTTGGCCGAGGCCGATGAGTCCGGCTTGGGGCCTGATGCCTTGGCTGTCTATTTGCGGGGAGTCAGGCGAACCCCCTTGTTTACCGCAGCAGAAGAACTGGATGCCGCAACCCGGGCCCGCGCCGGGGACTTTGCTGCGCGGCAGAGCATGATCGAGCACAACCTGCGGCTGGTCATCAGCATTGCCAAGAGTTATGCCGGACGCGGGGTGCCACTGGCCGACCTGATTGAAGAGGGCAACCTGGGCCTGATGCATGCCATCGACAAGTTTGAGCCGGAACGGGGTTTCCGGTTCTCCACCTATGCAACATGGTGGATCCGGCAGGCGGTGGACCGGGCTTTGATTTACCAGGGGCGGGCAGTCCGCCTGCCTGTGAATGTGGTGCGCGAAGTGCAGCAAGTGCTTCGGGCCCGGCGACTGCTTGAAAACGATGGACTGCTTGCGGCGCAGCGGCCGGAGGGAATCCGGGTGGACGACATTGCCCATCTCCTGGGACGGGATGCCGCGGATGTTGCCGACCTGCTGGCCCTGGCTGAGGCGCCGCGCTCCTTGGACGCACAGTCTGATGCAGGCGGGGATCAAGCTACCTTGGGCGACAAGCTGGCGGACACGCATTCCGTGTCGCCGGATTCCAGCGCGTTGGCCCATGAGGTCGACGCCTTGCTCCATCAATGGCTGGCTACCTTGAATGCCCGTGAGCAAGAAATACTGGAAGCGCGTTTCGGTCTGGACGACCGAGATGCAGAGACGCTCGAAACCCTCAGTGCCCGGCTGGGTCTGACGCGTGAGCGCGTCCGGCAGATCCAGAACGAAGCACTTTTCAAACTGAAGCGGCACCTGGCTCGCCGCGGAATCAAAGCGGAGTTTTTGATGTGAGGCGGTCTGACCTGAGACAATTCAGGCATGACAGACGCAAACAACAACGAAATCGTAGCAACGCCGCAGCTGCCCGACGGGTGGCTGGCCGTGAAATCTCTTGACCTCGAAGCCCAGGGTGTGGCGCACCGGCCTGACGGCAAAGTGGTGTTTATTGAGGGTGCGCTTCCATTTGAGGTGGTCAGTGCCCAGATGCACCGCAGCAAAGCCAGCTTTGAAAAGGGCACGCTCACCGAAATCCACACCGAGTCCTCGCAGCGGGTGCAACCGGCATGTCCGCATTTCGGCTTGCATGAAGGCGCTTGCGGGGGCTGCAAGATGCAGCACCTGCACGTGGGCGCCCAAGTGGCGGTTAAGCAGCGGGTGCTGGAAGACAACCTGCACCACATCGGCAAGCTCAAGCCTGATAACGTGGTCCGCCCGATCGAAGGGCCCTCATGGGGCTACCGTTACCGGGGGCGTTTGTCGGTGCGCTTTGTCCGCAAAAAAGGCGCGGTCCTGATCGGTTTTCATGAGCGCAAGAGCCGCTATGTGGCCGACATGAAGGTGTGCCACGTGTTGGCACCGCGGGTGAGCGCCATGTTGATGCCACTGCGCCAGTTGATTGAGTCCATGGACGCGGTGGAGACCATTCCGCAGCTGGAATTGGCCATGGGGGACATCAGTGACCAGCAGGACAACCAGGCCGGCGTGATAGCGTTGGTACTGCGGCACATGGAGCCCTTGTCGGAGGCTGACAAAGGCCGCCTGCGGTCGTTTGCTGCGACGCAAGCCGGCCTGCAATGGTGGCTGCAGCCCAAGGGCCCGGAAACCATTCATCGCCTCGACGAACTACCCGGCCACGAGACCGGCGAGCTGGCCTACAGCTTGCCCGACTTCGGCATCACCATGCCCTTCCGGCCCACCGATTTCACGCAAGTCAACCCGCATATCAACCGGGTGCTGGTATCTCGCGCATTGGGGCTGTTGCAGGTGCAAAAGACGGAGCGGGTGATTGACTGGTTCTGCGGTCTGGGCAACTTCACTCTGCCGCTGGCTACCCAGGCGCGCGAAGTGCTGGGGATTGAAGGCGCAGAAGCCCTCGTGGCCCGTTCGCGTGAGAACCTTGTTTTCAATGCACAGCGCAAAGCGGCTGCAGTGCCCGCAGAGTCTGCGCTGGCAGCTACAGAATTTGTAGCGCGCAACCTGTTTGAGATGACGCCTGACCTGCTGATTGCAGACGGTTCTGCAGACAAGTGGCTGATTGACCCTCCGCGTGAAGGCGCTTACGCACTCGTGCAGGCGCTCGCAGCGCTGCATGTCCAACCCGAGCTACGCAAAGGCTGGACACCACCGAAGCGGATTGTGTACGTGAGTTGTGCGCCATCCACCCTCGCACGGGACGCGGGTGTACTGGTCAACGAAGCAGGCTACACCTGTACCAAGGCCGGGGTGGTGAATATGTTCCCCCATACGGCCCACGTGGAGAGCATTGCGGTGTTCGAGCTTAAGGACTAAAAAAGCGGAGCCTAGTGCTCCGCTTTTGCTTTGGGCTTGGCCTTGGTGCCCTCTTCCTTCTCTGTGACCATCTCATCTGCCGATGGCGGAGGTGGTGGAGGAGGAGGGGGCTTCAGGCCCTGAGGCGCCACGCCCTCGATTTTGTTCTCACGCATGTAAAGGTCCATCTCTTTCCAGCCATTGAAGATGGCGGATTTGGATGCCTTTTCGTTGAGCGAATAGCAGTCTTCAATGCTGCGCAGGCCGTGCCTGCAGGCACTACCGATGGCTTTGGCTTCGGCCTCGCGCTGGGCGATCTTCGGATCGGCCATGGCTGCCTGGATGGATTGCAGATCACAACCCGAGAGCAGCATGGCAGAGAGCAACAGGAGAGGGCGTAGTGTCATAGGGCGGATGAAGTGCTACTAGGGTTATCGGCAGCCAGAGTTTTAAGTTGACAATAAAAAAGGCCCCGGAGGGCCTTTTTTTGATAGGCAGTTCGCTGCCGTCTTCCTGGAGTAGCGCTTAGTCGCGCTCGCCGCCGAAGATACCGAGCAGTGCCAGCAAGTTTTGGAACACGTTGATGATGTTCAGGTACAGGCTCAGGGTCGCGGTGATGTAGTTGGTTTCGCCACCGTCTACGATGCGCTTCACGTCATACAGCATCCAGAAGCTGAAAATACCGATGGCGGCTACCGACAGCGCCATCATGCCCGCTGTGGAGCCCACAAAGGCGTTCACCAGCCCACCCACCAGCAGCACGATCGTGCCTACAAAAAGCCACTTGCCCATGCCGCTCAGGTCGCGCTTGATGACGGTTGCCAAGCTGGCCATCGCAAAGAACACGCCGGCGGTACCTGCAAAGGCCGTCATGATGAGCTGAGGTCCGTTGCTAAAACCCAGCGTGCGCTGGATCAGGGGCGACATCATCAGACCCATGAAAAAGGTGAAACCCAGCAGGACTGGAACACCTGCCGCAGAGTTCTTGGTTTTTTCAATCGCAAAAATGAAACCGAAGGCCACTGCCATAAACAGCACGAAGCCCAAAATGCCGCTGAAAACAGGCGCCAGATTGAACGCCACGCCGACCCAGGCGCCCAAAACGGTAGGGAGCATGCTCAGCGAGAGCAGCCAATAGGTGTTGCGCAGCACTTTATTGCGTTGCGCGCTTGATGCGCCATAGCCCAGGCTCTGGCCAAAGGTAGTAGTGCGATCGGTCATGATGTAGCTCCGTTGTGTGTCTTCCCGGGCCACACCAATGTGCAGCCTTAAAGAACAGTGAAAACATTCTAGGGCTTCGGCCTCCCATCCCCACGGCTTGTGTGCCTATTGCAGTGAAATTGGGTGGGGCAGATCTCCGGCAGACAGCAGTAAACAGCGCCCTAGTTTGGTTATGCTCAGAGTTTTTACTCAGCCCACGAGCACATTCCATGAAAACCAAAGCCGTTCTTGAATTTTCCGACGTTGCTGCCATTGCCGCTGCTGCACAGGCCGAGGCTGCTAAAAACAGCTGGGCGGTGAGCATTGCCATCGTGGACGATGGTGGTCACCTCTTGTCTTTCCAGCGCCTGGACGGTGCTGCCCCCATCTCTTCGCACATTGCCCCCGGCAAGGCGCGCACAGCCGCATTGGGCCGTCGCGAAAGCAAGGTCTATGAAGACATGATCAATGGCGGACGGGTGTCTTTCCTGAGTGCGCCCAACCTCGACGCATTGCTGGAAGGTGGCGTGCCGATCATGAAGGACGGCCAGTGCTTGGGCGCGGTGGGGGTGAGCGGCGTCAAATCCAATGAGGATGCGCAGATTGCCAAGGCTGGCATTGCAGCCATCGGCCTGTAAAGCACCGCACTGCTATCAAAAAAATAGCTCTTGGCGCACGTTCTACGTGGGCTAGGAGCTATTTTTGTATCTAAACGGCTATTTGGTCAGAATCAGCTTGCCGGCCTTGGTGGTTTGCAGGCGGTAGCGCTGGCCCTTGTATTCAATGTCCACGCTCTGGCGCTCGCCTAACAGCGTGCTGGCTTTCAACACCCGGGCGTTCACCGCCACAGCCGGCGTGGCCGCTTGGCCATTGCCCAGCCCGATCGAGCCGGGCATGGGCGCCAAGGTTCCGGGCACTATGTTCGGAGCTTGCATAGGTCAGGTCACGGTGCGCGCGCTTAACGCGCAGGCTCGGAAATGAAGCCGATTTTGCGCAATCCCGCTTGCTGGGCAGACGCCATGGCCTGTGCCACAAACTCGTAGCGCACCGCCTTGTCGCCACGGATATGCAGCTCCGGCTGGGGCTCCTTGGCGGCTTCTGCCTGCAGTTGGCTGCTGAGTGCTTCGGCGGCCACGGGGTTTTGGTTTAAGAAGTAACCGCCCTGTGCATCCACGCTGAGCTGCAAGGTTTCGGGTTTGACTTGCTGCGGTTGGCTGGTGGCGGTGGGGAGCTCTACGTTGACCGCATGCTTCATGACCGGCACGGTGATGATGAAGATGATGAGTAGCACCAGCATCACGTCGACCAGGGGCGTCATGTTGATCTCGTTCATCACTTCGGTGTCGCCATCACCGGCGGCGTCTTGCATTCCGAATGACATGGTTCAGTTCCTTGTGCGGCTCAGGCTTTTTTCATGGCAACGACTTTGCTGTCACCGCTTTGCACGTGGGTCACACGGGCGCCGGTTACAAAGTAGGCGTGCAAGTCGTGGGCAAAACGGTTGAGCTTGGTCAGGATGGACTTGTTACCCCGCACCAGTGCGTTGTAGCCCAGCACGGCGGGAATGGCCACGGCCAATCCCAGCGCGGTCATGATCAGGGCTTCGCCGATAGGGCCTGCCACCTTGTCGATGGTGGCCTGGCCGGAGGCACCAATGCCCATCAGCGCGTGGTAGATGCCCCAAACAGTGCCGAAGAGCCCCACAAACGGCGCGGTGGAGCCCACAGAGGCCAACACCGCCAAACCGCTTTGAAAGCGCGCAGTGCTGTCGTCAATGCTGTTGCGCAGGGAGCGGCTGATCCAGTCGCTGATGTCCAGTGCATCGTGCAGCTGGGTCTGGGTATTGCGGTGGTGGGTGGTGGCTTCTTGGCCGGAGCGAGCCAGTTGCACAAACGGGCTGTCAGCTTGCTGGCCGAGGGAGGCGATGCCGGATTCAAAGTCGGCGCTGTGCCAGAAGGTCTCTGTGCGACCGGCCAGGGACTTGAACTTCACGATATCCATGGCCTTGATCAGGATCACGATCCAGGAGGCCAATGACATGCCCAGCAGGAGCACTGCGACCGATTTGGTGACCCAGTCGCCTTGGTTCCAGAGGGTGATGAGGCCGAGTTGCGATTCCATAAATGACTCCGAGGAAAAAAGAAAGAGATAAGAGAAAAATTAACGGGTGAGTTGCCAGTTGAAGGGCACGTCAAACCACATGCCTTGCGCTACACCGGCGCGCTTGCCCGGCACATAGCGCCACTTCAAGGCGGTCTCTACCGATGCCTGGTCCAGCCTGTCAAAGCCGCTGCTTTGCTTGATGCTGGCCTGACCCGCTTGCCCGTCCACATCAATAAACACCCTGACCACCACCCGCCCTTGTTCCCCGAGGCGCTTGCTCAGGGCCGGAAAGGCGGGCTTGGCGTTGTTCAAATAATCGGCATCACTGGAGGGCAATTCGATCCGCGGCGTGGCGGGCGGGGCTGGGGGCGCCGCCGGTGCATTGCTGCTGCCGCTCGCCGTACTTGGGGTGGCCGACACGGCCGCAGGCGCTGCCGCGGTGGGGGCCGGCGTATTGGCGGCCGGTGCGATGGCCAATGGCGTCGGGGCCGGTTGCGGTGTGGCAACGGGCGCCGGTGTCACCGGTGCGGCTTGCTTGGGGGCGCTGGTCTTCGCCGGAGCTTTGGGTTGGGGGGTAGGGCGCGGCGCAGGCGGGGGGGAGGCGGGAGCCATGATTTCCACCAGAATCTCTGCCGGCACCACTATTTCAGCGACGCGTCGCAAAAGGCCGGTTTGCATGGCCCAGAGTACGGCGACATGCAAAGCGATGACGCTGATGACGACCGTCGTATTGCGCCCCATGGAGGGGAGGAATCCGGCGTTGTTCGAAGCAAGTGAGGACATCGTTGAGGGAGTTGTCAAAGGGGTGTCCGTAGGGTTCAGGTATCTGCCCACATGCGGAGCATGTTGTGATAAACGCCGGTGAGGGCCGTGGTCTCTTCTGAGTCTCCATGGCGTCGGCGCATGGCGAGCAGGTTCATATCGAGCTCATAGAGCATGCGGCGTTGCTCATCGCTGCGCACTAGGCTTTCGACCCAGAAAAAGCAGGCAATGCGGTGGCCGCGAGTCACTGGCTTGACCTGGTGCAGGCTGGTGCCGGGGTAGAGCACCGCGTGCCCGGCCGGTAACTTGACGGTTTTTTCGCCATAGGTATCGGCAATGGTCAGCTCGCCACCGTCGTAATCGTCAGGGTTGTTCAAAAACACCGTGCACGACACATCGGTGCGCAGCCGCTGCCCGCTGCCGGGCATGTAGCGCACAGATCCGTCAATGTGGTTGCCGTAAAAGTTGCTGTCGCCGCCATACCGGTTCACACGGGGTGGGAACACTTTTTTAGGTAAGGCTGCAGAGAAGAAGGTGGGGCTGCGATCCAAGCCCCGCAGCACTATTTCGCGGATGCTGCGGGAGATGTCGCCATCGTGGTCCAGTTGCTCGTTGTTCTTGACCTGTTTGGCCAACTCGCCAGTGCCTTTGCGCCCATCCACCCACGGTGCCTCTTTCAACAAGTTTTGGGCGTGGGCCACCTCGTCAGAGGTGAGTAGATCGGGCAGGTGCAAAAGCATGGCGGTCGGCGACAGGTTGTGAAACAGGGGTTAGAACTTGTAGTTCAAAGTGGCTTGGATGTTGCGACCGGAGCCCGGCACATAGAAGTTGGTGTACAGAGAGTCTGCGTACAACTTGTCCAAGGCATTAGTCACGTTGACTTTCAGGGTCACTTTTTCATCGAACTTGTATTCGCCCATCAGATCCAGCGTGGCGTAGCCGGGAGCCATGAAGCCGGGGTTCGTCGCGGGCGCTTGCTCGCTACGGAAGTTGATGCCGGCGCCCAGTCGGGTCTTGGGTGTGAACTGGTAGGTGGTCCACACGGTACCGCTGTGAATCGGGGTCAAGCCCGGGCGCGCACCTTGCTTAGCGGCGTCTGTGGTGGCATTGGATTTGTCGATCATGGCATCAGGCATCCACATGTAGGAACCGTAGATTTCCCACTGAGGTGTGATGCGTCCGGATGCGTCGATTTCCAATCCCGTGGTGTGACGCTGACCTGAAAGCAGCGCTTGCGTGGCGGCGGAGTCCGGGTCTGTGTTGCGCTCGTTGAATTTGGTCGACTGGAAGATGGCGAAACGGGTGGTGTACATCCGGTCCGCGCTGTCTAGCTTGGCCCCGAATTCGACGTTGCGGCTCTGCTCCGGCGGCGTGTTCTGGCTGGTGGAGCTGTAGGAGTAGGTATCGGCGGAGGTGTTGAACGAAGTCCCCCACGAGAAGTGGAAGGAGCTCAACTCGTTAGGTTGGTAAAGTGCGCCGACGCGCTGGCTCCAATCCCCGATCGTCTGTTCATAGGCACCTGTTTGACGGCCGGCGGTGTTGTAGGTGGCATAGTTGCCCCGCATGCGGTCAAAGCGCAAGCCGCCCAGCAGTTTCCAATCGGGAGCTACTTGCACCATGTCCTGGGCGTACACACCGATGTTGTCCGCAGCGAAAGCGTTGGACAGCGTGATAACGCGGGACGATTCATTCACACTGCCGCTTCCGCTCGTGCTGGTCGCCACGGTGCTGGCCTTGGTAATGGCGGTGCCGGCAAATACCCGCTTGCCTTCAAGCGCCAGGTCTACGCCCGCCAGTACCTCATGGCGGAGGCCGAACGCTTCAAACTTCGTGTTGTAGTCACTTTGAACATAGGTGCTGTTCATGTCCTGAATTTTCAGAACCGTACCGCGTGTGATGAGTGTGGCATCCGAGAAATTGTTGATGCCGGTTGCTACGCCATTGGTGGTGCCGTAGTTGATCGTGCTGGCACGTTGGTCACGCGAGAACACGCCGTGACGAATGGTGGTTTTTAACTCCGAGTCGTCATCGAAACGATGGGTGTGACTTGCATTGAGGTATTCGGCCTTACCCTTGTTGTAGTCACTGTCCAGGCCGTAGTAGGTCGAGGGCTTAATAGCCTCGTTGATCGTGCTGGTGCTGGTTGCGGACGCCGAGGTCGGCTTGATCCAGCGCATGCCGTAGTTCACGCCGTTGTCGTTTTGCAGGCTGAAGAGTCCGACTTGGAATTCGTCTTTTTCGCCGATGCCGGTCCGGTAGGACGCCGCGACGCCGCGTTTGTCGATTTTGGTTCCCGCGCCATTGTTGTCGGCCTTCGTTGTCATAGCGTTGAGGCGCAGTGCGGAACTCTCACCGGTCACGATGTTGAAGTCGCCGGTAACCCGGGCGTAGTTGTAGCTACCCAAGGTCGTGGTGATTTCATTCTGGTCCACTAAATAGGGTGACTTGTTGACCTGATTCACCGCTCCACCGGTGGAGCCGCGGCCGAACAACATAGAAGCGGATCCGCGCAAGAGCTCAATGCGGTCGTTGTTGAACGTATCCCGCTCATAAAACGCCGGGTCCCGCATGCCGTCAATGAAGATGTCACCCGAGGTAGCAAGCGAAAAACCGCGCAAGCGGATGTCTTCTTCGCCGCCTTCAGCTGCTTGAAACGTTACGCCTGCGGTGTTGTGCAGCACGTCCTTGAGGGTGTCCAGATTGCGGTCATCAACCAGCTTCTCGGTGACCACGGTGATGGACTGCGGAATGTCGCGCAGTTCCTGCTTGCCTTTGCCGATGCTGGTCGAAGTCGCGCGAACCGAGTCCTTGCCCTGAGCCTCTTCGGCCTTTTCGGTGATCGTGACGGGTTTGAGGGACTTGACGGGTTCGGCCGTGGCCTCTTGCGCTACGGCAGAGAAAGAACCGGCCAGCAGCATGGCGCCCAGCGGGAGCAGAGTAACAGGCGTGGCCGCTAGTGGGGTGGTGGCCGGGAAGGGGCGAGTGGTAGGCATAGCGCTCTCAACGTTCAGTGAAATGAATTTGCTGGCTATTTCTCGCGCCGCTTGTTCGGCATGGGACGTGGCTTGCTAACGATATAAGCAAACAAGAAGCATTCCTGTTTGCGTAGAAAAAAACGACTTACAGGTGGCGTGTCATCGTGATGGTTTTCCAGGCACCGTGCACCATGGTGGCGTTGGCGTGGCACTGCTCCACCACATCACGGGCGCAATCCTCGCAGCGGCCGCATTGAGTGGCGACACCGAGATCGATCTGAATGTCTTCAAAGCTCTTGCCTTCACTGGCGTGAAGGTGAATTTCTTTGTCGGATACGCGGTGGCAGACACAAACAATCATGGGAAGTCCGGTGCTGAGGAAAAAATTGATTGTAAATGAGAAGTTGTCGCATTTGCATTTATAGTCGCTAAAAATATTTACGTTTGTTTACCATGTCTGCTCCTGATCTTCACTTGTCACCCACTCAAGCCGTTCTTGACTCCCTGTTGCCGCAGGACTGGCAGGCACTCGTCCATGCGGAGCCGGTAACTGCAGCGCGTTGGATGGAGGCCGCAGCGCAACTCGGCAGTGGCGATGCACAAGCCATTTGCGGCCAGTGGCGGCTCGACGGGCACGGGTTGCCGCGGGACGCACAGGCCGCGCGGTCCTATTTCCTGAAAGCAGCCCAGCAAGCGCACCCGATGGGTATGAACATGGCCGGTCGTTGTTTTGAAAACGGTTGGGGTGGTGAGGCCGACTTTTTCGCCGCTGCCAACTGGTACCGGCAGGCCGCCCACTCGGGGCTGGACGCTGCGATGTACAACTACGCCAACCTGCTTGCCACCGGCCAAGGTGTCGCCCGCGACGACGAGGCCGCCCTGGAGTGGTACCGCCATGCTGCGGCGCGGGGGCACGCCAAGTCCAAAACGAAGATCGGCTACTTCTATGAAGACGGTAGGGTGGTGGCGCGTGACCTGGATGCGGCGTTTGTCTGGTTTGAAGGCGGCGCGCTGGGCGGGGACTTTCGCGGGCAATTCAACTACGCCACGCTCCTGGCGCAGCGGGGTGACTTGCAAGCGGCCTTGCACTGGCTTCACAAAGTGCCTGCGACCGCGACACCGGCCTACCAGCGCAAAGCTGGAGAGAAGTTGATGCAGTCCAACTACCCCGAGATACGGGCCTTCGGCGAAAAAATGATAGAAAATGCCGCCTAGCCCTTGTAGATATTGCGCAGATAGCTATCAAAAAGATAGTAAAACAGCGTGATTGTCCCAGCCCTGGCCTAGACGGTGCCGCACGGTCGAGCCGGTGGTGCCGGTTGGCAATGCGCCCAAAAGCGCCTCTTGGCTGCCCCCGGCGAGAAAACCCGACGCCATGGGCATCAGGGCACCGGCCGTCTGCAGGGGCCATGCACCGCGCCATTCCCCCGACGAAGACCAGCCGGCCACCTGACCGGCATAAGTGCTGCTGATCCAAAAGGTGTCCCCGGCCCAGCAAATGTCTCCGGCGTAGCCTTGCCAAGCAGCGGGTGGCGCTGTCCACGGAACGGCTTTGAGCCCTTCCGGGCCGAGAATTGCCAAGGCGGGCGCTGCCTGGCGCAGTTCGGGGTCGGCGTGTTCTGCTTGCAGGGCGACCGCCAGCGTGCCATCGGGGGCCATGGCCAGGTGGCGCAGACTCAAAAACCGGTCGTCCAGCGCAAACTGCTCTCGAATCTGCCCGCTTTGGGTGCCGATGCGGCTCAGGTTGGGCTCCATGCGCGGAATGTTGCGCTTGCGTCGCCCGGTCTCCGGTAGGGTCAGAATTCCGCCGTTGGCCACCATGAGCTCACCGTTGTTTGCCCACAGCAGCGCGTGCGGGCCAATGCCGCCGCTGGCGAACTCGCGCACCACCTCCAGCGTGTGGGTATCGCGCTGGGCAATGAGGCCCTGGCCTGTATCGCCATCGCTTTCGGTCGTGAAGATGAAACGCCCGTCCGGAGATTGCACCGCATGGCCGCCCAAGTAGCGGTCGGACTCCATGGTGTGCAGTTGCAGCAGGCGCCCGCTGCGGGTGTCGACCCGAGCCAAGTATTCGCCGGGCCGCCGTGCGACCACCAGCGCCTGCTGGCGCCGGCCAGCGCCGGTGCCGAGAAGCGGCAACAGTTGATGGGCGCGGTCAGGCAGGGCGGTCGCCCAACGAGTGCCTTGTGGGGTCCAGACGCCGGCATAGGCCCGGCCACCGGTCTGCCAAGCGGTGAGCACTTGCAGTGTGTCGGATCGCACCTGCTGTGCGGCCTCTGCCCTAGTGGACGAGCACGCCGACCACGCAGCCACGCCCAGGGCACCGAGCGCCCGTCGCCTTGTGGGGGCTGCACGGGGCGCTTCGGGGTCAGTCGCCATCGGCATCGGTAAAGCCCTGGCTGAAGTCGAAGAGCTGGCTCCCCATGTCACTTGCCAGAGTGTGCAAAGCCAGCAGCGCTTGCTGCGCGCGCTGCACACTGGCGGGCCTGCTCGGGTTGGCCGCCAGCACCGCCTGCTGGCTGATGGCGAGTTGCCGCTCCAGCCGGTCGGCCGGTGCCAAGTGGCCGCGTGAGCGCAACAAGTCGGTAAAGCTGTGGGGCGCTTCGTTCGCCGCTCCGCAGCGGCGGGCCGCGCTGCCCGCCAGAAAAAAGGCAATGCTCTCCCACTGCTCCGCCCACGCCGGTGCGGTTTGGCCGCTCACCCCCCGGACCCAGATTGCGCTGTCTTTGCCCCGGGTGTTGGCCCGCATTTTTTTCAGGCGCAGCTGGTCGAGGCTTCCCATGCACTGGGTGAACCACTCGCCGTAGTCGGTCCAGGATTGCGCCTCGTCCACCGCCTCCGGTGCACGGGCTCGCGCTTGGTAGTCTTGCAAAAGCACAGCGGCCTCTGCGTGGAGCTCAGCGCAGAGGGCAGAGGCCAGGGCGCGGGTGCCGGGCTCGTTGGCTTGGTGCCAGAGCAGCCACTCCAGCGCCGGCAGGCCCTTGGCACCCACACCGGCTGCGCGCACCCGGTTGGCCAAGAGCGCGGGCTCTTGGGTGTTGGCGGATTGCAGCAGCTCTTGTATTTGCACGGTGCGGGTGGGCCAGAAGTCGAGGGTCCGCACCGAGCGGCGCTCCAGCACGGCACCCACCGGCACGGCGGCGAGCCGCTCCCAGTCCAGCATGCAGCGCACCCACGCCAAACGCATCGCGCTCGTGGGGCTGGAGGCGGCGCGCACCGAGCGCTCCAACTCCGCGGCGGACTGTGCGAAGGCTTGCGCACGCGGCAGCCAATGGGTTTGCATGCCGCCCAAGGTCAACGCACTAGCGCGGTAGTAGGGCGTGGCGACCACAGGCCCTGAGCGGCAGCCGGTTGCTATGATTTCAGGAGCTGCTTGCGCATATTCTGTGAGGGCTAGAGCACTAAAAGGCACTAAAACAAGAAAAGCACGCCGGTTCATAAAGATTCCACAAACGCGACCAGCGCCTGGCGGTCGCGGGCATTGAGTTGAAGCACCTGTTGGCGGGCTTGTCCAGCCTCTCCGCCGTGCCACAAAATGGCTTCGAGCACACCGTTGGCGCGGCCATCGTGCAGCAGGCGGCGGTGGCCGTTGACGTCGTGGATGAGGCCCACGCCCCAGAGTGGCGGAGTCTTCCATTGCTGGCCATGGGCGGCGTAGTCCGGCCGACCATCGGCCAGCCCGGACCCCATGTCGTGCAACAAGAGGTCGGTGTAAGGCCAGATTTTGAGGCCCGACACCTTGGCGCTGGATAAGCGCGGGAAGGGCGGGGCACCGGTGGTGTAGCTCGGGCGGTGGCAGCTGGCGCACTGGGCTTGCACAAACAAGGCCTCCCCCCGCACAACAGCGGGCCGGTCGACATTGCGCCGCGCCGCGGGTGCCAGAGTGGCCTGGTAAAACACCACATCGCCCAGCGTGCGGTCGTCAATTTCAGGGGCCTTGCCCTGGGCGCCTCTGGGGGCCGCCAGGCAGTCTTTTTGCGAAGGCGTGCAGGCCTCTTCAGGGTGCTGGGTCGAGGTGATGCCGATGTCACCTAAAAAAGCTCCGGCGGTTTGGCTGGCCAGACTGGCCTGGTTGGCCTTCCAGCCGAAACGGCCCAGGCGGTGTGCGCCCGCAAAGTCGTCCCACACCCGGTTGGGCGTGCCTTTGATGGGGCCAGTCATCGCGGCCTGTGCACTGGCATTGGCGAGGATGTCGGCCTCTGCAATGGCTTCGAGCAAACCCACACCCGCCATCTGCGGCGCAATGCGCGGGCTGAGCATGGCGCCCGGTGCCAAGGGGCCGTAGGCCAAGCGTGTGAGGGAGTAGACGGGTTTGCGCAGGGTGTAGGGCGTGCCGTCGGCAAAGCGCCCGCGTATCAGCTCGTGGCGTATGTGGACTTGCCCTTCGGGCTCGACGCCTTGAATGGCTGCGTTGTTGAGCTGGTCGCCATACACAGGGTCGGGTACCACACCGCCGTGGGGCCCGGTGCCGGGAACGGACAGGCGCATCAGCAGTGCAACGGGCTGATCGCTCAGGCCTTGGCGGAAGTCGGGTGGGGCACCACGGCCATCTTGCACATGGCAGCCGCCGCAGGAGCGGGCGATGAAATGCGGGCCAAGGCCATCGCGTGCGGTGGTGGATGCAGGCGCCTCGACCCAATTGCGGCGAAAAAACGAGTTTCCCACGGCAAACCGTGCGCGCTCCTCGTCATCCAGCGTGGGCAGCGGCATAGAAAACGCGTTGCGCCCGGTAACAAAAGCAGTGGCTTGGTCAGCCGTGAGCTCACCTTGGGCGCGCCCGGCTTTGTCACCCTTGCTGTGGCCCCAGAGAGGCCACAGCAGGGCGGCAACAGCGCCCCCGGCTGCAATGAGCAGCCCCAGTTTTTGACGGGGGCGCAGTTTCATTTGGCTTGTGCCAATTTCGTAATACCCAAGGCGGCTGCGGCTTCGGTAATGTCTTTGCTTTGTTGCACCAGGCTGTCGATAGTTTTTTGTACCCGCACACGGCCGGGTGCATCTTTAGCGCCCACGATTTCGCGGTCAAACGGGGCCTGAATGGCGGTGGCGTTGGCAACGCTTTGTGCAATCTGCTGACTCACTTTGTCGGCCAGGCCGGCGTTCTTGGCGGCCACCAGGTCTTTCAGCGAAGCGCCTTGCAACAGGCTGCCGTCCAGGCGCTGGTAGCGACCCAGCCAGACGTTTTGGATACCCTGGGCATTGGCCACGACATCGCGGTGGGTGTTGTCAGAGAAGCAGGAGTGCTCGTCTTCTTTGTCTTGCGTGTTCATGGCCACCTCGAGGCGCTCGCCGGCCAGTTCACCGCGGGACAGCGAGCCCAGGCCCACAATCATCTTGCGCACGGACTGGATTCCGCCTTGTTCAAACTTGGCGCGGTAGTTTTTAGCGCCGGGAGTCCAGGCTTTGACGAGGAAGCTCAGGTCGTCGATCAGCAGCTCGGTCACCACAGTCAGGTAGGTGCGCCGACGGTCCGCGTTGGCGGCCTTGCCATCCACAAAGTCTTCAAACGAGCGATTGCCGGGGCCGGTGTCACTCTGGTCCTGGCCCCACAGCAGAAATTCAATAGCGTGCCAACCGGCGGCAATGTTTTCCTCGCCACCGCGCTCATTGAGCTTGGCGAGGGTGGCTTTGTTGATTTTGACTTTGAGGTTGTTGACGATGCCGGCTTTGGGCTTGCCCGCAACGCTGTCGATGTAAGACTCATCCAGGGGCCACGCATTCAGGCGGCCTTCAGGGCCGTTGTCATCGTCGATGGGGCCGCTGTAGAAGCGGAAGGCTTCCGTTTGGCCATAAAACTCACGCGCGGCGAGCCAGGCCTTTTTGGCGTCTTCAAGCCCTTGGGCAGAAGGGCTGGCGGTCAGTGCACCAATGGTTTTTTGCAAAGTCAGGGCACTGGTCAGCGTGTCCTGGTAGTTGGCGGACACCAAGGCTGCGTAGTTCCGGACCACGGTGGGCGCATCCACAGTCTGCGCATGCAGAGGCAGGCCGCTCAACAGTGTCGCCACGAGAAAGGTGCCTTGAAGGAAGCTACGTTTTTGCATGAAGTCTTTCTACCAAAAGTGGAGTAAATGCGTATCTTAATGCAAATCGTTCTCAATATTGGCGAAAAAAAACGCTGAGCGAGTCAGCGTTCTGGCGTGGTGTTGGGGTGCTCTTGCTTAGGAGACTTCGCCCATCTGCGACTGCAGGTAGTTGGGCAGGCCGACTTTGGCGATCAGGTCGATCTGGGTTTCCAGGAAGTCGATGTGTTCTTCGGTGTCGTCGAGAATCTTTTGCAGCAAATCCCTGGACACGTAGTCGCGGACAGATTCGCAGTGCGCGATGCCAGCTTTGATGGTTGCCTGTGCGCCGGTCTCCGCTTTCAGGTCGCATTCCAAGGCCTCAGGTACCGATTCGCCGACCATGATTTTGGCCATATCCTGCAGGTTGGGCAGGCCGTCCAGCATGAAGATGCGGTCCATCAACATGTCGGCGTGTTTCATTTCGCCAATGGACTCGCTGTATTCCTTCTTAGCGAGTTTTTCAAAGCCCCAATGCTTGTACATCCGGTAGTGCAGGAAGTACTGGTTGATTGCGGTGAGCTCGTTTTTGAGTTGGGCCTGCAAATGGCCAATGACTTGCGCGTCGCCTTTCATACGGGGCTCCTTTTTTGAAAAAAGCCATTATCCCTTTGAGCTTGTCCGGGCTACATGGTGGCGATCAAAAAATAGAAGAACCCTGCGTAAATATTTTATTAAATGAGAATGATTCGCATATACTAAAGATTCAACAGTGCTCGCTGTGAGCCTGTCGCCCCAAGGAGAGGACGATGCCCGTGCATTGGAAACCACAAAATGAGGAATACATGATTCCGAGCGCCGAAGCGCTATTGGCCAGCACCATGGCCTTGATGACGGGTCATGTGCAGTCGTTTTGCGCTGAGCACCGTGAGGCAATGGCGACCAAGATCGTGAGTAATTTGTCCCGGCTGTCCTCGGACCCTTTGCTGTCGCCGGGCTTTCAGGCGCTGTTGTGGTCTTTGCGGCAGCGGTGGTTAGCCCAAGGGCATGTTTCGACCGCGGTACGGCCGGTGCGCGGGGAAGGTGGCTTTTGGCACCCCACGCCGGAGGCTGTGCAGTGAGCGCGGAACACACCGCTCATCGCACTGGCGGGCGCTATCGCTCGATGTGTCCCTGCTGTGACCCTGAAGCCGAGGTAGTGCGGGGCCGTCCCGTGAAACAGGCCAGGCTCCGGCCGGTCATGGCCTGGCGGGTCCGGCTCGCCAATGGCCTCGAAGACCTCGTAAGCCTGCGTACTGAAACCGAAGAAGAGTAATCATGCCAATCACCCTACCGGAGCCGAAGCCCCGCAATATTCCATCGAGCTACCTGGAGCCATGTCCTGACACCCATGTGCCCCCGACCGCTTCTACCGGCTCACGCAGAAAACGCATCTGGGAATTGGGCACCCATTGCCATTGCCCCTTGGTGGGGGTGAGTTTGCCCATGGAGGTGTTGCGCCGCTTGGTGAACAAATCGCTAGGCGCCAACGCGGTGGCTAACGACTACGAAGTGCACGCAGGCGCCGTGTCGGAGGCGGCGCGTCGCTGCAAACTCTCGGAGTTGATGCAAAGTGAGTTGGAGGCGCGCTATGTGCGCGAGATTTATGCCTTCAAAGCCGCCAAGAGCAGTCTGGCGGTTGCCGAGATGTGGGTGAGCTATCTGAAGGCGGGTGACATAGCGGGTGCTTTTTGGGCAGCATTGACGCATCCGCGGTGTGATGCTGCTTTGCAAGACGCCATGTGCAAGGACTTGCACATGTTCCAGCACCAGGCTGGCGCCGGGGTGCGTTTGGAGATTGCCCGTTTCAACGCACTGGCAGAAGAAAACGCGGTGCTCGGGCGGGAGCTCGGGAAGGTGCAGGAGCGCATCAGCCGGGTGATGGCGCAGAAGACCGCAGATATTGATCGGCTCCAGGCGGAGCTGCTGCAGGTGCGCGCTGAGTCCATTGCGAAAGACAGTCGCTTGGCATTTATGGCGCAGGATATTGCGGCTTTGCAAGCATCGGTGCCGGACCTCGAAGACCGCCAACGCTTGCAAAAGCGCATTGATCACATGCTGCAGCGCCAGCACGAGCAAGAGCAGGTGTTGGCGGCTTACCGGCGTCAATTGCAAGCGGCCGAACGCAACGTGCTGGATAAAGCGCGTCAAGACCGGGCAACTAGCAACCTGCCGGCAGCACCTGCTGCTGCCGAGGTAAAGCTGCATGAGGCCCGGTTTGATCGCAAGGTGGTGCTCTGCGTCGGTGGGCGCACGGGCAATGTCTCAAACTACCGCGATGTGGTGGAGCGGGTGGGCGGGCGCTTTGCGCACCACGACGGTGGTCTTGAGGACAACGCGGCGGTGCTGGATGCGAACCTCGCGGCAGCGGATCTGGTGATCTGCCAGACCGGTTGCATCAGCCACAACGCTTACTGGCGGGTCAAAGACTTCTGCAAGCGGACCGGCAAGCAGTGTGTTTATGTCGAGAGCGCCAGCACATCGTCTTTGGAGCGAGGGCTGGCACAGCTTGTAGTCACAGCCGCAGCCCCTGAGGTAGACCTCCAAAAAAATGACTAAATAGCCCCTAAGCCCAGAACTGCTGTGCGGGGGTAGCTATGAAAAAGATAGCTATCTTCAGTACACCAGCCGCTCGGGGTGGATCTCCTGCAGGATGGTGGTGGCGATTTCTTCGATGGACTTGGTGGTGGTGGACAGCCAGCGAATGCCGGTGCGGCGCATCATCGCCTCGGCTTCGCTCACCTCCATGCGGCAGTTCTCAATGGACGCGTATTTGGAGTTAGGCCGCCGTTCGTTGCGGATCTCGCTGAGGCGTTCGGGTTGGATGGTCAGGCCGAAGATCTTGCCCCGGTGGGGCACCAGCGCAGGCGGCAATTGGCGGCGCTCAAAGTCTTCGGGGATCAGCGGGTAGTTGGAGGCTTTCAGGCCATATTGCATGGCCAGGTAGAGCGAGGTCGGGGTTTTGCCACTGCGGCTCACGCCGACCAGAATCACATCACTCTGCTCCAGGTCGCGGTTGCTCTGGCCATCGTCGTGGGCCAGCGAGAAATTGATCGCCTCAATGCGGTTGTGGTACTCCTTGCTCTTGCTGGCATCACTGAAGCGACCAATCCGATGGTTGGACTTTAAACCCAACTCCTGCTCCAATGGGTGCACAAACATGCCGAACATATCGAGCAACATGCCCTGGCAGCCCTCCTGGATGACTCTCAGCACATCCATGTTCACCAAGGTCGTAAACACAATCGGCTTGTTGCCGTCGACCACGCCGGTGTGATTGATCTGCCTGACTGCCTGATGCGCTTTGTCCACGGTGTCCACAAATGGCAGTCGCACATGTCGTGCTTTGGCCTCGAACTGGGCCAGGATCGCGTTGCCGAACGTCTCGGCAGTAATGCCGGTGCCATCAGAAATAAAAAATACGGTGCGTTGGGGCATGGTGGAAGTGGAGTCGAGGGTGTCAGTCAGTTGCAAGGGCCTGGCGGGTTTTCGTAATCCGGTTACACGATGCGCCCACCTACAATCACCGCAATTTAGCGCATTTAGGTACCGGTTACGTTTCCCACAACATCAACAACAGGAAAGTGACAGGCTGCGCGACCCGCCCGATGCAGGCCCGGCGGGTCAAACAAAGGTTTTAACTTCTGGAGCATCCTATGTCTGACCTTTTCAATGCGACCGACCTGGTCGTGCCTTTCGAGCGCTTGCGCATGACGGACGTTGAGTCCGTCGGCGGCAAAAACGCCAGCTTGGGGGAGATGATTTCCCAGCTTCCGCAAGGCGTCCGGGTCCCTACGGGCTTTGCCACGACAGCCCACGCATTCCGCCAGTTCCTGGCCCATGACGGCTTAGCCGACAAAATCAGCGCCAAACTCAAGACCCTGGACACCGAAGACGTGCGTGCGCTGGCTTTAGTCGGTGCAGAAATCCGCGCCATGGTTGAAGCGCAGCCATTCCCCGCCGACTTGGAGCAAGCGATTCGTGACGGTTTCGCCACCCTGTCGGCCGGTAACGATCAGGCGAGTTTTGCAGTGCGCTCGTCTGCCACGGCAGAAGATCTGCCCGATGCGTCGTTCGCGGGCCAGCAGGAAACCTTTTTGAATGTGGTCGGCATCGAAGACGTGCTGCACAAAATGAAAGAAGTGTTTGCCAGCCTCTACAACGACCGTGCCATCAGCTACCGCGTGCACAAGGGTTTCGCCCACGACGTTGTTGCCTTGAGCGCTGGCGTGCAGCGCATGGTGCGCTCCGACCTGGGCGCTGCCGGTGTGATGTTCACGATCGACACTGAGTCAGGCTTTGACCAAGTAGTCTTCATTACCTCCAGCTACGGCTTGGGCGAAACCGTGGTGCAGGGCGCAGTGAACCCTGACGAGTTTTATGTGCACAAGCCCATGCTCAAGGCCGGTAACCGCGCCGTGATCCGCCGCAATTTGGGTTCTAAGTTGCTGCAAATGGTGTTCACCAGCCCGGAAGAAAAGGCGGCTGGCGGCAAATTGGTCAAAACGACCGATGTGCCCACCGAGCTGCGCAATCGCTACTCCCTGACTGACGCCGATGTGGAGCAGCTCGCTAAGTACGCCTTGGTGATCGAGGAGCACTATGGCCGCCCGATGGACATCGAGTGGGGCAAAGACGGCATTGACGGCCAGCTCTACATCCTGCAAGCCCGCCCTGAGACTGTCAAAAGCCAGGCCGGCACCGCTGCGGAATACCGCTACAAGCTCAAAGGCAAGGGCGCTGTGGTCGCCGAAGGCCGCGCTATCGGCCAGAAAATCGGCACCGGGCCTGTGCGCATCGTGCACAACATCAGCGAAATGGACCGCGTCCAGGCCGGCGATGTGTTGGTGACCGATATGACCGACCCCAACTGGGAGCCGGTGATGAAACGCGCCAGCGCTATCGTGACCAATCGGGGCGGTCGTACCTGCCATGCGGCCATCATTGCCCGCGAGCTGGGCATTCCTGCGGTGGTGGGTTGCGGCAACGCCACCGACTTGCTCAAAGAAGGCATGTTGGTCACGGTGAGCTGCGCGGAGGGAGACACAGGCTTTATTTACGACGGTCTGCTGGAGACAGAAGTCTCTGAAGTGCAGCGCGGTGTGATGCCGGAGATTCCGGTCAAAATCATGATGAACGTCGGCAACCCCCAGCTGGCATTCGACTTCTGCCAGCTGCCTAACGAGGGCGTGGGCCTGGCGCGCTTGGAGTTCATCATCAACAACAACATCGGTGTCCACCCCAAAGCGATTCTGGACTACCCGAATGTGGATGCTGATTTGAAAAAGGCGGTGGAGTCGGTGGCGCGCGGTCATGCTTCGCCGCGGGCTTTCTACGTCGATCGTGTGGCTGAAGGTGTGGCAACCATTGCGGCAGCCTTTTGGCCCAAACCGGTGATCGTGCGTTTGAGTGATTTCAAGAGCAATGAGTACCGCAAACTGATCGGTGGCAGCCGCTACGAGCCGGAAGAAGAAAACCCGATGCTCGGTTTCCGCGGAGCTGCCCGCTACATCAGCACCGAGTTCGGCGAAGCGTTTGCCATGGAGTGCGAAGCGATCAAGCGTGTTCGCAACGAAATGGGCTTGACCAATGTGCAGGTTATGGTTCCTTTTGTCCGGACCTTGGGACAGGCCAAACGGGTGACCGAGCTCTTGGGTCGCCATGGTTTGCGCCGCGGCGAGGCTGAGCTCAAGCTCATCATGATGTGCGAGATTCCGAGCAATGCCATTTTGGCGGACCAGTTCCTGGAGTATTTCGACGGATTCTCCATCGGCTCCAACGATCTGACCCAGCTCTCGCTGGGGCTGGATCGCGACTCCGGACTGGAGCTGTTGGCGGCCGACTTTGATGAGCGTGACCCCGCGGTTAAAGCCCTGATCTCCATGGCGATTGACGCTTGCAAGCGACAAGGTAAGTACGTCGGAATCTGCGGCCAAGGGCCTAGCGATCACCCCGACTTTGCCAAATGGCTGGAACAGCAGGGCATCTCGTCCATCTCGCTGAATCCGGACTCCGTGATTGCCACCTGGCAGCAACTCGCGGTTTGATGCCCCAAGAGACAAACCGGCGCAAGTGGCACCTGCATGCAGTGCTGCTTACGCTGTGGTTTGTCTTTTCTTTCGGGGTCAGTTTCTTTGCCCGTGACCTGAGCGCTACGGTTTTCTCCTGGCCGTTGGCCTACTGGCTGACGGCGCAGGGCGGGCTGTTGGTCTTTATCGGCATCGTGGTGGTGTTTGCCTTCGTGGCAAACCGTCGTTCCCCCGAAGCCTTTCTGTTTGATCCCACCGAATACGCGCAGTACACCCGCTCCTTGCGGCGCCGGTTTTTCGGCTTCATTGCGGGCTTGTTGTTGTTCGTATTGGCCTTGGGACTTGCCGAGCAGTACGGCTTGCCCAAACCTTGGGTGGCGGGCATCTTCCTTTCAGTGACCCTCGTGCTCTATGCGGTGATTGGGGTTTTTGCCCGTACCGCAGACGCCAACGAGTACTACGTCGCGGGGCGTCGTATCCCCGGGGTCTACAACGGCATGGCGACCGCGGCGGATTGGATGAGCGCCGCGTCATTCATCAGTCTGGCAGGGGGCTTGTACACCCAGGGCTTCAGCGGGTCGGGCAACCAGCCCGGCGGCTTGGCCTATGTGCTGGGCTGGACCGGAGGATTCTGCCTGGTCGCACTGCTGGTGGCACCCTATTTGCGCAGCATGAATCTGTATACCGTGCCGGATTTTTTCAGGGTCCGCTTCGGTGGCCAGTGGCCCCGGCGGATTGCGGCCTGGTCTGCCGTGTTGTGCTCGTTCACCTATGTCGTGGCCCAGCTTTACGGCGTGGGCTTGATTACCTCCCGAATCACCGGCGTGCATTTCGAGATCGGCATTTTGCTGGCCTTGGGCGGGGTGCTCGTGTGTTCGTTTTTGGGGGGTATGCGCGCCGTGACGTGGACGCAGGTGACGCAGTATGCGGTGATCATCCTGGCATTTTTGATTCCTGTGTCCTGGTTGTCCTACCAGCAGACCGGCAACCCCTTGGCCCCGATAGCCTATGGGCAGCAACTCGGGAAAATTACCCAGATGGAGCAAGCCTTTGCTGTGTCCCCGCAAGAGCAGGAGGTCATTGCGATCTACGCCCGGCGTGCCGAGGAGTTCAAACTCAAATTGGTGGATGTGGAGTCTTCCCTGTCTGCAGAGCGCGACGAGTTGCGACGCCAATTGCGTGTGCTCGGAGACAGCAAGGCGCCCGATGCGCTGGTACAAGCCACACGAAAAACTTTGGCTGCCCTGCCCAAAGACGCCCGGGCCGCCCGCGAGTTGTGGACGCGGGGCTGGCTTGAGAACGCCGAAAGGGCGAAGGCCTTGGGTGGCATGGCCCCGCAAACCCGGCCCTTTGCCGGGGATCCGGAAGGCTCTGTCGCTGAGCAGAAGGAATTTGCCGATTCGCGAGCCAATTTTTTGGCACTGATGTTTTGTTTGATGGTGGGAACAGCCGGTCTGCCTCACCTCTTGACCCGTTACTACACCACTCCCGGCGTTGCGCAGGCCAGGCGCTCCGTGGCGTGGTCCGTGATCTTCATTGCACTTTTGTACCTGTCCGCACCGGCATTGGCCGTGCTGGTGAAGTACGAGGTGATGGCCAATCTCGTAGGGCAGCCGTTTGATGCCTTGCCGGCGTGGATGCTGCAGTGGTCACGCGATCCCAACTTGCTATCGTTCAGTGATGTCAATGCCGATGGGGTGTTGCAGTTCGCCGAGCTGCGGGTAGGTGCAGACCTGGTGATGCTGGCGTCGCCGGATATCGGTGGCCTGCCGTATGTCGTGTCCGTGTTGGTGGCTGCAGGTGGTCTGGCGGCTGCGCTGTCGACGGCGGATGGCTTGTTGCTGACCATTGGCAATGCGTTGGCACACGATGTGTACTTTGAAGGCAACAGCAACAAGGCCGAGGCCATGCGGCGTGTCATGTTGTCTAAATTCGCGTTGCTGGTTGTTGCGCTGATGGCGGCCTATGCGGCAGCCCAGCGTCCAGCTGGAATTTTGTATTTGGTGTCGGCGTCTTTTTCTTTGGCGGGTGCGGCTTTTGTGCCGGCCATGGTGCTGGGCATTTTCTGGAAGCGCATGACCCGCGTGGGGGCGGTTGCAGGCATGTTGGCCGGCTTGGGGACCACAGTGTGCTACATGGTCCTGAACTTCCCCGTTTTGCGGCAGTGGTTCGGATTTTCGGGTGAGTACCTGTGGTTCGGTATTCAGCCCGTGTCTGCCGGTGTTTTCGGGGTTCCGGTGGGTCTGGCCGCGGCTGTCGTATTCAGTTTTCTCACGTCCCCTGACGCTGCCGAAGAGCGCGATTTGTCTCCCCCATTGGGTTAGGCTATAATCATGGGCTTCGCCTTGCTGCACCTCGCCTAGACGCCGGGGGCAGCTTTCATAGCCGGCATGCAAATGCCGGAAAACCCAGATGCTGGGAAATCCTCAAGGAGTATCAATGCGTCATTACGAAATCATCCTCATGATCCATCCGGATCAGAGCGAGCAAGTTCCTGCAATGCTGGAGCGTTACAAGGGCATGATCACCGCTGGCGGTGGCAAGGTGCACCGTGTTGAAGACTGGGGCCGTCGTCAGATGGTTTACCTGATCAACAAGCTGGCCAAGGCTCACTACCTGTGCGTCAACATTGAAGCTGACCAAGCTGTGATGTCTGAACTGGAGCACGCGTTCAAGTTCAACGACGCCGTGTTGCGTCACCTGACAGTGTCTAAGAAGAAGGCCGAAACCGGTCCTTCTTCCATGATGAAGACTGTTGAGCGTGAAGACGCGCGCAAGGCCCAGCAGGCCGAGTACCAAGCCTAATTGATCGGGTCAACGAACCTTTCTTACTGAGGAGTGCAGACAAACTCACTGGTTCTAGGTGCTTGCATCGCAGAGGTTGAAACCATGCGTTACACACCGTCAGGCCTTCCCGCTCTCAATCTCCGGCTCGAACATGAGTCGCAAGTGTCTGAAGCAGGGTCGGTAAGAACCGTGAAGGTAGCAATGAAAGCGGTGGCTTTCGGCACATTGGCTGAGCGGCTTGCAAAGCAAGCAGTAGGCAGTGTGTGGCAGTTCACCGGGTTTATGGCTAATGCGCGCCAGGGAAAGTCAGTCGTTTTCCACATTCAAGAATTTTTGCAAAATTAATTTTTAGGAGTCCATCATGCCCGGACCAAAACGTTTCAATAAAGACAAGCGCCCTAAGCGCAACACGCAATCGTTGCTGTTCAAGCGCAAGCGTTTCTGCCGCTTCACAGTGACTGGCGTCGAAGAAATCGACTACAAAGACATCGACACATTGCGTGACTTCATTGCTGAAAACGGCAAGATCATTCCCGCACGCCTTACCGGCACCCGCGCTATTTTCCAGCGCCAACTGAACACCGCTATCAAGCGCGCTCGCTTCCTGGCGATGTTGCCTTACAGCGACCAGCACAAGATCTAAGGAGTCTCGACCATGCAAATTATTCTGCTCGACAAGGTCGTGAACCTCGGCAACCTGGGCGAAATCGTCAAGGTGAAAGATGGCTACGCTCGTAACTTTTTGATCCCTTCCGGCCGTGCACGCCGCGCTACCGAATCTGCCAAGGCAGAGTTCGAAGCCAAGCGCGCTGAACTGGAAAAAGCTGCAGCAGCTAAGTTGGCTGAATGCCAAGCTTTGGGTGAAAAGCTCGGTGGTACTACCATCAAGCTGACTCAAAAGGCTGGTGTGGATGGCCGTTTGTTCGGTTCCGTGACCAACTATGACATCGCTGAAGAACTGGTGAAAGCCGGTTACAAAGTGGCTAAAGCCCAAGTGCGTATGCCTAACGGCCCTATCAAGGTCGTGAGCGACAGCACTGTGAGCGTGGCTCTGCACACCGACGTAGTGGTTGATATCACTGTGTCCGTGTACGGCGAAACTGCTTAATCAGCACTGTTCGTACAGTCCGCTTGCGGGCTGAACACACCAAAGCCGCCAGGGTCCGCCCTCGCGGCTTTTGTATTTGGGGCTTGGGTTTATCCCTTTGTTTGCACAGTTTTTCCACAACTTGCCCCCAGCTTCTCACTCGACGCTGGGCGCTGCGCGCCTTAGGATAAAGGGCACATAGGAAACCACATGTCTGCTGTACCGTTTGCTACCGAAGGATTTGAAACCGACCGCCAGATCGCCCAGCTAAGGGTGCCGCCTCATTCGATAGAAGGGGAGTCCAGCGTCATTGGGGGTCTGCTTCTCGACAACGAGGCGTGGGACCGCGTGAGCGACATCTTGATGGACGCAGACTTCTACCGGCACGAGCACCGTCTGATTTACGCCTCCATTGGTGTCCTGATCAACGGCAACAAACCGGCTGACGTCATCACCGTTTTCGAACACCTGCAAAACCAAGGCAAAGCAGAGGAGGTGGGGGGACTCACATACCTGAATTCCTTAGCGCAGTATGTGCCGAGTGCAAGCAACATCCGCCGCTACGCAGAGATTGTTCGCGACCGCTCGATCCTGCGCAAACTGGTGAGCGCCAGTGACGAAATCGCCACTAACGCCTTCAATCCCAAGGGGCGGCCGGTGTCAGAGATCGTGGATGAGTCCGAGCAGAAGATTTTCAACATCGGGGAAGCTGGCAAGCGCAACAAACAAGGCTTCCAGTCCATGGACAGCCTGGTGGTCAACCTGCTGGACCGTGTCCAGGAAATGGCCGATAACCCGAACGACGTAACGGGTGTGCCCACAGGTTTCATCGATTTCGACCGTATGACCGCCGGCTTGCAAGCGGGCGATTTGATTGTGCTTGCGGCGCGTCCGTCCATGGGTAAAACAGCGTTGGCGATCAATATCGCCGAACACGTTGCCCTGAACGAAGGCTTGCCGGTCGCCATTTTCTCGATGGAAATGGGTGCAGCACAGTTGGCAGTGCGTATCGTCGGCTCCATCGGTCGTGTAGACCAAGGCCATTTGCGTACCGGCAAGCTCACTGATGAGGAATGGCCGCGTTTGTCGGAAGCCATTGAACGCTTGCGCACCATCTCGCTGCACATCGATGAAAGCGCAGGTTTGAATTCGAGTGAAGTGCGTGCGAATGCCCGCCGTCTAGCTCGCCAGTGCGGTCAGTTGGGTTTGATTGTGGTCGACTACTTGCAGCTCATGAGCGGAAGCGGCGGCGATGGTGAAAACCGCGCTACGGAGCTGGGCGAAATTTCTCGGGGATTGAAGATGCTGGCGCGTGAATTGAAGTGCCCGGTGATTGCTCTCTCTCAGCTCAACCGCTCGGTGGAGCAGCGACCTGACAAGCGCCCCATGATGAGTGACTTGCGCGAATCCGGCGCTATTGAACAGGATGCGGACATCATCATGTTTATCTACCGCGATGAGTACTACACCAAAGACCAGTGCAAAGAACCGGGTGTGGCCGAGGTCATCATTGCTAAGCAACGTAATGGCCCGACCGGTACGGTAAAGCTCGCTTTCATGAACCGCTTTACCAAATTTGAGAATCTCGCCCACAGTGGCGGTGATGACTATTAAGTAGTCAGTTCCGGGGCAAAAAAAGGGTTGGAAGCCATAATGGCTTCCAGCCCTTTTGCGTATTTCGCCTCTAGCTATTTAATTTATAGCACTTCGCTCGCAAAATCCGCCAGGCGCGAGCGCTCGCCACGGGCCAGAGTGATATGCCCGCCGTGCGGCCAGCCTTTGAACTTGTCTACGGCAAACGTGAGACCGGAGGAACCTTCGGTGAGGTAGGGCGTATCAATCTGCGCCAGGTTACCCATGCAGATAATTTTGGTGCCCGGCCCTGCACGGGTGATCAGGGTCTTCATCTGCTTGGGCGTCAAGTTCTGCGCTTCGTCGATGATGACATATTTGTTCAAAAACGTCCGACCGCGCATGAAGTTCATGCTCTTGATCTTGACCCGGCTGCGGATCAACTCATTGGTGGCAGCGCGCCCCCATTCACCGGCATTGGTGTCGGTTTTGCCGAGAACCTCAAGGTTGTCGTCGAGAGCACCCATCCAGGGGCCCATCTTCTCTTCCTCGGTGCCTGGCAGAAAGCCGATGTCTTCGCCCACGCTCACAGTGGCGCGCGTGACGATGATCTCGGTGTAGCGGCGGTCATCGAGGACCTGGGTCAGGCCGGCAGCCAGCGCCATCAAGGTCTTGCCAGTGCCGGCGGTACCTGTCAGGGTGACGAAATCCACTTCCGGGTCGGTGAGCAGGTTCATGGCGAAGTTCTGCTCGCGATTGCGGGTTGTCACGCCCCAGACCGCGTTCTTCAAGTGGTTGAAGTCTTTCAGAGTTTTCAGTACCGCGGTGGTGCCGCGGATTTCGGTCACACGGGCATACAGGCTCGGTTCGCCGGGGGATTCGAAGTACACAAACTGGTTGATTAGCATGTGGGGCACCGAGGGGCCGTCAACCTTGTAAAAGGTGTGCGGGCCTTGCTGCCAACTCTCGACGCTCTGGCCGTGGGTAGCCCAGAAGTCGGTAGGAAGGGCGAGTGAACCTGAGTACAGCAGGTCGCCGTCTTCCAGCGTCTTGTCGTTCTGGTAGTCGTCGGTGCCGAGGCCCAGCGCCCGGGCCTTGACGCGCATATTGATGTCTTTGGACACCAGCACCACTTCACGCGGGGCGTAATGCTGACGCAATGCCTCGACTACACCGAGAATCTGGTTGTCCGCTTTGCCTTGGGGCAGGCTGGTGGGCAAGGTGTAGTTGAGCGGCTCCGTCTGGAACATGAGCTTGCCGCGCGCATCCTTGTGGCCGGTGCTGTCCAACATGAACCCAGCGGTGATGTCTGCACCGGGGGCTCCGGCGAGTGCGTCCAGCGTGCGGCTGGTCTGGCGGGCGTTGCGGGCGACCTCGGTCATGCCCTTTTTGTGGCCGTCCAGCTCTTCAAGCACGATCATCGGCAGGTAGATATCGTGTTCTTCAAAGCGGAACAAGCACATGGGGTCGTGCAGCAACACATTGGTGTCCAGCACAAACAGCTTTTTAGGCCCGGTACTCTTGGGGCGCTTGCTTCGCTTGGTCTCAGGGCTTGCCACTGGTGCCGGAGTGGGCTTGGGTGCCGGTGCGAGGGCTGCAACGGCAGGCGCTACTACCGGGGAGTGGGTCAAGGCTGCGGATTGTGAAGATTTCTTGGGTTCGCGCTCCACCGGGCGCTTCGCGGCGACGGTGGTGGCGGGCGGGGCGGCGGTTACTTCTGTCGGGGCCTTGCGGGCTGCGCGAGGGGTTGCGCGCACAGGAGCCTCAAAGTCTTTGGCGGTCAATCGGTCAGCACGCTTGGACGGGGCAGTGGGCAGTGGCATGGAGTGGATTCGCAGAAGTTGAGAAGTGAAAAAACGATGCCGAAAAAGCGAAAAAGCCGCCTTGAGCCAAGGCGGCTTTTTGTGTGATCGCGGTTGCAAGCTTCAACGGCATGCGAACCATTATGCATGAGCCCCGTGACGCCTATTGGCAACGGGTGCATCAAAACAACAGGGCGATCAGGCAGCTTTTTTGAGGACTTTGACGGCCTTCAGGACGTCATCCACATGGCCCGGGACCTTGAGCCCGCGCCACTCTTCTTTGACCAGGCCATCGGCGCCGATCAGGAAGGTGCTGCGCTCGATGCCCTTGACCTTCTTGCCGTACATGATCTTGTTTTTCACCACGCCGAACATGTGGCACATTTTTTCTTCGGTGTCGGCAATCAATTCAAAGGGCAGTTCAAGCTTGGTCTTGAACTCATCATGGGACTTCATGTTGTCGCGGGAAACACCGAACACCTCGGCACCGGCTTTCACGAAATCTTTGTATTTGTCCCTGAATTGCATGGCTTCGGTGGTGCAACCGGGGGTATTGTCTTTAGGGTAAAAGTACAAAACCATGGTTTTCCCGACGTGGGTGGTGTTGGTCACCTTGATGCCGCCGGTAGCGTTGGCTTCGAATTCGGGAAGGGGTTTGTTGACAACAATCGCCATATGGAATTTCAATCTCGGTGTTTCAGTCCGGCACGCCGGACTGGTCAGTCATAGGGGACAGCGTCGAACGTGACAGCAATTCTTCGCTCTGGACCGCAACCCATGATTTTACTCTGAAAAGGGCCCGCCCGGACGCCTTTCCAGAGGAGCCTGCTATCTATATGAGGAGTGCAGCCACTACTTTGCGTCCTTCGCCGGACAGAAAGTTGTAAGTCCGGCACGCGGCCTGGGTGTCCATGGTTTCTACGCCGATACGCGCGCTGTAAAGCGGAGACACCCACTGCGGATGGGGAAAGCGGATTTTGTCGCCGCTCCCGAATAGCACCAGCTCGGGCGCCAGTGCCGCCAGTTCCTGAAAGTGCGCATCGGTCAGGTCCTCAAAGCGGGTGCAGACCCACGGCCGGCAGATGCCTTGGCTGCTCACAATAATGCTGCTGTGGTGTTTTTCACCGTTGACTTCGACCCAGTCAGGGCCATAGCCGGTAATAGACGGGCCTTGTGTTGCGTCGGGTATGAATTTCATGGGGAGCTTGCTGGCGGAAGTGGCAAGCGGAGTGCTTGCCGAACTGTGGTCAAATTATAGGTTTCGCCCTGTGCTGAACACTCCCGGAGGGACTTTGAAAACCATTCAGAAATCTGCCAAGCTGGCCAATGTGCTCTATGACATTCGCGGTCCCATCATGGACGCCGCCCGTCAGATGGAGGACGAAGGCCAGAAGATCATCAAGCTCAATCTGGGCAACTTGGCGGTGTTCGGTTTTGATGCGCCCGAGGAAATCCAGCAGGACATGATCCGCAACCTGCCCAACTCGGCCGGCTACTCGGACAGCAAAGGCATTTTTGCAGCCCGCAAAGCGGTCATGCACGAGACGCAAAAGCAGGGTATCGCCGGCGTGACCTTGGACGATATTTACTTGGGCAATGGCGCCAGTGAATTGATCACCATGGCCACCAACGCCTTGCTGGACAACGGCGATGAGTTGCTGTTGCCCATGCCCGACTACCCCTTGTGGACCGCGGCCACCAGCCTGTCCGGCGGCACCCCGGTGCACTACCTGTGTGACGAAAACAATGGCTGGATGCCCGACTTGGACGATATCCGCGCCAAGATCACGCCCCGGACCAAGGGCATTGTGGTCATCAACCCCAACAACCCGACCGGTGTCTTGTATTCCACCGAACTGCTGCAGGGCATCATTGAGGTCGCCCGCGAGCATGGTCTGGTCATTCTGGCCGACGAGGTCTATGACAAGGTGCTGTACGACGGTATTCAGCACACGGCGCTGGGCAGCTTGTCGACCGACGTGCTGACGCTCACCTTCAACTCCCTGTCCAAAAGCTACCGCTCCTGCGGCTACCGCGCGGGCTGGCTGGTGGTGTCGGGCAACAAGAAGTCGGCGACCGACTACATCGAGGGCCTCAACATGCTCTCGAACATGAAGCTGTGCTCCAACGTGCCCGGCCAGTGGGCGATCCAGACCGCTTTGGGCGGTTACCAAAGCATTAACGACCTGGTGTGCGAGGGCGGTCGCCTGCGCCGCCAACGCGACTTGGCCTATGAGCTGATTACCGCCATCCCCGGCGTGACCTGTGTGAAGCCGCAGGCCGCGCTGTATATGTTTCCCAAGCTGGATCCTGCGGTGTACCCCATTGCAGATGACCGGCAATTTTTCCTGGAGCTGCTGCGCGAGACCCGCGTCATGCTGGTGCAGGGAACCGGCTTTAACTGGCATGCGCCCGACCACTTCCGCATTGTTTTCCTCCCGCATGAAGACGATTTGCGCGAAGCCATTGGCCGCATTGCCCGGTTCCTTGAGAGCTATCGCAAGCGCAACGGGAACTGACTCACTCTGATTTTGATAGCTGCCCGCGCAATGTTTGCAAGGGCTAGAAGCACTTTTTACGTAGAAACGATATGAAACCGATACAAGTAGGCCTGCTCGGCATTGGCACCGTAGGTAGCGGCACATTCAATGTGCTCAAACGCAACCAGCAAGAGATTCAAGGCCGTGCCGGCCGCGGTATCGAAATCACCATGGTGGCTGACCTCGATGTGGCGCGTGCCCAAAGTGTGGTCGGCCCCGATGTGAAGGTGGTGAACGACGCGCGTGCAGTCATCGCCAACCCCGACATTGACATCGTCATTGAGCTGATCGGCGGCTACGGCATTGCCAAAGCGTTGGTGCTCGAAGCCATTGCGGCTGGCAAGCATGTGGTCACTGCCAACAAGGCCTTGCTCGCCGTGCACGGCACCGAAATTTTTGCCGCAGCATCCGCCAAGGGCGTGATGGTGGCGTTTGAAGCGGCTGTGGCCGGTGGCATTCCCATCATCAAGGCGCTGCGCGAAGGCCTGACGGCCAACCGCATCCAGTGGATTGCCGGCATCATCAACGGCACCACCAACTTCATCTTGTCCGAGATGCGCGACAAGGGTCTGGACTTTGACGTGGTGCTCAAAGAAGCCCAGCGGTTGGGTTACGCCGAAGCCGACCCGACCTTCGACATCGAAGGCGTGGACGCCGCCCACAAAGTCACCTTGATGAGCGCGATTGCCTTCGGCATTCCGGTGCAGTTCGACAAGGCCTATGTGGAAGGCATCACCAAGCTGGGCGCGGCCGACATCAAGTACGCCGAGCAACTGGGCTACCGCATCAAGCTCTTGGGCATTACCAAGCGCACGGCCGCCGGTATTGAGCTGCGCGTGCACCCCACACTGGTACCGGCCAAGCGCCTGATTGCCAATGTGGAAGGCGCCATGAACGCCGTCATGGCCCATGGCGACGCTGTGGGCACCACGCTGTATTACGGCAAGGGCGCGGGCTCTGAGCCCACTGCCAGCGCGGTGATTGCCGACTTGGTGGACATCACCCGTCTGCACACTGCAGACGCTGCCCAACGCGTGCCGCACTTGGCTTTCCAGCCGGACGCCATCAGCAACACCCCGGTCGTGGCGATGAGCGAAGTCGTGACCAGCTACTACTTGCGCTTGCGCGTGGCCGACGAGGCCGGTGTGCTGGCCAAGGTCACCGGCTTGCTGGCCGAAGCCGGCATCAGCATCGACGCGGTGCTGCAACGTGAAGCGGACGAAATCAGCGGCGAAGCGGCTACGCAAACCGACGTCATCATCCTGACCCACGACTGCGTAGAAGCCAAGATGGACGCGGCGCTCGCCCAAATGCAAGCGCTGCCCACCGTGTTGCAACCCATCACCCGCATCCGCAAAGAAGAGTTGGCGTAAACAGGAAGCTGCCGCATGCAATACCTCTCAACCCGCGGTCACCCGGACCGCAAACGCTTCTGCGAAATCCTGCTCGAAGGCCTGGCGCCGGACGGCGGCCTGTACCTTCCAGTGGCCTACCCGCAGGTGGACGACGCCACGCTGACCCGCTGGCGCAAGGTCTACCACGAGCAGGGCTACGCCTCGCTGGCGTTTGAAATTTTGTCCCTCTACATCGACGACATTCCGGCCGACGATCTGCGCACCCTGTGCGCCAAGACCTACACCGCCGAAGTGTTCGGCACCGGCGAGATCGTGCCCTTGCGCCACTTGCAAGATGGTGTCTGGATCGAAGCGTTGTCCAACGGCCCGACCCTGGCGTTCAAGGACATGGCCATGCAACTGCTGGGCAACCTGTTCGAATACGAACTGGGCCGCCGCGGCGAAGAGCTCAATATTCTGGGCGCCACCAGTGGCGACACCGGCAGCGCTGCCGAACACGCCATGCGCGGCAAAAAGGGCGTGCGCGTCTTCATGACCAGCCCGCACGGCCGCATGAGCCCGTTCCAGCAGGCCCAAATGTTCAGCCTGCAGGACGCCAACATCTACAACATCGCCATCCAGGGCGTGTTTGATGACTGCCAGGACATCGTCAAGGCCGTGTCCAACGACCTCGAGTTCAAGCGCAAATACAAAATCGGCACCGTCAACTCCATCAACTGGGCGCGTTTGCTGGCCCAGGTGGTGTACTACTTTGCCGGCTACATCCAGGCCACCGAGTCCAATGCCCAAAAGGTGTCGTTCAGCGTGCCGAGTGGCAATTTCGGCAACGTCTGTGCCGGCCATGTGGCCCGCCAGATGGGCCTGCCGGTCGACAAGCTGGTGGTCGCCACCAACGAAAACGATGTGCTCGACGAGTTCTTCCGCACCGGCGTGTACCGCGTGCGCGGCACCGCAGACACGCACGAGACCTCCAGCCCGTCCATGGACATTTCCAAGGCCAGCAATTTCGAGCGCTTTGTGTTCGACCTGCTGGGCCGCGACGGTGCGCGGGTCAAGGCGCTGTTTGGCGAAGGCCTGTCCAAAACCGGCCAGTTCGACCTGAGCGCCGACCCGGTGTTCGCGCAAGCGGCCACCAAGTACGGTTTCGTGAGCGGCAAGAGCACCCACGCTAACCGCCTGGGCACCATCCGCGCCACCTACGAGCAGCACGGAATGATGATCGACACCCACACTGCCGACGGCCTGAAGGTGGCCCTGGAGCACCTGACTGCCGGTGTGCCCATGGTGGTTCTGGAGACCGCATTGCCCATCAAGTTTGCAGCCACGGTGGTCGAGGCCCTGGGCCGCGAGCCCGAGCGGCCCCCGCAGTTTGAAGGCATTGAAGCCCTGCCCAAACGCGTGGTGGTGATGGGGGCCGATGTGGCCGCTGTGAAAGCCCTGATCGAGCGCGAGTGCGCCTGATTTTTGAGTGAAATAGCTGCCTAGCCCGCACAGCGTTTGCGCTAGCAGCTCTTGATTTGATAGCACATGACCACTGCGACTGCTGCGCCCCGTAAGCCCCTGATGCCCTTGGACGATGCGCTAGTGCAGCTGCTGGCGGCCGCCGAGCCGCTCGCTGGCGCCGAGTCGCTCGCTACCTTCGACGCTGATGGCCGGGTGCTTGCCGAAAACGTGGTTTCCTCCCTGCAGGTGCCGGCCTTCGACAACAGCGCGATGGACGGTTACGCCGTGCACGCTGCCGATGTGTTGCTAGGGCAGGTCGAGTTAGAGGTGAGGCAACGCATTGCTGCAGGCACCGCGGGGGCTGTGCTCCTGCCGGGCACTGCAGCCCGCATTTTTACTGGTGCGCCGCTGCCCTCCGGGGCCGATGCGGTGGTGATGCAAGAGGATTGCACCCGCCTGAACGACGAGCGTCACGCCGGGCCCGAAACCATCCGCATCCACAGCGTGCCTTTGCCCGGCCAGCATGTGCGCCACGCCGGGGAAGACGTGCAGCGTGGCGACACCGTGTTGGCCGCCGGCACCCGGCTGGGGCCCGCCGAACTGGGCCTGGCCGCCGGAGTGGGGCGCGCCGAGTTGAGGGTAGCCCGCAAGCCCCGCGTGGCCTTGTTTTCCACCGGTGACGAGCTCATCATGCCCGGCACCGTGGCCCCGCAGGACATGCCGCCCGGCGCTATTTACAACTCCAACCGCTTTTTCCTGCAGAACCTTTTGCGCCGTATGGGCTGTGAGGTGGCGGACTTGGGCATCGTCCCCGACAACCGGGCGGCCACTATCGCGGCACTCCAAGCCGCAGCGGCGGATAACGACGTCATTCTCACCAGCGGCGGCGTGTCGGTGGGTGAGGAAGACCACATCAAACCCGCGGTGCAGCAGCTGGGCACCCTGGACCTGTGGCAGATCGGCATGAAGCCCGGCAAACCGTTTGCGCACGGGCGCCTTGGTGCGGCGCACTTCATCGGGTTGCCGGGCAACCCGGTGTCGAGCTTTGTGACCTTTTTGCTGCTGGTGCGCCCGTTTTTGCTGCGGCTGCAAGGCGTGCAGGATGTTGCTATGAAACCCATAGCAGTCCGCGCAGACTTTGATTGGCCCCAGGCCGATAAACGTCGTGAGTTTTTGCGGGTGCGGCGCAACGCCAATGGCGGCCTGGACCTGTTTGGCAACCAGAGCTCCGCCGTGCTGACCTCGGCCGTCTGGGGCGATGGCCTGGTGGATGTGGCTCCCGGCGAACCCATTGTGTACGGGCAAACCGTGCGCTACCTACCTTTCAGCGAGTTGTTGGCATGAGAGTGACCGTGCGTTATTTCGCCTCCATGCGCGAGGCCATGGGCACCTCCAGCGAGGCGCTGGACACCGATGCGCTCACCTTGGCCCAGTTGCGTGCGGAGTTGATCGCACGCGGTGGCCGGGGCGCGGAGGCCTTGGGCACAGACCGCTCGGTCCGCATGGCGCTCAACCAGGTCATGAGTGAGCCAGACACCCCACTCGCCGCAGGCGACGAAGTAGCGTTTTTTCCACCGGTCACCGGTGGTTGATTCGGGCAGTACGGTGGCTCTCACCATGACCCATAGCAGCACACCCTGGGTGCGGATTCAGACCGCCGCGTTCGATGTAGCGGCCGAACTCGCGGCCCTGCAAGCCGGTGACCCGCGCGTGGGCGCTGTGTGCAGCTTTGTCGGCACTGTGCGCGACCGCAATGCACCGGGGGCTGCCGGTTCGGTGCAAACGCTGGAGTTGGAGCACTACCCCGGAATGACCGAAAAATCCATCGAGGTTATGGTGGACGAGGCGTTTGCGCGCTTCGACATCTACGGCGCTCGCGTGGTGCACCGGGTGGGCGTGCTCCTGCCGACCGAGGGCGTGGTGCTGGTGGCAGTGACATCTGCGCACCGGGGCCAGAGCTTTCAGGCTTGCGAGTTCATCATGGACTACCTCAAGACCCAGGCGCCTTTTTGGAAAAAAGAGACCACACCCGATGGCGCGCACTGGGTGGATGCCCGTGTGAGCGACGACGACGCGCTGGCCCGCTGGGGCATCACGGCGCGCAACGCCTGAGCCGGGCCGGGCGCAGACCCGCTTAGTTGAGGTACTTGGGCCGCTCGGCGTGGGTGAAGGCGTCCCACTCACCGGCATCGTCTTCCTGCGGTTCAGGTGCGCGCAGCACCGGTGCCTCCGTGGCACTAGCTCCGCCAATGCCCCAGCCGCTGGCCTGAAGGCCCAGGCGCAGCACATGCAGCAAGGCCAAAGCGGTTTCGCTCACCATGTTGATCTCGATGCTCCGGGCCTCGGTCTGGCCTTTGAACTTTTCGTCAAAGCGCAAGCTCATTTCCTGCTCGTTGCGCAACTGGTAGTGGGCGGTGGTAACCAGCAGAGGGCCGGCCGCATCGTCCGGCGACACCTCCTGGTAGGGAGTTTCAAAGTCGGACTGGCTCAAGGTTTCTTCTTGCTGGTAGGCGCGTACTGCATGGTCTGCCGCGCCATCGTGGCCCACGGCGCTTGCGGTGCTCAGGCTCAACTCGTGCACCGCCTTGTCCAGATGGGGAAAGAGGTTGAGCATCAAGCGACGGGTCAGCCACAGGCTTTGCTCGTCGCCCGCGGTCGAATTCATGCGCACCAGAATGCGGTCTTGTTCTGCGACGTAGCTGACTTGAAACTGGTGGACTTGCATGCGGACTCAAAGACAAAATGGCCAGAGCGCATTATCGGGCGCACAGGCCCGTATGGCGCGAGTTTGCGCTAGGTCAAACACGGCGCGCCTGGCTCACTTGAAAAGCACCCGCCGGGCCCCAAGCTGATGCATAACCGGATGAACCGCCAGGAGGAACCCCATGCGAATCGACAAACTCACCACCAAATTTCAAGAAGCTTTGGCTGAAGCCCAGACCCTGGCGCTCACCCACGACAACGCCTTTATTGAGCCGGTGCACGTGCTGGCCGCCATGATCCGCACCGACGACGCCCCCAAAGCGCTGATGAACCGCGCCGGTGTCAACGTGGCGGGCTTGCTGGCCTCGGCCGAGGCTGGCATCAAGCGCCTACCCCAGGTGCAGGGCCACGAGCAGGTGCAAGTGGGGCGCGACATGGTGTCGCTGCTGCAGGCTGCGGAAAAAGAAGCCATCAAGCGGGGCGACCAGTTCATTGCCGGCGAGCTGTTTTTGCTGGCCGTAGCCGACCACAAGGGCGACGCCGGGCAAATGGCCCGCGCCAACGGCCTGACCCGCAAGAGCCTGGAGACCGCCATTGACGCAGTGCGCGGCGGCCAGAAGGTCGATAGCTCGGACGCGGAAGACCAGCGCGAATCCCTCAAAAAATACTGTATCGACCTGACCGAGCGCGCCCGCATGGGCAAGCTGGACCCGGTGATCGGGCGGGACGACGAAATCCGCCGCGCCATCCAGGTGCTCCAGCGCCGCACCAAGAATAACCCTGTGCTGATCGGTGAGCCCGGTGTGGGCAAGACCGCCATTGTGGAAGGCCTGGCCCAGCGCATTGTGGAAGGCGAAGTGCCCGACAGCCTCAAAGGCAAACGCGTGCTCTCGCTGGACATGGCAGCACTCTTGGCCGGTGCCAAATTCCGCGGCGAGTTTGAAGAGCGGCTGAAGAATGTGCTCAAGGATCTGGCCAAGGACGAAGGCCAGACCATTGTGTTCATCGACGAGCTGCACACGATGGTGGGTGCCGGCAAGGGCGAGGGCGCTATGGACGCGGGCAACATGCTCAAACCCGCGCTGGCGCGTGGCGAGCTGCATTGCGTGGGCGCCACCACGCTGGACGAGTACCGCAAATACATTGAAAAAGACGCTGCGCTGGAGCGCCGCTTCCAGAAAATTCTGGTGGGCGAGCCTACGGTCGAGGCCACCATCGCCATCCTGCGTGGCCTGAAAGAGCGCTACGAAGTGCACCACGGTGTGGACATTACCGACCCTGCCATCGTGGCGGCGGCCGAGCTGTCGAACCGCTACATCACCGACCGCTTTTTGCCGGACAAGGCCATTGACCTGATCGACGAGGCCGCCTCCAAAATCAAGATCGAGCTGGACTCCAAGCCCGAGGTCATGGACAAGCTGGACCGCCGCTTGATCCAGCTCCAGATCGAGCGTGAGGCTGTGAAGCGCGAGAAAGACGAAGCCTCGCTCAAGCGCCTGGAGCTGATCGACGAGGAAATCCAGACGCTGCAAAAAGAAATTGCCGACCTCGATGAAATTTGGAAGGCCGAAAAAGCCACCGCCCAGGGCAGCGCCCAGGTGCGTGAAGAAATGGACAAGCTGCGCACCGAGATCGAAGCCCTGACCCGCAAGGGCGACCTGGCCAAGGTGGCGGAGCTGCAATACGGCAAGCTGCCCGAGCTGGAAAAGCGCCTCAAAACCGCGCAAGACCAAGAGGCCGGCAAGGCTGCCAGCGGCAAAGCCAACCAGCTGCTGCGCACCCAGGTGGGCGCCGAAGAAATTGCCGAAGTGGTGAGCCGCGCCACCGGCATTCCGGTCAGCAAAATGATGCAAGGCGAGCGCGACAAGCTGCTGCAAATGGAAGGCAAGCTGCACGACCGTGTGGTCGGGCAGGACGAAGCCGTCTCGGCCGTGGCCGACGCCATCCGCCGCTCGCGCTCAGGCCTGAGTGATCCGAACCGGCCCACCGGTTCTTTTCTGTTCCTCGGGCCCACGGGCGTGGGCAAAACCGAGCTGTGCAAAGCGCTGGCCGGTTTCTTGTTTGACAGCGAAGAGCACCTGGTCCGCATCGACATGAGCGAGTTCATGGAAAAGCACAGCGTGGCCCGCCTCATCGGCGCGCCGCCCGGCTATGTGGGTTACGAGGAGGGCGGTTATTTGACGGAGGCCGTGCGCCGCAAGCCCTACGCGGTGCTGCTGCTCGACGAGGTGGAAAAAGCCCACCCCGATGTGTTCAACGTGCTGCTGCAGGTGTTGGACGATGGCCGCCTGACCGACGGCCAGGGCCGCACCGTGGACTTTAAAAACACGGTCATCGTGATGACCAGCAACATCGGCAGCCAGCTCATCCAGAGCATGGTGGGGCAGGACTACGAGGATGTGAAAGAAGCGGTGACCGGTGAGCTCAAAAACCACTTCCGCCCCGAGTTTTTGAACCGGATCGACGAGACCGTGGTGTTCCACTCGCTGGACGCTGCCAACATCGCCTCGATTGCCAAAATCCAACTCGCCACCCTCATGGGCCGCCTGGCCAAGATGGACCTGACGCTGGCGGTGAGCGACGCGGCGGTGGCCGAGCTGGCCAAGGTGGGATTTGACCCGGTGTTCGGTGCCCGGCCCTTGAAGCGCGCTATCCAACAGCGCATCGAGAACCCGCTCTCCCGGCTACTGCTGGAAGGCAAGTTCGCGCCCAAGTCGACGATTCAAGTGGGCGTGGACCCGATTCTGGCGCCGGGACAGTTCAGCTTCAACTAAAGGCTGGTCAGGTGGGTTTAGAGGTGTTTTTGGCCTCTAGCCCACATGAAACCTGCGCGAGTAGCTATTGAATTGATAGCTTGCGCGCCAGCCGTTCAAATGCCATGTCGGCCGCTACGGCCAGCAGGCCCACCAGCACCGCACCTTGCAACACATACGCCGTGTTGAACCCCGAGAGCCCGACGATGATGGGCGAGCCCAGCGTTTTGGCGCCCACCGTGGACGCAATGGCGGCTGTGCCGATGTTGATGACGACCGACGTGCGCACACCCGCCAGCCACAAAGGCAGCGCCAGCGGGATCTGCACCTGGGTGAGCAAGTGCCACGGCGAGAGGCCCATGGCGCGGGCAGATTCCAGCACCGGGCGTGGCACCGACTCCAGCCCCGCCAGTGTGCCCTGCAGCACCGGCAGCAGCCCGAAGAGGGCGAGGGCTATGAGCGCTGGCAGCTCACCGAAACCCACCGCGGGCACCGCCACCGCCAACACCGCCACGGGCGGAAAGGTCTGTCCCATGGCGGCCAGTGTTTCCATCAGCGGCTTGAAGGCGCGCCCCGTCGGCCTCGTGGTGGCCAAGCCTGCGGCGGTACCGGCGAGCACTGCCACGGCGCTCGACAGCAGCACCATCCCGAGGTGCTGCCACAACAAAGTGGCCAAGGGCTCTTGCAGGTACACCGGGCGCGGGAGGGCAGGAAACAGAGCCGCGAATAAGGGTTGGGAATACGGCAGCCCATAGGCCAGCGCCAGCAGTGCTGCCACGGTCCAAGCCAGCCGGTCGGCCCACCAGTGGCCCGCTGTGTCAGCCATGCCGTGCTTCCAGCAAGTCCGCAGCCCGCACCTGGCCGAGCAGGCTGCCTTCGGCATCGCACACCCCCAGCACCGACACGCCCAGCGCCGCCATTTGCGAAATGGCTTCGCGCACCGTGGCGGTATCTGCAATCACGTGGGTGGGCGCGGCTCCCTGCACGGCTTGCACCGACGTGGCCACCGGGCGCAGTGAAAGCTGCTTGAGCCCCACGTCTGCGCGGCCTATAAAGTCGGCCACAAAGTCGCTGGCGGGTTGCTGCAGCAGCTCCAGCGGCGTGCCCACTTGCGCAATGCGGCCCTGGTTCAGCAACACGATGCGGGTGGCGAGCAGCAGGGCTTCGTCGATGTCGTGGGTGACCAGCACAATGGTTTTTCCGGTAGCGCGGTGAATGCGCTTGAGCTCCAGTTGCAGGCTAGCGCGGGTGACCGGGTCCAGCGCGCCAAAGGGCTCGTCCATGAGCAACACATCGGGGTCGGCAGCCAGCGCACGGGCCACGCCCACCCGCTGCTGCTGCCCGCCGGAGAGCTGGTGCGGGTAACGGCTGGCGTATTGGGCGGGGGCCATGTCCAGCAGCTGCAGCAGCTCGGTCACCCGGGCTTGCACGCGGGCGGGCTCCCAGCCCAGCAGCGTGGGCACGGTGGCAATGTTGCGCGCCACCGTCCAGTGCGGGAAAAGGCCCACGGACTGAATGGCGTAGCCCATACGGCGGCGCAAATCCTGCACATTGAAACTGTAGATTTCTTCGCCGTTCAGCAGGATGCGGCCACCATCGTGGTCGACCATGCGGTTGATCATTTTGAGCGCGGTGGACTTGCCCGAGCCCGAGGGCCCGAGCAACACCACCAGTTCGCCTTGGGCGATGAGCAGGTTCAGGTCGGTGATGGCGGAGGTGCCGCCATAGGATTTGCAGGTGTGGTCAAACGTGATCATGCGGCGGGCATCTCCAGCAGGGTGCCAAGCATTTTGAAAAAACTGTCTGCCAGCACCGCCAGCAGCACGATGGGAATCACACCCAGCATCACCAGCTCGTTGGCCGCGCTGAACAAGCCGTCAAACATGATGCTGCCTAATCCCCCAGCACCCACCAGCGCAGTCACAGCCGCCAGGCCCGTGGTTTGCACGACCGCGGTGCGCAGCCCGATCAGCAGCACCGGCAAGGCCAGCGGCAGCTCAACATGCCACAGTACTTGGCGTGGCGTCATGCCCATGGCGCGCGCCGCGGTGACGGTGGCTTCTGGCACCTGCTCCAGCCCGACCAAGGCCGAGCGCACGATGGGCAGCAGCGCATACAGCAGCAGCGCCAGCACCGCAGGCGCCAAGCCCACCCCGCTGATGCCCAGCCGGCCCAGCGCAGGGGCTTGGGCGGCCAGCCACGCCAGCGGCGCCATGAGCAGGCCAAAGAGGGCGATAGAGGGAATGGTCTGAATCACATTGAGCACCGGAAACAAGGTCTCGCGCAGGCGCGGCGCGCGGGTCATGCGCCAGGCCAGCGACACGCCAATGGCCACGGCCGGTGCAATAGCCAGCAGCACGATCTGCAAGTGGCGCCAGATAGCGGGCGCGAATACATCGCGGTGGTTGGCGTATTCCTTGGCAATCGACAAGTCCTGCCCCGCAGGGAGTGCCAGCAGCAGGGGCACAAGCAGTGCCGCTTGCAGCAGCAAGCGCGGCAGGGTGGCGAGCTGCAAGCGGGTGACCGCGTCCAGCGCGGCCATCCAGGCCAGCGCGGCCAGCGTCCAAAAGCCCGCACCCAGCGCGGTGCGGGTCAGCGGGTTGTCGCCTTGGCTGGCCGTGCTGGCATGGTGGCCGGCCAGCAGCCACAGGCCGGCCAGGGCGACCGCCATCACCAGCGCCACGCTGGCTTGGGTGAAGCGCTTGTGAGACTGCGTAATGGCTATGCACAGCCAGGCCACCAACAGCGCCGCACCCCAGCCGCCTTGGGCCTGCAGCACCTGCGTTAAAAAAACCGGCTCGCCAGACAGCAGCCGGTTCGGCGCGACCCGCACGAAGGGCAGGGCCCACGCGGCCCCCAGCGCCAGCACTGCACACAGCGCCAGCACCGGGTTGAAAGCGGGGGGTGTCTGTGCAGGGAGGCTGTGCGGCAAAGGGGCGCTCACCCGGCGCTTATTTCAAAAAGCCTTTGCTGCGCAAATAGGCAGACGCGACTTGCTTGGCATCCACGCCTTCGAGCTGAATGCGGGCATTCAGCTCCTGGAGGGTGGGGCCATCGAGGGTTTTGAAAATGGGCGCCAACACCGTGGCAATGGCGGGGTTGCGCTTGAGCACTTCTTCCCGCACCACGGGGGCGGGGGCATAGACGGGTTGCACGCCCTTGGGGTCTTCCATCACCACCAGGCCGAGTGCGGCCACGGGGCCGTCGGTGCCGTAGGCCATGGCGGCGTTAACGCCCGAGGTTTTTTCGGCTGCCGCTTTGATGGTGGCTGCCGTGTCGCCCCCGGCCAGCACCAGCGCCTGGTCCGCTTTCAGCTTGAAGCCGTAAGCGGCCTGGAAGGCGGGCATGGCGTCGGCGCGCTCCATAAACTCTGCCGAGGCGGCCAGCTTGAACGCACCGCCTTTGGCGATGTATTGGCCCATGTCGTCCAGGGTGCGCAGCTTGTTGGCGGTGGCCACATCTTTGCGCACCGCAATCGCCCAGGTGTTGTTGGCCGGTGCGGGCTCCAGCCAGACGAGGCGGCTTTTCTCCAGATCCATTTTCTTGGCCAGCTCGTAGCCCGCGCGCAGGTCTTTCCAGGCCTTGTTGCTCTCGTCGCCCAGCATGAAAGCGCCGTTGCCGGTGTACTCGGGGTAGAGGTCAATCTCGCCCGCCACCAGTGCTGTGCGCACCACCTTGGTGTTGCCCAGTGCTACTTTGTTTTCGGTTTTGATGCCGTTGGCCTCCAGGGCCAGCACCACGATGTTGCCCAGCAGTTTGCCTTCGGTGTCGATTTTGGAGGCCACGCGCACCGCGGTCTGGGCGTGTGCGCCCCAGCAAGCCAACAGGCCGGCGGCCAAAACCAAGAGATGACGGCGCATGAATCGGGGGGAGTGCAGCATGGTGAAGCCCTTTTAAATGAGGCCACAGGATAAGCCAATCCCCAATGACCCGAAAGCGCAGCCCGCCGGGCGGCTTGTGTTGCAATAGCAAAACCCTATTTGCCCCTGGAGCACCCATGAAAGCTATTTGGAACGGAACCACCATCGCCGAGAGCACCGACACCGTGCTCGTGGAAGGCAACCACTACTTTCCCGCCAGCAGCCTGAACCGCGATTACGTGCAGTTCAGCAACCACAAAACCAGCTGCGCCTGGAAAGGCCAAGCCAGCTACTACTCGCTCATGGTGAACGGTGAGATGAACATCGACGCTGTCTGGTACTACGCCGACCCCAAGCCTGAAGCCGAGATGGTGCGCGACCGGGTGGCGTTTTGGAAGGGTGTGCAGGTAACTGCTTGATGAAATTGTTGGACGTGAATCCGAGTTTCTACGCCTGATCCTTGAGGAGCAGCGCTTGCAGAGCGCCTAGCAGTCCCGGGATTTCGTTCTGAAGCGTCTTCCAGACCATTTCAGTGTCTATGTCAAAGTAGGCATGTACCAAGCGATTGCGCATGCCCACAATAGCGCGCCACGGAATGGAATTGTTGCCAGACTGCAAGTCTTCAGACACCTTGTTTGCGGCTTCGCCCAGGATTTCAATGGCTCGCACCACCGCGAAAAGCAGCATCTGGTCTGATTGAAGGTCTGCCTGCTTTTTGCCGCCGACAAACTTCAATGCGGCCTGGGCCGCCTCCACCATGTGGAGCAAGCGAATGCGATCTTCAGCGTGCATATTGCACTTGGGCGGTGTGCACCACTTCATCCCGGAAGTGCCGGGACAAATCGCTTGGCGTGCGCAAATCGACCTTACGTCCTCCCATGAGCGCTGACAGCTCATCTTCCAGCACGGCCATGCCAAGTAGGCCCGGTACTGCGTCAGGCTCAAAGTCCACCAACAAGTCAATATCGCTATCCGGCCGCGCAGTTCCTTTGGCCTGCGAGCCAAACAGGGCCAAGCTACGAATGTGGTGCGCTTCGCAAAACTGTTGTAGGGCTTGCTGGTTCAGAACGGTTGGTGGAGGCATAGATAAACCTGTTCGTAGATGGTTGCCGCATTGTGCCCTGATCGACGGTGTTTTCAATGGTTCGCGTTCCGCCTTGGTTTGCGAGCAGCTGGCATTTTGGAAGAGTGTGCCGGTGATTTAATGGGGGCACAATAAATAACTGTGCAAATAGAATTTGACAGCCAAAAACTGAAGCAGACGCTGACCGAAAAAGGCTTGGACTTCGCCCGCGCGGCGGAAGTATTCGAGGTAGCGCCGCATTATCAGTATGAGGAAAGCCAATGACCGCGAAAAAACCTACTACGCTCGCCACCTGGACTGACCCTGACGCCGCGCCTGAGCTGCCCGAGGCTTTCTTTCAAACGGCCGACCGCTACGAAGGCGCTGTGCTCAAGCCGCGTGGCAGGCCCCGTGCGGCCAGTACCAAAGAGGCCGTAAAAATTCGCTTGGACCCGGATGTGCCTGCCGCGCTGCGCGCCAGTGGCGATGGCTGGCAGACGCGCATTAACGATGCGCTACGGGCTTCGTTGCAGCTGGCAGGCAAGTTGGGTTGATTTTTTGATTCTGCCCCTCTCTAGCCCGCAACTAGCAATCGCAAGTTGCTACTATTTTGATAGTGCTTCGTTGTCGACACCTTGGTAAGGCTGGTAGCACAGTGCAAAGGTATCAGTCGACACAAAGGACTGGTAGACCTGAATATGGCCTGCGTCTTTGTTTTGTGAAAGTATCTGCACTATCTGTTGGGTAAAGCTGGCTTCAGCTTTACAACCGAAAGTAAGGCTCTTTACTGCCAGTGCTGGTACTTCCAGTAGATAGATGGTTTCCTCTCCAATACTTTTGGAGCAATCTGCAAGGCTCAACGGCCAAATCATCCGATGTTCTTGTTCATACGCCCAGTCAAGTCCTTTGACAAATGCGAGTTGTATGAATGTGTCGTTTCCATCAATTTTCGAAATGCTGGGCCGGGTGTCTGCGTATGAGACTCTGCGTAGGTACCCGAACTCGTCAACGCTACTCCGACGGCGGTGAAATGTCGGGTGATTCTCGTCAAACTCCACGACGACTCCTTCGTGGCTTTTGGCATAGTGCGCCCACATCAAAGGATTATTTGAGCTCCCACTTAGGCACAACATGCCCAACGACTCTGCTGCACTCTGGCGCAATGCATTTTCAGTATCTGAGTTCCAAGTAGGTAGCTGGTCGTAGATAGCCTTTTGAGCTTGAACTCTTATTGCATGAAGTTCTGCGCTTGATGTGATTTGCAAGAGTGTTGCCAAGTCTTCCTCTGTTTCGCAATCAAAAAGGTACCGTGCTAACGCACTCAACGCCGGATTGTTCGTACCTTCACTTTTATGTGGAAGTTTGGCAGCTATCTTCATAGCTACTTCCTTTGATAAATCTTGCGCTCTTGTACTTAGAAATTTTTGAACTGCAGCTTCTGAAAATGCGTCAAAACTTGGGCGCATTTCGAATGGATCATTGACACGGTTCGGTGGTGTGAGACGCATCGCCCAGGTAGTCAAATAACGCTCAGCGTTTTCCGGAGAAAAGTATTTATAAACACTCATGTATCTGGCCTCGGCTTATGCGTTTAGTCGGGAATTTGTAGTTTGTTGAAGCGGTGATCGGCCGCTTAAGAATGTCGTCCGGCTGATGCGTGGACGGCGCCAGACCGAATAATGAAGGCTTGCGCTGCGGCGTGTTTGGTGTTGTGTTCTCCCAAGCGGAAGATGATAGCTAGGCCGCGACACACTCCTTATTTTTAAGCCAAAAGTGCCTCTAGCCCACACAAAACATGCGCAAGCAGCTCCTATTTTGATAGCGTTTTGGCCTGAAAGTGGCTCGGCGCTTTGCCCATGCTGTGCTTGAACATGGCGGAGAACGCGCTGTCGCTGGCGTAGCCCGCAGCAGCCGCCACTTGGGCGATGGGCACGCCGCGGGCCAGCTGGGGCAGGGCGTGGGCCAACACGGCTTGGGTGCGCCACTGCTGGTAGCTGGTGCCCAGCTCGTCGCGGAAGAGGCGGGCCATGGTGCGCTCGCTGGCGCCCACATCGGCCACCCATTCACGCAGCTGGCCTTTTTCGGCCGGGTCGCGCAACACGGCTTCGCACAGGGCGCGCAGGCGCTTGTCGCCATGCTCGGGGTGGGGCATAGGCACGCCCAGGGCCTGGGTGTCGGAGCGGGTCACCTCGTCGGCGGTCAGGGCCATGAGGGCGGTGTCGCGCGGGCCGGGCTCACTGCCTTCGAGCGCGTGCACCAGCTCGCGCAGCAGCCGGCTCACCACTAGCACGCGGCATTCGGTCCAGTTGGCGGGCAGCACGCTGGGGGCAATGTCTACAGTGCGCAGCTCGGCAGTCTCCAGCACCACCACGTTGTGCTGCACGTGGGGCGGAATCCACACCGCGCGGCTGGGCGGCACGATAAAGGTGGTTTGCCGCTCGCCCTGCGTCACGGTGACTTGCATGAGCCCGCTGGCGCAGTAGGTGAACTGCGACCAAGGGTGCTGGTGGGGCTCGATGTGTGCGTCCATAGCCAGCGAGCGGGCCCGGCTGCGCACAGGGCGCTCGGTAGTGGGCGGGCGCTTGGCGGAGGTGTCAAACGACACGGGGGTGAGCGGGGCCTTGCGTTTCATGGGCGTTGATCGTCGGGTCAGGTTTGGCGGGTTTTCGACAATTATTGTCTTTTTGTCGTAATCAAGAAAGCACCTGCGCCCGTACGATGCGTTGCATGACCACTGCCACCCTCTCTTCGCCCGCCGCCGCTGCGGCACCCGCCGTTCCCTTGAAGCAAGACGCCACCGTGATCGGCCTGATCGGGCTGGCCCACGCCAGCTCCCACTTTGGCCACTTGATATTGCCGCTGCTGTTTCCGGTGTTCATGAAAGAGTTTGGCCTGAACTACTCGCAGCTCGGCTTGCTGATGACGGCGTTTTTTGTGGTGTCGGGCGTGGGCCAGGCCTGCGCGGGTTTTGTGGTGGACCGCTTTGGTGCGCGCCCGCTCATGTTCATGGCGCTGAGTTTGTTTGTGGTGGCCTGTGTGACGGCCTCGTTTGTCACGGGCTACGCCGGCCTGATGCTGGTGGCGGTGCTGGCCGGTTTGGGCAACTCGACCTTTCACCCTGTGGACTTCACCATCCTGAACCAACGCGTGTCCACCCCGCGCCTGGGCTATGCGTTTAGCGCGCACGGCCTGAGCGGCAACCTGGGCTGGGCGCTGGCGCCGGTGTTTTTTGCGGGCTTGGGCGCCATCATCGGTTGGCGGCAGACCTATCTGGCCGCTGCGGGCTTGTTTGTGGTGGTGATGGGCGTGCTCTTGACCCAGCGCCAGTACCTGCACACCACGGTGGCCCGCAAAGTGGCGCCCGTGGCAGGCGGCCCGCAGGCCGAGCACGACATGGCCTTTATGAAGCTGCCGGTAGTGTGGTGGTGCTTCGGCTTCTTTTTGCTTTCGACCATGACGCTGGCGGTGGTGCAGAGCTACGCGGTGTCGATTTTGAAAGCCATGCACGGCGTGAGCTTTGAGGCGGCTACCTACACCATTTCTTCTTACATGCTGTGTGGCGCGGTGGGCATGTTCATTGGTGGTTTTGTGGCGGCCAAGTCGCAACACTCCGACCGCGTGGTGGCCTGGGCCATGGCGGTGGGTGCGGCGCTGTTGGCGCTCTGCGGCACCGGCTGGCTGGGTGCAACCGGCACTATGGTGGTGTTGGCGATTACGGGTTTTGCGGTGGGCATTGGCGGGCCGTCGCGCGACATGATGATTAAAAAGGCCACGCCCAAGGGCGCTACCGGCCGGGTCTACGGGCTGGTGTACTCGGGGCTGGATACCGGCTTTGCCATTTCGCCCTTGGTGTTTGGCGTGTTCATGGACCGGGGCTGGTACGGCGCCACGCTGGTGGGCGCAGGTTTTGTGCTGCTGCTCAGCGTGGGCGCGGCACTGGGAGTGGGGCGGCGCACCGTCAAGTAAGCCCCGCTGCGCGGCGCACGAGTTAGCGCCCCACAGCTCAGCGCCGCAAATGCCCCAGCGGCAGCTCGGTGCTGCTCTTGATGCAGCCCAGCACAATATTGGAGCGAATGCTGCCCACACCCTGAATGCGGGTGATGCGGCGCAGCACCTGCTCCGACAGCACGGCCAGGTCCGCACACACGATGTGCAGCATGTAGTCGGACTCACCGGCTACCGAGTAGCACTCCAGCACTTCGGGGATGCTGCCAATCTCGCGCTCAAAGGCTGTGCCCTCGTCGCCGCCATGGCGGGTCAGGGTCACATAGCTCATGGCGCGCACGCCCAGGCCCAGGGCCTGCGGCTCCAGCAGCGCCACATAGCGGCGAATCAGGCCCGCGGCCTGCAGGCGCTGCACCCGCCGGCTCACCTGTGAGGCAGACAAATGAATTTGCTCGCCAATTTGCTGGTGGGTGGCATAGGCATCGCGCTGCAATGCGGCGAGAAGGCTTACATCAAACCCGTCGAGCAGCGAATCTTCGTTAGAGGTGCTTTTCATGCACAAATTATGCGGCATTGAGGGTTTTCCTGTGAAGTTATGCAAACCCATTGCACGCACTTCTGCCCACAATTCACTATCTTTTGCATCACCTAGAGGAGCCCGCTATGACCACCCCCCACACCGATTTGTTTGAGAACCCCATGGGCCTGATGGGCTTTGAGTTTGTGGAGTTTGCGTCGCCTTTGGCGGGCATTATTGAACCCGTGTTTGAGCGCATGGGCTTCACGCTGGTGGCCAAGCACCGCTCTAAAGACGTGGTGCTGTACCGCCAGGGCGGCATCAACTTCATCGTGAACCGCGAGCCCAAAAGCGTGGCCGGCTACTTTGCTGCCGAGCACGGGCCGAGCGCCTGCGGCATGGCGTTTCGGGTGAAAGATTCACACATTGCGTATAAGCGCGCCCTCGAATTGGGTGCCCAGCCGGTAGAGCTGCGCCCCGGCCCCATGGAGCTGAATCTGCCCGCCATCAAGGGCATTGGCGGCGCGCCGCTGTACCTGATTGACCGCTATGAAGATGGCAAGTCCATTTACGACATCGACTTTGAATTCCTGCCCGGCGTGGACCGCCACCCCGTGGGCCACGGCTTCAGCGTGGTCGACCACCTCACGCACAACGTGTACCGGGGCCGCATGGCGTATTGGGCCGACTTCTACAGCAAGCTGTTTAACTTTCAGGAAATCCGCTACTTCGACATTCAGGGCGAGTACACCGGCCTGACCTCCAAGGCCATGACCGCGCCGGACGGCTTGGTGCGCATTCCGCTCAACGAAGAAGCGCGCCAGGGCGGCGGGCAGATTGAAGAGTTTTTGATGCAGTTCAACGGCGAGGGTATTCAACACATCGCCCTGCTGTGCGAAGACCTGCCGGTCGCGATCGACAAGTTGCAAATGGCCGGCATTCCGCTGCTGACTGCGCCCAGCGATCTGTATTACGAGAACCTGGCCAAGCGCCTGCCCGGCCACGGCCAGCCGGTGAGCGATTTGCAAGCGCGCGGTATTCTGCTGGACGGCACCACCGAGGGGGGCCAGCCGCGCCTGCTGCTGCAGATCTTCTCGCAACCATTGTTGGGCCCGGTGTTCTTCGAATTCATCGAGCGCAAAGGCAACTACCGCGAGGGCTTTGGCGAAGGCAATTTCAAAGCGCTGTTTGAATCGCTGGAGCGCGACCAGATCAACCGTGGCGTGCTCGAAGCTGCCAAGTGAACCCAGGCGAATCCAGACGGACCGAGGAGACAACACTATGAAAATCGACCGCATTCACCACGTGGCCTACCGCTGCAAAGACGCCAAAGAAACTGTGCTCTGGTACCAGAAGATGCTGCACATGGACTTTGTGCTGGCCATTGCCGAAGACCTGGTGCCCTCTACCCGCGCGCCAGACCCTTATATGCACATCTTCATGGACGCAGGGCAGGGCAATGTGCTGGCGTTCTTTGAGCTGCCCACGCAGCCGCCCATGGGCCGCGACCCGAACACCCCCGAGTGGGTGCAGCACATCGCCTTTCGCGTGAAAGACCGCGCCGAGCTGCTGGCGTTCAAGGCGCACCTGGAGGCGCAGGGCGTGGACGTGTTGGGCGTGACCGACCACGGCATGTTCCACAGCATCTACTTCTTTGACCCCAACGGCCACCGCCTGGAACTGGCCTGCCCGGACCCGGAAGAGGCCGCAAAAATTGCGATGGCCGACGCTGTGAAATGGCAGATGCTCGAAGAGTGGAGCGTGACCAAGCGCGCACCCAAACACGCCGCCTTTTTGCACGCCAAAGAACTGGGAGCCCAAGCATGAGCGCAGCGCTGACCACTCTGGACGCCACCCACGCGCCCGACACCCAGAGCTGGGTGGAGAGCGCCAACGCGCCCGACACCGACTTCCCCATCCAAAACCTGCCCTTTGGCCGCTTCCGCCACAACGCGATGGAGCCTTGGCAAATTGGCGTGGCCATTGGCGACCGCGTGCTGGACCTGCACGCCGTGGGCCTGGTGGACCACAACGACATGCACCGCCTCATGGCCCTGCCGGTGGCCGAGCGCCGCGCGCTACGCCTAGCCCTCTGGGAGGGCTTGCGCGCAGGCTCGGCTCTGCAAAAAGTGTGGGCCGACGCACTCTTGCGCCAAACCGAAGTGGAGCTGGGTCTGCCTTGCGAGGTGGGCGACTACACCGACTTCTACACCGGCATCCACCACGCCACTACGGTGGGCAAGCTCTTCCGGCCCGACAACCCGCTCTTGCCCAACTACCAGTGGGTGCCCATTGGCTACCACGGGCGCGCCAGCAGCATTGGCGCCAGTGGCCAGCAATTTCACCGCCCTCGCGGCCAGACGCTCAAGCCCGGCGCCAGCGTGCCCGACTTCGGCCCCACTGCGCGGCTGGACTACGAGCTTGAAATGGCCGCCTGGAGCGGCATGGGCAATGTGCTGGGCGCTCCTGTTTCTATAGCGGATGCCGAAGAACACATCTTCGGCCTGACCCTGCTCAATGACTGGAGCGCGCGCGATGTGCAGGCCTGGGAGTACCAGCCGCTGGGCCCGTTTCTCGCCAAAAACTTTGCGAGCACCGTGTCGCCCTGGTTGGTGACGCTGGAGGCGCTGGCCCCGTTTCGCGCGGCGTTTGAGCGGCCAGCGGCCGACCCGCAGCCGCTGCCGTATCTGGACAGCGCGCACAACCGCAGCGCAGGCGCCATCGGCGTGCAGCTCGAAGTCTGGCTGCAAACCCCCGCCATGCGGGCCGCAGGCAGCGCAGGCGTGCGCCTCTCGCAATCCAACCTGCGCGACGCGTATTGGACGCTGGCGCAGTTGGTGGCCCACCACACGGTGAACGGCTGCAACCTGCGCAGCGGCGATGTGCTGGGCACCGGCACCTTGTCCGGCCCACAGCCGGAGCAGGGCGGCTCGCTCTTGGAGCTGACTCTTGGCGGCAAGCAGGCGCTCACGCTGGCCAATGGCGAGACGCGCACCTTTTTGCAAGACGGCGACACCATCATCTTGCGGGGCAGCTGCCAACGCGAAGGTGCGCGCCGTATCGGCTTTGGCGACTGCCGGGGCACGGTGCTGGCGGCACACGCGGCCTGAGGCGAGGGCGGACATGGCACACGACCACACCATCCCCCAGCGCTGGGAGCACTACAGCGCCCAAGACCACGCGGTGTGGAAGACGCTGTTTGAGCGCCAGACCGCGCTGCTGCCGCACCTGGCTTGCCGCGAGTTTGTGGAGGGCATGCAAGCGCTGCCCCTGAGCGCGGAGGCAATCCCCAACTTTGCGGCGCTCAACGAAGTGCTGCAGCCGCGCACCGGCTGGCAGGTGGTGGCCGTGCCGGGCCTCGTGCCTGACGAGGTGTTTTTTGAGCACCTGGCCCACCGCCGCTTCCCCAGCGGCAACTTCATCCGCAGTGCAAACCAGCTGGACTACCTGCAAGAGCCCGATGTGTTTCACGACGTGTTCGGCCACGTGCCCATGCTCATGCACCCGGTCATGGCGGACTTCATCCAGCTCTATGGCGAGGCGGGGCTGCGCGCGCAGCGCATCGGCAAGCTCACCGAGTTGGCGCGCGTGTATTGGTACACGGTGGAGTTTGGGCTGGTGAAAGAGCAGGTGCAGGGCGAGGGCGGTGCGCAAGAGGCGCTGCGCATCTATGGCGCAGGCATTGCGTCCAGCTTTACCGAGAGCGCGTTCTCGGTGCAAAGCGCTTCGCCCCACCGCATCGGTTTTGACCTAGAGCGCGTCATGCGCACCCACTACCGCATCGACGATTTTCAGGAGTGCTACTTTGTGCTCGACAGCTTGGACGACCTGCTGGCCCTTGCTCGCATTGACTTTGACCCGATCTACGAGCGGCTGAACAGCGGCCCTAGCTACGTGCCGGGGGATGTTTTGTTGGATGACAAGGTGTTCCAGCGCGGGGATGGGCGTTACGCGCAGGGGCGGGTGACGGTTGAGGCCTGAGTTTTAAGAGAAATAAGCCTCTAGCCCTCGTAGATATTGCGCAAGAAGCTATCTATTTGGTAGCAATTTGCCCAGCGCGGCGCTATTGCTGACGCTTGGATTGTCCGCCGCATGAGCAATGGTCGCCAAAATCACGATCACAATGAGGAGACCTATTGCGGAGCACTTTGTGCTACCGGAGGGGGGCATTTGTGAGGCTCAACGGGGAATCTGCCTGGCACGCTGGGGGATGTTTGGCAGCGGGCAACGCAATGACACTGAAAGCCAACTGCTGCCGGGTTTGGCAGTTTTTAATCACGATTGAAGGCAATGAAACATGCCGACAATCCAGTGCCCATGGGGCTTTCAAGGGAGATCAGATGTCCAGTTTATGGACCAGTGACCAACTTATAGAGCAGGGTTTGCTCTATGCATTACGTTAGACGCCACGACCCATGCGCCGCGCCATATCAATCGCCATCACGTTTGCTGTCGGAATCGCTCTTGGTGGTTGGCTCTTCTCAAGAACGATCCCGAGGTCATTCCTTGCCGCATCTACATGCGAAAGTAGCTGCTACAAGCCAAATGACCTCGTTGGGTTGCTCGCGTCGGCAGTTATTCAGCAAACGTCGAACCTTATTCCTTCCGTCGGTGAGTCGAACGAGTGCGTCGCGGTCAAGCACCCGAGGCCAGAAGGGCGGGTGCATCTTGTCTTTTTTCCAAAGCGAGACGTTCGAAACATTCTTGAACTGCAACCAGAAGACTCGCCGTACGTACTGGGATGTTTCGCGCTTGCGAGAGAACTTGCCAAACGTGAGGGTGTGCTCAACTACCGCCTCTACACGAATGGCCCGGCCCTGCAGCATGTAACGTATCTGCACTTCCACTTTGTCGCGAAGTAAGGTGTCGTTTAACCCTTCCATCGCGCAGCAAGCGCCGCGAAGCGGTTTTCTGCTGCTGCGTGTCCTAGCCGAGCGAAATGTTAGGCACTTGATCTAGAACCATAATTTGTACCTGCGCTTGTTCTCTTTGTGTAGCTTAATGTCATCTCGAAGCGCAGATCGATCGTTGCCCTGACCAACGAAACCAATGTAGATAAAGAGAACTCCAAGCAAAACGCCAAATAGTCTCACCAGCCAAGATGGTGCATCGCCTGCGACTTCTGAAGGTAGCAGACTGTAGACGCTTCGGTACACTAAAAGGCCACCTATGGGCCAACAAACTGCGCGCCTGAGCCAAACCCAAAGGTGTGCGAGAGTGCGTTCGGAAGTGGATGGCGGCTTACGCTGGTCTCTAGTGCCGAAGTAGTCCGCAATTGCCACCAACACGGCGATGAAACCGATCATGACGAAGGCGCCACGGGTTACTCCGTACACTAGAAAAATTACAGCCGCCCAGAAGGCAAGGGCAATTAGAGAGTCTTTTTTCATTCGTCTAACGCAATGTCCAGAGCAAACCCTGCTCTATAAGTTGATCACTGCTCCATAAATTGGACATCTGATCTCCATTGAACGCCCCATGGGCACTGGATTTTCGGCATGTTCCATTGCCGTCAATCGTGATTTAAAAAACTGCCAAACCCGGCAGCAGTTGGGTTTCAGTGTAATTGCGTTGCCAAGTACCAAACATCCCCCAAGCGGGTGATTCGCGCTCTTTGTTTCTGCAACCGGGGATTTGACGCCACCCGATGCAATCAAGCCGTTTAAGAGACAAATCAGCCTCTGGCGCTTATGGAATATGCGCGAGACGCTATCACAATGGTAGCGCCGTGGTGTTCTTGACCAGGCGTTTGTGCACGTGGTTGTCGCCCGCACAGTCGGTGGCCGCGACTTTGAGCAGGTCACCCACATCACCGCTGATGCGCGGCAGGACTCCATCACTTCGGGCGTGAAGGCCTGTTAAAAATTGTTTCGTCCATCCAAAACAATCGATCCATTCGTCGTGTGAGAATAATTATTTTGATATTCCGTAATTAATTCTCTATCATCGCCATTTCGTTAATTATTCCTGTAAGGCGAAACAATGGCCCGCAAACTCCACGCGCTCGCTGCCGACCCGACTCCACACATTCTCGATCTGGCGGGGCTGGGCATCCATGTGCGTAACCAGCGGGTGCGGCACGGGCTGCGCATTGACGATGCGGCGGCGCTGTGCGGCGTGTCGGCCGACGTGCTCTCTCGGTTAGAAAACGGCAAGGCCATTACCGTGGACCGCTTGTTGCTGGTGCTGCAAGGCCTGGGCTTGCATTTGTTTGCTGTGCCGGCCAGTCTGGCCCATGCCACCGAAGCGTCGATTGCCGCGCTGGCTGCACCTGCGGAGCCCTTGCCATGAACGACGACCTGTTTGCCTTGCCCAACCTGAACTACGCCTTGGACATTTTTTCGGGCAACGAAGCCGTGGCCCGTGTGGCCCTGGACCCGCAGGCGGACCGGTTTGCGCTGCAGTACACCGCCGGGTGGCAGTCTTCGGTGGTGGGTTATGCCTTGTCCCCGCACTTGCCTTTGGGGCGGGCGGCGGATTCGCATTCCATACGCCGCTTTCTAGAAAACCTGTTGCCCGAGGGGCGGGCGCTGGACGTGGCGTCCACGCACACCAGCATCCAAAAGAACAACATCTTCGGCCTGATTCGCTACTTGGGCCAAGAGACGACCGGGGGGCTTAGCTTTTTGCCCGCAGGCCAGCGGCCCGCAGCCTTGCCCGCTGTGGCGCGGGAGTTATCGCCCGACGAGTTGGCGCAGCGCATTGCCGCTCGTGCCCAGGTGCCGTTCAGCGTGTGGGACGGCAAGGTGCGCATGTCAATTGCCGGTTACCAAGACAAGCTGTTGGCCCATTGGCACGACGGGCGCTGGTGGTTGGCGGATGGGGCGGTGCCGTCGACCCACATCCTCAAGCCCGAGCCGCTGAGCGCAAGCCTGCCATGCATGGTGGCCAACGAGCACTTTTGCATGCAGCTGGCAGGGCGCATCAGCCAGCAGCGCTACGGGCAGCGGCATGTGGCCGAAGTGTCTATCGTGCGAGTTCCATCGCCCGTGCTGGTGGTGAAGCGCTTTGACCGCGCACCCACCGGCCAGGTGCAGCACGCGCAGGTGGTAGACGCGAGTGGCCAACCTACGGGGGAAACCTTGGCCTTGGCCGCGCAGCAGCGGCTGCACATCATTGACGGCTGCCAGGTGGCAGATTTGCCGCCAGCCGCTAAATACGAGCGCAACCTGGGGAGCGGGGCAGACGTAGCGCACATCCGCGATGGCGCCAGTTTTGAGAAGATTTTTGCGGCCAGAGCGCATCTGGAAACTCCTGCCCTTGGCATGCAGCGGCTGGTGCTGTGGGCCGCCACCACGCTACTCCTTGGCAATAGCGATGCGCATGGCAAAAACATCTCCTTTCATGTGAGTCGGGCGGGCTTGAATGTGGCGGAGCTGTATGACCTCGTCAGTGTGATGCAGTACCCCGCGAACGCTATTGACCACGAGCTGGCCATGGCGTTTGGCGATGTGTTCGCGCTGGACGGGGTGAAGTCGTTTGCATTGGCCGACCTGTGCGAGCGCTGCGGCATACCCCGAGCCTTTTTTGCCCGTGAGCTGGATAGCCTGTGCAGTGCGGCCCTCGTGCAAGCCCCGCTGCAAGCCGAAGACACCGTCTACACCGAGACCGAGCGCGCGCTGGTCCAGCAGATTGCAAGCGCCGTGGTGCAAAGGGCCACCGCGCTCAAGGCGTGGGTGAAAGAAGTGCCTAAGTTCAAGCGGGATGTGTTGCGGTAGTTTTGGTGCCAAATAGGCTTCTAGCCCTAGCAGATATTGCGCAAGAAGCTATCTATTTAGTAGCAATTTACCCAGCGTGGCGGCAGCCTTGCGCAGCGCCACCCCGTCGTACCCCGCGTAACCCAACAGCCATCCCCTGCGTTGGGACGCGATGGCGTAACGCGACAGCGGCGCCAGCATCAAGCCTGCCTGCTCGGCACGTGCGGACAACGCGAGGTCGTCCTGGCCCCCCGGTAGTTCGTGCAGTAGGTGCAAGCCTTGTTCGCTGGGCTGCAACACCATGCGCCCTTGGCTGGCCTTTGCCAAGGCCTCGATCAAGACTTTCTGGCGCTGCGGATACAGCTCGCGCATGCGGCGCAGGTGCCGTAGCAAATGCCCCTCGGTGATGAAGCGGGCCAGCACGTCTTGCGCGTCGCCGGGCGCGTGGCGGTCGGTCAGCGCACGGGCCATCGCGAAGGCGCCGGCCAGTGCGTGCGGCAGCACGATGAAACCCAGGCGCAAGCCGGGGTGCAGTGTTTTGGAGAAGGTGCCCACATACAGCACGCGCTGCGCATGGGGCAAGCTGCATAGCGCGGGCAGGCGGTGTGTGCCGTACTGGAACTCCCCGTCGTAGTCGTCTTCCACCACCCAAGCCTGCTGCGCGTTGGCCCAGTCCAGCAAGGCCAGGCGGCGGGGCAGGCTCATGCGCACGCTGGTGGGGAATTGCGAGGTGGGTGTCACCACCGCCAGCCGGGCGGCGGGCCACAGGGATGCGGCTTGCTCCACGACCACGCCTTCGCGGTCCACCGGCACCGGGCGCACCGTCACGCCGTGACCGACCAGGCTGGCGCGTATGCCGGGGTAGCCCGGGTCTTCTACCCAGGCTTCATCGCCCACATCCAACAGCAGCCGGCCGACCAAGTCAATAGCTTGTTGCGAGCCCGAGCAGATGACGATTTGGGTGGCTTCGCAGCGTATGCCGCGCGACGCCCACAGCCACTGTGCAACCGCGTCGCGCAGCGCGGGTGAACCGGCAGGGTCCAGGTACTGGGCCTGTGCCATGCGCTGCTCCTTGGAGGCCTGGCGCGCTAACCGGTCCCACACCGCAAAGGGAAACGTGGCGATCTCGGGTGCACCAATGCGAAAGGGTAGCGCGGGCTGCAAGGGAGGGTTCCAACGCAGCACCGTGTCGGCAACCAGGCGCCCACGCTGTGACAGGCCTGCGGTAACGGGGGGACGCAATCCCTGGGCTGCCGCGCCCGAAGACGCCAATGCGCCCAGGTTGTCCGCCACATAACTGCCATCGCCCACACGCGCCACGACATAACCTTCGGACTGCAAGCGCTCCAGCGCCCACAACACGCTGTTACGCGAGACGCCCAGCGTCTTGGCCTGATCGCGTGACGCGGGCAGGCGCGTACCCGGCTTGAAGGTGCCTTGCTCCATGGCGCGGCGCAGCTCCAGATAGACCTGCTGCCGCACACTCCCGCTGCGGGGCTTGTGGGGCGGCATCTGGTCGGGCGCAATGGTTCTTTGAATCACTTTAAATTGGCTCTTTATTTATATAAGAAAGTTTATAAACTGAAGAGCCAATTTACCAGCACGCTTGTTCACCATGACCTACCTGCCCTCCCACTTTGCTGAGACCGACGTCGCTACCTTGCACGCCCTGGTGCGGTCCCATCCGCTGGCCACCTGGGTCGTGCAGCATGAGGGGGAATTGCTGGTCAACCACATCCCCATGTTGCTGGACGTGGAGCGCGGCGAACACGGCACGCTGGTCGGCCATGTTGCCCGCGCCAATCCGGTGTGGCAGGCGCTGGCAGCAGGGGCGCCATCGGTCGCGGTCTTTACGGGTGCGCAGGCCTATGTGTCGCCCAACTGGTACCCCAGCAAACAGGCCAACGGCATGGCCGTGCCGACCTGGAACTACGCCACGGTGCATGCCCATGGTGTCCCGCAGGTGTTTGACGATGAAGCACGCGTGCTGGATATCGTGACGCGGCTGACCCAGACCCATGAGTCGGGTCAGGCCCACCCTTGGCAGGTGTCGGACGCACCCGCCGACTACATCTCCAAAATGCTGCGCGCCATCGTCGGTATCGAGATTCCGGTGCAGCGCTGGGTCGGCAAGTGGAAGGTGAGCCAGAATCGCCCGGCGGCGGACCAGCGGGGCGTAGCCGCAGGATTGGGGGGCCAAGCGGGCGATGCGGCTGCGCACATGGCTGCGCTGGTGCAGCAAAGGATCAAGGGGTAGAGGTCTGTATGACCGTGTGGCCAAGCACCATGGCTTTATCCGATATGACTACGCATTGAGCTGAGACTTGAATTTCACATGAAATAGGCCTCTAGCCCTCATGAAGTATGCGCAAGCCGCTATCACAATGGTAGCGCGGTAGTGCTCTTGATCTCTTCCATGGAGAACGCGCTGGACACTCCGGCCAGCTGCGCGTTCTGAATCAGGCGTTTGTAAAAGCGGTCGTAGCCCGCAATGTCGGCGGCCACGACCTTGAGCAGGTAGTCCACATCGCCGCTCATGCGGTGGAACTCCATGACCTCGGGCATGGCGGCTACGGCGGCGGCGAATTCGCGCAGCCAGGCGTCGTCGTGCCGGTTGGTGCGCAGGCTCACAAACACGGTGACTGGCAGACCGGCCTGCTCGCGGTTGACGATGGCCACGCGCTTGGCAATCAGCCCTGACTCCTCCATGGCCTTCACCCGTTTCCAGCAGGGCGTGGTGGACAGGCCCACCTTTTCGCTGAGCTGCGCCACCGACAGGGTGCCGTCTTGTTGCAGCGCGCTCAGAATAGCGCGGTCGGTGCGGTCCAGCTCTTTAGAGGTCATGGGTTCTGCTCGCTGTTAATTTTGAGAATATTCATTCTACAGAAATAGATAAGTAGATGAAAAGCGAAACGTTTGCACCGCAGGCGCGGCCTACCATCATGGTTTTGCCACCCACCCCGAGCGAACTGCCATGCACGCACCTGCCCACGAGATTTACCTGGACTGCAATGCCACCACCCCCGTGCTGCCTGCCGCGCGCGATGCTGCGGTGTTGGCCCTCATGGGCCAGTTTGGCAACCCCAGCAGCAGCCACAGCACCGGCTTGCGTGCCAAGGCTCTGTTGGATGGCGTGCGTGCGCAGGCGGCCCGTGTGTTGGGCACGGGCAGCGGGCAGTTGTTGTTTGTGAGTGGCGCGACCGAGGGTATTCAGACCGCCGTGTTGTCGGCCCTGTGCGAGGTGCGCGCCCGGCGGGACGCGGGTGAGGCGGCAGACGGCCCCATTTTGCTTGGTGCCACCGAGCACAAGGCCGTGCCCCAGGCGGTGGCCCACTGGAACCATTTGCTCGGCCTGCACTTGCCGGTGCTGACCGTGCCGGTGGATCGCCAAGGCCTGCACGATCTGGAGTTTTTAAAACAACATGTGCCCGGCGCCACTCTGCTGTGCACCATGGCCGCCAATAACGAGACCGGTGTGGTGTCGGACCTGGCGGGCATAGAGGCGGCGCTGGGGGCCAGCGGCTCCCGCGCGCGCTGGCTGGTGGACTGCGTGCAGGCACTGGGCAAGTTGGATATGAACCTCGCCGCCACGCGCGTGGACTACGCGCCTTTTTCGGGTCACAAGCTGTATGCGCCCAAGGGCATCGGCATGCTCTATGTGCGCGAAGGCAGCCCTTACACCGCGCTCATGGCCGGTGGCGGCCAGGAAGGCGGTAGCCGCGCCGGCACTGAAAACATGCCCGGCATTGCTGCGCTGGGTGCCGTGTTGCAGGTGCTGGAGGAGGGCGACACCACCGTATTCCGCCCCCATGGGCAACTGGAGCGCGACCGGGCGCGCCTGGCCGATGCGCTGCGCACCGCCTTCCCCGGCGTGGTGTTCAACATGCCGTTTGCGGGCAGCCTGCCCACCACGCTCAATTTTTCGGTGCCGGGCCTGCGCAGCAGCACGCTAGTCAATGTGTTTGACGCGGCCGGCATGCGGGTGAGCGCGGGCAGTGCGTGCAGCGCCGCCAAGGCCGAGCCCAGCTATGTGTTGCAAGCCATGGGCCTGCCCGTGTGGCAAACCACGGGTGCAGTTCGCCTGTCGATAGGGGCCACGGTGGACGATGCCTTCATTGACGAGGCCTGTGCCCGCATTGCCCTGTGCGGTCAGGTGCTGCGCGCATCGGCCGTGCCCGGCGCTAAGCCTGCAGCAGACACGGCGACTGTGGGAGCCCCAGCAATAGCAGTCGCCGCTGCCGCTAGGGGTGCAGACGCTGGCGCACTGTCCGCCCAGGCCTTGGGTGCCTTTTTTCAGCTCTACCCCGATGCCCGCATGGTGGATGTGCGCGACGCCGCGGAGCACCAGGCCAGCCGCCACCTGCTGCCCTGGGCGCATACCGTGGTTCACCACACGCCCGCGGTGAATGTGCCGCTGGAAACGCTGCGCCACACCATGCCTGCCGACTTTTCTGAGGCACTCGGGCCACTGGTCATGTTTTGCCGCAGTGGTGCGCGCAGCCGGCAGGCCGCGGCCTTGTTGCGCGAGCGTGGCCACCGCCAGGTGTGGCACCTGGAGGGCGGCTTGGCGCTGGCAGAAATGGCATAGGGTCGTGCGCAACACGCATGGCTTGCGGCTGCACAATGGCGGGCATGCAGACACATTCTTCCACCCCTGACGCATCCCCCCAACTCGCCGGCCACCTGCTGGTGCAATGCCTGATCGCCCAAGGCGTGACCCACGCCTTTGGCGTGCCCGGCGAGAGCTATCTGGCCGTGCTGGACGGCTTTCACCGCTACCGGGAGCAGATTCGCTTCATCATCAACCGGCAGGAGGGCGGGGCTGCTTTCATGGCCGAGGCCCAGGGCAAGCTCACCGGGCGGCCGGGTATCTGCTTTGTGACCCGCGGGCCGGGTGCTACGAATGCCAGCATCGGCGTGCACACCGCGTTTCAAGATTCCACGCCCATGGTGCTGTTCGTGGGCGATGTGGCCAGCGAGCAGCGCGACCGCGAGGCCTTTCAGGAGATGGACTACCGCGTGATGTTTGGCCCCAGCACCTTGGGCATGGCCAAGCGGGTGGAGCGCATTGACGATGCGGCGCGCATCCCCGAATACATTGCCCGTGCCTTTGCCACGGCTATGAACGGCCGACCCGGCCCCGTGGTGCTGGTGTTGCCGGAAGACATGTTGACCCAAACCCTGATGCCCGACGCCGCAGGCCAACTGCCACAGCCGTTGGCTCAGGTGGAGCCGGTGGAGGCTTGGAGCGACCCGGGGGCCTTGCGGGACCTGCGCCAGTTGTTATTGAAATCAGAGCGCCCTTTTGTTATCGCCGGTGGCGGTGGCTGGACGCCGCAGGCCGCCCAAGCCCTGCAGCGCTTTGCCGAAAACTGGCGCCTGCCGGTAGGCAATGCCTTTCGCTTTCAGGACACGTTTGACAACCACCACCCGCAGTACGCGGGTGATGTGGGCATCGGCATCAACCCGGCGCTGGCCAAGCGGGTGCGCGAGAGTGACTTGATCATTGCCATCGGCCCGCGCTTGGGTGAAATGACCACGGGCGGCTACACCCTGCTGCAAGCGCCCAAAACCGCGCAAACGCTGGTGCATATCCACAGCAGTGCCGAGGAACTCAACCGCGTGTATCAAGCCGATCTGGCCATTCACGCCAGCATGCGCGCCGCCGCCCGATCGCTGGAGGTGCTGACCGCACCGGTCAATGTGCCGTGGGAAGCGTGGACGCAAGGCTGCAACGCCGATTACCAGGCCAACCTGGTGCCCAGCGTGATCAAAGACTTGCCCGCTGACAACGAGCGCGGCTTAGTGGACATGCCCAGCGTGATTGCCACGCTGCAAAAGCACTTGCCAGCCGACGCCGTGCTGACCAACGGTGCCGGTAACTTTGCTAGCTGGCTGCACCGCTTCTACCGCTACACCGGCTTGGCCGCAGGGCACAAGACCCAGCTGGCGCCTACCAACGGTGCCATGGGCTATGGCGTGCCGGCGGGCATCGGCGCGGCCATTCTGACCGGGCGCACGGCCTTCACCATTGCCGGCGATGGCGACTTTTTGATGAATGGCCAAGAGCTGGCCACCGCCGTGCAACACGGCGCCAAAAGCATCATCCTGCTGCTGAACAACGGCATGTACGGCACCATCCGCATGCACCAGGAGCGCGAGTACCCCGAGCACGTGGCCGGCACCGCGCTGGCCAACCCCGACTTTGCAGCCTTGGCCCGCGCCTATGGCTACGCGGGGGTCACCATCCGCAAGAGTGCTGACTTTGAAACGGAGCTGCTGGCCGCATTGGCGCGACCCAATGGCACCGTGATTGAAGTGGTGCTGGAGCCCGAACTCATTAGCACCCGCGGCACGCTCGCGGCCATGACCCAGGCAGCCTTGGTGCAAACCGCGTTGCAGCGATGAGCCTCGCACTGCTGGGCGTGCACCATGTGGCGGTGATTGCGTCGGACTACGAGCGCTCCAAGCGCTTTTATGTGGAGGTGCTGGGGCTGCAGGTGTTGGCAGAAAACTTCCGTGCCGCCCGCAATTCCTGGAAGCTCGACCTAGCACTGCCTGATGGCACGCAGCTAGAGCTATTTTCGTTTCCTGAGCCGCCGGCCCGTCCGTCAAGACCCGAAGCCTGTGGACTGCGGCATTTGTGCTTTGCTGTGGCCGATGTGGCGGCCGCTCAACAAGCGCTGGAAGCTGCGGGCGTTCCGGTGGAGGACATCCGGGTGGATGAGTACACCGGCCGGCGTTTTACTTTTTTCGCTGACCCTGACGGCCTGCCACTAGAGCTGTACCAAACGGGCGCTTGAGCCGGCGGATAGCCCGGTCAGGCTGACTGCGCTGTGCGGAACAGGCGGTTTCCCGCGGTCGGTGCCGCTGGGGTGGGGCCCACAGGTTTTTTGGCGCCCATGGGGGGTAGGAGTATGAAAGGCCCGGGGCCATTGTCGGTCCACTGCGAGCAGGCCATCACATAGCTTTGGCCGTTCTCCGGGGTCTCCGTGTCAACGATCAAGGCAATCCGCATGCCGCTGAAATCGTTCTGGGTGTAGAGCCGGCGCACGCCGACTGCACCGGGGATGGCGGGTAAGCGGATGGTTTTCGCAGGGGTCCAGCGGTGGCGCAGGCCTTCAGAAACATCCAGTGCTGTCAGGGGTGTTTCGGTGCGGTACTGGAGGTGCAGGCCTTTTGCCGCAATGACCACGATAGCGCCCGCAGCGTTGCGGCTCACGGTGACGAAGTCCGCAGGCAACTCCAGGTTTTCGAGACGTTGGCCCGTAGCGTCAAAGCGGCTGTCGCCACTATCGGCGATGAAGCTCCAGACATTGCCGTCAGGCCCCAAGCTGATAGCTTCTTCTTGGCCCTGCACGTTGCGCAAGACGGTGGTTTGCTTCCAGAGGCTGGAGGTGGCGTCGGCAAGTTGGATTGGTTTGGACATGTGTATGGTTTTGTAACAACGACTGAGGTGTAGTTTGGAGAACTCTGTCCATAAAGTCTTAAAGGAATCCTTAAAATTCCTGAATCTAGGGCGCATTCCTTGTGACTTTCCCTAAACAACGAGAAGGCACTGTTTTGTCTGTAAATACTATTTCTACTGATAAAGAATCAGGAATCAGTGCGTTTGGCAAATTCGTTTTGCAAAGGCACGAGCGTCGGCTGTTGTGCGATGGGCAAGCTGTTTTGGTGGGCGCACGGGCGTTTGATGTGCTGTGTGTGCTTGCAGACTATGCTGGAGAGTTAGTCACAAAGAAGCGCCTATTTGATCTGGTGTGGCCCGGTCTGGTGGTAGAGGAAAACAACCTACAGGTGCACGTGTCCAGCTTGCGGCGAATTTTGGGAGCCGATGCCATTGCGACGGTTCCTGGTCGGGGCTACCGTTTCACCTTGCGTTTGAACGTGGTGCCGGCCGAAGTCGAGCCGCCGCGAGTCCTAAGGGGCAAAGGGCGTGCTTCAGACCAGCAGGCTTACCGCCGGACCATTGCCGTTTTACCCTTTGTGAACCTGAATGCAGATCCTGACCAAGAGTACTTTTCGGATGGCTTGGCCGAAGACATCATCACCCAACTGACGAAATCACCGTGGTTGCTGGTGGTGTCGCGGAATTCCTCGTTTGCCTATCGCAATACCACCGAGAGCAACCAGTCAGTCGGTTCGGCACTCCGTGCCCGGTACCTGGTGCTAGGCAGTGTGCGGCGTGCAGCGACCATGCTGCGTATAACCGCTGAGTTGGTCGATACTTCTACAGGTGAAACACTGTGGGCAGACCGGTTTGATCGGCCTTTGAGCGATATGTTCGCTGTGCAAGTCGAAATTTCCGGGCAGATTGTTAGCGCGATTGAGCCGGTTTATCTGCACAGCGAAGAGCGCGTCGCGGGCGAAGTGCCGCAACAGAACATGGAGCACTGGGATCTGCTGATGCGGGCCCGCTGGCATTTCTGGCGGACCACGCCTGACCATGTGCTGCAGGCCCAGCAGCTGTTGACACGCGCGCTGGAAATCAAACCCGGCGACTCTGCGTGCTTGTCTTTGATGGCGTTCACGCACATGGCGAAGCTTTGGGGCGCATGGGCAGAGGACCCGCGTGCCACCGTTGCCGAGGCCAACCGCCTGGCACTGGTGGCGGTGCGGAACGACGAGCGCGATGCGTTTGCCCACTTCACGCTGGGAACCGCCTTGTCATGCGCGGGGCAGATGCAGGCGGCCATTGCGGAGCTGGAGTGCTCCTTGGGCTTGTACCCGCAGGCGGCGGCAGCGGCGGGGGAGCTTGGCCGGTTGCTGGTGTTTTCCGGCCGCACAGAAGAAGCTGAAGAATTTATTTTGCAGGCTATTGATGCGAGCCCGCATGACCCGCACCTGAGCCTCTGGATCCGCAGTCGCGCCATTGCTTGCTTTGTTGACGGACGTCACGCTGATGCAGTGCGTTATGCCCGCGAAGCGACGGCTAAGAGGGCAGATTGGTATTTCAATCATTTGCTGTTAGCGGCTTGTTTGTCTGTAGCTGGCGAGCAAGATGCGGCAAAAGCCAGCCTGCATCAGGCCATGAGCGGCCGCGGCTACAACATGCAGGCCATCATGTTCGGCCATCCTTTCGTGCGTGAGCAGCATCGCAACAAGTTTTTGGACGCGCTGAAAGCCGCAGGCTGGCAGGCATAAACTTCGCGGTCGTGGACGCGCAGTGCGGCCACTCTCACCTTGAAAGTCTGTCATGTCCGATGTGCTTGAACTCCGGGGCGGTGTGCCTGTCACCCGCAAAAAGGTTGCCATTCTGGGGGGCGGTATTTCGGCCCTCACCACGGCATTCGAGTTGAGCAGCCAGCCGGATTGGCAGCAGTCCATGGATATCACTATCTACCAGATGGGTTGGCGTCTCGGCGGCAAGTGTGCCACGGCACGTGGCGAGCACATGCGCATTGAGGAGCATGGCATCCATGGCTTTCTCGGTAGCTACTACAACGCACTGCCGATCATGCGTCAGTGCTACGAGGCACTGGGCCGCCAACCCGGTCAGCCGCTAGCCACGTTTGAAGAGGCCTTCAAGCCCGAGAGCTTTGTGCTCATGTGGGAGTACATCGACGGCAAGATGTCCCGCTGGCCATTCACCTCGCCCCGCAATGATTTGATTCCCGGTGATCTGGAATCGCTTGCCAAGTTACAAAAGGTGGAGCATTGGGTGGCAGCGACAGCTGATGTGCTGGACGCCCTGCTGGATCATCATGCAAGCAGTCACCACGAACTCAGTGTAGTGCAGGCAGCAGAGTGGGCATTGGGCCGTGGCTTGGTGAAAGCCGTGGTGGCATTGCTGCACGCTGAGTCCGTGGTGCTGCATGGTGTGGACTCTGTGCTGTGGAAGGCGTTGGACGCGGCTTGGGGTTGGGTGCGCATCGCAGCTGAGCGATTGGTGGACGGCAACACCGAGTTGCGGCGCCTGCTGATCGTTGCCGAATTTCTGCTGGCTATTCTGCGTGGTTGTATCAAGGACGAAGTCGCCAGCAAGGGATTTGATCAGCTGGACGACGAGAACTTCAGTGACTGGCTGATCCGGCATGGTGCATCGGTCATGGTGGCTTCCAGCCCGATGGCGCTGAACACGGTCAACCTGTCCTACCAATACCCCAAAGGTGACACGGCACGCACTGCCCTGATGGGTGCCGGCTGCTACTTGCACTGGACTCTGCGCAGCTTTGCCTATGCGGGGGCATTCGCCTGGTTGTTTGAGGCGGGTACGGGGGAGACCGTGATTGCTCCGCTGTACGAAGTGTTGAAAAAGCGCGGTGTGAAGTTCGAGTTCTTCCATAAGGTGGAGAGCCTGCACCTCAGTGCGCAGCGCGATGCAGTGGAGTCGGTACGCTTCGGTGTGCAGGCCCGACTCAAGCACCCGGAGCGAGGCTATGTCCCCCTGATTGACGTCAAAGGGCTGCCGGCCTGGCCCGGTCAACCCAAGTTTGAGCAATTGGAAGAGGGCGAAGCCCTGCGCGCGGGCAAGGTTGATCTGGAGTCTTACTGGAACGGCTGGAAGCCTGTAGCGCAACGCGAGCTCCGGGTAGGGCGTGATTTCGACCATCTGGTGTTCGCCATCTCCATCGGTGCCGTACCGTACCTCTGCAAAGAGTTAATGGAGGCGAATCCGGCGTGGAAGCACATGGTGGAGAAGGTCACGACCGTCCAGACCCAGACGATGCAGCTTTGGATGAATCGAAGTACGACGGATTTGGGTTGGGATATCGAGTTTAAAAACCCGACAGATACCGTGATCGGTGCAACTTATCTGAACCCGCTGGATGGTCAGGTGGACTTCACGCACCTTCTGAAGTGGGAAGACTGGCCAGCCGATTCTGCACCCCAATCCTTGTGGTATTTCAGCGGAGCGATGGCGGAGTACGAGCCTGCGCCGTCCTTTGAAGACACGGGCTACCCGGCCCGTGCCTACGCGCGTGTGCAGGCGCAATGTGTGCAGTATTTACAGGCCAGCATGGGCCCCTTGTTGCCTAAGGCAACGACCAATGTTGTCAACCCGCCGGGCGACCCCATGGGCCTGGATTTCAGCCTGCTACGTACGGACCCCGCTTGGTCCGCCGAGGGAGTGCAGCGATTCAACCAGCAGTTCTGGCGAGCCAACATTGATCCTACCGAGAGTTATGTGACCTCGCCACCCGGCAGCACTGCCGCGCGCCTGAAGGCTTGGGGCAGTGGATTTGCGAACCTGTCGATCGCGGGTGATTGGATTTATACAGGGCTGAACGTGGGCAGTGTGGAAGGTGCCGTCATGGGTGGGCGGCTGGCTTCGTTCGCGGTCAGCGGATATCCGGCATTGAAGAATATTGTTGGTTATCCAGTTTCACAAGGACCTGGTTGAGGCGCATTCTTTGTGCGCAAGTGCCTGATTTGGTAAAAAAACAGGCCGGTAGATGCCGGCCTATTTTCATTGGGCGCTAGCCTTGCCTGCAAGCCGCAACTCAGATGCGGCCTTCCTCTACCGCGTGGCAAGCGACCCGGATTCCATCGCGTTTGATCATCTCCGGCTTCTCGCTTTTACACCGTGCATTGGCATGGGGACAGCGCGGGTGAAACGCACAACCCGATGGCGGATTGAGCGGGTTCGGCACCTCGCCTGCCACCGCCGTACGGGCTCGACCGGTGTCGTGCATTTTGGGAATGGCATCCAGCAGCATGCGGGTATAGGGGTGGCGCGGGCTGTCAAACAGCGTGTGTTTGTCAGCCAACTCCACCAAGCCACCCAAGTACATGACGCCCACCTGGTCGCTGACATGCCGCACTACCGCGAGGTTGTGCGAGATGAACAGGTAAGTCAGGCCCTGCTTGCGCTGCAGGTCTTTCATGATGTTGAGCACTTGCGCCTGCACACTTACATCCAGAGCGGAGGTGGGTTCATCGCACACCAGAAACTCTGGCTGGGTCGCCAAAGCCCGTGCGATGGAGATGCGCTGACGCTGGCCCCCTGAAAACTGGTGCGGAAACTTGATGCGGTCTTGTGCCGAGAGACCGACGGACTCCAGCAATTCGCCCACGCGCTGGTCCAAGGCGGCTTTCTCACTCAAGATCTCATGTTCGATGAGTGGCTCTGCAATGATGTCGCCCACCGTCCAGCGTGGATTCAGGCTGGCATAGGGGTCTTGAAACACCATTTGCACGCGTCTGCGTAGCTTGCGTCCCTCTGGCGTTTTGAATGCAGCATGGGCATCCTGGCCGTCGAACTCGAAGCCACCACGGGTTGGCTCATACAAGCCGACCAGCAAACGCGCGACCGTGCTCTTGCCGCATCCGGACTCTCCCACCAGAGCGAGGGTGGTCCCCCGTTCAATATCAAAGCTCACGCCGTTTACTGCCTTGAGCAGCATCTTGGGTTTGCGTTCAATCACCCGGTTCAGCCAAGGGGCAGAGACGTCGAAGGTCTTGGCGAGGTCCGTCGCCCTTACCAGCGGTTTGGTATCTTGACTCATGCGGCACCCCCTGCCTCATGCAGCCAGCAGGCTGCCTGGGTGTTGCCTGCCTGCATCAGGTCTGGGCGTTGCTGTGTGCATTTGGCAATTGTGCGGGTGCAGCGCGGGTTGAATGCGCAGCCTTGTGGGATGGCATTCAGTCGTGGCATGGCACCATCAATCTGGTGAAGGTTTTCGCGATCTTGGCTCATGTCGGGGATACAGGCCATCAGGCCCGCTGTGTAGGGGTGTGACGGACGGTTGATCACATCGTGCACGGGGCCGATTTCGGCTACCCGGCCCGCATACATCACAGCCACGCGGTCGCAAGTCTCGGCAATCACGCCCATGTCGTGGGTAATCAGCATGACCGCAGCACCACGCTCTTTGCAGATGGTTTTGAGCAGGGTGATGATCTGCGCCTGGATGGAAACGTCCAGTGCCGTGGTGGGCTCGTCAGCGACGATGAGCTTCGGTTCCGCTGCCAAAGCCAAGGCAATCACGACGCGCTGGCGCATGCCGCCAGAGAATTGGTGCGGGTAGTGGTCTATGCGCTGCTCGGCTGCCGGAATACCGGTGTCTTTCAACAGCTGAATGGCCCGTTCACGCGCCTGTGCCTGGTTCAGTGGCAGGTGGGTGGTGATCGTTTCAATCAGTTGCCTACCGACCGAGTAGAGCGGGTTTAAGGAGGTTAATGGGTCCTGAAAAATCGCACCGATCTTGCGGCCCCGTATCGCACGCATGCGGTCTTGTGGCAGGTTGTCGATGCGCTGGCCTTCCAGCAGAATTTCACCGCCGCCGATACGACCCGGTGGCTCCAGCAGGCCGATGATTGCAGCGCCGGTCAGCGACTTGCCTGCGCCGGATTCACCCACGACGCCCAGAATTTCTCCGGGTGCGATATCGAACGATATTTGGTCGAGCGCACGGAGCGTGCCTTTGCGTGATGGGAACTCCACCACCAGATTTTTAACTTGTAACAAACTCATAGGTGGTTATCTCAAGCGGGGGTTCAGGGCATCGCGCAACCAATCACCCAGCAAATTAACACTCAGGGCAATCAGGACCAGCATGGCGCCCGGGAAAATGGTGATCCACCATTCGCCGGAGAACAGGTAGTCGTTGCCGACCCGGATCAGGGTGCCTAACGACGGTGAGGTGGGCGGAGCGCCGACTCCGAGGAAGGAGAGGGTGGCTTCGGTGATGATGGCCGTGGCTACCTGGATGGTGGCGAGCACCAATACGGGGCCAAGCACATTGGGCAGCACATGCTTGCGCATGATGCGAAGCGGTGCCACACCAGTGACCCGTGCAGCTTGCACATATTCCTTGTTGCGCTCAACCAAGGTACTGCCGCGCACGGTACGGGCGTATTGCACCCAACCCGTCAAAGAGATCGAGATGATTAGTACCCCAAAAGCGAGTGACTCGTGGGCGTTGGGGAAGAGCGCGCGCCCCACACCCGCAATCAGCAAGGCGACCAGGATCGCGGGGAAGGAGAGCATTACGTCGCACAAGCGCATCAGCAATGCGTCTACCCAACCACCCAGGAAGCCTGCCAGCAGGCCAAAACTGACCCCGACCAATAGAGACAACACCACGGAGGCGAGCCCCACGGCCAGCGAGATACGGGCACCGTACATCAAGGCGGACAAAATGTCGCGACCTTGATCGTCGGTACCCAGCAGGTAGCTGGCCTTGCCGCCTTCACTCCAGGCGGGAGGTAGGCGGGCGTTGTCCAGCTGCAATGTGGACAGGTCAAAAGGGTTGTGGGGTGCAATCCAGGGCGCAAAGAGGGCACACACCAGACAGGTGAGAGCAATCAGCGCAGCGAAGATGGCAGTGGGGGAGGTGCGGAAGCTATAGCCCACATCACCATCCCACCACCGGTGAAATAGAGAGTTCAATTGGTGTTCCTCATTGAGGGAAAAAAGGTTGTGTTCTTTGGCTCAATGCCCGCCTGACTTGCCAGCACGCAGACGCGGGTCCACCGCGAAATACAGCAAGTCCACGATCAGATTGATGACCACAAAGATGAGCGCAATCAAGCACAAATACGCGGCCATGACCGGAATGTCTGCAAACGTCACTGCCTGAATGAACAAGAGGCCCATGCCCGGCCACTGGAACACAGTTTCCGTGATGATGGCGAAGGCAATCAAACCGCCCAGCTGTAAGCCGGTGATCGTCATCACAGGTACCAGCGTGTTTTTCAGCGCATGCCCGAAGTGAACAGCTCGCGTTGTCAGGCCCCGGGCACGGGCGAACTTGATGTAGTCGGTTCGCAAGACTTCCAACATCTCGGCCCGTACCAGTCGCATGATCAGGGTGAGCTGAAAAATAGCCAAAGTGACTGCCGGCAACACGATGTGATGCCATCCCTTTGCCGTCAATAAACCACTGGTCCACCAGCCTACCTTGACCACTTCTCCGCGGCCGAAGCTCGGGAACCAGCCCAGCGTTACGGCGAACACCAGAATCAACAAGATGCCGATCAAGAAGGTGGGAAGCGAGACGCCCAGAAGCGACAGGGTCATGAACACTTGGCTCAAGAACGAACCGCGTTTGAGCGCGGCGTAAACGCCCATGGGAATTCCGACCGCAAGTGCCAGAAAACCAGCGACCAAAGCGAGCTCAAGGGTGGCAGGGAAGCGTTCGGCAATTAGCGCGGAGACCTGGGTCCCCTGGCGCAAACTGAAGCCGAACTCGCCCTGGGCAGCATTCCTGAGGAAATGCCAGAACTGAACAATAAAAGGTTGGTCAAGGCCCAGGGCCTGACGCAGTTCCTTGATTTGCTCTTGCGTTGCATCCTGCCCCAACAGGAAGACGACAGGGTCGCCAACATATTGAAACAGCATGAACGATATGAGGGCAACGGTGACCATCACCAATGCCGCTTGCGCTAAGCGCCGCACTATGAATGCAAACATAGATTCAAAAAAATGGGGGCCGCGGCAGATACTGCCGCGACCCCGTTTACGAAAGAAGTGCGGTCTTACTTAACTTTGACCAGGCGCCAATCGAGGCGGTTGTCCGCACGATGAACCACGTCAATGTTCTTCTTCATGGCCCAAGGAATCACTTGGTTATGCAAAGGAATATTGGCGACATCGTCATTGTGCAGTTGGAGTGCTTTTGTGAGCAATTCGGTGCGCAGCTTCAGATCGGTTTCTTTTTTGGTGCGCTCGATCAAAGCGTCCATCTGCGGGTTGCTGTAACGGCCGACGTTGTAGTTGCCGTCACCGCCAGCGCCCACGGAGCGAACCAGGGATTGCAGGCTGTACAAGGCATCAAATGTCGGTACGCCCCAGCCCAGCATGTAAATACTGGCTTCATTGCGCTGGATCATGGGGAAGTAGGTCACCAATGGCAGGGTGCGCAGCTTCGCCTTCACGCCTATACGCGACCACATGGCCGTCACAGCCTGGCAGATTTGTTCGTCGTTGATGTAGCGGTTGTTCGGGCACGCCAGATCCACTTCAAAACCGTCTTTGTAGCCCGCATCGGCTAACAGTTTTTGAGCAGCTGCCACGTCGAACGGGTAGCGCTTGTGCACAGCCTCTGTCCAGCCAGTGACCTGAGGTGCCACGATGGCACCTGTGGCTTGGCCCAGACCACGCATGGTGACGCGGGTGATCGCGTCTGCGTCGATCGCTTGGTAGAGCGCTTTGCGGACGCGCACATCTTTCAGAGGGTTTTTGCCCTTGATGTTGCTGCCCACGAGCTCGTCGCGGAACTGGTCCATGCCGAAGAAAATGGTGCGGTTTTCAATGCCGTCCATCACCTTCAACTCGGGGTTGGAGCGAACGCGTGGCAAGTCTTGCGGGCTGGGGTCCAGCACCAGATCCACTTCGCCGGAGAGCAAAGCAGCCATGCGGGTGGCCACTGCCTTAACGGGGGTGTAGACGATTTCAGTTACGTTCGAATCACTCTTGCCCCACCAGCCTGTGTTTTGGGTGAGAACCAGCTTTTGGTCCGGCAACCACTCTTTGAGCATGTAGGGACCCGTACCGTTGGCGTTACGGTGTGCGAAGTTTTCTTCCTGTGTCTTGATGTCCTTCGGAGCGACAGACTTGTTCTTCTCAGCCCAAGCTTTGCTCATGACACGCAACTCTGTCATTTGATTCAACAGCACAGGGTTCGGAGCCTTGCTGTAAACGTCGAATGTCGTTTCGTTGACCTTCACAACCTTGTCCACACCCTGAATGTAGGGCGTGAAGTTCGACGTTGGCATCATGGCGCGTTGGATGGAGAACACAGCGTCATCGACAGTCAGTGGGCTGCCATCATGAAACTTGACACCGCTGCGCAAAGTGAAGCGCATTTGCGTGGGTGTGACGTCCTTCCAGGCCGTGGCCAGTACGGGTTCGATTTTGAATGTCTTGCTGTTGTAGTAGACAAAGCTTTCATAGACCGCGGCGTGAATGCCGTTTTGAAGGGCATTGTTTTGGGAGTGGATGTCCCAAGTTGCGATGTCACTTGCGCTAGACCATTTGAATGTCTTGGCCTGCAATGCAGTTGCTCCGAATGCCATGGTTGCGGCGAGAGCGAGTACCTGGAGTTTCATGGGTAAAAATCCCTTGGTTTAAAGGTGGCGATTATGCATAAACCATACCAATAAGAATCGGCGGAAAACCCTAGGTGTTTTGGGGTCCAGTTCGCAGCTTGTTCCGGCCATATCACGAAAAAAAAGGCCGGAGAGTCCGGCCTTTTTTGATAGTCACTCAGGTGACTTACTTCAGGTGCTTGCCGATCAGGCCAGCCAGTTCAAACATGGTGACTTGGGCTTTGCCGAAGATTTCTTTGAGCTTGGCATCGGCGTTGATGTTGCGCTTGTTGGCGGCATCTTGCAGGCCGTGCTTCTTGATGTATGTCCAGAGCTTGCTCACCACTTCAGTGCGTGGCAGTGCAGCAGCGCCCACCACGGCGGCCAATGCTGCGCTCGGTGTCAGGGCCTTCATGAACGCGGCGTTGACGGTTCGCTTCTTGGCAGGGGCTTTTTTAGCAGGAGCGGCTGCCTTCTTGGCGGGAGCAGCGGCTTTCTTTGCTGGAGCTGCAGCCTTGGCGGCTACTTTCTTCGCGGGAGCTGCAGCCTTGGTTGCAGGAGCAGCTTTCTTTGCTGGAGCAGCGGCTTTCTTTGCCGGCGCTTTTTTCGCAGTTGCCATGGTGAATTGTCCTTTTAGAAGTTGGTTTTACGCCAGCAAAAAAAAGCTTCTTCACTGGTAGCGCACATGCTAATGGCAAAAAAGGCCCATTCCAAGGGAGCAAGACCAATTTTCCGTGAGGAATGTTGTTTTTTTCATTGGAGAATCGGTGGAAATCAGTCCCCAAGGAGTCCCCCGATGTCCGGTACCGTTTTTCCCCCGTTTTCCACCTGCGACTTTTGCGATGCGCACAAGGGTGACCAGAGTGGGGATTTCAGGGTGTTGCCCCCCGTGTTTCGCGAGTTTGGAGGGCGGGCGAGTTTCTGTGGCCCGGTCTACACGGTGCAGTGTTTTGAGGACAACAGCTTTGTGAAGCAGGCCGTGGAATCGCAGGGGTGGCTTGACACCCCTGCGGGCAGGGTCGGGCAAGTACTGATCGTGGATGGGGGGAGCTCGTTGCGGCGAGCTTTGGTCGGGGGCAACTTGGCTGCGGCTGCCGCGCGCAACGGTTGGGCCGGACTGGTGGTGGACGGTTGCGTACGGGACCTCGCTGAGCTGGAGCTGCAGGAGGTGGGCATCCGCGCACTTGCGCCTATGCCTTTGCCCACAGAGAGGCGTCAACAGGGCTTGACCCAGCTGCCTGTGCGCATTCAGGGCGTGTGGGTGCGACCCGGAGATTGGTTGTATGCCGACCGCGACGGCATCGTCATTGCGCCCCGCCCACTAGTGTGATGGGCTGGCCTCCCGCCCCGGCAGGGTGGCGAGCACCACGCTCAGGAGTGCGATGCTAAAAGCTAGCAGTTGAAGCCCGCCCAAGGGCTCGCCCAAAACGAGGACGCCCACCAACGCTGCTGATATGGGCAGCATGACCGTAAACACACCTGCGCGTGAGGCGGGCACATTCTTGAGCCCACTCATCCAGAGCCACACGGTCCACACGCTAGCTGCCAGAGCGTAAAACACCAGCAACAACCAGGAACCCGCCGGCACCGCGCCGAAGTCAAAGGACCAGGCCACATACGCCCCAAAGGGCGTTACCAGAGCAAAACCCCAGAGGTTGATCAGCGAGGTAATCCGCCGTGGCGTCAGCGCGCCGGTGAGCTTTTTGGCAATCACGGCGTAAGCGGCTTCACACAACACGGCGGCGAAAACCAAAGCGTTGCCCAGAAGATGGCTGTTAGGACTCAAATCGCTTGCTGGCCCTGATGAAGCGTGCGCGGCGTGCTCACTTTTTGATAGTGCGAGTAGACCAATACCCAGGGCGCTGCAGGCGACTGCCATCCAGGTTCGGGCGTTGATTTTTTCCTTCAGAAAAACCCAGCTCATGATGGCGACTACCGCGGGAATGGAGGCCATGATCACTCCCGCTGAGACAGCGGTGGTCATGCTGACCCCGTACAACATGCAGATAGAAAACAGAAAGTTTCCGAAGAAGGACTCGAGGAACAAAAATTTCCGCGTGGCCGGTGTCATGGGCGGCTCGTCGGCAGGGCGCTTGAGCCAGTGCAGAGTAGCCAGACCACCGATTCCGAAACGCAGCCACGCGAGTAAGAAAACCGGCAGCACCATGACCAATGGCTTCGACAGGGCGACGTAGCTGCCGACCAGCGCCATGCTGGAAGCCAGCAGAGCATAGGAGAGGAGCCGGGGTGTCGTGTTCGTGGTACTCATGGCGTATGGGGTCAATCAGCAAAGCGCTCAAGCCTACACCAAGCGGTGGCCCTCAAGTGGCTCCAAACAGGCGCAATCGCGCGGTTAAGGTTGACATGAATTCCATTCAAACCAGTTTTGCGACAGAAGGACATTTCATGGGAACCGGTACTTTTGCCTATGCCAGCAACAGCAATCGCTTTCTGGCCTGCGGCCCTCTCCACGATCAGGCATTTGCGCTGACAGGCATTCCGTTTGATGGTGCGGTGACGAATCGTCCGGGCGCGCGGTTTGGTCCGCAAGAAATCCGGCGCGCATCCTTGATGTTGTGTGACGGCTTGCACCCGGTCTTTGGCGTCAGCCCGATCGATAGGCTTGGCGATGCCGGTGAGTTCACCTTGCCCAATGCTTCGCCCTTGGTGGAGGTGCGGGCTGCGATTGAGGCCCAGGCGGACGCTTTGTTGAACAACCACCATTGCGTGTTTTTAGGGGGCGATCATTCGGTCACTCTGCCACTGCTGCGTGCGATCAAGCGGCGCTATGGTGCGGTGGCCTTGATTCACTTTGATGCGCACTGCGATACGTGGGAAGACCATTTCGGAGAACCCTCCGGCCATGGCACCTGGACCTATGAAGCTTTGCAAGAAGGCCTGGTGCAGGCGGATAAAACCATCCAAATCGGTCTGCGATCCAGTGGCACCCGTGCTGCGCGGGAGTACGTCCGTGACCAGGGTGGAATGATCTTCACAGCCCGTGCTCTGCGGGGGCGTGATGGTGCCGGGCTGGCGGAGGTGGTGGATGCCATTCGCCAGCGCATCGGTGACACGCCGGTCTACCTCACACTGGATATCGACTGCCTGGACCCCGCGTTTGCCCCCGGAACGGGCACTCCCGAGCCGGGCGGGCTGAGTAGCTCACAGGTCTTGACCTTGCTGGAAGAGTTGGCGCCACTGTCTTTCATCGGGATGGATTGCGTGGAGGTGGCTCCCGCGTACGACCACGCTGAACTCACCAGTAATGCGGCAGCTACGCTGGTGTGGACTTATCTCAGCGGTCAAGCGGCCAAATTGGCCGCGGGGTAGCGCTTGCCATGTCTTTGCTGCAGTCAGACACCCAGCTCAATCGCCATAGCTATTACGAGGCCAGCGCACAGCGCGCTGCTGCCTTGCCTGCGTTGGCTGGTTCTCACCATGCCGATGTCGTCGTGATAGGTGGGGGTTTTGCCGGTTTGTGTTGCGCGCTGGATTTGCGCAAGGCCGGTTACTCCGTGGCGCTGTTGGAGGCGGACCGCGTCGGTAGTGGAGCTTCCGGGCGCAACGGCGGTCAATTTATCGTGGGCGTGGCCAGCGGTCAGGCGCCATTTGAAGCCCAAGGTGGTCATGCCATGTCCCGAAGGGTGTGGGACATGTCGCTGGAGGCAGTCGCTTTGCTCAAGGAGCGGGTGTTCGAGCACCGCATTGTTTGCGATCTGGCCACAGGCTATCTCACGGTGGCGGACAGTCCCCGCAAGGTGAGGGCACTGCAGGCCGACGCCGAAGCCTTAGAGCGGGACTACGGGTTCTCTACCCGTTGGCTGCAAGGCGCGGATTTGCAAACCCAGATTCAAAGTGCGCACTATCTCGGCGCGACCTGGGAGCCGGTTTCCGGGCATTTGCACCCTTTGAAATACGTGCTTGGCCTATTGGCTGCTGCGCAGGCGGCTGGGGTGCAGGTGTTTGAGCACTCCGCGGTGACCGGGTTGCAGCGCGGGGCTACCGTCACGGCACAGACTGCCAACGGTACTGTGCGAGCGAACTTTGCGGTGCTGGCCGGCAACTGTGCTTTGCCTGAGTGGGGGCCGCAAGTAGCCCCCGAGCTCAGTAGTCGCATCATGCCGGTCGGGACCTATGTGGTGGGGACTGAGCCCTTGGGGGATGCCTTTGCCGCCAGCTTGCTTCCGGGCAATTCTGCGGTGTGTGATAACAATTTTGCGGTGGACTATTTCCGCAGGAGTGCCGACCAAAGGTTGTTGTTTGGGGGCGGCGTGAGCTATTCCACGGCAACGCCCCGTCATCTGTCAGACACCATGCACCGTCGCATGTGCAGGGTGTTTCCGCAGCTGGCGAAAACCCGACTGGAGTATGTGTGGGGTGGTTTTGTCGACATCACCATGAACCGCGCACCCGACTTCGGCCGGATCGGTGGCAACGTGTACTACCTGCAGGGATTTAGTGGCCACGGGGTTGCATTGACGGGTTTAGCCGGTCGATTGGTAGCGCAAGCCATTGCAGGGCAGGCCGAGCGCCTGGATGTGTTTGCGCGCATGCAGCACCGGAGCTTTCCCGGAGGGCGGTGGTTGCGCACCCCCAGCCTTGTGCTTGGCATGGCTTACCACCAGCTCAAAGATCTTTTATAGCCGCCGCCACCAGTCTGGCGAGTTCGGGTCCCCAGCGAGCGATGTCTTGGAGCGTGGCATACCCGTAGCCGATCACCAGACCTTTCGCGTCGCGTCTTGCGAGGCAGTAGGCCGAGAGCGGGCGCACCACCATGCCTGCGTGGCCGATACGCCTTGCAAGCGCGGCATCGTCCAGCACGGTGGGCAATTGCAGACACAGGTGCAGGCCTTGTTCTGCGCCACTGATGCTGGCCTTGGGTCCGAGGATGGGTTGCAACGCGTCGAGCAGGCACCTGCGGCGTTGCGCGTAGCTTTGGCGGGCTTTTCGGAGCGCGGCGGCAAAGTGCCCCAACTCGATGAATTCGGCCAACGCTGCTTGGAGTGGAAGTTGCCCGGGGCGATTCAGGTCATAGTGCGCCTGCTTGAAGGCAGCGGCCACCGTTTTGGGAACCACCAAGTAGCCCAGCTTCAGTCCCGGGTACAGGACTTTGGAGAACGACCCCAGATAGATCACCCGGCCACTGCTATCGAGCCCCGCCAGAGACGAAAGCGGCGGGCCACTGAAGCGGAATTCGCTGTCGTAGTCGTCTTCGAGTATCCAGGCGTTGTGTTGCCGGCCCAGTGCCAGCAGCTGTTGTCTGCGCGCAAGAGACATGACGGCCCCTGTCGGGTACTGGTGGGAGGGGGTGGTGTAAATCAGGCGTGGTGTCTTTTGGTTGTCGGCAAGAGAAGGCGCCATGCCGTGCGGGTCTACGGCAACCGGATGGAGCGTAAGACCTGAAGCGGTGAATGCTTTCACCGCGCCCCAGTAGGCGGGGTCTTCCATCCAGACACATTGCCCGTGGTCCGCGAGCATGTGGGCGCACAAGTCCAGAGATTGCTGGGTGCCGTTGGTGATGAGCACCTGGTCCATATCGACGGGCACACTGCGCGACACCCGCAGATAGTCCGCGACCGCACGCCGCAACGGGGTGTGGCCACCGCCGTAGGAGTAGTCCAGCATGTCGGGGTAAGTCATGCGCCAGTGCTTGTTTTGCAGGCGCTGCCACAGTGCGACCGGGAAGGCGCTGAAGTCCGCCACCCCAGGGGTGAAGGGTTGTATTTCGAGTTGGGCTGAGGTGTATTGGGTCGACACCGCAATGCCCCGAACGGAAAGGCCTGAGCCTTGGTCGGTGCTGGTGGTCAGAGATCGCTGCGCAGGTCGCGATTGCTCGTTGACATAGGTCCCGCTACCCACCCGGCTGATTAGGTAACCCTCGGTGACCAACTGGTTGATGGCGGCGACCACCGTGTTGCGGGATAGGTTCAGATCTTGCGTGAGTTCACGGCTGGAGGGGAGTTTGTCTCCGGCATGGAGCTTGCCTTGGAGTACCGCCCTGCGCAGGGCCTCATACAGCTGCCGGTGCAGTGGCATCTGCCCCTTGCTGCTGAGCTGGTGCATTTCACTGAGGATGAGTTCGGACAGCATGGGATGGCAGTGGAGTAAAAGTGGCACCATAGAAGCCTTTTAAATGGCTCCGGATTTCAGCCAATTCTGCACCAGAATGATTTTGTTCAAAGCGTTGTGCTGCAGGCATGATGTCGATGCTGCACACCAAGGAGAAAACAATGACCGAAAACAAAAACATGAATTTCAACGATCTGGAGCAATGGCTCAATGAGCGCCGGGTCACCGAGGTAGAGTGTTTGGTACCTGACTTGACCGGGGTCGCCCGCGGCAAAATTTTGCCCCGGGCAAAGTTCACCGAAGACCGTGGCATGCGACTGCCCCAGGCGATTGTGGCCATGGGGGTTACCGGCGAGTTTCCTGAAAGCGGGCCGTACTACGATGTCATTGACCCTACCGACAAAGACATGCAGTTGCGCCCGGATCCTTCTTCGGTGCGTATCGTTCCCTGGGCTACCGACCCTACTGCGCAGGTCATTCACGACTGTTTCGACCACGAGGGCAAGCTGGTTCCATTTGCGCCCCGCAGTGTGTTGCGCAGGGTCTGCGATTTGTTTGCAGCAGAGGGCTTGCAACCCATCGTGGCGCCCGAGTTGGAGTTTTACCTCACGGCCCGCAATACTGATCCCAACACCTTGCTCAGAGCGCCGGTGGGGCGGAGCGGGCGGGCGGAGACCTCGCGTCAGGCCTACAGTATTGACGCGGTGAACGAGTTTGACCCCTTGTTTGAAGAGATTTACGACTACTCCGACAAGATGGAGCTCAACGTAGATACCTTGATCCACGAAGTGGGTGCGGGCCAGATGGAGATTAATTTCTTCCACAACAAGCCCTTGGGCCTGGCCGATGAAGTGTTCTTCTTCAAGCGCACGGTGCGGGAAGCTGCGTTGCGCCACGACATGTACGCCACTTTTATGGCCAAGCCGATTGCCGGTGAGCCGGGCAGTGCCATGCACGTACACCAGAGTCTGGTGCATATGGAGTCCGGCAAAAACGTGTTCAGCAACGAGGATGGAACCCCCTCCGAGGCTTTTATGCACTACATCGGGGGGCTGCAGCGCTACATTCCGGCGGCCATGGTTCTGGTGGCCCCCTATGTGAATAGCTACCGGCGCCTCTCACGCAATACGGCAGCGCCCATCAATATTGAGTGGGGTTATGACAACCGCACCGTGGGAATACGTTCGCCAATTTCTTCCCCTGCAGCCCGTCGCGTAGAGAACCGGGTGATCGGGGCGGATGCCAACCCCTATGTGGCCATGGCCATGACCTTGGCCTGCGGCTACTTGGGTTTGAAAAACAAAATCAAGCCCAAGCCCGAAATGCGGGGGGATGCCTACCTCTCGCCCTATGCGCTCCCGCGCAGTCTGGGCGAGGCCTTGGACTGGTTGCGCAAAGAGAGCGATCTGCACGAGGTGCTGGGCAAAGAGTTTGTCACCGTGTACTCCGAAATCAAGGAGTTGGAGTTCGATGAGTTCATGAAGGTGATCTCACCCTGGGAGCGAGAGCACTTGTTGCTCCATGTGTAAGCCCCGCTGAGATTGCGTATTCATTTTTTGACTTGCCATGACTATTTCTATCGACACTGCACAGATCCAGTCTCTGGACAGCGCGCACTTTCTGCACCCATTTACGGACTTTAAAGACCTGCAGAGCCGCGGTGCCCGGGTAATCAGCCATGCTGAGGGCATTTATGTGTGGGATTCGGAGGGCAACCGAATCCTGGATGGGATGAGTGGCTTATGGTGTGTCAACGCGGGGTACGGTAGGCGGGAGCTGGCCGATGCTGCTCATCAGCAAATGATGACACTGCCCTACTACAACAGCTTCTTCCAAACGACCAATGTGCCGGCGGTGCAACTGGCGGCCAAGTTGGCTTCACTGGCACCGGATGTCGGTGACCGTAGTTTTCAGCATGTGTTCTATTCGTCCAGTGGCAGCGAGAGCAATGACTCCAACGTGCGCATGGTCCGCCGCTACTGGGATTTGTTGGGTCAGCCCGAGCGTAAAGTCATCATCAGCCGACTCAATGCCTACCACGGCAGCACCATGGCAGGGGCCTCGCTGGGGGGAATGAGTGGCATGCACGCCCAGGGTGATTTGCCCATTCCGAACATCACGCATATCGGGCAACCGTATTTTTTTGAGAACGGCTTGCCCGGAGAGTCTGCGCTGGAGTTCGGGGTGCGGGCCGCGGGTTGGCTGGAGGAGAAAATTCTTTCGGTCGGACCTGACAAGGTGGCGGCATTCATTGCTGAACCGGTGCAGGGGGCAGGCGGGGTCATCATTCCGCCCGACAGTTATTGGCCGGAGATTCAGCGCATCGTCGACAAATACGGCATCTTGCTGATCAGTGATGAAGTCATTTGTGCCTTCGGCCGCCTCGGGCATTGGTTCGGCTACGAGAAGTTCGGCTACAAGCCAGATTTGGTGACCTTTGCCAAGGCGATCACCAGTGGTTACATCCCTTTGGGGGGAGTAATGGTGGGTAACCGTGTGGCCAAGGTCTTGATAGAGCAGGGCGGGGAATTCAACCATGGATACACCTACAGCGGGCACCCGGTGGCCTGTGCTGTTGGACTCGCCAACATTGCCCTGATGGAGCAAGAACAGTTGCCGCAAAAAATTCGTGGCGACATCGGAGCGTATTTCGCCCAACGTTTTACCGAGCTCAACGAGCATCCCTTGGTCACCGCGGCAGAAACATGTGGGTTTGTAGCCGGCTTGGTGCTGGTCAAAGATAAGCAGCGCCGGACGCGTTTTGCAGAGGCCGACGCCGTGGGCATGGTGTGCCGCGCCCACTGTTTCCGCAGCGGGTTGGTGATGCGGGCGGTGGGCGACCGCATGATCATTGCCCCACCTCTGACGATGACCCGCGCTGATATTGATGAATTGATGCGTCTGATTTATTTATCGCTGGATTTGACACATGCGGAGTTGAATGCCAAAGCATTGATTTAGCACTTCTATAATCTTTTTTGGTCTGAATATTGCTAGTGTCAGGCTTGTAGTTTGTAGTCCAATATTTTCATTTCTACGGGGATACGCTCACCATGAAAAAGTACCTTTGCACCTTCGCGCTGTCGGCGCTGGTTCTGGCCGGTTGCGGTAAAAAAGAAGAGGCACCTGCGGCCGCCGCGGCACCTGCTGCTGTAGCGAGCGCGCCGGCGGCGCCCGTCAATACTGAAGAGAAGGTACTCAATATTTACAACTGGCCTGATTACATTCCTGAGGGGATGATTGCGGCCTTTGAAAAGGAAACCGGTATCAAGGTGAACTACGACACCTTCGAAACCAACGAAGCCCTGCATGCCAAATTGGTGGCTGGCAATACCGGCTATGACCTCGTGGTCCCCGGCACTGTGTTTGCCAAGCCGCAAATTGAGGGTGGTTTGTTGCAGCCCCTGGACAAGTCCAAGATCAAAAACCTTGCAAACCTGGACCCCGCGCTGATGGCTACCATGACCAAGGCTGACCCTGAGAACAAGCACCTCGTGCCTTGGGCTTGGAGCTTCACCACCGTCGGTATCAACAAAACAAAAGTAGAAAAAGCCCTGGGCGGCATGCCCATGCCGGAAAACGCGTGGGATCTGGTGTTCAACCCCAAATACACCGCTAAGCTGAAATCCTGCGGTATCGCCTACCTGGATTCCCCGACTGAAATTTTGCCTGTGGCGCTGCATTACATCGGTAAAGATGCGTATTCCAACAGTGCAGACGACTACAAGGAAGCCGGCGCCATGTTGGCAAAGGTGCGTAAAGATGTCCGTTTGTTCAGCTCCACCATGATTGACGACATTGCAGGCGGTAAGGCTTGTGTGTCTATCGGCTGGGCCGGCGACATCAACATTGCAGCGGGTCGTGCGAAAGAAAACGGGTCCAAAGAAGTCATCGAAGCTTTGTTGCCAAGTACCGGTGCATTGATCTTCATCGATGCTATTGGCCTTACCAAGGACGCCAAGCATCCTAACAATGCACACGCGTTCATTGACTTTTACCTCCGTGCCGAAAGTGGTGCATCCATGACCAATGAGATGAACTACAACACCGGCAACAAGGCATCGGTCGAGAAGATCAATCCCGAGATGACCGCCAACAAGAGCATCTTCGTGGACGCCGAATACTTCGCCAAAATGATCCCTCCAAGCAGCTTCACCAATGAAGCGCGTGAATCCATGGCGAATGCTTACAACGCGTTCAAAAAAGGCAAGTAAGCCCTGAACCCAGCGCATCAAGGGCTGTTTGTACCCCGGTATGAACAGCCCTTTTTGTATTCAGCGACATCATTCAAGGTCAATCACATGGCAGTGCAACCCGACAAAGTGGGATATCTGGTCACCGAAAAATTGGTGAAGCGTTTTGATGAAGCCGTAGCGGTCGACGAGGTCTCACTCTCGATCGCGCAAGGCGAGATATTCGCGCTTTTGGGCAGTTCCGGTTGTGGCAAATCTACGTTGCTGCGTATGCTGGCCGGTTTTGAGTCACCGACATCGGGACGCATATTGCTCGGTGGGCAAGACGTTGCCAAACTGGCGCCTTATGACCGCCCGATCAACATGATGTTCCAGAGCTATGCGCTGTTTCCGCATCTTGATATTTGGGAGAACGTCGCGTTTGGTCTGAAGCGGGAGGGGTTGCCCAAAGACGAAATCAAGCAGCGCGTGGGTGAAATGTTGGATCTGGTTCAGCTCGGTGCCTATGCCAAACGCAAACCCCATCAGCTCTCCGGCGGTCAACAGCAACGGGTTGCACTGGCGCGCAGTCTGGCCAAGCGTCCTAAGCTCTTGCTTCTGGATGAGCCATTGGGTGCGCTTGATAAGAAGCTACGGGAGCAGACCCAGTTTGAGTTGGTGAATATTATTGAGAAGGTAGGTGTCACTTGCGTGATGGTGACCCACGATCAGGAAGAGGCGATGACCATGGCCAACCGGATTGCGGTCATGAGCAAAGGCCGGGTCCTGCAGGTGGGAAGCCCTGAAGAGGTGTACGAGCATCCTGCCAATCGCTTCGTGGCGGGCTTCATCGGAAACGTCAACGTGTTTGAAGGGCGACTGAGCGTTGACGAGGTGGATCGTTGTGCCGCCGTGACCGGTATTGGCGAAATCCAGGTAGGCCACGGCGTGAGCGGCACGCTCAACATGCCTGTGGGTATCGCGGTGCGCCCTGAGAAGATCGAGATCAGTAAAACCAAGCCGGCGGTGGGCGTCAACGTATTCACCGGCAAGGTCAAAGAAATTGCCTATTTCGGCTCCTACAACACCTTCATCGTGGTGGCAACTGATGGCACCCGGGTCAAGATCACAGAAGCCAATACTTCGCGCCAGGATCTGAGTGACATCACTTGGGAAGACGATGTGTACTTCTGGTGGGGCGATCGTTCTGGAATCGTGCTGCGGGATTGAGGTTCGCTATGTCCACCAACACTGTGCCTACCCCGGGTCGCCGCTTTGTGATCGGTGTGCCATTCAGTTGGCTGCTGATTTTCTTTTTGTTGCCATTTCTCATTCTGGTCTACATCAGTTTCGTGGACATGGGCAACGACATCAACCCCTTCAAGCCGATTTGGGATTCCGGCACCGGGCTGCTGAAGCTGAAGTACGAGAACTACTGGTCCATCTTCCGCACCGGGGAAGGTGGGGCGCTCTTTCAGACGCTGTACATCGAGGCGTATTTGCGCTCGATTTGGTATGCGCTGTGCACCGCGGTGTTGTGTTTGCTGATCGGCTATCCGTTTGCCTATTTCATTGCGCGAGCCAAGCCCAGCGTGCGCCCGGCGCTGCTCATGATGGTGATGCTGCCGTTTTGGACATCGTTTCTTTTGCGTGTCTATGCGTGGAAAGGAATCTTGGCGGATCAAGGGGTCATCAACCAGTTGATGATGGCCGTCGGGCTGACTTCAGAGCCTGTGCAGTTGCTGTACACGAATGTGTCGATGCTGGTCGGCATGACCTATGTGTATCTGCCCTTCATGATCCTGCCGCTGTACGCAAATCTGGTGAAGATGGATTTCCGCTTGCTGGAAGCCGCCTACGACTTGGGGACCTCACCCTTCAAGGCATTCTGGCTGGTCACTGTGCCACTGTCTAAGGCCGGCATTGTGGCGGGATTCATGCTGGTGTTTATTCCTTCGGTGGGCGAGTTCGTGATTCCATCGCTGCTCGGGGGGCCTGAAAACATCATGATCGGGCGCGTAGTGTGGGATGAAATGTTTACCAGCAACAACTGGCCCCGCGCCAGTGCATTGGCGGTCGTGATGATTGGTCTCATTGTGGTGCCGTTGGCCCTGTACTACCGGTACACCGGCGAAGCCGCTGAACCCAAGCAATAAGGATTCTCATGAAAGCCTGGATTGAAAAACACTTTGGCAAAGCCTGGTTGGCGCTGGTCTATGCGTTCCTCTACATGCCTTTACTGTTCATGGTGGTGTTTTCATTCAACAGCACCAGGCAAGATGCCAACTTTACGGGCTTCTCACTCCGGTGGTACGAGGCTCTGACCCGGGACACCAAAATCGTTGAAGGATTCTGGTTGTCGGTTCAGGTGGCTTTGGTGACAGGGGTGTTATCCGCCGTCTTGGGTACTTTTGCTGCCTTTGTATTGGTTCGCTACCGCCGTTTTCTGGGCCGTACTGCCTTCTCAGGCATGGTGAATGCTCCTCTGGTCATGCCAGAGGTGGTCATTGGTCTCTCGTTGTTGTTGCTTATGGTCGGGGCTCAGAATGTGTTTGGTTGGCCCGAGCGTGGCATGTTCACCATCATTCTCGGCCACACTTTGTTAGGCATGGCCTACGGCATGGTGGTGATCCAGTCGCGCTTGCTAGAGGTCAATCGATCATTGGAAGAGGCCGCTATGGACCTCGGGGCACGGCCGCATGAAGTGTTTTTTCTGGTCACGCTACCCAATATTGCCCAAGGTATCTTGGCAGCGTTTCTGTTGAGCTTCACCCTGTCATTTGACGACGTGGTGATTTCCGAGTTTCTGTCCGGACCCGGAGTAAACACACTGCCCCAAGTCATATTCGGCTACGCCCGGCGGGGCATCAATCCCACCATTTATGCGGCGGCTACCTTGTTGATCGTGACCGTGACCACGGTGATCGTCGGATACAGCATTTGGGTGGCACGCCAGACCCGCAAGCGTGAGCGTGAAATTGCGGCAGCCAGCCGTGCGGTTACTACATCTCTGCAGGTTCCTGCGACACCGGTTTGAGAATGCTATGGTATTCATAGCGTGTTGCGCTTGATAGATGAGCGCTAGAGGTCTTTTTTATGCATGATTATCCAGCGCTCATTTCTTCGTTACAGGCAAAAGGTGTCCACTCGCTTCTGCCCCAGTTCACCGATATTCATGGAGTGGCTAAGGGCAAGCTTGTTCCGGTAGAGAACCTGAAGGAATGGGTGGAGGTGGGCGCCGGGTTTGCCGGCCCCAGCATTTGGGGGACTGGGTTACCCCGCTTCGGCGCCCGGAGCGAGTATTACGGCCGGATTCTTCCGGAAACTATCCAGCCTCTGCCCTTCATGCCGGGGGTGGCGCATGCCGTTTGCGAGGGCTTCGCTGGTGGTCAGCCGCTTGAAACCTGTTCCCGCCAGGTTTTAAAAGCAGCTCTGGCGCGATTACGCGAGCGCGGCTGGACGATGTGGGTTGGCATAGAGCCGGAGTATTTTTTGCTCAAGCGAAGTGAAGGGCGGTGGCGTGTCGCTGACGCTGAAGACCACTTAGCCAAACCTTCCTACGACCTGAAATCGATTTGCCGGAATTCGGCATACCTCGATGACATGCGCCAGACGCTGGTGGCACTGGGTTTCGATTTGCAGCAAATCGATCACGAGGATGCCAGTGGTCAGTATGAGGTGAATTACCGGTTTGACGAAGCGCTTGCTGCCGCGGACCGCTTTATGCTTTTCAAACTTGCCGCCCACGCCGTGGCCGAGCGACATGGCATGGTGTTCAGTGGAATGCCCAAGCCACTGGCTGGCTCGCCGGGCAGTGGTTTGCATTTCCATATCAGCATCACCAATTCGCAGGGCGAAGCCGTGTTTAGCCATGGACAGGACTCCTTAGGCTTGAGCGCAAACGGGCACCAGTTTGCGGCAGGTCTTTTGGCTCATGCCGACGCGCTCGCAGCCATATGCGCGCCCACGGTGAATAGCTACAAGCGCCTTGCAAGTACTTCGAGTGCATCTGGCACCACGTGGGCCCCTGTGTGGAAGGCCTATGGTGATAACAACCGCACTTGCCTTGTTCGGACGGTTGCGGGGCGCCTTGAATGGCGATTGCCGGACCCGTCTTGCAATGTGTATGCGGCGTTGGCGGCCACCTTGCTTGCAGGGTTAGACGGGGTGGATAAGCGCATGCAGCCCTCGGCTCCCTGCGATCAAGATTTATATGCAGTGGCGGCTGCTGGTGGGGCTCTTCCACCAGCGCTACCGCGCAACTTGTTGGAAGCGTTGGACGCCTTGGAGGGCAACCAGTTTCTTTCTGCGGCAGTCGGTACCGCATTCGTTGATCAATTTTTGAAGGTCAAGCATGCGGAGTGGTGCGACTTTCATCAGCATGTCAGCGAATGGGAGTTGAATCGCTACGCAGATGCCTACTGATGGTCGGGTGTCAATTATTTTGCTGCTTGCATTTTAATGTCGCAATGCGGAATCACTCGCATCAACGGGTGAGGTCATAATTTCGGATCGCATTGGTTCATTTTGCATTGCAGGATGGCGGTTCTAACTTGTTGATTCTAAACAAGAAAATTTATGTCTTATATAAGACATAAGATTAGACTTCTGTCTTATATAAGACTTAGAATTAAGTCATCGGCAGGGCTAAAGCTGCCGAAACCATCAACCAACCTAGGAGTGTTCACATGCCGCAATCCATCAAAGAGCAACTGAGCCGCGAACAGCAAATCGCAGCCTTGGAAAAAGACTGGGCGACCAACCCGCGCTGGAAAGGCGTGAAGCGTGGTTACTCCGCTGCAGACGTGGTTCGCTTGCGTGGAAGCGTGCAGCCTGAGTACACCCTGGCTCAGCGTGGTGCTGAAAAGCTGTGGGATAAAGTGAACGGCGGCGCCAAAAAAGGCTACGTCAATGCCTTCGGTGCGATCTCTGCAGGTCAGGCTATGCAACAAGCCAAGGCTGGCTTGGAGGCCGTTTACCTGTCGGGTTGGCAAGTTGCTGCTGACGGCAACACGTCGGAAACCATGTACCCCGACCAGTCTTTGTACGCCTACGACTCGGTGCCTACCATGGTTCGCCGCATCAACAACACGTTCAAGCGCGCCGACGAAATTCAGTGGGGTCGCGGAATCAACCCAGGTGACAAAGAGTTCATTGACTTCTTCTTGCCTATCGTGGCCGACGCAGAAGCCGGTTTCGGCGGCGTGTTGAACGCTTTTGAGCTGATGAAGAACATGATTGCATCCGGCGCTGCTGGTGTGCACTTCGAAGACCAATTGGCTGCTGTGAAGAAGTGCGGTCACATGGGTGGCAAGGTGTTGGTGCCAACCCGCGAAGCGATTGAGAAGCTCATTGCTGCGCGTTTCGCGGCCGACACCATGGGCGTGCCTACCATCATTCTGGCTCGTACCGATGCGGAAGCTGCGAACCTGATCACCAGCGACTACGACGAGAACGACAAACCTTTCATCACCGGTGAGCGCACCCAGGAAGGTTTCTACCGGGTGAAGAATGGCTTGGAGCAATCCATCAGCCGTGGCGTTGCCTACGCACCCTATGCCGACTTGGTGTGGTGCGAGACAGGTGTGCCCGACATCGGCTTTGCCCGCGAATTTGCACAAGCTGTGCACGCTGCTTGCCCGGGCAAACTGTTGTCTTACAACTGCTCCCCATCGTTCAACTGGAAGAAGAACCTCAGCGACAGCCAGATTGCATCTTTCCAGGAAGACCTGTCGGCTTTGGGCTACAAGTACCAGTTCATCACCTTGGCTGGCATTCACATCAACTGGTTCAACACCTTCCAGTTCGCACACGCTTACGCCCAAGGCGAAGGCATGAAGCATTACACCGAAATGGTGCAAGAGCCTGAGTTCGCGGCGCGTGACAAGGGTTACACCTTTGTGTCGCACCAGCAAGAAGTGGGTGTGGGTTATTTCGACGACGTGACCACAGTCATTCAGGGCGGTTCCTCCTCTGTGAAGGCGCTGACCGGTTCTACTGAAGAAGAGCAATTCCACTAAGCCAACCGCTGTGGAGTCAAGGCCGGGTCGCTCACAAGGCGCCCGGCCTTTTTTCATTCATGCAGACTGCGGTTAAAATGCACTAATCAACTTTGTATAAGAGCGAGAAAGGCAGTTTGGTTATGACACCGCGAACTACACCGGTAACATTCATCAGCGAATAAGGCCGTAGTCCGCGCGCCTTGTGCGCAGTCAGCTATCAAATTCATAGTAAAGCGCGGACCCCTCCGCGCTTTTTGCTTTTCAAGTCCCTCTTTCCTCGAAACCACCATGATCCACATCACACTCCCTGACGGTTCCAAACGTGAATTCCCCGGCCCGGTTACCGTGGCCGAAGTGGCTGCCTCCATCGGCACCGGCTTGGCAAAAGCCGCATTGGCCGGCAAGGTAGATGGCAAAGTGGTGGATACCAGTTTCCAGATGACAGCCGACAGTGCGTTGTCCATCATTACGGCCAAGGACGCCGATGGCCTGGAGGTCATTCGCCATTCCACCGCCCACTTGTTGGCCTATGCGGTGAAAGAGCTGTTTCCTGAAGCACAGGTCACGATCGGGCCGGTGATTGAGCACGGCTTCTTTTACGATTTTTCGTACTCGCGCCCGTTCACACCCGAAGACCTCGTCGCCATCGAGAAGAAGATGACCGCATTGGCGGCATTGGATGAGCCTGTCAGCCGCCGTGTCTTACCGCGGGATGATGCGGTGGCTTACTTCAAAAGCCTGGGTGAGAACTACAAGGCAGAAATCATTGCCAGCATCCCTGCAAATGAAGACGTTTCTTTGTACCGCGAAGGTAAGTTTGAAGACCTTTGCCGTGGCCCCCATGTGCCCAGCACCGGCAAGCTGAAGCATTTCAAGCTTATGAAAGTGGCCGGTGCCTATTGGCGCGGGGACCATCGCAACGAAATGTTGCAGCGCATTTACGGCACCGCTTGGGCCACCAAAGATGAGCTCCAGCAGCATTTGACGATGTTGGAAGAAGCTGAAAAGCGCGACCACCGCAAACTGGGGCGTGAGCTGGACTTGTTCCACATTGATGAGCACTCCCCCGGAACCGTGTTCTGGCATCCCAAGGGCTGGACCCTCTGGCAAGGTGTGGAGCAGTACATGCGCAAGGTGTACCAAGACAACGGTTACTTAGAGGTTAAGGGCCCGCAAATCATCGATAAGAGTTTGTGGGAGAAAACCGGCCACTGGGACAAGTACCGTGAAAACATGTTCATCACCGAGTCGGAAAAGCGTGATTACGCACTCAAGCCGATGAACTGCCCGGGGCACATCCTTATCTACAAACATGGCATCAAGAGCTATCGCGATCTGCCATTGCGCTTCGGTGAGTTTGGCGCCTGCCACCGCAATGAGCCGTCCGGCGGCTTGCACGGCATCATGCGGGTGCGCGCTTTCACGCAGGACGATGGTCACATCTTTTGTACCGAGGCCCAGATTCAATCTGAAGTCATTGCGTTCACGACACTTTTGCAGAAGGTCTACAAAGATTTTGGATTTACCAACATCATTTATAAGTTGTCGACACGCCCTGAAAAACGCATCGGCAGCGAGGAGAGTTGGGATCGTGCAGAAAACGCGCTGGCTGAAGGCTTGCGTGCATCGGGTTGCGAGTTTGAGTATTTGCCGGGTGAGGGTGCTTTCTATGGCCCCAAAATCGAGTACACCTTGAAAGATGCCCTCGGGCGTCCGTGGCAGTGCGGCACCATTCAGGTAGATCCCAATTTGCCGGAGCGTCTGGATGCTGAGTTCGTCGGCGAAGATGGCGCTCGCCATCGCCCTATCATGCTGCACCGCGCGATTGTCGGAAGCTTGGAGCGCTTTATTGGAATCTTGATCGAAGAGAGCGCGGGAGCGTTGCCGGCGTGGCTTGCACCTATCCAGATTGCGGTGCTCAACATCACCGATGCGCAGGCCGAATACGCCCGGAACGTCGCGAAAACGCTGCAGGATCAAGGGCTTAGGGTCAATTTAGACCTGCGCAACGAGAAAATAACCTATAAAATACGGGAGCATTCGATGCAGAAGCTGCCGTATCTGGTCGTTATTGGCGACAAAGAGATGGCAGCAGGCGCTGTCGCAGTGCGTGCCCGGGGTGGTCAAGACCTCGGTGCAATGCCTCTTGGGGCGTTCATTGAACGCATTACCTCGGACATTGCCAACAAAACTTCCTGAAGAGTTTTTCCAAGGAATCAAGAGATTGTTGGTGCGCGTTGTGCGGCAACCGCTACAGTTTTTGTAGCAGATATTGTGAAGGATTGAGTCATCGCTACTGAATTTCGTGACCGCCGCCAGCGCGAAGAACGTAAACACCGTTTGAATCGTGAAATCATGGCCCCTGAGGTTCGCCTCTCCGGCCCTGAGAATGAGCCCTTGGGTGTTGTCAGCCTGATGGAAGCCCTGCGCATGGCAGGTGAGCTGGATGTTGACCTCGTTGAAATTGCTGCAACTGCCAACCCGCCCGTGTGCCGGTTGATGGACTATGGCAAGTTCAAGTACCAAGAGCAAAAGAAGGCTGCGGAAGCGAAAGCCAAGCAAACGGTTATCGAGATCAAGGAAATTAAATTCCGCCCCGGTACCGATGATGGTGACTACAACATCAAGATGCGCAATATCAAGCGCTTCTTGGCGGATGGCGACAAGTGCAAGATCACTTTGCGCTTCCGCGGTCGGGAAATCACCCACCAGGAAATCGGTTTGGCCATGCTCCAGCGCATGCGCGATGAGTTGGGTGACACCATCATCGTGGAGCAGTTCCCTAAGTTGGAAGGCCGCCAGATGATCATGATGATTGCACCGGGCCGCAAGAAGCCGGGTGGCTCTCCAAAGCCTGCAGCAGAAGCTGCAGCTTAAATTTTGTAGGCGGGTCTGGTCACCCGTTTACAAGCCGCAAAGCTGTGAAAGCAGCTTTGCAAAGCAGAGCCTGAAAAGGTGATGCACAAGTGGCTCGGGGCCAACAAGGCTGGAAAAGTTTTCCAGACGCCTCACGAGCACAAAAGAAAAGGAGCATGAACATGCCCAAAATGAAGACCAAGAGCGCGGCGAAGAAACGCTTCCGCGTCCGTCCAGGTGGTACCGTTAAGCGCGGTCAAGCCTTCAAACGTCACATCTTGACCAAGAAGACCACTAAAAATAAACGCCACTTGCGCGGTTCTACAGCTGTTCATGAGACCAATATGGGTCACATGGCACAGATGTTGCCCGGTCGTGGTATTTGATTAACGACGTACAAGGAGTAATCACATGCCTCGCGTCAAACGTGGTGTAACGGCTCGCGCCCGCCATAAAAAAGTTCTGGCCCTTGCTAAGGGTTTCCGTGGTCGCCGCGGTAATGTTTTCCGTATCGCTAAAGAAGCGGTAATGAAGGCTGGGCAATATGCCTACCGTGACCGCCGCACCAAGAAACGTGTGTTCCGTCAGTTGTGGATTGCCCGTATCAACGCGGCAGCCCGTCAATGCGGCATGACATACAGCCAGTTTGCCAATGGTCTGAAGAAAGCCAATATCGAGATCGACCGTAAGGTTCTGTCTGATATCGCGATCCACGACATGGCTGCTTTTGCTGGCATTGTGGAACAAGTGAAAGCCAAACTGGCTGCTTGAGTCCGCAGTAGGGTGCTATTGATTCAGTAGCACTCTGCGCACCAGAAACAAGGGCTAGCGCTTGAAAAAGCACTAGCCCTTTTTCATTGATTTGAATCGCAACAACTGAATTTATGACCGAGTTGAACGACATCGTAGAAGCTGCCAAAGCTGCATTTGTGCAAGCCGTTACTCCTGCCGACCTTGAGAATGCGAAAGCCTTATTTTTAGGTAAGTCTGGCAAGATCACTGAACTCATGAAGGGCATGGCGGCTCTCAGTGTCGAGGAGAAAAAATCTCGCGGTGCTGCGATCAACTTGGCCAAACAAGCTATCGAGGCGGCGCTTACGGAGCGTCGTCAAGCGTTGGCGGACGAAGAGTTGCAAGCGCAACTCCAAGCGGAGGCGTTGGACGTTACTCTGCCGGGCCGTCAGCGGGGACAGGGCGGTTTACATCCTGTGTCGCTCACCCTTGAACGCATTGAAGCCATCTTCGGCTCCATGGGATTCGATGTGGCACAAGGTCCTGAGATTGAATCCGATTGGTTCAACTTCACCGCACTCAACACGCCGGAAGATCACCCCGCGCGTTCGATGCACGACACCTTTTACGTGGAGGGTGGTTCTGAGGCCGCGCCTAACTTGCTGCGTACCCACACAAGCCCGATGCAGATTCGCTATGCAGTGCAGCATGTCAAGGCGCACCGGGCTGCAGCAGGGGCTGTGTCTGAAGGTCTTTACTCTGGCGACATGCCAGAGATTCGCGTCATCGCGCCGGGCCGTACTTACCGTGTAGACAGTGACGCAACCCACTCGCCCATGTTCCACCAATGCGAGGGACTGTGGGTGGGTGAAAACGTGAGCTTTAAAGACCTGAAATTCGTCTTCACGGATTTCTGCCGTACTTTCTTTGAATCGGATGATCTGGTGCTGCGGTTCCGCCCCAGCTTTTTCCCCTTTACGGAGCCCAGCGCAGAGATCGACATTCAATTCCAAACGGGCCCTCTCGCGGGTCGCTGGTTGGAAGTCGCCGGTTCCGGCCAGGTTCACCCCAACGTCATCCGCAATATGGGATTGGACCCCGAAAAATTTATCGGCTTTGCTTTTGGCATGGGCCCCGATCGATTGACGATGTTGCGATATGGCGTGAACGACTTGCGCCTGTTCTTTGACGGCGATGTCCGTTTCCTGTCGCAATTCCAGTAATCCACACGTACAAGTCAAACGCCGGTCCCGAACATGCAATTTTCAGAATCCTGGTTGCGCACTTTTTGCAACCCCGCCATTTCTACCGCCCAGCTTGCAGATACCTTGACCATGGCTGGTCTGGAGGTCGAGGAACTCAAGCCTGTAGCACCTCCATTCACCCAGATCGTAGTGGGCGAGATCAAGGAGGCCGAGCAACACCCCAATGCCGATCGTTTGCGCGTTTGCAAGGTCGATGTAGGTCAAGCCGAGTTGCTGAACATTGTCTGTGGCGCACCCAATGCGCGTGTTGGTATCCGTATTCCCTGTGCCTTGGTGGGCGCAGAGTTGCCCCCCGGAGAAGATGGCAAGCCCTTCCTGATTAAGGTCGGCAAGCTACGTGGTGTCGAAAGCCAAGGCATGTTGTGCTCCGCGCGCGAGCTCAAACTGTATGAAGACCATGGGGGCTTGATGGAGCTACCCTTGGATGCGCCTTTGGGCACAAACATCCGCGACTATCTGGACCTGGACGACACCCTGTTCACCCTCAAGTTGACGCCCAACCTCGCGCATTGCCTGAGTGTGTATGGTGTAGCGCGCGAGGTATCTGCTCTGACAGGTGCGCCTCTATTGGCTCCGGAGTTTCCGGCAGCTGCGGTCGCTATCCAAGACAAAGTTGCGGTCAAGATCAGCGCGCCTGACCTGTGCGGCCGTTTTTCCGGGCGCGTCATCCGCAACGTCAATACCAAGGCCAGCACTCCACAGTGGATGGTGGATCGACTCTCCCGGTGCGGTCAACGCAGCGTCAGCCCTTTGGTGGATATCTCGAACTATGTGATGGTCGAACTGGGGCGCCCGAGCCACATTTTTGACCTTGAGAAAATTCAAGGTGGGCTTGATGTGCGCTGGGGTCGTGAGGGCGAGCAACTGAAGCTGCTGAATGGCACCACCGTCACCCTCGATGAAAAAGTTGGCGTGATCGCTGATGGGCAGCATGTTGAGTCGCTCGCGGGCATTATGGGTGGGGACGCCACCGCTGTATCCGATGACACACGTCACATTTACCTCGAGGCTGCGTTCTGGTGGCCCAAGTCGATTGCAGGGCGGTCGCGACGTTTCAATTTTTCGACGGATGCCGGCCACCGCTTTGAGCGCGGAGTAGACCCCCAAGGCACCGTGGAACATATTGAGCGGATTACACAGCTGATCATTGAGATTTGCGGTACCGCTGAAACCCAGTGTGGCCCTGTGGAGGATGTGGTCAGCACATTGCCTGCGGCGCCGCCAGTGAGCTTGCGTGTCGCGCGCGCGGTCAAGGTCATCGGCATGCCCTTGACGCAAGAACAGTGCGCAACGGCACTACGGCGCCTGGGCCTCTCAGTCCACGAGGCCGAAGGTGTTGTTACGGTCACACCGCCATCCTTCCGCTTCGATCTGCAAATCGAAGAGGACCTCATTGAAGAGGTGGCGCGCATGGTGGGTTACAACAACCTGCCCCACACACCGCCGCAAGCGCCTATCACTGCCAAGATTCGGCTTGAGAGCGAGCGCAGCCCGTTCGCGGTACGTCGTTCACTCGCTGCGCTGGGTTACCAAGAAACCATTAACTTCAGCTTTGTTGAAGAGCGCTGGGAGCATGAGCTGGCGGGTAACTCCAACCCCATCAAGCTTTTGAACCCGATTGCTAGCCAGATGAGTGTGATGCGAAGCAGCTTGGTGGGTTCGCTTCTGCAAGTGCTGCGATTCAATCTCGCACGCAAAGCGCCCCGCGTGCGGGTGTTCGAGATAGGTCGGGTATTTTTGCGTGATGCGTCGGTCAAGAGTACCGATAGCACCGTAGAGGGCTTCGATCAACCCATGCGTGTTGCGGGTCTGGCGAGCGGCGGTGCAGATGCGTTGCAGTGGGGCCGCAAGGATCAGACGGTTGACTTTTTCGATGTCAAAGGCGATGTGGAGGCTTTGTTGGCTCCGCTGAAGCCCGAGTTTGTGCCGGCTCAACACCCAGCATTGCACCCCGGTCGTACCACTGCGGTGATGTTGGATGGCAAAACTATCGGCTTTGTGGGCGAATTGCACCCCAAATGGCGCCAGTCTTACGAGCTGGCGCATGCGCCAGTGATCTTTGAATTGGAGCTCGATGCCGTGCTGGCCCGGAAGGTCCCGGTGTTCCAGAGCGTTGCCAAGTTCCAAGCCGTGCAGCGGGATGTGGCAGTCGTGGTGGGTGACCAGGTTTCCCATGCGGATATCGTGTCTGCAGTGCGTGCCGCGCCAACGGATGGCCTCTTGCGGGATGTGCAGTTGTTCGATGTCTATCGACCCAAGGTCGGAAAAGATCAAGCCACTGAAGCCGGTAGCACCGACCGCAGCCTCGCCTTGCGCCTGACGCTCAACAGTGACGATGCCACTTTGACCGAAGAGCAGATCGACGCGGCCATGAAAGCTGTTGTCGCCCAATTGGTGAGCTCGGTTGGCGCGCGCCAGCGCGTGTGATTCAGATTACGGAAAAGGATCGATCTATGGAGTTTTCTGTTGAAAGTCTGGAGACCCCTGCGCTGACCAAGGCGCAGCTCTCTGATTTGCTTTTTGAACAGATCGGGCTGAACAAGCGCGAATCCAAAGACATGATCGATGCCTTTTTCGATCTCATCGCAACCAGTCTCGTTGACGGCACGGACGTCAAGATTTCCGGATTCGGTAACTTTCAAATCCGAACCAAAGCCCCGCGGCCCGGGCGCAATCCGCGAACCGGAGAGGCGATCCCGATCCAAGCCCGGCGCGTGGTGACTTTTCACGCAAGTCACAAGCTCAAAGAGCAAATCCAGGACGAAGGCAAGCCGGTCGCGTGAAGTAAAGCACATCGGCTGATTTATTTGTAGCCTTTGGGTAAAGGAAATTTTGCAGACAGACAAAACTTAGAGTAACCTCTACGCTTTGTCTCGTACAGCATTGATTTCAATGGAGAAAACGCTCCCACCTATTCCCGCCAAACGCTATTTCACCATCGGTGAAGTGGGCGATCTGTGCGGTGTAAAGCCGCATGTGCTACGTTATTGGGAGCAGGAATTCACGCAGCTGCGCCCGATGAAGCGGCGCGGGAACCGCCGCTACTACCAACACCATGAAGTGCTGATGATCCGGAAGATCCGAGATCTGCTCTACGACCAGGGTTTTACGATCAGCGGTGCGCGAAACAAAATGCAGGAAATCCTGCAAACCGAACGGGACAAAAAACGCAGTGGCGAGGTCCAGTTGGAGGGAATGGAAGTCTTGGAGCTCGGTGATGCTGAGTTGGAGGATTTTGAGGACGTTGCGGAAGAAGTGGCGCTAGACGCTAGCAGCTCAGTGGAGTGGCTCCATATCAAGAAGGAATTGCTGGATATTCGAGAACTTCTTATGGCTGATGCCTGAATGGCTCTAAAACACGAGTTATAATTTGAGGCTCGATCGGTGTGTGGCGCAGCCTGGTAGCGCACTTGCATGGGGTGCAAGGGGTCGAAGGTTCGAATCCTTTCACACCGACCAAAAAACTGAAAAAGCCGTTAAACAGAAATGTTTAACGGCTTTTTTCATGTGCGGTAGCCTCAAGCGAGGCACCCCTTGCAGGGGCCGAGACTCAGGGCGCTTCAGCGGTTGATGCCTTCATAGAAGCAGCGTGCACAGGTTTGCTGGTAACGGTCGTTGCCGCCGATCACGACCTGTTCGCCCTCGCGAATCCTTTGGCCCTGTTCGTCCACCCGCACGTTCATGGTCGCTTTGCGGCCGCAGGCGCAGATGGTTTTGATCTCTTCGATATCGTCCGCCAGGGTGAGTAAATAAGCGGCTCCAGGGAAGGGCTTGCCTTGAAAGTCGGAGCGCAGACCAAAGCAGATGGTCGGTATGTTGGCCATGTGCGCAATGCGATGCAACTGGGCGACCTGGGCCGGCTGCAAAAACTGTGACTCGTCAATCAGCACGCACGCCAGACCGTGCTGAGGTGTCAGCACATCTTCAAAGTTGGTGTGCTCATCAAAGGTGTCCGCCTGGCGCTCAATGCCGAGGCGGGACGCAATGCTGCCCACGCCGTTGCGATCATCGATACGCGCTGTAAAGAGCGCCACCCGCTGTCCTTGCTCTTCATAGTTATAGGCAATCTGCAAGAGCGAGGTTGATTTGCCGGCATTCATGGCCGAGTAGCGGAAGAAGAGTTTGGCCATAGCAAGGAGCAGCGGAATTCTGAAAAGGGGCCTATTGTGACTGCAATGCGCACCGCTCTGAAGTTGCTATCAAAAACATAGCGGAGTGCGCAGTATTCGTCTGGTATCAGGCCACTATTGGCTCATATTCCGGGCGCCGTTAGGGCTTTGAATCTGGAAAAGATGCTGCGCATTTTTTGCTACCTGTAAGGTGTCGTAGTAGGCATAGGCGCCCACTCCGACAGCGCCCACCAAGGGAATCCAGCGGGAAGCGCCTTTTCGCAAGGCGGAGCCTAGAAGTTTTCCGCTGATCTGTAGCGCGAGCGCCTCCAGGGCTTTCATGGTGCTGGAGCGCACCACCACGCGTTCGCCAGCTCTGACCGCAAAGTCGCGGAACAGTTGCGCAGAAACATGTCTGAAAAGGCAATACAGCATCTGCTCTTTGCCCAGATGGGTCTGCTGGCCATGCAGCGCTGCGATGTCGGCAACCATCTGGGCCTGAATCTTCCAGACGCTGATCATTTCGGGCAGCACTGTGAGCCAGCCCATCCACCCCGGGGGAAGCGACAGCGTGGCTGCGACCATGCTCGCTTGCCGTGCCGCCTTGCGTGCAATGGTATGGGCACGCAGGTCCGCATCGTCGCGCGCTCGCTCCGCGCTCTGCGGCACGTGCACCACCAAGTCGAGAAGTGCGCTTGCGAGTTGTACCCTCACGGAGTTAGGCGGCGTGGTCAAGGCGGGCTCCAAGGTGAACGACTTCGCGCGACCGCAAGCCGGCACCTGTGAGTCGCTTCACCAGCAGGCGATAGGTGTCGAGGTCAAAAGCCAACACCTGGCGCTGTGCAACGGCTTCCTGCAAAGCATGGTCATCATGCACGGTGGCCACGTGGCACCACTGATCAAACACATGAATATCGGTGCGACCCGTAAGAGGGTTGTGCTCCCGTATTCCCATAGGTCCGGGGTGCGGCCACGCAAGCAGGCGGTGTTCGGCCAGTGCAATTTGGAGTCTCACCCGGTGCAGTGCCGGTGGCTCGCGCCCGGCGCAAACGCCTTTGCAGCGTCCGATCTGGCTGGCAAAGCAGGCGCCTTTGCCGGACTCCAGACCCAGAGCATAGGGACACAGCTGGTGGGTTTCCGCCAGGGTGCGAAGCGCGTCTAGGGCTTGCCGTTTGGAGCGGTACGCGCCGTAGAGGCTCCCCATATCGGCAGCATCCACCTCGTCCAGGCGCACCAGTTGCACGACCGGTCGCATCGCCGGATCAGCATGCAGCTTCCAGGCAGTGAGTTGCTTTTCGCGCCGCAGCAAGCGGTTGTGGATCGGTTGAAGCTCTTTAACCAGTCGGGACTCCAGCAGCAAAGCCCCCAGTTCGCCGGCTGTTTCGCGCCACTCAATCCGCCGTATCTCTTGCAGAATGCGCATTTCGCGGGCCACCTTGGTCGAGGCCTGAAAATGCGACATCACGCGTGTGCGCATCGTTACGCTTTTGCCGATGTAGAGGGGAATGCTTCCTTCGCCGTAAAACAGGTACACGCCGGGCGTGTCGGGAATGTCCGACACCGCAGTCTCCAGTAAAGGGGGCAGGGCGGCACTGCTTTGCAGCAGGCCCAGCGCTTCGCGCTCAAGGGCCTCCGGGCCCAGCTCTTTGGCCGCTACCTCCAGCCACGCAAGTACAACCTCTACATCACCCATGGCGCGGTGGCGTGCCTGGGTCTGGAGTCCATGGCGCTGCAAGATGGCATCCAGCCCATGCCCCTTGTGTTGGGGGTACAAGCGGCGCGACAGGCGCACGGTGCACAGGGTTTTAACCTTCAAGGCAATGTCCAGCCGCGCCAGCTCGTGGAGCACGAAGCCATGGTCAAAGCGCACGTTGTGGGCCACGAAAACAGCGCCTTCCAGCAAGGCCAGGAGTGGCTTGGCCACTTGTTCAAACGTGGGGGCATCTTCCACCATGGCATCGGTGATGCCGGTGAGGCTTTGAATAAAGGGCGGTATGCGCACACCCGGGTTGACCAAGGTGGACCAACGCGCGGTTTCCACGCCCTTGTCTATCCTCACGGCGGCAATTTCAGTGATTCTGTCGTGGACCGCATTGCCGCCCGTGGTTTCAAGGTCCAGCACCACGTAGCTGGGCAGCATGGCCTGGCTCACGTGATATCGAGGGTGTGAATGCCGTAGTGGCCGCTTCGCCGGTCGGCAAAGTAGCAGTCCAGGGTTTCTTTAACAGTTCGGAAGGCGATCTCGTCCCACGGTATCTCGTCTTCACGGAAGAGCCGGGCTTCGATGGTTTCTGTACCCGGCGCAAACTGGTCGCTGGTGAGGCGGGCGCGGTAAAAGAGATGCACTTGCCCGACGCGCGCCACATTGAGCAAGCTGAACAGGCCTTGGAGTTCAAACTGGGCACCGGCTTCTTCGACGGTTTCGCGGGCAGCGCCTTCGGCCGTAGTTTCGTTCAGCTCCATAAAGCCTGCAGGCAGCGTCCATTTGCCGTAGCGCGGTTCGATGTTGCGTTTGCACAGCAAAACCTGATCGCCCCAATAAGGCACGGTGCCCACGACATTGAGCGGGTTCTCGTAGTGGATGGTGTGGCAAGCCGGGCACACCGCCCGGGGTTTGGTGTCGCCGTCATCCGGCACGCGGTAGACCACGGCGGTACCGCATTCTTTGCAATGTTTGAGGGGAGCGCGCTGCATGGAGCCTTGATGAGGGTGACGGATACAGGACCAAAAAGAGCTTCACTGTAATGCAAGAGAGCAAGTGATGCATTGCTGCATTTAAATCACAAAACTGCTTATGCCCTGAGGTTTTCGGGCGAATTGTTAACGCTCAGAGTTGTCCAAGGCAAACCGGTCGCAAGGTTGAGGCGTCAGCCCGGCGGCGATGCACGCGAGGCCCATGCGCACCTCCTAACACTGGCTGCATGCAAGCCACGGGCTGCCCGTGTTTCCCTGTCTGCCATGTCGACACGGGTCTGACCGATGCTTTTGCCAACGAAGGTGCATCCTTAATGGACGCAAGCGCCGCTCCCCAGTTGGGCCTGCGTGTGCGGTTTCAGCGCAAGTTCTAAGGCGGTTTAGACGATACGCACCTTCAGTGGCTCCAAGCCATCTACGGTGGCGTGCAGCACGTCGCCGCGAACAACAGCGCCCACACCCTCCGGGGTACCGGTGAATATCAGGTCGCCGGGCTGCAGCGTCCAGGCGGCGGAGAGTTGTTCAATGGTTTCCGCAATATTCCAGATCAGCTTGCTCACGCTGCTGCGCTGGCGCGGCGAGCCATTCACCAGCAGCGCAATGTCTGCCGAGGTGACATCGGGCAAGCCGGTTGCCGGAGTGATGGCGCCTATGGGGGCCGAGTGTTCAAACCCCTTGCCGATGCACCAGGGGCGACCCTGTTTTTTCATATCGTTTTGCAGGTCACGGCGGGTCATGTCCAGGCCCACGGCATAGCCATAGATATAGTGGTGTGCATCTTCTGCCCGGATGTTGCTCCCGCCGGTACCGATCGCCACCACCAACTCCACCTCATGGTGCAGGTTGGCAGTGAGGGTGGGGTAGGGCATGTCCACCGCCTGGCCCGGGTCTGCTGCCAGTACCGCATCCGCCGGCTTCATGAAAAAGAAGGGAGGCTCTCGACCGGTTTGGCCCATTTCCTTGGCGTGCTCTTCGTAGTTGCGGCCCACACAGTAAATGCGGTGCACCGGAAACCGCTCGGCGATTCCCGTGATGGCAACGCTGGCGGCAGCAGGGGCAGAAAACACATAGCTCATCATGAACTCCCTCAGAGTACGGGTGGGTGCGACGCGGTCAGACGGATTTCACCACCAGGTCGAAGTGCTCCACCACGGGGGGCTGCGCAAAGAAGGGGCCCACGATGGCGCGCCATTGGGTGAAGAGCTCACTCTCCCGGAAGCCGACGGTGTGGTCTTCCAGCGTGTCCCAGAAAATCTGCAGGATGTAGCGCTCGGGGCTTTCGATTCCCTTGTTGACCTTGAAGCCCTGGCATCCTTTGGCTTGACTGATGACATCGCGCAGACCGCGGGCAATGGCTTCGTCAAATGCGGCATTCTGGCCGGGCTGGATACGGATGTCGGCAAGCTCAAGAATCATGGGGTCTCCAAATGCGTGGGTTGAAAGCCGAATGGTAACGGCATCGGTTTATGCTCGGCGGCATGAAATTGTTCAGCTATTTCCGATCTTCTGCTGCATTCCGGGTCCGGATTGCTTTGGGCCTCAAAGGCCTGCCTTACGACTATGCCGCGGTCCATCTCGCCCGGGGCGAGCAGCTCCAGGCAGACTACCGCAGCACCCACCCGGATGCTCTGGTGCCGGTGCTGGAAGATGAAGGGGAGCTTTTAACGCAGTCCGTTGCCATCATGGAGTACCTGGATGAGGTGCACACTGATGCGCCTTTGCTGCCTGCAAGTCCGCTTGCCAAGGCCCGGGTGCGGGCCTTGGCACTGTCCATTGCTTGCGAAATTCACCCTTTGAATAACTTGCGGGTGCTCAAATTTCTGCAGGCGGAAATGGGTTTGCCCGACACCTCCAAAGACCGTTGGTACCACCACTGGACCCGACAAGGACTGGAGAGCTTTGAGACGCAACTTCTGAAGCTGGATGCGTGGCAGCAGGCCCGCGGGGGCGCGGCTCCAGGCACCTTTTGTTTTGGCGACACCCCGACGCAGGCCGATTGTTGCTTGGTGCCCCTCATCTTTAATGCCCGGCGTTTTGCCGTGCCGCTAGAGGGCTTGCCCCGCACCATGGCTGCCTTTGAGGCCTGCATGGCGCTGCCGGCATTTCAAGCGGCCATTCCTGATGCGTGTCCCGATGCCCCCCGGTAGAGCGCCCGAACCGGCCTCGCCGGAACACGGTTGGCTCATCCCCGACTGGCCCGCACCTGCCGGCGTGCGCTCGGTTTTTACGACGCGCCAAGGCGGGGTGTCGGTAGGTGCGTACGCCGGGCTGAACCTCGGCCTGCATGTGGCGGACGATGCTGCTGCGGTGGCCCAGAACCGGCAGCGGCTTGCCCAAGCTGTAGGCGGCCGGCCGGTGTTTTTAAACCAGGTTCACGGCACGAAGTGCATTGAGCTTGATGGGCGCACCCCCGACGGTACCGAGGCCGACGCTTGCACCACCAGCCACCCGGGTGCCGTGTGCACCATCATGGTGGCCGATTGCCTGCCCGTGCTGCTGACAACGACCGGGGGTGGCCGGGTTGCTGCGGCGCACGCCGGTTGGCGTGGTTTGCTAGGGCAGGGAGGTACCGGGGTGCTGGAGCAGACTTTAGAGTCATTTTGCCCTCTAGCCCCCGCTAATAAAGCGGGGGGTGCTACTGAAATCATAGCGTGGCTCGGGCCTTGCATCGGCCCAGGGGCTTTTGAGGTGGGCGATGAGGTCCGTAGTGCCTTTGTCGAGGCGCTGCCGCAGGCCCAAGCTTTCTTTCAGCCTCTTAGTGCCGGCAAGTGGCTGGCGGACCTGCCGGGCTTGGCCCGCCAGCGTTTGCAGGCGGCCGGTGTGCAGCGCATCTATGGCAACGACGGAAGCCCCGCCTGGTGCACCGTCAGCAACCCCTCACGGTTTTTCAGTCACCGCAGGGACCGCATCAGTGGCCGTATGGCTGCCTGTATCTGGTTGGAGTGAGTCGGGCTGGCCGCCGGCTGCCGCTTGGTGGGCGGCTATGGCGGCGTCCCGCTGCGCCTGCTCTTGAGCCCGGAGCGCCCGCTTGCGGGCCGGGGTGCCCATGAAATACATCATCAGGGCCACCGGCAATACGCCATAAAGCACAAATGTAAAGATCGCGCCCAGCACCGAGCCATTGGTGTTGGTGGCCTCGGCCACGCTCATCATGAGCGCGACATAAATCCAGGCAATGGGGACGATGTACATAAGGGTTTCGGAGAGTGTGGGCTGTCAGGATATCGCAGCTTAAGACTGCCATACTTGGGCGTTAGACTAGACCCACTAATTTTCAAGGTGATGGCGTGACGCAACCCTCCTCCGACTTCATGGCCCAAGCGGCCGAGCAGTTCCAACAGGCATTCACCCAAAGCTTCGCCAAAGCGCTGGAGTCCTTCAAAGGGCTGGACGCTGCTGGCGCCGGTGCCGGCTTTGCCCCCCTCAAAGAGGCGGCGCCGGACATCAAGTTTGCCCCCGAGCGCCTGCAGGCACTGCAAACCAGTTACGTAGAAGAAGCGGTCAAACTCTTCACACAAGGGCTGGGGCACCCTCCAGCGCTGCAGGATCGCCGGTTCGCGGCCCCCGCGTGGAGCGACAACCCCGTTGCCGCCTACGCAGCGTCCGCCTATTTGCTCAACGCCCGGACCATGATGGGTCTGGCGGAGGCGGTGGAAACCGACGACAAAACCAAGAATCGCATCCGCTTTGCGGTAGAGCAATGGATGGCCGCCGCGGCCCCGAGCAACTACCTCGCCCTGAATGCGGAGGCTCAGAAGAAAGCCATCGAAACCAAGGGCGAAAGCATTGCCCAAGGTGTGAAAAACATGGTGCACGACCTCCAGCAAGGTCACGTTTCCATGACCGACGAAAGTCTTTTCGAGGTAGGGAAAAACGTAGCGACCACCGAAGGCGCTGTGGTTTTTGAGAACGAACTGTTTCAGCTCATCGAATACAAACCCTTGACCGCCAAGGTGTACGAGAAGCCTTTCTTGCTCGTGCCGCCCTGTATCAACAAGTTTTACATCCTCGACTTGCAGCCCGAGAACTCGCTGATCCGCTACGCCGTGGAGCAGGGCCATCGCACCTTTGTGGTGAGCTGGCGCAATCCGGACCAGACGCTGGCCCATAAAACCTGGGACGACTACATCGAGCATGCGGTGATCCGCGCTATCGGCGTGACCCGCGAGATCAGCGGCTCACCTACCATCAATGCCCTGGGCTTCTGTGTCGGCGGCACCATGCTGGGCACCGCACTGGGTGTGCTGGCGGCACGCGGAGAAAAGCCGGTCGACAGTGCCACTTTTCTTACCACTTTCCTGGACTTTTCGGACACTGGCATTCTCGATGTGTTTATCGACGAAGCCATGGTCAAGTTCCGCGAAGCGGAGTTGGGCAAGGGCGGCCTCATGAAGGGTCAGGACCTTGCCAGCACCTTTAGTTTTTTGCGCCCCAATGATCTGGTGTGGAACTACGTGGTGGGCAACTACCTGAAGGGCGAAACGCCGCCACCGTTTGACCTGCTCTACTGGAACAGCGACAGCACCAATTTGCCCGGTCCGTATTACGCCTGGTACCTGCGTAACACCTATTTGGAAAACAACCTTAAAAAGCCCGGAAAGCTGACCGTCTGCGGCCAGAAACTCGATCTCGCGGCGGTTGATATTCCGGTCTATATCTACGGCTCGCGGGAAGACCATATCGTTCCGATTGGTGGGGCGTATGCATCTACCCAGGTCCTGCCCGGGAAAAAACGGTTTGTGCAGGGGGCCTCGGGGCACATCGCGGGAGTCATTAATCCGCCCGCCAAAAACAAACGCAGCCACTGGATCCGTGCCGACGGCAAATTGCCCAAGACGCACGCACAGTGGCTGGAGGGTGCTGTCGAATTTCCCGGCAGCTGGTGGACCGACTGGTCCCTGTGGCTCAAGGGCCACGCTGGCAAGCAAATTGCTGCACCCAAAACGTATGGCAAAGGGAAGTACAAGGCCATAGAGGCAGCTCCAGGGCGCTATGTGCAGGCGAAGGCCTGAGTTTTTTTGATTTACTAAGAAGGAGACACCTGATGGAAGAGATCGTGATCGTTGCTGCAGCCCGTACTGCAGTCGGAAAATTTGGTGGCTCTTTGGCCAAAGTGCCTGCGACCGAGTTGGGAAGCATCGTGATCAAGAGCCTTCTCGAGCGCAGCGGGCTACCGGTAGACGCAGTGGGCGAAGTCATTCTGGGCCAGGTCTTGGCAGCTGGCGTAGGCCAGAACCCTGCCCGCCAGGCCGTCATGAAGGCGGGTCTTGCCAAAGAAACCCCCGCACTGACGATCAACGCCGTGTGCGGCTCCGGCCTGAAGGCTGTGATGCTGGCAGCCCAGGCCGTGGCGTGGGGTGATAGCGATATCGTGATCGCCGGCGGCCAGGAAAACATGAGCGCCTCCCCCCACGTGCTCTTGGGCAGCCGCGACGGCCAGCGCATGGGCGAGTGGAAGATGGCCGACACCATGATCACCGATGGCCTGTGGGACGTGTACAACCAGTACCACATGGGCATCACCGCTGAAAACGTGGCCAAGGCCAATGACATTACCCGCGACATGCAAGATGCCTTGGCACTTGGAAGCCAGCAAAAAGCAGCTGCTGCGCAAGACGCCGGCAAGTTCAAAGCTGAAATCGCTGCGGTCTCTATTCCCCAGCGCAAGGGTGACCCTGTCGTGTTTGACACGGACGAATTCATCAACAAAAAAACCAACGCTGAAGCCTTGGCTGGGCTACGTCCTGCCTTCGACAAAGCAGGCAGCGTGACCGCGGGCAATGCGTCCGGTTTGAACGACGGCGCGGCCGGTGTGATGGTCATGACCGCCAAGAAAGCTGCCGCTCTGGGCTTGACGCCTTTGGCGCGCATCGCGAGTTTCGGCACAACGGGCTTGGACCCCGCCATCATGGGCTTGGGACCGGTGTCCGCAACCCAGCGCGCGCTCGCACGTGCCGGTTGGAAAGCAGCTGATGTCGATTTGTTTGAGCTCAATGAGGCCTTCGCCGCGCAAGCGTGTGCCGTCAACAAGCTGTTGGACATTGATCCTGCCAAGGTCAACGTCAATGGCGGTGCGATTGCCATTGGGCACCCCATTGGTGCATCCGGCGCGCGTATTTTGGTGACCCTGCTGCACGAGATGCAACGCAGCGGTGCCAAGAAGGGTGTGGCGTCCTTGTGTATCGGTGGCGGTATGGGCGTAGCCCTTGCTGTTGAGCGCTGATTTTTAAGTGAAATGTGCTGCTGGCCCATATTGAATAAGCGCTAGCAGCTATTGTTTTTGTAGCATATTAATCAAAAAGAGGAAGCAAAATGAGTCAAAAAATAGCCTATGTGACCGGTGGTATGGGTGGCATCGGAACCGCCATTTGCCAGCGTTTGCACAAAGACGGTTTCAAGGTGATTGCAGGCTGCGGCCCCACCCGTGACCATGTGAAGTGGCTGGCGGAGCAAAAAGAGCTGGGCTACACCTTTTACGCCTCGGTGGGCAACGTGGGTGATTGGGACTCCACGGTTGAGGCCTTCACCAAGACAAAGGCTGAGCACGGCAGCATCGATGTGCTGGTCAACAACGCCGGCATTACCCGCGATCGCATGTTCCTGAAGATGAGCCGCGAAGACTGGAGCGCGGTCATGAGCACCAACCTGGACTCCATGTTCAACGTCACCAAGCAAGTGGTGCCCGACATGGTGGAAAAAGGCTGGGGCCGCATCATCAATATTTCCAGCGTGAACGGCGAAAAAGGCCAGGCCGGCCAGACAAACTACTCTGCTGCCAAAGCCGGCATGCACGGTTTCTCCATGGCTTTGGCTCAGGAAATGGCGACCAAAGGCGTGACCGTCAACACGGTAAGCCCCGGTTATATCGGTACCGACATGGTCAAAGCCATTCGCGAAGATGTGTTGGCCAAGATCGTGGCCACCGTGCCCGTGAAGCGTTTGGGTGAGCCATCGGAAATCGCCTCCATCATCGCCTGGTTGGCGTCTGAAGAAGGTGGCTACGCAACCGGTGCCGATTTCTCGGTCAACGGTGGTTTGCACATGGGTTAAGGCTTAGGCTTTTTCCAGAGAGCCCGCCTTGTGCGGGCTTTTTTACGACTGCGAATGTTGAGAAATTGTTGAAAGTGATCTGATCTTGCAGGGAGCAGCATTCGGCTGGGTTATCCTCATCCGCGTGTGTATCGACCTGCCGCATTGCAGCCTGTGGCGGATGTTTTGGATCTTATGAAATCAGAAGAGTCAGTCTGGATCGATGTTGCGCTCCTGCGCCTGGGCCACTACGTTGAATTAGACGTAGGGTGGATGGCCCATCCGTTCCCGACTAGCAGCTTCAAAATCAGCTCTCAAAAGCAAATTGAGGTGATACAGGGCCTGGGCAAATCCCAAGTCCGCTGGGTTCCGCACAAAAGCGACGCTCTGCCGGATAACTCATCCCCCTTGGCGGAACCAGCCGCCTTGGATGCAGCAGCGATCGAGGCGCAAACCCGAGCAGACAATGCAGCCCGTGAGGCGGAACAGCGCAAGCTCCGCGCAGCCATGCTCACCGCCCAGGAGCGCAGTTTGTTGGCCTGCGAGCGGCGCTTTGCAGAATCGGTGCGCCTGTATCGCAAAACGCTAGACGCCGTTCAGTCCGACCCTAAGCAAGCGGTCGAGCCCTGTCTCACGATGGTCAATACCTATGTCTCGGAGTTGCTGGACAAAGGCGAGGCCGCGATTCGCCTGCTCTCTGAAGCTGCAGGGGACAAGTCGTCCATGCACCCGGTCAACGTGACCGTGATTTCGCTGTTGCTCGGTAAGGCCATGGGCCTCAACCGTGCGGAGTTGGTCGATCTGGGCATGGCGGCCTTTTTGCATGACATCGGTAAAGTCAAGCTGCCCGATCGTGTGCGCTGGCTGGAAGACAATTTCTCCAGTGTCGAGTACCGCCTGTACCAGGAGCATGTGACCCAAGGGCTGACCGTCGGTAAAGCCATGGAGTTGCGTGCGCCCGTGTTGCTCGCCATGCTGCAGCACCACGAAATGGTGGACGGTAGCGGCTTTCCTTCGCGACTGCGTGGGGACGCCATGGGAACCTGTGGCCGCATTCTTGCGCTGGTGAACCGCTACGACAATTTGTGCAACCCCAGTCGCCCCGGCTCTGCGCTAACGCCCCACGAGGCCTTGTCCCTGATTTTTGCGCAGTTCAAAGCGCGCTTTGATGCCGCGTCCTTGAGCGCTTTCATCCGGATGATGGGGGTCTACCCACCGGGCTCGGTCGTGCAGTTGATTGATGACCGGTACGGCATCGTGGTCTCTGTCAATTCAGCGCGTCCCCTCAAGCCGCGCATCGTGTTGCATGAGCCCGGCGTTCCTAAGCAGGAAGCCTTGATTCTTGATCTGGAAAAAGCGCCTCACCTCGGAATCCGCCGCAGCCTCAAGCCCGCGAACCTGCCTGCGGCAGCCCTGGATTACCTGGCCCCCCGCCAGCGAATTGCCTACTTCTTTGAGCAGGCAATTGAACCGGAGCAGCCCGGCACAGCCTCATGACCGCGGCGGGTCCGGGCGAACTGCTGGAAAGCCTGCTGGAACCTGTCTGGCTGGTGGACTCCCGCACTTTGCGGATTTTGGCGGTGAATCAGGCCGCTTGCGATCTGGTGGGTCTCAGCGCCGACACCTTGACAGGCCTGCCGGCGATTGAGCTGGCATCGGCGCCCGAAGACCTGTTTTTTTGGGAAGATGTGGCGGCCGGTCTGGCCGTGAATATTCAATCTCACACTCTCCTGCGTGGTGTCGATGGTCAAGCTATTCCGGTAGAGCGAAAAGTCAGCAGAGCCTGGTTGCCGGGCCCGCTGCCGGTGTATGTGGTGGCATTGCGCGACCTGCGGCCTTTGCAGGCCCAAGAGCAGGCGGTGGAAACGCAGTTAGCGGAAATGCGTGCCACGCTAGAGTCCAGTACCGATGGCATATTGGTGGTAGACCTGGAGGGCGGGGTGCGACACCTCAATCGCAGTCTCGCAGATATGTGGAGTCTGGATGTAGAAGCCATCACCCGTGGAGACGTCTCGGACGTGCCAGCCCGCATGACTGCCGCGCTGCTCGATTCCCGGCAGTCCAGGCCCGATGACAATCTGCCCCATGAACTCCTGCAACTCCGCAGCGGTCGGGTGCTAGAGCGCACCGTGGTCCCGCAGGTGAGCCGGCACCAGAAGATCGGATGGGTTCATGCGTACCGCGATGTGACGGCGCAGCGTCTCACAGACCAAGCGCTGCGCTTGGCGGCGAAGGTGTTTGCCTCCAGCCCCGATGCCATCTTCATCACCGATGCGCAATACCGCATCGTGCAAGCCAACCCCTGCTGCTTGAACATGATGCTCTGGACCCCGGAGGGTTTGTCGGCGCAGTCAGCAGAGGCAGTGTTTTTTGATCCGCAACGACCGCACTTGTTCGCCGACATTGAGATGTCTTTGCTCGCGGAGGGGCGCTGGTCCGGCGAGGTCTGGCGAAGGGGCGGCGCTGCCGCAGTTCCGGTAGAGGTGTTGTGGTTCTTATTGCGGGACCCCGCGGGCGCTGTCTGCAACACCGTGGTGCATTGCAAGGATATTTCCGAGCGCCACGAGGCTCGTCAGCACATTGAGCGCCTGGCCTACCGGGATGCACTGACCGGACTGGCCAACCGCAGTTTATTGGCCCAGCGCGTCGAGCATGCCCTGCGGGTGGCGGGGCGCAACGGTGGGCAATTCGCGATCCTGTTTCTTGACCTGGATCGATTTAAAAACATCAACGACACACTGGGCCATGCCTTCGGTGACCGCGTGTTGCTGGAGGTGTCGGAGCGCATCCAGCTCGCTCTGCGCGACGTGGACACCCTGTGCCGCATGGGGGGCGATGAGTTTGTGGCCTATCTCCATGATGCCGATGGAGCGGGGGCTGAAATGGCAGCCAGGCGAATCCTCGAAGCCTTGCGCCAACCCTATTCGCTCGATGGCATGCCCTTTACTCTGGGGTGCAGTATCGGCATTTCCCTGTACCCGGCCGATGGTGAAACGCTGGACGCACTGATCCAATGCGCAGACACGGCCATGTACCGTGCCAAAGAGCGCGGGCGGGGCGATCTGCGCTTCTACCAGCCGCAAATGAATGTCGACCTGCTCAGCCGCATGCGGCTGGACCATGCCATGCGCAAAGCCATGGAGCAGCAGCGCTTTCATCTGCACTATCAGCCCCAAATCTCACTGACCGATGGCCGACTCCTCGGTGCGGAGGCCTTGCTGCGATGGACGGACCCGGAGCTGGGTGTGGTCTCTCCGGCGGAGTTCATTCCTCTGGCGGAAGAGAGCGGCTTCATTGTGCCGCTCGGGCAATGGGTGATGCAGGCCGCCGTTCAGCAAGCTGCGCTCTGGGCTTCCCAGGGCATGCCCGTGTGCATATCAGTCAACGTTTCGCCCCTGCAATTTCAGCAATCCGATTTTGTGGACCGCGTGGCGCAGTGCATTGCCCAAGCCGGTTTACCGCCGGCCCTGCTGGAATTGGAGTTGACGGAGTCCATCTTGGTGCGGGATGCCAACGAAGCCTTGTCCCGCCTGCACGCACTCCACCGCCTGGGGGTCACTCTGGCGATTGATGACTTTGGTACCGGCTACTCCAGCCTGGCTTACCTCAAAAAATTCCCCATCTCCAAGCTCAAAATCGACCGGACTTTTATTACCGGGCTACCCGAAGATGAGAGCGACCGAGCCATCGTCAGCGCCACCATCGCCATGGCCAAGGCCTTGCGCCTTACCGTTGTGGCTGAAGGGGTGGAAACTACCGCTCAGCGCGACTTTTTGACCGGAGCGCACTGCACTTCTTTCCAGGGATTTTTGTGTGCTCCGGGACTTGCCGCAGATGCCTTTGCCCGTCTTGCTACGGGACTGATCGGTCAACCCCGTGGCGGGGATGCTGCGATTGCTGTTTGACAGCGTAGAGCTGCAATAGCCCAAAAAGGGTGTCTGCGAAGATCCACCGGACCCGCATCCTGAACCGGGGTTCAGGTGGGCGAGGTCAGCTGCCACTTTGGGTTCATCTGACGCGAGATGATCACGCTAGCAGAGCGATATTCCAAGCCCTGGCTCAATGAGCATTGGTTCAAGGAAATATAAAGCCCGGCGGGTTCGCAGACGCCTTCATTGTAAGGGTCAACCCTGAACCCGGGTGAGAATCCGGCTGATTTTTGCGCTGCCTAGAGCAGCCGGCCGTCGTCGCCTAACGCGGCGTCCAGACGCTCCAGCAGTGAGGTCAAAAGCAAAGCACCGTCGCCTTCGATAGGCGAGGCGTGGACCTCGGGCTGGACAGGAACTGCGGCAGGTACCGCCGCCTTGTCAGAGAGGTCGAACGCCAGGTTCAGCGCTGCCAGCACGGCAATGCGGTCGCGGGCACGCACCTTGCCGGCATCGCGGATTTTGCACATGGCGGTGTCTACCCGCTCCACGGCTTCCAGCAAACGCGCATCACCACCGTCGGGGCAACCCAGCAAGTAGCTTTGCCCCATGATTTGAACTTCCAGCTGTTTCATGTCGGGTCTTTGTGGGTCGCCAGGTTGTCAGGGATGCGTTCCAGCAGCGCGTCTACGCGGGCACGGGCGGCACTCAGGCGGGACTTCAATGCATCACGCTCTTGGGTGAGTGTTTCCACTTGGCTGGTGAGCAAGGTGTTGGTGCGCTGCAATTCTTCGTAGCGAAGGAGCAGCCGCTCCACGCGCTCGGCGATTTGGTCGATGTGGGTCTGATTCGACATAAGACTTTCATTGTAGGGGCCGCGCAAGCAATAGCTGCGTAAAATGATCCATGTTGGTGCTCGCGGTGTGGTTCGCATGCCGCAGTTCAACGGGAAGCAGGAGGAGTGCCGTGTGCGGCAAACTTTAACCTGCGCTGCCCCCGCAACGGTAAGTGGACGTGTCGCATTGACACTGCTCTCATCACAGTCACTGAACGCTTTGAACACGCGCTTGGGAAGACGATGAGGGTTGCCTCCACCAGCCCGGATACCGGCCAACAAGGTGGAGGAGTGCGCTGAGCGCTTTTCCGTAACGCTCATGCCCTGGCGGGGAAGCCGGGGAGAGTGATGCAACACAAGGCATGCATTTGCGCCCGCAATGTCACGTTCCTGCCCGGCACTCTTAATATCCGCCCCGTCTTCCGGACAGGGGAAAACAACGGTCACCTCCGCGTTGGCTCGCCTGCATGCGCGCCAGGGGCGAAAGGTCCGCGTTTTCAAGTGCGGGCCGGATTTTCTGGACCCCTACTGGCACCAGCTCGCCAGTGGCGCACCGGTCTACCAGCTTGATTTGTGGATGACTGGTGAGGCCGATTGCCGCCAGCGCCTGGGGCAGGCTTCGCAAGAAGCAGACTTAATTTTGGTGGAAGGCGTCATGGGCCTGTTTGACGGCGAACCCAGCGCCGCCGATTTGGCCCAGCGTTTTGACCTGCCTGTGATGGCCGTGTTGGACTCCGGCTCTATGGCCGGCACCTTTGGCGCGCTGGCCTACGGTCTGCAAACCTTCCGTCCCGGCCTGCGCTGGGCCGGTGCCTTGGCCAACCGCGTTGCCACCGAGCGCCACGCCGCCATGCTGCAACGCAGCTTGCGCGACGACAGCCCGTGGCTGGGCGCTGTGATGCGCAACGCCGCCATGACCCTGCCCGAGCGTCATCTGGGCCTCACCGTGGCCAGCGAAGTCGCCGACGCCCAAGCCCGCCTCGATGCCGCCGCCGATGCGCTAGCAAACACACCGCTGGGCCAAATGAGCCTGCAAGACCTGCATCAATGGTCCGTAAATTTCGAAGCGCCAGAAACAGGTCAAGCGACAGAGCGAGCCCCCCAAGGCGAAGCGGCTGAGCGCCCTGCGCAGGTCAAGGAGGAGCCCGCGCAGCGGGCGGGGGACACGGAGCAGGGCGCTCAGCCGCTTCGCCCACCCACCCTCTCCGCGACGAACCCAGCGACCCAAGGACCAACCCTGAAGGGCAAAACCATCGCCGTCGCAAGAGACACGGCCTTTTGCTTTATCTACACCGCCAACCTCGACTGCCTGCAAGCACTGGGCGCCGAGATGGTGTTTTTCTCGCCGCTCACAGACACAGCATTGCCCGCCTGCGACGCCCTGTGGATTCCCGGTGGCTACCCCGAGCTGCACGCCAGCACGCTCGCGGCCAACACCTCTTTGCGCGACAGCCTTGCCCATCATGTGCAGGCTGGCAAGCCGGTCTGGGCAGAGTGCGGCGGCATGATGGTGCTGTTTGATTCAATCACCACCACTGATGGCTTGCGGCACACACTGTGGGGCCTGCTGCCCGGCGAAGTCACCATGCACCAGCGCTTGTCCGCCTTGGGCCCCCAGCAGCTCCAATTGCCGTCCGGCACCCTGCGCGGCCACACCTTTCACTACTCCACCAGCGCCAGCCCGCTGGTGCCTGTGGCCCGCACAGCACGCCCCGACCACGACCCCATGCCCGATGCGGGCGAGGCAGTGTGGCAGCGTGGCGCCGTGCGAGCCAGTTACTTTCATGCGTGGTTCCCGTCCTGCCCCGAGGCGGTGGTGGAACTCTTTAGCCCCGTGCAAAAGGAGGCCGCATGACGCAAGACCTGCTGCACTTCAGCCCCGGCCCGCAGCGCATCGTCTGCCTGACCGAAGAGACTACCGAGTGGCTGTACCTGTTGGGCCAAGAGCACCGCATCGTCGGCATCTCGGGCTACACCGTGCGGCCCCGCCGGGCGCGGGACGAGAAACCCCGGGTGAGCGCCTTCCTGAGTGCCAAAACCGACAAGATCATGGCGCTGCAGCCTGACTGCGTGTTCGGTTTCTCGGATTTGCAGGCCGACATTGCGGCCGATCTGGTCAAACGCGGGGTGCAGGTCACCATCTTCAACCAGCGCAGCGTGGCGGATATTTTTTCCATGCTCTACCAAGTGGCCGCCATGGTGGGCGAGGCAGAGCAGGGCGCGCGGCGCATCGGCGAGATGCAAGCGAGCCTGCGCGCCATGCAAGCGACGGTTGCTGAGCGCTTGGAGGCCGGTGCGCGCAGGCCCCGGGTGTTTTTTGAAGAATGGGATGAGCCCCACATCAGCTGCATTCGCTGGGTGTCAGAACTGATGACGATTGCGGGCGGCGACGATTGCTTTCCCGAACTTGCGCAAGAGCCCATGGGCAAGCAGCGCATCATCGCAAACGGCGCCAGCATCGTGCAGCGTGCGCCCGACATCGTGCTCGGTTCCTGGTGCGGCAAGAAGTTCCGCCCTGAAAAGGTGGCCGCCCGCGAAGGCTGGGCCGATGTGCCCGCGGTGCGGGAGGGCCAGTTGTTTGAAATCAAGTCGGCGGACATTTTGCAACCCGGCCCCGCAGCCCTGACGGACGGCGTGCAGCAGATGCACCGCATCTTCATGGAGTGGATGGACAAGACTTTGCCCGCCCGAGGAGCGCCCGCATGACCGAGTTCACCATCGCCCGCAGCGAGCTTATTTTGGGTGGCCAAAAGAGCGGTAAATCGCGCCGTGCCGAGCTGCTGGCGCGCCAGTGGGTGCAGCAGTCGCCCGAGCACCGCGCGGTGATGATCGCCACCGCCCAACCCTGGGACGATGAAATGCGCCTGCGCATTGCCCGCCACCAGCAAGAGCGTGCCGAGCGCGTGCCCGGCATGACCACCGTAGAAGAGCCCTTGGCATTGGACGAAGCCCTTGCGCGGCACAGCACGCCCACCACGCTGGTGGTGGTGGACTGCCTGACCCTGTGGCTCACCAACCAGCTCATGCCCGCAGATTTTGAGCCAAGTAGCCCTCCCGCCCATATAGATACTGCGCTGACCGCTTCGTTTTTGATAGCAATTTCCCGGGCGCCTGGCCCGGTGGTACTGGTCGGAAACGAGATCGGGCTAGGCGTGATTCCCATGGGGCGCGAGGTGCGCGCTTTTGTCGACGCGTTGGGCCGGCTCAACCAGCAAGTGGCCGCCACCTGTGAGCGCGTCACCCTCATGGCCGCTGGCCTCCCGCTCACGCTAAAGGCCCCATGACGCTATTTCTGTCTTCACCCGTTTTCCCCGTTTAATCTCAATCAACCATTTTTACCAAGGAGCACCCTCATGCACATCGAACCCGGACTTGTAGACACCACCAAAATCTTCTTGAGCTACGCCACCGCCACCACGGCCGCTCTGTACGCCACCAAGCTGGCGGTCGACGCGGTCAAGAAAGACGGCCCTTTAGCCCTGATTGCGCGCGCTTTTCTGTGCATCGGCCTGGTGTTCTGCTTCTTCGAACTCATGCCGCACCACCCCGTGGGCGTGTCCGAGGTGCACCTGATTCTGGGCACTACTTTGATGCTGATCTTCGGCGTGGCACCGGCCGCCATCGGCCTCATGGGCGGCTTGCTGATCCAGAGCGTGTTTTTCGCGCAGCAGGATTTGCCCCAGTACGGCATGAACGTCACCACTTTGCTGGTGCCTTTGTTTGCGACTGCCGCCTTGGCGCGCCGCATCGTGCCGGAGAACGTGGCGTATGTGGACCTGACTTACGGCCAGGCCTTCAAGCTGTCGGCGGCCTACCAAGGCGGCATCGTGGCGTGGGTAGCTTTCTGGGCGATTTACGGCCGTGGCGTGGGCATGGAAAACATGAGCCAGATCGCCACCTTCGGCGCGGCCTACATGACGGTTGTGTTGGTAGAGCCCGTGGTCGACCTCGGTGTGTTGGCCGCTGCTAAGGCCCTGCGCCGCCTGCAAGGCAGCCCGCTGGTGAACCAGCGCGTGTACACCGCTGCTTGAGCGTTTCTTGAACTGAAGGACTGTTGTTGTGGATTTGATCGCTCCCCCCGTTGACCGAGACACGCCCCGCCCGCAAGGCGAGCGGCGGGGTTTGATATTGGTGCACACCGGCACCGGCAAAGGCAAAAGCACGGCCGCCTTCGGCCTGGCCCTGCGTGCCCATGGCCGGGGCAAGACGGTCAAGGTCTACCAGTTCATGAAAGTGCCCACTGCGCGCTTCGGCGAGCACCGCCTGTTTGAGCAGCTAGGCATTCCCATCACCGGCTTGGGCGACGGCTTCACCTGGAAGAGCAAAGACCTGGACCACTCCGCCGAGCTGGCCCAAGCCGGCTGGGAGCAGGCCAAAGCCACGGTCATGGCGGGCGAGCACTTCATGGTGGTGCTGGACGAAATCATGTACCCCCTGCGCTACGGCTGGATTCCGCTGGAGAGCATCCTGGACTGCCTGCGTAACCGCCCGCCGCATGTGCATGTGGTGCTCACCGGCCGCAACGCCCCGGCCGAGCTGATCGAGCTGGCCGACACCGTGACCGAGATGACGCTCATCAAGCACCACTTCAAAGCCGGTGTGCCCGCCCAGCGCGGCATTGAAGACTGATTGCTCGGCTTGGCCATGTTTGCTGCATCCCTCCCTGTCACACTGCCTGCCCACCCGGAGTTGCGGCTTGACAACGCATCGCTGCTGCGCCAAGGCAAGCGGGTGGTCGACAGCGTGAGTGTGAGTGTGCCGTTTGGTGCGCACGTGGCGCTGGTGGGGCCCAACGGTTCGGGCAAAACGACCCTGCTGCAGCTCATGGCGGGCCGCTTGGTGCCTAGCCAAGGACGGGTCCAGATTGCGGGCGTGGACCTTGCCCGCCTCACCGGCACCCAACGCGCGCAACAGATCGCAGTCGTTCACCAGCAAGAGCAGGTGCACGGTCAACTGCGGGTCCGCGACTATGTAGCGTTGGGGCGCACGCCCCATGCGCAAGTCAGCCACGAGGAGAGCGCCGCGGTGGTCAGCCGTGCCTTGCAGCGCTGTCGCCTGCAGCAGCTGCAGGATCGGCCCATGCGCACGCTCTCAGGCGGCGAGCAACAGCGTGCCGCCATTGCACGGGCTTTGGCGCAGGAGCCACGCATTCTTTTGCTGGATGAACCCACCAACCACCTGGACCTGCGCACCCGTGCCGACATGCTGGACCTGCTCACCGAGCTTGGTGTGACGGTCATTGCCGCGCTCCATGAGCTGAGCCTGGTGCAACGCTTCGCCCACCGCGTGGTGGTGCTGGGCGAGGGGCGGGTGGTGGCCCACGGTGAGCCGAGCCGGGTTTTGACGCAAGAGCTGGTGCTCGGCCACTTTGGAATGGATGTGTTTTATCTGCCCTTGCCCCACCGTGAGCAAGACATTGCCGTGTTTGAGTCACCCCAAACGGCCAAGGCCGCTGACAGTGCGCAACGCGCCACCGAGCGCGAGCCAGCGGCTGAGACGCTGGCGTGATGCCCGAGCCCCTTGATCCACATTTTTTTAAACCTTGAGACGAAAAATTACCTTATGCCCTTTTGTACCTCTGTAAAACTGCAAACCCTGCACCGTGTTGTAGTCGGCGCGTTAGCGCTTTGCGCCAGCAGCGCGTTTGCACAAACCTTTCCGGTGACGGTAGACAGCTGCGGCGAAAAGCTCACGTTTGCCGCCCCACCCAAGGCCGCCTTGGTGCACGACATCAACATGACCGACATGGCCTTGGCGCTGGGCCTGCAAAAAAGTATGGTGGGCGTGAGCGGTATCACCGGTTGGTACAAGATGAGCCCCGAGTTCAAGCTGGCTTTGGGCAACATCAAAGAAATAGCGCCCAAGCAGCCCACGATGGAAAACATCCTGGCCGCCAACCCCGACTTCTTTTTTGCGGGCTGGAACTACGGCATGAAGGTGGGTGGCGATGTCACCCCCGCCACCTTGCAGAAGTACAAAATCCCCACCCTGGTGTTGAGCGAAAGCTGCATCCATGTGGACAAAAACCGCCCCCGAGCGAGCATGGACTTGCTCTACACCGACTTCATCAAGCTAGGCACCATTTTTGGCAAAGAGGCTGCCGCCAAGGCCCAGGTTGCGGAGTGGAAGCAACGTTTGGCCCGCCTGCCCAAAGCCAGCGGCAAAGAAGCCACGCGCATGTTTTTGTTTGACTCAGGCGAAGACAAGCCCTTTACGGCAGGCAAATACGCCATTCCCACCGCCATGATGGAAGCCGTGGGCGGCCGCAACATCATGGACGACGTAGAAACCAGCTGGGGCACCGTGGCTTGGGAAGCCGTGGCCGCGCGCAACCCCGAGTTCCTGGTGCTACTGGACTACCAAAACGATGGCGGTGCCGACAAGTTACTCCAGTTCTTGCAAAAGCATCCGCTCATGCAGCACACCGATGCCGTCAAAAACAAGCGCTTTGTGGCCCTGCGTTATGAAGAGCTCACCCCCGGCCCCGCCAACATAGGCGCGATCGAGAAAATGGCCAAGGCCGCTGCACGTTGATCGCCACTTCCGCCATGTCTACCGCTTTGCACCGCTGGCGCACACAGGGGGCCGTGTCACTGCACGTGGCCTTGCTGCTGGCCATGCTGGCGGTGGTGGGCATGGTGTCCGTGGTGTCCGGGTCCACACCGGTGACCTTGGCCGAGGTGGCCCGCAGCATGGGCTTGCTGCTCTCTGGCGCGGCTGACAGCCACTACACCATGGTCGACCGCATCGTGGTCGACCTGCGCCTGCCGCGCATGGTGCTGGCCATTGTGGTCGGTGGGGGCTTGGCCGTGGTCGGCGCCTTGTTGCAAACCGCTACGCGCAACGACTTGTCAGACCCCTACCTGTTTGGTTTGTCCTCGGGCTCGGCAGCGGGTGCAGTGGCGGTCATCACCCTCACAGGCGAAGTGCTGGGCCTGTGGACGCTGCCCTTGGCCGCTTTTGTAGGGGGCATGGCGTCTGTGGGCGTGGTGTTGTTGCTGCTACGGCGCTACCGCAGCCACACCCCCGAGCGCATGATTCTGGCGGGCCTGTCGGTCTCGTTTTTGTTTACTGCGCTCACCTATTACTTCACCTTTCTGGGCGACCAGCGCGCCGCGCAGTCGGTGCTGTTCTGGACCATGGGGGGCCTGGGCTCCGCGCGCTGGGACAATCTGTTTGTGCCCTTGGCCGGGCTGCTGGCCTTGGCGGTCTTTTGCTGGCGCAAGCACAGCGCGCTAGACGCCATGCTGGGCGGCGAGAACACCGCCCACAGCCTGGGCATTGACCCGCAGCGCTTGCGCATCCAGGCCTTTGTGGTGTGTGCCTTTGCCACTGCCTGTTTTGTGGCGGTGTCGGGCGTCATCGGTTTTGTGGGCCTCATGGTGCCGCACCTGGCGCGTGCAGCCGCAGGGGCTTTGCACCGTGGCATGTTGGTGTTGGCCGTGCTCATGGGCGCCTTGCTCTTGCTCTTGAGCGATGTGATGTGCCGCACCGTGCTTGCGCCCCAGGAGCTGCCCGTGGGCATCATCACCGCCAGCGTGGGTGCGCTGTTTGTGATGTACACCTTGCTCAACCAGCCCGACGCAGCCTGAGCACACCACTTCGTTATCTGCTGTACCTCTTATTGTTTGAAAGCTTGATTCCATGCAAACCAAAAAAATCCCCGCCACCATCGTCACCGGCTTTCTGGGCAGCGGCAAAACCACGCTTCTGCGCAAGCTGCTCACCAACGCGCAAGGCCGCCGCATTGCCGTCATCGTCAACGAGTTTGGCGAGCTGGGCATTGATGGCGAGCTGCTGCGCGGCTGCGGCATCGGCTGTGACGAAAACGGTGAAGAAAACGGCCAGCTGTTCGAGCTGGCCAACGGCTGCCTGTGCTGCACCGTGCAAGAAGAATTTGCCCCGGTGATGGAGCAGCTCGCGGCCCGCCGCGACCAGATCGACTATTTGGTCATTGAAACCTCCGGCCTGGCCCTGCCCAAGCCGCTGGTTCAGGCCTTCCAGTGGCCCGCGCTGCGCAACACCTTCACCGTGGACTCGGTCATCACCGTGGTAGATGCCCCCGCAGTTGCCGCCGGTGACTTTGCCGACGACCCGGTGGCGGTAGACGCCCAGCGCCGTGCCGACGACAACCTCGACCACGACTCCCCGCTGCACGAGCTGTTTGAAGACCAGCTGGCCACGGCCGACCTGGTCATCGTGCACAAGGTAGACGGCATGGACGCCGCCGCGCTCGAAGCGGTAGAAGCCGCCATCCGCGCCGAGGCCCCTGCGGGTGTGAAGCTGGTGCGCGCCTCCCATGGTGATGTGCCACTGGATGTGCTGCTGGGCCTGGAGCGTGCGGTGGAAGACGTGATCGACTCCCGCAAAACCCACCACGACGAGGAAGAAGACCACGACCACGACGCGTTCGACTCCGTGTCCCTCACGCTGCAAGTGACCGACCGCGCCAAGCTCATTCCCGCGCTGATTGCCCTGGTGCAGCGCCACGAGATTTACCGCGTGAAAGGGTTTGTGTCCTTGCCCGGTGCGGCCATGCGCCTGGTGGTGCAGGGCGTAGGCCAGCGCTTTGACAGCTACTTTGACCGTGCTTGGCGTGCTGAGGAAACCCGGGCTACCCGCTTGGTGTTCATTGGCGATCACCTTGATGCAGCGGTGTTGCAGGCTGAAGTGCAGGCTGCATTGGCCTGATGTGTATGGGAGCCTCTGTTTCGCTATGTTTGCAGGCGCAGGCCGACGGGGTACTCTGCTCCGCGGCTGTCCTCCGCCCTGCGGGCTCCCCCTTGATGCCGCTGCGCAGAGCACCCCGCCGACCTGCGCTGGCAGCGGGCATGGGCTTCAAACATGGGTGCGCGAATCTTTATCTGGCGGAAGAGGGTGGGGTGGGTGTCGCAGCGAAATTAAGGAGGAGCCCGCAGGGCGGGGGACATTCGCGGAGGCACCCACTCCATCCTCTTTCGCACGCCACACAAGTCTCCCTTCAGTGAATTAAAAACCTATGCACCTACTCTCCACCCGCCCCGGCGGCCATGTCGAAGACGATGGCAATGGCATCGTGCGCGTGGAGCAAACGCCGGGCGACATTGTGGTGCTCACCGTCGCCGACACCACCTTGTCGCTCCTGGCCGAGGTGGCCAGCAACCTGCCGGCTGATTTTCCGAGTGTGCGCCTGGCCAACCTGATGTGGCTGCGCCAGCCCGCGTCTACCGACTTGTATATGGACGATGTGCTGCGCCACGCCAAGGCCATCGTCATCGAACACCTGGGCGCCCCCAGCGACTGGGCCTACATCGTGGACCAAGTGTGTGAGTCGGCCGCCGCGCGCGGCCAGTGGGTGGTCATGGTGTCGGGCGAGTGTGTGGAAGACGCGCAGCTCTTGCTGCGCAGCACCGCCGCCAAAGACGATTGCACCCACCTCTGGCGCTGCCTGCGCGAAGGCGGGCGCGCCAATGCGGAGAACTTTTACCAGCTGATCGCCCACGCCGCTTTCGGGCGCGGCGAGCGGCCTGCGCCTGCGCAGGTGCTGCCCGGCGCAGTGCGCTACGAGCCCGCACAAGCCCTGGCCCCTTGGCGCGATGGCGCGCCGGTCGCGCTGCTGGTGTTTTACAAAGCCCACTTGCAAGCCGGCAACACCGCCGCGTTTGACGCCATGTTGGCCGCGCTGGCAGAGCAGGGCCTCAACACCCTGGCCCTGGCGCTGGACTCGCTCAAAAACCCCGAGAGCATGGCGCTGTTGCAATCCACGGCGGCAGAGCATCGGGTGGATGTGGTGCTCAATGCCACCAGCTTCGCGGTGGGCTCCATTGACGGCAATGACAGCGGCGCCGAAGTGCAGCCCGTGCTGCTGGCGGGGGACGCGCCGGTGCTGCAAGTGATTGCGGCAGGCTGCTCGCAAGAGCAGTGGCAGGCCGACCCGCATGGCCTCACGCCGCGCGACCTGGCCATGCAAATCGTGTTGCCCGAGGTGGACGGGCGCATTGGCACCCGGCCCATCAGCTTCAAGGGCTTGGCCTGGCGCTGCGAGCGCGCCGAGATTGATGTGGTGCGCTACCAGCCCGAGCTGGAGCGCATGGCCTATGTGGCTGCTCTCGCCCGTCACTGGTGCGCACTGCGCTATAAAAATAATAGTGAAAAGCGCATCGGCCTGGTGCTGGCCAACTACCCGAATGACGACTCGCGCCTGGCCAACGGCGTGGGGCTGGACACACCGGCCTCCACCGTGGTCATCCTCCAAGCCTTGCAAGCCGCAGGCTATGCCACGGGCGATGTGCCGGCGAATAGCGACGCCCTTATGGCCGACCTGACCCGCGGCATCACCAACAACCTGGACGCCAACGACGCCCGCCCCGTGGGCCAGAGCTTGGCGATGGCGGACTATTTGCAAGCCTTTCAGGCGCTGCCCGCCGAGAGCCAAGCCGCCATCAACACGTTGTGGGGCCTGCCTGAGCAAGACCCGCTGGTGCGCTCTGGCCGCTTCATGATTTCGGGCCAGCGCTACGGCAATGTGTTTGTGGGCAACCAGCCCGCCCGTGGGCGCGACCTGGACCTGGTGGCCACCTACCACGACGCCGATTTGGTGCCCACGCACAACTACCTGGCCTTTTACTTCTGGCTTCGCCGTGCCTACGCGGTGGATGCCGTGGTGCACGTGGGCAAGCACGGCAACCTGGAGTGGCTGCCCGGCAAGAGTGTGGCGCTGGGTGCGGCCTGCTGGCCCGATGCGATTTTGGGCCCGCTGCCCCACCTGTACCCCTTTATCGTGAACGACCCCGGCGAGGGCGCGCAGGCCAAGCGCCGCACGCAGGCTGTCATCATCGATCACCTCATGCCCGCCATGACGCGGGCCGAAACCTATGGGCCCCTGCAGCAGCTTGAAGGCCGCATGGACGAGTATTACGAAGCCTTGTCGCTCGACCCGCGCCGCGCCAAGCTGCTGCGCGCCGGCATTTTGGAGCAGGTGCTGGCCGATGGCTTGCACACCGAGCTGGGCTTTACCAAGCCTGCCGACGATGCCGAGCGCGACGCCTTGTTGCGCCGCTTGGATGCCTACCTGTGTGAGATCAAAGAGTCGCAAATCCGCGATGGCCTGCACACCTTCGGCCAGTCGCCCACCGGCCGCCAGCGGGTAGACATGCTGGTGGCGCTGGCCCGCTACCCCGGCGGCTCGGGTGCTGCGCAAGCCAGCCTGACAGTGGCGCTGGCGCAAGACCTGGGGCTGACCGACTTTGACGCTCTGAGCCCCGACTGGGCTGCACCGTGGACCGGCCCACGCCCCGCCGTGTTGCAAGCCTTGAGCGACGACCCGTGGCGCCACGCCGGTCACACCCGCGAGCGCGTGGAGCTGCTGGCCACCCGCGTGGTGCAAGACATGGCAGAGCAGGGCAGTGTGCTGCCCGGCGGCCCCGCAGATGCGCCCGACGCCTGGCCCCACACTTGCCAGGTGATGCAGCGCCTGCAAACGGTGCTGGCCCCGCGCCTCGATGCCTGTGGCCCCAACGAAATTACCCAGCTGCTGCGCGGGCTCGACGGTCGCTTTGTGCCTCCCGGCCCCAGCGGCGCCCCCTCGCGTGGGCGCCCCGATGTGCTGCCCACCGGGCGCAACTTTTACTCGGTGGACACCCGCGCCATCCCCACCCAAACCGCCTACGCTATGGGCACTAAGGGGGCCGACCGCGTGGTCGAGCGTCACTTGCAAGACTACGGTGCCTACCCCACGGCCATGGGCCTGTCGGTGTGGGGCACCAGCACCATGCGCACGGGCGGTGAAGACGTGGCCCAAGCCTTCTCGCTCTTGGGCGTGCGGCCCAAGTGGGCGGCGGGCAGCAACCGTGTCACCGACATTGAAGTCATGCCCATGACCGTGCTGGGCCGCCCGCGGGTGGACGTGACCTTGCGGGTTTCCGGCTTCTTTCGCGATGCGTTTCCCAATGTGATTGATTTGTTTGACACCGCAGTGCGCGCCGTGGCTGCCATCTCGCCCGAGGACGAGGCCGACGATGTCAACCCCATCCGCGTGCGGGTGCAGGCTGAGGCCGTGCAGGCCCAAGCTGCCGGGCACAGCGATGCGGACGCCGAGCGTGCTTCCACTTGGCGCGTGTTCGGTCCCCGGCCCGGTGGCTATGGCTCGGGCTTGCAGGCGTCGATTGCCAGCGGCAACTGGACCGAGCGCTCCGAGCTGGCAGAAGCCTATTTGCGCGCAGGTGCATTTGCCTATGGGCAAGACACCGACGGCGCAGCCGCCCCCGAGGCCTTTGCCCAGCGCATGGCCGGGCTGGATGCGGTGCTGCACAACCAGGACAACCGCGAGCACGACATCCTGGACTCCGGCGACTACTACCAGTTCATGGGCGGCATGGCCGCCGCGGTGGAGCACCTGAGCGGCAAGACGGCTGCGCTCTACCACGGCGACTTCAGCGTGCCGGGCGCACCGCAAATCCGCTCTTTAGGCGAAGAGGTGGCCCGCGTGGTGCGCTCACGTGCCGTCAACCCCAAGTGGATAGACGGCATCAAGCGCCACGGCTACAAAGGCGCGTTTGAAATGGCCGCCACCGTCGACTTTTTGTTTGCCTTTGACGCCACCACCGGCGTGGTGGCCGACCACCAGTACGCGCTGGTGGCCGACGCCTATGTGCACGACGACAACACCCGCGCCTTTTTGCAACAACACAACCCCGGCGCGCTACGCAGCATCGGCGAGCGCCTGTTAGAGGCCATGCAGCGCGGCCTGTGGGCCGAGCCCGGCGACCACCGCGAACGCATCCAAGACCAACTGCTGGCGCTCGACAACCAACTAGAAGCCTCCTGACCATGCCCTTAAATCCTGAGATTCGTCCTGAAGTTCACCCTGACAAGCGGCCCGGCCAGGCGCTGACTGCCGCCCCGGCATCCGCCAGCGCGCCAGAGCCAGTGGCTTTCCCGTTTACCGCGCTGGTGGGCCAGCACGCCTTGCAGCGCGCGCTGCTGCTGGTGGCGGTAGACCCCGGCATCGGCGGGGTGCTGATTGGCGGGCCGCGTGGCACGGCCAAGTCCACCGCTGCGCGCGCTTTGGCCGCCTTGCTGCCGCAGGCCCCGTTTGTGACCCTGCCGCTGGCTGCCAGCCTGGAGCAGCTGGTGGGCACGCTCAGTATTGAAGACGCCTTGCAAAGCGGCGCAGTGCGCCTCTCGCCCGGCTTGGTGGCGCGGGCGCATGGCGGCGTGCTGTATGTGGACGAGGTGAACTTGTTGCCTGACGCGCTGGTGGATGCGCTGCTGGACGTAGCCGCCAGCGGCGTCAACACCGTGGAGCGCGACGGCATCTCGCAGCGCCACGCCGCGCGCTTTGTGCTGGTGGGCACCATGAACCCGGAAGAGGGCGAGCTGCGCCCCCAGCTGCTGGACCGCTTTGGCCTCTCGGTGTGGCTGCACAACCCCACCGACGCGGCAGAGCGCCAGCACATCGTGCGCAGCCGCTTGCTGTTTGATGCTGACCCCGCCGCCGTGGCTGCCAGCCATGCTGACGCCCTGCAAAACCTGGCCGCCAGCGTGCTGGACGCCCAAGCCCTGTTGCCCCGCGTGCAGTGGCCCGACGACGCGTTGGCCCACGCTGGAGCGCTGGCTCTGGCCGCAGGGGTAGACGGTGTGCGGGCTGATTTGGTCATGCTGCGCGCCGCCCGCGCATCCGCCGCGCTGGACGGGCGCGATGCAGTGACGGTGGCCGATGTGGACGCCGTGGCCGAGCTGGCCTTGCACCACCGCCGGCAGGTGGGGGCGCAACAGCCAGCGCCGCAAGTTGCGCCACCCACTGCACAAAAGCCCCAAGCCCCCACGCAGGGCCAAGGCGCCAGCAGCCCTCAGCCGCAGTCGGACAGTGCCGGTAGTGCCGATGGCGATTGGGGCGCCATGCCCCCTGTGCCCGTGGGCACCGTGCGGCCTGCGGCTGCTGGAGTGCTCCCGCCAAAAAAAGCCTGAGCCACCCCGGCCCCGCGCCCCAAAGTGCGGCGCGCGGCGGGCGGTGGCGCACAGCAGCTTTACCCACTGGTGCCCACGCACCAGCGGCAGCTGTGCGCGCGCCATCGGGCCCCGCCACACGACGCGGCGCCATCGCCTGGCTGCCCACTCTGCAGGCCAAAGGCCACCACGCCTTGGCCGCACAGCACCTGCGCTGGCGCGAGCCCCAAGCCAAGCCAAGCACCTTGCATTTGCTGCTGCTGGATACGTCAGGCTCCATGCGCCAAGGCAACCGCCTGGCCCGGGCCAAAGGCTATGCCGCCCAAGTGCTGGAGCAAGCCGCCCGCGCGGGTGAACACGTGGCGCTGCTGTGTTTTGGCGGGCAGTGCGTAGAAGTGTTGGTGCCCCCCGGCCCCGCACGCCGCGCCGCCGCCGTGCGCGTGCAACAGCGCGGCGGCGGTGGCGGCACCCCTTTGGCGCAGGCCATGGCGGCTGCTGAGAACCTCATGGCCCAGCACCGCCGCGTGCGCAGCACCAGCGCCAGCACCGCGAATGCCGTGCTGTGGCTGCTGACCGATGGCCGCACTGTCGAGCAGCCCCAAGTTCCGCAAGGGGCTGACAAGCTAGTGGTGGTGGACTTTGACGACGCCAAGGTCCGGGTCGGGCGCTGTGCAGACTGGGCTGCGCGCTGGGGTGCGGAGTACCGGCGGGGCTCCTGAGTTTGTACTACCAAGGTATATACTTTGGCGGTACATTTTCTGTCGGAGCTTGCCCCATGTCCAAAGAAGCCGTTTTCACCATGAAATTGGAACCCGAGCTGCGTGCCGATTTCATGGTTGAAGCCGAGGCTGCCCACCGCCCGGCCTCGCAGATACTGCGCGAATTAATGCGCGAATTTGTGCAGCGCCAGCGTGCGGCACGCGAGTACCAAGAGTTTTTGCGGGGCAAGGTCACCCATGCGCGAGACCAAATCCAAGCAGGCGAATACGCCAGCGACACCGAGGTAAATGCCCGTTTCGCGCTGCGGCGCGAGCAACTCCTTGCCAAGGCTGGGAAAACTGACGCATGAAAATTGCGTGGGCCACAGCAGCCGAGCAGGATCGTGCAGACATCATGGACTACATCGCTGCGGACAACCCGCTTGCAGCGATTCAAATGGACGAGTGCTTTGCCGCTGCGGCTGCACGCTTGGCTGATCACCCGTATTTGGGAAAGGTCGGCCAAATTGCAGGCACGCGTGAGCTGATTCCCCACGAGAGTTACAGACTGGTGTTTGAGGTTCAGGCAGACACCGTGTGGATCTTGGCTGTGGTGCACACCGCACGAATGTGGCCACCATCATGAGGAAAACAACATGCTATTAACAGACATCGCCGTAGAGCACACCATTGCGCCGCCCAAGGGCGGGCTGAGCGTGAACGTGGTGCTGCACCCGTTTACCAACACCCAGCGCGATTCGCTCGGCAAGTTTGAGATCGTCCGCACCGTGCGCGAGCCAAGCGGCAAAGACGTGAAACGCTCCACCTTCGTGTCCTTCGCCCAGTTGGCCGAGCTCTGCGCCAAAGGCGTGCTCGATCAACATGGGTTCGCCATTCGCATGTGCTGTGCAGATGGCAAGCACCCAAAAACCACCCCCACCAAAAAACTGTTGCCCACCCACATCAAGCCCGGCTCGCCGTTTGCGCTAGCGGTGCAGGGGATGGATGTGACCAAAGTGGCTACGCGGGAGCTGAGGTCGGCGTTGGTGCGGGCGGGGGTTAACCTGTAGGGTGCTATGGATTTGGTAGCGGCTTGAGTAGATTTAGTATGGGCTTAGTACCATTTTGGGTTATTAATAAATTGCGATCTGGTCGTCATACTCCTGCAGGGCAGTAAGCCGCATGGCGGTGCTTGTACTTGGGTGTTAATCGGTATCTCACTCAAAACTGAACCCTAACGCGATAGAGCCCAAACTGTTACGTCGAGTGTCACCGGCTATTAGATCCGTTTAGCTGCGGAGGGTGCCGAACAACGCCAGCCGTTTGGCTACCCGGATCACCTTAAGATTTTGTCATCGCTGCATTTTTTTGAAGCTCGTAAGGGCATTCAAGGATAGGTTGGTGCCAATTGAGTCATGCGCCTGTGTGATTCAAACTCCATCAATTGAATTTCAACTGACTCTTTCAAAGAGACGAGAAGGATTACGACCACCTCGTCTCCACGAAGAACTGTTTGACTCCTATAGGCTTCATCCAGCCGATTGGACAGCTCTTTGCAATATTCTGCTAAACACTCACTGCTGACATGCCCGAAGTACACCCGACGTGGTGAAGAAACAATCAGTAACTTGTCGAAATCGTGAAAAGGATCAAATTCCCATCCTTTCTCATCAGCGCTGCCGCGCTTGCAATTGGTCATGAGCTTAGATTCACTCTCCATTGTTGCAATAGGAGCTAACTTATATCCATTCGATGCCGCAAAAAAATCGACAAGATACTCCTTTAAGAAAAATTTCCTATTATTTTCAGGCTCGTTAAAGAGAACCCGTAAATGCATTTTCACATCATCGAAATATTTTGGGTTTCCCTTGAGTGCGGAATAAACTGTAAAAGACGGCGCTAGCTGATGCGTGACGGCATAAAAAATATATACGGCTAAATCTGTAAATGATGTTGGCCATCCATCAGTAGCTTCATCGGTAAGTTTTGATTGGAACGTTTTCCATAAGTTAGGCCTGTCTGTTTGATAGGTTGTGCACAAACAATCTATTGCATGCTCGCAAATGTCATACAGGGAGTCGGTGGTTCTGTTCATGGTTTTTATCTAAGCGGTATAAATATGAAAAGCCTAACGTGTGGTCTGAGCCTAGAGTGTCGCTGGAAGTGCGATCTTCTCTTCCTCGGTGAATTCTAAAAGACTCGTTCTGAAAGACATGTCCATGAATGGGCCTTCCATAATTAGGAACTTGCCCCGGGTGGCAAAGAACATAGGGTTGATATCCCTCCGAACAACATCAGCGAACCAGTTTGCGGCCTTTGTAGCGTCTTTGAGAAGTTTGTAGCAGCGAGCTTGCCACGCCTCGAATTCCAAAAGCTGGTTATCGTAGTTTGGGTTGAATGCAAGACGTTTGTAGAACTTATCGGCCACATAAACGTTGCCAGACTGCTCACTATGCTTCATGAACTCCTGGGCCGCCAGATGTATAAGGATTGAGAACGAGACGGTTGCCTGCTTTAGTTCCTCAAAACCTGGGGGCCAGATGGCCGCAATGACTTTTTGTCGAAACTCCCAAATCGCATCTGGCCGTTCTTTGGGCCATCGCTGATTCGGTGATAGAGCAAAGCTCGTCCAGCCGTGCCACTTCTCTAAATCACAATACGTAACTGCTGAGTCAATAATGGAACTTAAGGCCGCCTGATGTGCAAGCTTTACATGAACAATTGTTTCACTAAGAGTTTCAGTGACCCACAATTCGTGTGCAGACTTTGCTAAGTGCAGCCGCTCAACAGGCCAATCTGTCTGGTTCTTGTCAATCTCCGTGTGATGATTGGGGCAGAGAAGAATGAGGTTGTGGTAACTGTCTCTCTCTTCGGGAGAGAGTGGGCTTTTGCCGCGAGGTGCGTCGTCCTTTTCTCCAATAATGTGGGCTTGCTCACCGAGAGTAAATGCTGACGATACTGCGTCTGCGTCTTGAGTGAGTTGAGTCTTGCAGATCGCGCAACGATTACCAGATCGTCCCCACAAGATCTTTATATCTTTATTCTTGATAGTCAATTAGGTTTCTAAAATGTGTAATTTATTACATAAAATAAAAAATTCTCAACAAGCTGGTATGTACTCTTTATAATTTTCACTTAATTCCCATGTAGTTGACTTGCAGCTAGCTTTTTGTAGGCGATGTAATATTATTTGGTTTAAAAATTTATAAAAAGTCGCAAACCGTTTGCATCCATTGCTCCGCTAGACTTAGCTTTGGATATCCCCATGGGCGTGGTCTGCCTCTGCTATTAAATCTTAATGTGGATGATTGCTACTTGGTCGGGGCGGACTTAGGCCTTACTCTTCTAATCGCGCAATTTAGTCGACCACCCGCCTCATCAAATAAATATCCATCACCCACCCATGCGCGGCGCGCGCGGCTTGGCGCTCTGCCTGAATCCGCTCGCTCACTTCGGCCAGCGGCCCGGCGATGCAGATTTGTTGGGGCATGCCGAGGTAGGCGCCCCACCAGATGGTGATGCCCTCGGGCGGCAGGTGTTGGAAGGCGCAGTGGCCGTCCAGCATCACAGCCACGGTGTCGGCGCTTTCGGGCCAGCCGTGGTCGCGCAGTTGGCGGCCGGTGGTGATGGTGACCGGGGCGTTGATGTCGTTGAGCGCAATGGCGTGGGCGGCGGTCAGCGCTTGCAGCGCGGTGATGCCGGGCACCACCGACACCGCCAGCGGCAGGTGCAGCGCCAGCCGGTCTGCAATGCGCAGGGTGCTGTCATACAAAGACGGGTCGCCCCACACCAACAGAGCCACGCGCCCGCCTTCAGGCAAATGGGCGCGAATTTTTGCCAGCCACACCTCGGCAATGGCGTCGTGCCAGCGGTTCACCGCGCCAGGGTAGTCGGGGTCTCGCGCGTCGCGCACCGGCATGTCGAACGGCACCACTTGTGTGGCGGGGTTGGTCACCAGCTCTTGGCACAGCGCGAGCCGCAGCTCGGCCAGGTCGGCTTTGCCTTCGCCTTTGTGCGGCACCAAAATCAGGTCGGCCGCATTCAACGCTTTCACGCCCTGGCGGGTCACATGGTCGGGGTTGCCGGTGCCTATGCCGACCAGGCACAGCGCTACTGGTCCATCGACCTTGGCAACAGCACTCACTGCGGCAGTCATTCGGTGCCCGCCGGAAAGCGCGGCGCGGTGCCCAGCGGGCGGTAGCGGCGGTCGTAGTCGCCAGCGTAAAGGCGGCTGTGGGCAAAGTCGCCTTCACCCAAGTTGTGCCCCAGCGTGTGGCCCACCAGGATGAGCGCGGTGCGCTCCATGCCATCGCCAATAGCCGCCTCGATGGTGGCGAGCGTGGCGCGCACCACGCGTTCGTCCGGCCAACTGGCGCGCCAGACCACGGCCACCGGGCAGTCTGCGCCGTAGTGGGGCGACAGCTCGGCCACCACGCGCGGCAGCACATGAATAGACAGGTGAATGGCCAGCACCGCCTGCGTGGCTGCAAAGTTGGCCAGCGACTCGGTGTCGGGCATGGCCGATGCGCGGCCCGAGGTGCGGGTGAGCACCACCGATTGGCTCAAGCCCGGCAGCGTCAGCTCGGCCTCTAGGGTGGCTGCGGCTGCGGCAAACGAGGGCACGCCCGGCGTCACGGTGTAGGGGATGCCTAGTGCGCGCAAGCCGCGCAGCTGCTCGCCCATGGCCGACCACACCGACAAGTCGCCCGAATGCAGGCGTGCTACGTCGTGCCCGGCGGCGTGGGCGGTGCTAATTTCTTCCAAAATTTGCTCCAGCGACAGGGGCGCGGTGTTGACGATGCGGGCACTGGCCGGGCAGTGGGCCAACACGCCCTCGGGCACCAGCGAGCCGGCATACAGGCAGACAGGGCTGGCGGCAATGAGGTCGCGCCCGCGCAGGGTCAACAGGTCGGGTGCGCCGGGGCCGGCGCCAATGAAGTGAACAGTCATAGGGAAGTATTTTCTGTGAAAGCCAAAGCACAAGTGGCCATGCGGTCGGGGCTGATGCTGCGGTTGCCAAGCAGCGTGGCGCTAGGGCCTGCGGCTGCCAGCGCTGCGGCTTCGGCCACGCTGTGGGCGCCGTAGCGCTCGGGCACATGGGTGCTGGGTGTGGCGGGCTGCTCGGCCAGCGCGGGCAGGGGAACGGGGTGGATGGAAATGCCCAGCTCGGCGGCGAGTTGCAGCAGGGCGGGGTGGTGGGACTTGTCGGCGGCGGTGGCCAGCGCGCTTACTTGCGCGAGGGTGATTTGCTGGCCGTGCGCTGTGGACGCTGCATCCAACGCAGCGAGCAAGGCGCTGCGCAGCGAGGCAGCGTCGCACCCGGCTCGCAAGCCCAGGCCTGCTACCAGCTTCATGCGGGCAAGCACGCGCTGTGGCGGGCGGCCAGGGGCGCGGAGTTCACAGCGTGGCGCTCCATTGCACCACCGGGCGGCTGGCTTGCCAGCCGCGCATGCGGCCCAAGGGCGCGGCCTGCGCCAGCTCGATGCGCAGCAGCTCACCGCCGTGTTGGGCGTGCAGTTGCAGCAGGGCCGATTCGGTCTCCAGCGTTACCGCGTTCACCACCAAGCGGGTGCCTTGCGGGGCGGTGGCTTGCAGCAGGGCGAAGAGCGCCAAGTCGAACCCGCCACCTACAAAAATAGCGTGCGGTGTGGGCAAGCTGGCCAGCAGCTCCGGCGTGTGGCCGTGGTGCACGCGCAGGCGGTGGGCTATGCCAAAGTGGGCGGCGTTGTGGCGTATGTTGCCCACGCGCTCGGCGTGTTGCTCCACCGCGCTGCTGCTGCCACCGGCCAAACACCACTCCACCGACACCGAGCCGGAGCCCGCGCCCAGGTCCCACAGGTGTTCGCCGGGGCGGGGCGCGAGTGCGGCCAATGTGAGCGCGCGAATGGGGGACTTGGTAATTTGCCCGTCGCTGGCAAAGCCCGCGTCCGGCAGGCCAGGGGTGCGGGGCAGGCCTTTGAAGGTGGCCTCATGGCTGGTCACGTGCACGGCTACCGCGACCGGGGTTTGGATGTCGGCAAAGGCCAGCGCTTCTGCCGTGGTCTGGCGCACGCGCTCGCGCGGGCCGCCCAGCGCTTCCAGCACCCACAGGGCAGATGCGCCACAGCCTTGGGCGGTGAGCCACTGGGCAAATTCAGCTACTGCCGTCGCATCGCGCAGCAGGCAGATCAGCTGCGCGCCGGGGTGCAGGCTGCTTCGGGTGCGCTCAAAGGGCGCGGCGTGCAGGCCGAAGCAGTGCACCGCCTCCAGCCGCCACGCCAGGCGCGAAGCCGCCAGTGCAAAGGTAGACGGCGCAGGGTGGGCCATCCATTCGCCGGGCTGCAAGTGCGCCGCCAGGCTGCCACCGGCCCCGAACCAAAACGGGTCGCCCGAGGCCAGCACCACCACCGCTTGGCCGCGCAGGGCCAGCACGGGCGCCACGTCAAAAGGCACGGGCCACTCGCGGCCACGGCTGCCCACATCGGCCAGCGCCAAATGGCGGGGCCCGCCGAACACGTGCTGCGCGCGGGCCAGTGCCGAGCGGCTACCATCGCCCAGACCATGCAGACCCTCTTCACCGATTCCAATGACCGTTAGCCAAGGGGTAGACAACCACGGTTCAGACATAGCACGCGGCTCCTTGCGGGTGTTGTTGCTGGGCGGCACCACCGAGGCCAGCCGCTTGGCACAAGCCTTGGCCCAGGCCGGGGTGGACGCGGTGTTTTCTTACGCAGGTAGGACGGACGCGCCCGTGGCCCAGCCGCTGCCCACCCGCGTGGGCGGCTTTGGCGGGGTGGCGGGCTTGCAGGCTTATTTGCAGGCCGAGCGCATTACCCACGTTGTGGACGCCACCCACCCCTTTGCCGCCCAAATGAGCAGCAACGCCGTGCAGGCCTGTGCAGCCGCTGGCGTGCCCTTGCTGGCCTTGGAGCGGCCCGCGTGGCAAGCACAGAACGGTGATGTGTGGACGCATGTAGCCGACATGGCTGCCGCCGTGCAAGCCTTGCCCGCGGAGCCCGCCCGTGTGTTTTTGGCGATTGGCAAGCAGAACCTGGCGCCGTTTTTGGCCCACACACAGCACTGGTACTTGTTGCGCTTGGTGGACCCGGTGCTGGACTTGCCCGCCGCGCGCGGCCAGGTGGTGCTGGACCGCGGCCCCTTCACGCTGGAGGGCGACCGCGCTTTGCTGCAAGCGCATGGCATCACGCACATCGTTTCTAAAAACTCGGGCGGCGCGGGTGCCGAGGCCAAGCTGATAGCGGCCCGCGAGTTGGGGCTGCCCGTCATATTGATAGACCGGCCGCACATTCCTGCCCGCACCGTGGTGCATAGCGTGAATGAGGTTTTGCGCCGTCTTGACTGCGCGGGCAGCTACTAAATTCATAGCGCCGAGCGCGGGGTGTACACAAAGCGGCCCACGTAGCGGGTGGCGCTGTTGCCCACAATGACCACGGTGCGCATGTCCGCCATCTCGGGGGTGGCGTCACCCAGGCGCACCGTGAGCAGCTTTTCTTCAGGCGTGCTCACCGCGCGGGCAAAGGTAATCAGGCGCTCCGGGCCACAAGCCTCCAGCAGCACCTGCAGCACGCGGCCAAAGGTGTGGGGGCGACTGGCGGAGCGGGGGTTGTAAAACGCCATGGCAAAGTCGGCCCCGGCGGCGGCGCGCACGCGGACTTCAATCAGCTCGGCGGGTTTGAGGTTGTCGCTCAGGTTGATGGCGCAAAAGTCGTGGCCCAGGGGCGCACCGGCGCGTGCTGCAGCGGCCAACATGGCGGTAATGCCGGGCAGCACCCGAATATCCAGCACCTGCCAGTCGGGCCGGCCCTCCAGCGCTTCAAACACGGCCGCGGCCATGGCAAACACGCCAGGGTCGCCGGACGACACAATCACCACCTGTTTGCCCTCGGCGGCCATTTGCAAGGCAGCGCGGGCGCGGTCCATTTCGACCCGGTTGTCTGAGGCGTGCAGCGTGAGGCCGGGGCGCGGCGCAATGCGCGCCACATAAGGGATGTAGCCCACGATGTCGGTGGCGGCCTCTAGGGAGGCAGTTACTTCGGGTGTGACCAATTGCGCATCACCCGGGCCGAGGCCCGCAATACACAGCGTGCCGGTGGCCAGCGGTGCGGTCATTCCTGCACCTCGGGGCGGCGGCCTTGGCCGTGAACCAGCACGATGGCGAAATAAGGGCAGTCGCTGCCATCTACCTCGGCCAGCTTCACGACGCGCTCACCGGGCATGGTGCCGCGCTCAACCAGCCAGGCCTGCTCCAAGCGGCCGGCTTGGGCCAGCGCGCTGCGCACGCGGGGCAGGTTGCGGCCGGTTTTCATGATGACGAGGGCATCGGCGGTTTGCATGTGGCGGGCCAACTCGTCTTCCGGCAGGGTGCCCATGAGCACGGTCATGACATCGTCGCCCCAGGTGATGGGCACGCCAGTGGCCGACCAGCAGCCCACCATGCCGGGAATGCCGGGTATCACCTCCACCACTGCGCGGCCTTGCAGCCGGGTATAGAGGTGCATGAACGAGCCATAAAAAAACGGGTCGCCTTCGCACAGCACCAGCACGTCTTCGGTTTGCGCAAGCTCGGCCAGGCGGTCGGCCCAGTCGTCGTAAAAGGTGGCCAGGCAGTGGATGTATTCGGGGCTGTCAAAAGGCAGCTCGGTGGTCACCGGGTATTCCATGGGGTACTCGGTGGCACCGGGCAGCAACATGCCTTCGACAATGCGGCGCGCCTGACCGGGGCGGCCTTTTTTGCGGAAGTAGGCCACGTGGGTGGCGGCGCGGATGGCGCGGTCGGAGCGCACGCTCATCAAATCGGGGTCACCGGGCCCCAGGCCCGCGCAAAGAATGCGTCCCATCAGATTTCCCTCCGGCAGGCGAGTGCATTAACTGCCGCCACGGTGATGGCGCTGCCGCCCAAGCGGCCATGCACCACCATGCTGGGGGCAGGCAGGTCGGCCATGAGCGCGGCTTTGGACTCGGCCGCCCCCACAAAGCCCACCGGGCAGCCAATGATGGCGGCCGGGCGCGGGCAGGCAGGGTCTTGCAGCATATTGAGCAAATGAAAGAGGGCGGTTGGCGCATTGCCAATGGCCACTACCGCGCCTGCCAAGTGCTGGCGCCAGAGCTCCAGCGCAGCGGCACTGCGGGTGGTGCCCATGGATTTGGCCAACTCGCGCACCGACGGGTCTTGCAGGGTGCACAGCACCTGGTTGTCGGCGGGCAGGCGGGTGCGGGTAATGCCCTCGCTCACCATGCGCACGTCGCACAAAATGGGCGCGCCGGCCTCCAGCGCTGTGCGGGCGGCCTCGGCCATGCCTTCAGAAAACTGCACATGCGCCTCCAGCCCGACCATGCCGGCGGCGTGGATCATGCGGACGACGGCCAGCTCTTCGACGGGGTTGAAGCGGGCGAGTTCGGCCTCGGCGCGGATGGTGGCAAAAGACTGCCGGTAGATGGCGTCGCCATCGGTTTCATACGTATGGCGCATGCAATCGTTGTTGTTCTAGGTAGGCGGCAATGCCCTGCGCGTCGAGGCCGGTGGCGTCGGGCGCGCTTTGGGCAGTGCCGTGGTCAATCAGGTGGTAGCCCGCATCAGCGGCCACCACGGTCAAAGTGTTGCCATGGTGGGCGCAGCCTTTGCTGCAGCCCGACACATGGGCGGTGCGGCCTGCTGGCAGCAAGGGCGCAAGAAAACGGGCCAGCGCGCGGGTGGGGCCGAGCGCCTGGGTGCAACCGGGGGCACCGGTGCAGGCCATCACGCGAAGGCGCGCATCGTGCGGGTTGGTAATGAGCTCGGGCAGGGCCGGTGCGGTGTGCAGGCCCTCCATCACCAGCCCGCGCCAGGGGGTGAGTCGCAGTGGCGCGAGAGAAGCCAGCTGGTAGAGCGTGTCGGCGGGCAGCTGCCCGAACTCCAGGCCGACCACCATGCCGGTCGCCGAGTCGCCCACAGGCTGCACTGCCGCCGGTGCGGGGGGCACGGGTGTGGCGGTAAACCGGGTAGGCAAGGCTTGGCGCTGCAGCAGGCGGGCCATGCGGCCCCGCCCGTTGACTACGCCGCCACTGGCCACAAACCAGCGCGCCAGCTCCATGGCGGTCTGCGCGGCCTGCTCCAGTGGCACGCAGGCACCAGTGGGCGCGCCGTCGGCAAACACCAAAACCTGCCCGCCATAGCGTTCGAGCCGGATGTCGGCAGAGCCCGCGCGCAGCACCGGTGGTGCCCCGAGGTCCAGGGCGAAGCCGAACTTGCCGGGCAGGGTGGGGGCGTCGGGCGCTGCCAAGGCTAGGGTTAGTGCCTCGCAAATGGCGGGCGTGCCGTCAGAGTCAGTCCAGAAAGGGCTGAGCAGCAGGTTGCGGCGGCCTTCTATGTCGGCGCGCTCGTCGAGCAGGCCCAAGGTTCGCAGGCCGTTGATCAAGGCGGGGTAGCTGTCGGGGCAGACGCCGCGCAGCTGCAGGTTGGCCCGGCTGGTGAGTTCCAGCATGGGGGAGGCGTATTGCTGGGCCAAACCGGCCAGGCCTTGCGCCTGTAGCGGCGTGAGACGCCCCAAGGTCGGCCGCACCCGCACCACCAGCCCGTCGCCAGACGGCATGGGCCGCAGCGCGCCGGGGCACCAGCCCTGAATACGGGGCTCGCTGGCAGTGGAGGGGGAAGGGTGGCTTTGCACGAGGGGATGCGCGTCGGTAACTCTCAAGTATCTCACTATCCCCTCGTTAAAAACCCCGACTGTGCCAGCCGAACCTTCACCCCGCCTGACGCACGTATGATGGCGCGCCCGCCCTTGTCTCCAACCCCGGCACCGCCCGACTTTGATGGATCTGCACCGCGTATGACTACAGAATTCACCCCCCAACATTGGGCCGGCGCGGTGGGCGTGGCCCTGGTGGTCGCCCTCTGGGTGGACCGGCGCTGGGGCGAACCTGCGGCCACGCTGCACCCGGTGGTGTGGATGGGCAACTACCTCACCAAGGCGGGCGAGCGGGTGCAGCGCCACGCGGCGCAAGACCCCCATACACAAGATTTCAAGGCTTTTTGGCTTGCCGCCCTGATGTGGTCTGCGGGAGCTGCTCTGTTTTTAATAGCGGCTTTGTTGTTGCAGGGGCTGGCGCTGGAGCTGCCCTGGTGGGCTGCGGGCCTGACCTTGGGTCTGCTGCTCAAGCCCATGCTGGCACTGGCCATGCTCAAAAGCGAGGTGCGCGCCGTGGAGGCCGCGCTGGCCGAGTCGCTGGATGCGGGGCGGGAGCGCCTGCGCTGGCTGGTGAGCCGGGACGTGACCCAGCTCACCGACGTGCAGGTGCGCGAAAGCGCTATTGAGACGCTGGCCGAGAACCTGAATGACTCGGTGGTGGCGCCCATCTTCTGGTTTTTGCTGCTGGGGCTCCCGGGCGCGGTGCTCTACCGCTTTGCCAACACGGCCGACGCCATGTGGGGCTACCCCGGTGTCTACCAGGGGCGCAACTGGGCGTGGGCCGGCAAATGGGCGGCGCGCGCCGACGATGTGCTGAGCTGGGTGCCCGCGCGCGTGACGGCGGTGCTGCTCCTGCTGGTAGAGGGCCGGCGTGGCTGGGCGCTGCGCAGCCAGCTGCGCGCCGAGGCTGCCAAAACCCCGTCGCCCAACAGCGGCTGGCCCATGGCCGCCATGGCCCTGGTGCTGGGCGTGGCCTTGCGCAAACCGGCGGTGTATGTGCTGAACCCCGAGGGGCGGGAGGCGCAGGCGCCAGATACGGCTGCAGCCCTGATTTTTGTATCAAAAGCAGTGCTAGCCCTCGTGTTGATTGCGCTAGGCGCTCTATTTTTGATAGCGGCGGGAGTCTGAGGTGAGTGCAGCTGCACGCATACACGGCGGCCCCGACGCGGCAGGCCCGGCGCGCTTTGACTTTTCGACCAACAGCAATGCCTGTGGCCCTTGCCCCGACGCGCTGGCGGCGGTGCAAGCGGCCGACGCCACGCGCTACCCCGACCCGAACTACACCGCTTTGAAAGCCGCCCTAGCTGCCCACCACAAGGTGGAGCCTTGGCGGGTGGTGCTGGCGGGCAGCGCTAGCGAAATCATATTCCGCATTACCGCTTGGGTGCGGCAGCGTGGCGGGAGCCGGGTGCACCTGCCGCTGCACGCCTATGGCGACTACGCCCACGCCGCGCAGGCCTGGGGTTTGGAGCGGGTTGCGGCGGCGGATGCGGCAGACCTGGTCTGGGCCTGCGACCCCGCCAGCCCCACCGGCCAGAATCACACCGGCTGGCCGCAGGCGCTGGAGCGCAGCACGGTGGTGCTCGACGGGGCCTATGCGCCTTTGCGACTCAGCGGCGAGCCGGCGCTGAGCGCTACCCAGCGCGACGCTGTGTGGCAACTCTTTTCGCCTAACAAGGCGCTGGGCCTGACCGGCGTGCGCGCGGCCTATGCCATTGCGCCGGTGCATGCCCAGTCTGCCGCCGGTGAATTGGATGCGATGGCGCCCTCGTGGGTGCTGGGCGCGCATGGTGTGGCCATGTTGCAGTGCTGGGCGGAGGCCGACACGCAGGGGTGGCTGTCCCGGAGTCTGGACACCTTGCGCACCTGGAAGCACGGGCAAATCAGCGCCCTTGAAGAGGCCGGCTGGTCCGTCATGCCCAGCGATGCGAACTTTTTTTGCGCCCGTCCGCCCCCCGAGGTGGACCTGCACACCTTGTTAGAGACACTGCGCGCCCGGGGCATCAAGTTGCGTGACGCGACTTCGTTTGGCTTACCCGGCTGGGTGCGCTTGGGTGTGTTGCCGCCTGAAGCGGTGGCGGCCTTGTTGGCGGCGCTGGCCATTTGATACGGCGGCTGTTGTGGGTTTGCTCTTATTGCTCTTGCCCTTGGTGTTTACCGCGCTCATGCCCCGGCGCTGGCTGATGCCCTGGTTTTTGACCCTGTTGCTGGGTTTTGTGCTGTGCTGGGTGGACTTCAGCCGGGTGCAAGCCGGCGCGGCGAATGTGTTTGGCTTGGCCATCGTGTTCATGTTCTTGCTCGCGGTGGTGGCGGTCGGGGTTGTGCGCGTGGTGCTGACCAAGTTGCTGCGTAAGACTCCCGTGCCGGTGGCCGATTCCCATGGGGTCAACCTGTATTTGGCGAGCCTAGCCGGGATGGTGATGGCCGCCGTGCTGACCGTGGTCACCCTGAGTCTGGTGGACAAGGTGCTCTCTAGCGCTTTGGCCTTGCACGCGGGCGTGCTGGTCGCGGGTGGGCTGTGGTGGTGGTTGACACCGCGGCTCTGGCCGTGGCCGCGCACGGCCCATCGCCTGCAAGCGCAGTCGGTTTTTCGGGTGGCTGGCGTTGCGTGTTGTGCGGCTGCGGTGGCCTGGTCGCTCATGGCGGCACAGACCAAAATTCAGTCCGCGCGGGCGCTGGCGCAGGGCCAGCCATATTGCTTGCAAGCGTCTACCCCGCGAGGGCTGCAATCAGTGGTCTCGCGCCTTGATATGTCGGGCTTTGCTGCCCGGGCCGGAAGGGGCGGCGAGCGTCATGCCCGCATGGCTCTGGGCTCCGGGGCGCAGTTGGCGTGGTGGTATTGGTCGTACCGCGGCGGCGCGTGGGAGCATGATCCCTTGCAGGGCGTGTTGAATTGCCAGCCTGTGCAGAACTCGGCAGAGCCTTTGCCGTGGTGAGGGTGCGCAACATCAACAACAAGCCTCTGAGCGGCGTTGAAAAGAAGGAAAACATTGTGAAATTCAGAACCACACTCCGCACATGGAACCTGGTCTTGGGCTGCCTGCTGTTGCTGGGCAGTGCCCCGGCTGCGTGGGTGAGGGCGCTGCCATGACCGCCCGCTGCATCATGGTGCTGGGCACCACCAGCGGCGCTGGCAAAAGCTGGGTGACCACCGCGCTGTGCCGCTACTACGCGCGCCAGGGGCTCAAGGTCGTGCCCTTCAAAGCGCAAAACATGAGCAACAACGCCAGAGTGGTGTCGTCTGCCAGCGGGCAAGGCGAGATCGGCTCGGCGCAGTACTTTCAGGCCTTGGCTGCCAACGCCCTGCCGGAAGTGCGCATGAACCCGCTACTGCTCAAACCCGAGCGCGACACCCACAGCCAGGTGGTGCTGATGGGGCAGGTGAATGCCGAGCTCAGCGCCATGCCGTGGCGGGGGCGCAGCCTCAAGGTCTGGCCCCAGATTGCGGCGGCGCTGGATGCCCTGCGTGCGGAAAACGATGTGGTGGTGATCGAGGGCGCGGGCTCGCCCGCCGAGATCAACTTGTCCAGCGGCGACGTGGTCAACATGCGGGTGGCCAAGCATGCGGACGCGGCGTGCTTGCTGGTGAGCGACATCGACAAGGGCGGTGCTTTTGCACACCTGTATGGCACGTGGGCGCTGTTGCCTGAGGACGAGCGGCGCTTGATCAAGGGCTTTGTGCTCAACAAGTTCCGGGGCGATGCCAGCCTGTTGTCGCCCGCGCCCGAGCGCTTGCAGGAGCTCACCGGGGTGCCCACAGTGGCGGTGTTGCCGATGTGGCAGCAGCACGGTTTGCCTGAAGAAGACGGTGTGTTTGACGACCGCAGTGTCAGCCGGGGCTCGGTGGAGCTGACGGTGGCGGTGGTGGCCTACCCGCGCATGAGCAACCTTGATGAATTTCAGCCGCTCAAAAACATTCCGGGGCTCAAACTGCAATGGGTGCGCAGCCCCGGCGAGTTGGCGGGCCTCAAACCCACCGACTGGATCATCCTGCCCGGCTCCAAGCACACCAGTGGTGACCTAGCGTGGTTGCGGGCCCAAGGTCTGGATGCCGCGGTGGCAGGGCATGCGGCGCAGGGCGGGGCGGTGTTGGGTGTGTGCGGTGGCTTGCAGATGTTGGGCGAGGCGCTGATTGACCCGCACGGGATTGATGGCAATGCGCCGGGGCTGGGGCTGTTGCCGCTGGTGACGGTGTTTGCGGAGGATAAGACGGTGCGGCACACGGCGACCCGTTTTTTCCCTGAATCGCGTTCGCCCGCGCGGGAAGGCGCGCAAGACAGTTCGCCTTGGGCTGCTCTGGCGGGTGTGTCGGTGGCCGGCTATGAGATTCACCATGGGCAAACGGCCCCGCACGCGGCCATGGCTGCCTCCGGTAACGTGGCTTGCGCCGTGCTGCCGGACGGCTTGGGGTGGACTAACCCGCAAGGCAATGTGCTGGGCGTGTACTTGCATGGCATGTTAGAGGACGCCGCAGTGTTGCAGGCGCTGTTTGGCGGGCGGCTGCAAGGGCCTGTGCCCACGCTGGACCGGGTGTTTGACGGCTTGGCCGATTACATCGGCCAGCACTTTGCGCCCGGTGTGCTGGGCGGTTTTTTGACGCGCTGAGCCCACCCGGCGCGCTGCTATCATCGGCTGCTTCAGGTGCCCCTTGCCACGGCTTGGGGAGAATCGGGAAGACGGTGTGAATCCGTCGCGTGCCCAACGCTGTAAGGACGATGACCTGCGCAATCTGCCACTGGCCGCCAAGGCCGGGAAGGCGCGCAGGGCCAGTGGAATCCGAGCCAGAAGACCGGCCTGAAGTTGTTCAAGCGCAGCAAGGCCGGGCTGCGTTCCATGGGTTTAGCACAGGGGAATGCTATGAATACATCGTCGGCGCACGCCGCATCGGGCTCGCACGCCCATCCATCCAACGCAGCCGCACAGGCGCTCGCATCCGGCGCCACACCGCTGGCGGATATTGCCGATCCGGCGCTCACGCAAGCGCTGCAGGACACGCTCAACAACAAAACCAAACCGCTGGGCTCCTTGGGGCGCCTCGAGGATGCGGCGCTCAAAATCGGCCAGATTCTGGGCAGCACCGCACCGGTGCTGGAGCAGCCGCAGATGGTGGTGTTTGCCGGTGACCACGGGCTCACCGCGCGGGGTGTCTCTGCCTTTCCGAGTGATGTGACCTGGCAGATGGTGGAAAATTTTCTGGCCGGTGGCGCCGCTGTGAGCGTGCTGGCGCGGCAAAACGGTATTGCACTCACGGTGGTGGACTGCGGTGTCAAACACGATTTTCTGGCCGGTTTGCCCGCCGGCGCCACCCGCGCCGGCCTTCAGGTGCGCAAAGTGCCGGGCGCAGAGCACGGCACGGCCGACTCGTCCGCGCAGCCCGCCATGACCGCGCAACAGCGCGATCAGGCCCTGCAAGAAGGCATGGCGCTGGTGCAAGGCCTGCCGGGCAATGCGCTGTTGCTAGGGGAAATGGGCATTGGCAACACGTCGGCAGCGTCTTTGCTGTTGGCCCGCCTTGCCGGTTTGGATATTGCGGTGTGCACCGGCGCCGGTACCGGCCTGGACGCGCCCGCGGTGCTGCGCAAAACCGAGGTGCTGCGCGAGGTGCTGGCACGCCACGCAGAGGCCACTGCACCGCTCGACGCGCTGGCGGCTTTGGGCGGCTTTGAGATTGCCACCATGGTGGGCGCGGTGCTGCAGGCAGCTCAGGAGCGCCGGGTGATTGTGGTGGACGGCTTTATTGCCACCAGTGCCGTGCTGGTCGCACACGCGGTGCAACCGCTGGTGTTGCAGCGCTGTGTGTTTGCCCACCGCTCGGGCGAGCGGGGCCACGAATTCATGTTGCAGCACTTGGGGGTGCAGGCCTTGCTGGACTTGGGGCTGCGCTTGGGCGAAGGCTCCGGCGCGGCGCTGGCCTGGCCGCTGCTGCAGTCGGCCTGCACTGTTCTGCGGGACATGGCGAGCTTTGCCTCTGCCGGCGTGTCGGAAAAAGCGGACGGACCGGTGGCGGTGGGCTGAGCCTGCCCATTGACCGCCATGCGCAGTTTCATTCGCCACTACTTGCTGGCATTGCAGTTTTTCAGCCGCGTGCCGGTGACCGGCCGGCTGGCGGACTGGGTGGGTTTCAGCCCCGCCATGCTGCGCGCGAGTGCGGCGCATTTTCCGGGGGTGGGGTGGCTGGTGGGTGGCGCGGTGGCGCTGCTCACGGCGGGCTTGCTGGCCTTGTTGCCTGCCGGCCCGTTCGCACCCTTGGTGGCTGCGGCGTTGGGCACCGCGCTGAGTGTGGTGATGACCGGCGCCTTTCATGAAGACGGCTTGGCCGATGTGGCTGACGGCTTGGGCGGCAGCTACCACCGTGAGCGCGCGCTGGAGATCATGAAAGACTCACGTGTGGGGGCCTTCGGGGCCATTGCGGTCATGGTGGCGCTGTTGTGCAAGGTGGCGCTGCTGGCCCTGCTCGGCACGTTGGGAGCGGGCGTCATGGTGTGCGCCCTGTTTGCAGGGCATGTGGTGTCGCGCACCTGGCCGCTGTTCACCATCCGGCTGCTACCGCACGTGGGGGATGCCGCGCAGTCCAAGTCCAAACCCCTGGCGAACCAGATTAGCGCCCACGCGCTTCTGGTCGCTACTTTGTGGTGTTTTATGGCTCTAGCCCTTGTATCGTATGCGCCATTCGCTGTGAAAACAGTAGCATTTGTATTCGATTTCCAAGCTTGCTGGTGGGCGCTTGGTAGCGGCTTGGCCGGGGCTGGGCTGGGCTGGTGGTGGATGACGCGGTGGTTCTCGCAGCGGCTGCAAGGTTTTACCGGCGACTGCCTGGGCGCGGTGCAGCAGGTGTGTGAGATCGCGTTTTACCTGGGGCTAGCGCTGGCCGCCGGGTTGCTGCAACGAGGGGGGGGCCTGTGAGCCTGTGGCTGCTGCGGCACGCAAGTCCTCTGGTGGCGCCTGGCACCTGTTACGGCCGCTTGGACGTGGCGGCAGACCCTGCAGCCACCGTAGCTGCCGCACAGGCCGCGGCCCAGGCGCTACCCCAAGGTGCGCGCCTGCGCTACTCGCCCCTGCAGCGTTGCGTGCAACTCGCGCAGGAGCTTTTGGCCTTGCGGCCTGACCTGGCGCACGATGCCACCGAAGACCCGCGCCTCATGGAAATGGATTTCGGTGTGCACGAGGGCTGCGCCTGGAGCAGCATTGCACCGGAGTTGGTTCAAGCCTGGACGGACGATTTTTCCCGCCACCGCTTTGGCGGCGGTGAGTCGGTCGAGGGCATGATGGGCCGAGTGGCCAGCGCGTGGGATGCGTACCGGCTGAGCCCACCGGGAGACGAAGTGTGGGTAACGCACGCCGGAGTGGCGCGCGCTGCCAGCCTGATCAGCCAGGGGCGCCGCAGTGTGGAGCGTGCCGACGCGTGGCCGCTGGACGGGCCGGCATGTGGTCAATTGCTGTGCTTGCCCTGATGGGCTGAGCGCCATACGGCTGTGTCACACTGGGCGGGGTTTTTTACTTTCACGGGAGGTTTTTATGGGTTTATTGGATTCTGTTTTGGGCGCAGTAACGCAAGGCGCGGGTTCCGGCGGTCTGCAGGACATCTTGGGTCAGTTGCAAGGCAACCCCCAAATCATGCAGTTGGCCAGCGAGTTGCTGGGTAGCAACGGCAGTCTGGGCGGCATTCAGGGCTTAGTGAGCAAGTTCCAGGAGGCCGGTTTGGGCGATGTGGTGGCGTCGTGGATCGGCTCCGGCTCCAACCTCCCGGTGTCAGCAGAGCAGCTGCAACAAGTGCTGGGCTCGGATGCACTGTCGGGCTTGGCGCAACAGGCCGGCCTGAACTCCGGTGATCTGGCGGGTCAGTTGTCGAACCTGCTGCCCGGTTTGGTCGACAAGCTCACTCCCGGTGGCGAACTGCCCGCTGCGGGCTTGGGAAATGCCGGAGATTTGATGGGCGCCTTGGGCTCCCTGCTGAAGGGCTAAAGGTGCAGAGGGCCGGGGCCTGACAGTGGCCCCGCTATTGAAAAAGGCTCCTGGGTAAGGAGCCTTTTTTATTTAGTGCAGCAGCGCCGAAATATCGCTGAACTGCTCGGGGTCCGGCACTTCTTCGAGCAGGGCGGCCAGATCCAGTTCCAAATACGCCAGCACTGCAGGCGGAGAGGCTGCCACCGAAGCCTTGAGCGCGGCCATGTCCCGGCTCTGATCGGCCCACATAGCCGCCAGATGGACGACAGCGCACAGCGGCGATTGCCCGACTGCCGCTAAGGGGTCTGCGCAATGGGCGAGAGCCATGACGACTTCTTCCGGAAAATCCCAACGCCGGGCCACCTCGGCGGTGATCTGACCCTCGTCATAGCCGATGAGCTGACGCTCTCTCTGCCAGCGTTCTCCAGGATTGAGAGGCTGCGCTTCAATAGGTGGAATGACCTCCGGGTTTTGCAGTGCAACGACTAGTTCGCCCAAGCGCAGCATCGTGGCGGTGAGCCAAGCTTGTTGCTCGTCGATGTGTACTTTGTGGGCCAGAAACTTGGCATAGCCCGCGCACACCATGCTGTAGCGCCAGAATTCCAGGCGGTTGATAGTGTCCGGCAACTTGAAGACCTGAGACATGCAGATGCCCAGTGCGCGAGCCCTGATTTGTGTCATGCCCACGACGCTGACCGCGCTGTCCAGCGTGGTGACGCTGCGAGAGAGCCCGAACAAGGCACTGTTTGCCATGCGCAGCAGCGTGGTGGTGAGCGCGGGGTCTTTGGCAATGATGTCCCGCACGGTGACGACGTCGGCATCTTCGTCGTTGAGCGTGCGAATAAGGGCATGCGCCACTTCGGGCATGACCGGCAGTTTGACTGCTTGAATGAATGTATTGATGTCCGCCATGAATGCTTGCGAGAGCCAGAGTCGCTGACACGACAGTGTTCAGCTCAGACCTTGAGTTTATATCCGCAAAACTGCTGGACCGCGCAGGCTTTGCACAAAGGTTGACGTGCCTGGCAAACGTAGCGCCCATGCAGGATCAGCCAATGGTGTGCATCGACCATAAAGCGCGCCGGTATCCGTTTGAGAAGTTTCATTTCAACTTCCAAGGGCGTTTTGCCCGGTGCCAGCCCGGTGCGGTTCCCCAGACGGAAAAGGTGGGTATCGACCGCCATGGTGGGCTGCCCGAAGGCTACATTGAGTACCACGTTCGCCGTTTTTCGGCCCACGCCGGGCAAGGCCTCCAGGGATTGCCGGTCGGCGGGGATTTGTCCGCCATGCAAATCCACCAACATGCGGCAGGCTTCCATCAAATGCTTGGCCTTGCTCCGGAAAAGACCAATGTTTTTGATGTGGTCTTCCAGCGCCGGTAGTCCGAGATCCAGTATTTTTTGCGGGGTATTGGCCACCGCAAAGAGCTTGCGGGTCGCTTTGTTCACGCCCACATCAGTTGCCTGGGCAGACAACAAAACGGCCGCCAGCAACTCGAACACAGAACTGAACTCCAGTTCAGTCTGCGGATGAGGGTTGGCGGCCTGCAGGGTGGCGAAAAACTGTTCGATCTGGCTGGATTTCACAAACTGTTGACGTTAATAAATGACTCTTCGGCCGGGAATTTAGCGTGCATCCAGTCATTGTCGAGCATCAAGGCGGTGACCACCTCGGCCGGCAGGGTGCCAATGACATCGGGGCCGTTGTGATCGGTTTCCGCCATCAGCCCCGCGAGGTGGACTACGCCCGCAAGCCTGGAGAAGCCATGGGGCGTGACAGGGTCCGCCGATTGCGCGAGAGCCTGGACAATTTGCGGCGGGAAATTCCAGCGGCGGGCTAACTCGGAGGTGATTTGCCCTTCGGTAAACCCGGTCAGCCGGGCCTCACGTTGCCAGCGCACGCCCGGGATGTGGGGGAGTTTTTCAATCTCCTGCAACACACTGGGGTCGGCTTGAACGATCAGCAATTCGCCTAGGCGCAGCATCATGCCAGTTAGCCAGGCCTGCTGCGCGTCCATGCCCAGACCGGTGGCCAGCCACTGCGAGTAGCCGGCGCAAGCCATGCTGGTGCGCCAGAATTCTTTTCGGTCTAAACCCTCAATGATCGGAAAAGATTCGCTGAGGCAGGCCCCAAGCGCTAAAGTACGCACTTTTTGCATGCCGACCATGGTGATGGCGTCGTCGATGGAAGAGACGCCGCGTGGCAAGCCGAACTGGGCGCTGTTAGCCAGACGCAAAAGTTTGGCGGACAGCGCCGGGTCTTGGGAAATCAGATCGCTGATCTCTGCGACACCGACATCTTCGTCATTGAGTGACTTGATCAAAGCGTGCGCTACCTCGGACATGGAAGGCAATTTGACGGATTCGAAGAAAGCGGCCAACTGGGTCATAGAAATTCCTCAGAATGTGGAAATGATGCAAGACACGGGGACAATCTACCTGTTTTCCAGAGGTTTGAAAATCTGGTTCCCAGTTAATTTCTGATAATTTTTTGTTTGAAATGTGAATTTAAATATGCTATTTGCTGATCGCCTCAACAACGTCGAAACCTCCGCTATCCGTGAGCTGTTCAAGCTCTTGGGCAAGCCCGGCATCATCAGTTTTGCAGGTGGTTTCCCGGATCCGGCGCTTTTTGACGTGGAGGGGATTCGCGAATCCGCCGACGCAGTCCTGAAAAACAACCCCGGCCCGGTACTGCAATACGGCGCAACCGAGGGCTACCAGCCCCTGCGTGAAGGGATCAGCCACCACATGGCCGGCAAAGGTGCCACGGTGGCGCCTGAAGGGCTGATCGTGACCACCGGAAGCCAGCAGGCCCTGGATTTGATCGGTAAAACCATGATCTCTCCGGGTGACAAAGTCATCATGGAAGCGCCCACCTTTCTGGCCACCATCCAGTGTTTCCGCCTGTACGGTGCCCACGTCATCGGCGCGCCGATCGACTCCCAGGGTGTGGATGTAGACAAGCTCGAAGCCTTGATCGAGGAGCACAAGCCCAAGCTGGTGTACCTGATTCCATCTTTCGGCAACCCCAGCGGCGCCATGCTGAGCCTGGAGCGCCGCAAGCGCATTCTCGAAATCGCAGCGCGCACACAGACCCTGGTGGTGGAAGACGATCCGTACGGCGAATTGTTTTTCGACCAGGCGCCGCCGCCCAGCCTGCTGGCCTTGAGCGACTCGGTGCCCGGTAGCCGGGAGTGGTTGGCCCACTGCGGCTCGTTTAGCAAAGTGCTCAGCCCCGGCCTGCGGGTGGGCTGGCTGATTGCACCTCCCGCCTTGCTCAGCCGCGCAACCATGTGCAAGCAGTTCAGCGATGCGCACACCAGCAACCTGACCCAAGCCACCGCGGCGCACTATTTGACGCTCAACCGCTTGCCTACTGCCCTGGCCGCCGTGCGCGCGACTTACGCTGAGCGGGCCCGGGTGATGGCGGCACGCCTGCAAGCCGAATTGGGAGATGCCATTGCGTTTGACGCACCCCAGGGTGGCATGTTCTTCTGGGCGCGCCTCACCGGCGCCCAGGGCAAGCCGACCCATGCGGGTGAATTTGCCCAGCGGGCGATCGACAAGCTGGTGGCCTTTGTGCCGGGCGCGCCTTTTTACGCCCATGACCCCGACCTGAGCACGTTGCGCCTGAGCTTTGCCACCGCGGATGTGGCCAAGATCGAGGAGGGAATTGCCCGCTTGGGGCAAGCACTGTAATTGTTGGCTGAGCCTGATGCCCCGACAAGGGTGTCAGGCTTTGCGGAGTTTGGTGGCGGGCACCACGCCGTGGACGTTGCTGAGTTGCACCGCCAGCTCGCCACGGCTCAAGATGACGTTTTTCACTGTGTCCCGGATGCCCTGGTACTCCACCAGGTCGCCGGGTTTAAAAGTGGGTGAGTCCGTGGCCACCGGTGCGGCACCGCTGTAGCGCGGCCGCCGGTAGCCCGGCATGCGCCGCCCGACTTCGTCAAACTCGCGACCCCATTGCTCCAGCGCCCGCCCCATGGCGGTTTGCATGTCGGGAGCGGTAAATGGCTTGCGCAGCTGAAACATGGCGCCTTGGGCGTTGGCCTCACGCTCCATGTCGTGATCCAGCTGCATGCTGGTCAAGGCCCAGCGCAGGCCGGGGTGGGATGCGCGGAGTTGCCGGGCCAGTTGCAAGCCGGTCAGGGGGGCACGGCTAAAACAGTCGGTCAGGAGAAAATGGGGGGGAAACTCCGCAGCCAGTGCGAGCGCGGCCTCTGCAGAGTGCGCTGTCTGGACCCACGCGGCTTCGAAACCAAAGCCTACCAACATTTTTTTTGCGAAAGTTTGCAGGGCAGGGCTGCTGTCGGCAACCAAAAAACGAACCGCGGACATACAGTGTGAAAAACGGAGAAACTCGGAATCCCCATTCTATGTGGCACTGCAGCATTACCCCGGCTCTGCAGGGAGCATTTCAACTTCATTCACCGGACAACCTTGATGACCACTTCCCTCAAAATTGACTTTGTTTCTGACATTTCCTGCCCGTGGTGCGCGATTGGCCTGCAGTCGCTGGAGACTGCGCTCTCCCGGCTGGAAGGCGAGGTGGAGGTGCACATGCACTTTCAACCCTTCGAGCTCAACCCGAACATGGTGGCTGAAGGGGAAGACATTACCGAGCACCTCGCCAAAAAATACGGTTCAACCCCTAAGCAAGCCGCTGCAGCGCGTGAAAACATCCGCGCCCGCGGCGAAGCGCTGGGGTTTACCTTCAACATGGACAAGCGCGGCCGCATCTACAACACCTTTGACGCCCACCGCCTGCTGCACTGGGCGGAAGACACTGGCTTGCAACCGGCCCTCAAAAAAGCGCTTTTCAAAGCCTATTTCACCGATGGCAAAGACCCGAGCCAGCATGCGGTGCTGGTGGAGGCGGCAGAGTCCGTCGGGCTGGCAGGGGACGAAGCCCAGGCCATTCTGGCGGGCGACGACTACGCCGATCTGGTGCGGGAGCAAGAGCAGTTTTACTTGAGCGCGGGCATCCAGTCCGTGCCCGCGGTGGTGATCAATGACCGGCACTTGATCTCCGGCGGTCAGCCGCCCGAGGTGTTTGAGCAGGCGCTGCGCCAGATTGCCGCTGAAACCGCCTCCCACCCATGACCCGGGAAGCGCCCGCTGCGCTGTGGGTGGACCGGCGGCGCTGGCTAGCCTTGGCCGGCGCTGCCGCAAGCGGGCTCTGGCTCGCTCCCGGAGCGCGTGCCCAAGCGCGGCTCAGCACCGACCCGTTTGCCCTCGGGGTGGCCAGCGGCTCGCCCCGGCATGACTCGGTGGTGCTTTGGACCCGTTTGGTAAAAGACTCCGCAGAAGGCACCGCGGCCTGGGGCGCACAACCCGTCGCTGTGCGCTGGGAAATGGCGCACGACGCGCAGTTTCAGCGCATGGTGCAAACAGGCACCGCCATGGCGGCGCCCGGGCTGGCGCACGCGGTGCATGTGGAGGTGCAAGGCCTGGAGCCTGACCGCTGGTATTTCTACCGCTTTCAAGTCGGTGGCGCGGTTAGCGCGGTCGGCCGCACCCGCACGTTTCCGCTGCCGGGTGCCGCAGCGGCCCGCTTGCGCTTGGCCTATGCCTCGTGCCAGCACTGGGAGCACGGCTACTACAGCGCCTACCGCCACATGCGCGACGAAAACCCCGATGCTGTCATGTTTCTGGGCGACTACATCTACGAATACGGCGGCAGCAACAAAGGTGTGCGGCGGGCTCCCACGCAAGCCACCCTGTCGCTGGACGACTACCGCGCCCGATACGCTTTTTACAAGGCCGATGCTGACCTGCAAGCCATGCACGCCGCCTGCCCCTGGCTCATGACGTGGGACGACCACGAGGTGCAAAACGACTACGCCGGCCTGACCCAGGGCACCTTCGGGCCCGAGGTCGCGGATTTTGGTGCACGGCGGGCGGCTGCGTACCAGGCGTATTACGAGCACATGCCACTGCGGGCCGCGGTGCTCCAGAGAGCGTTGGCCGGGGTCATGCAGCCGGGCAGCGAGCTGCGGCTCTACGACCGCGTGGCCTTCGGGCGCCTCGCCGTGCTGCACACGCTGGATGACCGGCAGTACCGCGACCGGCAGGCCTGCACGAAAAATGGCGCGTTCGGCTCCAGCAGTGTGAATCCGGCGGCGTGCCCCGCGTGGAGCGACCCCGCCCGCTCGCTTTTGGGCGCGGAGCAGGAGCGCTGGCTGGGCCGGTCCTTGGCGGCCGGGGGCGTCACCTGGACGCTGATCGGCCAGCAAACGGTGTTCGGCCAGCGGGACTTTCGCCCGGGCGAGGGCCAAGCGCTGCCCAACGATGGCTGGGACGGCTACGCCCCTGCGCGCACCCGCCTGACCCAGGCGCTGCAGCAGCACCAGGCCAGCAACCCCGTGTTTCTGGGCGGCGATGTGCACTCCAACTGGGTCGGCCACGTGAAAGCCGACTATGCGCGGCCTGACAGCCGCTCGGTGGGTGTGGAGTTTTGCGGCACCAGCATCACCTCGCGCGGGGGGGACAACAAGGGCATTGCCGATGTGTTGGCGGAAAACCCGCACTTCGTTTTCGTGGACCGGGAGCGCCGGGGCTATGGCATGGCCGAGTTCACGCCGCAGCGGCTCACGGTCGCGTTGCGGGTGGTGGACGACGTGACCCGCGTTGACAGCGGCATCAGCACCCTGGCGGCTTTTGCGGTGGAGGCGGGGCAGTCGCGCATCCTGCCCGCGTGAGGGTCAGGCGGCCAGCACTTAGGCGGCCAGTACTTCCAGCAGGCGGTCCAGGCCGCCTTCGTTGATGGCTACTTGGGCTTGCGCCCGCACTGCCGGCTTGGCGTGGTAGGCCACGGAGAGGCCTGCGGCACCCATCATGGGCAGGTCGTTGGCACCATCGCCCACGGCAATGCACTGCGCGGGGCGAATGTTCATCAGCGACGCCAACTCCAGCAGCGTGCGGCGCTTCTCGGCACCATCGCAGATGTCGCCCCAGGCCTGCTGGATCAGCCCGCCGGTGAGTGCGCCATGGTCGATTTCCAAGGCATTGGAGCGCATGAAGTCAATGCCCAGCAGCTCGCACACATGCTCGGCAAAGTAGGTAAAGCCGCCACTGACCAGCAGCACCTTGAGCCCGGCCTGCTTACAGGCGGCCACCAGCGCGGCGGCTCCGGGGTTGAGGCGCAGGCGCTGGGTTTTGACGCCCTCCAGGTCGGCCAGCGTCACGCCCTGCAGCAGCGCCAGGCGGCGGCGCAGGCTGTCTTTGAAGTCGGTAATTTCGCCGCGCATGGCGGCCTCGGTAATGGCGGCCACCTCGGCCTTGCGGCCCACCGCATCGGCAATTTCGTCAATGCACTCGATGTTGATGAGCGTGGAGTCCATGTCAAACGCAATGAGCTTGTAGTCGGCAAGCTTCAGGGCGGCGGGCAGGTTTTGGACGACAAGGCCGGGGGAGAGTTCGGTGCTGGACATGGGGTGATTTGCTATTATTTTAGTAGCTGCTTGCGCAATAAATACGAGGGCTAGAGGCTTACTTGATGCTTAAACGGCCGCTGGCTCCACCTTGGGCTGCCCCAAGGACCGCAGAATGTCGCGCACCATCTGGGCCCGGTCTTTGACCTCGGGCAGCTCGCGCTCAATGCGCAGCTTCTCGTTGCCGGCCAGTTTGATGTGCTTGTTTTTCTGGATGAGCTCGATGAGCTTGATCATCTCCACAGGCGGGTTCTTCTTGAAGGTGATGTGGATCACGCCCGGCGCGGCATCTACCTTGAGCACGCCGTAGGGCTTGGCGATCACCCGCAGGCGGTGCACGTCGATCAGGGTTTGCGCTTGCGCGGGCAGCTTGCCGAAGCGGTCCACAATTTCTTCCAGCAGGTTGTCCACCTGGTCGGTGTTTTTGGCCGTGGCCAGCTTTTTGTAGAACGACAGGCGCAGGTGCACATCGCCACAGTAGTCGTTGGGCAGCAGGGCGGGGGCGTGCAGGTTGATCTCGGTGGTCACATTGAGCGGGCTCAGCAGGTCCGGCTCCTGGCCGTTTTTGAGGCAGCGCACGGCCTCGGACAACATTTCGTTGTAGAGCTGGAAGCCCACTTCCAGCATGTTGCCGCTCTGGTTTTCACCCAGCACCTCGCCAGCTCCGCGGATCTCCAGATCGTGCATGGCCAGGTAGAAGCCGCTGCCCAGTTCTTCCATCTGCTGAATGGCGTCCAGGCGCTGTTGGGCGTGTTTGGTCAGGCCTTCCAGGTCGGGCACCATCAAGTAGGCATAGGCTTGGTGGTGGCTGCGCCCCACGCGGCCGCGCAGCTGGTGCAGCTGGGCGAGGCCGAACTTGTCGGCACGGCTCATGACGATGGTGTTGGCGCTCGGCACGTCAATACCGGTCTCAATAATGGTGGAGCACAGCAGCAGGTTGAAGCGCTGGGCCACAAAGTCGCGCATCACCGCCTCCAGCTGGCGCTCCGGCATCTGGCCGTGCGCCACGGCAATGCGGGCTTCGGGCAGCAGCTCTTCGAGCTTCTGGCGGCGGTTCTCGATGGTTTCCACTTCGTTGTGCAAAAAGTAGACCTGCCCGCCGCGCTTGAGCTCGCGCAGCACGGCTTCGCGGATCACGCCGTTACCCTCGGTGCGCACAAAGGTCTTGATGGCCAGGCGGCGCTGCGGGGCGGTGGCAATCACGCTTAAATCGCGCAGGCCTTCGAGCGCCATGCCCAGCGTACGCGGGATAGGGGTGGCCGTGAGCGTGAGCACGTCGACCTCGGCGCGCAAGGCCTTCATTTGCTCCTTGTGGCGCACGCCGAAGCGGTGCTCTTCGTCAATGATGAGCAGGCCCAGGTTGGCGAACTTGGTGTCCTGGCTGAGTAGCTTGTGGGTGCCCACCACAATGTCCACCGTGCCGTCGGCCACGCCTTTGAGGGCGGCGGTGATTTCTTTGCCGCTGCGAAAGCGGCTCATCTCGGCAATTTTGACCGGCCACTTGCCGAAGCGGTCTACCAGTGTCTGGTAGTGCTGCTCGGCCAGTAGGGTGGTCGGAGCCAGAAAAGCGACCTGCTTGCCCCCGGTCACCGCCACAAAAGCGGCGCGCAAGGCCACCTCGGTCTTGCCGAAGCCCACATCGCCGCAGACTAGGCGGTCCATGGGGCGGGGAGAGATCATGTCCTGAATCACGCAGTGAATGGCGGCTTTCTGGTCGGCCGTTTCTTCAAAGCCGAAGTCGTTGGCAAAGGTCTCGTAGTCGCCGGCGCTGTAGCGGAAAGCGTGGCCCTCGCGCGCGGCGCGGCGGGCGTAGATGTTGAGCAGCTCGGCCGCGCTGTCGCGCACCTGCTCGGCGGCTTTGCGTTTGGCTTTTTCCCACTGGCCGCTGCCCAGGCGGTGCAGGGGCGCTTCGTCGGCGCTCACGCCGGTGTAGCGGCTGATCATCTGCAGCTGGCTCACCGGCACATAGAGCGTGGCCTTGTCGGCGTACTCCAGGTGCAAAAACTCTTGCAACTCGGGCTCGCCTGCCGCGTTTTTGTTGCCCATGTCCATATTGATCAGGCCACGGTAGCGCCCGATGCCGTGCGAGCTGTGCACCACCGGGTCGCCCACATTGAGCTCGCTCAGGTCTTTGATCAGCGCTTCTACATCGCTGACTTGCTCCTGCTTTTTGCGGCGGCGGGTGGTGGGGCCGGCGGCAAACAGTTCGGTCTCGGTGATGAGGTCAATGCCCCTCTCCAGCCAGCTGAAGCCTTTGGTCAGGCCCGAGGTGGCAATGCCGATGGGCTCTTTGCTGTCCAGAAACTTCTGCAGGCTGTCAAAAGCCGGCGGGCTGAACTGCGAGGCGCGCAAAAAGTCCAGCAAGCTCTCACGACGGCCATCACTTTCGGCCAGCACCAGCAGGCGCTGCTGGGTGTTGCGGGCGTGGGTTTTCAGGCGGCAGAGCGGGTCTTCGGTACCACGCTCTACCCCCAGCTCTGGCAGGGGGCTGAGCTCAGAAAACTCGGTGCCGTCAGACTGGGCGCGCAGGGCGAGCTGGGCGTGTTCGTTGGCCTTGGCATAAAACTGCTCGGTGGCCAGAAACAGGCTCTCGGGCGGCAGCACCGGGCGCTCGGGGTCGCCGTGCACCAGGCGGTAGCGGTCTTTGGTGTCTTGCCAGAAGCGCTGAAACGCCGGCTCCAGGTCGCCGTGCAGCACCACGGTGGCGTCGGCCCCCACGTAGTCAAACACGGTGGCGGTGTCGTCAAAAAACAAGGGCAGGTAGTACTCGATACCGGCAGTGGCCACGCCCGAGCCGATGTCTTTGTAAATGCGGCTCTTGGTCGGGTCGCCCTCTAACAGCTCGCGCCAGCGGCTGCGGAACTTGGCGCGGGCCTCGTCGTCCATGGGGAACTCGCGGCCGGGCAGCAGGCGCACTTCAGGCACGGGGTACAGGCTGCGCTGGCTGTCGGGGTCGAAGGTGCGGATGCTGTCGATCTCGTCGTCAAACAAATCCACCCGGTAGGGCACCAGGCTGCCCATGGGGAACAGGTCGATCAGCCCGCCGCGCACTGCGTATTCGCCCGGGCTCACGACTTGTGTCACATGGCTGTAGCCGGCCAGGGTGAGCTGGCTCTTGAGTTTTGCCTCGTCGAGCTTTTGCTTGACCTTGAACTCAAAGGTGTAGCCCGCCAGAAAGCTGGGCGGCGCCAGCCGGTACAGGGCGGTGGTGGCCGGCACGATCACCACATCGGCCCCGTTGTCTTTGTCCCGCTGGCTGATGCGCCACAGGGTGGCCAAGCGCTCGCTGATCAGGTCCTGGTGCGGGGAAAAGGTGTCGTAGGGCAGGGTTTCCCAGTCAGGGAAGAGAGCACAGCGCAAGTCGGGGGCGAAGAATGAAATCTCGTCCATCAGGCGCTGGGCATCGCTGGCGTCCGCCGTGATCACCGTCATCGGCTTGCCCGCCGCCTTGTCGCGCGCACCGAGGCGCGCCAGCAACATGGCATCGGCAGAGCCGGTAGGGCGGGGCAGGGTGAATCGTTTGCCGGGGGTGAGCTTGGGGAGATCCATGAATCTGTGTAGTGCAGTCGGGGCAGCCAAAATAGGTGCAGCCGCCTGACGGGGCGGCTGGCATGCAAGACAACCCTGCACCGGAATAAACCGGCGAAGGGCTGGAGTGCAACCCTGAGATTTTAGAATGCTCCCTCGCACCATGAACCACACACAACCAATATCCCCCGCCCCGCCTGAAACCGCAGCGTCTCTTGCCCGGCAGCCCCGAGCCGGCGCACCGGGCCCGGCGGCAGCGTCGCCCCGTTTGTGGGGCTTGGTGCCCTGTGCAGGCAGTGGCAGCCGCTCGGGCGCTATGGGCCCGAAGCAATACACCGTGCTGGGCGCGCAAGCTTTGGTGCTCCACACCTTGGAGGCGCTCACCGCCGTAGACCGGCTGGCCGGGGTGCAGGTGGTGGTGTCTGAGGGCGACCCTTTCTTTGACACGGCACCGCCGCTGGCAGGTGCTCCTGTTTTTGTAGCTGACTGCGGAGGTTCTACGAGGGCTGGGAGCGTTTTGAATGGTCTTTCTGCGCTGCTGGAGCAAGGCGCGCAGCCTCTGGATTGGGTGCTGGTGCACGATGCTGCGCGTTGCCTGATCACCGCAGCGGATGTCCAGCGTTTGATAGATGCCTGCCAGGACGACCCGGTGGGCGGCCTGTTGGCCCTGAAGCTGCCAGACACCCTCAAACAGGAGCACGGTGGCCGGGTGGCCGCCACGCTGGACCGAAGCGACAAATGGCTTGCGCAAACCCCGCAGATGTTTCGTATCGGCGCACTGCAAGCCGCCTACCTGGCCGCTGGCGACGCCGTGACCGATGAAGCCAGCGCCCTCGAGTTTGTGGGGCAGCACCCCAAACTGGTGGAGGGCAGCGCGCAGAACTTCAAAGTGACTTATCCGCAGGACTTTGCATTGGCGGTAGCGGTGCTGGCGGCTCGTGCTAAGTCGGCCCAAGGTGCGTAAAGATGAAGTGGTTTTTCTTACTGTCTCTGTTTATGTTGGCAGCGGCACTGAATGTATTTGCGATGCAAATTGACGCAGGCTTGCTGCCTCAGATGTTTACTTTTGTCTGCGTCAACATCTTCGCACTCTCGCTTTTGTCCATCTGGGCTGGCGCTTATGTGGTGAGCGCGCGCCGACAAGGACTTTTTGTCTTTGGGCACGCCGGTGTGTACCTGGCCGGGGCTTTGGGGCTTGTCGGGCTTGGCGTGCATATCTTGTATGTCGAGTCTTGCAATTTCTTGGTCGTTGGAGCCAACGAAAGGCGTGGGCTGATAGCCCGCGTTGCTGAGTGGACTGTGGATACGCCGTGGTGTCCTGCATTGGGTGCTACTTTGATTGGCGCCGGTTTGTTGACAGGCTGGCCGAGTGTGAGACTCGTGCTTTCTTCTATCAAGGTGCGTTTTGAGCCTTGACGTCCGTTCGCTCCGTCAACTTTTCACTATTGTTTTTATAGCTAGTCGCGCAAGTTTTACATGGGCTAGAGGCATATTTCTTCTCAAACAGGTAATGCAGTATGAACATCCGCATCGGTGAAGGTTGGGACACCCATCAACTGGTCGAAGGCCGCAAACTCATTCTGGGAGGTGTCGAGATCCCTCACACCAAGGGCTTGCTGGGCCACTCGGATGCGGATGCCTTGTTGCACGCCATCACGGACGCACTGCTAGGAGCCGCGGCGCTGGGCGACATCGGCAAGCACTTTCCCGATACCGACGCGCAGTACAAGGGCGCGGACTCCACCGTGCTGCTGGCCAAAGTGGCGACTGATGTTCGGGCTCTGGGCTACCGCATCATCAACCTCGACAGTACCGTCATCGCGCAGGCACCCAAGCTGGCGCCGCACATTCTGGCTATGCGGGAACGCATCGCTTTTGTGTTGGACCTGGACATAGGCTGTGTGAACGTCAAGGCCAAAACCGCGGAAAAAATGGGGCCGGTCGGAGAAGGCCGGGCCATGGAAGCTCGGGCCGTGGTGTTGTTGGCCAGCGCCTGAAGGCGGGGCCGCCCGGTCAAAAGCGGGTAGCCCGCTGCAGGCGCAGGTTGGCAGACAGGCCGCCGGAGGTGGAGTTGGCCAACTGGAAGGTGCCGCCCATGCGCTGCATGGTTTTTTCGACAATGGCCAAGCCCAAGCCCGCTCCGTTGGCGGCGGTGCGCGCAGCTTCGCCCCGGAAAAAAGGCTGAGTCAGTTGGTACAGCTGTGAAGGAGCAACGCCCAGCCCGCGGTCGCGCACTTTCATCAAGACCCATTTGTCCCGGGCAATCGCGGTGATGGTGATTTCAGCAATGCCGCTGTGCACCGACTTTCCGTAACGGCGGGCGTTTTCCAGCAGATTGGTGATCACACGGCCGAGTTCAACTTCATCGGCGTGGACCATCAGGTCTTCTTCCATGTCGACCTTGATGTTGACATCGGGCAGCTTGCGCATGGAGTAAATGCAGCTGTCTACAACGTCGCCCAGTACGACCGGCGTCAGCGCTGTCCGGTCAGGGCGGGCGTAGTCCAGAAACTTGTCAATAATGGCATCGAGCTGGCTGATGTCCGCGGCCATGTGGGCGCGGGCCTCTTCACTGTTGACGCTCATTTCTGTTTCGAGACGAAGCCGCGCCAGCGGAGTGCGCAAATCATGGGAAATGCCGGCCAACATGAGTGCGCGGTCTTGCTCCACTTTGGCTAACTTTTGGGCCATGCGGTTGAAGCCGATATTGACTTCGCGGATCTCGCTGGTGTTGACGTGCTCGTCGAGCTGGCTGGCGCTGAAGTTTCCCTCGCGCATGCGGCTGGCGGCAAAGGACAAGTCTTTCAGCGGCCGGTTGATCAGCCCGGCAATCAGGGCCGCACCGGTGAGTGACAGCACCGCCGCCACCGCGAGCCAGATCAACCAGGTGGTTCCGCCGGCAGGGTTGAATTTAGCATGGTCGGTTTGCAGCCAGTAGTCGTCACCATCAATCACAAAGCTCACCCACAGGCCGGGCTGCCCGTTCAGGCTGCTTGCTACCAGGGTTGATTTGCCCAGCCGGGTACCCAGTTCCTGCACCACTAGGCGGCTGAAGGCGTCGTTCTCCTGCGACTCAAACGCGTCGTCCGGCTCGCGGGGCAGTATCCGCAGGCCTTCTTCCTCTTTCATGGTTTTGATGAGCGAGATGCGTGCAATGCCATCGGCGTACACCAAGGCTGCCCGGCTGAGGTTGACCTGTGAGGCGAGCAGTTGCGCTGTCTGCACCGCCCGGGGCTCAAACTCCAAGGCCCGCAGGGTTTGCAGCCAGGCAAGAATGCTGCCGATCAGCAGAATAGAGAGCAGGAAAAAGGTGCGCCAAAACAAGCTGACCTGCGAGAAAGGCTTGCGCCAGCCACTGGCCGCGTCGCCGTCGAGGTCCGCCGGGCCGCTGGCATCAAAATCCGGTATTTGGGTAGCTTGCAAAGTGCGGGTGCGCGGTGGTTGACCGCGGTTCAGGTGGTGGTTTCTTCCGGAACGAACACATAACCCACGCCCCACACGGTCTGAATAAACCGTGGAGTGGCCGGATCGGTTTCGAGGAGTTTGCGCAAGCGGGACACCTGGACATCAAGGCTGCGGTCAAACGGCTCGAACTCCCGGCCCCGCGAAAGCTGGGCCAGCTTTTCGCGCGAGAGCGGAATTCGCGGGTGCCGCACCAGGGCTTTGAGCATGGCGAATTCGCCGGTGGTCAGCGTGATTTCCTGATCCGCTTTTTTCAGGGTCCTGGCGCCCAGATCAAAGGCAAATGTTCCGAAACGGACGATCTCATGCTCACTGGAAGGTGCTCCAGGGGCCTCCTGGGTAGGCCGTCTGCGCAATACCGCATGGATGCGGGCCAATAACTCGCGGGGGTTGAACGGTTTGCCCAGGTAGTCGTCTGCACCGACCTCCAGACCCACTATGCGATCGATGTCCTCGCCTTTAGCGGTCAACATGATTACCGGGGTAAGGTCATTGGCTGCCCGCAGGCGCCGGCAGATAGAGAGCCCGTCTTCGCCGGGCATCATCAAGTCCAGAACGATCAAGTCTGCGGTTTCCCGCAACATGATGCGGGTCAGCGACTTGCCATCTTCAGCCAGAAGAACTTCGAACCCTTCCTGGGTCAGGTAACGCCGCAGCAAATCGCGGATGCGCGCGTCGTCGTCTACCACCAGGATTTTGTTGGGTCGGTTGTTCTGGGTTTGCATGGCGTCCTCTCATTTGTAACAGCGCTGATTCTGCGGTCTGCGTTAGTGAAACGCTGCACGCAGGCCACTGCTTTGACACTATGTTACAAATTCATGGGCTCCGGGGCGCGTTTGTCGGGCACTTCGCTGGAAGATGGGCGCATCGCCACTCTGAGAGCATGGATATGTGCCCCACTGGATGGATTGTCGGGCTGTTGGCGGGCGCAATGTCTGGCGCCTTGTGGGCGGCACCCCCGGCAGCTGAAAACAACGAGGTGCCTGTGCCTTCCCGGTCAGACCAAGCGGCTAACGGGAAGCGTCAGGCACTCAAGGCCGCGCTCCAAGGGGCCGGTGATAGCGTGGCCGTGACGCCGATCGGCCTGAATGCTGCGGCGCGGCAACAATTGCGACAACAATTGAAGGCCCAAAACTAGCCTCGAAAACAAGCTGAAAAGCCCCCCACGGCGCCCGGCAAGTCGACATAATGATCTGGATAAATATTCGGGGGGGGGCGACGTTTGGGTTTCCTTAACGTTTTTGGTAATCGGGGCGATCCGTGACTGGCAGTCTGGTTCAGAGTGCCGGGCTGATGCTTGCTATCAGCCTGTCCTATAGCTTCATCATCCGGTCTCTGCGGCGCAGACCCGACTGGTCCCATGCGGCAGTCGGTGCCCTGTTTGGCCTGCTCGGAATGATCGGCATGCTGAATCCTTCCACGATGTCCTCGGGACTGGCCGTCAGCACAGTTCCTGTCGTATTGACCGTGGTGGCCGCAGTCTCCAACCCGTGGAGTGCCGTTTTGTCGGCCATTTTGGTGCTGGCGATGGAGGCCCACTTGCACACGGTGACCGCTACCTCTGTGGCGATGGTGCTGATGCCGGTGTCCCTCGGACTCCTATATCGGCGTGGAGGCGCCTCCTTGCCCAAGCCTTGGCAGGCTTATGCATTGGGCGTATTTGCAGTAACGTCCCAAGGGCTGTCTGTTGGCATGATGTTCCTCCTGCAGGCCCGTGCCTCTCCCCTTTTGGAGGCTGAAGCCGTGACCGTATGGGGTGTGCATGCGTTGGCGGCCTGGGTTCTTGCGCGTATTGTTTTGGATGCTCAAGACCGCTTGAACAGCGAAAACGCCTTGCGGATGCACGAGGCCCGTTTGCGCGCCACGGTCAATGCGATTCCCGATTTGTTGTGTCTTTTGAGTCGGGATGGACATTTTGTGGAGGTGCTCAGTGGACCGGATGGCAATGTTGCCCTGCCGCACGCGAGTTTGCAGGGGCAGTCTCTGCATCAATTGCTATCGCCGGATGAGGCGGACCGGTTGGTGGAGCAGATCAGCAACACACTGCAGTCAGGTCAAACTTTGAATTTTGAGTATGAACTCCCCTTTCCCGGAGGGGGGCGTCGGTTTGAAGGACGTACCCACGCTTTGGACGGCGACCATGGCGATGAGCCTCTGGTCGTACTGCTGGCCCGGGACGTGACCCATCGACACGCTGCGGCCGAAGCCTTGCGCACCTCAGAACTACGCTTTCGCAGTTTGTTGCAAAACATGGATGCAGTAGCGGTTCAGGGATTCAGTCCAGACGGTCGTATCAGTTACTGGAATCGAGCCTGCGAATCGTTGTATGGCTACCCGGCGCAGGACGTTCTCGGCCACAACTACCTCGATGTGCTGGTGCCGGCTGAGAACCGCAGGGACATGAAGGACCTACTAGATCGCATGTTGGCGGGACAGGAGTCACTTGCCCCGAGGGAGATGTATCTTCTGCATCGCAGTGGTCGTGAGATACCAGTGTTGTCCGGGCATGCGATGGTGGATGCCGGAGGAGGGCAAAAAGAGTATTTCCGGTTCGATATCGACCTCACTGAACGCAAGCGCACCGAGGCGGAGCTGCGGGTTGCTGCCACCGCATTCGAGGCGCAAGAGGGCATGATGGTGACCGATGCACAGCGCAAAATCCTGCGCGTGAATCAAGCCTTTACCCGGATATCCGGCTACGAAGACTCGGAGGTCATCGGCCAGACGCCTACGATGTTCAGTTCCGGCTGGCATGACAACGCATTTTATGAGTCCATGAATTTGTCCCTTGCCAAGACCGGTACGTGGGAAGGGGAGATGTGGAATCGTCGCAAAAACGGGGAAATTCAGCCGCAGTGGCTCCACATCACCGCGGTAACCGACGAATCCGGTGCCGTGACGCATTTCGTAGCCACTGCCACAGACATTACCCAGCGCAAAGCGGCAGAAGACCAGATCCGGCAACTCGCCTTTTACGACCCGCTCACCGGTTTGCCCAACCGGCGGATGTTGCTGGACCGGCTTCGCTATGCCTTGGCCTCCAGCGCACGCAGCCAGCGCTGGGGCGCCTTGCTGTTCATTGATCTGGACCATTTCAAAACACTGAACGACACACTGGGCCACGACAAGGGCGATATGTTGTTGCAGCAGGTGGCCCACAGGATTCAGGATACGGTGCGGGAAGAAGACACCGTAGCCCGACTCGGGGGAGATGAATACGTGGTCATGCTCGAAGGGCTTGACAGCGAACGGGAAGCTGCTGCCTTGCAGGCCACCTCAGTCGGTGAAAAGATCATTGCCAAGCTGAACTGGCCGTACCAGTTGGCAGGGCACGAGTACCACAGCACACCCAGCATAGGGCTGACGCTTTTCAGCGGGCATGAGGTGGAGGTCGATGAGCTTCTCAAACAGGCAGATCTTGCCATGTACCAAGCCAAGAGCGCTGGTCGCAATGCCTTGCGATTCTTTGATCCGGAGATGCAACGCGCGGTCACCCAGCGCGCTGAGTTGGAGTCCGATTTACGGCTCGCCATTCTGTATGCGCAATTTGAGCTGTACTACCAAGCACAGGTGGATGCCAGCGGTCGGGTTATCGGTGCAGAGGGTTTACTGCGCTGGCACCATCCGACCCGGGGTATGGTCTCGCCGGCAGAGTTCATCCCGGTGGCAGAGGAGTCGGGTCAGATTCTTCCACTGGGCAGTTGGGTATTGGAGGCTGCCTGTGCCCAACTGGTCGATTGGGCGCGCGACCCAGAGTCTGCGGATCTGACGCTGGCGGTCAATGTGAGCGCGCGTCAGTTCAAGCAGCAGGATTTTGCCGAACATGTACTGGGGCTTCTGGATTACACCGGTGCGAACCCCACACGCCTCAAGCTCGAGCTGACTGAAAGCCTGCTTGCCGACAACCTGGATGATGTGATCGTCAAAATGTCCGCATTGCGTGCTCGTGGGGTGGGCTTTTCTCTGGATGATTTCGGCACTGGCTACTCGTCTTTGGCCTACCTGAAGCGACTTCCGCTGGACCAACTCAAGATTGACCAAGGGTTTGTGCGGGATGTCTTGACGGACCCCAATGACTCTGCGATTGTGAAGACAATTCTCGCGCTCGGAAACACGCTAGGAATGAAGGTGATCGCTGAAGGTGTGGAGACACTGGCGCAAAAGGAGTTTTTGATGGAAAACGGCTGCAATAGTTTCCAAGGGTACTGGTTCAGTCGCCCCTTGAGTGCGCAGGACTTTATGGTCTACGTGCACGGTCGGCAGGGAGCGCATACCCCGTGACCACGAGCTCTAACCTTGCCCAGCGACTGCATACCCGCCGGATCCGGATGCTCTTGTGGGTGAGTGTGGGCTTGATGGGAACCCTAGGTTGTGTTTGGTTTGTCATTTTCGGTCTGCTCGGGCGTTGGGATATTGCGTTTCTCGAACTGGGTTTGTTGGTGACCGGAATCGCAGCAGGTGTCTTGACGCACTGGCGACGCACCCGCTTGGCGTGGATGCTCGTGGTGCTGGTGGGCTACGTCACCCTGTGCCTGTTTTCTGTATTTTTTGATGCTCCTGACGCAGTGGCACCTCGAACTTCACATCTGTATTTGCTGGTACTGACCCTGGCCACCATGCTGGTGTTTCGTGACGAAGCTCCTGCTCTACGCTGGAGTTTGGTGGCCATCATGCTGATGACCTTTGTGGCTTTTAGCAGCTCCAACTGGTCCGGGTCCAGTGAGTTGTCCATTGGAAAAGACCTGCGCAAGTACGGTTCCTGGGTCAACGCTTCAACCGCCATGTTCGGGTTGGTGGCCTTGGTACACATCATGCTTACCGAGTGGGTGGAGGTCGGTTCGCTGGAGCGTGGCATTGCGCAAGCCCTCGAAAAGCAGGAGTTTTTTTTTGCTCTATCAACCGCAAGTCCATGCTGATGGCACCGTGGTGGGCGCCGAGGCCTTGTTGCGTTGGAAGCATCCCAAGCTCGGGCTGGTATCACCCGCCGACTTTATTCCGGCAGCCGAACTGTCTGGGCAAATTCTCCCGCTCGGTGCCTGGGTGTTGCAGGCGGCAGGGCAGACCTTGGCCCAATGGGCGCAGACACCGCTATTGTCTGCCCTGGCCCTGTCGGTCAACGTGAGTGCCCGGCAGTTTTTGCAACCTGATTTCGTGGATCAGGTGGCCTCCACAATGCGCCAGTTTGATATAGCCCCTCAGCGGCTCAAGTTAGAACTGACCGAAAGCACCCTGATCCACGACATGGACGATATTGTCCGGAAAATGCACTGCCTGCATGCCCTTGGCGTGGGCTGTGCCCTAGATGATTTTGGCACAGGCTTCTCGTCCCTTAGTTACCTCAAGAGGTTGCCATTGGATCAACTGAAAATTGACCAAGCCTTTGTGCGCGATGTCCTCACTGATCCGAGTGACGCGGCCATTGCGCGTACTGTGTTGCAGTTGGGGGAGAGCCTTGGCCTGTCGGTGATTGCCGAAGGGGTAGAGTCGACGGGACAACGTGATTTTTTACTGGAGAACCATTGCAGGCTTTTTCAGGGCTACCTGTTCAGCCGACCTTTGAGCCTTTCGGATTTTGAAGCCTATGTGGCCCATCGCACACCTGAGATACTTGACGCATCAGGCTTTATGCAGCGCAATTGAGCGCGCGCCTTCTGATTGACACCATGCCTGAAACCCGTACACCCTCTCCCACAGATTCTCTTCCCCGTTCGCGCCCACCCGCTGCCCAGTTACTGGGCCGGTTTGAACTTCTCAAAATTCTGGGCAAGGGCGCCCAAAGCACGGTCTGGCTCGCATTCGACCCGCGTTTAGAGCGTGAGGTTGCAGTCAAGGTGATGCGGCCCGAATCGGGCGTCGACGGCCAAGCGGTGGCTCAGTGGCTGCAAGAAGCCCGCAATGTCGGCCGCGTGACCCACCCCAATATCGTGCCGGTCTATGAGGCTGATATTCACGAAGCCCAGCCTTACCTGGTGTTTGAATACATCGCGGGCAGCACCCTCGACCAACATGTCCGCCAGCACGGCGCCTTGCCCGCAGCGCAGGCGGTAGCACTCATGATGGATGTGCTGGATGCGGTAGCGGTCGCCCATGCGGCAGGTGTTATCCACCGGGACTTGAAACCCTCCAACATCGTGATCGATGCGGGTGGCCGCGCGCGGGTGATGGACTTTGGCATCGCAGCCCGCATCCGCGACGCCCAGAGCAAAGAGCCTTACCCTGATGCGGGGGGCACTATCGGCTACATCTCGCCGGAGGCCGCCAACGGCGAGGCACCGAGCGCGTCGATGGACATTTTTTCTGCCGGACTGGTGTTGGCCGAAATGCTGCTGGGGCGCCAGCTGCTCGCAGAAGCCGACCCTTACCGCGCCATCTACCGGGTAACCCACGAGCAGCTGGAGCTTCCTAAAGTAATGCCCGCGGGCGTGGACGACCAGTTGCGCGCCATTGTGCTGCGTGCGCTGGCCAAAGAGGGGAAGCAGCGCTTTGTGAGTGCGCGGGTATTCCAGAGTGAACTGGAGCTGTGGGCCAAGTCCCTGCAGGGGGGGCCTGCGGCGAGCGAGGCTGGCAGCAATGCCACGCTGGAGTTCTTGCTCCGTCGCATGCGCCACAAGAGTGATTTCCCGGCGCTTTCGGACTCGGTGACACGTATCCAGAGCATGGCGAACTCCGACAAGGAGAGTGTGGGCAGCGTTACCAATGAGATTCTCAAAGATGTAGCACTGACCAACAAGCTCTTGCGCTTGGTCAACAGCGCCCATTACGCGAGAGGCGGCAGCATCAGCACCGTATCGCGGGCGGTGCATTTGGTGGGTTTCAACGGTATCCGCAACATGGCGCTGAGCCTGGTGTTGCTGGAGCACATGCAAGACAAATCGCACGCAGCCCAACTCAAAGAAGAGTTTTTGCGCTCGCTCATGGCAGGCTCCATTGGCGGCGAGCTGTGCCCAGTGGCCCGTGACAGCGAAGAGGCATTTATCGGTTCGCTATTCCAGAACCTCGGCCGCCTGCTGGCGCAGTTCTATTTCCCGGAAGAAGCGATGAGCATCCGCACGCTCACCCAATCTGCACGCGAACCGAAAACTGAGGCGGCGGCGTCTCTCAGCGTCCTCGGGCTGAGCTATGAGGATTTAGGGCTGGGTATTGCCAAAAGTTGGGGTTTGCCTCCCGGCATCCAGCGTTGCATGCGAAAGCCCCTGGGCGCGCCGCCACCAGCCGTACCGACGGAGGTATCAGAGCGCGTCCGCTGGATTGCTTTGGCTTCCAATGAAATAGCCGATGTGTTGCTACGCAGCGATGCCAAGGACGTGAACGACAAAGTGGCGGCAATCGCAAAAAAATACGCACAGGTCATGGGTAGCAGCAGCAAGCTGGTGCATGAAGCCACGGCCAAAGCAAGGCAAAAGCTGGTCGACCTGGCCAACGCCATGGACATTCATGTGGCACCTGGTTCAGCGGCGGCCAAGTTGCTCCAACTCCCGGTGGAGTTGGTCAGCCAGGCAGCCACATTGCGAGCGGAGACCGACGGCAATCTCGGAAGCTTTGCGCTGCAAGCCACCCAAGCAGCGCCCCTGGAGGAGCCCGGCGCGCCACCCGCCAGAAGCATGGCAGTGGCAGAAACCTTGTCCGCTGGTATTCAAGACATTACCAACGCCATGGTCGACGATTTCAAGCTCACCGACGTCTTGCGCATGATTCTGGAGACCATGTTCAGGGCGCTGGAGTTTGATCGCATTATTTTCTGCATGCGCGACGCCAAAACCGAAATGATGACCGGCCGCTTCGGGTTGGGGCAGGGGGTGGAGACCCACATCAAGGGCTTCAAGACCCACCTCAAGGCGACCACCCCGGACTTGTTCGGCGTGGTCTGCACCAAGGGCGCAGACACCATGATCAGCGATGCGGCCGAACTGCGCATCGTGCAGCGCCTGCCGGAGTGGTACCGCAAAGGCCTCAACGCCCCGGCCTTCTTGCTGCTGCCCTTGCAGATCAAAGGCGCGCCTTTCGGCCTCATTTACGCCGACAAGCTCAAACACGGCGCACTGGAGCTGGATGAAAAAGAACTGGCTTTGCTGCGCACCCTGCGCAACCAGGCGGTAATGGCCTTCAAGCAGTCGAGCTAAGGCAGCGAGCCGTAAAAACAAAAGCCCCGGCAGGTGACTGACGGGGCTTTTGCTATCAAAAGCATAGCTACTTGCTCATATAAATATTGGGCTAGAACCCGATTTGAAATAGATTACTGCGCGGTCCAACCACCATCCATGTTCCACGCTACGCCACGCACATTGTTGCCGGCTGGGGAGCAGAAGAACACCGCCAGGGCACCCAGCTCTTCGGGGGTGGTGAATTGCATGGAAGGCTCTTTTTCACCGAGCAGCTGTTTCGTGGCGTCGATGTTGCTGATGCCCTGGGCGGCGGCTTTGGCATCCACCTGCTTTTGCACCAGCGGTGTCAGCACCCAGCCGGGGCAAATGGCGTTGCAAGTCACGCCGGTGGTGGCGTTTTCCAGCGCCGTGACCTTGGTCAGGCCCACCACGCCGTGTTTGGCCGCCACATAGGCCGACTTTTCGGCCGAGCCCACCAGCCCGTGGACCGACGCCACGTTGATGATGCGGCCCCAGTTGTTGGCCTGCATGCCGGGCAATGCCAGGCGGGTCGCGTGGAAGGCGCTACTCATGTTGATGGCGATGATGGCGTCCCACTTTTCGATAGGGAAGTTCTCCACCCGCGCCACATGCTGGATGCCTGCGTTGTTGACCAAAATGTCCACGCTGCCGAACGTGGCCTTGGCGTGCTCAATCATGGCCTCAATCTCGGCGGGCTTGCTCATGTCCGCACCGTGGTAGCTCACCTGGACACCCAGCGCTGCAATTTCGGCCTTGGGGCCTTCGACATCACCAAAACCGTTGAGCACGATGTTGGCGCCCTGTGCGGCCAGCGCCTTGGCAATACCCAGGCCAATGCCGCTGGTGGAGCCGGTAACGAGGGCGGTTTTACCTTTCAACATGCTGCTTCCTTCACAAAGTGGTGGGGGGATTCCATTAGGATGTGGTCATTATCAAACGAGTGATTGCACCATGGCTGAACCTACGCTGAATTACGTACCCTGCGCTGACGCCAACGGCCCGCGCCGCATGGCGTATTGGCAGTGGGGCGCGGCAGACGCCGCTCACACCGTGGTGTGCGTGCATGGCCTCTCGCGCCAGGGCCGCGACTTCGACGTACTGGCACAAGCCTTGGTAGAGCGCGCTACCCAGCCGATCCGTGTGGTGTGCCCTGATGTGGCCGGACGCGGCCGGAGCGACTGGCTCCAAGACCCTGCAGGCTACGGCGTGCCCACCTATGCGGCCGACATGTTGGGCCTGCTGGCACACCTGAAACCGGCTACTTTGGATTGGGTGGGCACCAGCATGGGCGGGCTGATCGGCCTGGCGGTGACGGCACATGCCGCGTCCGTGGGGGCGAAGGTGCGCAAACTCGTGTTGAACGATGTGGGCCCGGTCATTCAATGGTCGTCGCTGCAGCGCATCGGGACCTATCTGGGCCGCTCGGTAAGCTTTGAGGGTGTGCAGCAAGCGGCAGACGCCATGTGGGCCATATCCAGCAGCTTCGGGCCGCACACGCCTGCCCAGTGGCTGGAGTTGTCCCGCCACATGGTCAAAACCCTGCCGGACGGTAAGGTGGGCCTGCACTACGACCCTGCCATTGCGATTCCCTTCCGCGCGGTGACCGAGGAACTGGCGCTCGCCGGCCAGGCCCAGCTGTGGCAACTGTATGACGCTATCAGCGCCGACACATTGTTGCTGCGCGGCGCGGAGTCCGACCTTTTGTCACCCGAGACGGCATTGGCCATGACGCAGCGTGGCCCCAAGGCCCGCCTGGTCGAGTTTGCCGGTGTAGGCCATGCCCCGACCCTGATTGCCCAGGACCAACAGGACGCGGTGACTTCTTTTTTGCTGGGGTAAGGTCCCCGGCCTTGTGAGTGTTTCATGAAAAGTTTGTACGCCGAGCACCAAGCTTCGGCCCTGCCGCAAGTCATTGCGGCCACCGCCGACAGCCTGCCTGAGCAGGCCGGTGCCCTGCAACGCGCGCGCGCCTTTGCAGAGCCCTTGTTGGCCACCGCCAGCCTGGATACCGGAGAAAACGTGTTGCAGCACGCTGATGCGGTCTCCGCCATTCTGCGCACCATCGGCGGATCCGAAGCCATGCAGGCGGCCGGCTACCTGGTGTATGCCTGTGAGCACCTCAATAAGCCGCATGAAGTGATAGCCAAGGCCTTTGGTGACAACTTTGCCGATCTCGCCTTGGAGACCACCAAGCTGGTGCGCTTGCAGCGCATGGCCCGCTTGGCGCACCAGTCTGCCAGCCACAGTGGCAATGCGGCCCCCATGGCGCAAACGGCCGCCGCCCAGACGGAGAGCGTGCGCAAGATGTTGCTCGCGTTTTCCAAAGACTTGCGGGTCGTCATGCTGCGGCTGGCCTCCCGGTTGCAAACGCTGCGCCATTTCGCCGCCACCAAGCTGCCGGTGCCGCCGGGGCTGGCCTCCGAGGCCTTGCAGGTGTTTGCGCCATTGGCGAACCGCTTGGGCATCTGGGAAATCAAGTGGGAGATGGAGGACTTGTCTTTCCGCTTCCTGGAGCCTGATACCTACAAACAAGTCGCAAAGCTGCTGGACGAAAAGCGGGTGGAGCGCGAAGCCTCGGTCGAGCGCCTGCGCCAGCAGTTGGCCGACGACTTGGCGGTGCAGGGAGTGCGGGCCACCGTGCAGGGCCGCCCTAAGCACATCTACAGCATCGTCAAAAAAATGCGGGGCAAGTCGCTGGGCTTCGATCAGGTGTACGACATCCGGGCGCTGCGCATCGTGGTGCCGTCGGTGCCTGACTGTTATGCCGCGCTCAGCTTGGTGCACACCGCCTTCACCCCGGTGACCGAAGAGTTTGACGACTACATTGCCCGACCCAAGCCCAACGGCTACCAGTCGCTTCACACGGTTGTGCGCGACAGTGGTGGCCAGCCCATTGAGGTGCAAATCCGCACCCAGCCCATGCACGACCACGCTGAGCACGGTGTTGCGGCCCACTGGGCCTACAAAGAGGCAGGCGCCAAGGGTTACGGCGGCAGTGTGACCGCCGCCGGCGAGTACGACGCCAAGATCGCGGTACTGCGCCAGCTACTCGCTTGGGAGCGCGATCTCTCGGGCGCCCATGTCACTGCCGAAGGGCAGGGCATGTTTGACGACCGCATTTACGTGCTCACCCCCGACGCTGCCATTGTGGAGCTGCCCCAGGGCGCCACCGCGGTGGACTTTGCCTACAGCGTGCACACCAATCTGGGCCACCGCTGCCGGGGCGCCAAGGTGGACGGCGCCATGGTGCCGCTGAATACGCCCCTCAAAAACGGCCAGACTGTGGAAGTGAGTGCCGTGAAAGAGGGCGGCCCCTCGCGCGACTGGCTCAACCCCGAGCTGGGCTATCTGGTCAGCCACCGGGCGCGCGCCAAGGTGCGGGCCTGGTTCAATGCGTTGGCGATGGGCGAAACCATGGCCAAGGGCCGCGAGGCCGTAGAAAAGCTGCTGCAGCGCGAAGGCAAAACCGCCATCAAGCTCGATGATCTCGCCAGCCAGCTGGGCTTTAACAATGCCGACGCGTTGTTTGAAGTGGTGGGCAAAGACGAGTTTTCGCTGCGCAACATCGAACTCCTGCTGCGCCCGCCCGAGCCCGCCAGCACGCAAGACGACTACATGCCGCTCAAAAAGCCGCGTGGAGTATCGGGTGGCAAGGGTGGGGTGCTGGTGGTGGGCATTGACTCGCTGATGACCCAGCTGGCCAAGTGCTGCAAGCCCGCACCGCCGGATTTGATCAGCGGCTTTGTGACCCGCGGCAAGGGCGTGAGCGTGCACCGGTCTGACTGCTCCAACCTGCGGAATATGGTGCAGCGCAGTGGCGACCGTTTGATCGAGGTGGAGTGGGGCCTGCCCCAAGGCAAAGACGGCAATGTGTACCCGGTGGATGTGGCTGTAGAAGCCAACGACCGCCAGGGCCTGCTGCGCGATATTTCCGAGGTGTTTGCCAAAGAAAAGATGAACGTCATTGGCGTGCAAACCCAGTCGGTCAAAGGCACGGCGTGGATGACGTTTACGGTGGAAGTGGCCGAGTCCGGCCGGTTGACCCGCGTCCTCAAGATCGTGAACGAGCTGAGCGGCGTGCGCTCCGCGCGGCGGCGCTAACTCAGTCCAGCGCCACTTCGTCCAAGGGTACCCCGCACAGCAAGGCCAGCCCTTGGATGGCAAAGGCATGGTCTTCCCGTTGTGGGACGCCCGATACGGTGACCACCCCGACCACGCCCACACCGCGCACGCGAATGGGCACGCTGCCACCGTGCGTGGCGTAGTCGCGCAGGGGTAGGCCTTGCTTGGCCTCCAGAGTGCTGCCTTCTTTTTCAAACTTGAGGTTGAGCGCGTAAGAGCTGGTGTGCAGCAGCTCCACCGAGTTGCGCTTGCGCCGTGCCCAGTCGGCATTAGTGGGGCCGGTGCCGGGCATGCTGTAGAAGAACACGGTGTCTTTGCCCAGGCGAATCTCAATGGCGAGCGCCACGCCAGCCTCTTCACTCAGCGCCTTGATGCGACTGCCAAGTGCCCAGGCGGTGTTTTGGTCAAAGGTGTCAAACTGCAGGCGCTGCTCCTGGAGTGCGAGGCGGGCGAGGTCGGTCTCTGTGGTCATGGTGTTTGCTATCATTTCAGGAGCTATTGGCGCATATTTTACGGGGTCTAGGTGCTTTTTTCATGATGGAAGTGCGCCTCAGGCCGCCAGCAGCTGAATGGCCATCCACAGGCAAACTACCAGCTGTACGCTCCAGAAACTGGCACGCACAAACACCTGCAGCGGGCCGGTGCCCCACAGATGCGCCAGGGTCTGGCCGATGCGGGCGTAGAGCACGAAGGGTGCGATCGTTTGAATGCTGTTGGACTTGTCCATGAGGCTGGCCGCAAGCACCAGCACTGAAAAAACCGGCAGGTTTTCCATGCAGTTGGCGTGGGCGTCTTCGAGGCGTTTGACCAGGCTGGCATCGTCCTGCGGCTTGTTGCCCCGCGGCCAGTGGTTGATGGGTGTGCCGCGCAGAAAGCGCAGCCCGCGGTACAAAAACACCAGCGTGATCAAGGCCAGCGTCCAAAGTGCAAAACCCACCAATGCTTGCAATGCAGTCATGAAATATGTCTCCTTGGTTGTGATGTGAAACCATAGCAGACCGCGCCCAAGGGGCAACCCGCATTACATGGGGGCAGCCTGGCGCGGCATGTTGCTGCGGTACTGACCGGGTGTGCTGCCGGTCCAGCCCTTGAAGGCGCGAATGAAGGAGTTGCCATCCTGAAAGCCCAGCAGCCACGATACCTCTCCGGGCGTGATGGCATCCTGGCGCAGGTAGTGCTCGGCCAACTCCCGCCGGGTGAGGTTGAGCACATCCTGAAAGCTCAAGCCTTCTGCGAGCAACTGCCGCTGCAAGGTCCGTCGGCTGGTGAGCAGTTTGGTGGCCACATCGTCCATGCCCGCGCGCCCTCCGGGCAGCAGTTCCAGCAAGGCGCTGTGCACCCGCTCTGAGGCTTTGGCCGTGTGGTCCTGATCGGTGATGCGCTTCATCAAGGCGGGCTCAAAGCTCTCCCACATGGCGTTGTCTTCGGTCAGAAACGGGTGCGCTGCGTCTTGAGGGCTGAAGGTAATGCGGTTACGGTCTGCAGCTTGCAAGGCACACCCGAAGAAGGCCTCCAGCGGGGCGCAGTCATCTGGTAACTGCACCAGCTCCACCCGCAGGGGCACCACCTGTTTGCGTGTGGCCAAGCGCGCCAGCTGGGTAAAAAACACCATTTCAGTGGCCGCCAGGCTGCGGGGCAGGTGGCCCTCATAGCCGTAGCAGCTCAAATCCGCCGAGGTGCCGTGGGAGGTGATTTGCACGTCCAGAATCATGGGCCCGATCAGGCGCTTGAAGCTGGAGAGCCGCTGCAGTGCCACATTCATGTTGGGGGCACACAGGCTGGCGAAGATGGGCGGATCAAACGCCTCTACCGATATGGCCCGGCCGAAGCGCAGGGGCAGGTCGTCTCCACCCGCTACTTGCTCTATGCCGTTCCAGAGCTTGAAGAAGTCTGCCGGGCTCAGGCTGGCATCCGGGCGCGAAAACATGTCGCCCGGCAGGCCTGCCCACGCGAGCACCTCATGGACTGGGAGCGCCATGTCGGCCAGAAGCAGCTTCCAGCCGCGTTGTATGGCAAATTTGCTGGCATGTTTCACCGGGTGCTCCTGTCGAGTGGCGATGATTACTTCATCTGGCTCATGACCGCCATGTCAAAGAAGCGGTCACCGAACCATTTGCGGATGAACATCAGTGGTTTGGCCATTTTGCCTGCCACATAACGGGTTTTGGGTTTGGGGGCGGCAATGGCTTCGGCGATCACGTCTGCAATCACGGAAGCGGGAGACGCAGCATTGGGCTTGCTGTAAGCGTCGCCAGTGGCCTTGGCCACGATGTGGGCCAACTTGGCGTAAGGGCCTTTGCCGGAGCGTTCCAGCAGCGGCCCGGTCATCACATCGCCGAACTCGGTGGCAATGATGCCGGGCTCCACGATCACCACCTGAATGCCGAAGGGCGCCAGCTCCAGGCGCAGGCAATCGCTCCAGCCCTCCAGGGCGTGCTTGGTGGCGTGGTACCAGCTGCCCAGCGGGGTGTACATCTTGCCGCCCATGGACGAGATGTTGATGATGCGCCCGCGCTGTTGGCCACGCATATAGGGCAGCACCAACTGGGTCATACGGGCCAGGCCGAAAAAGTTCACATCGAACTGGTAGCGGGCATCGGCCATGGTGGTGTCTTCCATGGCGCCGTAGATGCCGAAGCCGGCGTTGTTCACCAGCACGTCCACTCCGCCGTGGGCTGCGGTGATGTGCGCCATGGCAGCTTGCATCTGGGCTTCATCGGTGACATCCATTTTCAGCGGGTGTGCGCCCAAGGCCTGCAGGTCTTGCATGAGCTCGATGCGGCGTGCAGCGGTGTAGACCACATGGCCTTGGCGAAGCAGCAGCTTGGCGGCTTCTTTGCCCATGCCGGAAGAGGCACCGGTGATGAGGACGACTTGGGGGCGTGAAGATGTAGACATGGTGGTGACCTGTGAATGCAGAGAGGTTTGTTGACGGAATAGCTGAATCGTAGGCGGCCCCATGCGCCACGTCACTCGCCAATTGCGCCAAGGCACATACCAAGTGCGCCACCGACTGGCGCGCAGGCTGGGCGCTGTGGACTAAATGGGCGACGCGCCCAGCGTTTTCAGAAGGTGCTGCCAGTGGATAGTCTCCACCGGCGTGATGGAAAGGCGGTTGCCCTTCTTGAGAATTTGTAGATCGCTCAAAGCGGCGTCAGCCCGAAGCTGAGGCAACGTGAAGTTGCGGGTCTTGTGCACCACTTGCACATCCACCAACAGCCAGCGTGGCGCTTCGGGCTTGCTGGCCGCGTCAAAGTAGGGCGATGCGGGGTCGAACTGCGTGGGGTCCACCTTGACGCCCGACGCCACCCGTGCAATGCCAACGACACCCGGCTCCGCGCAGCTGGAGTGGTAGAACAACACGCCATCGCCCACCTGCATGCTGTCGCGCATGAAGTTACGGGCTTGGTAGTTGCGCACGCCGGTCCAGCCGATAGTGGCATCGGGCATGGCCAGCACATCGTCAATCGAGGCCTCGGCGGGTTCGGCTTTCATGAGCCAGTAGTGGGGCATGTACGTGTTACCGCGCACGGACAAGCAGAGCGCCGTGTTTTGGTTTGTTTGCAGGGTTTTGCTTCATTTTTACACGTGGCCTCACTGCATTTGTGCAAAGCCATCGGATATAAATGATGCACTTAGAAGATTTACGGGAGGAAGTTATGGGCTCATCTGGCGCTGTTCATAAGACGGTTTTCACTTTGATAACACGTTGGGACACTCAGCACGCGAGCTGAACATGTCTTTTGACAACCCACTTCTGAACGCAGTTCTGGCCGCGCTAATTGGTGTTCTCGTCACCATCTGGTTCGTCTTCGAGAACCCAAATAGCTATCGCTGGCTGCTGTATGCAGTGGCTATTGCTTGTGGGTTGCTAGGCTACTTCCATGGTCAGCCCTTCATCGAAATGCTGGTGGGCTTTCTTTGATGCTCGCCGCCAGCATCACCGTCAACCGTCGCCTAACTGTGCGTTGCAGGGGACGCTCACACGTCGCATCGATTAGGTAACACCTTTTGGGCACCCCTGAACTTGGGCTTTGAGGCTGTAAAAACACCTCTTCTGGCGTGCCCCTTGCGGCACCTCCCGCCAAGGAGATCGCCCCATGCCCCGCGGTACGGGTTGGATGCCAGTGGCCTCCAACGTAGAGCTAGTCTGAGGATCAGACAGCTAGCGCCACAACCAACCAATCCCCAGATCCGGAGGCCTCTGCGATTAGCACCCCATCGGAGCCCCATATCCCGCTTCTGCCTGCCGAGACATAGCCGCCTGATGGTCCTCCGTGGTTGGCAATCACAACGGTCATGGCGTGTTCCCGCGCATAGCTGGCCCAAAGCGGTGCTTCAGCGGCGTAGCCATTGGCGGAGGTAAGGATGCCAGCGGCATAGACCCCGGCGCCTGCCGCTGCGGCTTGTGCTGCATGGCTGGGGTAGTTGGTGTCGGCGCAGATGGCGTTGGCGAACTTTTGTCCGGCCCATTCCTGCACATGCACGGGCGCAACGCCAGCGGTGGCGAACTGTTTTTCACCCTCATGCAGGTGGAACTTGCGGTACACGCTGTGTTGACCATCCGGCCGCATGGTGATAGCGCCTATGGAGGGCAGGGCGAGGCCACTGTGCACCGGTGCGCCCACGGTGATGGCTATGCCGTTGCGGCGGGCCGCTTCGCGCAAGGGGGCCAGCAGGGCATGCGCGGGGTCGAGCACCAAGCCGGGCATGGCGGCCAGCTCGTAGCCGGTAAGCGATAGCTCCGGGAAGACCAGCCACTGCACGCCGCGCTTCGCGGCGGCTTCCACAAAGCGCAGGTGGGTCTGCACATTGGCCACCACGTCCAGTGGGATCGATGTGCTTTGTGCTGCGGCGATGGTGAATGCTATGTTTTTAGTAGCTACTTGCGCAATATTCATGAGGGCTAGAGGGTTATTTGATGTGTAAAAACGACGTGCTCGCAGGCCGTCCTGGCAAAGTCAGTGTGACGGTGCGAGCCGGTGTTTGCGCTACCAGCGTGCCTCGGCGCCAGACCTTGAGGCGGGTGGCTTTGAGGCGGAGCGCCTCGATGGGGTTTTGCGCTTGCAGCAGCACCAAGTCGGCGTGGCAGCCTTTTTCCAGCCCGTAGCCTTCGAGGTGCAGGATGCGGGCGGGGTTCTTAGTTACCGCATCAAAGCACTGCTGCATCGCCGGTTGGCTGGTCATTTGCGCCACGTGCAGGCCCATGCTGGCCACCTCCAACATGTCGCCGCTGCCCATGCTGTACCAAGGGTCCATGCAACAGTCTTGGCCGAAGGCCACGGTCATGCCAGCGGCCATGAGTTCAGGCACGCGGGTCATGCCGCGGCGCTTGGGGTAGGTGTCGTGGCGGCCTTGCAAGGTGATGTTGATGAGCGGGTTGCTCACCACGCTCAGTTGCGCCTCGGCCATGAGCGGCAGCAGTTTGCTCACGTAGTAGTTGTCCATGCTGTGCATGGAGGTGAGGTGGGAACCGGTCACGCGGCCGTGCAGCCCTAGCCGGTTGGCTTCAAAAGCTAGGGTTTCCACATGGCGCGAGAGCGGATCGTCTGACTCGTCGCAGTGCATGTCCACCAGCTTGCCTTGCTCAGCAGCCAGCTCGCACAGTAGTTTCACACTCGCCGCGCCATCCGCCATGGTCCGCTCGAAGTGGGGAATGCCACCCACCACGTCCACGCCCAAGCTCAGCGCTTTCTTCAAGTTGTCCACGCCGCCCTTGCTGCGCAGCACACCGTCTTGCGGGAAGGCGACCAACTGCAAGTCGATGTACGGCGCGACCTTCTTTTTGACAGCCAACAGGGCTTCCACCGCCAGCATGCTCGGGTCGCTGGTGTCTACATGGCTGCGGATGGCCAGCAGGCCGTTGGCGATTGCCCAGTCGCAGTAGGCCAGCGCGCGGTCCACCAGTGCGTCAAAGGTGAGGTGGGGCTTGAGCTCGCCCCACAGCGCAATGCCCTCCAACAAGGTGCCGCTCTGGTTCAGTCGCGGGAGGCCCAGGCTGAGCGTGGCGTCCATGTGGAAGTGCGCGTCCACAAACGGGCTGCTGAGCAGCATGCCGCCTGCGTCTACGACCTCAGCCGCCGGGGCGGCTTCTGGAGTGAGGCCTTGGCTGACTTCTGTAATGCGGCCGCCTTGCACCGCCACAGACATGCGGGTGCGCCCGTCGGGCAGGGTGGCGTTGTGAATGAGCAGGTCTAGCATGGTGAAAACTCCCGCACCCCACGATGCAGGGCGCTATCAAAAACCTAGCTACCCGCGCATATTCCACGGGGGCTAGTAGCTGTTTTTATTGAAAATTGATCACTGCGTACCAAAAATCCGGTCACCCGCATCGCCCAGGCCCGGCATGATGTAGCCGTGGTCGTTCAGGCCGCGGTCGATGGCAGCGGTGAAGACGCGCACGTCGGGGTGCTCTTTGTACAAGGTGTTGATGCCTTCCGGGCAGGTCAGCAGGCACAGGAACTTGATGGACTTGGGCTTGCAGGCCTTCAGGCGCGCCACCGCAGCAGCGGCGGAGTTGCCAGTGGCCAGCATGGGGTCCACCACCACGACGTCGCGCTCCTCCATATTGCTGGGCATCTTGAAGTAGTACTCCACCGCCTGCAGGGTTTTGGGGTCCCGGTACAGGCCAACGTGGCCCACGCGGGCACCGGGCACTACGCTCAAGACGCCGTCCAGAATGCCGTTCCCGGCACGCAGCACGCTGGCAAACACCAGCTTTTTACCGTCGATGACCTTGCCGGTGGTTTTCTCCAGCGGGGTTTCAATTTCCAGGTCTTGCAGCGGCATGTCGCGGCAGACTTCATAAATCATTAAACCGGCCAGTTCATTGAGTAGGCGGCGAAAGCTGCTGGTGCTGGCTTCCTTTTTGCGCATGAGGGTGAGCTTGTGCTGCACCAGCGGGTGGTCGATGAGGGTGACGTTGGCACGGGCTTCTGGGTTGATGGTGACCATATTCTTGTTCCTTGTAGTGGTTATCGCTTGCTGCCGCCCAGAATGCTGCCCAGCACTCCGCGGATGATTTGACGGCCCACTTCGCGGCCGATAGAGCTGGCCGCGCTCTTGATGAGCTGCTCGCCTACGCTGGCGCGGGAGCGGCGGGCGCCGCCGCCCAACATGTCGCCAATGCTGCCCAGCAGGCCGCCGTCGGCGGGCGCGGATTCTGCCTCGGTAGCGGGCGCTGCGCGGGCACGGGGTGCTGGCGCAGCGGCGTCTGTTTCGGCTTCTCCGGCGGCTGGCGCACGGCTTTGGGTGCGACCCTTCAGGGCCTCAAACGCAGACTCGCGGTCCACCGTTTTTTCATAGACACCGGCCACCACAGACTCGGTGATCAGTGCTTTGCGCTGCTCAGGGCTGATGGGGCCAATCTGGCTGGCCGGGGGCAGCACAAAAACGCGCTCGGTGAGGGCGGGGCGGCCTTTTTCGTCCATCAGGCTTACCAAGGCTTCGCCCACGCCGAGCTCGGTGATGGCGGTGGCTACGTCCAGACCGGGGTTGGCGCGCATGGTGTCCGCCGCGCTCTTGACGGCCTTTTGGTCGCGCGGGGTGAAGGCGCGCAAGGCGTGTTGTACGCGGTTGCCCAGTTGGGCGAGCACGCTGTCGGGAATGTCCAGCGGGTTTTGGGTCACAAAAAACACGCCCACGCCCTTGGAACGCACCAGGCGCACCACTAGCTCGATGCGCTCGATCAGCACCTTGGGTGCGTCGGCAAACAGCAGGTGGGCCTCGTCAAAGAAAAACACCAGTTTGGGTTTTTCGAGGTCGCCCACTTCGGGCAAGGCTTCAAACAGCTCGCTCAGCATCCACAGCAAAAAGGTGGCGTACAGGCGGGGGGACTGCATGAGCTTGTCGGCCGCGAGGATGTTGACCACACCTTTGCCCGAGCCGTCCGTCTGCATGAAGTCTTCAATATTGAGCATGGGCTCACCAAAGAACTTGTCGCCACCTTGTTCCTCGATCTGCATAAGGCCGCGCTGGATGGCTCCAATGCTGGCGGCGCTGATATTGCCGTACTCGGTGGTGTAGCTGGAGGCGTTGTCGCCCACGTCCTGGCACATGGCGCGCAGGTCCTTCATGTCGAGCAGCAGCAGGCCGTCGTCGTCCGCAATCTTGAACACCAGTTGCAGCACGCCAGCCTGGGTTTCGTTCAGGTTGAGCATGCGGGCCAGCAGCAGGGGGCCCAGGTCGCTCACGGTGGCGCGCACCGGGTGGCCTTGTTGCCCGAACACGTCCCACAGGGTGGTGGGGAAGGCGGAGAACGCGGGCTCTTCAAAACCGCGCTCTTTGATGATCTTGCCCAGCTTCTCTGTCAATGCACCTTTTTGGGAGATGCCCGTCAGGTCGCCTTTGACGTCGGCCATGAAAACGGGCACGCCAATGGCAGAGAATCCTTCAGCCAGCGTTTGCAGGGTGATGGTTTTGCCGGTGCCGGTGGCGCCGGTGATCAGGCCGTGGCGGTTGGATTTGTCGGGCCGCAGGAAGCATTGCACTGCAGACTGGCCTGCGTGCTGGGCAATCAGGATGCCTTCGTCGTGGATAGAAGCCATAGGTGTCTCAAAAAGTACAATCGAGGGAGTAGCGTAACGAATTTTTGAAGGGTTTCGTGTGGCAGGACATAGCAAATGGGCCAATATTCAGCACCGCAAGGGGCGTCAGGACGAGAAGCGAGGCAAGATTTGGACCCGCATCGTCCGTGAAATCACGGTAGCGGCCCGGCAAGGCGGGGGTGATCCGGCCATGAACCCGCGTTTGCGCCTCGCCATCGAAAAAGCCAAAGCCGCCAACATGCCCGCCGACCGGGTGAAATACAACGTCGACAAGGCCACCGGTTCACTGGACGGCATTACCTACGAGGAAATCCGTTACGAGGGCTACGGCATCGGCGGTGCCGCCATCATCATTGACACCATGACGGACAACAAGGTCCGCACCGTGGCCGAAGTGCGCCACGCGTTCAGCAAGCTCGGCGGCAACATGGGCACCGAAGGGTCGGTGGCCTTCCAATTCAAGCATGTGGGTCAACTGATTTTTGCGCCCGGCACCAGTGAAGACAAGGTCATGGAAGTAGCGTTGGAAGCCGGCGCCGACGACGTGATTGCCGATGACGACGGCGCCATTGAGGTGCTGACCGCGCCGTCGGAGTTTGAAGCCGTCAAGGCGGCCCTGGAGGCCGCTGGCCTGAACGCCGAGATTGCGACCGTGACCATGCGGGCTGAAAACACGATTGAACTGTCCGGTGAAGACGCTGAGCGCATGCAAAAGCTGCTGGATGTGCTGGAAGACCTGGACGACGCCCAGGACATCTTCCACAACGCTGCCCTTTAATTTTTAAGAAGACCTTTATGAACGTACTCGTAATCGGCGGCGGTGGCCGTGAACATGCTTTGGCCTGGAAGCTGGCGCAGTCCCCCAAGGTGCAAATGGTCTATGTGGCCCCGGGCAACGGTGGCACGGCCACCGACAGCCGCTTGAAGAACATTCCAATCACCGATGTGGTGCAACTCCGCAAATGGGCGCAGGACAACAAGATTACCCTGACGCTGGTGGGCCCCGAAGTGCCTCTGGCGGCCGGTGTGGTCGATGAGTTCCGCGCCCACAGCATGCGTATTTTCGGGCCCACCAAAGCCGCCGCGCAGCTGGAAAGCTCCAAGGCCTTCAGTAAAGCATTCATGCGCCGCCACGGTATTCCGACGGCTGAGTACGCCACTTTTTCGGACCCTGTAGCCGCCCACGCCTATGTGGAAAAAATGGGCGCACCCACTGTGGTGAAGGCCGACGGTCTGGCCGCAGGCAAAGGCGTAGTCGTGGCCATGACCGTGGCCGAAGCCCATGAAGCTATTGATTTCATGCTGGTCGACAACACCTTGGGCGTGGCGCACAACGACGGCGCGGACGGGGTGGCAGTGCCGCGCGTGGTGATTGAAGAGTTTTTAGAAGGTGAAGAGGCCAGCTTCATCGTCATGGTGGACGGCAAGAATGTGCTGCCACTGGCCACCAGCCAGGACCACAAGCGCCTGCAAGACGGCGACCAAGGCCCCAACACCGGCGGCATGGGCGCTTATTCGCCCGCGCCGGTGGTGACACCTGATGTGCACGCCAAGGCAATGCGTGAAATCATTCTGCCCACGGTCAAGGGCATGGAGGCTGACGGCATCCCTTTCAGCGGCTTTTTGTATGCCGGCCTGATGATCGACAAGAACGGCCAGCCCAAGACGCTGGAGTTCAACTGCCGCATGGGTGACCCCGAAACCCAACCCATCATGATGCGCCTGAAGACCGATCTGGTGGACGTGCTGATGGCCGCCACTGAGCCCGGCCCGCACGGCAAGCTCGATGAAGTCGAATTGCAGTGGGACCGCCGCACTGCGCTGGGCGTGGTGCTGGCTGCCCACGGTTACCCCATGAACCCGCGCAAGGGCGACGCGATTACGGGCATCCCTAAAGAAACTGAAGATGCCGCCGTGTTCCACGCCGGAACCACCCTGAACGATGGAGTGCTGAGCACTTCTGGCGGCCGGGTGCTGTGCGTGACAGCGCTGGCAGACAGTGTCAAGCAGGCCCAGCAGCGCGCTTACCAGGTGATTGATGAAATTGCTTTTGACGGCATGCAGTACCGCACGGACATCGGCTACCGGGCCGTCAAGGCGTAATCGCGAGAGCGCAATCAGCCTGGCAACCATTGCATGAAGGCAACTAAATGAGCGAATCACAAACCGGCGCCGGTGCAGTGCGGGCCTATCTGACAGGCCTGCAAGCCCGCATCGTGGCGGCCATGGAGGCCGCGGACGGCGGGCAATTTTTGTCGGATGCCTGGGAGAAGCCTGCTGGAGAGATCTTGCAGGGCAGTGGTGTCACGCGGATTATTGAGGGCGGGGAACTGCTGGAGCGCGCAGGGTGCGGATTTTCACACGTTCGGGGCCCCAAGCTCCCGCCCAGTGCCACCCAACACCGGCCGGAACTGGCAGGCGCGCCGTTTGAGGCGATGGGTGTCTCGCTGGTCTTCCACCCGCGCAACCCCTATGTGCCGACGGTGCACATGAATGTGCGCATGATTGCGGCCAAAAACCCGCAAGGCGAAGAGGTGTGCTGGTTCGGCGGCGGCATGGACCTGACGCCCTACTACGGCTTCGATGAAGACGCGGTGCACTTTCACCAGACTTGCAAAGTCGCTCTGGCCGATTTTGGGGAAGACAAATACCCGCGATTCAAGAAGTGGTGCGACGACTACTTTTTTTTGAAGCACCGCAATGAGCCCCGGGGTGTGGGAGGCATTTTTTTCGACGACTTTTCCGAGCTAGGGGCCGACAAGAGCTTTGCCATGTTGCGCTCCGTGGGCGACAGTTTTTTGGACGCCTACCTGCCTATCGTGGAGCGCCGCCGGCACATGGCCTACACCCAGCGTGAGCGCGACTTTCAGCTCTATCGCAGGGGGCGCTATGTGGAGTTCAACCTGGTGTGGGATCGGGGTACGCACTTCGGACTGCAATCAGGCGGCCGGACCGAGTCCATCCTGCTGTCTATGCCGCCGCACGCCACTTGGGCGTACCAACAGGTGCCGAAAGCCGGCTCGCCCGAAGGAGCGTTGACGAGCCACTTTTTGACGGCGCGGGATTGGGTTTGAACGAATCGCTCAGTGTGCCGGGTCGCATCGGCGTGTTTGGCGGGGCCTTTGATCCGCCTCACCTCGGGCACATGGCCTTGGTAAAAACTGCCATGGTGCAACTCGGCTTACAACGGCTGGTAGTCGTGCCGACAGGGCAGGCTTGGCACAAGACGCGGCCCTTGTCGGCAGCGCACCACCGGGTCGCTATGGCAGAGCTCGCGTTCGCGTCGATCCCGGGCGTTTCGGTCGATCGGCGCGAAACCCTGCGGCACGGGCCTAGCTACACGGTCGACACTTTGCGGGAGCTACAAAGCGAAATACCGGGTCAGCAGTGGCATCTTGTGATCGGTGAAGACCAGGCCCGCCGGCTGTCAACCTGGCACGAGGCGGACCAGTTACCTGCACTTGCTATAATTTGTGTAGCTGCTCGCGCAGATTCATCGGGCGCCCAAGGCCAGTTTGATGGCCTTGCCGACAACATTCCCGGTCTGACCGTGCTGAACATGCCTGCCATGGCCATCAGCGCCACCGACATCCGACAACGTGTAGCCTCGGGCGAGAGCATTGCCCCTCTGGTTTTTGAGCCGGTTGCGCGTTATATTGACCAACACCTTCTTTATCGATCCGACTGATGACTACCTCCACTGTTGCCAAAAATACCCAGAAACTCCAACGTGCCGTCATCGATGGTTTGGAGGATGTGAAGGCGCAAGACATCGTGGTGTTTGACACCGAACACCTGTCGGCGCTGTTCGAGCGCGTGATCATCGCTTCGGGTACGAGCAATCGTCAGACCAAGGCGCTGGCCGCCAGCGTTCGCGACGCTGTGCGCGAGGCTGGTTTTGCCAAGCCCCGCACAGAAGGCGAAGGCAATGGCGAGTGGATCATCGTCGATTGCAACCAGGTCGTAGTGCACATCATGCAGCCCAATTTCCGCCAGTACTACCACCTCGAAGAGCTGTGGGGCGAGAAGCCCGTTCGCTTGAAGCTAGGTGCGGCCAAGCCGGTGGTGGCAAAGGCTGCAGAAGAAGCCAAGCCCGCTGCCAAGAAGGCGGCTGCCAAGGCTGTAGAGCCGAGCATGCGCCGCTCCAGCGCTGCTAAGAAGGGTGTGGAAGAGGCGTTCCCCTCCAAGGCCGCTCTGAAGAAAGCCGCAGACAAAGCCGCCGGTGTGAAGGCTCCCGCCAAGAAAACTGCGGCCAAGTCAGCAGCAAAGCCTGCTAGCAAGACCGCAGCCAAAGCACCGGTGAAAACCGTGGTCGTCAAGCCTGAAGTCAAAAAGACTGTCGCCAAGAAAGCGGCTGTCAAAACCGTGGCCGCCAAAAAGGCGCCTGCGAAGAAAGCTGCTCCCCGTAAAGCCTGAGGTCCTGCGTGAGGCTGGTCATCGTCGCTGTCGGTCAGCGGGTACCGGACTGGGCGCAAACCGCGTGGGACGACTACGCCAAGCGCTTCCCGCATGAGCTCAAAGTAGAGCTCAAAGCCATCAAGACGGAGCCGCGTGGCTCGAAAACGGTGGAGCAACTCTATGCCGCTGAGCGCAAGCGGATTGAAGAAGCCATTCCCAAGGGCGCTCGGGTGGTGGCTCTCGACGAACGGGGTACGAATCTCCGGACGACTGCGCTAGCGGACCGGCTCAAGGAGTGGCAGCTCGGGGGGACGGATGTCGTACTGGTCATTGGTGGGCCGGACGGCCTGGACCCGGAGTTTCGAAAAGCAGCACACGAGCGCATCCGCCTGTCAGACCTGACCTTGCCACACGCTATGGTGCGGGTGTTGCTGATCGAGCAGCTGTACCGCGCATGGTCCGTGAACGCGAACCACCCTTACCACCGGGAATGAGCATGCCTTCTGCTGAATGGATTTACTTGGCCTCTCAGAGCCCGCGCCGACGTGAGTTGTTGACCCAGATCGGCGTCGGCCACGAGTTGCTACTCGCCGGCCCCGAGGAGGATGCCGAAGCGCTGGAGGTCGTGTTGCCCGGGGACACACCGATGGCTTATGTTCAGCGCGTCACTGCTCTTAAATTGATAGCGGCTCGCGCTCGTCTAACAAGGGCTGGTGGCCTAAATCGTCCTGTTTTGTGTGCTGACACCACCGTCGCACTGGGTGATACCATTTTGGGCAAGCCCGAAAACTCGGACGATGCCAAACGCATGCTTCGCGCCTTGTCGGGGCAAACGCACCGCGTGTACACCGCGATTGCCATTGCCTGGGGCGATAAGACGAGCCAAGCCTGCTGTGAGTCGCGTGTGACTTTTACTGAAATGTCCGATGAGCAAATTGCCGACTACGTGGCCAGCTGTGAGCCGATGGGCAAAGCTGGCGCCTATGGCGTGCAGGGCAGGGCAGCGGCCTACATTGCACGGATAGAGGGCTCGTACTCTGGCATCATGGGTCTCCCTTTGTTTGAAACTGCGCAAGCCTTGCGCGAGGTGGGCTTTGCATGCAACAAGACATCCTGATTAACTGGTCTCCGCAGGAGACCCGGGTGGCCATCGTCGAGCATGGCGCTGTGCAAGAGCTGCACGTGGAGCGCACCTTGGAGCGGGGCTTGGTGGGCAATGTCTACCTTGGCAAGGTTGCCCGCGTGTTGCCTGGAATGCAGTCAGCGTTCATCGATATCGGCTTGGAGCGCGCTGCTTTTCTGCACGTGGCGGATGTGTGGCACCCGCCGGCCGAAGGTGAGTCGCTGAGTGCGTCTCGAGCGTCTCAGACGCAAGTGCCGATTGAGAAACAAGTCTTTGAGGGCCAGTCCCTCATGGTTCAGGTCATTAAGGACCCGATCGGCACCAAGGGCGCCCGGCTTTCGACCCAAATCAGTATTGCGGGGCGCTTGCTGGTGTTTCTGCCGCAGGATGACCACATTGGTGTGTCGCAAAAAATTCCGACGGCGCAACGGGACGACTTACGCAGCCGCCTGCAGGCACTGGCCGGCAAAGAAGGCGGCGGGTTCATCTTGCGCACCAATGGCGAAGACGCTTCAGACCAAGAGCTGGGTGACGACATTGCTTATTTGCGCAAAGCCTGGGCACGGATCAAAGATGCGTCTTTACGCTTGCCACCTCAAAGCCTCTTGCACCAGGATTTGAACTTGCTGCAACGGGTGCTGCGTGATCTTGTCGGAGAATCGACTCAGACTATCCGCGTCGATTCGCGCGAGCAGTTTGATGCGCTCAAGGCTTTCGGGCACGAATTTATGCCAGCGGCGGCCGACAAGCTGCAGCATTACAAAGGTGAGCGACCGATTTTCGACCTTTACGCTATCGACGAGGAGATAGCTAAAGCCTTGGCGCGCCGTGTGGAACTCAAGTCCGGTGGCTATCTCATCGTGGACCAGACCGAGGCGCTGACGACGGTAGATGTCAACACCGGCGGATTCGTAGGTGCCCGCAATTTTGACGATACGATTTTTAAAACCAATCTAGAGGCCGCGCAGGCGATTGCACGGCAACTTCGGTTGCGCAATCTAGGCGGCATCATCATTGTGGACTTCATCGATATGGTGCGTGAAGACCATCGAGAGGCAGTGCTCGGCGAATTCCGCAAGCAGTTAGCACGTGACCGCGTCAAGACCATGGCGGGAGGTTTTTCCCAGCTGGGGTTGGTAGAGATGACCCGCAAGCGAACCCGCGAGTCGCTGGCCCACATGTTGTGCGAGCCGTGCCCGACCTGCGAGGGCAAGGGGATTGTCAAAACCCCCCGCAGTGTGGCCTATGACATCCTGCGCGAAATTCTGCGGGAAGCCCGTCAGTTCACGCCGCGTGAGTTTCGCGTGGTGGCGTCTCCCAAAGTCATTGAGTTGCTCCTGGACGAAGAGAGTCAGCATTTGGCCGGACTCTCTGAGTTCATTGGCAAACCGGTATCGCTGCAAAGCGAAGCGGCCATGGCGCAGGAGCAATACGACATTGTGTTGCTGTGATGGTGGCTTGTGACTGAACGTTTGCGTATCGCGGTGCTTAGCCGCAATTTTTCGGTGACCGGGGGCGGTGCAGAGCGATACTCCATCTCGGTGGTGGAACAACTCGCACAACAGCATGAGGTGCATGTGTTTGCGCAGACCATTTCGCACGATTTTCCGGGGGTGACCTATCACCAGGTTCCTAAGCCGATAGAGCGGCCACGCTGGATCAACCAGCTTTACTTTGCGTGGAAGACTTGGCGGGCCACGCGCACGGGCTTTGACATCGTGCATTCGCACGAGAACACGTGGCACGGCAATGTGCATACCGTGCATGTGCTGCCGGTTAAGCACACGCTTTTTGCCGGCAAACAGGGCTTGGCTTTGGCACTGCGTTGGTTGAAGGTGTTGACCAGTCCGCGTTTGCTGGCCTACCTGTGGCTGGAAAAGCGCCGGTATGCCTGGACATTAAAGAAACGCGTGGTCTGCGCTTCTTCCACTTTAAGGGCAGTATTGGCGGACACCTACCCCGCATCAGTCCCCATGTTGGAGGTAGTGACCCCGGGGGTGGACGCTGTGCATGACCGGGCCTCCGATGCAGAGCGCACGCAGGCTCGTAAACAGTTGGGTCTGACGGGCGAGGCCAGTTTGTGGCTGTTCGTAGGTAATGACTTTGTCAAAAAAGGGCTGCCCGCCTTGTTGCATGCACTGGCCCAGCTACCAGCTCAGGTGCAACTAGCGATAGTGGGTAAGGCAGAGAGCGAACAGGCGATGCGCAAGCTGGCCGAGCGCCTCGGGCTCGCAGCGCGCATTCATTTTCTGGGTAGCCAGAGCAATATGGGATTGGTGTACCGGGCGGCAGATGCCTTGATTCATCCCACGCAGGAAGATACTTACGGCATGGTGGTGCTGGAAGCCATGGCACATGGCCTGCCTGTGGTGGTGAGTGACACGCCCTACAGCGGCATTGCCCGGGACCTGCAAGACGGCGAGAGCGCGCTTTTGCTAAAGGACCCCAGGGATGTAGAAGAGATTGCAAGCGCCCTCCAGAGACTGCAAACAGACTCTAGCCTTCGCAATACTTTGTCTGACCACGCCTTGACTTTTGCGCAGAAACATTCTTGGGAGCGAGCTGCACAAGCTTATGAGGACATGTACCGCGACATTGCGAAGCGGTACGGACAGCGTTGGCTGGTACTCTCCCACGCATTCAATATGGATGGCCGCGCGGCCAGCCAAACTATCACGGATAAATTGCCGCATTTGGAAGCAGCTGGCATTGAGCTTGTGGTTTTAAGCGGCGTGTCCGGGAGCGCGAACCTGCAGTACGAGCATCATCAGCTTTGGCCTGCAGGAGCTGCGGGCATACGTTTTGAGATGAGGCATGTGCTGCGCAAACATTTGACGCATCCGGTTGCGTACCGGATGGTCATGGTGTCGCTGTCGATCCCGTTGCTACCGTTCATGTTGATTGAGAAGCTGCTGCGCCCTGTGGAAAGCTCGTGGTCCTGGTGGCTCAGTGCTTACCTCAAAGGACGTGCACTGGCGCGGCATCGCAAGTTTGATTTGATTTACTCGACCGGTGGTGCTTTTGCTGCCCACGTCGCTGGTTGCGCTTTAAAGCGAGCGCTAGGGGTACGCTGGTTGGCAGAAGTGCATGACCCTCTCGTGATGCCGGGCAGTGTCCCGCGCACTGCCCAAGAGCGGATGCAGGCCGAGGTGGAACGACAGATATGTACGGATGCCGATGTGGCGATCTGGTTCACGGATCAAGCGTTGGCAAGTGCCAAGCGCCGACACCCGCAATTGGGTGCACGCGGCAAGATGTTGCTGCCGGGTATTGATGCTCCTTTCAAGGTGCTCCCTCCCTATGTGCCGGGCTCCAAAATGGTGATCGGACACTTTGGGTCCCTGTCGACCACCCGCAATCTCACGCCCATCATTTCGGCGATGGAGACTTTGATAACCCAACGTCCGGACTTGAGATCTAAGCTGGAACTGCAACTCACGGGTGGGCCGCTAGATGCGATTTCCGAAGCGGCAATTGCGCAGTCACCCGTGCGGGACATGGTGCGACATTTAGGACGCATCGAAGCAGATCCGACAACTGGCTTGTCTGGCCGTGAACAAATTCTGCATCGTATGCGCAGCGCTGACGTTCTACTGCTGCTGCACGGAACAGAGCCCATATGCGCGGAGTACATTCCGTCCAAGCTCTATGAATACCTTTGGATGCAGCGTCCGATCCTAGCGACAGTGCATGACAACCCGCAGATGGCGGATTTGTTGCGGGGGCAGGGGCACAGTGTGGTGGATGTAGTAGCGAAGCCCCTTCGATTGGATTACGTCGGTGAACTTAAGGCACTCATTGAGCTCTGGATTCAAGGGAACTTGCGGGACAATAAACTGCCAAGTCCCTACACCACGTTGAGCGCGTCTGTTTCACTACTAGAGTGGGTCAGATCTGCGGGCACCAAAGTTACTTATTAATGCTAAATGCACCATGATTTTCATCTGAGCTGATTGTGACAGAAGTGGTTTTTCCTCAAATTGAAAGTATGTTTCAAGATGATTTGGAGTGCTTTGCATGAATGAATTGGGGCGTTTTTTAGTAGATTATGAAAATCCGGATGCGGGCATTGGACATTCGCTAGGGCATGTGAACAATGCAATCAAAATTTGTTTACGGCATGACTTGCAGTTTGCGTACTCGGAATCGCAGGTACTTAAATCGAGCAAGGATCAATGGGGTTGGCGACTACGCCAGTGGATCAGACGTTTGACCCTGCGGCAAGTTTATGAAACGCACGATATCGGTAACGACATAAATACTCTTTTTGCTTTCGCTCAGCACACCAAGGATCGGGATTGGGTAGAGCACCTGCTTCAAAAAGGGCAACTCAAACTTGTGCTGCTTCCTGAAACAAAGATCAGTATTCCATCCAATGCCCAGGATGATGAAGCAGCGTACGAAGCAGTAGACGCTGTAATTCATGCGCATCCGGAGGACGGCGTTGTATTCCGCTTACCCGACAAAAGAACCGGCGATTTTGAGTATCAAAGCAGCTTGTCCTGGTTTAGGCGCTGCTACGAAGCATCTGGATCAAATAAATTTCCAGAGCAATATGCTCCTGCCCAATCAGATGCGCTGAAAGTCGCCATTCATATCCGGCGAGGTGATTTATTACCCGGACGCCAATTTGATGATCTGGCGAAAAGAATGCTACCCGACGCGTGGTATCAGTGCATTCTTTCGCAGATCTTGGACCGCTGTGGCGAGAAGCACATCGTGGTGTATGTGGTTAGCGAAGGTCTAGATGGGCATTACTGTTCTGAAAAAGGTTTGGTAGTGGATTGGAACGACTTATTGCCGAAGAACCGGTGCACGGTCGTGGAGTTGATCGACAAACCATTTGTACCGTCATTCCGCGTGCTGGTCAGCGCTGACATTCTGATTGGCTCAAAAAGCGGTATGACCCATCTAGCGGGCATGCTTGGCGGTCACATCAAGTTCGTGCCGCGGATGTGGCACTCCTATCGAGGTGCTTCCAGCGTATTAGAGTTGGATGAGGAAATTGATGCGCAAACGATGACTGAGGTTGCTCGATTGACTGATACGGCGTGTCGTTTGCATTCGCTTCATCACGCCAATCGGTCCTCTTAGTTTGCGCTTTGATGGCCCTGTGCAGTAGCCCACAAGGCAACCGCCACACGCTCCAAGCGTGTAAAGATCGTGAGCCACCCATTGCGGCGGTACTGAAATTCCGCATATAACTCGCAGTTGGCCCTGAACGAAATCCTAGGAACTTTGCTGTTTATAGTTCGCATGAAGGCTATTCCTTGCGTCCACCTTCGCTCTCTAGGCATAGATTCAGGCACAACATCTTGCCCAGTGATTGCCCGAACGTAGCCGGACTGAATGCTCTTAAACGATGTATGAGCAACCTCTTTCTTAACCACACTAATTTGTCCAGGATGCAAGCGGTATGTGAGTAGCGCTTTTTTGATGTTAAAAAACCTGCCGCCGTTAACTGCGATATCGCACCAAAGACCGTAGTCTTCCGCGTGGGCATTAGCTGTGTTGTACCGGTTTTGCTGAAGGACCTTGGCACGTACACTAGTGCTCGGATTACAAATAGGACAATAGATTGTGAGTAGTGCCCGAATGTCACTGTCTGATGTTGCAGATCGGCGCGATCGCCGCTTGCCATTTTTGCTATTCAAAGAGATGTGGAATGTCCCGCATACATCGACTTCACCTCTTTCAAGTACTTGGTACTGCTCTTCCAATCGAGTGGGGTGAGCAATATCATCTGCATCCATGATGGCAATGTATTGACCTCTTGACTCGTCGAACCCTCTATTACGGGCAAAAATCAATCCATGATTCTTTTCAAGAAAAATAACCCGAATCCGTGGATCACTCTGCATAGATAAATAAGACAGAGTGGCATCGCGCGAACCGTCGTCTACCACAATTAGCTCGAAATCAGCTAAGGTCTGGTTGAGTAGACTTTGGATGCATTCTTCAATATACGCTTGGGCGTTATAGGTACAAAGGACTATGGAAAATATGGGCGACATAACGATAAAAAAACGAAAAGTACTGTTTGTCGATGAATCTGGGGGCGCTTGGCCTTGGAGTAGACAAATGAGAGAGTTAGACTCCTGGGGGCAGAGCGACTATTCATTTGACACACATTGTACGGAGAGTTATGACTGGTTGGTAGTCTACTCGGCTTGGCCAGATGTACCACTCATAACCTCAGTTCCTCTGAGTCGCCGTATCTTTGTAGCTGGCGAGCCGGCAAGCTTCCACCGTTATCAAGCACGTTTTTTGGAGCAATTTGGGACAGTGATCACCACCCAAGAGCAAACCAGGCACCCAGGGGCAATTTTCATGCAGCCGGGAATTAATTGGTTTGCTGGTGTGAAGTTCACTAGTGGAGCTGAGCGTTTCAGCGCTGGACTGGATTTTGCTGCACTTGAAGGCGAAAACCCTAAAAAAATCAAACTTTGCTCTGTTATTTGTTCGAATAATGCTGTTACAAGTGGCCATCGACGGAGAATCGAGTTTGTTGAAAAGTTAAAGGCTCAATTCGGGGAAAGAATTGATTATTTTGGTCGTGGCTATCGAGGCATGGCTGATAAAGACGAAGCCTTGGCAGACTACCGCTTTCATATCGCTCTCGAGAATTCAATTCATCGAAATTACTGGACAGAAAAACTTGCAGATCCATTTTTGAGGGGCTGCTTCCCTATTTATAGCGGTTGCCCCAATGTGGCTGACTACTTCCCTGAAGGCAGTTATGCCTCGATCAATATTGCAAAGCCACACCAAGCAATCAAAGTGATTTCTGAAATATTGCAGAGTGACATAGATAAACAAAGCTTTGATTTCCGCCAGGAAGCCAAGAGGCGGGTATTAAATGACTACAATATATTTTCCGAGCTGGAAAAAATATACATAAACCTTGAGTCGAGGGAAAAGGTCGAGTCACACCAAGCGCTAACAATCCAGGAGAGCCTGTACTCAGATCATCAATCTAAAGATTTTAAGATTAGTCGCCGTATTCGGCAGTGGGTCCGGGAGCAACTTGGAGTGTCAAACCGCTGAAGAGTGCGGTGAGGAAGAACAATAACTCAATGAAATGTCCAGTGCAGACTTCAGTTGTGAGATAGCTTATTCCAATTAAGGGTATTGTCCAAATTGCATAGGCGCCCCAAAAATCATTACGCTTTCGCGCTCTCAGGTAGCTGGAAGTTAATGGAATACAGACCATTAGTAAGCCTGGAACCCCAAAGCCCAAAGCAAAATCCAACCAGCCGCTGTGGGTAGATCCTCGATTACTCCCATCCGGTGCGTGGAAGTCGCTCCATTTTTGGATGGCTAATGCACCGAATGAGTGATTGATTAGCCCATAACCTAGTGGATTCTCAACCAACAGCTCAACTCCAGCTCGACCCCATGCTACACGCTCATAGGTACTACCGTTTACTTGCATTCCATTTTCATTAGTCGGAAGTGGTGAGACTTTATCTTTCCAGTTTTTGTGTTCAGATATTTTTACACTAATTTGAAAATCACTTACAAGGTTGGACCAAGCTGGATTCGACGCAAGGTGCTTATTAACTATGTAACCAAAGACAAAAGTCCCAGCCAAGGAAAATAGTACAAATACTACAACCGAAGACTTCGAGCGCAAAATATCATTTAACGCCACCAGCAGTCCAGCAATTACGAGAAGCAGAAACATCGCAAAACCATTCTTGGTATTTGCAAAAAAGTACATGAGTAGCGTAGCCACAAGGCCAATAAAACTATAAATGCACCAAATATAACTCGAATTACCTCGAAGTACACCCAATGCTTTTATAAGCAAAACGGGAATGAGGAGTCCCCCAAAAATAACTAATGGAGTCTTCCCAAGATAGGGGGTCATATAAAAATCTAAATGAATCCAAGAACCACTCTGCAAAACTTCATACAGATATCGAGAGATGAATATGGAGGTGGTGCCTGCTAGACCCCAAAAGAGTATGGAGTCTTTTGCGCGTTGCATGAACGACGAGAGATACTTTTTAGGTTCGTTGAGCAGGATTCCGAGAGAGAGTCCAATTATTGAAGCAAGAAAGTTTCTCAACCAATCTCCGGAGAGTTCTCGCCACTGTTCCGCCCTGTGGTCACTGGGAAGTGCGAAGTGAAGCGCGACCCAAATAAAAATTGAGAATAGTAAATAGACAGGCCATGCCTGTTTGTCTCTAAACAGTTGCAGGCTGGATTTCAATACATAGGCTGCTGCAATAAATCCCCCTAGGAGTGCCAAATGGCGCAACCCCATAGTGTTGGGCAAGGGCCAGACTGCGAGCAGTACGGCCGCAGATAAGACCAATACTGTTCCTTGATTCTTCGAGATGTTCATTATTCAGGTAACGTCAAATACGTCCTAGGTACCGCCTCAACCTGCGGCCAATTCTGGATGCGAGATTGCCACCTTCGCTGGGCCAGTCCATTTCGCGTTCCCAGGCTGACTGGTAGGTGACACCACAATAAAACTGCGAGAGCTCTTGCTCACTAAGCCCGTCCGACCGGTCTTTGCGAAGTTGCCAAGCATATGCGTACATTTTGATGAATGGCTGCGATGGTAAGAGTGGAATAGCGCCATATTTCAATAGTGCCTCGCCATACCAACGCATTTCGATCGGGTGCCGCAAAATTAGATCTGTAAAGCTCAAACCCCGTGGCTTAAGGAAATTCTCGTCTAGGCTGATCCAAACGTCTCGATGCCAAATGGGGCAGTTAGGACCAAAGTTATAAAACTTTCCCACTCGTCCAATCTCTTGTTGGACTTGAATCGATTCTTTATGAAAGTCATCAATTACTTTTTGTTTTTTTGCCGTAGCGGCGGGGATAAGAATTTCTCGACATTCATCAATGACCGTATACGGAATTCCTCGCAGATCAAGAAATTCGTTTTTATAAAAGTCACGGATAAACTGACAGTCGGAATCAAGGCATAAGTAAGCCTGAGCAAAACCTAAACGCCAAAATTCCGATTTCACGATTTGCTGGGCCAGATGTCCGGGAATTTCCTTAAATGTACTGAGAGGATGTAAAGGGTTACTTAGAACGATGTCTTCATCTGCCAGCAGTGTGACCTTCAGCTCACCGAGGTACTCCTGAAACAATGGCAGATCAGATCGTGGGCAAGAAATGAAAAATGGAATATCGTCAGCGTTAAATTTGTCCACCGTCAGAGCCAATCGTCTGGCACGCCTTACATCCACGCGGTAGCTCTTGCAATAAAGGGCAAACTCCATCATGTTTTGTTGTCTTCGTATTGAGTCAATATCTTTGTTACAAACAAAAGCGGATTAGTCGCCCGAGCCACCATAATTCGCTTGAGTGCAAAGAGGTTGTCCCCCACCTCTGCGCGACCGCGGCGTGTACTTGTCGCTGTCAAGTAGCCTGCAGCGCGCACCATATCCTCATGTTCCGGCGTGAACCAACCATACGGGTAGCAAAAATGGGCTACTTCAGCGCTCAGTATTTGCTGTAACTCTTCCTTGGACTGCACAATCTGCTGTTGGGCTGCTGCGTTCGGGAGGTCCTTTAGATTAGCGTGGGTCTGAGTGTGTGAGCCTACATCCATACCCGCCGCATGCCACGCCAACCAGTCTGCGCGCGTCATCAAGGACTTTTGGGCAACCTTCCCCTCGTCCCAAGCGTTAGTGCCGCCCACCATGCTACTCACGCCATAGCAAGTAGCGGTGAAGTTGTTCGCTTTGAGGACGGGCAAGGCGTGAACCAAATTGTTCTGGTAGCCATCGTCAAAGGTGATGCCCACCACTTTGCCTCTTAGGGTGCCCTGTAAATAGGGCTGCAGATCTCGCATAGACAGGCCTTTGTAGCCCATGAATCGAAGCATTCGCATTTGCCACGCAAAAGATGAGGGCGCCACAACGAGTCCCCGCAGTGGCGTCCCTCGAGGTGGAGGCGCGTCAATCTGGTGGTACATCAGTATCGGAATCTTCATGTTTGCAATCTCTGCAGGTTGGCGTAGTGGCCATTGTTCAGAATCAAAGTGGTGTGTTTGCCAGCCTCCACTACGCGGCCTTGATCTAGCACCACGATGTGATCGGCACGCTCGATGGTACTCAGGCGATGTGCGATTACTAACGTGGTGCGGTTGTGCATTAGCGTGGATAAAGCTTCTTGAACCACTCGTTCGGACTCTGTATCTAGCGCGGAAGTAGCCTCATCAAGTATGAGGATGGGGGCGTTCTTGAGCAACGCTCTTGCGATGGCAATTCTCTGGCGTTGTCCACCCGACAGCATGGCACCGTTTTCTCCGGTCAGGGTGTCCAACCCTTGGGGCAGTTGAGAGATAAATTCCCAAGCGTGAGCGGCAATGGCTGCGTCACGTACTTTGGAGTCGTCAACACGTCGGGTAAGGCCAAAAGCAATGTTTGCACGGATAGTGTCATTGAGCAAAACAATATCTTGGCTAACTAGTGCAATGTGTTCACGAAGGTTGGCGAGGCTCAGCGATGCAATATCAACACCGTCGATGGTTATGGTGCCAGAATCCGGGTTGTAAAAGCGGGGGATCATCGCCGCTAAGGTACTTTTCCCGCCGCCGGATGCCCCCACAAGGGCAACAGTTTGACCGCTTTGAACGTGCAAATCTATGCTGTCTAAAGCTATTTTTTCACTACCTGGGTAGCGAAAAGAGATATTCGCAAAGATTATGTCGCCGCGACATTCTTTAAGGCGCCCTGTTCCAGGGTCAGCCTCGCCCGGCGCATCCAGCACACCAAAAACACTTTCGCACGCGGCTAGGCCACGCTGCAATATCGGACTGATCGTCGTAAGCTGCTTGATAGGTGAGATAAGCAAGAGCATTGCGGTTATGAAGGAAACGAATCCACCGGCCGTCGCGTCTGCTTGCCCCATTGAACGGTTCAACGCCATGAAAATGATGAAGGCAATGGCAATCGACGCCGTCATATGCGTAATAGGCGTTAACGCGGAGGCGGGAACAGCCTCCTTCATCATGCTCCTGCGAAACCTTTCATTCACCGCATCGAATCGTTGTTTTTGTTGTTCCTGACCACCGTAAATTTTGATCACTTTGTGCGCTGCACTGGTTTCTTCGACGGTGTGCGCAATGTTTCTGAGTGCATCTAGGCTGGCTTTGCTGGCTTTTCGTATACGCTGGCCGAAACTCCGGATCAGTACTGCAATCACCGGTCCCACCGTAAGAGTGATTAATGTCAACTGCCAATCTAAATAAACCAGATAGGCGAGTAAAGCGAGCGCAGTCAATGATTCCCGTACGGCTGTCACTAAAACATTGGTTGCGGCTTGGTTGATCCCATCAACATCATTTTGGATACGGGATATCCAGTAGGAGGCGGGCTGAGAATGAGATGACTGCGTTGATGTTGTTAGCAATTTGTCAAAAATTGCTTTTCGGATATCAACAACCAATCGGGTAGAAACCCAAGTCATCAAATAGTTGGTGACGAAAGACAGGGCCCCTCGTGCCAAGAATAGTAAAACAATGCTGGCAGGAATAATCCACACCATTTTGCTATCTGTGGTTCGAAAGCCAGAATCCAACAGGTACTTCATGATCGCAGGAAAAACCGGCTCGGTTGCAGCTGTGCAAACCATACACAAAACCGCTGCTGCAAATGCCTTCCAGTAAGGGCGCAGGTACCCAATCAGCCGGTAATAAAGCGCTCGGTCTTCTTTATTCATTCAAATTGACACTTTTGGCATTGGGGGCTTTCCACTTTTCTCCTTGCTGGATTTCCAGAGCCTTTACATACCGGAAAAAAGTTCCTTCAAAATTTCCCAGTGCGATTACGAAGCCTGGCCATCCGTCAAGAAAACCCCGCTTGAAAATATAGTGCTTTGTAAAAGACCAAAGAGCATGCCCCAGCGCAGAAGACATAGAAACCTCTTTGTCTTTGATTTTTTCAGCACCTAAGCTCGAATATCGATTGGCCTTGTGCATTACCTCCGACATATCCTTAAAGGGGAATTGCCAAATAGCGCAATTCATCTCTCCGATCGGCTTGCTTGTATGGAGAACGTAACCCTCGTGGACCGGCTTAAGGTCGTAACTCATCGCACCTCGACGGAAGAGCTGGGGCTGCCTGTAGTTGGGATACCACCCGGAGTGGCGTATCCACCGCCCCATAAAAAAATTTCGCCTGGGTGTGTGATAAGCATCCAATGCTGACGGACTGCCAATTAAGCTGAGAATTTCAGCTGCCGCTGCTGGCGTGCAGCGCTCATCTGCATCTAAGCTAAAAATCCAATCCTTGGTGCAAGCGGCGATTGCCTGATTTCTTAAATCACCAAACCCTTTGAATTCCACCTGAACGACTCTGGCTCCTAGGCTCTGAGCGAGCTCGGCCGTGCCATCAGTACTGTGAGAGTCGACCAAGATGATCTCATCTGCCCAGGCAACGCTCTCAATTGCTAGCCGGACTTTCTCGACTTCGTTGAAGGCAATGATGTAAGCAGAGATTGTGGGCATGCAGTGATAACATCCTGTGGTTTTGCCTCTCGATCGGACAAGTATGTTGCGCCATAGCAGGGCGCACTTCGAGGGCGGCCTAGTCTAGTCGAAAATGCCCTGCGCTGACCTCATCTCCATCGTTATCACCACCTATAACAGGAGTGGTGCGCTTGCTTGTGTGCTGCATGCACTAGAGAGCCAAAGCGATCTGCATTTTGAAGTCGTCGTTGCGGATGATGGGTCTGCTGACGATCATCAAGCCAAGATTCAATCGCTTCAAGCGAAATCAGCACTCAATATCACTCATGTCTGGCATCCGGATGTGGGCTTTACGGCCTCTCAGGTCCGCAACCTGGGGGTCGCTGCGTCCAAAGGCAACTACATCATCCTGTTAGACGGCGACTGTGTTCCGGAGTCGGATTTTGTAGCGCGCCACCGGCTCCTCGCTGAAAAGGGTTGTTTCGTGAATGGGAGCCGAGTCCTGCTCAACAAACAGTTCACAGAAAAAGTCGAGGGCGGTCTCATTCAGCTGTTTTCCCGATCTTTTTTGGTGTGGATCTACCGGTGGATGGCCGGCCAATCCAGCAAGGCCTTAGCGAATTTCCGGCTCCCGGATATCTCAATCCGTAAGCAGGCCGCCTTCAAATGGAAAGGCATTCGCAGTTGCAACATGTCCGTCTACAAGTCGGACTACATCGCTGTAAATGGGTTTGATGAGACCTTTGTGGGCTGGGGCCATGAGGACGCTGACTTTGTGCTCCGACTCCACAATGCAGGTTTGTGCAGAAAAAACGGCTTCTGGTCAACTGAGGTCTACCACCTGTGGCACCGCGAAAGCAGCAGAGACATGGAAAACGTCAACGCTCAGCTGGTGAGGGAACGAATTGCAACCAAGCAGATCAGAGCTACAGTCGGATACGAAGAGAGTTTGACCCGGACCAACGTCCGTGTATCGTCGAAGCGATAATTGAAGAAGATGAAAAAATTTTTGGTTTCCTGTCTCATAGGTTTGCTTGCCGTACAGGCTCAAGCCCAGTTCCGCGTTGAGGTTTCGGGTGTCGGATTGACCCAGATACCTGTCGCGATTTCAACATTCCGTGGTGACGACCAATCCCCTCAGAAGATCGCGGCCATTGTGCAAGCTGATTTGGAGCGGAGTGGGCAGTTCAAGCCCTTAGACCTTGTGTCTGGCCTGGATGAATCTGCGCGACCAGACCTAGCCACTCTTCGGCAAAAAGGTGCTGATGCATTGGTAGCTGGCAGCGTAGCCAGGTTGGCCGATAGTAGGTATGACGTTCGCTTTCGGCTTTGGGACACGGTTCGGAACCAAGATCTCGGCGGACAAAGCCACGCCGTTGTTGCCGGTGATTTGCGTTTAACAGCCCACAAAATTGCCGACTTCGTGTACGAAAAACTAACAGGCGACAAGGGCGTGTTTTCCACCCGGCTCTCTTATGTCACGAAGTCCGGAAGCAACTACCGCTTATGGGTCGCCGACGCGGACGGTGAGAACGCCCAGCCCGCTTTCAGCAGCCCGGAGCCGATTATCTCGCCTGCTTGGGCACCCAATGGGAATCAGCTGGCCTATGTCTCTTTCGAGGCTCGCAAGCCTGTTGTCTACGTGCAGGACATTGATTCCGGAAAACGAAGATTGGTTGCGAGCTTCAAAGGCTCCAACAGCGCACCGGCATGGTCGCCTGACGGTGCTGCCATTGCGTTGACCCTGAGTCGTGATGGTGGTTCGCAGCTGTTTGTTATGGATGCACGTGGCGGTGAGCCTCGCAGACTGATGCAGTCCCCAGCCATTGACACCGAGCCTGTCTACGCGCCAGACGGAAGAAGTTTGTACTTTGTGAGCGATCGTGGTGGAGCCCCGCAAATTTACAAGGTCCCTGTGAGCGGGGGCAATGCTGAGCGCATCACGTTCTCCGGCAACTACAACATTTCGCCTGCTGTCAGCCCGGATGGGAAGTGGCTTGCTTATATCTCACGGGTAAGTGGCGCTTTCAAGTTGCACGTGATGGATCTGACCAGCGGGAGTGCTGTCGCGATTACAGACACTACTGCCGATGAGAGCCCGAGCTTTTCACCGAACAGCAGGCAGGTGATTTATGCAACCCTCCTGCAAGGAAAAGAAGCACTCATGACTTCCACGCTGGATGGCCGCATCAAGGCCCGACTGGCGGGACAAGCGGGCGACATCCGTGAGCCTGACTGGGGCCCGGCCCAAAAATAGACATCGATTTACTTGGAGTGAAAAATGAAGAAGTTTGTATTACTGGTTTCCGTAGCAGCAGTCCTGAGTGCGTGCGGTTCTTCTGTAAAGCTCGACAATGTTCCTGTTGAAGACAAAAGCGGGCAAGCAGTCAACGCTGGTGCGGCCAATGGGACTGCAAATGCTGGTGCTGGCGTTGCACAAAGCAATGTGGCCAGTGTTGCACTGGACAAGGCCAATCAAGACCCCGCGCTGACTGCGGCCCTCAAAACGGTCTATTTCGATTACGACAGCTTTCAGATTCGCTCAGAATTCCAAGCTACTTTGGAGTCACACGCGCGGTACCTGAAAGCCGATAAAACCCGCAAAGTGAACTTGGAAGGTCACACCGATGAACGCGGTGGCCGTGAGTACAACCTCGCGCTGGGTCAAAAGCGTGCTGATGCTGTTCGCAAAGCGTTATCCCTCCTGGGTGTTGCCGATGGTCAAATGGAATCGGTGAGCTTTGGCAAGGAAAAGCCCGCGGTTGCTGGGAATACGGAAGCGGCCCTCGAGAAAAACCGCCGCGCTGAATTCAGCTACCGTTAATGCGAGCCATGCTTCTAGCACGTTCCCTGCTACGTGCGGGCCTTTTGTCCGCCTCGCTGCTTTGCGTGGCGGGCCCGAGTTCCGCCGGGTTGTTTGATGACGAAGAAGCCCGGCGTGCAATTCTCGACCTGCGTCAGAAAATTGAGACTTTGCGTGCCGAGAGTGAGCAACGGACTGGCGATTTGCAAAAGCTCAACGCGGATGATTCTTCGCAGCTACGCCGTTCTTTGGTGGAGCTTCAAAATCAGCTGGAGGCCGGTCGTGCGGACAATGCCCGCCTGCGTGGCCAAGTTGAGCAGTTGGCCAAAGATCTTGCAGATACGCAACGAAAGCAAAAAGACACTGTCCAGATGCTGGAAGATCGTTTACGCAAGCTCGAACCCACCAAAATCAGCTGGGAAGGGCGTGAGTTCTTCGTTGAGGTAGCTGAAAAACGTGATTTCGACGCTGCGTTGGCAGTGTTCCGTAAAGGCGACTTTGCGGTTTCAGAGGCCTTGTTCTCTGATTTCTTAATCCGCTACACCGGTTCGGGATATCGGCCATCTGCCTTGTTCTGGATCGGTAGCGCTCAGTACGCCACTAAGGACTACAAGGGTGCGCAAGCAAACTTCCGCTTGCTCGTACAGCAATCCCCTGACCACGTCAGAGCGCCTGAGGCACTTCTGGCCTTGGCAAATTGCCAGATCGAGTTGAAAGACATGAGGGCCGGCCGCAAGACGCTCGAAGAACTCATGGCCTCGTACCCGACATCTGAAGCCGCGTCTGCGGCCAAAGATCGTCTTGCGCGTCTCAAGTGACTTCCACATTGCTTGTTGATTCGGTACCGGCGGACCTTGACCGCCGATTCTCCGGGATGGTCCGCCTCTATGGCCCGGAAGGGGCTCGCCGTGTTCGGGAGGCACATGTCGCAGTCATAGGCATCGGCGGTGTCGGTTCATGGGCCGCCGAGGCACTTGCCCGGAGCGGGGTCGGGCACCTCACCCTGGTCGACACGGATCACGTGTCTGAGTCCAATATCAACCGCCAGCTACACGCGCTCACAGACACGCTCGGTCAGTCAAAAATCGAGGCTATGGCCCAGCGGATTGTTCAGATCAATCCGGATTGCCGGGTGAGTCTGGTGGATGACTTCGTAACACCTGAAAACTGGCCCGAGGTCTTAGGCCTTGGCGTCGACGGGGTAATAGATGCCTGCGACCAGATCCGTGCAAAGACGGCAATGGCTGCTTGGGCCCGCCGGAACAAACGCTTGTTCATTTCGGTGGGAGCAGCTGGGGGAAAGCGATTGTCACATCTCGTTGATATTGGTGATTTGAGTACGTGTACCCACGACCCCTTGTTGTCTCAACTCCGGTACCGGTTGCGTAAGGAACATGGTGCTCCCAAGGAGGGCAAGTCTCTGGCGGTGACATGCGTGTACAGCAAAGAAGCTGTGCGCGGACCGGATGCCTCGTGCGCACTTGAAGGTGACGGCTCACTCAATTGCCATGGGTACGGCTCGATGGTCAGCGTTACCGCGACCTTTGGTATGTGTGCCGCTGGGTGGATTATTGATAAATTATCGCTACCAATTTCTACAGGCTCAAAAATCACGCTATAATTTGAGGCTTAGCAGGGTTCGATAAGTAATTAAAGAACACTGTCGGGACCATAGCTCAGTTGGTAGAGCAGCGGACTTTTAATCCGTTTGTCGTGGGTTCGACCCCCGCTGGTCCCACCAATTCAAGGGAATTTAGCTCAGCTGGTAGAGCAGCGGACTCTTAATCCGTAGGTCGAGAGTTCGAATCTCTCAGTTCCCACCACAGAATATGTGGGTCAAAACCCGCTATCGAAAGATAGCGGGTTTTTTATTGGGCGCACCGACGAGGTAGCACTCCAAAAAAAGGGGAGGGGCACAGCCCCCCCCCGATTCGCCTACCTCAAGTCTCAAGGTTAGCTGTGAGCTCCAGCCATTGCTCTTCCAGCGTTTGGAGCTCAGCGTTGACTGTCTTCAATCGTTTCCCGACTTCCGCAATTTCCGAAGGATGCGGGTTGGTCGATAGTTTGGCCTCCAATACAGCACCCTCGGTGTTGAGTGTTGCCATGCGCGTTTCCACCTGAGCCAGTTCTCTCTTCCATTTTTTAATGCTGTCGGCACTAGGGCCCGTAACCACTGCCGCCGGCGGCGTCGTGCTCTGAGCTGGTTTTGCGACAGCGCTGGCCTTGGCCTCTTCTTTGGCGAGCTCACGTTGGCGCTTCGCTTCGTCCAGAAGATAGCGCTGGTAGTCGTCCAGGTCGCCGTCGAAAGGTTCAACACCGCCCCTCGATACCATCCAGAACTCATCACACACCGAGCGCAGCAGCGCACGGTCGTGGCTCACCAGCATTACCGTGCCCTCAAACTCGTTGAGTGCCATGGCAAGTGCTTCACGGGTCGCCAGATCCAAGTGGTTGGTTGGCTCATCCAGCAGCAAGAGGTTAGGGCGCTGCCAGACAATCATGCACAGCACCAAGCGGGCCTTTTCGCCACCACTCATGCTGCCCACCGATTGTTTGACCATGTCGCCGCTGAAGTTAAAGGTGCCGAGAAAACTTCGCAGATCTTGTTCGCGGGTTTGTTGCCCGGCAATTTTTCCTGCAGCCGTCATGTCCTTGACCAGGCGGATCATGTGCTCCAGCGGTGTCTCATCTGGGCGCAACACGTCAAGCTCCTGCTGCGCGAAGTAGCCGATATTGAGTCCCTTACCCTCGGTGACTTCACCACCCAGCGTTTTCAGGTCGCGCGCTACGGTTTTCACCAGAGTAGATTTACCTTGGCCGTTGGCGCCCAGGATGCCGATGCGTTGCCCGGCCAGCACCGACTTACTCACGTTGTGAACAATCACCGTAGGCGGCGTGCCCTTGGGCGCATCGTCGGCGGGCGGATATCCAAAATTCACGCCCTGCATGGAGAGCATCGGGTTGGGGAGGTTGGCCGGCTCTTTGAACTCGAAACTGAAATCAGCCTCGGAGAGCAGCGGCGCAATCTTCTCCATGCGGTCAAGCGCCTTCACTCGGCTCTGAGCCTGTTTTGCCTTGCTGGCCTTGGCCTTGAATCGAGCGATAAATTTCTGTAAGTGGGCGATCTTGTCCTGCTGCTTTGAGAAGGCGTTTTGCTGCAGCTCCATTTGCTCGGCACGCATGTCTTCAAACTTGCTGTAGTTGCCGCCGTAGCGCACCAGCTTGCCCATGTCGATATGCAAGGTGACATTGGTGACGGCATCCAAAAACTCGCGGTCATGGCTGATGACGACCATCGTGCCTTCGTATTTTTTTAACCAGGCTTCCAGCCACACCAAAGCGTCCAAATCCAAGTGGTTGGTGGGTTCGTCCAGCAAAAGCAAATCGCTCGGGCACATCAGGGCGCGGGCCAATTGCAGGCGCATGCGCCAACCTCCCGAAAAGCTGTTTACGGGCTTGTCCAGTTCGGTTGTTTTAAATCCGAGGCCCAAGATCAAGGCTTGGGCGCGCGCGGCAGCATCGTACTCACCGGCATCATGCAAGGCGGTATAGGCATTGGCCATGCGCTCATAGTCATCCGTGGCTTCTGCTGCCGTCACCTCTGCGCGGGCGGCACCCAGTTGGGTATCGCCTTCGACCACGAAATCGGTAGCGCCTTGCTCCGTCTCAGGCATATCTTGAGCCACTTGGCCCATACGCCATTGGGCCGGAATGTAGTACTCCCCCGCGTCTTCATGCAAATTGCCATTGAGTAGCGCAAACAGGCTGGATTTGCCCGCGCCATTGCGACCGACCAAGCCGACCTTTTCGCCGGGGTTCAGGGTCACAGAGGCGCCTTCGAGCAAGACCTTGGCACTGCGGCGCAGGGTCACATTTTTCAGAGTAATCATGATGTCCATGCGGCGCTAGCCGCAAATTGTCGTACCGCGTCACGCGGACAAAGGTTTCTCTGCTCCGTGCAAGAGCAGAGGAATTCAGAGAGAGGGTCAGCGGGCCTGGAATCGACGCAAAGCGTCGTAGGTCACCAATAGCACCTGGTCTTCACCGGCACTGGTTTCCAACCAGATGACTTCCAACGCTTCAAAAGCAGCTTCAAAAAACGCCCGTTCATTGCCGATCTCCAGCACCAGAACCCCGTCTGCGGACAAGCTGTCCCCCACGGTAGCCAGCAAAGAGCGGACAAAGTCCATGCCATCGCCCGTGCCACCTGCTTGATTTCCATCGAGCGCAATAAAGGGCTCTGCCAAGTACTCAGCGGGCAATGAAGCCATGCTCTGGGCATTGACATAGGGTGGATTGCAGAGAATCAGGTCAAACTTGCCGTTCACCGCCTGCAGGCCATCGGACTGCACCAGGGTAATGCGGTCTTGGAGCGCATGCTTTTCAACGTTGATACGAGCAACGGCCAAAGCATCCGCAGAAATGTCAGCGCCAGTGACTTCCACATCCGGAAACACCATGGCCGCCAAAATGCCCAGACTGCCGTTGCCGGTGCACAAGTCCAGCACCTTGCGGGTTGTTTCTTGTAGCCAGTAGTCAATACCGCCGTAGACCAGCAGCTCAGCAATCAGCGAGCGCGGGACAATGACACGCTCATCGACATAAAACGACACTCCTTGTAACCAAGCCTCTCGGGTCAGGTAGGCGGCTGGCTTGCGCGTGGCGATGCGCGCTCCTAAAAGCGTAGCAGCTTGCGCTTGTTCCACCTGGGCTACAGGCCGTTTTGATGCTTCATCATCGTCGCCCAGCGGGGTATCGAGTGGCAAACCCAAGGCATGCAAGACCAACCAAGCGGCTTCATCCCGGGCATTGGTGGTGCCGTGCCCGAATGAAACACCGGCGTCTTGCAGCTGGCGGGCAGACTCTTCGACCAATTGCGCCAGATTCATAGGGCACCTGCTTGGCTCAAATTGCCCAATACCCGGCGGTAAATATTCTTCAGCGGTTCAATGTCTGCGACTTTCACGTGCTCATTGATCTTGTGGATGGTGGCGTTCGGTGGTCCCACTTCCACCACCTGGGCACAGACTTGCGCAATAAACCGGCCATCGCTGGTGCCGCCTGTCGTGGAGAGCTGGGTTTCCAAACCCGTCTCTGCGCGGATGGCTTCGCGCACCGCATCGACGAGTGGGCCGGGTGTTGTCAGAAACGGCAGGCCGCCTATCGTCCAGACAAGGTCATAGTCCAACTCATGCTTGGCCAACACACTGGCCAGACGCTTCTGCAGAGTGTCGGGAGTCGATTCGGTGGAAAACCGGAAATTGAAGTCAATCACCACATGGCCGGGAATCACATTGCTCGCACCGGTGCCTCCATGCATATTGCTCACCTGCCAAGTGGTGGGTGGGAAAAAGGCGTTGCCCTGGTCCCATTCGATACCCACCAACTCCGCCAGCGCAGGCGCCACGAGGTGAATCGGATTTTTGGCAAGGTGCGGGTAGGCGATATGCCCTTGCACACCCTTCACGGTGAGCTTGCCGCTCATGGTGCCACGACGCCCGTTTTTGATCATGTCACCAGTGCGCTCTACGGAGGTGGGCTCGCCTACGATGCAATAGTCCATGACCTCGCCGCGGGCTTGCAGCTGCTGGCAAACCACGACGGTGCCATCGAGTGCCGGGCCTTCCTCGTCGCTGGTCAGGAGCAGCGCAATGTTCAGATCCGGGGCAGGGCATTCGGCCAAAAATTCTTCGATCGACACCACGAAGGCTGCCAGCGAGGCCTTCATGTCGCTGGCACCCCGGCCGAAAAGCTTGCCGTCGCGGTGGCTGGGCACAAAGGGCGGGGTGTCCCACTGGGACTGTGGGCCGGTGGGCACCACATCGGTGTGACCGGCGAAAACCAGTGTTTTTGCTATTGGTCTAGTAGCGTCCGGCGCAGTTCTCGCATGCCCTGCAGGCCTTTTTGCCCATAAATTGGTCACCCGGAAGTCCTCCGGGCCGCTCACAATAGTTTCGCAAACAAAGCCCAGCGGGCGCAGTCGTTCGGCAATCAAGGCCTGGCAGCCACCGTCAGAAGGCGTCACCGACGCCATGGATATCAGTTGCTCGGTGAGCTGCAGCGTTCTCGTCATCAGTGTTTTACATCCAGGGTAATTTCGGTGAAGGACGCTTCGTCGTCTTCTTCCGGCACGGCGGCAGCTTTTGCGGCCTTGGTGAAATCGTTTTGCAAACGCCACATCAGGTTGGTCGGGGAGTCCGCATGAGCCAAACCTTCTTTGCGATCCACCAGTCCGTCTTGAATCAAGCGGGCAATATCTGCCTCAAACGTTTGCGACCCCTCCGCCATGGATTGCTCCATGGCTTCGCGCACTGCAGAGAAGTCGCCTTTTTCTATGAGTTCGGCCACCAGTTTGGTGTTGAGCAAGACCTCGGCCGCAGGCGCTCTCAGGCCAGACGTGGTGCGCATCAGGCGCTGGGACACGATCGCCCGCAGTGCAGCGGCCAAATCACCCAGCATGGTGGGACGCACCTCGACCGGGTAAAAGCTCAGAATCCGGTTCAGCGCCTGGTAGCTGTTATTGGCGTGCATGGTTGCCAGGCACAAGTGCCCGGACTGGGCGTAGGCGATGGCAGCGGACATGGTTTCTTGATCGCGAATTTCACCGATGAGGATGACATCCGGCGCTTGGCGCAGCGCGTTTTTCAAGGCGACCTGCAAAGACGCTGTGTCGGTACCGACTTCACGCTGGTTGACCACCGACTTTTTGTTTTTAAACAAAAACTCAACCGGGTCTTCAATGGTGAGGATGTGGCCCGAAACACTTTCATTGCGGAAGTCCAACATCGAGGCGAGCGTGGTGCTTTTACCCGCACCCGTGGCGCCGACCATGAGCAGCAAGCCGCGTTTTTCCATGATCAGGTCGGCCAGAACCGGTGGCAACTGCAAACTGTGCAATGGCGGCACATCCACACTGATGTAGCGGATGACCGCTGCAATTGTCCCGCGCTGGCGCATGGCGCTCACACGGAAGCGGCCCACACCGGCCATCGGAAAGCCGACATTGAGTTCACCGGAGCGCTCCAGCTCCTCCATTTGCTGGGGTGTCAGCACCTCAGCCAGTAAGTTTCTGGGCGCCTCAGAGGGCAAGGTCTGGCTGTTGATCGGGACGCACTGCCCGTTGATCTTGATCAGCGCCGGCGCATGGGCGGAGAGGTAGACGTCAGACGCTTTCTTCTCACTCATCAAGCGCAAGATGCGCTCCATCGTGCCTGCGGGTTGCGCGGTGCTGGTCGTGGCCATAGTTGCCTCCGGGTGGGTGCGTTCAGTCGCGCAACAAGTCGTTCAAGCTGGTGGTGGAGCGAGTTTTCGCGTCCACCTTCTTGACGATGATCGCGGCGTACATGCTGTATTTTCCGTCGCCCTTGGGCAGGCTTCCGCTCACCACCACCGAGCCTGCAGGCACGCGGCCGTAGCTCACTGTGTCGGTGGCGCGGTCGTAGATCGGGGTGCTCTGGCCGATGTAAACGCCCATCGAGATCACCGAGTTTTCTTCAACGATCACGCCTTCCACCACCTCAGAGCGTGCGCCCACGAAACAGTTGTCTTCAATGATGGTGGGGCCGGCTTGCATAGGCTCCAGAACACCACCGATACCCACGCCGCCCGACAGGTGCACATGCTTGCCGATCTGGGCGCACGAGCCGACGGTGGCCCAGGTGTCGACCATGGTGCCTTCATCCACGAAGGAGCCGATGTTGCAGTAAGAAGGCATCAGGATCACGCCCTTGCCCTGAAAGCTGCCAC